>NZ_JBHVUY010000001.1:0-28492 GCF_042883865.1 Paenibacillus sp. NPDC058174
GCACGCAAAGGGCAGCTGCCGAACGGGCTGATTATAGAGAGCGAGTATCATCTGAGTTCAAATAGCATTCGTGCGGAAGGTACTGATCAGACGAGCTTTTCGCCTTATAATGATGAGCCGATGGTGGATACCGAAGGACAAGCTGCAGCCGAGAAAGCAGCTGAGGAAGCAGCCAAACAAGCGGAGGCTAAGGAGAAAAAGGGATTTAGTTGGGGCAAGCTGCTGAAAGCGGCCGTTGTGGTTGTAGCAGTAGTGGCTGTTGTAGCCGTATCGGTTGCAACCTTTGGAGCCGGAGCCGTAATTGGCGCGGCGCTTGTTGGTGCAGCAATTGGTGCAGGTGTAGCCGTTGCAGGAAGAGCCGTATCGGACATCGCCCGCGGGGAGATGAGCAGTCCGTGGGAGTACCTGAAGGATGCGGCGAAAGGTGCACTAGTGGGGGCCGTCACCGGCGCAGTGCTAGGTCCGTTTGGAGGAATCGCAACACAAGCCATTGGTAAGATTGGACAGCACGGTGTAAATGCTTTTATCGGAGGATTGGACGGCGCCTTTGGATACGGACTTGAAGAGCTTTACGAAGGACGAATGCCAAGCGGCGCGCAAGCAGGTAAAGAGTTCCTTAAAGGTATGTTGTTCGCCGGCATTCTTTCAAAAGCGAGTCCATTCATTTCAAAAGGATTCAAAGCAGTTGGAAGCAAGCTGCGGGGACTTAAGGATATGTTCTCTCTTCCTTTGGGCAAACAATTTGCTCCGGCTGGCGGACCTCCTATACCAAGTAAATTTCAATTAGATGATATAGCTGATGGAAATGTTTCGAAGGTTGATAGTGCGTTAAGAGCACAGCAAAAGCAAGATTTAGCGGACGGTTTGTATTCAGGAAATCGGAGAGTCGAACCGGATGATATGGTTAGTAAGGGATCGGAAGCGACAGGTAAAGGTTTGCTATCTTCTAATGGTAAATTTAAAGATACTAAGTTGCAAACAAAATACGATGAATATTGTAAAAGGAAATATAAAGCTGGCGAAACACCTAAAGACCCACTAAAATGGAAGGAAGCTAGTGAAAAATGGGCATCTCTACGAGAACAGGGAGAAGTATTTTCTGATGAAAGTTTCGCTAAATTTTCACAAAAATATGAAAATGCACAAAAAGAAATAACAATTGTAACAAATGATGGAACTAAGATTAGGGTTGACGCAATTGCAACTGATGCACATGGCAATGTTATAATTCAAGAATATAAAAGTTCCGGTAGTGCTCCATTTACTCCGAATCAAAATAAGGGATTCCCAGAACTAAAGAATTCTGGTGGCTCAGTTGTGGGCGAAGGAAAGGGAGATTTCACAGAGGGATATGTAATCCCTAGTGGAACAGGAGTGCAAATTGTTCGACCTGATGGGACAACCTATTTTGATAAATAAATGAGGTGAGATACAAGTGTCAGTATTAGACAAAAATAAAATAGATGGAATTGGAAAAAGCGAAAGTGAAAATAAATTAGCATTAATGATTGCAGACCACTTAGATTGGGAAAATGAGCTCGAACACTTAACCTTATTGCAGGACAAAATTAATGCTTATGTATCTTTTATTGAAAGTGGGCAAGTCTATAATTTTTATCCAGATGCCAAGTCAGTAGATGGATTTATATTTGATTTAATGTTTAGATATGAACCAACTGAAAATTGCAATAAATTATTGGAATTTTTTAGTAAAAGTACGCAAGATTTAAAGATCGAGTTTGAAATAAATGTATTCTAAATGGATTAGATTTGAGGTGTGATATGAAAGCAAATGAAGTATTTGATAACGTATGTAGTTTAATATCTAAAAAGTATACAGACAGTGGTTGGAAATATTCTAAGTCAGGTCATTGGATGACTAAAAAAGATAAAAAATTTGTTTATAAAGTGTTTTTTTATACAAGTTGGAATAATATATCTGATAGAAATGTAGTATTTTATGGTGAATGTGCAATTAATCCATTAAAACAAAAAGATAAAATTTTTCATATTAATACTCGTCAATGCAATGTACCAAGTGGTCAACTGTATTGGAACATCGCAAATGAAGAAAATTGGAATCAGGCAGTTGAAGAATTTGCTAGTTGGTTAGATAGCGTGTTTTTGCCTATTGTAGAAAACTGCATGAACGATTTGGATGATTTTGTTGAAAAAGTTGTTATGAGTGGGTTTTATCCCCCAAATGGATATGTGGTTGATATTAGTTTTGTTTTAACTCATGGTTCGCGTAAACTAGCTGAAGAAGCCACCAAAAGGTATTATGCAAGTTTAGATGAGCCTATAAAAAAAGAATTTAAAGAAAATTATGAGAGTATGATTAATGGTAATGAGGCTGTAAGTGCATACGGCACTAATATGATGAGAAATTATTCTAATTTTAGAACTATAGTAGAAAATAAAATTATTATGACATTTTAGCACATAAAATTGTCTATCATCGCTTGCGGTAATTGGTAGCCCAGTTATCGCTTTTTATTTTTCAACATTACTTTACTGCTTAGGAAACGGTTAATAGTAATATTCCACTACCTTCAAACAAACTGAATTTTCTAGTTCATTGGAAAAATCATGGACTACGTGCAGCTCGCGCTGGATGCTGTTGGGATGATTCCGGTAGTGGGGGGTTGCCGCGAATGTCGTGAATGCCGGCATATTGGTGGGACGGGGCCATTACGCAGGCGCTATTATCGATGGCTGCGTGTATTCCGATTGCAGAGGCTGCGATCAATTGCGGTTTTATGGAAATCTAAACGGAGTACGAATACTTCCTTTAAGACCTACATGAACAAACTTTAATCAGGAGACCCCAATTCAAAAAAAGATGCATGCGGAGTTGTAATAGTATCATTCAACAATTTGATATAAAGTATCCTAATATTAAAATTGAAGTTGTTCATAATGGAGAAATGCCTGTTATACCTAGTTCTACAAAATAAATTTTTGGAGGTTTTTGTGAAATGGCTCATAGTTATGAAGAGTACTCGGAATATATACATGAGACGTATAATGAGTATAAAGAAGATGAAAAAATTAGTTATAAGGAAGCAATCGCAAAAAACATTTAATGAATACGATATGTCAATGAAAAAAAGTGAGACAGATAAAGCTGTGATTAATATAACGATTGTAGAAATTATAGATTTTCACTCTAGGATTTTGAACAGCTTTAAAATTTATTTAAATGGAAACGATATCTCGATTAGATTTTAATTTAATTGAACAGGAAGGGAATATGAAGCTCTCAATAATTTATGTGAAGGAAAAGAGTTGAAAGTAATACATCAAGAGAACTAGAGTGTGTATCGAAAATATAAACTGGATCTTAGGCAGTCTTTTTGATACGGGTAATGAATTCATTATAAAAACTATCTACATATATAATATTCATGAAACAAAGCTTAATAGCTAAACCTAATTAACGGGTTTAAATATATGTAACAGGTCGATTATGGTCATGCATCACCATAATAAACCTGTTTTTTGTTGTTTTTGTGTTCTTGCAATTTTCGAATCTCTTCACAACAGTAAATTCCATATAACTACAAGATAACTCTGGTATTTTATCATTAACGCAAAGTTTTCTATATAAATTAATCTACAAATTCAATTCAAATATTCCGATATAGAGTTTATGTGGAAAATATAAACAAATGAAGGAGAGTTCTGTTTTGAAGAAGCTGTTGTCTATTACCATCAGTGTCGTACTAATCGTTCTGCTCAGCGCCTGCAATGTGGTCGGGGATGCCACAAAGAAAACATCACAAACAAATAATAATGGAGCGTCTACGGATTTAGCTAAATCCAATGCTTATGTAGAGCTAATTAATTATATGTCAGGATGGCTGATTTTAGCTGAAAGTCATTATACTAGCAATTTTGGTCTTGAAGAAGAGATGCAGTTTCCGAAAAATTTTGATCCTGCCAAGTTTGACGGCAGCGTACTGACCCCAATTGTCCAAGGCTCTTTCGACGAAGCAGATAAACTGATAGCTATGGCTTCTAAGAAGCCATCAATTGGTCCAGCGGATGAGACGATGAAGCTGCTTGCGCCAAAGTTAAAAGAGTTTTATGCTCTCGTGAATGAAATGGACACCTACTACCGTTCCAAAGAATTTTTACAAGATAAATTCGAGAAGGGCAAGGAGCTGCACAAAAAATATCATACTCTATATGTAGAATACACCGAGCTTGGTGAGAAACTTTACTTGGAAATGTCTGAAGTTACAAAGAAAAATGAACTGGAACAAATGAAGAGATTGAAGGAAGAAGGATATCTGATCGGGTACTATGCTAGAAGTGTTGTAATTAGGACCAAAGAAATTCAGGAAGACTTCTATGAAGCGGAGATAGATGACAGCAATCTGGGTGACTATGACGCATCTAAATTTAGAGAAAAGTATGATTTGTTAACTGCTGACATTGAACAGTTCCTGACATATTCCAAGGATGAAGAACAATTGGCAAAGGAAGGTATTACGTTCCTCGGCATGTTCGAGGATGCAATGGCCAGGGTAAAAGGTGCCGCCACCAATATTGTGCAGTTCCTTGAGAAGACTGAGCCAAGCGAGAGCAGCTCTGCTGGTTCAGGCAGAGTTACTACGGGCGAGCGTATCGGACTGATTGAAAACTTCGACAAGCGTGTGTCGGATATGATCGGCCGGTACAATCAAATTCGATAACGGCATCAGCAGCTGGCCAAGCTGGCCTGCTTCTTAGAGGAGGACTTAATACCTGTGAAAATGTTAACTGCCTTGCTAATCACGTGCTTCCTGCTTGCTGCATGCAGCACTTTAGAGGAGCCGCAACAACAAGAAAAGAATACGGCTGTGCAAGCTGATTCTAGTACTGCAGCGGCTAGGAAATTTTCCGCCTATATGGAGCTAGATCTGTTCACTGCGTCCAAACTGAATGAGACGGCGAGTTTTTACTTTAGAAACTTCGGCGCCGGCGAAGAGCTGGATGTTATCGGCAAGTCCGTAGCCTATACGGGCATCTTCTTGAAAATTAATAACTACCCATTAAAAGGAATTGAGGAGTTGGCGAAAAGCGAGCCGCCCATCGAGAAGGTGGATGCGTTGGCAGCAGAGCTCACGCCTAAGCTGAATGAGCTCATTAGCTTATATGGGGAAGCAGATACCTATTACCTGATGAAAAACTACGCCGATGATGATTATTCCAAAGGTAAGGCGCTTCATCAGCAAATTCTAACACTTCATAAGGAGATAGCACCGCTCACGGATGAATACTCTCAGGCGCTCAGTGAGCAGCTTGTCCCGTGGCTTAAAACAACAGCGGAGTCACTGGGCAGTAATCACGAGGTGGAGGCCTCAGTTATTCACACCGTGATAAATGCCATTGCTTTGGATACACTGCTTGCCAAGCAGGGCCAAGCCGCTGGTATGGATCAACTTGTTGCAGCCCAATTCAAGGTATTATACAACCAATTAGACGAGGCTATTAAAGCTCTGCTTGATCTGACTAAGGATACCGCATTGCTTGAGAAGGAAAAGCTGGATGAATGGCTGGTGGGCGATAATAAGCTAAGGCTCGCTGTCATAGAAGGAAAAGCTGCCGCCACTGACATCAATCAATCTCTTCTCCAGAAGACGCAAGCGTCAGGCACGGGGAATAAAGACAAGGATGGCAACGCTGAGGCCGCTGTACAAATACAAAAATACCGCATCTCGGCCAAAAAGATGTTCACTGCTTATATGGAATATTTCAATAAAGCTGATAGAAGTCGATAATTGAAAGTCAGACTGCCCTCTAGTTCATAGCATGTAGACTGGTCAGACAAAAAATGCTGTTATAACATAGAGATACGCACCTTTCTTGTAGGCATGGTTGATCGACACTTCCGTGCTGCCAAACAAGCCAGGTGCTTTTTTATTAATACGAGTAAATATCTTCTTACATCCTTATAGAAAGGAATGGTCTAATGAATACCCAACAGCTTTTGAAAATCCTTCATGATCAAAAAAAGGAAATCATCATTGATGGCAATGTGATTAAAGAGAAAACAAGTGATTATGAAAATTTTTACCAATTGATAAGAAGTAATGGCGTATGGGAATTTTCTGAAATGAATTTCGAGAGAAAATCGACTCCTGAAAAAGAGGATGCGATGATCTTTTCGGATGAAAGCAAAGCAATTAATTATTTCTTTATAAAGGTATATAAAAAGCTGGTTTTCACAACGGTCTTTTCAGCAAACAATCCTGTTTATGAGATTAGCGATATAGATGCGCTTCAACAGCTTTTTAATCATTTGGGGATAACGAGCGAGTACTACAGCTTTCAAAAGATAAAGCCCCAAATCGTATTCGGGGAAGCTGATCACGACCATCTGACCATTAGTTACATCGATCAAAATCAGCAAAAACGGTTTACAACAAATCGCCTGAAACTTGAGCGTGGAATATTTGTGATGTATAGACTCACTTACTCTCTATCTTTATTAAAATCGCTAGAAGATAGGATGATTAGAGAGCAGATTTTAGTTGATCGTTTTCACGATGATGAGATCGAGCTCTTCCTGAAATAACATCTTCGAAGGAGAAACATAACAGATGCTATGCATGTTTGCAGTCCCGCTGCCCCATACTGGAATTTATATGAATGGCCTGAGGGAGTGAACTGCAATCAATAAGCGAACAAGTCCTGCCATATATAATAGTTCCCGCTGGCTTAAGCGGCTCCTCGGATTGCCGCTCGCTGCGCTGCGCATGGTAGTAAGCCGGCGGAAGGAGCGTGCGGAATCGCAACGGATGGCAGAGGCAGCTGAGCCTCTGCGGTTGCGGCCGGAGCTCGTCACGGAGCTTGTCGGCGATTGGTCAAGACTGTCGCGAGCGTCTGCTCTGCCGTTCCAGACCTGTACGGAGGCAGAGCAGACGCTCGTCGCTGATATTCATGCTGAAACGAAACAGCGTAATCGTAATAATCGAACGCGGACTGAGGCCTATGGTGAACTCTTCACCCGTATGCCGGAGCTGCACTGGGCGTTGTTAGCACACGCTGTTTCGCGCAATGGCGGCTGGAATATGACGGATTTGCAGGGAGAATGGCTTCCCCGGCTGCTTCTGGATGAGCAGAGGGAAGCCGTATTTGCTTTTCTGGAACGCGCCAATGCCTTGATTTTTCAGGATGCATATCCGCAGCTGCTGCTTTATGAGCAGAGTGTGAAGCTGGGGCGTTCGCTGTTTCATTTGCTGCCAGCGTTTGGCGTATCCCGGTTCATGAGACCGGTCTGGGATTGCTTCTGGAGGGAGCGGGACCCGGTTGTTCTGACAACGTCGCTGATCGTCAATGAACAGCATTATATTGAGAAAAGGGTGGTGCAGCACCCTTACTTCCGCAAGGAAGTGCTCAATACGCTGTTCTTCGGCATGCAGCCTGTGCTGCAGCTAAACGCGCTCCTCCTTCCTTATCGGGCGGAAGGGGAACTGCGGCTCGCCGGACTTGTGCTGGAGAGTTTCGACAACATACACGAGAGAATCGAATTCGGCAAGCGATTGTATGCCGTGCTTTTTGGCATCCCGAGAATTCATGCTGGCGCTCTTTCGTTTGTCGGCAGCATGCCGCATTCTGGCTCACGCGCCGACTATGCTCCGCACTTGTTCACACGGTCGAGGCAGGGGGCGCCTGAGGAGCCCTATGAAATGAGGCTGAAGTCCGGAAGTTTGCTTCCTGGGGCACATCCGATGTACAGTCCCGAGCTGGAGGCAGCATGGCCGGATTGGCCCGTAGAGCCGCCGGAGCCGGGTGACTGGTTTCGAGACACAGCGGATGCCGAGCCCTTCTTCCGCGAGCTGCCTATTCCGCCCTCGTTCGAGCTGACAGAGGAATACGGCTTGCTACTGGAGCGAATCGAGCTGGGGGTACTGGCTGCTGAGCATGTCGATGTAAAGTTGTAACAGTCTGCTGAGGGTCAGCTAATTTAGGCGTTCATTTCAGCTATCAGTTGCACACTTTGGCGATATATTTCGCGATGCGTATGCTGATTTGGGCGCGAGCTACTTCGCGGATCATGGAGAAGCGATCCTCGTAGCCGCGGCAGACGAACCGATAATGGATAGCACCGCCCTCGCTTTCAAGCTCATCTTGAAATACTTGGATCTTCCGCATTTGAAGTTCTTTGCGCACGGCGGCCAGATCATTCTCAATGAGCCTAACGACGGCGAAGGAGGCTCTAATAAAGAGCGGCTTCATCGTATAGGAGGACAACTCAATATCTCTGAGGTTTTTCTCGACGATGCTCAGCATCATTGGCAGCAGCACGAAGTCGCGGATGAACTCAAGTTCTTCCTTCGTTGGAACAGGAACCGGCTTGATGTCCTGCGGTGCGCGGCGTTGCAGGTACTGCTCCCGATGCTCAGGCAGCATCATGCGGCTGGATTCCCAGCGACCGTTTCCTTCAAGTTTTTTGCTCATTTATAATGTCCTCCAATTTTGAGGCTGCGTTCACGGGCTTGTGCGGCATCCAGCAGCGAAGAGGCTCTTAAGATTGAAGTCGTTCCGAACTTGCTGCGAATTGAGTCCGTCGTACGTTCCAGCCGCCGTTCCTTTTCCCGATTGCCGAACAGCGTTAGCTGATACTGATCATCCGGTACGAGGCTGGACAGCGTGACGCCAAGCTTGCGGACCGGGAGCCGATCCCAATGCGAGTAAAAGAGTGATCGCGCAGCGGCGAATACTTCCTTCGTAATATTCGTCGGGTCAGGCACCTTCATCTGCCGGAAAAAGCCTGTTGGGTGGTCGAAATCGGCGCCCTGCGCTCCAGCCGCAACGACATGCGCCATGTAGCCCTTGGCCCGGCTTCGGCGGCACACCTCCTCGCTTAATTCGAGGAGTACGATATCGATCTCATGCGGCTTGGCATAGTCGCGCGGCAGCGTCATTTGATGTCCGACTGCTTGCTGTGCGTCATGGGTACCTGGCTTGACCGGACTAGGATCAATGCCGTTGGCTGTCTGCCAGTACAGCTCGGCCTGAATGTCACTGTTTCTGCCCATGCGGGCATGCAGCCGGCGCTTCAGCTCTGGAAGCGGCATCCGGCCGAGATCGCCGACCGTATGGATGCCCATGCGCTGGAAATGGGCGGTCATACGTGAGCCGACGCCGAAAAGCTTCCCTACCGGCATTGGCCAGAGCAGCTCCTGCACGCCAGACTCCCGAAGCGTAAAAATGCCAGAGTCATTTTTTTTCGCCCAAATATCCGTCGCCATCTTCGCCAGCATCTTGTTCGGACCGATGCCGACCCTGGCCCATACACCTGTATAAACCATAATTTTCGCCTGGATTAAGGTGGCGATCTGCTCTGGCGAACCGTAGTAAGCGATGGAACCGGTCACGTCGAGAAATTGTTCGTCGATGGAGAAGGGCTCCACCAAATCGGTGTATTGGCCGAAAATTTTGGTGATCAACAGCGACACGTCAATGTAGAGCTGCATACGGGGCTTGACGACGACGAGATTGGGACATTTGCCAAGCGCTTCACCCAGCGTCTCGGCCGTGACTACGCCGTAGCTTTTGGCGATCGGGCATGCGGCGAGAATGATGCCGGAGCGGCGGGAAGGATCACCGGCCACAACGATCGGGTCATCCTGATATTCGGGATGAGCCGCCTTTTCAACAGAGGCATAAAACGACTGGCAGTCGATCAGCATGATGGTACGTTCCACTATTCTCACCTTCTATATGCGAATGTATGTTCTTATTCTTATTATATACCGGATGAAGCCAGATGATGCAAGGGATAAACCGGAGGTAATTTTAGACAGTGGGGCAATCTGCTCGATGGCCGGTTTGCGCATAATAGAAAAAAATCCGCTTCAGGCTGCTTGAGCAATCGAGCGGTCCTTCTTTTGTTTTCATCAAGCAGCCGCCTAAATTTCAAGCGTTATTCATTTTTTTTAGCAGGACATCTTCATATCTAGTTCAATTGGTACAAATTTCATGTTAAAGTGTCATTATATGAAAAAAGTTTTGGCCGGACGAAAGCGGGTAACGAGGGGTAAGATTGTAACCGATTCCGGAAATGCAACGTAATGAATAGTGTTAGCATGAAGAACGGCAGATTGGCTCTATTCTTTTTTCACGTTAGCAGGAATAACACGGGTAGAGAAAAATGTGTATTCCGTAGGGGCAGGGGAGGTGTAAGTTTTGTCGACGAGCAAATATATCAAGCTGCTGGTCATCATCGCTGCGGTGGCGGCACTGGATATTTACGTATTATCGCCCGGCTTACTGGGAGTCACAATTGGCGGAACGGCATTTTCGACGGCGATTGGGGTCACGCTGCTGCTGGCAAGCGCGCTTGTCATCATTTATGGCAGTTATGCCTTACTGTTTAAGCAGCCGGTCGTAATACCGGTCAAGGAGGTCGCTACGCATGAGGACTACGTGGAGGCGCTGACCGTCTATAAGCGGATTAAGGTGCTTGAGGAGGATGTTGACGTTTCCTTGGAGCAGCTGGATCGAATCCGGAAGAAAAAGGATACGCTTCTGAACGTTCTGAACCAGCGTTTTGATGCATCCGAGCTCAGCTACAAAAAATTCGCTTCCGTGACGTATGAGGTTGAGAAGCTGTTTTATCTCAATATCCGCAGCATGCTGAGCAGGCTTCAGCTGTTTGACGAGGCGGAGTTCAAGCGGGTATTAACCCAGAAACCGGCAACGTTTTCACGGGAATTGATTCAGGCGAAGGTGGATGTGTACAACGATTATCTGTCCTACATAAAAAGCTCAATAGGCACCAATGAGGAAATTTTATTGAAGCTGGATAAGCTGTTGCTGGAAATATCCCGACTGGACAGCTTTGAGCCAGGGGATATCGAAAATATGCCTTGCATACAGGAGATCGATTCGTTGATTAAGCAAACTAAATTTTATAAACAGTGAGGTGCAGCATGAAAAAGAGCAAGTTTTTTCTGCTATCCGGCATTATGTTGATTGTTGTTTTCATAATTGTTTTTGTTGGTGTCAGCTTGACTTCCAATCTGGGAAAAACCAAATCGGAGGTAGCCTCCGAGGATGCAGGCAAACGGTTAAACAAGCTTTATTCCAATATTTCAGTATCGACCGATACGCCCGTTAAAGGGCAAATCGACCTGAATCCGGCCGATATTGCGGAGTCTCTTCCGGATATATCGAAGTTTCCGATTACGGTGAATAACACGACTGACCAGTATGTTGAAATTTTCTCATCTATTGAAAAAGGCGGTACCGGCGTCGACGGGTGGCTGACTGATGTCGCGACGGAGTTTAACAAAGCGAACATTACGATTGACGGTAAAAAGGTATCGGTGAAGCTGCGGAATATCGCGTCCGGGACGGCGACCGATTTTATTAAATCGGGCAAATACGTACCGGATGCGTTCACTCCTTCCAATGAGCTGTGGGGCGAAATGGTCAAGGCAAGCGGAGTGAAGACGCAGATGGTCTCCAAGCGTCTGGTCGGCAATGTGCCGGGGATTGTCATTTCCAAAGTCAAATATGATGCGTTAATTGATAAATATGGGGCGGTGAACGTCAAAACGGTGACGGAGGCCATCTCGAACAATGAGTTCTCCATGGGCTATACGGATCCGTTTGCCAGCTCTACAGGATTGAACTTTCTCATTACGACTCTTCATACGTTCGACAGTAAAGATTTGATGGGAGCGAAGGCCGTTCAAGGCTTTGAGCAGTTCCAAGCGAACGTCCCGTTTATCGCGTCCACGACAATCCAGATGCGGGATGCGGCGAAATCCGGCATGCTCGACGGATTTGTACTGGAGTACCAGACCTTTTTCAACGCAGATGATTTGAAGAACGGCTATGTGTTTACGCCGTTTGGCGTAAGGCATGACAGTCCGTTGTACGCCCTGGGCGACTTATCGAAGACGAAGCAGAATATTATTAAGAAGTTTGCCGAGTTCGTTGAGCAGGAGAAGTATCAGACGGATGCCAAGACTAAGGGCTTCAACCAACTTAATGAATACCAGTCGGAGCTTGCGACGGCGAACGGCAGTCTGCTGTCCTCCGCTCAGAAGCTGTGGAAAGAGAAGAAAAACGGCGGCAAGCCAATTACGGCCGTGTTCGTAACCGATGTCTCCGGCAGTATGGACGGCGAACCGCTTAATCGTCTGAAAGAGTCGCTGATTAAAGGGCAGAAGTATTTGGGCAAAGACAACAGCATAGGCCTTGTTTCCTATTCGAGCAGTGTTACGATCAATCTTCCTATTGCGAAGTACGATACGAATCAGCAATCCATGTTCGTCGGGGCAGTGAACGGTCTGCAAGCAAGCGGGGGAACTGCTACATTTGACGGCATCGTTGTGGCGATGAAAATGCTGGAGGATGAGCTGGCTATCAATCCAAATACGAAGCCGATTATCTTCGTTCTAAGTGACGGGGAGACGAATGAAGGCTACTCGCTCAAGGATATTAAGGGACTGATTGAGACGTACAAAGTGCCGATCTATACCATTGGTTATAACGCCAATATTAAGGCGCTACAAAACATTTCGAGCATCAATGAAGCGGCAAGCATCAACGCGGATACCGATGATGTCGTCTACAAAATCGGCAATCTATTCAACGTACAAATGTAACGCATAACTAGAATGGGGGATGGCAGGATGTCTTTTACAATGGAGTTGCCAAGTGAAGAGGAAATTAAAACAGCAATTGAGGAGCAGGTTAAGCCCGTTCCAGAAGAAGTGTTAAAGCTCAAAGAAGCTGCTGATACGAATGTCGCAGCTATTATGGCGCTAGATATTGAGTCGTTGGAGAAGCGCCGGGATATTTTGAAATCGATTGATACCTTTGGCTTGAATACGATGCGTACATCCTCGGATAAAAATGCTTTGCTGCAAGTCTCGGTTGGCAATCTGTCTAAGACGGGAGAAGATGGAGGCCAGGTCGCGCGAGGCTTGGCTGAGCTTCATATTCAACTGAAGGATCTGGACCCGAGCGCGATTGATTTCACGAAGACTGGAATTCTCGGCAAGCTGTTCAACCCGCTGCGCGCTTATTTCCTCAAGTATCAAAAAGCGGATGGCATTATCGCGGATATCGTTATCTCGCTTGATAAAGGGAAGTCAACGCTGAAGAATGACAACACGACGCTGGAAATTGAACAGCAGCTGCTCCGGGACTTGACGAAAAAGCTGCAAAAGGAAATTCAGCTTGGGGTCATGATGGACGAATCGATTGAAACCCAGATTGAAGCGGCAAAATTGCGCAGCGAAGATCCGGAGAAGATTCGTTTCATTACGGAAGAAGTATTGTTCCCGATGCGTCAGCGGGTGATGGATATGCAGCAGATGCTGGTCGTCAACCAGCAAGGCATTATGGCGATCGAAGTCGTCATTCGGAATAACAAAGAGCTGATTCGCGGCGTGGACCGGGCGAAAAACGTCACCGTATCGGCATTGAAAATTTCTGTAACGGTAGCCGGTGCGCTGTACAATCAGAAGATCGTGCTGAAAAAGATTGAGATGCTGAATCAAACGACGAATGAACTCATAGCGAATACATCCAAAATGCTCAGCTCGCAAGGGGCTGCAATCCATAAGCAATCGCTGGAAGCCAGCATCTCCGTCGATACGTTGAAGCAAGCCTTCACGGATGTGCTGTCCGCATTGGATTCCATTAGTGCCTATAAGCAGGAAGCTTTGCCGAAAATGCGGGATACAATCGACCAATTCCGGGAACTGGCGGATAAAGGCGAGAAGCAAATTGTACGCCTTGAGCGGGGACATCGTCTCGGGCTGTAATGAAAGAAGGGAAGCCGCGCATAGCGCGGCTTTTTTTTGTGCGCGCATGCGGGCATGGCTTCGATGCCGGTGAATAAGAGCTTGCGAGGGGCATAATGTGCTCCGATCTGGGGGAAGTAACGCCATAAGACCCTCTGAGGGGCTTTATGGGCAAAGGTGCCCCGTTATATTGTGCGGTTGGGGCTTAGATTGAGGTTGTTAAGACCCTGAGGGGGTCTTAACGGCCTCCGATCAGGGAAAAAGCAATGCTTTAAGACCCTCAGAGGGCCTTAAGCATGAAAGTGTCCCGCTAAATTGCGCCTCGTGGGCCCAAATCGAGGTCGTTAAGACCCTGCGAGGGTCTTAACGACCTCCAATCAGGAGAAAAGTAATGCCATAAGACCCTATGAGGGTCTTAACGGCCTCCGATCAGGGAAAAAGCAAAGCTTTAAGACCCTCAGAGGGTCTTAAACTCAAAAGTGCCGCGCTAAATTACGCCTTCTGGGCTTCGATTGTGGTTGATAAGACCCTGGGGGGGCTTAACGCCCTCCAATCAGGTAAAATGTAGCGTCACAAGATCCTCGGAGGGTCTTACGCACACAAACACTAGCTCTGTTCGAGAAATTGCCGAATGGGGCAGGGGGGCTAGATGCAAAAAAAGAAGCTCAAGCCGGCACAAGCGACACAAGCCGCATCCAACACTTCCTCCGCATGAGCGTCACCCACACTATTTGCGCTTCAACCTTCTCTAGCACGCATTTCCCGTCACCCAAAGCCACATATAGCACGGCTTTCTAGTAGTCTACCAATTCCGATAGAAATAGTTGAAAATTGATGTTGACAAAGAAAACGATCCGATATAATATTGCGTTACAGGAATTAATTATCACAATATAATAAATATTAAGACTCACTTGACAAAAAGAGGTCTTATTTTCCCTTCGGGAGAATAAGGCCTTTTTATTTTATCAGTATACCTACTATGCGCATGTGTATAGTTGTATTTAATAATGAAAGGCAGTGAGATTTATGAGCCAAGCAGCAGTCGAGTTTCTACAGGTGACGAAAAATTATGGTTCGGGAAACGTGCTTGAAAATTTCAATCTGGTTATTCCGAAGGAGAAGATTGTAACGATTATCGGTCCGTCCGGCTGCGGCAAAACGACGCTGCTTAAGATGATCAACCGGCTGATCGAGCCGGAAGCAGGAAGCGTGCTGCTTGGGGAGCAGGACATTGGAGAGCTCAATCCGGTGGAGCTGCGAAGGAGCATCGGCTATGTCATTCAGCAGATCGGGTTGTTCCCCCACATGACCGTGGAGCAGAATATCTCGATCGTTCCCCGGCTTAAGGGAGAGAAGAAGGGACAGCTTGTTGCAAGAACGGCGGAGCTGCTGCAGCTGATCGGATTGGAGCCCGAGCAATACCGCGGCCGTTATCCTCATGAACTGAGCGGTGGTCAGCAGCAAAGGATCGGCGTAGCGCGTGCGCTTGCCGCCAATCCATCGATCATTTTGATGGACGAACCGTTCAGTGCTCTTGATCCCATCAGCCGCGTTCAGCTTCAGAAAGAGCTGATCAAGCTTAATGAACAGGTGCGGAAGACGATCGTATTCGTCACCCATGACATTGACGAAGCGCTTAAAATCGCCGATGTCGTCGTCCTGTTGAAAGGAGGGCAAGTAGTCCAGCAAGGCTCGCCGCAGGAGCTGCTGGAGAGGCCTGCACATGAATTCGTCAGGGAGTTTCTGGGGCAGGAAAGGTTCCCGCTCGCCTACAGCATTTAGGAGCAGACGATAGAAAAGTCGCTCTGCAACTAAGTTTCATCGACGGGCATCAGGCCGGGCTGAGACAAGATAAGACGCTCCGCTATTAATCTCAATAAAGGAGAGAAACGCATGCATCAACTATGGACGACCTTTCAGGCGAGCTGGGAGATTTTATTGCAAAAAACGCAGGAGCACATTTATTTGTCTTTGGTGTCCGTCATATTGGCTTGCTTGATCGCTATTCCGCTCGGTATCTACCTTTCGACCCATCGGCGGCTCGCAAACTCCGTCATTACAACCGTATCGGTCATCCAGACGATACCGAGTCTCGCTTTATTCGGCTTTATGATTCCGCTGCTCGGCATCGGCCCAAAGCCTGCTATCTTCGCATTAACGCTGTACGCGCTCATGCCGATTTTGCAGAACACGTACGTCGGTATTAATGGCGTGAACCCGGCGCTGATCGAAGCGGGAAAAGGTCTTGGCATGACGCGCTGGCAGCTGTTATGGATCGTCCAGCTTCCGATCGCGAGAGTCGTCATTATGGCCGGTGTCCGGCTCGTTGCCGTCCAGACGATCAGTATGGCGACTATCGCCACCTATATCGCGGCAGGCGGTCTTGGCGACATCATTACGAACGGGATGAGCATGATGGATACGCCGACGATTATGCTAGGTGCCATACCGGTGTCGCTGCTCGTCATTCTGATCAATATTTTGCTGCTGCAGCTGAACCGCTGGCTGACCCCCAAAGGTTTAAGCGATAAGAAGCCAGCCTTCAGTCTTAGAGCAAATCCCAAAAAGAGGAGAGCTGCACTATGAAAAAGATAAAGTTCAGACGCGTGCTAAATAAAACTGCGTTGCTGTCGCTGCTAATTGCCTTAATGACGGTCACCGCCGCTTGCTCCAGCTCAGGTTCGGGCTCCGGTTCCTCCAAAATTGTGATCGCAACGAAAGGCTTTACGGAATCCGACATTTTGCAGCAGGTGCTGAAGCTGCTCGTTGAGAATGATACGGACCTGAAGGTGGAGACGATCAAGCTGGACAACAACCTGCTCTGGGAGGCCACGAAGAAAGGCGACGTGGATCTGTTCGTAGAGTACACCGGGACCGCCCTTATTAACATTCTAAAGCAGCAGCCGGAATACGACCCGCAGGTCGTCTACGACAAAGTGAAGCAGCAATTGCAAGAGAAGGAGAATTTGTCGCTGCTTGAGCCCCTTGGCTTCAACAATACATACGCGCTCGCGGTGCGCCGCGAAGTGTCGGAGCAGTACGGCATCACCAACATTACGCAGCTTGCTGAGCATGCAGGCGAGCTTATCTTCACCGCAGTTCCGCTCGTTGAGAGCGAGACCCGCCCGGACGGTTACGTACAGGCGAAAAAAGCTTACGGCATTAAGTTCAAGCAGCTGAAAGGCATCTCGGATCGTTCGCTTCAAGTGCAGACGATTAAACGAAAGGAGGCGGATGCTATCCTTGTGTATTCCACGGACGGAAGCATTGCGGCGAATGATCTGGTTGTTCTGGATGACGACAAGCGGGTTTTCGTACCCTACTACGCTGCGCCGCTTATCCGAAGCGAGGTGCTGAAAGCTCATCCGGAGCTAAAGGAGGTGTTGAATAAGCTAAGCGGACAAATCTCGGAGAGTACGATGCAGAAGCTCAACGACGAGGTCGAAAGCGGGAAGAAAAAACCGGTGGACGTAGCGAGAGCCTGGCTCGAGGAAAAAGGACTTATTAAGCAAAAATAAGAGATTCCAAATCGAAAAGGAGTGTTTCTCATGAGTGATCAAGTTCTGGAAAACAAACCAGCAATCCGTACTGTACGCGTACTTATTCAACCAACACCGCGCAAAATCCGCGTCCGCTTTGGCGGCGAGACGGTGGCTGAAAGCGTGAAGGCGCTTATCGTGCATGAGCGCGGCCATCTGCCTGTCTATTATTTCCCGCGGGAGGATGTTCGCTTTGATCTGCTGGAACCGACTGATCATAGCACTCACTGCCCGCTGAAGGGCGATGCTGCCTACTGGACGATTCAAGCCGGAGGGCGCGTCTCGGAGAATGCCGTTTGGAGCTATCCCGAGGCGATCCCGGAGAGCAAAGGCTTGGAGGGCTATATCGCTTTCTACTGGGACAGAGTGGATCAATGGTTCGAGGAGGAGGAAGAGGTGTTCGTTCACCCGCGCGATCCGTATAAACGGATAGACTTCTTGCCTTCGACCCGTCATATCCGGGTAGAGCTGGACGGCGTCACGGTTGCAGAGAGCCGCAGTCCGGTCATCTCATTCGAAACCGGCCAGCCTGTCCGGTATTACTTGCCGGAATCGGATGTGGTCAGTGAATATTTGCTTCCGTCCGATACGGCGACCCGCTGCCCTTACAAAGGAATAGCGGCCTACCATTCCGTTCAAATCGAAGGCACGGAGCATAAGGATTTGATTTGGCGCTATAACGAACCCATTGCGGCAGCGAAGGCAATAGAAGGAAGGCTTTCCTTCTATAACGAACGCGTGCAGATCTATGTGGATGGCGAGCTTGAAGCTGTTGCAAAGGCGGAACGCTCGGTGCTGGACAGCATCCGGCTTCACATCGCGTAAGGGGGTTAGGGATGTCCATTCCATCAGAAACAGGACGGCGGCTGATTCAACAAATACCATCTGCCGCTTCCGCTGGCTCTAACGATATCTCTAACTCTAACGCTAGCTCGCGCGCACTAGATTCCGGCAGCAAACGGACCGTTATCAAGCTTGATAATTGCCCGTTCTGCGGTTCAGATCTGCGAATCGAGCAATTCGGAGGACGGCTCAAGGTACGGTTTGGCGGTGAGACGATCGCTGATAGTGCACGGGCGGTATTGTTTCGGGAGGCGGATCGTCCGCCGGCCGTCTATTTTCCGCCTGACGATGTGCGTCAGGAGCTGCTTCAGCCAACTGATACCCGAACGTTATGCCAATACAAGGGGTATGCCTCGTACTGGTCGATTCATGCGGGCGGGCAGACGGCCCGCAATGCCGTTTGGAGCTACCGGGAGGCATCCGCCGATAGTGCGTCGATTCGCGGCTACTTGGCCTTTTATTGGGATCGCGTGGATGAATGGCTTCACAATGACCAGCTCATCGAAGATCGGCTGTTGTCGGTCTACAATAACGAAATGAAGGAAGAGGAGGAGACAGTCCAATGAGTGAAACGAAGCGCCAGCTGTCGCTGGGAGCGATGATGTTTTTTCCAACGGGAGAGCATATCTCCAGTTGGAGGCATCCGAAGTCAAATGCAGCGGGATCGCTGAATTTTGACCATTACAAAGAGATTGTGCAGACAGCGGAGCGCGGGAAATTCGATATGTTCTTCTACGCCGATGAGCTGTATGTCTGGGACCGCTTCGAGTCTGGCATCGCTCAGGCCAACAGCATTCGTCCCGAGCCGTTCACGCTGCTGTCGGCGCTCGCTGCCGCTACAAAGCATATCGGCTTGGCAGCGACAATCTCCACTACCTACAACGAGCCGTATCATATTGCCCGCAAGCTGGCTTCGCTTGATCATCTAAGCGGCGGCCGCGCGGCGTGGAACATTGTCACTTCGCAGACGGACGAGGAGGCTCGCAACTTTAGTCAGGAGAAGCATCTGCAGCACGAGACCCGCTATGAACGAGCCCGTGAATTTGTAGACGCGACGCAAGGGCTGTGGGACAGCTGGGAGGACGACGCGCTGACGCTCGACAAGGAAAGCGGCATATTTGCCGATAAAGATAAGCTGCACAATGTGGACTTCAAAGGGAAGTTCTTCAACATTCGCGGCCCGTTGAACGTCAGTCGTCCGCCGCAAGGCTATCCGGTGCTCATTCAAGCGGGCGCTTCGGAAGCCGGGAAGGAAGTAGCGGCAGCGACGGCTGAAGTGGTATTTGCCCCGAAGGGGACTCTGGAGGAAGGCCAGGCTTTGTACAGCGACCTGAAAGGCCGATTGGCCAAATACGGCCGCAAGCCGGAGGAGCTGAAAATATTGCCGTTCTTCATGCCGGTCATCGCTTCGACGGATGAAGAGGCGAAGGCGCTGCTGGCGGAGGTCGAGGAGCTGACACCGGAACGGCTTGGGCTGGATTTGCTGTCACACTATTTGGGCCGGGATATCTCCAGCTTCCCGCTGGATGAGCCGCTGCCTTTTACCCCAGAGCTGGAAGGCTTTAATCAGAGTAAAAGCGGGCTGAAGCGGATTATTACGATTTTGGAGGCGGAGCCGCAGCTGACCATCCGCCAGCTCTATAAGCGCATCAATAATCGTGCAATTGCAGGAACGCCAGAGCAGATTGCCGATGAGCTGGAGCAATGGTTTACGAACGGAGCCGCTGACGGATTTATTATCGGTTTTCCGCATCTCCCGGCAGGAATTGATGACTTTGTCAATCTGGTCGTGCCGGAATTGCAGCGCCGGGGCTTGTTCAGGACGGAATATCCGGAGGGAACGCTGCGTGATACGCTTGGCTTCAAGCGTCCGCAGAACAGCTTCGCTTCAGCGCCAGTCGGTTAAGCAGAAAGAACAGCAGCAAAGAAGAGCACGCCGGGGCTTCCCAGCTCCAGCGTGCTTTTTGTCCCGTGCTTGCACTATTTCTCGTAATATTAATCATACATTCAGGAGGCTTGTCATGCGCGAATTAACGAAAGAGGACGTTATAGCTGCCGTTAAGGGCGGCTCGG
This sequence comes from Paenibacillus sp. NPDC058174, assembly GCF_042883865.1. Taxonomy (NCBI): domain Bacteria; kingdom Bacillati; phylum Bacillota; class Bacilli; order Caryophanales; family Paenibacillaceae; genus Paenibacillus; species Paenibacillus sp. NPDC058174. The sequence continues at coordinate 20,219 of NZ_JBHVUY010000001.1, forward strand.
TTTTTGCATCCGGAGGCGGAGGATGGGTAGAGCATGGTCTAGAGATCGGCAGAGCGGCAGTGGCGCTGGGAAGACCCAAGCTGGTATCGGCGGAGGAGCTGCCGGATGACGCGATTATCATCACTTGTACCGCGATCGGCGCTCCGGCAGGTACGGATTGGCAGATGCTTGGCAAGGATTATGTGCGGGCGGTCCAGCTGCTGATTGAACAATACGACGGTAAAATAGTCGGCGTCATGACGCCGCAAAACGGTATGTCGAGCTCGATTAACGGCTGGCTTCCCGCAGCTGCACTGGGATTAGTTGTCGTTGATGCGACGGGAGATATCCGGGCACATCCCACCGGAAAGATGGGCTCGCTTGGGCTTGCTTCCCGAACAGACTTCGAGACGATTCAGGCCGTTGCCGGGGGCAAGCCGGAGCTCGGTTCCTATATTGAGCTTACTGTGAAAGGCACGCCGGCGCGCACGTCGAACATCCTTCGTACGGCATCCGATATGGCAGGCGGTTTTATTGCCGCTGCACGTCACCCGTTGCCTGCGAAATATGTGAAGGAGCATGCGGCTCTCGGCGGTGTCTCCATTGCGATAGAGCTTGGCCGGGCGATTATTGCAGCGGAGCCGGAAGGGCCGGAACAGGTGCTGAAGACGATTCGCCGCAAGACAGGCGGAAGGTTCGTCGGCAAAGGAAAGGTAGCCAAGAAGGATGTCAGCTATTCGGGAGCATTCGATATCGGCACCATTGAAGTAGGGACAGGCAAGAAGAAGCTGAAGCTGCACATTATGAATGAATATATGGCGGTGGAGGACCATGAAGGAACGAGGGTGAGCACCTTTCCCGATGTCATTACAACTTTCAATCTCGACACTGGCCTTCCCGTCAGCGTTGGCCATATCGAGAAGGGGCAGCGGATCGGTGTTTTTGTCATCGACAAATCGCTATTGCCCCTTAGCTCCAGCGTAAAGGACCCGACCGTATATCCGGAAGTAGAGAAGGCGCTTGGCATTGAATTGTTGAAGTATGCGCTGGAGGAGGAACCGGCATCGGTTGCATCCGCCCATGCTTGAGCATGTAGAGGTAGTGAGTGATCCGCTCGTGCTGGACGGCAGATCGCTCACTGTGGAGCAGTTGTATGAGGTGGCTGTTAATGGTCGTGCCATAAGGATCGATGAAACGGCCCGGCATCGGCTGGAGGCCTCGCGCAAGCTGGTGTTCGAGCTGGCAGAGCAGGATATTCCGATCTATGGGCTAAATCGCGGTGTCGGCTGGAATAAGGATAAAGTAATTGGAAAGACGTTTTTTGAGCGGTTCAATCGGAATTTGATTCTTTCCCACAGTGCAGGAGTAGGGCCTTATGCATCGGTTGCGGAGACGAGGGCCGTCATGCTGGCCAGACTGAATACATTGCTTCCCGGCCGTTCCGGCATCGAGCCTGCAGTTGCGGAGCGGTACGCGGAATTTCTAAATCAGGGGATTCATCCGAAGCTGCCGCTGCGCGGATCAGTTGGTGCTGCGGACATTACGACCATTTCACATATTGGTCTTGCGATGATCGGGGAGGGCGAAGTGGAGTGGTCGGGCAAAAGGCTGGCTGCTGACGAAGCGCTCAGACAGACCGGACTTGCACCGCTCGCTCTTGGCCCCAAGGACGGCTTAGCGATCGTCTCCTCCAATGCTTTATCAGCCGGACTCGGCGCGCTTGCGCTGCAGGAATGCCAAGCGCTGCTTGAAACGGCTGACGTGGTATACGCATTGTCGCTGGAAGCGATCCGCGGCAATATCAGTCCGCTGGAGGAAGGTGTTCATCGGGTACGCCCCTATCCGGGGCAGCTGCGAAGCGTCAACCGTGTCAGAGCGGCGCTTCTTGGCAGCAGCTTGTGGGAGAATGCAAGTACGGAGAGCCTTCAGGACCCGCTCAGCTTCCGTGATGCTTGCCAGATTCATGGGGCGGCCTATGATGCTTTGGGCTATGCCAAGGGGCAGCTGGAGCTCCACTTGAACAGCTCGGAGGATAATCCGTGCGTGCTTCTGGAGGAGCGGAAAATCATCTCCTGTGCAAACTTTGATCCGGTCAGCTGGATACTTGGCTTCGAAATGCTGGGCAGTGCGCTCCATCATCTATCGAAAAGCGCCTGCTACCGGACAATCAAGCTGGGAACGCCGGCTTTTACCGGCTTGACGCGGTTTTTGACAGCGGATGAGGAACGTTCAATCGGCTATTGCACGGCGCAAAAGACGATAACCTCGCTGGATGCGGAAATCCGTCATCTGATCAACCCGGCATCGACTGACTATTACTCGTTGGCTGGCGATATCGAAGATCATGCGGCGAATGCGCCGTATGTCGTGATAAAGACGAGAGAGATCATTGACCGGCTGCGGTATATTATCGCGATTGAAGCGCTTCATGCTGTTCAGGCAATCGATTTGCGGGGAGATTTGAGACTTGGAAGGAGGACGGGGGCCGTCTATCGGGCGATTCGGGACGAAATTCCGTTTCTTGCTGCAGACCGGGATCTATCAGTGGACATCGACCGGGCTTACCATGTGATCAAGGAGGGACGCCTGCTGAAGGGGGCGGAAGCATGGTAAAGCTTGACCGGGTCATGCTCGGGCTTTGCGGCGTTGCGGTATTCTGGGGCTTCAGCTACGTGATCAGCGGCTATTTGCTGCAGTCATTTTCGCCCGTGTTTTTATCCTTTTGCCGGATGATCATTACGTCTCTGTTCACGCTTACGCTGCTATTCGGAAAAGGAGGGCTGCGGTGGCCGACGCGCAGGGAGTGGCTGCTGCTGTTTGTATCCTCGCTATTCAATTTGTTCATTCAACAGCCCCTGTACTACTTAGGCTTGCAGCTGTCCTCGGTTGCCAACGCTTCATTGATTTATGCGGCTGCACCGCTTGTGGCGGTCGTGCTGGAGAGACTGTTTCTGGGTGTGCGAATGACCGGGGAAAAGATCATTGGCGGCGTGCTGGGCATTGCAGGGGTTGTCGTCATTATCGGCTTGCACGATGCTTCTTCCTTCCAAGTGTCGCTCGGTGATCTCCTTCTGCTCCTTGCTATGCTAGGGATGACCATTGGCATGCTGTTCACACCGGTGCTCGCTCGTACGCTGCCGAATCGCGCGATGAATCTGTATGCAAGCCCAATCGGCATCATGCTGATGGCACCTTTAGCTGCGGGAGAAGCAGTTCTGGGACGAAATGAAATGACGTTCAATGGGGTTACTTTGGGCTTGCTGCTGCTGTTAGGGGCGATTACGATGTACTCCGGTCTGTTATGGACGCGCGGTGTTGCGTCTACAGGGCCAGGGACGGCTGCCATGTTTATGAATATTCCGCCGATCATCTCACTTGTGGCTGGACATTATATTTTGGGTGAGCCTATTCGCGGCGTTCAGCTGGCGGGAGGAGTGCTTGTCCTTGTGGGCGTCTATGTATCCAGCCGTTCCATGCTTCGTAGGCAGCCAATAGAGCAGGGAGCGGCGTTTGTGGAAGAGAACTAGCGGTTTAAGAGAGAAACAGTGAGATAGAATGGGTATCTCACTGTTTTTTTGTGTAAATAGATTAACGTTTCATATTGCTGCTGTGTCCAGGAGACAGCTTGGCGCTAGGGTCCAAGTACACTTTGGCGTTGTTGATGGCCGTTGGAGCCTCACCGAATCCGACAGCAATCAGCTTTAATTTTCCGGGATAGGTCGTAATGTCGCCCGCTGCAAAAATCCCCGGTATGCTCGTCTCCATTCGCGTATCGACAACGATCGAACCGTTCTGAATGTCCAGTCCCCACTCCAGAATAGGGCCCAGTGAAGAGATAAATCCAAAATTGACGATCAGCGCGTCGCAATTAATATCCCGCGTTTCGTTCGTTTGATTGAAAGTAACCGTCAGGCTCTCGATTTGCTCGTCGCCATGAAGCGCTGTAATCTCAGCTGGCGTTACGATATTGACCTTCGAATTGAAAAGCTTCTCTACACTATGCTCATGGGCGCGGAATTTGTCCCGTCTATGGATCAGCGTCACTTCTTTGGCCACAGGCTCCAGCATGAGCGCCCAGTCAACTGCCGAATCGCCGCCGCCGTTGATGACTACGCTTTTACCCGTGAACGATTCAAGGTTGCTGACGAAATAATGCAGGTTCGTACGCTCATATTGCTTCACATTAGGCAGATCCAGACGGCGCGGCTCGAATGCCCCGACACCTCCGGTAATGATGACAGACCTGCTGTAATGAGTTTCTTTATCCGTAACAATCTCGAAGTGACGCTCGTCCTTCTTAATAACTTGCAGAACCTTTTCATCTAAACAAACCTGTACCGGAAAATAGTTCATTTGCTGCTTCAATTGATCAACCAGCTGCTGGGCAGTCACTTGAGGAAAGCCGGCAACGTCATAAATGTTCTTTTCCGGATAAAGTGCAGTTAATTGGCCGCCAAGCTCCGGCATACTGTCAATAATTTTTACGCTTGCTTGACGCATGCCTCCGTAAAAAGCAGCAAACATGCCGGCCGGGCCGCCGCCGATAATCGTAATATCTTTGAATGTATCTTGTTGTTCAGTGGTCACGCAACATTCTCCTTCAATAAGTACATTTTTTATATATTTATGTATATAAAGTTACCTTATCGATAGATGGCTGTCAATGTTTGTGTCGATGTGATAGGGTTTGGAGCATCCGTATCGAATACCATTCTTAATAGACCTGTTGGGTATGAATGGGCCTTTCAATAATCATACTAGTATAATCTATAAAGATGAGGAGATAGGCTCATGAACCAATTACGGCTTTACAGACATCCGCTTCGCTGGATGGGCAGGCTTGGCGTTATTTTGCTGATTGGAGCATGTATGCTGCTTGTGCAAAGCTGTTCTCGCCCGCAGGCTAATGAAGCGCAGCCAAGTCCGACGGCAACAGCAGCCGAGCCGGATCCGTTGGACCGGCAGATCGCTGCCATGTCGCTGGAAGATAAGGTTGGCCAGATGATTATTGCCGGGATAGACGGCAAAGCCATCGATGCGGAGGCGAGCCGGATGATTAAAGAAGAACGGATCGGCGGCATTATTTTATACGGAACAAATATTGCGGATTTGCAAGGCATGGTAGCTTTGGTTAATGCGCTAAAGGAAGCTAATAGCGGAAACGCCGTCCCTTTGCTGATCAGCGTGGATCAGGAGGGCGGCAAAGTTAGCCGGATGCCGAAGTCGTTCACCGCAATTCCTTCCAACAAAAAAGTAGGCGCAACGAATGATCCGTCTTTGGCTGAGGAGATGGGCAAGCTGCTTGCGGAGGAGCTGAAGCTGACGGGCTTTAATATGAATTTTGCCCCCGTTCTGGACGTGAACAGCAATCCTGCGAATCCGATCATTGGTACCCGGTCGTTTGGTGCTACAGCTGAGCTTGTAAGCCGGATGGGGATGGCGGAAATGAAGGGTATCCGGGAGAACGGAATTATACCGGTCGTCAAACATTTTCCCGGCCATGGCGATACGTCTGTAGACTCTCATCTGGAGCTGCCGATCGTTAATAAGACGAGGGAGGAGCTTGCCAAGCTGGAATGGCTGCCTTTCGAAGCGGCAATTGAGCAGAAGACGGATGCTATAATGGTGGCGCATATTTTGTATCCGCATCTGGACCCCGACAAGCCGGCGTCCATTTCCGCTGCCATTATTGGGGATGTACTCAGAGGTAAGATGGGATATGACGGCGTCGTTATGACGGATGATCTGACGATGGGCGCTATTACGAAAAACTATGGGCTCGCCGAAGCCGCGCTCGATTCCGTTCAAGCAGGGAGCGATATCGTGCTGATAGCTCATGGCTACGACAATGCGCTTCAGGTGCGGGATGCGATTCTGAAAAGCATGCAGGACAACAAGCTTTCTGTGGAACGAATCGATAAAAGCGTCCGCCGCATTTTGTCACTGAAGCAGCGCTACAACTTGAATGACGAGACCGTTCCTGTGCCGGATTTGAAGGAGCTCAATGCGCAGATTGAGGCGTGGATTAATCGGCTGTAAGCTTGGGCGGCTGCGCAGCCCTGCTCTAGGCTTTCTGAGTTCTGAGCCGGAAATGGAATGAAGGAAGCGGGAAGCGGGAAAATTGAAGCAGCAAGCTTTTAAGCGAATGATATTCGCAGCGGCAATGCATGCTCCGAGAGCTTGCTTCCCGCTGCGTCACCATTTATTCACAAATAGTCAGACAATTGCGGATTTATTCGCCGGACATCTTGCAAGCCGCGCTCGTACCGTGTAAGATAAAGACATCAAAACATTGTGATTAAATTCACATAACAGTTGAAGCAGTGTTCCACCCGCAAGAAGGCGTATCCGGTTGAGCGGCTTTGTATAGCAAGCAACTGTAAGGTAATTGCCGGATTTCACGTTGCCGCAAGCGTTAGTGCAAACGGTGCATACGTTCACTTGGATGCAGGAGCGGACATTTTTTTCACACTAGATTGTGATTTATTTCACATAACTGGAGGCTATTATCATGACATTGAAAATCGCTGTAATTGGATGCACGCATGCAGGAACCGCCGCTGTCAAAAATATCGCTGCACAATATCCGCAAGCACAAGTTACCGTGTACGAACGTAATGACAATATCTCGTTTCTGTCGTGCGGCATTGCACTTCATGTAGGCGGAGTCGTCAAGGATGCTGCGGGATTGTTCTACAGCAATCCGGAAGAGCTGGCTCAGCTTGGCGTTGTTACCCGGATGCGCCATGATGTGCTAGCGATAGACGTTGAAGCCAAAACGTTAAAAGCCCGCAACCTGGAAACCGGAGAACTGGTTGAAGACAATTTCGACAAGCTTGTGATGACGACTGGCTCGTGGCCGATTATTCCACAGATGGAAGGCATCGAGCTTGGCAACATTCAGCTTTGCAAAAACTACGGCCATGCCCGCGAAATTATTGCCCGTGCGAACGATGCTCAGCATATCACTGTCATTGGAGCGGGTTATATCGGTATTGAGCTCGTTGAAGCGTTCCGCGATCAAGGTAAAGAAGTGACGCTGATTGATAATATGGATAGCGTGATGGCGAAGTATTTGGACCGCGAGTTTACCGATTTGGCTGGCAAAGAGCTGCAGGAGCGTGGAGTACAGCTGGCGCTAGGCAGAACTGTGAAGGGCTTTGAGGGTGCCGATGGAAAAGTGAATAAAGTGCTGACGACAAACGGCAGCTTCGATACGGAAATGGTGGTATTGTGCATCGGCTTCCGTCCAGGTACGGATTTGCTTAAAGATCAGGTCGATATGCTTCCCGGCGGCGCAATTCTAGTCGACGACTATATGCGCACAAGCAATCCCGATGTTATGGCGGCGGGCGACAGCTGCGCGGTTCGATACAATCCAACTGGAAAAGCAGCTTACATTCCGCTAGCTACGAATGCGGTTCGAATGGGTACGCTCGTTGGGATGAATTTGTTGACACCGACCGTTCGTTATCAAGGTACACAAGGTACGTCGGCTATTAAGCTGTTTGACTGGAATATCGCTTCGACGGGAATGACTGAAGCTGCTGCACTTGCTGCAGGTATGAATGTGAAAACAATCACAATCCATGAAAATAACCGTCCTGAATTTATGCCAACTTACGAGGATGTACTGGTTAAACTTGTTTTCGAGGATGACGGCCGAATTGTCGGAGCTCAAATTATGTCGAGAGCAGACATGACGCAGGCAGCGAATACGTTGTCGGTCTGCATCCACAACCGGATGACGGTACAGGAGCTTGCTTTCGTCGACTTCTTCTTCCAGCCGCATTACAACAAACCGTGGAACCTGCTCAATACGGCCGGCCTTGCGGCAATGGCCCTTCTGCGGGAGCAACAAGCACAACCGGCTCAAGCAGTGAAGGTTGAGGTTGCTTGAATAAAATGAAACAGGCCTTTGAAAGGCCTGTTGGAAGGGAGGGCTCTCTGAACTGTTAGAGAGCCTTCTTTTTTTGTGGAGGTAAGGTTAGTTGCGGCAGCCGAGCGAAGTAAGTTCGCAATTTAGCGAACATAATTTCGCTGTAGCATGGAAGTTAGGTTGGTTTTAGTCTAGAGCGAAGCAGGTTCGCAATATAGCGAACTTAACTTCGTTGTAGCAGTAAGTTGAGACTGGTCTCAACAGCCGAGCGAAGCAAATTTCGCAGTTGGAGAACCTAGGTTCATGAGTAGCGAAGATCACTTCACTATTTGCAAATTACCTGGCGATCGAGGTCATTACAGCGAACTTTGCTTCGCAAAATAGCGAAGCAGCTTCGTTGCAGCAAAAAGTGAACG
>NZ_JBHVUY010000001.1:28590-126542 GCF_042883865.1 Paenibacillus sp. NPDC058174
CGGTTACCTCTTACTTTCGGCTCATATCGCACCAGTTTGCGCCTTGACCAGTAACATTTCGGCGAAGCAGGTTCGCAATTTTGCGAACCTAACTTCGCTGTAGTAGGGAAGTTAGGTTGGTTTTAGTCTAGAGCGAAGCAGGTTCGCAATATAGCGAACTTAACTTCGCTGTAGCAGTAAGTTGAGACTGGTCTCAACAGCCGAGCGAAGCAAATTTCGCAGTTGGAGAACCTAGGTTCACGAGTAGCGAAGATCACTTCGTTATTTGCAAATTACCTGGCGATCGAGGTCATTACAGCGAACTTTGCTTCGCAAAATAGCGAAGCAGCTTCGTTGCAGCAAAAAGTGAACGGTTACCTCTTACTTTCGGCTCATATCGCACCAGTTTGCGCCTTGACCAGTAACATTTCGGCGAAGCAGGTTCGCAATTTTGCGAACCTAACTTCATTAGAGCATCAAGTTGAGGCTGGCGGGCAGTGCCGAACGAAGCAGCTTCGCAATATAGCGAACATAATTTCGCTGTAGCAGGGGAGTTGGGTTGGTTTTAGTCTAGAGCGAAGCAGGTTCGCAATTTTGCGAACTTAACTTCGCTGGAGCAGTAAGTTGAGGCTGGCTTCAGCAGCCGAGCGAAGCAAATTTCGCAGTTGGAGAATCTAGGTTCTCGAGTAGCGAAAATCACTTCGCTATTTGCAAATTACCTGGCGATCGAGGTCATTACAGTGAACTTTGCTTCGCAAAATAGCGAAGCAGCTTCGTTGCAGCAAAAAGTGACCGGTTACCTCTTACTTGCCGCGCATAACGCACCAGTTTGCGCCTCGACCAGTAATATTTCGGCGAAGCATTTTCACTCAGATCAGTGTGAGAACAGTTGATTTAAAAAGTAAAGTTGAAGTTGTTACAGTTGAAGTTGTCCCCTAGCCTTTTAGCGAAGCCAGTTATGTTGCAGCAGTGAATTGAAGTTAGTTTTACTCTAGTCCGAATCCGCTCGTTATAGCCAGATGCCTAGGCAGTACAAGGCACTGCTTCCCCTGATTCAGACCAGAGAAAACAGGGTACATATGCTAAACATATTGGCGGACAAAGGGGAAAACATATGGAAAAGGACAAGCTGAATGCTTTTATAAAAATAAGCGTAGCCGTATTACTCGTATTGGCGATCATCTATATGGGATCGTTAGTTGATTTTCTGTTCAAACCCATCGCATCATTGATTGCGATCATGACCGTGCCTTTGATGCTGTCGGTATTTTTTTATTACTTACTGCGGCCGCTCGTTAACTGGATGGAGCGGAAAAATCTGAAGCGGACGCTTGCCGTCATCATCATCTATGCGATGATTGCACTAATTTTTGCTGGGTTTGCTGTAATCGTATGGCCGTCGTTGCGCAGTCAATTACTTACTCTAGTTGAAGATGCACCGGATTTATTCGCCTCCTTAAGTAAGCAGCTGCAGGAAATCGAGCAAAACGGAAAATGGAGCCGATGGTTTCCTGAAGGCGGAAATCCGCTGTCGCAAATGACGGACTACTTGAATAAGGGCTTTACTTTCGTCACCAATTATATATCGAACGCGGTAGCTGTTATTTCGAGTATTGCTATCGTTATCGCAATTTTCCCGGTTATTTTGTTCTATATGCTGAAGGACAGCGGGAAATTCAGCAGTCGTATAATTAAACTCATGCCAGCCCGATTTCAGAAAGATACCGCGGAGGTTGTCACAGAAATCGATCATTCGCTCAGCGGATTTATCGTGGGCAAGGTGCTCATTAATTTAGCGCTGGGCGTACTCATGTATCCCGGCTTTCTGCTGATCGGTTTGCCGTATGCGCTGCTGCTTACTGCGGTAGCGGTTATTTTGAATTTTATCCCGTTTATCGGTTCCTTTCTATCGACGATTCCAATCGTTATCATTGGTTTTATTGAGTCGCCATCCATCGCAATCTGGTCGCTAGTCATCATTTTCGTGGCGCAGCAAATACAGGATAATCTTATTGCACCTTATGTTTACCGCAAGCAATTGGACATTCATCCGCTTACGACAATAATACTCGTATTGGTGGGCGGCGATCTGGCAGGCATGGTGGGCATACTACTCGTCATTCCGGTCTATATGATCATCAAGATCATCGCCGTAAAAATATATCGCCTGTATATTCAAAAGCGCTGGGAGGCGCTCTAAAAAGCGTCGCCAGACAGGCTGCTAGTGCTATGCAGACTTCATTGGCGGTGCAGAATCCGCCGCAGCATTACGCACAGGGAGCAGCACGTCGCTCGCTAGTCTTGACAACAGACAACATCATCACTATGATTAGAATGAACGTTCGATACAATCTTCGTTTCTGTTGAATCTAAGGCAAGGAGGTGCACCTATGTTTGAAAAATACAACAAAGTACAGCAAGCGGTATTGCAAACGACGCTGCAAATCATCAATGAGAAAGAGCTTCAGGCTACGTCCATGGCGCTTATCGCCAAACAATCCGGCGTGTCGACAGGCAGCATTTATCATTATTTTTCCAGCAAGGAAGATATTATTAATGAGCTGTACAAAGGGATCGTGAAGTTCAACGGGGAGTTTGTCACGAACGGTCTCGATACGGATGAACCGGTTCGGGTACGTTTTGAGCGTGCTTGGAAAAAAGTATTCGAGCTTTGTATGACCTATCCGCTAGGCTTTCAATTTATTGAGCAATATTCGTTCTCGCCCTATATTTATGATTCTTCGAAGCAAGAGGCATACGCAGGGGGCTGGTGCGGACGGTTAGCTAAGCTCTATGCGGATGCAATCGGCCAAGGGCTGATGATGGATATGGAGCCGAAACAGATGGTTCAGATGAATTATGGCTCAATTGTTTATTTGGTGAAGGGGCATCTCGAAGGCTATTTCAACTTAAATGAAGAAACGATTCAGAGCGTGATTGATTCCAGCTGGAAAGCAGTAAGCCGATAATGTGACGAAAGGACTGCAATGAATGCGGTTTTTTCTTTTCACAAAATTAGAATGAACGTTCGATCTAACTCGTCATTTCAGCTTCACGGTCATTTCGATTAAAGTTTTGCCGCTCTATTATTCGAATCACTTATTTATTTAATCATTATGCAATCATTCGAGGAGGAAAAGAAAATGAGCAAAACGATTTTTATTACAGGCACAAGCAGCGGACTGGGCAAACTGACGGCGATTCATTTTGCAAAACAAGGCTGGAATGTAGCGGCAACGATGCGCTCACCGGAGAAGGAAGAGGAGCTGCTGAAGTACGATAATATTAAAATATTCAAGCTGGATGTGACGGATAAAGCCCAAGTGAAAGCAGCCGTTGCGGATGCCATTCAAGCTTTTGGCCAGATTGATGTGGTTGTCAACAATGCCGGTATGGGCGCTTATGGACCATTAGAGCTGGCGGAAGAGGATGCGATTGACTGGCAGTTCGCGGTTAATGTTAGAGGACCGATTAATGTTATCCGGGCGTTCCTGCCTCATTTCCGTTCGCGGAAAGGCGGCATGTTTATTAACATTAGCTCCTTAATGGGACTGACAACAGCGGTGCCGGCCGGCTCATTGTACAACATGTCGAAGTTCGCGCTGGAAGGCTTGATCGAAGGGCTTTATTATGAGCTGAAGCCGCTGAACATTGAGCTGAGACTGGTGGAGCAAGGCGGCTCTTCCGGCAACAGCTTCAACAGCAGCATTATTTGGAGTCAAGATGAAGAGATTACTGATTACGATGCGATTACCGATAAGGTGAAGGAAAGGTTCAGCCAATCGCTGGACGAACCGCAGGATGATCCGCAAATCATCGTAGATGCGATCGCGTCCCTGGCTACAGGAGAAAGCCGGAAATTCAGGACGCTTGTCGGTGAGGCAAGCAATGGACTGGTAGCGATGCGCAACTCGATGCCGATTGAAGAGTATTTGGAGACGATCGCCGCTAATTACAAATAAGACGAATAGATGATTTGATTTTGCCTCCTATCCGTTACAGGAAAGGAGGCTTTTTTTTGCAGCTTTTACAATAATGCAGGTCGTTGACCGGAGCTCTACAATTCTCGTGTAGAATAAATCATCTTGTCTAAACTTTGTTCAATTCGATCTAAAGCTGTCTTTTAATATTGCAAGGACTCTGAAGAATAGATCATGTTTTTATTGTTCTGTGCATGTATTTTGCAACTTCCATTGTGTAGCATAAACATATGAATTGCCTCGGAAAACAGGAGACAGCTGCACAGTTCAGCCGCTCAACTTAAACCCCTACATCATGTGTGTACCCCAACATTTTCCCGCAGAGCAGCAATTAAATAAATGCCTTACGACTCTTGCTGCTGCATTCTGCATCTTTCCTGTTCATCTTTTAAATCTAAAAAGTTCAAGCCGCTACCTAGCGTTATAGCCTTTTTTATAAAATGTAAGTTTTCATTGTCAGCGAGTCTTTCGCCTCGGTAGGCCCATCAAAGTGATCTGAATCCCTTAAAATCAGTGAAGGGGGTGAGTTTCGGCCGACTTATTTCAACCATTTATGAATGCGCTTTCAAATGAAAGGGGGTGAAATCTAACAAAAACTGAATTCCATAGTTCTTGAGGTGATCGTCAATCATATTTACTTTTCAGGCAGGGGAGTCAGAAAAAATTATAGGAGGAATTGAAATGACAGTAAGCTTCTCTTATCAGGGATTGGCGTACCAGCTAAAGAGGTTGTCGCTCGTATTATTATTAATTGTTTTCACATTTACAGGCTCATTAGCTTCCTATGCTGGACAAGCACAAGCAAGCTCCGGCATCTCGTTCTATGTGGCGGCCGACGGAAATGATTCGAATCCTGGCACATTGTCTCAGCCCTTTGCTACCCTTGCTGGAGCACAATATGCAATTCGAGCTTTGAAAACGGCCAGCGGTCTTCCGGCGGGAGGGGTTACCGTCTATTTAAGAGGCGGGGAGTATAATCAGTCTGCGACATTTATATTAACGCCCGAAGATTCGGGCAGCGCAGGCTCGCCGATTGTCTATCAATCATACCCGGGAGAAACTGCAGTCATTACAGGCAAGCAGGAAATAACAGGGTGGAGCTTGCTGGGCAGCCCTTATCCAGCGGGTCTCCCTGCTTCGGCTCGCGGTCATGTATTTGTGGCGGATATATCGCCGGGCTGGAGGTTTCACTCCATGTTTGTCAACGAGGTTAGCCAGCCTGTAGCAAAGACGGTACAAAGCCCCGACTGGACAGCGTGGCCGCGTCTTACTACAGCGGGCAGCCCAAGTTCGTCCGGCCGATCCATTACTTTTCCTGCAGGAGCTCTTAACCATGTACCGGGCAACAGAGATGCCGAGATTGCGATGACTACAGCATGGTGGTGGAATATTGTAGCACCGATCGATTCGGTTAATCCCGCTAACCATACGGCCAAGCTTCAAAGCAAGGCTCCCGTGCAATATGCGGACATGCTCTCGCTGGATGGCGGTTACTATAATTTGCGCAATGCGCTTCCGGTACTTGATCAAGCAGGAGAATGGGTTGTCGACTCCGCTGCCGGAAAAGTGTACTACTGGCCAACTGACGGCACAATGAGCGGGAAGACTGTTTTTGCACCCAAGTTAAACGAAATTGTACGTCTGCAAGGGGATGAGGAAGCGCAGAACTGGGCCAAACAAGTCGAGTATGTGGAATTCCGGAATCTTCACTTCATGTATTCGGATCGTACGCCAGAGGATCAATACAATCCGGATTGGCTGGTGCGGAACGCCGAGAATCCGGATGCCATGATCTATATGCAAGGGGTAAGCCATATTGTCATGGACAGCAATCTCATTGCATACTCTGGTTCGCAAGGCATTGCACTCGATCACTATGCGCAAAATGTGACGCTAACTCGCAATGAAATCGCGTATTCCTCCTCAGGAGGCATCCAGATAACGGGATACGGCCCCGGGGACGTAGATGTAAATAAAAATCATATTATCGAACGAAATCACATTCATGATATGGGGCTAGACTATATGCATTCTGGACCTTTATCGATTTACGGCAGTAATCATAATACGGTGCGGTACAATTATTTTCATGACAGCCCTTATGCCAGCATCTCGATTGTCGGCATGCCGCATTTTCAAATGAATGATCCTTCTGTGATAGACACTACCGACTCGTATGGGAACAATCAGGCGATCTATCAAGCGAGATGGACAGAGGTGGCTGCACACCGGCCATATGATCAATATTCAAATATCCCTTACTTGCACTCAGGCGATAATCTGATTCAGTACAACATTCTGGACAATTATATGGAATCGATGCATGATGGGGGCGCCCTCTATACTTGGGCAGCGGGAGCGGACATTTTATGGGATCAGAATGTAGGAACGAGTCCTTTGAACAAAGGGGTTTCACTCTATTTCGATCTGGCTACTGCCTATCTTACGGCAACGAATAACATTTTTTGGAGCCCTGGCGATTTGCTCTTGGATATATCGGGAAATTCGACCAATGCTTCTATTAACAATTCGATTAGTGCGACGAATAAGCCGGCCGGCTATGACCTGCTGCGTAACACAATCATTAATGCCGGAAATGCTGCCGGCGGGTGGTTAGGTGCAAATTTGACACCTGTAGTCATTCCGACGTCAGCAACATCGATTATCGAAGCCGAAAGCTACAGTGCTGAACAGGGAACTCACACCTATAGCGTGGGGGCCGGGGTCTATGTGGGGTCACTTGATAACGGAGATTGGCTCCGATACGACAATATCGACTTCGGTACGGGTAATTCAGTTAATGGGATCCATGTCAGTGCTGCAGTAGACCCTGCCAATGCTGGCAAACAGCTTGAATTGCGGCTGGACAGCATAACAGGAACATTAATCGGTACAATCACAATTAGCAATACGGGAGGCTGGAATACGTTCACGACGCAGACGGCGTCCATATCAGGCGCAAGCGGTGTGCATGATCTGTTCCTTGTTCCGAAAGGCAGCGGGGTTGCCAATGTGGATTGGTTTACATTCTCGACAACAGCAGCCTCTGCAATCCAAGCTGAATATTACAGCACCTCACATGGTGTTCAGGCTGGCAACGGCGGTACAGGAGCCTATTTAGGCTGGATTGATGAGGGTGACTGGATTAGTTATAACAACATTGATTTTGGCAACGGAGAGCTGAATCAATTTCAAGCTAGTGCTGCTGTTGATCCGGGTTATGCCGGCAAACAAATCGAGTTGAGATTGGACAGCAAGACGGGTCCGCTGATCGGCACCTTCACATTCAGCGATACAGGAGGCTGGACTTCGTTCCAGACGCAGACTGCAGACGTATCAGGTGCTAGCGGTGTTCATAATCTATTCCTTGTCGCCAAGGGCAGCGGAATCGGTTTTGGCAGTATAGACTGGTTCACCTTTAAAAAAGCAACCAGGTACGAGGCAGAAAATGCGGCATTAAACGGCGTCGTTATTGAAAATCTTAGCTCCGCATCGAATGGGCACAACATCGGCTACTTTGACAATATTGGCGATTATGTTAATGTTACACCGGTCGTCTCAGGAAGCACATTATCAATCCGTTATTCGAATGGCAATTCATCGGCCAAACAGGCCAGTCTGTACGTCAATGGCAGCAAAATTCAGACCGTTACCTTCCCTGCTACAGCGGGCTGGACTGACTATCGTACATTAACGGTAAATGTACCTGTCAGCGGTAGTGTGAAATTCCAAATTGACAGTGCGGATAAGACGGTAAACGGCGCTCATTCATGCTGTAATATTGATTATATTGTTATTAGTTAAGGAAGACGCAGTGCAGGTTGACCGGATAAACAACAGCTAGACAGATTAGGAATAAAATGGTATGATAACTTCACTAATGAATGAAGGGAGCTGGTCACAATGACAAACTTTACACTTGGATGGTTAGACAATGTAGACAGCTGCCACTCATTCCATCGATCGGATTTTTGAACGTAATTTTCGAGCGACGATGAGCCCGGGCAGTATAGTCCGGGATTTTCTATGTCTGTTTTGACAGCGCGTAGAGTCCGGGCATGCGGAGTGTCCCGGGCTCTTTTTGTCGTACTCATCAAACAAACAGGCGAAGGAGCTTGATCGAAACAGTGAAGGAAAACTTATTGGAGCAGTACGGATATACGGAAAATGAAGGTAACAGCGCCCTCACAGAATTGCCGGAGCGGCAGCTGCATTTGGAGCCGGCAAGAATAATTGCCCAGCATAAAAACTACTATCAAGCGGCAACGGCTCACGGTGAAATAATCTCGCATTTGTCCGGAAAATACCTTTTCGCAAACGGTGCAGCAGGAGGCTTCCCTGTAGTTGGCGACTACGTACGGGTGAAAGTGTCGGAAGAGAAGGACCGGGCGGTTATTCATGAGCTGATGCCCCGCAAGACGATGTTTTACCGCAGGAACAACTTTGACAAAAGCGAATTGCAGGTGTTGGCGGCTAACTTCGATACGATATTTATTTGCATGGCGCTCAATCGCGATTTCAATCTTACCCGCTTGGAGCGGTATGTCATTATGGCAAGGGAAAGCGGGGCGGATATTGCTGTTGTGCTGACGAAGGCGGATCTGTGCGATGATCCGGGCAGCCAAGCGGTAATCTGTGAAGCGGTGTGTCCGGGTATTCCTGTCTATACCGTCAGCGCCCAAGAAAAGATAGGGATGGAGCAATTGCATCCGTACTTTGGGAAGGGAAAAACAGTGATCGCACTTGGCTCATCCGGTGTGGGAAAATCCAGTCTGGTGAACGCTTTGTTCGGCGAGGCAGTCATGGAGACTTCGGAAGTCCGGGCAAGCGATGACAGGGGGCGTCATACGACCGTACACCGGCAAATGATCGTTCTTCCGGGCGGCGGCTTGTATCTGGATACGCCAGGGCTGCGGGAGGTCGGAATCGCGGATGCGGCAGAATCCGTATCGGAGCAATTTGCCGATCTGGAAGAGCTGCAGCTGCAGTGCAAATTTAAGGACTGCCGGCATGAGCAGGAGACGGGCTGCGCCGTCAAGCGCGCGCTGGAGGAGGGCAGGCTTACGCCTGACCGGCTAGCCAAATATAGAAAGCTGTTGAAGGAATCAGCCTTTGATAAGGTCAAAAGCCGCTATCTGTATGAGAAATGGCAAGCCTCCAAAGCCTTCTCCAAGCAATTAAAGAAGCAGAAAAAAGGGCGAAAAGAAAAGTTCTGACTTCACGCTGTTATTAGGCTCCCGCGAAAGCGGGGGCTTTTCTCATGCCGAATTGCTGCCTTCTATGTAAACAAGCTTAATTTCGTCCACCTTTTTTAAATAATTAGAATATATAAAGCGCTTTCATTTCGCTACACTGAAACTGTCTACAATCAAACGATAAGGAGTGATGTAGTTTGAAAGCAATGATTCGCAACAAAACGAAGAAGGCGGTGGCGGCAGTTCTTACGATCGGAATGCTCATTCCGTCGCTGTTCGTTGCCCAGCCTGTACAGGCGGCTGCGGAGTCGGTATCGATCGACATGAGCCAGACCCTAGGCGCGCCTACCTATCGGGGGACAGGATTTCTCTATGGCCTAAGCGAAAATGGAAGCGCTCCCAGCGGAGCGCTGCTATCCGATCTCAAGCCGAAGCTGTTCCGCGGCGGCGGCGCGGGACTGAACGGCGGCGCATGGGCGGTAGGCGGCTATAACGGCTACTTGCCGAGATTCAATTCGGTAAAAAATCAGTACAACCGGGTAAACGCGCTTGGAGCGACTTATCAGATTCTTGTCAGCGATATTTGGGGCTCTGACGGAAGGACGATACCGAACAATAACGATCCGATATTTCCGGGCGACAATGGCAGCTGGACCTCATGGAACCAATTTATCACCCAGCTTGTGAATGATAAAATCGCGAACAATATGACGAATGCCAGATATGACATCTGGAATGAGCCCGACGGCGCCTATTTCTGGCCTAGATCGGAAGCGCAATATTTCGAGATGTGGAAGCGAAGCGTCCAGCTTATCCGCTCACTGGATCCCAATGCAGTCATCGTTGGCCCCGGATACGGCGGCTTTAATGCGACTCAACTGAGCAATTGGCTGGATTATGCGAAGAACAACAATGCGCTGCCGGATATTCTCGACTGGCATTTCAGCGCTGACCCTGTGGCTGATGTTCAAACGGCGCAAAATTTGCTCAATGCTAAAAACATCACGTCGATTAATGGTTTTACGATCGGTGAATATATTTGGCCTGGGGAGCAAAATGCAGGCTACACCGCATGGTATTTGGCACGTTTAGAGAAATCTGGAGTTCTCGGCGCGAATCATGCTATCTGGGATCATTGCTGTGACCAGGGGCTGCTGGATGATATACTGACGCCGGACTCGCAAAAGAAAGGGCAGTGGTGGACGTATAAGAGCTACGCCGATATGACAGGAACACTCGTTGCCACTGTACCTTCGGCGAAAATTGACGGTGTTGCAAGCAAGGATGCAGCTCAGCAATCTGGTCGTATTCTGCTAGGCAACAGAGGCGGTTATATCGGCAATGTGGATGTCAGCATCAACAATCTGAATACGGCATCCTATCTGGTTGGCGCGAATGGCAAAGTAAGGGTAACCGTCTCTCGCATTCATAATGTCGATCCTGTCACTGCGCCTGATGTTGTGCAAGTGTTCGATGCGGCAGTGACGAGCCAATCCATCCAGATCACGATTCCATGGCTTTATGCAATGGATGCATATTCGATCACGCTATCACCTTCGACTACTACAGGTGAGCAAAGCAATGAATACGAAGCCGAGCAAGCGGTATTGTCTGGCGGCGCTAAAGTAATGTCCGACCATACAGGCTATACCGGCACAGGCTTTGTAGCAGGCTATGAGTTCCAGGGCGCATCCACGAAATTTACGGTACAGGCTCCGGCACTTGCCAATTATGATGTAACCTTGCGTTATGCCAATGGCTCTGGGGCGTCCAGATCATTAAGCGTCTATGTAAACGGGGTTAAAATCAAACAGACAGCGCTTGCGGCTTTGTCGAATTGGAACAGCTGGGGGACCAAAGCAGAGACGCTGAAGCTGCAGGCTGGCAGCAATACGATTGCCTATGTATACGATGCAGGGGATAGCGGTCCGGTTAATCTGGATCGGATTCATGTTAGCGCTCCATCTGCCAGCGGAGCAACGATTCCGGGTAAAATCGAAGCGGAGAGCTATATCGGCATGCTCGGCATTCAGACGGAGCCGACAAGTGATGCCGGGGGCGGCTTGAACGTTGGCTGGATCGATAATGGAGACTGGCTCGATTATGGCGTACAGGTGCAGAACAGCAGCGCATATACCGTATCGCTGCGGGTAGCAAGCCCGAACAGCACCGGTCAAATCCGGCTGCTTGACGGCGCCGGTTCGGTGCTGGCGACGATTGCGGTTCCGAATACGGGCGGCTGGCAAAACTATCAGACGATTACGCAGACGGTCAGTCTGCAGGCCGGTTATCAGGTTCTCCGGATTCAAGCGCCAACCGGCGGCTTTAACTTCAACTGGATGGATTTCGCGGCCTCATCCGCGCCGGTATCCTTTATTTATCAGGCGGAATATGCGACCTTAGGCGGCGGGGCTAGAGTGATGAATGACCATGCCGGTTATTATGGCAGCGGTTTTGTAGCGGGTTATGAATCTGCAGGAGCTTCTACTGCATTTGCGGTTAACGTATCGGCGGCAGGAAACTATAATACCGTGCTTCGCTACGCGAATGGTTCGGGCAGCACAAGGACGGTAAGTATTTATGTCAACGGCGTCAAGATCAAGCAAACTTCGTTGACGGCTCTGGCGAATTGGGACAGCTGGGGAACGAAATCAGAAAGCCTGAATCTGCAAGCAGGCAACAACACGATTATGTATAAATTCGATGCCGGCGATAACGGACTCATTAATCTGGATCAAATCCAGGTTAGTCAATAGAGCGGGGGTTGAACAAAGGAAGTCCGGAGCAATCATTCGCTCCGGACTTCTTTTGTATAGCGATATCGAAATTATAGTTCCAGTCTGCGGACGCTTTCCCGTTGAATGACATCAGTAGCCAGCATGACATGATGCGATACGTCTTTGCCCTCCAGCAGATCGATAAGCACCTGAGCGGCTGCAGTGCCCAGCTCATATTTGAACTGATGGACAGTGGAAAGCGCCGGCGTGCAGTAGGCGGTCAGATCAATGTTGTCGAAGCCGATAATGGAGATGTCATCCGGCACTTTTTTGCCCATTTCCTTCACGCCTTGCAGCGCACCGAGCGCCATCAGATCGCTTGCGCAAAAGATAGCCGTCACTTCCGGCCGTTCTGTCATAATCCGGCGGACCGCTTCCTTGCCGCCTTGCTCAGAAAACTGACCGTTCAGGACGAGTGTTTCGTCAAACACCATACCGGCTTGATCTAGCGCTTTGCGGTAGCCTTCGAGACGAAGCAAGCTGACGTCGGCTTGGGCATGCCCATTAATCATCGCAATCTGGCGATGTCCATAATCAAGCAAATGGTTGACCGCAGCGAGAGCGCCGTTCGTATTATCGGATGTGACGTATGCTACGTTCGGTCCTTGGAGAGTAATATCAATAAGAATGCAAGGAATTTCCGAGGATACGATTTCTTTCAAGTAAGGGTCGTCGAGCCTGATCCCCATAATGATAACGCCGTCGACACCGCGTTCCTGGCATAACGTTTTGTAGGATTTGATGGACTGCTTCTGCGGCGTCGTGCTGAATAAGACGAGATCGTAGTCCAGCTCACCGGAGCGGTCATTGATGCCGCACAGCACCTCATAGGCGATATTGTCTTTGCTGCTGTCACGCGTAATGTTGGATAACAGCAAGCCGAGCGTTTTCGTTTTTTTCGAAATGAGCGACCTTGCAGCCATGTTGGGACTATAGCCTAATTCATCGGCGATCGTCTTGATTTTGAGCCGCGTACCTTCGTTCACGTCGTCATATCCATTCAAGGCGCGGGATACCGTCGTAACGGATACGCCTGCTGATTTGGCAATGTCTTTAATGGTGACCATCGAATACCTCCAAAATCGTTAAAAAAATTAAAATATAAATTCGGGGTTGTAAATGCTTTCATCATGATCTATAATTCACATTATAACGCATCCGAAACGTTTTGGAAAGTTTGCTGGCGCCATTTTCATAACGGGATGCCCATTTTTTTGACGTTGATCCGAAACGTTTCGGATGCTCGTGATTAAATAGCTGTTACAGCAAGAAAAGAGGGGAAAGCTTGGATTATCGAGTCATCAAAGAGAACGACCTGTTTCTAACGACGGACAAAAACGGCGACATTCCGCAAGGTGATACTTCCGGTCTGGGACTGTACACGAAGGACACGCGTTTCCTTAGCAGAATGGAAATCCGGATTAACGGACGGAGCCCGATTCTGTTGTCCTCCGCTGCCGATGAAAACTATATTTCAACGATTCGTTTGACCAATCCGCATATGGAGGAGAACGGCGAACTGATTCTATGGAGAGAATCGGTCGAAATCGAACGCACCCGTTTTATTTATGACGGAGGACTTTATGAAACGTTCAAATTGACGAGCTATTTTCCCAAAGCGATTCAATTCGATTTCTCGGTGCTTCTTGATGCGGACTTTGCCGACATGTTCGTTGTTCGCGGCTTCCAGCACGGAGACCTGGGCAGCAAATCAGGCGAAGAGCAAGGCGAACGCCAAAGAACGATTGGCTATAACGGTGCCGATGGCGTCCGCAGAGAAACGAAAATCAAATGGGATACAGCGGAAAGCCGCACGAACGAAAACGGCGAGCTGCATTTCGATGTAGCGCTGAATCACCGGGAATCGGCGTCTATTACTTTCTTTGTCGCTCCCGTTGTGGATGGAGCAGCCCCTGAGCAGCATGAGCCGCAGTATGCGATGGAAAAGCTTAGACAATCCTATGCGGAGTGGAACGGTTCGACAACGGTCGTGAGCAGTGATAACGCACTGTTTGACAAGCTTTATTTCCGGGGCGTTCAGGATTTGCGTGTATTGCTTACCGATATAGGCTACGGCTCATTTCCGGTAGCGGGCTTGCCTTGGTATTCCGTGCCGTTCGGCCGTGACAGCTTGATTGCCGCGCTGCAGATGCTGTCGCTTAATCCGGAGATTGCCAAAGGTACGCTGCTGACGCTGGCGGCTTATCAAGGCAAGAAAGAGGATGAGTGGCGGGATGAGGAGCCGGGCAAGGTGATGCATGAAATTCGTTACGGCGAGCTGGCCGGAACGAACCAAGTGCCGTTTACCCCTTATTACGGAACGATAGATGCGACGCCGCTGTTTTTGCTGCTGGCAGCCGAATACTATCACTGGACTGGTGACAGCGATTTTATCGTCTCGCTAATGCCGCATTTGAACGAAGCGCTCGCTTGGATTAAAGAATACGGCGATTATGACAATGATGCGTTTGTTGAATACTATCAGAAGTCTTCCAAAGGCATCGCTAACCAAGGATGGAAGGATTCCGCCGATTCCGTCGTTCACAGCAACGGCGATTACGCAGAAGCGCCTATCGCGCTCGTTGAGGTTCAAGGTTATGTCTATCAGGCATTGACCCGTCTCGCACCGATATTCAGAAGCCTGGATCTGGCTGCACAAGCAGACAGCATGGAAGAAGAAGCAGAGAGTCTCCGCGAGAAGTTCGAGAGCCAGTTCTGGATGGAAGATGAGCAGTTCTATGCCATTGCACTGGACAAAGACAAGAAGCGTGTAGATTCAGTTACTTCCAACCCGGGACATATTCTGATGTCGGGCATTGCATCGCCGGAGCGGGCTAAGGCAGTTGCAGAAAGACTGGTCGCTCCTGACATGTTCGGCGGATACGGCATCCGGACAATGAGCACCGATGCGGCGGGCTATAATCCGATGAGCTATCACGACGGAAGCATATGGCCGCATGACAATTCGATGTGCTTGCTTGGACTAAGCAGCTCCGGCTTCACGAAAGAAGCGATTACGGTTATGCAGGGCTTGATGAAAGCTGCTGAAGGCTTCGAATATTACAGATTGCCTGAGCTTTATTGCGGTTATGACGATACGCTGGGATCGCCGGTACCTTATCCGGTAGCTTGTTCGCCGCAAGCATGGGCCGCAGGCACGCCGCTCACTTTCGTGCAATCGCTGCTGGGATTGAAGCCTGACGGCTTAAACCGCCGGATCACACTCACGCCGTCCCTGCTCGATGGAATGAACGAGCTGAAGGTTGATCATATGCGAATTGGCAACGGTACGTTAAGCTTGCGGATTTCGCGCGGAGAAGACGGGGCAGTCGTGGAAACGCTGTCTAACTCGACTGGCTATGAGCTGGTCATTGCCTAGGCAACACGAAACATTTTTCATATAGATAAAGCTCACATTACTAGGGAGGTTTTAAGGTATGAAGAAAAGATCAGGTTTTGCAATTGTTGCTTTAATTTTGTCTGCAGTATTGGTATTGTCCGCATGCGGCAAAAGCGGAGGAAACGCTAACTCACCGGAATCGACATCCGGGAGCAACGGTTCAAAAGAGCCCGTTACGGTTACGCTAGCGGGATGGGGCGCAAGTCCGGAAGAGCAGGAGCTGCTCAACCAGACGATCCAAGAGTTTGAGACCAAGCACCCGAACGTAAAGGTCAAATATGAAGTAATCGCCGATCAATACATGGATGTCATCAAGACGAGACTTATCGGCGGCGAAGGTCCCGACGTCTTCTATCTGGATGCCTTCGAAGCGCCAGGCCTTATCGAGCGCAACGTTCTGGAACCGCTGGACAGCTACGTAACACCGGAATTTGACGTAGCTGACTTTGACCAGCCGATGCTGGATGCGTTCAAGCAAGGCGGAGTTACTTACGGCTTCCCGAAAGACTCCTCGACGCTTGCTATGTTCTACAACAAGAAAGACTTCGCAGATGCGGGCATTACGGCTCCGCCAGCTACATGGGAAGAGCTTCAAGCGGCTGCAGTTAAGCTGACGAAAAAAGAAGGCGACAAAACGGTTCGTTACGGCTTTGGCGTTGCACCTGAGCTTGCCCGTCAAATGTTTATGATTCAAGCGTTTGGCGGCAAAGTGGCAGACGAGGAAGGAAACGCGGCGTTTGCTTCGCCAGAAGCGCTGAAAGGTCTGCAGCTGGTTACGGATATGCACAATGTCGACAAATCTTCCGGCGAGCCTAAAGAAGTAGGCGCTGGATGGGGCGGCGAGATGTTCGGCCAAGGCAAAGCTTCCATCGTATTCGAAGGAAACTGGGCGATTCCGTTCCTGGAGTCGAACTACAAGGACCTGGATTACGGCACAGCCGAGCTTCCAACCATTAATGGCAAAAAAGGAACGATGGCATTCACCGTTGCTTATGTCATGAACAAAGAATCGAAGAAAAAAGAAGCAGCTTGGGAACTGATCTCGTACTTGACAGGCAAAGAAGGCATGAAGACCTGGACGAGCAAAGGCTTTGCCCTGCCAACCCGGAAATCGGTCGCAACAGAGCTTGGTTATGACAAGGATGAGAAACGCGGAGCAATCGTAGCCGGTGCTTCCTATGCAACACCATGGCAAGCAGGTTCGACGCTTCCGACAATTATGAGCAACTTCAACAATCAATTCGTGGACACCTTTATGGGCAACTCGAAGCTTGAGGATGCGATGAACAAAGCACAAACGACTGCGAACAAAGAAATCGCAGCAGCGAAATAAGGGGATGGAGGAGGGGAGATGCCAAATCTCCCTCCTCCATACTTTTGAGTTGGTAACGAAAGGAGAAGAGCATGCATGTCCCAAGCCTCTTCATGGAAAAAGAAACTGCGAAACAACGCGACGGGCTATCTGTTTCTGCTTCCAACGATATTAGTTCTTGGCACTTTTTTATTCTTGCCTGTCTTTTATTCACTCTATCTCTCTGGACATAAAGTGAATCTGCTGGGCGATGTCAGCTACAAATGGGTCGGCTTCAACAATTTCTCCCGGATGGCGGGAGACGAGCGAGCATGGATCGCACTGAAAAACACGGCATCATTTGCAATATTTGTTGTGCCGCTGCAAACGGCATGCGCTATCTTTTTGGCAGTCATATTAAATGCAAAGCTTAAATTTAAAAACTTTTTCCGCATCGTCTTTTTTATGCCTACCGTTACATCCTCTGCGGTATTATCACTTATCTTTATGTGGATTTACAATTCGAACGGTTTATTGAACCGGTTGCTTGAATTCATTGGATTGCACGGCTACAACTGGCTTGGAGATCCTGCGGTCGCCATGAAGGCGATCATGCTTATGAATATATGGTCTACCGCTCCGTTTTTTATGGTCGTCTTTCTGGCAGCGCTGCAGGATATTCCTGACGCTCTCTACGAATCGGCGATGCTCGACGGGGCAGGCGCATGGAGAAGATTTATTTCCATCACACTGCCGCTGCTTAAGCCCGCTACCTTCTTTACAGTCGTCATGGGCTTTATCGGCACGTTCCAGCTATTCGATCAATCGTATATTTTCTCGGCAGGCTCCGGCGGTCCGAACAACTCGACCTTGACCGTTGCGCTGCTCATCTATCAATATGCATTCAAAAATCTTGACTTTGGCTACGCATCAGCGCTGGCAGTCATGCTGGCTGCGGTCATCTTGCTCGTCACGCTGATTCAGCGCAAGCTGTTTGCCGAAGAGAAGCTGAACTAGGAGGGCGATAAAGTGGTAATCCAACAAACCAAATGGGGCAAAGTGATTCTCTACTTCCTGTTGTTTGCTTACGGCTGTGTTACGGTCGCGCCCTTCCTATGGGCGTTGTCCTCTTCGTTCAAGCCGCTGAGCGAGATCGTATCGGGAGGCATCAATTTTATTCCGAAGCAGTTTACGCTGCAGAACTATTACGATATTTTCGTTAAAGAACCGCTATTTATGCGCTGGATGTATAATAGTGCGCTCATTGCCGTCGTAGCGACAGTGTGTAACACGCTGTTCAATTCCATGGCGGGCTATGCGCTGGCCCGGATTGATTTTGCCGGAAACAAAATTATGTTCGTGCTCATTCTCGCGGTGCAAATGATTCCAGGTCAATTGACTATCGTGCCTGCGTATTTGATTATGAAGCAGCTTGATTTGCTGAACACCTATGCGGCATTGACACTGCCAATGATGGCGAATGCGACGTTCATCTTTATGATGCGGCAGTTTTTCCTCAGCTTCCCTAAAGAGCTGGAGGAGGCTGCAGCGATGGATGGATTGAACCGGTTCGGGGTGTTCTTCCGCATCGCGTTGCCGCTTGCTGTACCGGCTCTTGCTGCGCAGACAATCTTCGTCTTCATGGGCGCATGGAATGAGTTTTTGAAGCCGCTCATGTTCATGTCGGATAAGTCGATGTTCACACTGACGTTGGGTCTTAATACGTTTAAGGGCCAATATATTAGCCACTGGAACTATATTATGGCAGCCTCCATGGTATTTACGCTGCCGGCTTTGCTCATCTATGCCTTCTTTAATCGTTTCTTTATTAAAGGCATTACGTTTACGGGCGGCAAGTAATACAACGAACACGAAAAGACGGCTCTCATTCCGGAATGGAAGAGAACCGTCTTTTTTTTGCGCATGGCGGGCTTTTGAATGAAAACGCTGCCTAAACCTATGAAATGGTACTCAAAACAGTCAGATTCCGGCCTAAATAATTAAATTTTGAACTATTCAGGGAGCAATTCAGCGTTCATAATAGACGATAGCAATATATTCCTACAGCTAGCGAAGGAGCGATTTCGACGATGACGCTGATTCAAACAAATGCAAAAGTGCTTTTTCAAGGGGACAGCATTACCGATGCAGGAAGAGACAGAGACAACGCTTCCCATTTGGGCAACGGGTATGTACATATTATTGCGGAGAAGTTCGCCCGGCTTTATCCCGATCATAACGTAACCTTTCTTAACCGCGGCATAAGCGGTGATCGTGTTCCCGATCTGACACGCAGATGGGATGAGGACTGCCTTGATTTGAAGCCGGACTGGCTCTCCATTTACGTGGGCATTAACGATACCTGGCGCAGATATGACAATAATGATCCTACGTCAACTGAGAACTATTACGAGGGCTACCGCAAGCTGATATTGCGTACGAAGGAAAACAGCGACGCTTCGCTGATTCTGATCGAGCCGTTTGTATTGCCGAATACGGAAGACCGCCATGCATGGCGTGAGGATCTGGATCCGAAAATCTACGCGGTTCGCGAACTGGCGCGAGAATTCCGCACGCTGTATGTGCCGATCGACGGCCTGTTTGCTGCAGCGAGCACGCAATCGCCAATTAGCGAGCTGGCGTCGGACGGCGTTCATCCTGACCGTCTGGGACAAGAACTGATCGCTAATGCTTGGCTGAACGCTGTACAAGCAAACGGTTAATTTATTGAATGACATCAAAGAACCGGCTCCTTTACGCAAAGGGGCCGGTTCTTTTTGTCATACCTTCATTGGTAAAACTAGCCGGATGACTCGGTATGACGGATAAATGAGAGGACGATATCTTGAGGATGATCGCCAAAGGCCGAGCCAAACAGATTCATGCCGTTGCGGTTGACGGCATCGGTCTTAACTTCCAGCCGGACACGGATAGGCTGATTGAAGGATAATGCCAGCTCATCAATTGTTGTTGGCGAGGAGCTGGAGCCGTTGATGAGGCTGCCTTGGCGGTTGACCCGCCATTCGGTAAGCATGCCGTATTCGGTTCCGCTTCTCCATCGCTCAGGAGTCAGCTTGCCTTTACGATCGCCGTAGTCGCTGGGGCTCGTCCAATTGCCGATCGGCAGGTCATTGATCGTCAGCGAAATGTCGGAGGGCCAGTCCTCACATGATCCTGCAGCCTCGGAGCAGAGCTCAGCCCGCAATGCGATCTCGTCAAGCTGAACGCCGGGCGGCATCGGATTGGCGAAATAATATTCCACGTAGCCTGCACCGGAGAACCATAACAGCGCGGCATCTGTACGCTCCGGCATGTAGAATACGCGCGGATCATCGGATGAGCCGATAATAGCCCCTTCGCGATTTGCCATACCGCAGGTCGGCTGCACGGAGCATGTGGCATACATGCCGATTGGCATATGTATTTCTTCAATCCGGTGCAGCCCGTCACCCGGCTTCGCCGGCAGCTCCAATACGATGGAGCGGCAGGTGACGGAGCAGATTTTCTCCCGGTTGGCACCTTGCCAGGAAAGGATCAGATCGGCTTGCTCCAGCATTTGAACATTGATGGAGACGGTCGGCTGGGCGACGCCTAGTGCATCGGCTAATTGACCGACGCTCATTGGCTTGTCGCCCAGCGCCTCCAGAATCCGTACGCGCACGTCGCCTGACAATGCTTTGGCGATCTCGACGATACGCGAGGATGGAAAACGGATCGTTTCTTGCTTGGTTTCATTCATTTTCGCAGCCTGCTTCCCTTTGAATCTTATTAGTAATAGTGTACAACGATTTTTGTATATTGTAAATTTATAATATACATTGTGTTTTTGTTATATTGCTGATATGATGACGTTAATTCCAATGATGAAAGGTTGTGTAAGCTTGGCAACTCCTTTGTTAACAGCGGTTGACCATGCAATTCCGCGCCCGGAGTACCCGCGTCCTGATTGGCAGCGTACGGATTGGCTTAATTTGAATGGGGCTTGGCAATTTCAGTTCGATAACGGTAATGAAGGGCTGGAGGACAATTGGCAGCATAAGGCGGATTTCGAGGAGATAATTACAGTACCGTTCTCATGGTCAAGTCCGTTATCCGGAATAGGAAGAGATGAGAAAGGAATCGGCTGGTACCGGCGATCGCTGAGCTGGAGTCCTGCTGCGGCAAACAGCAGGCTATTCCTGCGGTTTGGGGCTGTCGATTACGCATGCGAAGTATGGATCAACGGTGCTGCAGCCGGCTCCCATCGAGGCGGCTACGGCACCTTTGAATTCGACATCACCGGCGTCTGGAATTCCGGCCAGGAGAATGTCATCGTCGTACGCGTGGAGGATTTCGATCGGGACCATCAGGCGCGCGGCAAGCAAGGCTATGGCGAGATTCGCGGCATTTGGCAGCCGGTATGGCTGGAGGCCCGTCCTCAAGCTTATGTGGATAGCGCTAAGTTCAATACGTCTATAGACGGAACCGTGAAGGTTACGGCTGTCGTAGAATCCGCTATCGAAGGCGAAGCGGCCCAGCTTCTTTTCCAGTTCGGGGGAACCGCAGTCCAGCATGAGCTGCCGCTTCAGCTCCAAGCCGGGCGCAATGAAATCGAGACTAGCTTCATGATAGAGGAGCCTCGGCTCTGGAGTCCTGAGAATCCGTATTTATATGAAGGAGAGCTGAAGCTGGCAGGAAATTTCGGCACCGATGTAATCAGCACCTATTTCGGTATTCGTGAGATTGGCACTGCCAAATTCGGAGAACGGGATTACAAGTGGATTACGTTGAACGGCAAGCCGGTTTATCTCAACGGCACGTTAGATCAGTCCTATCATCGCACGGGCTACTTTACATACCCGACCGATGAAGAGATGCGCGAGGACATTTATTTGATGAAGCGGCTGGGGCTGAACTTCGTCCGTATTCACATTAAGCCGGAGGAGCCGCGCAAGCTGTATTGGGCGGACCGGCTTGGCCTGCTGGTCATGGAGGATATGCCTTGCTTCTGGGGCAACCCGGATGAAACGGCTAGAGCGGCATATGAAAGCGAAGCGGCAGAGACGATTCATCGCGATTATAATCATCCCAGCATCATTGCTTGGGTCATGTTCAATGAAACCTGGGGATTGAAGACAGGAGACAGCGAGACTGGACTGACAGGCGGCTCGCAGCTAAGCAGCTATTTGCCGGAGACGCAGGAATGGGGCAGACAGCAATATCGCTGGGCGAAGCAGCTTGATCCGACGAGAATCGTAGAGGATAACTCGCCTTGCAACAATGATCATGTGGAGACGGACATTAATACTTGGCATTTCTATATGAATGGATACGAGCAGGTTCGCACTCATTTGAATGAAGTCGTTAGCCAGTCGTTCGCAGGCTCATCCTACAATTATATTGGAGGCAATACACAGACGGATGCCCCGCTTATGAACAGTGAATGCGGCAATGTATGGGGCATCGATGACGGCGGCGCCGGCGACAGCGATCTTGCATGGCATTACCGCTATATGCTTAATGAATTCCGGCGGCATGACAAGCTTTGCGGATTTGTGTTTACCGAATTCCGTGATGTAACGAATGAATTCAACGGCTATTACCGGCTGGACGGAACGGATAAGCATTTCGGCTACGAAGCTTATGTACCGGACATGACGCTGCGTGATTTGCATACGGCTGACTTTGTTGTCATCGACGCGCCGCCATGCCAGACGGTAAGCACCGGAGACTCCGTAACGCTTAAGCTGCATCGTTCCAGCTACTCGGACCGGTATCATGGACAGACCTTGTATATCTTATGGGAGCTGTGGCATGACAGATTGGGGACGAGAATCACCGACGGCCGCGGCTCATTCGGCGTCACTTGGTCCGGCTATGGGGTCTCCGCTCTTCCAGAGCTTTGCTTGTCGATGCCCATGGAAGACGCTGCAGCCGTCTTGGCGCTGCAGCTTGTTGACGCAGAAGGCAACGTAATAACGCGGAACTTCACTACTTTTGATGTACGAAGCGGTCAGAAGGACGGACAATACAGCTTGGAGGGCCAGTGGCTGAGCATTCCTGTCGCCGGCTATTTGGAGCACAACTTCAACTATGAATGGAAGGCTCTCGGGGGACATAAAGTGAACGGCGGCGAAGCAGGCAAATTCGTCTACGAGGTTGTGCTGCCGGAGCTTGAACAGGAATCGCTGCTGAGTGAGATCGAAATTATGTTCGAGGCGAGCGCAAAACGGATGCTGGCGCGCAATCGTGAAGGAGTGCAAATTCATCAGCATGGTATTGAATTCATGCATGGTGCCAATGCTAACGTAGAGTACAACCCGAATACGTATTATATGACAGATGAAGAGGTTCATAGCACAGACCTGTCAGTTGTCATTAATGGAGTAACAGCATCCGAATTCCGTCTGCAGGATGATCCGGCCGACAGCCGGGGGATGTTGTCTTGGCACTATCAAGCGACGGACAGGAAGCTGGAGGAGGGCGGCTCCTACGGTTATTTATGCAAGGTGATCGTACCCTCCAGGCTCATGGCGAAGCTTAACGAAAGCAGGCGCTTTACGTTGGAGCTGCAAGCGGGAGACGGAGGCTTAGCGCTATATGGGCGCAATGCAGGGCGATATCCGATCGATCTGCTGATCCGATACCGTTGATCCATAACGATAGAAGCAATAGACGATTTCACAGGCTTCAAGCATCGCGCTTGAAGCTTTTTCCTTTCTCTGTCGGGATGAAAGTAGGGTATAATAAGAGTAGAGGTTTGAATAGGGTCTTGACTAACAAAAAGTAATCTGCTATATTATTTAGAATTTATAAGGTCAGCTTTACCGCTATAACTATTAAAAAAGTTGAGGAGTGAGCGCATTGGCAACCTATTATTTGGAACCATCCCGTACATTTAGCGAATTTCTGTTGATCCCCAACTTGACAACAAAGGACTGTACGCCGAACAACGTCGATCTGAAAACGCCGATCACGAAGTTTAAAAAAGGCGAAGAGCCTGCGATTTCTTTGAATATACCGTTCTCATCAGCGGTCATGCAGTCTGTCTCCGACCATAATATGGCGACTGCACTCGCTCGATGCGGCGGTATTTCTTTTATCTTCGGCTCGCAGTCGATTGAAGATCAGGCATCGATGGTGCGCAAGGTTAAGGAATATAAGGCTGGCTTTGTCGTAAGCCGCTCCAATCTCAAGCCTGACCAATCGCTGCAGGACGTGCTGAACTTGAAAGAAGAGAATGGCCACTCCACAGTTGCAATCACCGAGGACGGCACTTCCAGCGGCAAGCTGCTTGGCATCGTAACAAGCCGGGACTACAGATTGAGCCGGGATTCGCTGGACAAGCCAATCAGTCAATTCATGACGCCGTTCTCGTCCTTAATCTATGGACAATCCGGCATTACGCTTCCAGAAGCAAATGATCTGATCTGGGAAAAGAAATTGAACTGCCTGCCTATCGTAGACGAGAATCAGCATTTGCAGCATCTTGTATTCCGCAAAGACTATGATGCAGACAAAGAAAATCCGCATGGATTGCTGGACAAGAACAAGTCTTATATCGTAGGCGCAGGCATTAACACGAAGGATTACAAAGAGAGAGTGCCGGCGCTTGTCGAAGCGGGCGTAGACATTCTCGTTATCGACTCCTCAGACGGCTATAGCGAATGGCAGTACGAGACGGTCAAATATGTGAAAGAAAACTTTGACGTGAAGATCGGTGCAGGCAATGTCGTTGACCGTGAAGGCTTCCTTTACTTGGTGGAATCCGGTGCGGATTTCGTGAAGGTCGGCATCGGCGGCGGTTCTATCTGTATTACGCGTGAACAAAAAGGCATCGGCCGCGGCCAAGCTTCGGCTCTGATGGAAGTCGCTGAAGCGAGAGAGCAATATTACAAAGAGACTGGCATCTATGTGCCGATCTGTTCCGACGGCGGTATTGTTCATGATTACCACATCACATTGGCACTCGCAATGGGCGCGGATTTCGTTATGATGGGCCGTTATTTTGCCCGCTTTGACGAGAGCCCGACTAAGAAGCTTAAGGTCGGCAACAATTTTGTAAAAGAGTTCTGGGGCGAGGGCTCGAATCGCGCCCGCAACTGGCAGCGCTATGACACAGGCGGCAAGCAAGGACTTATTTTCGAAGAGGGCGTGGACTCTTACGTTCCTTATGCCGGTACGCTGAAGGAAAACCTCGACAAAACGATTCATAAAATCAAATCGACGATGTGCAACTGCGGCTCGATTTCGATTGAAGAATTGCAGAACAACGCCCGTATTACACTCGTCTCGGCAACCAGCCTCGTTGAAGGCGGAGCCCATGACGTTATTATGAAGGAAAACGGATTGTCCGCTGAGTAAAAGATAATAGCAATGTTGAGGAAGCTGAATCTCTATTATATAGGGATTCAGCTTTTTTTTGCGTTGATTGAACTGCTGATTATTTAAGCCGGCAAAACGCCGCGACTATTAAAGTATTGTTAATCGGGACAAATGTCCTTTCTGCCAATACGGTTTTCATTGTTTAATGAGACTGCATCACAAATACAGCAACAGGAGAGTGACGGGAAACGTATGGAGCCTTTAAAGAGACGGCGCCGGGAGTTTAGTGCAACCGTATATGTGCTGAACGAGAGCGGGGACCGCCTGCTGTTTGTCCGGAGGACGAAACCGCCATTTGTCGGCAGTTATTTGCCGCCTGGCGGCCATCTGGATGAGAATGAAACGCCTGATGAGGCAGCGCTGCGGGAGGTGTTGGAGGAAACCGGATATCCGATCAGGCTCTTAACATCGGCTGGTCATGAACCGCTGGAGGATGGAGTGACGATACTAGCTGTGCCCATTGCGATTCAACTTGAACCGATTGATGAGGAGCATGATCATATTGACTTGATCTACTTGGGACAAGTAACAGGAGAGCAAGTCGCGCTTAGTGAGAATGAAGAGGGAGGGATATGGCTGTCTGCTGAACAGATGGATGAGCAGCCGATGCCGGAGCCGGTTCGAATGGCGGCAAAACGAATCCTAGCCGGAGCGATGCGCGATTATTGATGCCTTGCATCTATTCATTCATTTCCAGGGCATAATGAGAGAAATCATGCACGGATACGAGGGATTAGGATGAAGGACGGAATCATAGACAAGCTCAGACAAAAGCATGGCTGGTTAAACGATATGCTTGCCCATATGCCGTCTGACTTGCTGGGACATTGGAGCATTGCTAGTGTGCAGCCTCATGAGATGGTTTGCGAGCAGGGAAGGATGGCGGATTACTTCTATATCGTCACCGAAGGCGAGTTTAAAGTTCAGCATACGCTGGACGACGGGCATTTGGTCATTCTGGCTTACCTCTACCCCGGGGAATTAATTAGCGATATTGAGATCGCTCTCGACCGGCCATACGTATGCTCGGTTGTCGCATCGGCTAAAGGCTCTGTACTTGCCCTGAATACGGCGATATACCGCAAATGGATCGCGGCGGATCCCGGATTTGTATTCATATTGAATAGACAGCTGTCCAAAAAGCTCTATGAAGCCGGACAAAAGTCAATTGACCACATGTCTATGTCGCTTCGTCACCGGCTGGCCCGCTACCTGTACAAGCAGCTCGAGCATTTTGACTTTAATGAGCATGTCGCCTGCATGATTGCCTTCTCACGGGAAAATATCGCCTTAGAGTGGGGGGTCTCAGTACGCAGTATTAACCGGGTGCTGAAGGATCTTAAGGACCGCAGAATGATTTTTGTCCAGAAAAATCAGATTATATGCAATGAGTGGAGCCGCTATTTATTAGAGAAAGAGCTGCAGGAGCTTGAAAGCAAATCATAATAGGAGTGATTGACTTATGACGCAATTATCGAACCCGATGCAGCGCGGTATGGCGCAAAAAAATATTTCCGCCCGCCATATCGTTGCCATCGTTATTAGCGCATTAATTTATGGAGCGACGATTTATATCTCCCGGTACTTTCCTATTAAAATCGGTACGGTGCAGGCGATTTATCCGGCCGCTGTGTTTGCCCCGTTGTTCGGAATCTGGTTTGGTCTATGGGGCTCAGCCGGATTAGTTGTCGGCAATGTCCTCTCCATGCTGATTGTCGGCATGAACCCTGCCGTGTATCCGCTCGCTCTGCTGGCGCAATTTGCGATGGGCTTTGTTCCTGGCGTCATGTTCCGCAAAGCAAGGCTGGAAAGCATGAAAGACCGCGTTCATTTTATATTGGTTGTTATATTGGGCATGCTGGCGGGAACCGTACTGGTGGCGCTTAATCTCATTATCTTTCAAAAGGTTCCGGCCAATGTGGTGTGGACCACGGTCTGGGCTTGGATGCAGGTCAGCAATACACTGACAGCAGCGGTGCTAAGTCCGATTTTGTTCGCATGGATGTCCGATTATATGAATAAGTCAGGGTTGTTTTTCAAACGGTTCTGGGGCTAATAAGGGGAGAAATAAGATGCAGTTGTATTATCCTTCGAACTCCATCATTCATTACATGCATGGCTTCACCAAAATTATTATCTTTGGAATTCTGTTAACGTTAGTTCCTTTGTTCATGGAGCAGCCAGCGAGTCTATTGGTCTTGTTGCTGGTTTGCTCTGGTTTGTTCACCTATATCCGGCCGCCGAAAACCCATTTGCTGCTGCTGATTCCTGTCGGGCTTCTTGCCTTTACGATGAGCTTGACTTATTTTTTCGCAGATATGGGCGGACAGGTATACGTGCACGAGGAGTTCGGCTATTGGATGTTTCAAATTTCCTCCGGCAATATTTTATTTGCGGTAACGTTTATTTTGAGAATGCTGATTTGGTCGCTATTATTTTTTATTTTGCTGTTCACGACCTCACCGGAAGATTTGGTCATCGGGTTGAAAAGGTTTGGTTTGCCTGAATTTCTGACCTTGGCGGTATCGCTCGCGCTGCGTTACTGGAGCTTGATGATCTTCGATGTGAAGACGGTCATGGATGCTCAATATTGCCGGGGAGTTGACTTCCGCTCTGGAGGCATACTGACGCGAACCAAGCGGTTTGCCAGCCTGCTTATCCCGGTATTATTCGTATTCTTGAAGCGGTTCCGTACGACCAGCTTTGCACTCACGTTAAAAGGCGTCGGAAGAAAAAATAAAAGAACGTACTATTACAATCCGCGCTTATCGGCCATTGACTGCTGGGCCATATCAACAGCGGCACTATTGACTGCAGCGTGGCTGACGCTGCAATGGTTGTACAAACTTTAGACAAGGGGGCAGAGCTATGATCCGATTTGACAATTACTCCTGCCGTTATGAATCGTCCAAGGAGCCCCTGCTGCATACGTTAAATCTGCAAATTAATCCAGGTGAATTTGTGTTTGTAACCGGGCCAAGCGGCGGCGGAAAATCGACGTTGTGCTTCTCCATTAACGGGCTGATCCCGAATGAAATGGAAGGCTCGCTCTATGAAGGCAGCGTGAAGGTGGACGGCATTAACGTCCAGCAGACGTTCCCGTATGACCTTGTATCGGTTGTCGGAACGGTGCTTCAGGACCCGGAATGGCAGCTCGTTCGAGGAACGGTTAAGGAAGAGCTGACGTTTGCTTTGGAAAATATGGGCGTTCCCGTAGAGGAAATTGACCGCCGTTTGGCTCAGGTAGCTGAACAGGTGCAGATCAAGCCGCTGCTGCTTCGCTCCTCCTTGGAGCTGTCCGGCGGGCAGAAGCAGCGGGTAGCCATTGCGGCTTGCCTGATGATGCAGCCGAAAGTAATCGTGCTGGATGAACCAACTGCCGAGCTGGACCCGATGGGAAAAGAGATGGTTATGGAGACGATATGCGAGCTGCATCGCCAGTGGGGTTATACAGTTGTATTTGTCGATCATAACCTGGATGTTACACTCCCGCATGCAGATCGGGTTATCGTCGTTGCGAACGGGCGAATCATTGCGGATGCGCCTCCTGCGCGCGTATTTGACCATCAGGCTGTTCGTGAGCTGCTTCCTATGCCGCAGATTGTACAGCTATCGAGGCAGCTTGGCGTCCGCAGATCGGACGGGGGTGACCCGTTGACGGTGGCGGAGCTTGAAGAGGAATTGGGAGAACGGCATGGAAGAAATAAGCCGGGGTCTGATTGGGCGGACAGCGGGCGAGCACATCAGGAGGAACCTGTTCGTTCCGCGAAACCAATTATTGAGCTCAAGCAAGTCAGGTTCAAGTATAAGAAGCGTGATACCGACTTGACGATCAAGCCGGTCGATTTGCGAATTATGCAAGGCGAATTTGCCGCAATCATCGGCCATAACGGAGCGGGCAAATCAACCTTATGCAAGCTGATAACCGGGCTGTTGAAGCCTTCCAGCGGCGAAGTGCTTATTCATGGGAAGCAGGCGAATTCCTACGGGGCCGACCAGAGAGTGCAGCATGTCGGCTTCGTTTTCCAAAACCCGGACTTTCAGTTTGTCCGCCGAACGGTATATGATGAAGTGGCCTACGGCTTGCATATTCAGCGGCTGAAGGCGGAGGAAATCGATGCACGGGTAAGACAGGTCACGAAGCTGTTGAATATTGACAGTTATTTGAATGAGCATCCGCATTTTCTAAGCAGGGGAGAGCGGCGAAGAGTGGCGATCGCGTCCATTCTGGCGCTGGAGCCGGAGGTTATCATATTGGACGAGCCGACAACGGGGCTGGATTCCTTGCGGTGTCAAGAGATGATGAGCTATATCCGGAAGCTATGGCAGAAGGGCCATACGATCATTTTGCTTACTCATGACATGCGAGTGGTAGCCGACTATGTGCCGAGAACGATCGTCATGTCGGGCGGACAAATTCAATGGGATGAGCCAACCCGTAATATTTTCGCCAAAAAAGAGGAGCTGCACCGTCATCAGATTACGCTTCCGCCTGTAGTCGAGCTTTCCTATTCATTGGGCTGGCCTATACCGTCGCTGACCTCAGAGGAGTTCATCGCTCACATTCATAGAGTAGAGGGAGTCATAGAGACGGCTGCCAAAGGAGTGCTCCGATGAAGCAGCCATTTCTGATGATGATGCTGGGTGTCGGCAACGGGTTCTGCAAAACGACTTATCATAACAATGCATTAATTGATGCAGAAGGACGGCTGTTTCTTATTGATTGCGGAGCGATGGCATGGCAAAGCCTGCATGAAATCGGTCTTGGCTTTGAGGATATTGAGGGCATATTCATTACTCATCTTCATTATGATCATTGCGGTGGCTTGGAAGAGGCGGCTCTCTATGGCGCCTACGCGGCGGGAAGGAAGATGAAGCTGTGGCTTCCAGCTCCTTTAAAAGGACTCATATGGGATAAATATTTGAGCGGAACGCTGGAGAACAAAGCAGAAGGCAGAGCAGCACTGGACGACTATTTTGAAGTGCATTGGGTCGAGGAAGGAGAGCGTTTTTCATTCTCTGCCGGTTCGTCAGCGGGACTGACGGCGCGCTGGCTGCAGACACGTCATGTGCCTTCCAAGTTTAGCTGCTCGCTGATTATGGATGAACGCTTGTTTTACAGCTCCGATATGCAGGCAGATGAAGAGCTGCTTCGCACCTTGGCCGAACAGGGCATAGAAACGTTTTATCATGATTCAAGCTTCATCTATAATCCGGTCCATGCCGGCTTGGAGGAGCTGCGCGAGTACCCGGAAGAAATACGCAGCCGGTTGTACTTAATGCATTATGGCGAGGTGCCGGCCATTCAATCGGAGCAGGAGCTGCGCGGCATGAAGCTGCTTCGGCAGCATGAATGGCTCGCTTGGTAGCGGGAATTTGGAATTGGAATTCACGGAAGGAGGCAAGGCTGATATGAGCAGTAAATTTCCTTTTGTCCGGCTGGAGCTTCCAGCATGGTTCGAGCCGGTTATGGAAAAGGTTTGGCTAAAAATGAATGACGATTCCACGGGACATGATTTTTTGCACGCGGTTCGTGTCATGGAGCTGGCTGCAGATATTGCAGCTGAGCTTGGGGCGGATCAGGAAATTGCGATGGCAGCCGGTCTGCTGCATGATTATTACCGCAAAGAGGAGAAGCAGACAGGCCGGCTTCATTATGGACCGGAAGCGGTGGATGAATTGCGTAATGAGTTTGGAGCATTGCTAGTGCCGTATTTGAATGAGGACCGCGTTGAACATGTGCTGCAGGCGATATCGCGGCATGAGGAATATCCGTTTGCCGGCAGTGAGGAAAGGGCGCCTTTGTCCGTTGATGAACAACTATTGCAAGACGCGGACCGGATCGATGCCATTGGCGCAATCGGAATTGGACGAACCTTTATGTTTGGAGGTGCGCATGGCTTGCCACTGGCAGACGATGAAGAATGGTCCGGCGGTGTATTTGACCCTGGTCAAAAGCCGCAGGGTTCCGTGTATCGTCATTTCTATGAAAAATTGCTGAATTTATCCGACGGGATGCATACCTCACCGGGCCAGCGTTTGGCGGCCGAACGGCATCAATTTCTAGTTCATTTCGTTAAGCAGCTCGAATATGAACTTAAGCTTGATAGCCGCTAAATTATTGATGAGGAATGCAGAGAAAGCAGAAGATTGAATCTAAAAAAGGTTGCGCAGCTTCGTCCATTCGCTGCGCAACCTTTTTTAAGAATAAACAGCTGATAAATTATTTCAACAGCCACAAGGCAGGAACGTTTGATGGCTCCCAGCCAACGAGGGAGGTATGGGACTGTCTACACTCATAGACAGAGCCTCCGTAAGTTACAAGAGCGCCAACCGAATAAGCGGTATTTGGTGCCCAAGCAGGTGCTGTAGAGGCTGCGGCGGTCGTGCCGCTTACTGTGCTTGCAGGCGATTGATTGCCTGCTGCATCGATGGCATAGACGCTGAATGTGTAGGTTGTGCTTGCGCTAAGTCCCGTTACGGTATAGGAAGTAGCAGTGCCGGATGTCGTCGTAACGAGAGTCGAGCCGTTGTAGATCCGGTAGCCAGTCACTCCTACATTGTCCGTAGACGGGCTCCACATGAGCTGAATGCTTGATGAGGTTGGCGCCCCCATAACATGCAAGCCCCCTGGAGCGGTTGGCGGCTGCGTATCATTGCCGACAACAGGATTAGTTGTTACTGTTATCGCATTGCTTGCTGCCGAAACGTTGCCGGCGGCGTCAATCGCTCTGACGCTGAATGTATAAGGGGTATTGGCAGTAAGGCCGGTTGCCGTGTAAGTAAGCGTTGATCCCGAGACTTGAGCGATCTGGTTGGCTCCGTTAAATATCCGATAGCCAGTTACGCCGACATTGTCGGTTGCGGCCCCCCATGACAGCGAGACGCTGGTTGTTGTTTTCGATGGAGAAGTCAGCGTTCCTGGAGCGGATGGCGCAGTGGTATCAACCGGGTTGCTGCCGCTGAAGTTCACGTCGATAACGTTATAGAAAGCGTTTGCAGTATCAGCGATTTCCCAGACGGCCAGAATGACTTGATAGCCGGTGCGCGCTGGCACGTTGCAAGTATTGGAGTAAGTGAATGGCGGTTGTACTCCGCCGTAGCTGACGGAACAAAACGGTGTTAAGTCAAAGGAATCGCGGGTAAGAGGGGCATTGGGATTCCAGGTTTGCTTCGTGATGTAGTATTTCCAGCTTGCCGTAGCGTGAGCAGCGGTCAGCTTCCAAGTGAATGTGTTATTGCCGGCGGAGATATTGACTTTGGACCAGCGGGTTGCCGACTGCTCGTCGAGCTTAGGAAACGCGCCGTTTGCGCTTGCGATTTTACCGTCTGCAGGACCGGCGGCAGGGAAGCCTTTGGGCGCTTCCAAGCTTTGCGGCTCGTAGATGATTGAACCGCAATCGGTGTTCTGCCCCGATTTGCAAAGCGCGGCCCGGCTTGCCGGCCCTTCCACATAACCGTGAGAGAAAGCGGCTTTCTCCGTAAGCATAAGCATGGAAATTACGGCAATGAGCAGGATACCGATCAATTTGGACAGCGATACGTTATAAATTCGAAATGACGTCATAAATGAACCTCCTTCAAATTTTTTTGAACCACTTTGGCTGGACGGCAGCGCAATAAATCGGACCAAGCTTATGTCATTTCATAGGCAAGCTCCTTTCCAAAAGATTAATATATAAACTCAAGAAGAGAGTTCATATCGAATCTCAAGGTCAACTGAATTCATTTGCGGCAGGCTGCGGTATTCAAAGATAAAGTGTTCAATGATTAGAAGGAACGTTAGAAGAAGAGAGGGAGGGAGTATGCTGAGATTTGGCAAACCAGGGTGCTGCTTACTCATGACTAGCGGGAGGATCATTGCTTTGTTCGATTTCATTATATGGTAAATTTGTAAATTAGACCTGAGTCCTTTGGAGTGGATAATCAAAAAAATGATTGGTTTTTGCAAATATAAGTCTCTAATGCGCAGAAAATCTTGTTTTTCCGGCGTTTTAGTTGCAGTTTGGGACGTGATGATTTTATCGATTTGAGGGTTGTGCAGGAAGCGGACGAGCATGCGGATAGGCTTTTTTTGAAATTTTTATAGGTACAAATAACTAACAGAAGTTGGGGAAATGTTGGATATGTCGAAACAATGCGGCTGAAGGACAGCGGCCGGCGACATTAAAAATGAAGGCATTGAAAGGGCTTTGCCGTCAGGAATGGGGGTATTTTCCAAACAAAGTGGAAGCGCATACATTTTTCGTAATATTGCATCTTATAGCTTGGCCGTCTCTGTCTCTATAATGGGAATGTATGACATGGAAAGGGGGGCAGCCGGCAGTTAATCCGGTAAAGGCAGGTGAGGCGGAGGAAGAAGAAAGACGGAAAACGTCGAAGTGAGACATCATGAATTGTAACCGCTATCATTTTTTTTGATTTGGAAGGTTTACGCATGCTCTCGCATCCCATTTTTATTGAGGAGGAATATAATGCGCAACAAGAAGTATGTTGCATGGTCGCTGGCAGTGACGATGCTGATTTCAAGCCTGCTGCTGTCGGCAGGCCCGTCGGCGCCAGTGCATGCAGCTGGCGGTGCCAATCTCACGCTGGGCAAGACGATAACGGCAAGCGGCCAATCTCAGACGTATAGCCCGAACAATGTGAAGGACAGCGATCAGAACACGTATTGGGAAAGTACGAACAATGCGTTCCCGCAATGGATTCAAGTCGATTTGGGAGCCAGTACAAGCATTGACCAGATTGTCCTGAAGCTGCCTGCAAGCTGGGGCTCCAGAACGCAAACGCTGGCCGTTCAGGGCAGCACGAACGGTTCATCTTTTACAGATATTGTCGGATCGGCGGGTTATACGTTCAACGCTGCTTCAGGCAATGCGGTCACCATTAACTTTACTGCGGCCAGCACACGCTACGTTCGTTTGAATGTAACGGCTAATACGGAATGGCCAGCGGCACAGCT
Organism: Paenibacillus sp. NPDC058174; assembly: GCF_042883865.1. Lineage (NCBI taxonomy): Bacteria > Bacillati > Bacillota > Bacilli > Caryophanales > Paenibacillaceae > Paenibacillus > Paenibacillus sp. NPDC058174. The sequence continues at coordinate 62,539 of NZ_JBHVUY010000001.1, forward strand.
GTCGGAATTTGAAATTTACGGCAGCGGCGGAACGACACCGACGCCTAGTCCTACGCCGTCTGCACCGGGCACGTACCAAGCAGAGTCTGCGGCGCTATCCGGAGGAGCGAAAGTGAATACCGACCATACCGGTTACTCGGGTACGGGTTTTGTTGACGGTTACTGGACGCAAGGCGCTGCGACGACTTTTACAGTCAATGTACCTTCAGCAGGCAACTATGATGTGACGCTGAAATACGCCAACGGCAGCGGAAGCGCTAAGACGCTCAGCCTTTATACCAACGGTAACAAACTCCGGCAAACCTCCTTGTCCAGCTTAGCTAATTGGGACACTTGGGGGACCAAGGCAGAGACAGTCGCTTTGAATGCCGGCAATAACACGATTGCTTACAAATACGATGCTGGCGATACCGGCAACGTTAATTTGGATCAGATTACAGTGGCGGCATCGTCGACGCCGACACCGACGCCAACGCCAACACCAACACCAACACCAACACCAACACCAACACCGACACCGACACCGACACCGACACCGACACCAACACCAACACCAACACCAACACCAACACCAACACCAACACCAACACCAACAGTAACGCCAACACCGACGCCAACTGTGACGCCTACAGCTAACCCAGGCGGCAACATTGCGATCGGCAAAGCAATTTCGGCTTCTTCAAGCACGCAATCTTTTGTAGCGGCCAACGCAATTGACAACAGCACCGATACTTACTGGGAGGGCGGCGGCAGCTCAAGCACGCTCACGCTTGATCTTGGAGCGAATCATGACGTGACATCGATTGTACTGAAGCTTAATCCGTCCGCGGCATGGTCAACACGTACACAGACGATTCAAGTGCTGGGACATAATCAGAATACGACGAGCTTCAGCAATTTGGTGTCAGCACAATCCTATACGTTTAATCCGGCAAGCGGAAATACGGTTACGATTCCGGTTACAGCTACAGTGAAGCGGCTTCAGCTGAGCTTTACGTCCAACTCCGGTGCTCCGGGCGGACAAGTGGCAGAGTTTCAAGTGTTTGGCACGCCGTCTCCCAATCCGGATTTGACGGTAACCGGCATTTCATGGACGCCGTCTGCGCCGATTGAGACGAACGCTATTACGCTGAACGCTGTTGTGAAAAATATCGGCAATGCCGGTGCTCCGGCAACGACAGTTAATTTTTATCTGAATAATACATTGGCAGGCTCTGCTCCTGTAGGTGCGCTTGCAGCCGGTGCCGAGGCAACGGTATCTCTCAATGTGGGAGAGAAGGCAGCTGCGAATTATACAGTCAATGCCAAGGTCGATGAGAGCAATCTCATTATCGAGCAAAATAAGACAAACAATAGCTACACGCATACCGTTCCATTAACGGTTGCTCCGGTCGCAAGCTCGGACCTGGTAGGAACGGTTTCATGGACACCGAACACGCCTGCGGCCAATAACGCTGTGGCTTTTACAGTAAATCTTAAAAACCAAGGCAATATCGCTTCGGCTGGCGGCGCTCATGGCGTTACAGCGGTCTTGAAAAATGGGGCAGGAGCGACAATTCAGACCTATAGCGGATCTTACACCGGCACTCTGGCTGCCGGAGCTTCTGTTAACATTAATCTGGGAACGTGGACTGCGGCAACGGGTACCTACAGCGTAACGGTAACGGTCGCTGCAGATGCCAATGAACTTCCAATCAAACAGACGAATAACGTCAGCACGACAAGTCTGGTTGTCTATTCGGCACGCGGTGCAAGCATGCCTTACAGCCGATATGATACAGATGATGCTACACGCGGAGGCGGTGCTACTCTGCAGTCGGCACCTACGTTTGACCAAGCGTTAACTGCCTCAGAAGCTTCCGGTCAGCGTTATATCGCGCTTCCGTCTAACGGCTCGTATGCGCAATGGACTGTTCGTCCTGGCGAAGGCGGAGCGGGTGTCACGATGAGATTTACGATGCCTGATTCGGCTAACGGTATGGGATTGAACGGCTCCCTTGATGTCTATGTCAATGGCGTCAAGGTGAAGACGGTATCCCTGACTTCCTATTATAGCTGGCAATATTTCAACAGCGACCATCCTGCCGATGCTCCAGGAGGAGGCCGTCCGCTGTTCCGCTTTGATGAAGTCCACTGGAAGCTGGATACTCCGCTCCAAAGCGGTGACACAATCCGCATCCAGAAGGGGAATGGAGACAGTCTGGAATATGGCGTTGATTTCCTCGAAATCGAGCCTGTGCCAGTCGTAGTTCCGCGTCCTGCCAATTCCGTGTCTGTAACGGATTACGGTGCAATTGCAAATGACGGCAATGATGACCTTGCTGCTTTCGAAGCTGCTGTAACGGCGGCGGTCGCCTCCGGCAAAACGCTGTATATTCCGGCAGGAACATTCCATCTGGGCAACATGTGGAAAATAGGTTCGGTTAGTAATATGATCGACGATATTACGATTGTTGGTGCCGGAATCTGGCATACAAACATTCAATTTACGAATGCAAATGCAGCGTCAGGCGGCATATCGTTCCGGGTTAAAGGGAAGCTGGATTTCAGCCATATTTATATGAATTCCAACTTGAGATCCCGTTACAATCAGGAGGCTATCTACAAAGCGTTTATGGACAATTTTGGTAAAAACTCCAAAGTGCATAACGTGTGGGTTGAGCACTTTGAATGCGGCTTCTGGGTCGGCGATTATGCGCATACGCCTGCGATTTACGCCGATAATCTTCTGATCGAAAACAGCCGCGTGCGGAATAACCTTGCAGACGGCATCAACTTTGCGCAAGGAACGAGCAATTCGACTGTACGCAACAGCAGCATCCGCAATAACGGTGATGACGGACTCGCCGTATGGACGAGTAATGTCAACGGAGCGCCTGCTGGCGTAAACAATACGTTCTCCTTCAACACAATTGAGAACAACTGGCGCGCGGCAGCTATCGCCTTCTTTGGCGGCGGCGGCCACAAAGCGACGAACAACCTGATTGTCGATACGGTTGGAGGCTCCGGCATCCGTATGAATACCGTATTCCCAGGACATCATTTCCAGAATAATACGGGCATTTTGTTCTCGGATACGACAATTATCAACAGCGGCACGAGTAAAGATCTGTATAATGGCGAACGGGGCGCAATCGACTTGGAGGCTTCCAACGACTCCATTAAAAACGTCACGTTCTCTAACATCGATATCATCAACACCCAGCGCAGCGCTATTCAATTCGGCTATGGCGGCGGGTTCGAAAATATCGTGTTCAACAACATTAACATCAACGGCACGGGCTTAGACGGCATCGAGACGTCCCGCTTCACATCGCCGCATAAAGGTGCAGCCATCTACACTTATACCGGAAATGGCTCGGCAACGTTCAACAACCTGACGACGAGCAATATCGCTAATCCGAATGTGAATTACATTCAGAACGGATTTATTGTGACGATTAACTAAGCAGCGTGTGGCAGAGTCAGGAAGGCGTTCTTCGGAACGCCTTTTTGATGTTTTAGGGGAAGCTGGGGCTTCAGTCAAAAATAGCGAAGCTCGTTCGCTTTTTAACGAAGCTATTTTCGCTGGAGACCCTGCAGATTGTTATATCTGTCTCTACAGTGAACCAAACTTCGCTTTCCATGAATCTAGGTTCGCGAATTGCGAAATTTAGTTCGCTGTGCGGAATGGCAGAGTTATTCTCGCATTCTGTAGCGAAGTTCAGTTCGTTAGTTTGCGAAGCTGGTTCGCTATAAGGCATCATGAAGCTTTATCAGCAGCATACGGCGACACTGCAGCGCAGTTTGATTCTCCGGGTTTGTCATAGAAATGTTGAATCAAAATGTAAAAGTGCAGGTTGTTGGCGGCTTCTTCGGCGTTTTATGGCGTCAAAATGTAAAAGTGCAGGTTGATTGTGCTGAAAAGCTTACATAAGCCGAAATTGAGCGATTTCAAATGTATTTTTGCATTTTGATAGCGATTTTGGGGAGTTTTGGCCTTATCAAAATGCACATTTGCATTTTGATTCCCCTTTGGCGGCTGATCGTCAGTGGAAGTCTGGGAAGTTACGGCATACAAACACGCAGATTACTTTAAGCAACAGTTAGATAAGCAACCGACGAACATCACTCGCCGTGCTGCGAGATCGCAGGAATGAAAATTGTGCTTGCTTTTTCATTTCCGACTGTGATACTATGCTTTACAAACGTTCCGTTCGTAAACGGTACAAAACAACTACTACACATCAAATGAATAAGGATCTTCGGGGCAGGGTGAAACTCCTGACCGGCGGTAAACGTTCCTCGTTGAACGAAGCCCGCGACTCTCTGAGCCGACTACGGCAAGGGGACTGACTTGGTGCAAATCCAAGGCCGACGGTATAGTCCGGATGGAAGAAGATCACAAGTACTGATGCGGGCAAGCGCGCTCAATTTTGACGCAGCTTCTGTTTTCGCAGCTTTATTTGGGCAGCCCCGATTCGCGTATTCGCGTGAATCGGGGCTTTTTTGGCGAACATGCAGCCGCTGTATGTTGTGCCCGGTCCTTGATTCGGAAAGGTCAATTATTATGAGTCATTCATTTCCTGCACCACCGCTTGTCCGGACCAAACCCGTTCGTATGGAGTTTTGGTTAGTCGTTATCGGAGCTGCCCTGTGGGGCATCGATCCGGTGTTTCGCATCCTGCTGCTGAAGTCGCTCACTTCCACGCAAATTGTATTGCTTGAGCATTTAATTCTGTTTGCAGCTGCAGCACCCGTGCTGTGGAAAAACCGCGCCGATCTGCGCGGTACATCGCTTCGCCAAGTCGGAGCGCTGCTCTTTATTTCATGGGGCGGCTCGGCACTGGCGACCATTCTCTTCACGCTGGGGCTGGCGCATGGCAACCCCAATGCGGTGCTGCTGCTTCAAAAGCTTCAGCCGCTGTTCGCAATTATTTTGGCCAGAGTGCTGCTGAAGGAAGTACTGCCTCGATTTATTGGCCCGCTGTTCCTTGCGGCAGTCGCCGGCACATATTTGCTAACCTTCGGTTTCTCGCTGCCGTTTACCCATGTTAATGATTTGATGCAAATCGGCAGTCTGCTGTCGCTTGGTGCAGCGCTGCTGTGGGGCGGCTCTACCGTAATGGGCCGTTACTTGCTTGGCACGATGAAATATGAGACTGTCACCTCGCTTCGCTTCGTATTGGCGCTGCCGCTGCTGCTCGTCATTACCGTGTCTGAAGGCGCCATATGGAAGTTTCCAGCAGGTACGGGCGAGCAATTCGCGGTGCTGATCAATTTGCTGCTTCAAGCGTTGTTGCCGGGTCTGCTAAGCCTGCTGCTTTATTACAAAGGGTTGAGCAAAATCAAAGCATCTTACGCCACTTTGGCGGAGCTCAGCTTCCCTATGGTCGGCGTGCTGCTGAACTGGATCGCGTTCAAAGCAATTATTACGCCAGCGCAATTGACAGGCTTCCTGCTCATTTGGGTCACCTTATTCTTCATCTCCAGACAGCAGGACAAGGAGCAGCCGCTTCAAAAATAGCGTTATAGAGCAACCGCCTCATATTTTGTAAAATCTCCTCGCCGCTGCGCCAGCACGGCGATTTTTTTATGCCGAATCACATAAACTTTGCACGCACAGAACACAGCTCCCAGCCCGCGGTGCAGTCTTTTCAGGACTGAGGTCCTAAGTACAATAAAAAGAAAACGGTTGCATTTTATCGGTTTGTTGAGGTTAGATGTTAATGAAAGAAAGGTGTCGAATCGAAGGGGGAGTCCAGATTGGCAGCCAGAAAATGGCGTTTCAGCTACCGCAATAAGCTTATCGTATCGTTCATGCTGGTTAGCTTGCTGCCGGTATTGATCGTACAGATGATCTCGTATTACGTGTCCACCGATGCAATGAAGACGAAGACTAACGCCCTCGTACAGGCGAATTTGCTGCAAACGTCGAAGAACCTGGACATCTCGCTGCTGGCGTATCAGGACCTATTGTTCCAAATTATAACGAATGACGATGTGATTCGGCTTGTGAAGGCGATCAACGTGCCCAACGAGGATGTCGAGCTGAGCAAACGCAAGCTGATCAATCTTCTATCGTCCTATTCCTATGCAAAATACGGCATTCGCAGCGTCGCGATCTTTACGAGCAACGGCTCACTGATCTGCTATGATCAGCAAACGGGGTCCCCATATGACAACTTGTGGTCGGAAGCCACCAATTTGCAGCAGCATCCGTTATACGTCTCGGCTATTCATAAAACAAACGGAATTATGACGGCTCCCGAGAAGATCAGCTCCATTAACCGGGATGAGCAATACGGCTTTCATCTGGTACGGAAGCTTAGCGATTTGAACGGTGTAAATCTGGAGGGGATCGGGGTCGTTGTCATTACCGTATACGAATCTGTATTGGCCAGTGCGATTAACTTGACCGATCCTGAAAGCGATGTCAAACAGCCGTTCGAAAGCCGCAATTTTCTCGCGGATAACAAAGGCACCATCGTATCCTCCCCGGATCAGAGCAGCATCGGCAAAACGATTGGTGATGTAACGACAGCTGCGACGATCAGCAACACCTATTACAATTCTAAAACAGGTTTTACTGTATATAACTTGATCGATCAGAAGGAACTGTTCAACGAAATGTACGCGATGCAGCGTATCAGCGTACTGGTCGGCGTTGCGGCACTTATATTGGCAGGAGTGCTTATTTTCTATTTTTCAGGACGATTAACAGCTTCCATTCGCAAAGTTGTTGGCGCGATGCGCATTGCCAGGCATGGAGGATTTACGGTGCAGGTGGATGACCGGTCGCAGGACGAAATTTCGACGATTGCGCTTCATTTTAACCGGATGATGGTGACGATTAACGACTTAATGCAGGAAATAAGGGACACGGGCGAGAAGCGGAAGGAGGCGGAAATACGGGCCTTGGAAGCGCAAATTAACCCTCATTTTCTGTACAATACGCTGGATTCAATCAATTGGCTTGCCATTGAAAAGGACGAGCATCAGATTAGCCAGATGCTGAAGGGACTGGCGCAAATTTTGCGCTACAGCATCAAAGACAGCAACAAGCCGGTCACTGTAAGGGAAGAGCTTATGTGGATGGACCGGTATATGTTTTTGCAGCAGTACCGTTTCCGCTCCTCTTTCGAATGTGTCGTCGAGAAGGACGAAGCGGCATTAGATTTCTATATTCCGAAATTGCTGCTCCAGCCGATTATCGAGAATGCGATCATTCACGGTTTTTCGGGGGTGAAGCAAGGCGGCGTGCTGTCGATTCGTTTCCGGTTCATAGCGGATGACCGCTTGGAAATTACCATTCAAGACAACGGTATCGGCATGGACGAGGTTGTGCTAACGAAACTTCAGCATGAAAGTGCTGCCATTACGGAAAATGGAGGCGATTCAATCGGTATCCGCAACGTCTTTGAAAGAATGCGAATGCATTATGGAGAGCAAGCGGAATTCACAATGACAAGCGTTTTGGGAGAGGGTACTTCCGTTAAGCTCCTGCTTCCCGCAATGTCATCAAAGGAGGAACTGGCAGGATGAAAATCGTCGTAATCGAGGATGAGGACAATACACGAAGCGGCATTATTAGATTAATCGGCAAGCTCGGCTCCGCCTATGAGGTTATTGGTGAGGCGGATAATGGCTTGTCGGGCATCAGCCTCATTGAGGAGCTCCGGCCGGATCTCGTTATAGCAGATATCAAAATGCCGCAAGCAACAGGGATTGAGATGCTTCAGCAGCTCAAAGAGCGGGGGCATCGCCATAAAACCGTTATTTTGACCGGATTTTCCGAGTATGAGTACGCACGCAAAGCACTGCAGCTTGGCGTGTTCGAATTTCTGGAGAAGCCGATTACAGCAGAGGATTTGAGAATTACGCTGGAAAAAGTGCAGGAGGAGCTCAGTTTTCAGTCAGCGGCGGGTATGCCGGCAGGAAATGCGGCGGCGCAAGCTGAGCAGCTGCTGCAGCATCTCCTCGCCAGGGAGGACATCGACAGGCCGCTGCTTTCATCCTATATCGGTCAGGGGATGAGCTTGAAGGAGAATTTGCCGCTCTATTTGGTGACCGTTTATTTAGGCAAGCGATTTGACGATGCTGCGGAAAGAATGCTGCCGCTCGTCAGCAGTTTGCTGAAGCCGTATGGCCGTCAAGCGGTTTGTTCGGTCGTGCAAGACCAATCGCTGGCAGCGCTCGTTCAACCGGACCCGGAAAATAGCGAGCTTCAGCGTTATCTAGAGGATGTACTAGTGCCGGGGGTTCGCGAAATCGATTCGTCTGCGGTTATCAGCTTTTCAGAATTAGACGAAGTATCCCAGTTGAAGCCTTCTTTCGACCAGCTGGCAGAGTGGAGGAAATGGTTTATCACTGTGGAAGGCAGCACTGCCATTCTGAACGAACGGCTGATGGAGCGGCTGCAGCTTGAACGCCGTGCGCTCTCGTATCCGTCTACAATCGAAAACAAGCTCAAAATGGCGGTGTCGGCACAAGCGCCTGATGATGCGGTAAAATGTCTGAACCAATGGCTCGATATTTGTCATGCCGGCATCTATGATCCCCAGCACATCATCGATGCATCGGTACGGCTCGTCTCGGCGATGCTGCAAACGGTAAGCGATCTGTATGGCGAACGTATCGCATTCGATTATCAGCAGGAATGGCTGCACCCGATCCTGTCGTCACAGACGAGAAAGGAGCTGCAATCTGCTTTCGCTGTCATCGCACGGCAGTTAACGGCAATCCGGCCGGAAAGCAACCCGGTTCCTTACAGCATGATCGTTCAAAAAACGGTTCGCATTCTTCAGGAAAGGTACACGGACGGCGTGACGCTGGAGGAGATTGCGGCTGAGCTGCACATTACTCCGGAATATTTGAGCAGTTTGTTCACAAGGGAAACGGGCCGCAATTTCACGGCGTTTCTGAAGGAGCATCGCATTCGCAAAGCGAAGGAGCTGCTGCTTGAATCGGGTCTGAAAATGTTCGAAATTGCACAGCGGGCAGGTTATCCCGATCCGAAATATTTCTCGCGCGTGTTCAAAGAGATGACTGGCTTGTCGCCGGCTGAATATCAAAAACTGAACAGGGGATGATTTTCGTTTAAGATCGTCCACCTTTATTAAATATTTCGTATTTATGAAACGCTTTCAAAACCATAAACTGAAGACGTGATCACAAAGTATTGTCACTTCAGGGGGGAAAAAGTTGAAAAAAAGATCAGGTTTATGGATGCTGGCTATGCTGCTCGTATTGTCCTTGACGCTGGCAGCTTGCGGCGGAGGCAATGGAAACGGAAACGGCAATAAGGAGAGCAAAGGTTCCAATGAGACGGCCGAAGGCAAAGGTGCCAGCGAGCCGAAGAAGCTGACACTGTGGTTTTATTTTGAAGGCAAAGCGCAGTTTGACATTGTGAAGTCGTTGACGGACGGCTTTACGGCTAAAAACCCTAACATTACAGTAGATCCGGTGTATATCCCATTCGCGGATTTCAAAAAACGGCTGTCGGTTGGCCTGACCGCATCTGAGCTTCCGGACATCGTCATTATCGATAATCCCGATCATGCAGCTTACGCGGCAATGGGACTGTTCGCAGACATTACGGAGCAGTTGAAGGATTGGCCGGAAAAGGATCAGTTCTTCGAAGGACCGTGGAAGTCCGCCTCCTATGACGGCAAACAATACGGCATTCCGCTCGGCAGCAACAACTTGGCGCTCTATTACAACGAACAAATGCTTCAGGATGCCGGCGTAACGCCGCCGCAAACCTGGGATGAGCTGAGAGAAGCGGCGAAAAAGCTGACCAAAGACGGCGTTAAAGGGCTTGGCGTCAGCGCTCCGCAAAACGAAGAGGGTACATTCCAGTTTCTTCCTTGGCTGTTGTCGACTGGTGCAACCTTTGATCAAATTTCGACAGACGGCGTAAGAGCTTTCTCGCTGCTGTCCGACCTCATTAAAGACGGCTCAATGAGCAAGGAAGTGATCAACTGGACGCAATCCGACGTGATGAAGCAGTTCGCGGCGGGCAAGCTGGCGATGATGATCAACGGTCCTTGGCAAATCCCAGATATTGAGAAAACAGCTCCAGACTTGAAGTACGGCTTGGCGCTCGTTCCGAAAGACAAGAAGTTTGCCTCCGTGCTTGGCGGAGAAAACCTTGGCGTCGTAAACGGGAAAAATATACCGGAAGCGGTTGAATTCATTAAATATGTTGCTTCTCCAGAAGTGAGCAAAGACTTTGCACAGAAATTCGGCTATTTCCCGGCCCGCAAAGACGTTGCAAGCGATCCTTACTGGACGGATAACGACAAATTGAAAGTGTTTGCCCAAAACATGGAGTATGCGCAGCCTCGCGGCCCGCATCCGAAATGGCCGGAAATTTCCAACGCGATTTCCGAAGCGCTGGGCAAAGTGCTGACGCTGTACTCCGAACCGGAAGCGGCGGCGCAAGAAGCGCAAGCGAAAATTGACGGCGTTTTGCAAAAATAAGCAGCCATTACGGCTTTGAAAAATCGATAAAGGGAGTACATGTGCAGCTTCCATGTGCTCCCTTTTTCTAAGGGCGGTGAACACCATGAGTAAGTTTAAAGAATGGAGAGCGGGGTACCTGTTCGCGCTTCCGGCGCTGGCCTATATGCTCTTCTTCGTAGGCTATCCCATCATTGACAACATACGGTTAAGTTTGCTGGACGTTAACGTCATGAATCTGGTGAACGGCGACCAGCCTTTTGTCGGCTTAGACAATTACACGAAGCTGTTCCGTGAGGGCACGCTGGTGAAGGTGCTGCAGAACACACTGATTTTTACGGTAATGTGCATTGCGCTGCAATTTGTTGTAGGCCTTGCTTTCGCCCTATTGTTTCAGCTTTCGTTCCGGTTCTCACAGCGGCTTCGGGGGCTGGTCATGATCAGTTGGCTGCTGCCGGCGACGATTACAGCGATGATGTTCAAGTTTATGTTCGGCTCCGGGGGCATCATCAACGATGTGCTTCTGCGGCTTCATCTGATTCAAGCTCCAATCGAATGGCTCGTGGAGCAGCATACGGCGATGTTTACCGTCATCCTTGCCAATACATGGATTGGCATTCCGTTCAATATGATTTTGCTGACAACGGCTTTGACGACAATTCCCAAAGACATTTACGAAAGCGCGGCGATCGACGGCGCGAACGTGCTGCAGCGGTTTTTCCGCATTACGCTGCCACAGCTCAAAGCGGCGATCCTGTCACTGCTGGTGTTAGGCTTTATTTACACCTTCAAAGTATTCGACATCGTGCTGATCATTACGAACGGCGGACCGGTCAACTCGACACAAATGATGTCTACGTTCGCCTACAAGCTGAGCTTTGATCAGTTTCAATACAGCCAAGGGGCGGCCGTCGCCAACGTCATGTTCCTCGTCCTGCTCGTGGTGGGCTTTATCTACATGCGTCTGCTGAATAGGGAGGAGCGGTCATGACATTGTTGAAAAAAAATGCAAAATGGCTGCTGCCGCTCTTCGGAATTATCGTCACAGCAGTCTTTCTCTTCCCGTTATATTGGCTGGCAGCGACTTCGTTCAAGACGGAAGCTGAAATCTTCCAGACGCCGCAAACCTGGTTTCCGCATCAATTTCAGTTCGAATCGTACACGGAGCAGCTTACCGGCTCCTCCGTCGATATATTCGCGGGCTTCCGCAACAGTCTCGTCATCTCGGTTGGCGCATTGATCATTTCGACATTATTGGCAATTCCGGCTTCCTACGGCGTAGCCCGTTTCCGTTTTCCGGGGCGCCATTTGTTCGTCTTATTGTTTCTTGTCACGCAAATGCTGCCCGCTTCGCTTATTCTGACTCCGCTGTTCTTGCTGTTTAAGCAGCTGGGTCTCATCGGCCCCTCTTACTGGAGCACGATACTGGCAAATGCGACGGCTGGCATTCCGTTTGCCGTTATTATTTTGCGCACCTATTTCGTGACCTTGCCGAAGGAGCTGGAGGAATCGGCAAAGATCGACGGCTGCAATACGCTGACGACTTTTTTCCGCATCATGCTTCCAATTGCGGTTCCGGGCGTCGTTGTTGCAATTGTATTCTCATTCCTGTTTGCCTGGGGCGACCTGATTTACGGCATGACGTTCATCAGCAAGGAAAGCTTGCGGCCGATTACAGCGGGTATTTATAACTTCCTCGGCTTCCAAAGCACTTCGTGGAATAATACGATGGCTTTCGGTACGGTCAGCATCATTCCGGTAGCGCTTCTCTTTATTTTCGTACAGCGGTATATCGTCAGCGGACTGACAAACGGCGCAGTGAAAGGATGATCGAATTATATGACAACTGCTAAATATCCATTAAATCGTCCATTTGATGTGGGAGCGGGCTTCGATGAGCCTTCAGATACGTACTTCTTTGCATCATCCGTAGTGTCGTACGATCCAGGTACGCATCAAGGTCAAATGCAATGGCAGCGCTACTTGCGCAAGCCCCGACTTTCGTTCAACCAGATCGATTATCCGTTCGCCGCATCCCAGGGCTGGGAGTTCCCGGATGAATATGCAGATCAGCCGGTTACGGATTTCCAGCTCGCTTTCTTGAGCGAGAGGACGATCCGGCTGCGCATGAAGACGCGACCTGTCTCCAGCCGTAAAGCATCCAATGAACCGTCGCTCATGCTGGAGGAGGGAGCGGCAGACCGCCGTCAGCCATGGGAGTCACGGAGAGAAGGTGATTCGGCTGTCGTCTACGAGAGCCCCTTCGGGTCGGTGACGGTAGGCTTTAATCCGTGGAAAATAACGCTGCGGAACTCGCAAGGCGATATCCTGACCGAGACACGGCATCTGTCCGATTCCAAATCGCTGCTCAATTCCAATCAGCTGCCATTTGCCTTTCGCAGAAGCTCTGCTGATATGGGCAATCAGCTGGCGGCCAGCTTTTCTCTGCAGCCGGGCGAGAAGCTGTTCGGTACGGGAGAGTCGTTCACCCGCTTGAACAAACGCGGCCAGCGGATCGATTTGTTCACGACCGATGCGCTCAGCGCGCAAACGCCGCGTATGTACAAGCCGATTCCGTTTTATTTGAGCAGCCAGGGCTACGGCATGTTCGTTCACTCTACGGCGCCAATGACTTTCGATTTGGGCGCAGCTTATGATGATACGCAAACGTTGTATACCGGGGAAGAGGAGCTGGATCTGTTCCTGTTCATCGGCGAGCCGAAGGACGTATTGACCGAGTATACGAATCTGACGGGTAAAAGTCCGCTGCCGCCGCTCTGGTCCTTTGGCCTATGGATGAGCCGGATTACGTACAGCTCGGAAGAGGAAGTGCGGGAGGTTGCAGAAAAGCTGCGGACCAATGGCATTCCCGCCGATGTCATTCATCTGGATACGGGATGGTTCGATAAGGACTGGCGCTGCAACTACGAGTTTTCCGGTGAGCGGTTCGAGAATCCGGCGCGGATGATTGCAGATTTGAAGGAGCAGGGGCTGCGGGTATCGCTGTGGCAGCTGCCATACTTCACGCCAACGAACCCTCTCTATGGCGAACTGCTTGAGAAGGGCTATGCCGTATGGACCGGCGAGGGCAATCTGCCAACCGATGATGCTATTCTCGACTTTAGCAATCCAGACGCCGAGCAATGGTACAAGGAAAAAATCGCCGGTTTGCTAGAGTTAGGTGTAGGCGCGATTAAGGTTGATTTCGGCGAGGCTGCTCCATTGAACGGCTTATATGCCTCTGGCAGAAGCGGATATGCGGAGCATAATTTATATCCGCTTCGTTATAACCGCGCGGTGGCGGATATTACCCGCGAAGTGAATGGCGAAGCGATCATCTGGGCTCGCAGCGCTTGGGCGGGAAGCCAGCGCTATCCGATTCACTGGGGCGGCGACGCTGAGAATACCGACAGTGCGATGGCTGCGTCGTTAAGAGGCGGCTTATCGCTCGGGCTGAGCGGCTTCACCTTCTGGAGCCATGACATTGGCGGCTTCGTGGAAAGCAGCCTCGAGGCGCTGTACCGCCGGTGGCTTCCGTTCGGCATGCTGACCTCCCATAGCCGCTGCCATGGCGCGCCTCCAACAGAGCCGTGGGCATACGGCGAGGATTTCACCGCCTACTTCCGGCGTGTGACCGAGCTGAAATATTCGTTGCTGCCGTATATTTATACTCAGGCCAAACTTAGCGCTGACAAAGGGCATCCGCTGCTTCGCGCCCTGTTCTTCGAATTTCCGAATGATCCGGGATCTTGGCTGGTGGAAGATCAGTATATGTTCGGTACGGATTTGCTCATCGCTCCGATCTTTGAGGAGAAGACCGGGCGCAACGTCTATTTGCCGCCAGGTGAATGGATCGATTTTCAGACTGGCGCGCGTTGGACTGGCTGCAGCTGGCAGCGTATAGAGGCTGGCGACATTCCAATCATTTTGCTGGTCAAAGCAGGCTCGGTCATTCCGCAGTTGAAGCCGGCGTTGTCGACGACTTTTCTGGATTGGGAGAATATTGCGTTTCACGCTTTTGAAGGATCAGATGTGTCCGATCAGGGGCCGCTCTGCTGCTCGCTGTTCGAGCCTTCCGGGCAGAAGCTGTATGCTGTTGAAGTGAAAGGAAGCGCTGTAACGGTGAAGAGTAGTGATACGAGAGAGGCCGATAATACAAAACCGGGATGGACGGTTTTAACCGTTTAATAGATTTGGGAGAGCCAGCCCTGGCAGCCGTATGGCCGCTGGGGTTGGTTTTTGTTCGATAGGTGAAGGGCTGGCTGAATTAAGTTTACTACGGACGGAGTAAGCGAATGATTCTGGAGAAGCGTTAGCGTTCGCCTTTGTATACGGATTCTAACCTTTAGGAAATTAATTGAAGAATCTGTATACAACAGCGATCCTAATTTCGCTTACGCAGTCTGCTAGTGAACATGAACGAATTTGTTTGATCTGATTTACGGGTGAACCTGACCTTCGTCTGCCGGAAATAGTTGTTTAACCGATGCCCGAGCCGTACTAGATTCATACCATATTGGAGTGGCAGGCATTAACGGCCAAAACCAACTATGAACAACGACGGAGGGAACCATGAGCAAGGTCGCCTTCATTACTGGAATTACAGGGCAGGATGGCATGTATTTGGCCGAACTGCTGCTTAAGAAAGGGTATATCGTGCACGGACTGCGGCGCCGCAGCTCGCTTTCCAACACCGGGCGCATCGATCGCATTGTAGAGGAAGCGAACCGTACGGAGCGGCGTTTGACGCTGCATCACGGCGATTTGACCGATTCAACGAATCTCGTTCGATTGATTCAAGCGATTCAGCCCGATGAAATTTACAATCTCGCGGCGATGAGCCATGTTCATGTCAGCTTTGATACGCCTGAGTATACGGCTAATGCTGACGGGATCGGCACGCTTCGTCTGCTGGAAGCCGTACGGATACTCGGTCTGTCGGGCAAAACACGGATTTATCAGGCTTCGACCTCTGAGCTTTACGGACTTGTGCAAGCTGTACCGCAGAGTGAGTCAACGCCATTCTATCCGCGCAGCCCGTATGCAGTAGCGAAGCTTTATGGCTATTGGATTACGGTCAATTACCGCGAGGCATATGGCATCTATGCATGCAACGGCATATTGTTCAACCATGAAAGCCCGGTACGCGGCGAAACGTTCGTAACTCGCAAAATTACGCGAGCTGTCGCGCGCATCGCGACTGGCTTGCAGCAGACGCTTGGCCTCGGCAACCTGTCGGCCAAGCGGGATTGGGGCCATGCGCGTGATTATGTTGACGCGATGTGGCGCATTTTGCAGCAGGACGTACCTGAGGATTATGTCATAGCAACCGGCCAAACGACGGAAGTGCGGCACTTTGTCCAGCTTGCTTTTGCGGAAGCAGGCATTGAAATCGCATTTGAGGGCGAAGGTGCGGAGGAATACGGCTATGTTGTGACAAGCAATCGTCCAGAGGTGGCAGCCGGACAAAAAGTAGTACAGGTCGATCCCCGGTTTTACCGGCCTTCCGAGGTGGATTTGCTGCTGGGCGATCCATCCAAAGCGGCTGAGAAGCTGGGCTGGGCGCCGCAGACGGATTTGAAGGGCCTTGTGCAGGAAATGGTCGCAAATGATTTAGAGGAAGCGCGTCGGGTCGTCGAGCTTCGCAAGCTGGGCTACAGCGTCAGTCTGGATATTGAATAAGTTGTAGTAACTACCCATTAAAACCCTGACAGTTCTGCTGTCAGGGTTTTGTTGCATGAGATGTGCATATACGTTGGGAGATACATAGCGACGGGTGGAGTGGGGCTAAAGAAAAACCTTCTTGCTCCATGACAGATTTATGACGTGATATTACTATCATTAAAGGTGCTTATAGACGTAACCTTATCAATTGCATGAATGTTGTACACTAAGGTTAGTGTGTAGAGTTTATGCGTTGCTTCTATAAAATTAGCAATCAAGGAGAGTGTTGCATGAACGATTTTATTCGTATTAAAGGAGCAAGGGAAAACAATCTGAAAAATATTTCGCTGGATATTCCGAAGCATCAGCTGGTAGTTGTGACTGGACCCTCTGGATCGGGCAAGTCAACGCTTGCGATGGACATTTTACAACGGGAATGCCAGCGGCAGTATATGGAGTCTAGCGGCTTGTCCTCCGAATCCATTGCGAAGCCCAAAGTCGATTCGATTATCGGGCTGTCTCCTTCGATTGCTGTCGGCCAGCATGTGACGAACCGCAATCCGCGGTCGACGGTAGGGACAGTGACCGACATGTATACGTATTTGAGGCTCGTGTTTCATAAAAAAGGAGAGCGCAGATGCGTAGAATGCAACGAGGCTATTCTGCCTGCATCGATCGAAGAATCAGAGACGGTAGATTGTCCGGCTTGCGGTCACGAGAACAAGCGGCTGACGAAGTCGGATTTTTCCTTTAATACCCCCAATGGTGCTTGCCCGACCTGCAGCGGTTTGGGGACAGTCGTGGAGATTGACGTCGACACAGTATTTGATAAGGAGAAAGGTATCAAGGATGGTGGTGTCAGGTTCTGGAACGGCATGCTAAGCGAGTACCAGACGGCAATTCTTGAGGCGGCCGGAAAACATTATGGCATTGCGATGAACGGTGATCAGCCATTGCATTCATACAGCGAAGCACAATGGGACTTGCTGCTGTACGGAGCAGAGAGCGAAGCATTCGCAAGCCGGTTCCCGGACATCGCTCCCCCTAAGACGGTAACGAAGGGCAAATTCGAAGGCGTGCTGAACGGGATGTGGCGGCGCTATAAGGAAAAGGAAGGTCAGTCGGGGGAAGCCGATTATTTTACAGCTCAATGCTGTGAAGCTTGCGGCGGAGAACGATTGAAGGAAGAAAGCCGCCTTACGACAGTGGAAGGCAGCAGTCTGCCTCAGCTCTCCAAAATGTCGCTTGATGAGCTCTGCGAGTGGCTTGGCCGTGTTCAGTCCAAATATGAGCAGGAGGGAGACAGCCTGCTGGAAACGGTTTTGCATGACTTGCTCATTAAAGTGAGAAGAGTTGTAGATGTCGGTCTTGGTTATTTGTCGCTGGATCGCAACGCAATTACGTTGTCTGGAGGCGAAGCGCAGCGGTTGAGACTTGCATCTATACTTGGATCTGGTTTGACCGGAGTATTGTATTTGCTGGATGAGCCGACGTCGGGCCTGCATCCGAAAGATACGGACGGACTGGTGCATGTAATGAAGCAGCTGCGTGATCTCGGCAATACTGTACTCGTGATTGAGCATGATGATCTTGTCATCGAACAGGCTGATCATGTCATTGACGTTGGACCTGGCGCGGGCCGCTTCGGCGGCAAAATCGTCGGCCAAGGGAAGGTCGCAGAGCTGATGAATCAGCCGGACTCTGTAACTGGTCGTTACTTGAATGAGAATATGAAGCTCATCTCCAAAAAGCGCCGCGGCAGCGGTGAGCACATTACGATCTATGATGCAGAGCTGCACAATTTGCAAAAGGTTACGGCATCTTTTCCGCTTGGGTGCTTGATCGCGGTATCAGGTGTATCCGGTTCGGGAAAATCGACCTTAGTTTTTGAACTGCTTGCGAACGCGGACAAAAGCAAGACTGCGGTACCGGGCTGCCGCAAAATAACCGGTCTGGACGGTATCGACAACATCATTCGCGTCGACCAGTCGCCGCTGTCCCGCATGCAGCGCTCCAGCGTTTCTACCTATATCGATCTATATACACTGCTGCGAAAAATTTACGCCTCTCTGCCACAAGCGAAGGAGAGGGGCTTGAAGGAAAACAGCTTTTCCTTTAATACACCTGGCGGCCGGTGCGACCGCTGCGAAGGTTTGGGTCAGGTCGTAGTGGATATGCATTTCCTCTCCCATTTGCAGATCGAGTGCCCGGATTGCCGCGGCAAGCGGTTCAAGCCGGAGGTGCTGGAGGTTCAATATGAAGGCTATTCGATTTCAGATATATTGGGGCTTAGCGTAGAAGAAAGCGTACCGCTGTTCGCCAAGCAAAAAAAGATGGCGGCATTGCTGGAGCTGCTATGCGAGGTTGGCTTGGGTTACCTGCAGTGGGGTCAGTCTGTGACCACCTTGTCCGGCGGAGAAGGCCAGCGGTTGAAGCTGGCACGGGAACTGAGCAAGCCGGCTTCTGGACATACGCTCTATTTGCTGGATGAACCGTCCACCGGCCTGCATCCAGTTGATGTCCAAAAGCTGCATGTGCTGCTCAATAAATTGGTGGACGCAGGCAATACGGTTATTATGGTGGAGCATAATACCGATCTGATTTCGTCTTCGGACTGGGTGCTCGACATGGGACCCGGCGGCGGAACAGCAGGCGGGGAGCTGATTGCCAGCGGACCACCAGAGGCAGTCGCTCAAGCGCCTGGATCATTCACCGGCCAGTTTTTAAAGGTGTAGCTGCTTCGTTCGATTGGGAGGGTACGGCTGGATTGGTTGGTTGATAGAATTTCATAGGCTGAGGAGTAAATAGCGAATCCACTTCGTTATTCGTTAATGTCCGAATATAACGAACCTGCTTCGCAAAATAGCGAACCCGCTTGGCTATTCGTTATCATCTACCTATAACGAACCGGCTTCGCAATTCGTTATCGTCTACCTATAACGAACCTGTTTCGCAAAAGAACGAAGTAAAGTTCGCTGTACGAGCGCCAAAAGTTGCTGGCCAACGCTACAGCGAAGAGAATTTCGCTACTGGAGAACCTAGCTTCTTCAAAAGCGAAGTTCTCTTCGCTAAAGCTGAAAGACAGCCGAATTTTCGCCTATTTGGGGTAAAATTAGCGAACCTCCCTTCGCAAAATAGCGAACCCGATTCGCTATTCGATAACGTCCGAATATAACGAACCCGCTTCGCAAAAGAACGAAGCAAAGTTCGCTGTACGAGTGCCAAAAGTTGCTTGCCAACGCTACAGCGAAGAGAATTTCGCTACTAGAGAACCTAGCTTCTTCAAAAGCGAAGTTCTCTTCGCTAAAGCAGAAAGACAGCAGAATTCCGCCTATCTGGGGCGAAATTAGCGAACCTCTCTTCGCCAAATAGCGAACTCACTTCGCTATTCGATAACGTCTACCTATAACGAACCTGCTTCGCAAAACAACGAAGTAAAGTTCGCTGTACGAGTGCCGAAAAGTTGCTTGCCAACGCTACAGCGAAGAGAATTTCGCTACTGGAGACCCTAGCTTCTTCAAAAGCGAAGTTCTCTTCGCTAATGCTGGAGTGCGGCTGCATTCCGCCTATTTGGAGCAAAATTTACGAACCTTCCTTCGCAAAATAGCGAATTCGCTTCGCTATTCGTTAACATTCACCTATAACGAACCTGCTTCGCAAAAGAACGAAGCAAAGTTCCCTGTACGAGCGCTAAAAGATGGCTACCACGCTACAGCGAAGAGAAATTCGCTACTGGAGAACCTAGCTTCTTCGAAAGCGAAGTTCTCTTCGCTAAAGCTGAGAGACAGCAGAATTCCGCCTATCTGGTGCAGAATTAGCGAACCTCCCTTCGCAAAATAGCGAACCCGCTTCGCTATTCGTTAACATGCACCTATAACGAACCGGCTTCGCAAAAGAACGAAGCAAAGTTCGCTGTACGAGCGTCAAAAGATGCAGGCCAACGCTACAGCGAACCAAATTTCGCTAATGGGGAACTTAGCTTCTGCAAAAGCGAAGTTCTCTTCGCTAAAGCAGAAAGACAGCAGAATTCCGCCTATCTGGTGCAGAATTAGCGAACCTCCCTTCGCAAAATAGCGAATCCGCTTCGTTATTCGTTAATGTCTACCTATAACGAACCTACTTCGCAAAAGAACGAAGCATAATTCGCTGAACGAGTGCCGAAAAGATGCTGGCCAACGCTACAGCGAAGAGAATTTCGCTACTGGGGAACTTAGCTTCTTCAAAAGCGAAGTTCTCTTCGCTAAAGCAGAAAGACAGCAGAATTCTGCCTATCCGGAGCAAAATTAGCGAACCTCCCTTCGCAAAATAGCGAAACGGCTTCGTTACTAGTTATTTCTAGCAGATTTTTTTGGGGAAAAGGAACCAATAATATTAGTAAGAACCGTAGCGCCCGGTGATACCAGGGCATAGTTTACTAGCGGTTTACGGCAGTAATAGGGAGAGCGGAGCGATACGAGTTCAGTCAGACTTTTCGCCGATTCAATCCATTTTACCATCGGGCCAGCGATGGGAGAAATGGAATCAAGAACGGCTGAATGAACCGTAACGCGCAGCGACCCCGTGCAGTGTACTTTAGGGTTTACGACGGTAATAGGGAGAGCGGAGCGTAACGAGTTCAGTCAGACTTTTCGCCGATTCAATCCATTTACCATCGAGTCAGTGATGGGAGAAATGGAATCAAGAACGGCTGAATGAACCGTAACGCGCAGCGATCCCGTGCAGTGTACTTTAGGGTTTACGGCGGTAATAGGGAGAGCGGGAGCGTAACGAGTTCAGTCAGACTTTTTGTCGATTCAATCCATTTACCATCGAGTCAGCGATGGGAGAAATGGAATCAAGAAAGGCTGAATGAACCGTAACGCGCAGCGACCCCGGCCCCTAGCCTAATCCCGCTGCACAAAATAAGGCTGCCTCCCAAAAAGGAAGGCAGCCTTTCTCCTATCAACAGCTGCTACCCATGCAGCAGTCGATACTTAATCCGGTCGGTTATATACTGTATATCCGACTCGCTAAGCCCGCCGTAGGTCGGAACATTCAGCCCCTGGGCAGCGATCCGGTTAGCAACCGGAAACTGGTCAAGCGGCTGAAGATCTTTGTACGGCGGGAGCACATGCATCGGATAGAAGAACGGCCGTGTCTCGATGCCGTCCTCTTTCAGCAGCGCCATGAACTGGTTCCGCCGCTCTTCGTCGGCGCCGTCCAGCACGATGCTGTACATCCAGTACACGTTTTTGGCCCAAGGCTTCTGGACCGGCAGCGTAATGCCGTTTGTGCCTTGGAGGTGAGCATCATACAGCGAAGCGACGCGAATGCGCTCGCCGACATGCCAATCGATATTTTCCAGCTGCGCGCAGCCGACGGCAGCTTGCATATTCGTCATCCGGTAGTTATAGCCCATGACGGGAAACCAGTATTTGCGCACCGGGTCGATGCCTTGACCTCTCAGCGTCCGCATCGTACTGGCAAGCTTTTCGTCGTCGGTCGTAATCATGCCGCCTTCGCCGGTCGTAATGATCTTGTTGCCGAACAGGCTGAACGTGGCACAGCCGCTTAATGAGCCGGTCCGGCGGCCGTTAAATTCCGCTCCAAGCGCTTCGGCGGCGTCTTCGATCACGAACAGGCCATGCTTCTGGGCCAGCGCGTGAACGGCATCCATATCGACCGGGTGGCCGTATAAGTGGACGGGAATAATCCCCTTCGTCTTAGGTGTAATAAGCGATTCCGCATGCTCGATGCTAAGGTTCCATGTATCCGGCTCGCAATCGGCGAACACCGGCTTCGCGCCGCAATAGACGACAGCATTGGCGGTGGCGATAAAGGTCAAAGTCGGCACAATTACCTCATCGCCAGGACCCACCCCATGCGCGAGCAGGGCCAGATGAAGTGCAGTCGTTCCGTTGCTGCAGGAAATGGCGTAGCGGGCGCCGCAATAAGCGGCGAAGGCTTCCTCGAAAGCCGTAATATATTTTCCCGTCGATGAAATCCACGAGGAATCAATACAGTCCATCACATATTTTTTTTCATTTCCGTTTAAAACGGGAACGGCAACCGGATAAAATTTGCCTTCCATTCATTAAGTCTCCCTCCGTGATACGTTCGGTTCTATAGAAGCTTGAATGCGCTTGACGACAGCGGGCACACCGACAGCAAGCGCATGATCAGGGATGTGCCGGATAACGACGGCCCCCGCTCCAATCATGCACCCTGCCCCGATCCGCATCCCGTCAATGACCTTGGCGCCGGTCCCGAGGAAGCTTAAATCGCCCACGGAAACGTTGCCGGATAGGGTACAGCCGGGAGCGATGTGGCAGGCTTCACCAATTGCCCCGTCATGGTCTATGGTAGCCCCGGTATTAATAATGGAATAAGAGCCGACGATCGTATCCGGCTGAATAATACTGCCGGGCATAACCGCCACGCCGCTGCCAAGGGTGACATTTGAAGCAAGATAAGCGCGCGGACTGATCGCATTGATTAGTTCGTAGCCAAGCGATTCGGCATAGCGGGCCAGATGCTGCCTGCGCTCATTGTTTCCAATGGCTATAAAGGCATGACGGACGCCTTGAGCGTAAAGCAAGGGGAGCTGCTCGTCGCCTCCGAGTACGGCAAGACCTAGAAGCTTGTTGTCCGCATGCTGTCCCAGACAGCCGATTAGCTCCACATGAGTATCGGCCCGCAATATATCGATAATGACCTTGGCGTGCCCTCCGGCGCCGACGATGACGGTCTTGTTCGGCAGAGCGTGATTGCGCATCGCATTCGACTCCTTCTCATCTAATAGGATGGCAAGAGAAGAGCAGTTACTCTAATTTATTCATTTCCGTTGAAATGGTCTCAAAAAGGGATAGACAGCCGTCTATTTTCACAAATATGGTTGCAAACCCCGGCCCGCTCGGGCGAATGCCGTTGCTCTTTCCGGCCGTGACAATACTCTAACTAGAAGAAGACGGATTGGAGGCTGAGTATGAAACGCAAAGGTAATCGCAAAAGAGGTTCAATCAAGCGCGGTTCGCAAAGCCGAAAAAAACGCCGCAAGCATGCAAGGCCGGGAAGATTGCTGCGAAAATCAGGCAAAGGAAGGCGAAAAGGGCGCCGCGGCCGAAAGGGCCGTAAAGGATACCGTCGCCGTCTGGCAAGAACAAGAACGAGAAAAAGAGCGGTGAATACCGGCTTTGACGCTGTTCGGCTGAGAGCCAGTAATGAGAGCTTCAAAAAGCAGCTCCCTGTGGGCGGTCGCATTATAGATTGGTTCCGCGAGATGTTCAAGCTGGATCACGATGAATTTCTATGGGAGCTCTACCGTCAGATTCTTCAGAGAGAACCCGATGCTGCAGGCTTTCAGGATCATAAACAGCGGCTGGAGAACGGAACGGCAAAAGTGTGGATCGCGGCATCGATCATTCAGAGCCAGGAAGCGGAAGACGTGTTTGGCAGAGGACCTTCCGGCGAGGCGAACACAGCCGCTCATGTTTTCCAGCACTTATTTCCGGCTGCAGACCTGGATTTTATCCATGCCGCTCATGCTCATATCATGCAGCGTGAACCAGAAGCTGAACGGGTTGCCAGCTATGCTGCCACCTTGCGTCAAGGGCTGCAGCGGAGGATATGGATTACGCAGCTGCTGCTTTCCGATGAGGCACAACGCTTGCTAACCTCCGCAGATCCCCCTGCACCAGCAGCACCCCGATCGTCCGGAAAATACCGGAACATCGGCATTTTTCTATGCTTTGGATCGCAAATTTCAATGGACGGCGAGGGAATCGGCCGATTCATTGCCCGGCTATCGGAAGGGCTGCTTGCCCTGGATAAAGGATACACGCTGCATGTCGCGACGACAGAGGCGAATTTCAAGGAGACGAACGCTGTTTTCCATGCCCTGCTCGATCGTTTTAAAGGCCGCGTCCTTATCCATCATTCGGACAGCATGGATATGATTAACCGCAACGTTCCCGCCGATGTCTGGATCGTGCCTTATATCGGGATGGCGTTGGCGCAATATTTGCAGAAGCCGATCATCGTGTGTCTGCATGATCTCGTTTATTTGCATTTTCCAGAGCTGTATGCAGGCAATCAGGCTCATTATCAATACGTGCATGCCATTGCGCAAAAGATAACGGCGAGAGCGGCCGCAGTCGTATTCGATTCAGAGTTTACGAGGCGTCATGAAGGTCATAAGTTTCTATCGCTGCCTGAGCACCAGACGACTGTCATCCGGTTCGCAGCGCCCCGCGAGGAATATTCAGCCTTTGGTGTTGTCAGTGAAGATACGATCCGCAGTAAATATAAGTTGTACGGTCCCTATATTGTGTTCCCGTCTGTCATCCGGCTTCATAAAAATCATGAGCGGCTGATCGACGCTTTTCACCGGTTCCGATTGACTGAGGCTGGCGCAGCATCGGGTCTTAAACTCGTATTCACGGATGACTTGGCGAATCGTCCGAGACAGCAGGAAATAACTGCGGCGCTAAATGTGATAGGGGACCCAGGCATCCGGACTTCCATTCAATTTCTTGGCCGTATCCCGTCTGGAGAACTGCCGTCTCTCTACAAATATGCGAGCGGCACAGTCGTTCCGACGTTATTCGAGGGCAGCTGTCCATTCCCGATATTGGAGTCCTTGCTCATGGATACTCCTGTCGCCTACGGGCGGCTGGAAGTTGTCGAAGAAGTCATTTCCGATTCCAGCAGCTTCGCAACATTCAATCCTCGTGACCAGCTGGAGATGGCAGATGCAATTGCAAGATTGTGGCTTCAAGGCAAATCGGTCGTACCGGAGCAGAAAGCTGCGCTTGGCAGCATCCTGCACCGGAACTGGATCGATGTGGCGCGCGACTATTCGGTAATCGTTGATAATATAGCTGCGTCAACGCCTTCTTAATAGATACGTCTGGCATAGTAGCGGTAATACGTTTCACGAAGCACAGCAACATATTTGGCTGCGATATCATCCCAGGTTTCGGTTGGATCATGAATCCCTTGCAGCGCAGAGGTTTTGTACTGCTCATAGTTTTTCATTAGCTCATCCAACGCCGTTACGATGGAATTCGGGCTATGCGGGTCGAACCATGCGATCTTGGCGCTATGCCGGGCCAGGTGCTCCCGCATAACCGGAATATCCGAGCAAAGCACAGGCGTTCCGAGCCGGAGCGCTTCTTCAACCGGATAACTGCCGCCGCCCTCTGAAAGGCTGGGCATAATGAGCGCTTTTGCATTTTTAATGAGCGCGGGAATATCCTGATCCGACACGAATCCAAGCGGATACACATCCGAATCGACCTGCAGCTGATACGTATTCATAATGGAGGACAATGTCGGCAGCCAGCTGAATTCACTGGCGAAGTTCGGAAAGGGAAGCCGCAATTGCTCCGTCAAATAACCGGTCAATACAAGCGGATGCTGCTTGCGATACTTATATTGGGCAAGCGCCAGCAGCAGATTACTATGGTTTTTATGCGGCGAAGTGTTGGACGGGTAAATGATATATTCCCGGGGCAAAACGCTGGATAGAGCAGGCGAGAGCTGGGTTGAATGCGAGCTGGCAATTGGCGTAATGGCATGCGGAATGACAAATGCGGTAGTATTGCGGCTGCCGAAATGGGCAATGAGCCGGTTTTTCATATGCTGGGAAGATACAGCGACGGAGGTTACATTGTCGAGCCATTTCTGGGACAAGCTCCAATGGAATTCAAGCTGTTTGCCATCCGTGAACGGCGGTACAAAATCAAAGAAGGTCGTGTCATGGAACGTACAGAGCGTAGGCCGGTCTATCGGCACATATTGATGGGTATGCGGCCAGAAATAATAGATCACATCGACATTGGCCAGCAGAAAGGAAGCTGCGGGATGATCGATGGTTGTATCATGGACGACGACGTCTACATTTTGAACCCGGTTTAGCTCATTCATATTCCGCGAAAGTGACTGCGATCCGACAACGAGCCGGATATGCTCAACACCGGGCTGTCTGGCCATTGCTTTCGTCAAGTTATGCAGCAGCCGCATGCCTCCTCCGATAGAGAAGTTGACCGACCAAATGAGTATTCTCAAAATGTTTATCCTCCTGTAGAAGAAAGGCTGAGCTTATACGCCCGCTAGTCTCATAATCCGCTTAAGCTTCGTAATATTGACGATAATATTGTCCATGCCAGGCACCGGTTTATCTGGACGCTCGATCGGGCAAATCATTTCGTAATAATGAACCCCTGCATGGCCGGCCAGCTTCCAAAAATAGTTGTCCGTGACGTTGCTCGGAGACAATTCGATATAGTTCGTACCAGGCTCACAAAAGGCGATATTGATGCTGCCGCTGCCAAAAGGCGCAATGACGGTGCGGGCGCTGGAGAAGATTGCAATCTTCTCGGCGGTCGACAAGGGCGATAGCACGATTTTGCGAAAACCAAACGACTCCAGCATGCCGATCACCTCGGCTTCGTTCGCCACATGGCGCATGACTGCGTCTTCCCGGGAAATATAGATCCGGTCAAAGCCCCGCCGCCGCGGAATCTGCTGGTTATGCTTCAACCGCTCTACGATGTAGCGGGAAGCCCATGGCGGACATTTGCCGATGACGACAGGAACAGCTGGCGCAAGGAGCACATCGGCAACCAAATGGAAGTCGAGCTCTTCCACCTCAATCAATTTGTCCATTGGAATGCCCAGCATCCGGAGCGATTCATATTGGAACGGATAATGCAGCTTGCCGATTACGTAATGGTCGATTGGGATGCCGCTCTCTTCTAATAGATGGAAGCGGGGTAAAATATCAAAAAACCAATGGCCGAAAATGTTATGCGTTCTCGTCGTATAGTGAGGCAGGTTCCAGCCCCATACGAGCGTGGCAACGGTCTTCTTCATATGAATTGGAGGCGGCAGCTCCGTTAAGGTCATGGGCGGGCAGTCGTATTCCAGATCACGCAGCCTTTTGTTATCAGGGGTGACAACATAGCAATTGCTCGTTGCGAGACGCCCGTTCGGAATGACAGCGACAAATGCGTCGTCGCAGCTGCAAACCGGCAGCCAGCGGTGTCCGTCATAGCCCTTGATATCCGGCAGGCTGCGGGTTTCAGCAGGATAGATAATCCGGTAATAAAGGGGAACCTGTTCAAGCGGCAGCTGCAGCGACTGAATCCATTCGCTCGTCTTCTCGTAGAACGACGTCGGAATTTTGTACATGTGAATCAGCTCCTAAATTTCTCGTAATAGGCCGCGAGCCGATCCTGCTGGTGAAGCAGCGGTTGGAAAGAAGCGGGGCATCCTTTCGGGAACAAAACGCCTAGTCCGTTCGAGTGATTAAACTGGAGTCTCGGATAATCGCGAAGCTGCTCCCAGAGCTTATATACGCCGAAATCGCCGGACCGAACCGCGATGTCATGAAACAGGATGATGCTGTTGTCCGCCATTTTTGGCAGCCAGGTCGAAAGGTCGTGCAGCACAGCATCATAGGTATGATAACCGTCAATATGAAGCAGATCGATGGAGCCTAAGGCGAAGCGGGGCAAAGCTTGTTGAAACGTGCCGCGAAGCGTAGCTCCAATACCGGGAAATTGCTCCGTTGTAAAGGAATGAACCGCTTCATAGATAACATCGCTGTAATGGCTGTAAGAGCCGGTATGGGGATCACCCTCCCACGTATCCACAGCAAAGCAGCGTGTCGGCAAGGAGCCGTCCTTTACCGCCTGGCAAAAACTGAAAAAGGAGGTTCCGTATAGCGTTCCTAGTTCAACCAGCACACGCGGCTGGGCGAACCGTACCAGATCGTAGGCAAAACGGCGATGTCCGGACCATGCGCCTTCTTTCATAAATTCCACAGGCAGCCGTGGGGAACTGTCCGCGGCGAAATGCGGCTCATAATACTTCCATTCCATAGTTAAACCTCCAATAGCGAGAGTCAAAGAGCACAGTTACCGTATCCTATGTTTGAACCTACTGATAGGATAGGGCGATTGAGCCGAGGCAATTTGCACATTTATCGAATCTGCGCTGCGATATTGCGATAGTTAATAATAGAGAAATCTGGTTTTGGCAGGCGGAGGGATTGCTATAGCTCGCGGAAAAGGGCTGTACACTAGCCGTTGCGCAACAAGGCGGGGAACATACTATGTCAAAGTGATAAGTCTACTATGATGAGAGGAGCGGGGTTTATTACATGAACCGGGTACATGCTCGCCGGAAGCGTCGCAAACCCTCGTCCGTACGCACGACGCGGCGCAAAACCGCTGGAAAACGGAAACGGGGTAAAACTGCAAAGCCGGTCACTCACTCGCAAGCGGCGTGGAGACTTGGCCGAAGCGTAGCCGAGAGCGGATTTGTACAGCAGGGTGAAGAGGAACAGCTCGCCTTGCAAAGGCATTGGGCGGCTTCAATACGCCAATCGGGCAGAGGTGCTGCTGCGGAGAATTACAGCTCCCGCATGAAGTCGTTTTTGGCCGGTTACTTCTCGGTGAGCGGGAGAGCGGTGCCGAACTGGCTGCTGCTTCCAACTGAAAAGACGGTGGGTGCTGTCGTGATGGCGATGAATGAGGAGCAGTCGTTAAAGGCGGCGATTGAAGAGCTGGAAAGACTTCCGCTGCAGGAAATTGTCGTCATTGTTAATGGCTCTACCGATAACACGCTGCATAACGCGAGAAACAGCGGCCGGGCGATTGTTCTCCATTACACGAGTCCGCTTGGGCATGACGTGGGAAGAGCTATCGGCGCGAAAGTGAGCGTATCGGAGGTTATGCTGTTTGTGGATGCAGACATTCCGATCGATGCCGAAAAGCTGCTTTCCTTTATTCGGCAGATTGACGGAGGGATGGATGTAGCCTTAAATGATTTGTCGCCGTTTATCGGGGTATTCGAGGGAAGAGATGAGGTTACGGTGCTGAAGGAATTTCTCAATCGCTCCATACAGCGCGAGGATTTGTCCATTAATTCGTTAACGGCTGTCCCTCATGCGATGTCCCGGCATGCGATCGAGACAATTGGGCCCGCAAATCTGGCCGTTCCTCCGAAGGCGCAAGCGATCGCGTTAAAATCAGGTCTTCGCGTAGGCGTTGGGGGAAGCGTTGATGTGATCACACGCAATCGGGTCCGGAAGTCGAATACGGGGGCAGGCAACGAAATGGTTCAACTGATCGTCGGCGACCATATGGAGGCACTTGGCTGGGCGATGGGAAGCTCTGAACCAAGACTGAAATATGCAGACAACGTTAGAATGAGGGGATCTAATTGAGAAGGGATGAGCAACCGGGATTAACGAGCATCATCATTCCTACCTATAATGGACTTCCTCTGCTGCGCGAAGCCATTGCTTCGATTCGCAATTGCACGACAGAGTCCTATGAGCTTATTGTCGTCGACAATGGCTCGACTGATGGAACGATTGCTTATTTGCAGGAGCAGAACATTACGTTCATCTCTCATCCCGGCAATACGGGGTTTCCCGTCGCTTGCAATTGGGGGCTTCGGCTTGCGCGAGGCGATTATTTGCTGCTGCTCAATAATGATGTTCTCGTATCGAAGGATTGGCTGGGCAACATGCTTCAGCATTTCCGCCGGGATGCTTCTGTTGGTATCGTCGGTCCGTTATCCAATTACGTGAGCGGGCGCCAGCAGATTGAAATGACAGGCAATGATGTCGAGACGGCTGCGAGGCTTATGAATGAGCACAAGGGAGAATATGAGATTGTCAAACGGGTGATCGGATTCTGTATGCTGTTCAGCCGGGGCTTGCTGCAGCGAATTGGCGTACTGGATGAAAGGTTCTCCCCGGGCCACTTCGAAGATGACGACTATTGCTATCGTGCAAGCCTGGCTGGCTACCGTATCGTCATTGCGAAAGACACATTTGTTTTCCATCATGGCAGCGCCAGCTTTAAACAGGGCGACGAGGAAGGGCTAAACGAACTGATTGCCCGAAACCGGCAGTTGTTTATTGATAAATGGGGAATTGATCCCCATCGCTTCATATAAGCGCCGGTTCACGGCGGCAATGGGAGATGAGGGGAAACGATGGCAGCTCGGTTAAGAAAAAGAAAAACGGCGGCAACGGGACGAAAGCGCCGGAAGCGCCAGGCAGGCAGCCGGAAAAAGCGCCGTATTGTGCAGCGGCCGCCGCATCCGGATGGGCGTCATTATGACGAAGGATATGACAGCGGCCATACGGCAGGGTTTGGCAGCGGCTTCGAGAGCGGATTGGTCAAGGGCGGCGAGAAAGATGCAACGGGTCCAAGCAATGAGGAAAGATTTCAGCAAGGCTATAAAAAAGGAGCCGCAGACGGACGTTATGAAGGCGGTGAAGCCATCGTCGACCGGATGATGCCGCCTCATTGCTTGCTCCCGGATACGCCACTGGAAGCTATAATTGCCGCAGGTATAGCTGCTCATCAAGAAAGGTTCGTCAGGCTGATGTCTGTCGAGCAGGTAGCAGAGCGCATTGCGCTGGCACTGGAGCAGCAGACTCCCTTATCAGTCGTTAGACTGGGTGATGGGGAACTGCTGGCGATGGCACAGGAAACGGTTATGCCGATTGAGACCGTACGGCAGGAAGGCAGTTTTTTATCCTATGCCGGCCTGGAAGTGCCGAATCTGGCCGTTCGCGATCAATTGCGGGAAGCGGTCAGAAGAGCGGATATCGTCGGCATTCCCGTATTGCGGCAGCCCAATTACCAGCTGCTGGCCGGTTCTGTGCTGCAGGCGCATGGGATCGACATTCGAAGCCGGCCTTTTGCCGATTCGCTTGTGAATTACGGGCTGTATAAGGGCGGGTATTTGCAGCGTTTGCTTCAAGGCCGCCGAGTGCTCCTGATTGGCAATAAAGCCGATGCATTAGCACCTGTATTGTCCAGCTATGGCGTGACGGTCGCGGGTGTGGTGACACCTGTCAATGGTGTAACGGATGCTTCGAGAGCAGCAGCCGAAGCACAGCATCATCTATTTGATCTGGCCTTAGTCTCGGCCGGCATTTCTGCGGTGCTGATTGCGGAAGAGCTTGCCCGGATTACGGGGAAGGTTGCGCTTGATTTCGGCCATATGGCGGATACCATCGTTAAAGGCGAAGCGCCTTTCTAAGTTTTACATTAGTTAAGCTATGTAGTCGCCCCGTAAGGGGCGATTTGTTCGTAGTGGAGTTCCCGCTCGCTAAGCTTCAAGCCGTTATTAAGGAGTTGTGCCGATCGTAGCCGCCAAAGACGAGTACGTAATTGTTGCAGTCGTTCCGAGCGCGATAACGACGCCAGAAATGGTTACTTGCAGCGAATACGTGTGCGATCCGGCAGCCAAGCCTCCATTAAAGTATGTCACCGGTATCGCTCTTTCGATCGAGAAGAGTCCAAGCAGTGTTACAGCAAGAAGGTCTACAGTTGCGACAGTCGCAACAATTGCACCGTCCTGCAGCAAATCAACTGTAATTGTAGGGTTAAGCGCAACTGCGAGAAGAGCTGTAAAGCTGATATCCACGTCAACGACGCCACTCACGATTACTTGGTTCGATGCAGCTGTGACTGGAACGACGATCGATACGGCAGTAACGGCAGTATCGGCAGTTGGAATGCTGGTAGGGACAACTCCTTGGGCACCGACTGCTGCAGAGCCTGGACCTGCAGGGCCTGTTGCGCCAGTAGGACCGGTAGGACCAGTAGCACCAGTAGCGCCAGTAGCGCCTGTAGCACCAGTAGCGCCAGTCAGTCCGGTTAAACCGGTCAAACCTGTTAATCCTGTTTCACTCATTTTTATATCTACTCCTTTCGGTTGGTATAGTAAAGTATATGCTGATAGATTCAGAGAGCCACGGTAGCTGTACCGTAGTCAATTGTATATTTTCGCAGACAGGACTGCGGCCAAGTTATTTGCCTTAATTATGAATGTCGCGGTGTATTCGTCCATTAGCTTCTCTCTAGCAAAGCATACGATGTTAATATGACGTTTCGAATATAGAGCATCGTTTATATGAGGAGGAGCTGCGGTTTGATGCAATCAGCAAGACGAATAGTAGGTTTAGAGCTTCGAGGTGAGCTTCAATGAAGGCAGTCATTATGGCGGGGGGCAAGGGTACGCGTTTTTGGCCCCGAAGCACGGCGGATAAGCCGAAACAATTTCTGGCCCTCACATCGGAATACGCCACGATGCTTCAAATGACATATGACCGGTTTCGAAGTGCGCTTTCCGTGGAAGATGTCTACGTTGCTGTAAGCGAAAATTACTTGTCAATTGTCCGGGAGCAATTGCCGGCGCTTCCTGTAGAGCAGCTTATTATTGAACCGGAGCAGCGGGATACGGCGCCGTGTATTGCTCTTACAGCGGACTTTTTTATGAAGCGGAATCTTGATGATGTGATCGTTACAGCTCCGTCGGATCAATATATACCGGATGCGGATGAGCTGATGGAGGCACTTCGAATTGCTGAGGCGGCTGCAAAAGATACTGGTGTCGTTGTAACGCTTGGCATTGTGCCAACGCGTCCTGAGACCGGCTACGGTTATATAGAAGCTTCCGAAGCAACGGCTGACGAGAAATACGGCAGCCGGGTCAAGGAAGTGACCGCTTTTATCGAGAAGCCTTCCAAGGAAAAAGCAGAAATATTGATACAGTCTTCCAACATATATTGGAATAGCGGCATTTTTATATGGAGGCCATCTACCATTGCTGGCTACATGGAGCGGTATCAGTCCCAGATGTGGCGGATTTTCAGGCAGGAGGGAGCGGCGCTGCAAGAAGCGTATAGACAGCTGCCGAAGCTTTCGATCGATTACGCGATTATTGAGAAGCTGGAGCTGCTCTATACAATTCCGATCGAATTTACTTGGGATGATGTCGGCACATGGACGTCACTAGAGCGCGTATTTGAGACCGATGATGATGGAAATATGATGTTTGGCCGCATCTATCCGCTATCTACACGCCGAAGCATCGTATACTCCGAGCAGCAAAAGGTCGTCGTCATCGGTGTGGAGGATTTGATTATCGTATCGACGGGGGAGGGATTGCTCATCTGTCATAAAAGCGAAGAGCAGAACGTGAAGCAAGCCATCGAAGCGATGAATTCCGATCAGGAGGATCGTGAGGCATGAAAGCATTAATTACAGGCATCAACGGCTTTGCTGGCAGCCATCTGGCCGAGCATCTGCTTGGCGGTGGTTTCGAGGTGTCTGGTACGATCCGAAGCAGCAGCTCCCTCCGACATATCGTGCAGCTGCAGGATAAAGTGCAGCTGTATGAATGTGAACTAACGGATCATGCTGCCGTAGAAGCGATGATTGCGGAGCTTCGGCCGGACCTCATCTTTCATCTGGCTGCGCAAAGCTTTATTCCGGATTCTTGGGCTGCGCCTATGGAGACGATTCATAATAATCTCTCCTGTCAGGTTCATTTATTAGAGGCGATGCGAAAGCATTGTCCCTCTGGAAAAATATTAATCGCCTGCTCCAGCGAGGAATACGGGCAAGTCGAGGCGGATGAGGTGCCGATTAAGGAAACGAATCCGCTCCGTCCGTTAAGCCCTTATGCGGTGAGCAAAATCGCGCAAAATTTTTTAGGCTATCAATATTTCAAAAATTACGGTTTGCACGCCGTGTGCGTCAGGACGTTCAATCATACCGGGCCAAGGAGAGGCGAACAGTTCGTCACCTCTAATTTCGCCAAGCAGATTGCGGAAATAGAGAGGGGCATTAAGCCGCCCGTGCTTTATGTCGGCAACCTGGAAGCCAGGCGTGATTTTACCGATGTAAGGGATGTCGTTCGTGCTTACGGATTAGCGTTAGACAAATGCGAGCCCGGGGAAGTATACAACATCGCATCCGGAGTTGGCCGGGAGGTCCGGGAAGTCCTGCATTTACTGCTGGGCTTCAGTACAACGCAAATCGATATCCAGCAGGATACTGCACGCCTGCGGCCATCGGATGTGAAGGTTGTGGTCGGCGATTATTCAAAGTTTCATGCGAGAACCGGCTGGCAGCCTGAAATTCCGTTCGAATCGACTTTGCTTGATCTATTGAACTATTGGCGGGGAATCCTATCATAGCAACCAAAAAAAGGTCCGAGAACGGCGATGGAACAAAGTTCATACGCTGTCCGGGCCTATTTCTGGTTTAGAGGGGAAGCAGACCGAGCTGTGCCAGTCTAGCTTTCATGCGCTGGCCGACTGCCAGTGGTGAATACTCGTTGCGGATCGTATATTTGCCATTGGCTGCGATGGCCGACCGCCATTGCGGCTCATCCGCCAGTGTTCTCATATAATCGGCAGCGTGCTGGATATCAGGCTCTGCCCAGATTTGATAGCTTTTGTAAGGGCCCCAGTCTTGCCCGACCTGTACGAGCTTATAGTTGACGGGACAGGAATTGGTGCTGTTCATAAAGTCGGTATTGCCTGACCAGTTCGTACCGATGACGGGTTTGCCCAGATACATGGATTCAGCCAATCCGAGTCCGAAGCCCTCTGCCCGATGCAAGGAGACGAAGCTGTCACAGCATTGCAGCAGCGAATTGACTTCAAGGCGCGATAGCGAGCGGTCGATTAGATAGATGTTATTATGCTCCGCCGCCAGCTGGCGGATGGGGGCAAATTCCTCCGGGCGGAAGCCGGCATTGTTCAGCTTCAGTACGAGCCCGACCCGAGGGTCGTTTTTGGCAAAAGCGAGCTTAAATGCCTCGACAGCCGCTTGAGGGTTTTTACGCGAGGCGGAGCTTTGGGCGTCATACATCATAAGAAACAGGAAACGTCCGCTTGGCAGTCCGAAGTGGGTCCTATTGTAGTCGGAGGACACCTGTACGGTTACGCCATGCGGAATAGCGATGACTGGAACGGGAGATTTCCGCGCAATGGAATCAGCGACGAAGCGGCTGCAGGTCCATATCTCCTGCACGAGCTTGAAGGCATCCGCATACTCGTCAGGGAAGTCCGGCAGTTCCCAATGCCAGTAGCCGATATTATACCGGTTCTGTGCGAGAGAGGGTCCGAAATGCTCCATTGCAGGAGCCATGAAATCGGCGTTAATATGGAAAACATTTGTATTGTAGAGCGGTTCTTTTAATTCTTTATGAGACCAGCTGTCATCAAGCATTCTCGAGGACACTTTGATCGGATAGTCAAGCAAGCCGAACGGAATGCCGGCAGCATTCGCTGACCTTGCAGCCAGTCTGGCTGATTCTCCGATTCCCATTTCTGCCCGGACGAAGCCGACAATGTTCAGCCCTTGCGGATAGAGGGGAGAGCCTGGCTGTGCTCCTGCGGCATTCGACTGAGCAGTAAGCTGTTTTTTGGATCGCCGAAGCCGTTTGCGGCTTCGTCTTCGCGCTTGCCGCGGTTTCCTTCTAGAACGGACTCTCTTCGTCCGTCTTTTACGCTTGAGCGATTTATTCGAAGATTTTGCTTTCGATCGGGATCTTTTCTTGTGAGTGCGGCGTCTCGAACGTTTATCCATCATTCCCTTCCTCTCTGCGGGGAGCGGAAATCATTTCGCTTCTAGTTTATTCACGGGAACGTCTGCCATGGCAGGCTTTTGCCCTTTTCATTAAAAAAGCGGCATTTGTCCCGCTTCGGCAAGCATAGGGAGATGGGCGGATTATGTTATTTTCTTGGCTTTTCACAGCCACTTTGCTATAATGAGCCTATTAATTCAATTGAATCGTTAAGGGGAGCTGGCGGAGGCCGGCTGAGAGGGAGTTTCGAGTCAACTCCGACCCGTAAACCTGATCTGGGTAATGCCAGCGTAGGAATGGTACCGCATCATGCAGCAAGAAGGCGTATTCAGCCTCTTCTCGTCATGCGTCAAACAGCCGACTAATGGGCGTCCTCCGTATCAGGGGGGCGCCTTTCCTTTATCATTAGCCGCATTCCCGACTACACGATTTGATGAGAGACAAAAAAGGAGAGAATGGATATGAGGGGAACAAAAACAGCAATATGGAGGTCGGCAGTTGCACTGCTTGCAGCAATGCTGGTGCTGGCAGGCTGCGGAGCCGCAAAAAATAACGAAGCCGGCTCAGGAGCGAACGGCAATACAGGCGGCGATTTGAAAAAGGTAACGGTCGTACTCGACTGGACGCCGAATACGAATCATACCGGGCTGTATGTTGCACGGGACAAAGGCTTTTTCAAAAATCATGGACTTGACGTCACGATCATTCAGCCTGGCCAGGACGGCGCTGATAAAATGATCGCTTCCGGCAAAGCGGAATTCGGCGTCAGCTACCAAGAATCGCTTACGATGGCGCGAATTGCCGGCTTGCCGATCGTATCGGTAGCGGCGGTCATTCAGCACAATACATCGGGATTTGCCTCGCCGGCAGATAAAGGCATCGATTCGCCGAAGAAATTCGAAGGAAAAACTTACGGAGGATGGGGCGCTCCAGTGGAAGCGGCCGTTATCGAATCCATTATGCAGGAGGAGCAAGCTGATGTATCCAAGGTGAAAATCTTGAGCATTGGCGATAGCGACTTCTTCACAGCCGTTAAGCGCGACATTGACTTCGCATGGATTTTCTACGCATGGACGGGTGTTGAAGCGGAGCTTCGCGGAGAGAAGCTGAACATGGTGTACTTGACGGACTATAGCGATAAGCTGGATTACTATACGCCAATATTGACTGCAAACGAGAAGCTGATTGCGGAGCAGCCGGAACTCGTTAAAGCTTTCGTCGCAGGTGCGGCTGAGGGTTATCAATTTGCAATTGACCATCCGGAGGATGCTGCTGAAGTGCTCATCAAAGCGGAGCCGGACTTGAATGCAGAGCTGGTACGCGCGAGCCAGAAGTGGCTGAGTCCAAAATATAAGGATGACGCACCGCGCTGGGGCGAGCAGAAGCTGGAAGTATGGGACAACTACGCCAAATGGATGTTTGATCATAAGCTGCTGGACAAAGAGCTTGAAGCCGATAAGGCATTCACTAACGAATTTTTGCCGAAATAAGGATTGGCTCCGTGAGGAGAGGGAGTAACGGAGAAAATAATGGACAAGGGGATAGGAACATGGCAAACGCATTGGTCAGCATTCAAATTTTACCGACAACACCGGAAGGACAAAGCGTTTATCCTTATGTAGACCGGGCGATCGAGATTATTAAAGCATCGGGAGTCCCTTACCGGGTAGCTCCGCTGGAGACGACGATGGAAGGCGAACTGGGACAATTGCTTGGCATTGTGCAGCAAATGAGCGAAGCGATGGCTGAACTTGGCTGTCCGTCTGTTATTTCGCAAGTTAAGATTTATTACAACCCGGCGAACGGCGCTTCGATGGGAAGGCTGCTGGAGAAATATCCGGATGGACAATAGTAAATCGGGCTGGCGATCAATCTATCCGCCTGTACTCGTTATCGCGGTACTGCTTGCGGTATGGGAAGGGGCTGTCGTATGGGGAGGGGTGCCGGAGTGGAAGCTTCCGGCTCCCTCTGCCATCGTATCGGAGGCCATTGCTATATGGCCCCGGCTGATGCTCCACACCGGAGCGACAGTGCAGCTTGCGCTGATCGGCTTTGCAGGGGGCGCGGCGGCGGGTTTTGCGCTCGCCGCTTTGCTGCATCTCATCCCAGGAGCACGAAGAGCATTTTATCCTTTACTGGTGTTGTCCCAGAACGTGCCGGTCGTTGCCATCGGACCTATTCTGACGATATGGCTGGGCTATGGCATTTTGCCAAAGCTCATTCTTGTCTGGATTGTTTGTTTTTTTCCGGTATCAGTTGCTATGCTGTCGGGCCTTAACGATACCGATCCGGTGCTGCGCAATTACATGCGTATGATCGGCGCTTCGAGGCAGCAGCAATTTTGGCGGCTGGAACTGCCGAATGCCGTAACGCATTTGTTTTCCGGGCTGAAAATCGCAGCTACTTATGCCGTTCTCAGTGCGGTAGTCGCGGAGTGGATTGGCGCTGAGAAAGGGCTTGGCCATTTCATGCTTCTCTCCTCCAAGGGCTACAAGGCTGCCAGCGTTTTTGCCTCGGTGTTTCTTATTGTCGCGCTAAGTTTAGCGCTATTCGGCTTAGTTGTTTTGGCTGAAAAGCTTGTCGTCCGCTGGCGGTCGGCGAAGGAGGCGAAGAAAGTCTAATGAGCAAGGCACAATGGGCGCTTGAACTAAAGGATGTACGAAAAAGCTTTGTGAGCCGGGGCGGAGCCAAGGAGGTGCTTGGCGGGATATCGCTGACGGTGCAGGACGGCGAATTCGTCTCGATCATCGGACCTTCCGGCAGCGGCAAGACGACGCTGTTTCAATTAATTGGCGGTCTAGCGCCGCTGAGCGGCGGCGAGATCTGGATGGACGGGCGCAATACGACAGGCCAACGCGGTCATATTGCGTACATGCCCCAGCAAGCTTCGCTTATGCCTTGGCTCACCGTCAGAGGCAATATTGAGCTGGCACTGCAAATCGCAGGCATTGACCGCAAGCAGGCGAAGGACAAAGCGATGGATTGGCTGAAGCGTATCGAATTGGATGCGTATGCCGATTCTTATCCGCATGCTTTATCTGGAGGGATGCAGCAGCGTATTTCGTTTCTGCGCGCACTTCTGTCCCCCCAGCCATTCATGCTGCTGGATGAGCCGTTTGGCGCGCTGGATGCGCTCACCCGCCAGCAGATGCAGCAGTGGCTGCTAGCGATCTGGGAAGCTAATCGCCGCTCCGTGCTGCTGGTAACCCATAGCATAGAAGAAGCGCTGCTGTTATCCGATCGGATTATCGTCTTGTCGGCTGCTCCTGCAGTTATCGTAGATGAAATCGCCGTTCCATTCGCGAGACCGCGCAAGGAATCGTTATGGACGGATCCTGAATTCAATGTGCTGAAACAGCGGATCTATGAGCAGCTTCATCAGCCTACCGTGTAGACCCATTACAATTATTACTATGGAAGCAGGAAAGGAAATGATCCCGCATGGTCCAATCAATCGGCATTGATGCCCATATCCATCTTGACTCCTACCCGGCGGGTGAGCAGCAGCCGCTGTTGGATCGCGCAGTCGCCAACGGTGTGGAGGCGGTAATTGCCGTATCTATGCATAAGGTGTCGTGCGAAGCCAACCGGGAGCTGGCCTTCCGCAATCCGGGCATCGTCCATCCGGCATACGGCTTTCACCCTGAACAGCCTTTGCCGGAGGCTGCGGAGCTGGACGCATTGTTCGCGTGGATTCGTGAGCGCAGCGAAGAAGGAGAAGATTTTGCCATTGGCGAGGTCGGCTTGCCTTATTATACGCGAACGGAAGGCGAGGCAGAGGGCAAGCCTTTCGATGAAACGCCTTATTTGGCTTTACTTGACCGATTTGCGGCATTTGCAGCAGAGCTGGATCGCCCGCTTATCCTCCATGCCGTATATGAGGACGCAGCTAAAGCGATCGAAATCATTCAGCGCCACAGCGTACGGAGAGCTCATTTTCACTGGTTCAAGGGTGATGAGGCGACTATAGCCCTCATGATTGCATCCGGCTTCTATGTTTCGATCACGCCCGATGTCGGGTACGAGGAGGAAATTCAATCGCTTGTCCGCCGTTATCCGCTGGAGCTGTTAATGGCAGAGACCGACGGCCCGTGGCCGTTCGAAGGCGATCATGCCGGCAAGCAAACAGAACCGGAAATGATCGCGTCTGTTGCGGCAGAGATTGCAGCAATCAAAGGCTTGTCGGTTGAAGAGACAGTACGGACGCTGCGCGACAATACGCGGAGATTTTACGGCTTGGCAGCTTCTGCTGTATAGAGCTGATAGAACGATAATAGAGAGGATTCAAAGCGGTGCCGGCAGGCTCCGATTTGAATCTTTTTTTATGGCTATCAGGAATTTGTCCTCCTGCCCCCGTCTATTTCTTTTGAAACCGAACGCCTGCCTAGGTCAAGCTGGTACGTTTTTAGATGGTGGCAATATGCTATAGAATACACAGGGGAATGAAGGCAAGGAGGGTAGCAATGGTATCAATCGGAGTATTTTGGGGTTACTCCTTCGTCACCTCTTTCGATCAGGAAGGAATCGGCAGATATTTCTTCCGTTTAATAGAAGGACTGCTATCGAAGCGGGTCTATCAGATGAAAGTCGCTGTCCAACCTTGCAATTATGACGAGCTGGAACGAGTGCTGCAGCCATTGCAGCGCAGTTACGGCGTTAATCTTGAGCTTATTAAGTTTACGCATGTACGTGATTTGAACCGGAGGGCGAACGTCGATATTTGGATCGTGCCATATGTAAGCCTGGATAATGCGCTTCAGCTAAGCAAACCTTTTTTGCTTTGTCTGCATGATCTTGTCTACCGGCATCCCTATCTGAGTGAAATATACCGGAGCAAATACCCCGAAGCATGCGCTCGCCTAGAGCTTCTGGCACCCTTGATGTGCCAGCGCGCAGCGGCAGTCATATTCAATTCGAACTATATTTTGCAATATGACGGTCTGGAAGGGATGGGGCTGCCGAGATGGAAGACGGCACTTATCCGTACTTCGGCTCCCGTAGAGGAATTTCAGTTGTTCGGCATGCTTTCGGAAAGGAGATTTCGCCAAAAATATAACTTGATGCAGCCTTATTTCTTGTTCCCGTCCGCCGTGCGCGATCATAAAAATCATTATCGGCTTGCGCAAGCCTTCTTGAATTTCCTTCATACACGAGAAGGGAGACGGTCGAATTTGCAGCTGGTTTTTACCGATCATGCGCAAAACCATCCGCTAGGCGGTGAGATCGAAAGGCTGGTACAGAGCTGCAGCATTGTGGCACATCGAAGCAGCGTACGCTTTATCGGACGTATTCCTTCGCATGATTTGCCCAGCCTGTACCGCTATGCCAAAGGTACGATCGTGCCTACACTGTTCGAGGGCAGTCTGCCTTTTCCGATCTTAGAATCATTGACGATGAATACACCGCTTGCTGTGAGCCGGATTCCGGTCACGACGGAGCTGGTAAGTGATATGAACAGCTTTAACGACTTTGATCCATATTCCTTAGCGGAGATGCAGGCGGCAATTTCCAAGCTATGGCGTGCGGACCCGTCAGTGGTGGAACGGCAAAAGCAGGAGCTTAACGCTGTCCTGCAGCGAAGGTGGTCCGATGTTGCCGCAGAATACGGCCTTGTTATTGCTAATGTGTTGAGATTGTCAAATTAAGAGGTGTTCGTTCATCATGGCTCCCATGACAAGAAAACAATTTATAGAAGCGCTTGCGCCTACCGTTGTTCAATTGCGCAGAGAAGGAGGGGTTCTGTTTCCGTCTGTGCGGCTTGCGCAATGCTTGCTGGAGACCGGTGGCGTCATACCTTCCTGGTACAATCTCGGAGGTATTAAAGTTGGCGGAGGAAAACCGAACGCTTATTGGCAAGGGCAGGCTATCGTAAAAGGAACCTGGGAACATGTCGATGGCAGGAACGTCGACGTTAAAGCTGCATTCCGTGCATATAGCAGTGTCTATCATTATATGAAAGACCAAGAGCTGCTGCTGGCGACGTCCCGCTATTCTCGCGTCCGGTCTGCGAGTACGCCTGAGCTTCAAGCGCAAATGCTCCGGGAGTGCGGCTATGCAACCGACCCGGCTTATGAAAAGAAGTTGATCGCGATTATTCAGCAGTACGGGCTGCGCAGCCATGATGCGGCTTCCGCTGCACCTGACCCTGCGGCTCCTTCGGACGGAGGCGCCTTTCAGAAGTCACCGGCGGCTCCAATTCTCGTGAATGGGCTTGTGGCGGCGATAGGCCGGAAGCAGCCTGGAGGAACAGTCTGGGTACCAGCCAGATCGCTTGGCGAATCGCTCGGAGGCGAAGTAGGCTGGACGGGAACACAGGCAACTGTTAACGGCAAGACGATTGAGACGGTGCTGGATGTGCGCACCGGATATGTGCCTGTTAGGGAGCTGGCAGCGGCACTTGGCCTGCAGACGATCTGGGAACAGTCTACGGGCACTGTCACACTTAAGAAATAAGGGTGGCTGCTGTGCGGCTGAGCCTCGAAATCGTATATTGAAAAATAATAAGAAACCGTTTTTTCGTGAAATGGAGATTCCATCTGCCATCTGCGAGAAAACGGTTTCTTTTGTACAACCTAGTATAGAATACTGCACCCCGGCTATAATTGCGGGCGGCAAATGAATCAAGGCCGGATCGTAACCCGTGTATGGATGGGGACGATTTGCGACAAGGCAACGACATCTTCGTTATACATGCGAATGCATCCGTGAGACACTAAATGTCCGATGGACGAAGGATCGTTCGTGCCATGTATGCCATAATGCGGCTTGGACAGGCCCATCCAGAACGCTCCGAACGGTCCGCCGGGATTGGGTTGCTTGTTGATAATCATAAATTCGCCCGTAGGCGTCTCTGTAACCATTCGGCCGATACCGACGGGAAAGGCACGGACGACGATATCGCTGTCCAGCAAATAAAGTGTTCGGTCTGACAAATCGACGATTATGCGATAAGCAGGCATGACAGCCTCACCCCTTTGCATGTAGGTCGATATCACTGTATGTGAGGGGAGGACGCCCGGACACGGCGCTAGCGGATATGGCTAGGAAGCAGTTGTCAGCTTGGCGCTGTTGCGAAGAACGAATAGGTAGAAGCCGATGTAGTAAGTGACCAGAATGTAAAAGACGAGTGCGGTCCAAGGGTCGCCTGCGAACTGCTGCATTTGCACGGCATTATCATTTACTGCCGTCTGTGCTGCATTGCCTCCGCTCGTGAACGTAATCAAGAAGCGGTAAGCGATTCTGCCGACAAACAAAGCGACGACGAAAGCTTCAATGGCAATATGTGTACGGAAATAGAGCGTATTTTCCCGCTGCTCAAACCGTGAATGCTTGATTGCAAAATAAACGATAACCGCACCTAGCGCTAAACCAATCGCATCAAAAGCGAACAACTGCGGCTTAGCAAAGCCGGCGGTCAACAACAGGATGCCGATAACGGCAAAAATGCCGATTCTGATTTTCAGCTTTCTCGGATTGTAAGGCTGGAAGCCTACCGTACGTTTGAATCTGCGGTACAGGAAGAAAAAAACGATTAGAACCGGAACCGCGTAATGAGTCAGTAATTCCACCCGTCGATCACTCCTAGATAGTTTATACAAAATATGATTTCTATTTTATTATATAAAATTACCTGGACATCAAGTCTTCAATCGCATGAGCGATCCGGTCTGAGTGAAACGGCTTGACGATAAAGTCATTGGCTCCGGCCTGCAGTGCTTCGATAATGAGCGCGCGCTGGCCCATGGCGGAGCACATAATGATTTTGATATCAGAGCTAATGGCTTTGATTTCTTTGACTGCGCTTATTCCGTCCATCTCCGGCATCGTAATGTCCATCGTAATGAGATCAGGCTGCAGCAGCTTGAACAGCCGGATTGCTTCCACGCCGTTCTCTGCCTCCGCAATAACCTGATGACCTATATTTTCGATGATTGCCCGCAGCGTTTTCCGCATAAAGGCCGCATCGTCTACAATCATTACTTTCAATTCTTCCATTCCAAATTCCTCCTTTGTTCAAAACTAAGAGTAATGGGAATGTCTGAACAATATCTGAACATTATCTGAACAAATGGAGAGGATTAAGTTTCAATTCGTCCGTTGCGGGTGATCCAGGATTGATGCCACTGCTGAATATGCTCGGGTATATCGATGCCCAGCTCTTCCTCCATCAGCTTTTGCAAGGAACGGTACTGCTCTTCTACAGCCCATCTCTCGCCATTGCGGTCATGCAGCTTCATGAGCCCGAAATGGGCTTCCTCATAATACGGCTGCAGGGCAACGATCCGTTTGTACACTTTCAGTGCCTGAATCTGCTGGCTGCTGTCCGCATAAAAGGAAGCTAACTGCATCGCATGATGCAGCCATACGGTGCGAAGCCGCTGCCGTTCGCTCTCTGCCCACATATAATCGTAACCGCCAAAATAATCGCCTTCATAATAATCGAACCAGCTTTGATGCTGGCTGCAATTGGAGGCTTGGAGCGGCGGCAGCTCATTGATTCCTTTTTCCCAAAGGTCGGCGTCATTGCCCGCTTCACCAAGATGCAGCACGTAGCCTTCGCCGCCGCTAATATTGCCGATTTCGATGGGAAGGTCGGCTTGCTTTAAGCACTGTCTGACCTGGTAGACCGTCGTATAGAGATGCGTCGACGCTTTTTTCAAATCATCGCCCGGCCACAGCAGCTCCAGCAAGGCGTCCTTGCTGACAAACCGTTCCCGGTGGTGCAGCAGGTAGGCGAACAGCTCCTGCGCTTTGGACGTCCTCCATTTGAACACAGCAGTCGTCTGATGAAGTGCGGCAGTATAGCGCAAGGACTGCAAGCAGTGGACAACAGGACGGTCTGCCGGGGGACTAGGCTGAACCGCTGGCCTCTGCATGACGACGGAGTATCTTTTCTCCAGCCGCTGTATCGTCTTCGCGAGCCTTGCCCGGTGAATCGGCTTCAGAACATAGTCCAGTGCATTGACATCGAATGCTTCCAGCGCAAAATCGTCATGTGCGGTAATGAACACGATATCCGCGGCTGGATAGGCGCTCTGAATGAGTTCAGCG
The DNA here is from genome assembly GCF_042883865.1 of Paenibacillus sp. NPDC058174. Lineage (NCBI taxonomy): Bacteria > Bacillati > Bacillota > Bacilli > Caryophanales > Paenibacillaceae > Paenibacillus > Paenibacillus sp. NPDC058174. The sequence continues at coordinate 107,092 of NZ_JBHVUY010000001.1, forward strand.
GCTTGCAGGCCGTTCAGCTCCGGCATGTTGATATCGAGAAAAACGACATCCGGCTTTTGAACCGAGGCTTCTTTAATAGCTTGTAAAGGTTCGGTATAGGAGGCGATCACCTCAATATTGTCCCAATCTTTCATTAAATGAATCAACTGCTGCAGAGCGAGCCGTTCGTCGTCTACCAATATGGCCCGAATCATAGAGGGTTCACCACTTTATTCGTAATGTTATTTCTATTAAATGAAGTTTTCGTAAAAGGCAAGGAAGACAGGAGCGGACAAGCAGCCGGCAATATGATGGCATATAACAATTGCCCGGCAATAGAGTATTACAATGATGCATCTATTCATTGATGCAGCTTTTGCCCGGCATCATCTTCCACGCTTCAGCAGTCGGACATTTCAGCAATAGCTTATCGTTATTGTTTCAGAATGGCAAGGCTGGCTTAGTCAAATAAAATGTCTTTTTCGCCACAACCAAACTTAGTTCGACATCTAGCAGCAATTTCCTTTTCTCATGTCGAAAACGATTTTTCGCAGCATGCAGGAGAATCCGCAACTTAATCCGAAGTGTAACACGTCTGGTACGATATCGACCCTTGTAGAGCCGGAATCGGAGAAAGAGGAGGCAGCTTGAGATGCCGGATTCAACCCGCGCGAGCAGACGTTACATGCCGGGACTGGATGGTTTGCGCGCCATTGCTGTGCTTGCTGTTATCGCTTATCATCTGCATCTGCCTGGAATGCCCGGAGGGCTAATGGGCGTGACGGTGTTTTTCGTTCTCTCCGGTTATTTGATTACTGATATTTTATTCATGCAGCGGGCCAATCACGGACGATTTGATTTGAAGTCCTTCTGGATAAGGCGGGCAAGAAGATTGCTGCCAGCGATGCTGCTGATGATTGCAGCCGTCTCATTATGGCTCGTCATTACGGATACGGGGCGATTTCATTCCTTAAGGGGAGAACTGCTTTCTTCGCTTACCTACGTATACAATTGGCAAATGATTTTTCAGAATGTCTCTTACTTTGAACGCTTTGGACCGCCATCGCCATTTGGCCATATCTGGTCGCTGGCGGTGGAAGAACAGTTTTATCTGGTATGGCCTTTAGTTCTCGTGCTTCTGCTTCGCTTTGTACCGCAGAGAGGAAAGCTGGCACTGTGGCTGCTTGGCGCTGCGGCTTGCTCGGCGCTTCTGATGGCGCTGCTCTATCAGCCGGGAGAGGATCCAAGCAGAGTTTATTATGGGACGGATACGAGAGCCTTTGCTTTGTTGATTGGAGCAGCACTTGCCGTCATGTGCCCAAGCGGGCGACTGTCAGAGACGCTAAACCGTGGAGACAGGAGAATGGTGGACGCTATTGGTGTAGTTAGCCTGCTCGTTATCGCGTACTTTATCGCCAGCGTCGGACAATATGACGATTGGCTGTACAGAGGCGGCATGCTGCTGGTAGCGATCGCGACGGCTGCAGCTACGGCGGTGCTGGCGCACCCGGCCAGCCGGTTATCCGTTCTGTTCGGGAGCAGGCCGCTCCGCTGGATTGGCGTTCGGTCCTACGGCATTTATTTATATCATTTTCCTATAATTGCTTTGTCGACGCCGCTTGCCGAGGCGCAGGAATTTCATCCGCTTAGAGCCTTGCTTCAGCTGGCGGCTACTCTGGCTCTAGCCGAGCTTTCTTACCGGTACGTTGAGGTGCCGATCCGTCAAAATGAATTTGGCAGTCTGATTCACGGCTTCCGGGAAAAAAGCGGCTTTAATCGTCTGGGAAGAGAATCATTGGCAGCCATAATGGCGCTGGTTGTGCTCGGCGGCTGCCTGGTCGCTTACTCAAGCCTGCCCGGCGGTATTAAAGTCAATGCGGCAGTGGCGGGGCTGGCTTCCGACCAGCAGGGAGAGTCAGCGGATTTAGGAGAGGAAGGCTTGCCGCTGGGGCCGGGGGTGGTGCCGCCTGGCGAGAGCGAGGCGACGGAGGGGGCGTTGGACCCGTCGCTGACACCGGCAGCGTCGTCACAGGGAAATGGGCAGCCGAATGGAGAGGCAGCTTCAGAAGGGACGGCTGCTACAGGAGGAACGCAAGCATCGCAAGGATCGCAAGGAGAACAAGGTGAACAGACGCCAGCGGCAGGAATGTCAGTGACAGGATCTAATAAACCAGCATCACCACCATCATCAGGTCTAAAAGCAACGCCTTCAACTATGACGACGCCATCTCCGAAGGGAGCATCTGCTCCTAAGACAACATTGCCAGCATCTAAGACAACATCACCCGCATCGTCTAATCCAAAACCTGCGGCATCATCTGGAGCTAAGAGCTCAACATCTGCGGGCTCTGTAGGGAATCCGGCGGATGGCATCACGGTCATAGGCGATTCGGTTATTTTGGACGCAGCTCCTTATTTGGAGAAGCTGGTGCCGGGCATCCAAATAGACGGCAAGGTAGGCAGACAAATGAAGCAGGCGATCACGCTTGTCGAGCAGTTGAAGAAGGATAGCAAACTTGGCAGCACCGTCGTTATCGAGCTTGGAACGAATGGAGCGTTTACCAAAAAACAGCTGATGTCTCTTCTGGACGCCATTGGCAAGGAGCGCAAGGTTTTTCTCGTCAATACACGGGTGCCGCGTGACTGGCAAAACAAAGTTAATGAGATGATTGGTGATTTCTCAGAAGACAAAAGCAACGTTTCCCTAATTGATTGGTTTGCGGCAAGCGAAGACAAGAAGGATTACTTTGGCGATGATGGCGTTCATCTCAAAAAGGCAGGAGCCAAGGCGTATGCGGCGATGGTAGCGAAGGCGCTTGATGGATAGCAGGGAAATGAGAATAACCGTTGCGGGCGTTGACCCGGAACGGTTATTTTTTGCTGATGGCGAACATTGCGTTTGCAAGCTTGTTATCGTCAGTTCGCGGTGACGGTGACAGCACATGGCTACGGATTGTTTTTCACACCGAAAAGGTAGTTCATTATTTTTGACAGATTGATGATGCACACCGCTACCAAAAACAAAAGAATCGTACCTTCGACAGGCGTAATCGTCCCGTCATAAGCGAAAAAAATGATTGAAATCCCGAGCAGCCACAAATTCAGCCCTACATATTCAGAAAGCAACTTCATTGCCCGACACACCCCTTTCTCTCTAAATATATCGCCGTTACACTTATATAATGAAATTATAATACAACAGTGCGCTTTACGGCAAAAATGGTTTTTTGGTAATGGGCGGGGTGGAGCAGGTGCTCTGGGCAACTGGCAGGAAGCAGAGAGTTTAAGGCATAAGGCGCCCGCTGCGCGAATCGGTTCATGCTGCCGTTCTTGATTCTATGTTCTAGCTCGCTGACACGAGTGGAACAGGGTAAGAATCTTCGAAAAGTCATCATGAACTCGATTCGCTCCGCTCGCCTGCAGAATGCCCACTCCTAATTAATTGCAAGTTGCTAGTTTTGGTAACTTACAACTCACATGTCATAGGCGCGTTGCAAGCCATAAACCACAAGCGATAAGCTATATACTGCGTGCCGACAGCCACAAGCCACAAGCCACAAAAATCATAAGCTGCATGCGGCAGCCATAAGCAAATAACAACTCGTAATGAACCTGATTCGCAAATTAGCGTAATATTTTTCTTTTGGAAGCTAGTGAATAGGGGGATTCTGATGATTTTAAGCGAAATAATGTCCTTTTTTTCCTTGTTGAGAAAATGACTTACACAATATAGAAGATATGTTCATTAGACGGCTATAAAGACCCTCATGAGCATGAATTAGTGAATTTTGCTGCTGTAATTAGCGAAACTGGTTCGTTGTGGTTTGGATGAGGTTCAAGTCAGTGGATAATTAATGTTAGTTGTAATTAGTTTTCTATGTATATTTTTCTAGTGGAGTTAGGGTAGTACAAGCGTAATTAAAAGTTCCTAATTGGATTTCAAGTCGTAAATTACAAACGTATTCAGTCTAAGCAAAATAAGCTGGCTCCGAGATTTACTATCGGAACCAGCTTACTGCTTTAGGTTTTGATTAATGACTATAAAATTAGGTCTCAACCACCAGCACTGGTGAGCGGGATTTTATTATTTAATATGATATAGAAAAATTATAGGACTCAGTGGCAGAATATTGGTTAACTGACAATCCCCGGACTTGATAATAAATAGTTTGACCAGGAGGGACAGTTGCGCCGAAAGTTACCGTAATACGGCCACCAGGTGATGTTGAATAAGTTAGGAACTCTCCATTTGGAAATAACGTAATAAAAGCATACTGTAAACCAGCAGGGCTTTGTAAGGTCACAACAGGTGATTTTGGAACACCTGTGTTGTTTGTCCAACTGTACCAATCAACATCATAAGGCGTATTGAGTACTGTTGTTACTCCAAGTACAGGAGCTTGTAATTGATAAGCTGTTTGTTTTGAGTCGGCCCATCCGTCATAGGCAAAAGCCGAGGTAACGCCAGTCAATGATAAAACTAAAGTGAGTGCAAGAATGATGAGTTTTTTCTTCAACAAAAAAATTCCACCCTTCAAATGAAATTTCAAGACAAATATAAAGTTGTTGTAGTGTAAGATTTGATAAATGAAAATAAACTTTAAGAGACTTACAGCGCTGTCTATGTTCCTGATCGTATGCTGTCTGAAACGCTGGGATCGTCCGGGCTTACAGTTGCGAGTACATGGAACACCTGGCGAGACTCAGGCATAGCGTAAATCATCGAATAGACATCAACAACAAAGCAACAGCCCACTGACCTAACGGTTGCGGGCTGTTTGATTTTATTAATTAATACAAGACAGTAAAGTTATATGGTTCAGTAGTAGAAAATTGATCGAATGTATTTCCACGGACTTGGAAATAAACAGTTGCACCAGGAGCGATTGTTACAGTTGTAGATACTTTAACAAAACCACCCGGTGTACTATCGTAATAGTAGGAAGGAGATCCTCCTCCTGGAAGGATGATGGAAAAACCATAAATCTTTCCTGCAGGACTTACTAATTTTGCGGAAAATGATCTTGAAACACCTGTATTATTAGTCCAGCTGTACCAATCGGTATCATAGGGGGAATCGAGTAATGACGATACTCCCAGAATTGGGGCCTGTAATTGGTATGCCGTAGCTTTGGTGTCTGCCCAACCTTCATAGGCAAAAGCAGAGGTAACTCCGGTTAACGATAAAACTAATGTAAGTACAACAATGATGAGTTTCTTCTTCAACAAAAAAATTCCACCCTTCAAATAAAATTGTAAATACATTACAAATTCACTCTATCACAAAAATTGGAAGATTGGAACAAAAATTTCATAGATTTGGAATAATAGATTTAACGGCGTTGCACCTGAAAAATAAATGAATCAAACTAACGGTGAGGTTAATCTGCTTTTTAGCTAATAATCCAAACTTATGCGATTTTGAAATGGTTTGTCGAGAATTTAATATAGTTCTATTGGAATGGAGACGAATGTCCAGTCTGGATGATCGAGTGAGATATAAGATAATCGAAAGGATTAACAGTTAGTTAGAAATTACTGCATTTTGTCTTTTGTACGGGATGCGGTCATCAATAATAATGAGAAAATCAAACAATCTGAATACTCCATGAAGACACTGTTTTCCGTAGTGGAGAAATGGTATTAAAAGTGGTTGAGAAAGATATACGAGAAGCACGGTAGCGTGTTCGAAAGCTGGGAATGCAGATAGTGGAGGTTAAGCGGAACGATGACGGTATATTGTACGATGTCATCCTGCGTGGTTATAAATCCTAGTATGCGCTCCTGCGGCATGTCGTCCGGAACGAGATGTCCGACAGGCTACAGCGATACATAGGTACATAGGAGGCATGTTTAATTAATTTGCCAAACTAGACGATTACTATATAAAAGGAAAAATAAACAAGCCCACTGCATATTTAGTCAGTGGGCTTGTTTATTATCGAATTCGAATTTGGGCGACAAATGGGAGACAATTTTTAAATATCACATTTTATGTTACATATAAACCTTGATTTTACGGGCTTTTTCAAAAAAAATCGAGGCCCTCTTTCGAGAGCCTCTTTCATGGGAGAGGAGAAACCGGACGAAGAGCTTATGGGGAAACGTAAGTCTTCTCCGCGGTTGTCTACGGCATCTTCCGACGCCGATGATTTTATCTTGTCCGGTTTGTGGGGGAATATACCTTGGCGTCCAAAAAAAATTGCAAAACCGGCTCTCAAGGAACAGAAGCTTTTTCAACGGCTATAAATTATGTTACGATAAGCGGGACAGTATACGAAGGGGGCAAAATGCAGTGAGAGTCATTGCAGGCGCGGCAAAAGGCCGTACGCTGAAGGCCGTTCCCGGCATGAATACGCGTCCTACGACAGATAAGGTGAAGGAAGCGATTTTCAGCATGATCGGGCCGTACTTCGACGGAGGCGTGGCGCTGGATTTGTTTGCCGGCACCGGCGGACTCGGAATTGAGGCCTGGAGCAGAGGCGTCGAGCGGACGATCTTCATCGACCGTGAGAAAATAAGCATCGATATAATCCGGCATAACACGGAGGCGGCAGGAATGGGCAGCGCGGCGGAAATTTACCGCAACGATGCAGAGCGGGCGATTAAGCTGCTGGAGAAGCGGGAAATCGTATTTAAGCTCGTATTTCTGGACCCGCCGTATAGAATGACCCAGATGGACGAGCTGATGATTGATTTAGCACAGCGTTCCATGCTGGAGGAAGAGGCAATTATCGTCGTGGAGCATGATGCGGCGCATGTTTACCCCGAGCACATGGAGCAATTCGAGCAGTTGAAACAATCCAAGTACGGAGATACAGCGGTAACCATTTACCGATACATACCGTCTGACAGCATGAATGGGGGACAAGCAGATGAGTGAGAAGCTTCGCGTGGCGGTATATCCCGGCAGCTTTGATCCAGTTACGTTTGGGCATTTGGACATTATTCGCCGATCGGCAAAGCAATTTGATCAATTAATCGTAGCGGTGCTCAACAATACGAGCAAAAATCCGCTTTTTTCCGTTGAGGAAAGAAAAGAAATGCTGCGCGAGGTAACGAGCGACATACCGAATGTTACGGTAGACAGCTTCCGGGACTTGCTCGTACGTTTTATGAAATCGCGCAACGCCAACGTTATTATCCGGGGCATTCGCTCGGTTACCGACTTTGAATATGAGCTTACGCTCGCTTCGACCAATCATTTGCTCGACAGCGAAATCGATACGATCTTTATGATGACAAATCCGAAGTATTCGTATTTGAGCTCCAGCATCGTGAAGGAAATCGCCCAGTTCAAGGGTGAGGTGACAGAGCTGGTGCCGCAGGCGGTAGAACGCCGTCTGATCGAAAAATATAAATAAGTCAATGACCCCTTCCGCTGGAATGATTAGCGGGAGGTGCCAGTCTCGTGACGAGGAATAACAGCATAAAAGCGGCTGCAACGGCTGCTGCGCAAGAAAGCGCATACGGCCATAGACCAGGCAGGTCGCGGACCGCCAGCGGCAGCGGCGCATTGATGGGGTCGCCATGCGAAAGCATGGCGGCCTCTGTTTTTCCGCCGCTGCCGTCTCCGCCCAGGAAGACGGGGAGCGGTAAAGGCAGCCAAGCGAGGGCGGCTTGCGCAGGCTTCCACAGCAGCAGTGCGAAAAGTGCGGCGTGCACCGCATGAAGCAAGCGCGAGCCGATGAAGGGGAGCAGCTTCAAGCCGGTGCCCGATACAGCGTAACCTGCCTGCAAAATAGCACTGATGCCGCTCCAGGCGAGCACTGCGGCGACAAGCGCAGCGTTGACGGATGCGCTGCTGAGCGGCCCTTGCCAGACTGCGGCTGCATAAGCGCCGAGATGGCCTTCGAGCAGCGCAGGCAGTGCAAGGTCAAGCGCTCCATTTGGCGCGGCGAACTGCAGCAGCGGCTGCGCCAAGCGAGCCATAACGGAGGCGAATATGATAAAGCCGCCGACAACCATTAGCTTTTGCACGCTGGAGTAGACCGCGTCGCCCAGCACTTTGCCGAAGCCGCGGCCGTCTTCCTCGCGTGCGGAAGAAATTGCAGCTGCGGCTCTGCGCAGCAGACTGCCGCCGTCGCTTTCAGCTCCTCTGGCTTGACCGCCCCGCCCAGGGTCCATGTCATCTTGAACGGTTCTGTGTCTTCGAAGCAGCGTCTGCAGCCCGAATGTCCAGAACGCCGACAGCCATACGGCGGCGGCAATGATGATGCCGAGATCGGGGCGATGCATAAAACCGGCCCCGATCACAATAAGCATGAACATCGGGTTTGGCATATGAGACAGGGCGAGCAGCCGTTGACCGTCGCGATGAGACAAAACTTCGCGGCGTCTTAAATCGGCGGTAGCTTCCGCTCCAGCGGAAAAGCCGGACATCCAGCCCAGTACAAGCGGCAGAGCAGCGTCGCCTGGCAGCTTGAACAGCTTGCGCATCGGGGCTTGCATCAGCACCCCAAGACCGTGAGCAAGGCCAAAGGCGGCGATCATTTCAAAGAGGACAAGAAATGGAAGCAGTCCGGGGAACACGATCGTCCACCAAACCGTTAGTCCTTGCAGGGATGCTTGAAAAGCGGCGTCCGGCATGCGGATGACAGCGCTAATAAGGGTAAGCGATATAATAGCAAGCACAATCGTTCGGGCCATAAGCCGATCACTCCATTTGTAAAGGCGGTTTGAGGCCTGGGAAGCTAATTAACAGGCTGTCCTGGCCGATTGTAAATTGTACGCTTGCTTGGACAAGGATAGACCAGTTGGTTAGCAGCATTAGAGAGAGGAGGGAAGCTATGAGAGAGAGACTCAAACATATCGATTTTAAAACGATAGCCCTCGTTGCCGCGACAGCTGTCTTCATGTGGTTTCTGTTGTTTGCACCGTCTCCTTATGTCATTTACGAACCAGGCATCGCCGCCGGGACGGGCTCTATGGTGACGATGGGACCGGAAAGCAATGCGGAAATTCCGGTTACGGGCAGCCTAGAAAGCGGAGCTTTTCTTATGACGACGGTTAAGCTCAGCGACACGAATTATTGGGGAGCGATCCGCTCCAACTGGCTGCGGGATGCGAAGGCTCTGTCGAAGACTAGCATTCTGAAAGGCTATACCGATGAGCAGTATCAGCAGCGGATGAATGTCATTATGCACGGGTCTCAAAATGATGCCATCGAAGCAGCCTACCGCTTCGCCCATGTACCGTACCGCTCGGTACCTGCAGGGGTAATGGTATCAGGTTCCAGCCGATCGGAGAATGGCCTGCTGCCAGGGGATTCAATCGTAAAAGCAGAAGCTGAAGAGGTTGCCGGACTGGATGATTTAGCGACTGTATGGCGGACTAAGCAGGCTGGGGATCAAGTCCAGTTGACGGTATTAAGAAATCAATCAGAGCTTAATCTGACGATGAAGCTGGAGGCATATAACGGGAGTCTTACGAAGGAACGGCTGTCCTTGGCGCTTGGAGGCGCTCAGCTTTCCGAATACCGGGAGCTGGAGCCGATTGACGGGAATTTGGCGCTCTCTATAAATGCAGGAGAGATTGGCGGCCCTTCGGCCGGCCTCATGTTCACTTTGCAGGCATTGGATTTATTGACGGACGGAGATTTGACCGGGGGCCAAATCATCGCAGGTACGGGTACGATCGATCCAACCGGAAAAGTCGGGGAAATCGGCGGAATTGGCTATAAAATAGTAGCCGCTCACGAAGCAGGCGCAAAGCTGTTTCTTGCGCCTGCCGGCAATTACGAGGAAGCGGCGAAAAAAGCGAAACGAATCCGCAGCTCAATGCAGGTCGTTCGCGTGTCAACGTTGAAGGAAGCTGTTGTAGCATTGGAAGCTGTGCAATCCGCTAAATCATAATCGGCTTGCCTGTAAAATCCCGGTACATCGCGGCGGCCGAAGCATGTCCCGGCTGAGCTAGCATGTAAGCCGCTGAGGCTTGGACGTCCAGTTGAAGGTAGTGATAGGGCTCCTCTGCTTTCGAAGCGCTCAGGAGTACGGGCAGCGCGGCATGGCTGCGCATCCGGCGAAGCAGCTCCTTGCCTTTCTCAGTAAAACCAAGCACACGGATGTACTGAATCCCGGAAGCAAGCTTGTCCGCCGTAAAATCTTCCTTGCGATGTCCAAGCAGGATGGACAGCAGAGCACGCTGCAGCTTAGTGCGCGTATATCGCTTCGTCTTCAGCGCTTCCAGGAGTGATTCCATTCCGGTATCGGCAAGCTTCGGCATTACGGCTGAGATACGGTGCTCCAGCCCTTCAGCAATTTCACGCAGCTCGCCGAGCTGTGCTGGAGAGCGAGTGACAATACTGTGAAATAGAGCAGGGGAAAAGGTTTCCCAGCTTACCGGGCTGCGGCCCGCCGCCCATTCCTCTTCCATGACACTGTAAGTGGAAGCCGGAACGTAAGGACGGCTTCCAGCCAGCTCCCGTCTGTCCAGCAGCAGCTTGCGGATCGCTGTCGCACTGGCTATTGCCTGATCCGTCACGTCGGTCTGGTTGTATTCGGATTTTTCACGGCGGATCGTGTAGGGCTCCATTCGTCCTTGAAGCCGCTCAAGCGCAATTAAATAATGAAGACCTAGCGTATGGTTCGGCTGTGCGAACGGGAATTCCGCTGCTTCTTTACGGCCAGTAGACGCCAAATAAGCGCTAATAGCTGCGCTGTATGCAGTTGGATAAGCACTGCCATCCGCTAGAGCCTCCTTCAGCATGGACTTGAAGGCTGGCGGTTCCTGTGCGACCACACGCGCTGCTTCGTGCAGCGCGTTCAGCTCGCCGCTCTCCGTGCCAAAGCAGAAGGCGTCTACGACACCTGTCGCTTCCAGCAAGGCGACAGCACCGTATGCGAACCATTCTGCAGCTTGTGTTGCATAAGCGACTGGCAGCTCGATGACAAGGTCGCAGCCGCCGCGAAGAGCGGCTTCTGTACGCGCCCATTTGTCCATGACGGCGGGCTCACCCCGCTGAAGGAAGTTGCCGCTCATGACGGCGACGACGGAATCGGCGCCCGTTATTTTCCGCGATTGCTGCAAATGATATTGATGTCCGTTGTGAAACGGGTTATACTCGACAATTAGTCCTACTGTTCGCATGCGGCCGCTCCTTGCTTCTCAATGTATATATGTTCCATCATAGCATAGAGCGGGATCGGGATTCACGGCAGGATCGCGAAAAGACGTGAAAATGTTGACAAAACAGTGCTGGGATAGATATAATAAATTTTGTTTGTTTGGGGTGATCTGATGCAGTTTCATGTACAGGAAACAATGTCCAAGGGGTTGAAAGCGAAGGTGGAGGAGTCCATCGACGTAACCGCCCTGTTCGAAGGACGAAGCGATGTCATTAGCAAGGGTCCGCTCCATGTGTCGCTTCAAGTAACAGGCAACGAAGGCGGAATTACGGTTGATGGCGAATTGTCCATCGATTGGGAGCTTGCATGCTCCAGATGTCTGGACCCTGTGAAAGAACACACGGTTATTCCTTTCTTCGAGCAGTTCAAGCCAGCGTCCGAATCGGACGAGGGGGAGAATGAGGACGACGAGGAGGATGACGTCATTGCAGTGGCTGGAGACAGACTGGATCTGAAGCCTTTTGTGGAAGAAGCGCTTCTGCTCTTTATGCCTTTTGCTCCGTTATGCAGTGACGATTGCAAAGGTCTTTGCCACACTTGCGGGCAAAACTTAAATGAACATACATGCGGCTGCAAGACAGAACGGATTGATCCGCGTCTGGCAGTGCTCAAGGACTTGTTCAAAGAAGAACAATAACGCAATGCTGATTGATTTTGTGAAGGAGGTGGGAAATATGGCAGTACCTCAAAGAAGAACGTCCAAAACTCGCCGCGACAAACGTCGTACGCATTTCAAACTGGCGGTGCCTGGTATGGTAAAATGCGAGCAATGCGGAGAGCTGAAACTGGCTCACCACGTATGCAAAGTGTGCGGATACTACAAAACGAAAGAGATTATCGCTCAATAATCTCGGGATTTCCCACAATAGCACTTCATTGCGATGAGGTGCTATTTTTTATATACTTATGATTAGTACCTGGTGATAATATCAGCTATAAAGCGTCGTGCGGAATGGATTCAGCCGTCCGTAAGGCCAACTATATGCGTGCATTTATATGAATCATCCTGTAAATTCTCTAATTTGAAGCGCTTTGGTTTTAAATTAGAAAGGGAGTCACTATACTGTAAAGGTGGTGCCGACGATGGAACGCATGCCCAAGCGGCAGCGGCATCAGCTGCTCGCCCGGTTAATTGACGAAAATCCGTTTATGACGGACCGAGAGCTCACCCGCCATTTGAAAATCAGCATTCAGACGATTCGTTTGGATCGCATGGAGCTGGGCATTCCTGAGCTGCGTGAGCGTATGAAGCTGATGGCTGAGCGCTCCTACGATTCGGTTCGGTCACTACCGCTGCACGAGGTGATTGGCGATATCGTCGACCTGCAGCTGGACAAAAGCGGCATATCGATTTTTGAAATACGCGATGAACATGTTTTCTCTCGCACCGGCATTGCCCGCGGCCATCATGTATTTGCGCAGGCGAATTCATTGGCCGTTGCTATTATAGATGACAAAATTGCTTTGACGGTAACGGCGGACATCCGATTCATCCGGCCGGTCAAGCTGGGTGAAAAATGCATTGCGAAAGCATATGTACGATCCATTTCCGGCGAACGGAACAAGTCCAAGGTAGAACTGTTTACCTATGTGGGCGACGAGATGGTGTTCCAAGGCAATTTTGTCATTTATCGTTCTGCTGGAGATGCGGAAAACGAAGGAGGAGACGTACATGCGGATCGCCATTGACGCAATGGGCGGCGATCATGCCCCCGGTTTAATTGTGCAGGGGGCGCTTGAGGCTGCAAGGGAATGGCCGGACACGGAGCTGCTGCTCGTAGGGGATACTGCGGTTATTGAACCGCTGCTCCAGGGACAGAAGCCTTCTAATTTGCAGCTGCACCACACAGATGAAGTAATTGGTGCCGATGAAGAGCCTGTAAGAGCTGTTCGCCGGAAAAAAGGAGCCTCGATGGTCGTAGCCGGACAACTCGTCCGGGATAAGCAGGCGGATGCGATGCTGTCGGCGGGCAATACCGGCGCATTGATGACGACGGGCCTGCTCGTTGTTGGCCGGCTGGACGGCATTGAGCGCCCTGCGCTTGCGCCGATGCTGCCGACGATGGACGATATCGGTGTGCTGGCGCTTGATTTGGGCGCCAACATGGATGCGAAACCGGAGCATTTGCTCCAGTACGCTATTATGGGCAGCATCTACCGCTCGAAAGTGCATGGCATGGAAAAGCCGCGAGTTGGCTTGCTTAATGTCGGTACGGAAGAGAAGAAGGGCAATGAGCTGACGAAAGCAGCTTATGACCTGCTTGCAGATGCCCCTATCCATTTTATCGGCAATGTGGAATCTCGTGATATATTGCAGCGCAGCTGCGATGTTCTCATCTGTGACGGCTTCGCTGGCAACATTATGCTAAAGTCGATGGAAGGAACAGCAGGGACGCTGTTGAATTACTTGAAGGACGCTTTCGGCGAATCGATGATGACGAAGCTCGCGGCGGCGATTATGCTGCCAAGACTCCGAAAGCTGAAGAAAAAGATGGATTATAAAGAGCATGGCAGCGCGCCGCTGCTCGGTTTGAACGGGCTGGTCATGAAATGCCACGGCTCATCTGATGCTTTGGCAGTGAAAAGCGCGGTTCGTCAAGCGCGGACGGCGATTCAAGGACAGCTGACCGAATCGATTGCAGCGGAAATAAGCGGGAAGTGAGTGAGTGGAATTGAGTTTACATCCTGTAGGTATTATTGGATCGGGCAAATATGTTCCCGACCGGATCTTATCGAACCAAGAGCTTGAGCAAATGGTAGAAACGAATGATGAATGGATCGTAACCCGTACCGGCATTCGCGAGCGCAGGCTTGCCGCGCCGGAGCAGGCGACATCCGACCTGGCATATGAAGCGTCGAAGCAAGCGATTGCAGCGGCAGGACTTACGGCTGAGGATATCGATCTAATCATCGTTGCTACCATTACTCCGGATATGTTTTTCCCGTCCACCGCATGCTTGCTGCAAGATAAGCTAGGTGCGAAACGAGCGGCAGCTTTCGATTTGTCGGCGGCTTGCTCCGGATTTATTTATGGCTTGGCGACCGCATCGAATATGATCGCGACGGGCATGTACAAGCATGTGCTGGTCGTTGGGGCAGAGGCATTGTCGCGGATTACGGACTATACCGACCGCAATACCTGCATCCTGTTCGGCGATGGCGCTGGCGCAGTTGTGCTTGGTCCGGTTGAGCAAGGCCGCGGCTTCCAGTCCTTCGTGCTTGGCGCGGACGGAAGCGGCGGAGAGCTGCTCAAAGTAGACGGCGGCGGCTCCCGTACGCCGGCTTCGGAAGAGAGCGTTCAAGCAAGGCAGCATTATATTCAAATGGCCGGCAACGACGTTTTCAAATTCGCCGTACGCATTATGGGCGGTGCAGCTGAGGAAGCGCTCGAGAAAGCGGGCTTGACGAAGGAAGACATCGATCTGCTCGTTCCGCATCAAGCGAATATCCGCATTATCCGTTCCGCGCTTACACGACTGGATCTGCCGGAAGAAAAAGCGATGATCAACCTCGACAAATACGGCAACGTATCTGCTGCGTCGATTCCGATTGCGCTGGCGGAAGCTGTTGAAGAAGGACGAGTGAAGCAAGGCGATTGCCTGGTGCTCGTCGGCTTTGGCGGCGGCCTGACTTGGGGCGCATCGGTTCTGAAATGGTAACGGAGGTAACTTATTCATGAGCAAAATAGCATTTGTATTTCCCGGCCAAGGCGCGCAAGCGGTAGGGATGGGGAAAGACGTATACGATTCCGTGCCTGCGTCGCGCGCAATATTTGAACAAGCTGACGAGGCGCTTGGTTTTTCGGTTAGCGACATTATATTTAACGGACCGGACGAGCTGCTGAAGCAGACAGCAAACACCCAGCCGGCTTTGCTGACGGTTAGCGTTGCGCTGCTTGAGGCGCTTGAAGGCCGCGGCTTGAAGCCGGATTACGTCGCGGGACACAGCTTGGGCGAATACAGCGCACTAGTTGCGGCAGGAGTTTTGTCGTTCGCTGATGCCGTGCGTACGGTTAGAGCACGCGGTGAATTTATGGAGCAAGCGGTGCCTGGCGGTCAAGGCGCGATGGCGGCTGTATTAGGCGCGGAACGCGAGACATTGGCTGCGCTTTGCGCGGTGGTTTCAGCTGGCGGCAATGCAGTTGAGCTGGCGAACGTGAACTGCCCAGGGCAAATCGTCGTATCCGGAACTTCAGCCGGCGTTCAGTCGGTCGTGGAGCGCGGGAAAGAAGAGGCAGGAGCGAAGCGTGTTATTCCTCTGGAAGTCAGCGGACCGTTCCACTCTTCGCTGATGAAGCCTGCTGCTGAGAAGCTTGGCGTTGTACTGGAAGGCGTAAGCATGGGGGATGCGGCCGTTCCGGTAATTGCCAATGTAACAGCTTCACAGGTGACAGAAGCTTCTGACATCCGCCGTCTGCTCGTGGAACAGGTGTATTCGCCTGTACTTTGGGAAGACAGCATCCGCTATCTAATCGGGCAAGGTGTCGATCATTTTGTTGAGATTGGCTCCGGCACTGTGCTGGCGGGTCTGATCAAAAAAAT
The DNA here is from genome assembly GCF_042883865.1 of Paenibacillus sp. NPDC058174. Lineage (NCBI taxonomy): Bacteria > Bacillati > Bacillota > Bacilli > Caryophanales > Paenibacillaceae > Paenibacillus > Paenibacillus sp. NPDC058174. The sequence continues at coordinate 122,738 of NZ_JBHVUY010000001.1, forward strand.
CGATAAAAACGTTCGCGTAACTTCGATTAACAGCGCAGCTGCGATTGAAGCGTTGAATTAATGCTATATTTTTTGCTGAGGAGGGTATGCGATGTTTGCCAGTTTGGAAGGCAAGAAAGCGCTCGTTACGGGCGCGTCGCGCGGCATAGGCCGGGCGATCGCTATTGCGCTGGCGGAAGCTGGCGCTGATGTTGCGATCAACTATTCGGGCAGCGAGGCTGCTGCTGCGGAAACGGCGCAAGCGGTAGAAGCGCTTGGACGCCGTGCCATTACGCTCAAAGCCAATGTAGGCAAAGCGGATGAATTCGATGCGATGGTGAAGGAAGTCGTCGATCAATTCGGAGCGCTTGATATTTTGGTGAATAACGCGGGCATTACGAGAGATAATTTAATCATGCGCATGAAGGAAGAAGAATTTGATCAAGTGATTGAGACGAACCTGAAGGGCGTCTTTAACGGGATCAAATCCGTAACGCGGACGATGATGAAGCAGCGCTCCGGCCGCATTATTAACATTTCTTCGGTTGTTGGCGTGCTTGGAAATCCCGGGCAGGCCAACTATGTGGCCGCGAAAGCGGGTGTCATCGGACTTACCAAGGCAAGCGCGCGTGAATTGTCTTCTCGCGGCATTACAGTCAACTGCGTCGCTCCGGGCTTTATCCAGACGGATATGACGGACAAGCTGCCTGAGGAGACTCGCGATGCGCTTGCCAAGGACATTCCGCTTGCCCGTCTCGGAAGCCCTGAGGATATCGCCCATGCGGTGAGATTTCTCGCTTCCGATGCCGCTTCTTATATGACTGGCCAGACCGTTCATGTGGACGGCGGCATGTACATGTAAGGATGCGCAAAAGCCGCGCCAGCCCTTGGCTGACGCGGTCCGGGCAGGAATTAAAACGGTTACGTATGGCATTTTATCTTTAATTCTCGTATAATACCAAAGAGGAGGTGAACCGGATGTCCGAAGTAGTAGAACGTGTAAAACGTATCGTCGTCGACCGACTTGGCGTAGACGAAGCGGAAGTCACGCTGGAAGCTTCCTTTAAAGATGACCTCGGCGCTGACTCTCTTGATGTCGTTGAATTGGTCATGGAGCTGGAAGACGAGTTTGATATGGAGATCTCTGATGAAGATGCAGAGAAAATCACCACAGTGGGAGAAGTAGTTAATTACATACAATCTCTTAACTAAGGAAGCCAGGGTCCCGTTGTAACAGACGGGACTTCTCTCCATATGAAGCAAGGTTGCGACAGCATCCAACATGAAGGCATGAATGAGCTAACAAGCTTTTTATATATAAATCAAGGTGCGTTAAGAAGCGCATCCAAATAGCTGTTCTTGAGGTGAATCGAATGAAACAGAGAGTTGTCGTAACTGGCATGGGGGTCATGACCTCACTCGGATCGGAATTGGATCAGTTCTGGGGCAATTTGCTGGAGGGCAAATCGGGCGTTTCTCATATCGAGGCGTTTGACGTGTCTGAATATCCAACACAAATTGCTGCAGAAATTAAAAACTTTAATCCTGAAGAATTTAATTTAGATAAAAAAGAAGCCCGCCGCATGGACCGTTTCGTACAGTTTGCATCCGTTGCAAGCTTGTCCGCGGTGAAGGACTCTGGCATTGTAATCGGTGAAAATGTCGACGCAGAACGCATCGGCGTTATGATCGGCTCCGGTATCGGCGGACTGGGTACTTGGGAAGACCAGCACAATATTTTGCTCGAAAAGGGACCAAAGCGCGTAAGCCCGTTCTTTATCCCGATGATGATCGCAAATATGGGTTCTGGCCAAGTATCGATTCTGACAGGTGCGAAAGGCCCGAACAGTACAGCGGTTACCGCATGTGCAACGGGTACGCATTCCATCGGCGATTCGTTCAAGCTGATTCAGCGCGGCGAAGCTGATGTAATGATCTGCGGAGGCGCGGAGGCGACAATTCGTCCTACCGGTCTTGCAGGCTTCTGCTCCATGCGGGCAATGTCAGTGCGCAATGATGAGCCGGCTCGAGCGAGCCGTCCTTTCGATACAGACCGCGACGGATTCGTAATGGGTGAAGGCGCTGGCGTTCTCATTCTTGAATCGCTGGAGCATGCTCAGCAGCGTGGTGCCCGCATTTACGCCGAAGTAATCGGCTATGGCATGAGCGGCGACGCTCACCACATGACTGAGCCTGATCCAGATGGCGCTGCACGCTGCATGACGAGAGCGATTAAGGATGCTGGAATCGAGCCAGGCGACATCGATTATATCAATGCGCACGGCACGTCCACTCCGGTTGGCGACCGTTCCGAAACGAAAGCGATTAAGAAGGCGTTGGGCGACCACGCTTATAAAGTCGCTGTCAGCTCGACGAAATCGATGACGGGCCATTTGCTCGGCGCTGCTGGCGGTGTAGAAGCGGTCATTCTTGGCCTGACACTGCAAAACAGCATTATTGCTCCGACCATCAACCTGGAAAACCAGGATCCGGAGTGCGATCTGGATTATGTACCGAATAAGCCGCGTGAAGCGGAAGTTCGTACGGCGCTGTCCAATTCTTTCGGATTTGGCGGCCACAATGCAACGATCGTGATGAAAGTTTATGAAGCGTGATACATTCCATGAGCTCCAGTCCAGGCTGGAGCTCAAGTTTAAACAGCTGAAGCTGCTGAAGCAGGCGTTCACGCATACGTCATACGTGAACGAGCATAAGCACAGTTCCATTGAGCACAACGAACGCCTTGAGTTTCTTGGCGACGCTGTGCTCCAGTTGCTTGTGTCGGAATATTTATTCTCTGCCTATCCGCAGCGGCCGGAAGGCGAGCTGACACGGATGCGCGCATCCGTAGTCTGCGAGCCGTCGCTCGCGCAATTCGCCGAACGTCTGGATCTTGGCGCACATGTCATGCTCGGACGGGGAGAGGAACAGCTTGGCGGACGGCAGCGTCCCGCATTGCTGGCGGATTTGTTCGAAGCCTTTGTCGGCGCTATTTATTTGGACGCCGGAATCGACCGGACGCGAGTGTTTCTGGAAGCTCATATGTTCCCGTTCATCGAGTCCAATGACTATGGACTGCTTGTGAAGGATTTCAAGTCCAAGCTGCAGGAGCGTGCGCAGCATAACGGTCTCGGTCCGGTGGAATACCGGATTACCGAAGAGCGCGGACCGGCGCATGACCGCGAGTTTGTCGTCGAGGTTTTTCTCGGAGAGGCACCTTACGGCAGCGGTGTCGGGCGTACGAAGAAGGAAGCGGAGCAGCGCGCCGCATCGCAGGCGTGGCAATCGTTGTCGGCCGAATAGAAGATGGGTTTGTTTCGAATGCGCGTCCGGTAAGGCGGCGCTTGCGAAACAAACCCGTTTTTATTTGGGCAAGGAAAATTGGCGGAGTGAGTGCGTGCATGCGTGCGTGCGTGGTGTCAGATGGCTTGGAGTGTTAGTATATAATTTCGCTATTAACTGAAGTTTTTTCTTTATTTTGCGTGGAATTGGGCTACATCTGATCAGATTTGCGGATATAAGTACAATTTTTTCTTTATTAAGAAATGAATTTCCGCTGTTCTGAACTTTCTTGCGTTACAGCCTGCAATCTTATGATATGAGCCGTAATTAAGGAAATTTCATGCTTAATAACGAAAAAATGTACTAAAGGGAGCGTAACATTAGGCGAGTATAACACTTAGTTTATGAAGTTAAGTACAGCGATGAGCAGAGCATAGAGGTTTGACCGCCGACGTGCGACCGAGCACCGTGTGCCGCGATGGCACCGCGCTAAGGGAGGCGCGTACGGTGAAGACAAAGAGCACAGCAAGAGCACTGCAAAAGC
>NZ_JBHVUY010000001.1:126640-341646 GCF_042883865.1 Paenibacillus sp. NPDC058174
GCACAGCAAGAGCACAGCAAGAGCACAGCAAGAGCACAGCAAGAGCACAGCAAGAGCACAGCAAGAGCACAGCAAGAGCACAGCAAGAGCACAGCAAGAGCACAGCAAAGAACACAGCTTCAAGAACAAGAATACAATTGGGAACTGAATTAAGAATTGAAATCAAAAATTCAATCATCAAGTTTCACATTTACAGCTGCCGGCTTGCGAAGCAGGTTCATGAGAATATAGTGTTTGCAGGCACATTTGCTAACTATTTTTTAAAAGTGTAATCGGTTTTATGTTCATGTGACAATGGCAGGCGGCAAACTCGGGCTATCCGCATGAAAGCGCGATGAGCCGAGTGTGGCAAGGTAAATTGGTTAACGGGTGCCTGCTAAGTTGTGTTACAATATACGTTGAGGTGAAAGCCAAGTTATGTTCCTGAAACGGATCGAATTAGCGGGATTTAAATCATTTGCCGACAAAACGGAGATGGAGTTCGTTACCGGCATTACCGCGGTTGTCGGGCCTAACGGCAGCGGCAAAAGCAATATTTCGGACGGCATCCGCTGGGTGCTCGGCGAGCAGAGTGCAAAGAGCTTGCGCGGCGGCAAGATGGAAGACATTATTTTTGCCGGCAGCGATGCACGCAAAGCTGTCAATTACGGCGAGGTGTCATTGACGCTCGACAACGGTGACGGCGCACTGCCGCTGGAGTACAACGAGGTGACGGTTACGCGCCGGGTTCACCGGAGCGGCGACAGCGAGTATATGATCAACAAGCAGCCTTGCAGGCTGAAGGATATTACGGAGCTTTTCATGGATACGGGCATCGGCAAGGAAGCGTATTCGATCATCGGCCAAGGCCGGATTGAGGAAATTTTAAGTACGCGTTCCGAGGATCGCCGCGGCATTTTTGAAGAGGCCTCCGGAATCGTGAAATATAAGTCGCGTAAGCGCGAGGCGCAGAAAAAGCTGGAGGAAACGGAAGGCAATCTGCTTCGTATTCACGATCTGGTAACGGAGCTGGAGGATCAGGTTCTGCCGCTGCGCGAGCAGTCGGAGAAGGCGATCCACTACAAGCAGCTCAAGGAACAGCTGAAGACGCAAGAGATATCGATGTACGTACATAATATCGAGACTGTGCACAGCTCCTGGGCAGAAGCCAACGAAAAGCTTGATCGGCTGAAGCGGGAGCAGTTAGAGCTGTCTACCGTCGTAAGCAAGCATGATGCCCATCTGGAAAAGGACCGTCACGCTTTGCGCGAGCTGGAGGAGGCGCTGGACGCTTTGCATGAATCGATGCTCCAGTACAGCGAGGAGTATGAGAAATGCGAAGGCTACGGCGAGGTGCTCAAGGAACGCAAACGCAATCTGGAGCAAAATAAACGCCAGCTGGAAGAAACAATTGCCGCGCAGGACGAGCGTATCGCCAGCTTAACGAAAGAGGAAGCGGAGTTCCGGAGCAAAGCCGCCGTATTGGAGCTTCAATTAGCAGAGCTGCGGACGAAGCTGGCGGAGGAAGAAGTTCATTTGATCGGCGTAGCCGGCAGTGCAGTGGCGGATGCCGAGGAGATATTAAAGGGCGAACTGCTCGATGTGCTGAGCACGATGGCCCAATTGCGCAACGAGATCCGCTATTCGGCGCAGCAGCAGGAAGCTGTACAACGCCGGATGGAGAGACTGTCGGACGACGAAGCGAAATGGAACGAGCAGCATCAGAAGCTGACAGCTAGACGGATAGAGCTGGAAAAGCAGCTCGAAGCTACGCTGAAAGCCATTAATACGAACCGGAACAAATATATCGACGAAGCGGAAAAGGCCAAAGAAATCGGACAATATGTCGAGGATGCGACGGCTGCCATCCGCAAGTGGGAGCAAAAGCTGGAATCGCAAATTTCCCGCCGTGATACGATGAAGGAAATGCAGGACGCGCTCGACGGTTTTATGCAAGGGGTCCGGGAAATTCTGAAAGCTTCACGCCGTTCATCTGGCGGTATTGCCGGCGTGCATGGCGCGGTAGCTGAGCTTATTCGGGTGCCGGAGCGTTTGGAGACGGCAGTTGAGACTGCGCTCGGCGGAGCGATGCAGCATATCGTAATGGAAGACGAGAAGTCGGCACGTTTTGCGATCAGCTTCTTGAAGCAGCGCCAACTGGGACGAGCTACGTTCCTGCCGCTTGATGTCATCCGCGGAAGACATATTTCAGAGCATGACAAGCGGCTGGCTGAAGATGTTGAAGGCTTCGTTGGCGTAGCCGCTGATTTGGTGGGCAGCGATACGAAGTACGAGGCTATTGTCAAAAGCTTGCTGGGCAACATATTGCTCGCCGAAACGCTGGAGCAGGCCAACCGGATCGCCTCGAAATGCCAATACCGCTATCGCGTTGTGACGCTGGAAGGCGATGTCGTCAATGCAGGCGGTTCGATGACCGGCGGCAGCTTGCAGAAAAAAGGAGCGAGCCTGCTTGGCCGCGGCCGTCAGATCGAAGCGCTCGATAAGGAAATCAAGGAAGCGCAAACGACCATTACACAGCTGCGGGACAAGCTGAGCGACTTGCGCAAGGAGCAATCCATTTTGAACCACAAAATGGAGGAGCTGCGTGCAGGGTCTGAACAGAGCCGGATTGATGAGCAGCAAGTAAGAGCTGAACTGCAGCAGCTGAACAACGAAGCGAAGCACCTTGGCGAGCAGGAGCAGTTGTTCTCATCCGACCGCAACAGCCATCTGGCAGAGCGGAAGTCGATGGAGCAAGCGGCTGCCGAGGCAGAAACCCGGCTGGAGCAGCTGCAGGCAGATGAGGTCAGGCTGCAGGAAGCCATCCGCTTGGCGGAAGACCGCCGTAAAGCGAGCGAGACCGCCAAAGAAGCGCTTCAAGGGCAGCTGACCGATTTGAAAATCGCCGTTGCCAAGACGGATTCGGAGAAGCTCAGCTTCGAAGATCAGGCGACCCGGGTCCGCAGCGATATTCAGCGGGCTAAGCAGGAGCTGAGCGGTTACCGTTCACTGCTGTCCCAGCAGGAAGAGGAGCTCGCTCGACACGGACAGGAGACGGTCGATCAGATCGAGCAGTTGAATCAACTGCGTCTGAAGAAGCAGGAATGTGCGGAGCAGACGGATCTCAAGCGTTCCGCCCGCGCCGAGCGTACACGTGAGCTGGAGCAGGGCGAGAGCGAGACGAAGGAGCAGCGGGCACAGCTTCGCAACGTGGAGGAGCAGCTTCGCCAGACGGAAATCGCAGCCAACCGGCTCGATGTCGAGCTCGATAACTTGCTGCGCAAGCTGAGCGAGGAGTATGAGCTGAGCTTCGAGCTGGCGAAGGAGCGTTATCCGGTGCCGGAGGACGTCGCAGGCACGCAAAATGCCGTTCGTGAATTGAAACGACAAATTACAGCGCTTGGCGATGTGAACCTGGGTGCAATTGACGAATACGAACGGGTGAAGGAACGGTTTGAATTTCTTACCGAGCAGAAGGATGATCTGGTGGAAGCCAAGACGACGCTGTATCAGGTCATCCGCGAGATGGACGATGAAATGTCCAAGCGGTTTAGAGCGACCTTTGAAGCGATACGCGGCCATTTCGTCGTTGTATTCTCGAAGCTGTTCGGCGGCGGACGCGCGGATCTCGTTCTTGTGGAGCCGGATCGTGTACTCGATACGGGCATTGATATCGTAGCGCAGCCGCCAGGCAAGAAGCTGCAAAATCTGCAGCTGTTGTCAGGAGGAGAACGGGCGCTCACAGCGATTGCGCTGCTGTTTGCAATTTTGCAGGTGAAGCCCGTTCCATTCTGCGTTCTCGATGAGGTCGAGGCGGCGCTTGATGAAGCGAACGTAGCTCGTTTTGCTCAATATTTACGCGAATTTTCCGGACTTACGCAGTTTATCGTCGTTACCCACCGTAAAGGAACGATGGAGGAAGCCGACGTGCTGTACGGCGTAACGATGGAAGAGGGCGGCGTATCCAAGCTCGTATCCGTCCGGCTGGAGGAGCAGGTGGATGAAGAAGAGCCTGCAACCGCCTAGCGGATCAGGGTCAAGCTGAACGTGCAGCTTCAACTATTAACAGACAGATAAAGATGGAAGACAGCAACAGAGCAAGAGAGAAGACGTTCAGGAGCAACCTGTACCTGTAGGGAGGAAACATACGTGAGCTTTTTTAAGAGACTGAAGGAAAGCATCGCTTCCAAGACAGAGGCGGTAACGAATATTTTCAAAGAAGGCTTGACCAAAACCCGGACTGCAATTGTGGAAAAGGTGGAAGAGCTGATTACGAGAAGAAAAAAAATCGACGAGGAGTTTTACGAGGAGCTGGAGGAAATTCTAATTGGCGCTGACGTTGGCGTCAATACGGTAATGCAGCTGATTGAAGAGCTTCGCGTCGAAGTGAAGAAACGGAAAATCGAGGACGCTTCCGATTTGCAGCCAGTTCTCTCTGAGAAGCTGATCGGCCTGCTCAAGGGCGAATCCAATCCAGGGCTGCAAATGGCGAAGGACGGAGAGATTACGGTCATTTTGTTCGTAGGCGTCAACGGCGTCGGCAAGACGACCACGATCGGCAAGCTCGCCCATAAGTTCAAAAGCGAAGGCAAAAGTGTTTTGATGGCAGCAGGAGACACGTTCCGTGCAGGCGCAATCGAGCAGCTTGAAGTCTGGGGACAACGGGTTGGCGTCGATGTAATCAAGCAGTCTTCCGGTTCTGATCCGGCTGCGGTTATGTTCGATGCTGTGCAAGCTGCCAAGCAGCGCGGGGTGGACGTCCTGCTATGCGATACAGCGGGACGTCTGCAGAACAAGTCGAACTTGATGGAGGAGCTCAACAAGATTTTCCGCGTCATTCAACGCGAGCTTCCAGAAGCGCCTCATGAGGTTCTACTAGTCCTGGATGCAACGACAGGTCAAAACGCGCTTAGCCAGGCGAAGCTGTTCGGCGAAAAAAGCGGCGTAAGCGGCCTCGTGCTGACGAAGCTGGACGGCACGGCGAAGGGCGGTATCGTCATTGCAATCCGCAATGAGCTGAATCTGCCGGTGAAGCTCGTTGGACTCGGGGAGAAGATGACCGATTTGCAGGAATTCGACTCCGAGCAGTTCGTGCATGCGCTGTTCGCAGGACTCATTCAGCGTGAGACGGAGCAGGCTCCGCAAGAGGATTAAAGGTGACAAGGCGAAAAGCTTGACAGTGATATATGCCATCGTGTAAGATAAAAGACGTTGCGCAGGTGTAAAGGATATTTCCTTGACGGACTCGCAGCACACTAAACGTCAAAGACCGGCGGCAGTTCAAGCCCAGCCGGAGGATGAGACGCGGCGGAGGGATCAAGGATGCTTATTGAAGAGCCGGATGCCCTTGCAAAAACAAATCGAATCAACCTGCTGTTTGATTTCTACGAGCCACTGCTCACTGAAAAACAGCGAACCTTTCTCAAATATTATTTTCACGATGATTATTCGCTAGGCGAGATTGCCGCGGAATCCGGCATTAGCAGACAAGCGGTGTACGAGCATGTCAAGCGTGCAGAGCAAGTGCTGGAAAGCTACGAAGGCAAGCTTCAACTGCTAGCGAAGCATGAATCCCGCCAGCGGCATGTAATGGAGCTGGAGCGGAGCATAGCGGAGCTTGCAGTTGGCGAAGCCGAGAAGAAACGGCTGCTTGCAGCGATTGAACGATTAACAACGACAGAATGAAAAACGGAGGTGATGGATCATGGCGGCATTTGAGAGCTTAACGAACCGATTGCAAAGTGTGTTCGGCAAGCTGAGAGGCAAAGGCAAAGTAACAGAGGATGATATCAACGAAGCGATGCGCGAAGTTCGACTGGCGCTGCTTGAAGCCGACGTTAACTTTAAAGTCGTCAAAGATTTTATCGCCAAAGTGAAAGAGAAAGCGCTTGGTCTAGAAGTGTCCAAAAGCTTTACGCCTGGCATGGTCATTATCGATATCGTCAACAAAGAGATGACCGAGCTGATGGGCGGGACGCAGAGCAAGCTGGCGAAAGCGAACAAACCGCCTACAGTGCTTATGATGGTTGGTCTGCAAGGTGCGGGTAAAACGACGACGACAGGCAAGCTGGCTCGTCTGCTGCAAAAGGGCAATCATAAGCCGCTTCTGATCGCGGGTGATATTTATCGTCCAGCGGCGATCAAGCAGCTTCAAGTGCTTGGCGAACAGATCAATGCACCAGTGTTTACGCTTGGTGATCAGACTTCGCCGGTTGAGATTGCCCGCGCAGGTTTGCAGCATGCGAAGGACAACGGCAACGATTATGTCATTATCGATACCGCCGGACGACTGCATATCGATGAAGCATTGATGGAGGAATTGAAGCAAATTCATCAGGTGACGAAGCCGGATGAAGTGCTTCTCGTCGTCGATGCGATGACCGGTCAAGACGCAGTCAACGTTGCGCAAAGCTTCCACGAGCAATTGGAGCTTACCGGTGTTGTGCTGACGAAGCTGGACGGCGATACCCGAGGCGGTGCCGCATTGTCGGTTAAAGCCGTAACGGGCAAGCCGATCAAGTTCGCAGCGATGGGCGAGAAGATCGATGCCCTGGAGCCTTTCCATCCGGACCGGATGGCTTCCCGGATTCTCGGCATGGGCGACATGCTCAGCCTGATCGAGAAGGCGCAGGCGAATATTGATGCCGATAAAGCGGCAGAGATGGAACGCAAAATGCGCAATGCCGAGTTCACGTTCGATGACTTCCTCGAGCAGATGGCTCAAGTCCGTAATCTTGGCCCGATTGACCAGCTGATGGACATGCTGCCGGGCATGAACAAGATGAAGGGCATGAAAGACATGAAGGTGGACGAGAAGCAAATCGACCGCGTCGAGGCTATCGTTCGCTCCATGACCAAGGAAGAAAAGCAAAAACCGGAAATTTTGAATCATAGCCGCCGCCGGCGGGTTGCTGCAGGCAGCGGAACATCGGTTGCCGAAGTTAACCGTCTCATCAAGCAGTTCGACGATATGCGCAAGATGATGAAGCAATTCTCGTCGATGATGGGCAAAGGCTCCAAGGGCATGAAAGGCCTGAAGGGCTTGATGGGTAAAGGCAAGAAATTTCCGTTCTAATTCATAGCAGTTGCTCTAGCAGCGTTCATTATTTCGAAGGAGGTGAATTTACATGGCAGTACGTATTCGTTTGAAACGCATTGGTGCTCACAAAGCTCCATTCTACCGCGTTGTCGTTTCCAACTCCCGTTCCCCGCGTGACGGTCGCTTCATCGAGGAAATCGGTACTTACAACCCGGTTGCACAACCGGCTCAAGTAACGATCGACGAAGAGAAAGCGTTGAAATGGCTGCAAACAGGTGCGCAAGCATCTGATACGGTTCGCGACTTGCTTTCCAAAGCAGGTGTCCTGAAAAAGTTCCATGAGCTTAAGCAACAGAAATAACTGTTGAACAGCGGAGGGCCTTGAGATGAAAGAATTGATTCTTGTCATAGCAAAGGCGTTGGTGGACCATCCAGAGGACGTGCGCGTCCATGAGAAGGATGATGAGCGAGGCACCGTCTACGAGCTGTCGGTACATTCCGATGATGTCGGAAAAATTATCGGCAAGCAGGGCCGCATCGCGAAAGCGATGCGAACCGTCGTGACGTCCGCCGCCGTCAAATCTCAGAAACGCGTCATCGTTGACATCATATCGTAATTGCATATCGATAAGGGTTAGGATATTTTATCCTAACCCTTTTTCAAAATAGAGAAGTATTGAACGAAAAGGGTTGATACATATGAGTAACAAATGGTACACCGTAGGCAAGCTTGCCAATACGCATGGTCTGCGCGGAGAAGTTAAAGTGCTCCCAAGCACTGATTTTCCAGAAGAGCGGTTTGCGGTTGGCAACAAGCTGTCCCTGCAGGATGAACAGTCCGGCCGTCAGGTTGAGGTTGAAATTGCGTCGGTCCGCGAGCAAAAGGGAATGTTCGTCTTGAAGCTGAAGGGCTTCAACGATATTAATGAGGTAGAGAAATATAAAGGCTGGCTGCTGAAAATTTCCGAAGCCGAGCAAGGTGAGCTGGATGAAGGCGAATACTACTATCATCAGATCATTGGCTGCAAGGCCGTTACAGAAGACGGAGAAGAGCTCGGCGCGATCTCAGAGATTTTAAGTCCGGGAGCTAATCATGTCTGGGTCGTGGACTTGAATAAGCCAAAGGGCAAGCAATTGCTGCTGCCGGTTATTGACGAGGTTATTCTGGATGTTGACGTAGCAAACAAGCTGGTGAAGGTTCATCTGCTGGAAGGATTGATGTAGCGCGATGCGAGTAGATGTACTGACATTGTTTCCGGAAATGTTCGACGGTGTGTTTAACGCGAGCATTTTGGGCAAAGCGAAGGAAAAGGGAATCGTCGATCTGCAGGCGATCAATTTCCGTGACTATGCGAACAATAAGCATAATACAGTGGACGATTATCCGTACGGCGGCGGGGGCGGCATGGTGCTGAAGGCGGAGCCGGTATTTACGGCTGTCGAAGAATTAATGGCTGCTGTACCGCAAAGCAAGCCGCCGCGCATCATTCTGATGTGCCCGCAAGGCGAGACGTTCACGCAGCGGAAGGCCGAGGAGCTCTCTCAAGAGGAGCATATCGTATTGATTTGCGGACACTATGAGGGCTATGATGAACGGATTCGCGAGCATCTTGTGACCGATGAGCTGTCGATTGGCGATTACGTGCTGACCGGAGGCGAGATTCCGGCGATGACGGTCATCGACAGTGTTGTCCGTTTGCTGCCAGGCGTACTCGGCAATGAAAGCTCTGCAGTTACCGATTCCTACAGTACCGGACTGCTGGAGTATCCGCATTATACGCGTCCTGCAGTGTTCCGTGACTGGGAGGTGCCGGAGGTGCTCATATCCGGCCATCATAGCCGGATCGATGCCTGGAGACGCGAGCAGTCGCTGCTGCGTACGCTGAACAGGCGTCCGGACTTGTTGGAGAAGGCGGAGCTGACACCGAAAGAACGGCAATGGCTGGCCTCGCTTAGCAAGGAAGAGAAGCAATAGATATGAAATGCCGTACATGGTAAGGAAGAAACAACTCCGGCAGGCTGGGTTGTGCCCTGCAAGTACAGGCATTTCTCACTCATAGAAAAGGGACCGATTATCGCGAAGGTTTGAGTTTCGCGGCGTTCGGTCCCTCTTCTAGTTATGGAGTGTAGAAATTTTGGGTATAATAGACACCATAATGTCCGCCAAATGCGACCCCTGTGCCAAGCTTCGTTAGCGTTTTGCTAAGCAGGTTGCTGCGGTGGCCGGGCGAGTTGATCCAGCCGAAGTGGGCGTATATACTGTCGGATTGGCCGGCAGCGATATTTTCCGCTGCGCTCCGATAGGTAATGCCTTGAGCCTTCATTCGGTCAAACGGCGTTTGCCCGTCAGGATTTTCATGATTGAAAAACTTCCGTGCGGCCATATCCTTGCTGTGGCCTCTAGCCGATTTGGATGCTTTGTCGTCCTGGGTGAATAAGGAGATGCCGCGCCGGGACCGCTCTGCATTCGCGAGATCAAAGCTTTGCTGCTCATAGCTCTCTTGGAGCACGGAAGCGCTGGCGGTTCCAGGCTTGCCGTATGCGCTGGAATCAGTTTGCAGAATGCCGATAATACGGTTTCCGTCGAGACGGTCAATAAACAAGGTCGTCGTGATGCTGCCGGAGACGTAGCTATATTGGAACTCATTTTCTTGGCCGTTTTTGCTGCCAATAATCGCGATTGCCTCCGAAAGGGTTGTCCCAAGCTTTAATTTAGGCTTCACTTCCCAACTGTTAGCCGTATTGCTGAATAATGCAACGACTTTGCTGCCGCGAGTGCCGATCATAGCGAAACTGCTGTAGTCATCGTTGTAGACTTGCCAAGTAAAGCCTTCTTGGGTTTCATCGCTGCGCTGCGGCTCTCCAAGAATCAGCTTGGTTTTAGCGAGTGTGTCGCCAATAGCAACTCCCCGCAAGGAAGCCGGATTTGCAGCTTCAGGAGGAATCTTGCTTGACGACAGCCGCTCAGAATGCTGTGACAGCCTGTACAGGAACGTCAAGGCTTCTGCACGGGTTAACGTGCCTTGCGGATAGTAGCCGGATACAGTCGCAGCTGTACGGCCTGTTGTAAGCTTCTCATCAAGCAGCCATTGAATCGCTTCTTTCTCTGTCAGGCGTTTGCCTGTTACTGCGCTTACCATCAGTAATGCAGCTTGTCCGCGCCGGAAGGAGCTGTTGTCTGCAACGTCGTAGATGAGCGGCCAGCCCTGCTGTTTGGCATATTTGTAGTAAGGCTCGTACCAAGGGGAGCCGGCTGCTGCTGTCTCTTTGCTGCCATAAGCGCGAAGGAGCAGAGCCAAAAATTCAGCTTCATTAATATTGCGGTCAGGGCGGAAATTTCCGTCCTCATAACCCGATGCTAGATTTTGTTGAACGGCCCAGTCAATGTACGAGCTTGCCCAATGGTTCTTGGTATCCGGGAATCTTTCAGTATTAGCTGTAATTGCGCTCCCGCCCGTTGAAGGAGCCGCTTCCGCCATAGAAGGCTGTGATGGGAATAGTGCTGTCAGACCTAGAACGATTGATAAGAAAAAAATTGCAGTTTGTGCTCTTGATAGTCGGGGCATAAAGGGTATCCTCTCTACTCAAAGTTGTTTGTTTCAGTATACCTAATGATGCCCAGCAAAAACATGTTGAATTTTGCAGCCCAATGTGATAAAATTTCAAATGTTGTTTGTAATATTCGGGCGGTCCGCTAATAATGATGAATCTGTTCAATTGGGAACATGGCGAGTTATTAAGAACGTCTATGGTGGAAGGAGTGAATCCAAGATGAATCTCGTACAAGCGATTACGCAAGAGCAGCTTCGCAAAGACCTTCCTAACTTTCGTCCCGGTGACACGTTGAAAGTATACGTTAAAGTTATCGAGGGATCCCGCGAGCGGATCCAGCTTTTCGAAGGCGTTGTTATTAAACGTCGCGGCGGCGGTATCAGTGAAACGTTTACAGTACGTAAAATTTCCTACGGTGTTGGTGTGGAAAGAACTTTCCCGCTGCACTCGCCTAAACTCGACAAAATCGAAGTGGCACGCCGTGGTAAAGTACGTCGCGCTAAACTGTACTACCTGCGCAGCCTTCGTGGTAAAGCAGCAAGAATTAAAGAAATTCGTTAAGATCAAACGACAAGAGGGGCTTGCGAAAACAAGCTCCTTTTCGTTATTCATGAACAGAGTTATCAGCCATGAACGGACTACAGATAGAAGGAAGGCGTAGGAATGGAATCACAAAACCGAAATGAAGATCAAATTGAGTCCCGGGCAGAACAGCTGGCCGGAGCAAACGGCAAAGCGCCGGAGAAGGGCGGACGAGCCTCTAAGGAAATCGTTGAGTGGATTAAGGCGTTAGCGATCGCCATCATTCTCGTCTTCATTATTCGGCAGTTTCTGTTCTCTCCGTTCATAGTCGAAGGGCCTTCCATGCAGCCTAACTTCGAGACGGGCGAGCGCTTGATCGTCAATAAAATATTGTACAATATCCGCGAGCCGAAGCATGGCGAGGTTGTTGTCTTCCATGTGCCGGATCAAGGCAGAGATTTCATTAAGCGTGTTATCGCACTTCCTGGCGAAACCATCCGGGTAGACGGGGACGATGTATTCGTTAACGATACAAAGATCGATGAGCCATATATTAAGGAAGCGATTGAAAAGGCTCATGCCGAAGGACGTCTGTACAACGAGAATAAATCGCCTACGTCGAATTATCCGAACGATAAAAACAGTGAGATTACGGTGCCGGAAGGTTATATTTTCGCCATGGGCGACCATCGCGACAATAGCCAGGACAGCCGTGATATCGGCTTCGTATCTGAGAAAGAGCTGATCGGCCGCGCTGATTTTATTTTCTGGCCAATGAGTAAAGTAAGCTTTATTAAGCATTAACAATAGAGAAGCAGAATTGCAGTGAGGTGAGGACATGACCATTCAATGGTTCCCCGGTCATATGACCCGGGCAAAAAGGCAAATACAGGACAAGCTGAAACTCATCGATATTGCCATTGAGCTGTTGGATGCGCGCGTGCCGTTATCGAGCCGCAACCCTATGGTGGATGAAATTTTGGGCGGGAAGCCGAGACTGATCGTGCTCAACAAGTCCGATCTTGCCGATCCAAAAGTTACGGAGCAATGGATCACGTATTTCAAATATGAAGGCCATGAAGTGTTGGCCCTCGATTCTTCAACCGGCACAAGAGTGTCGGAAGTTCCGCTGATGGCCAGACAGATTTTGCATGAGAAAATCGAGCGTCAGCTGTCCAAAGGGATTAATCCGCGTGCCGTTCGCGGTCTTATCGTCGGCATTCCGAACGTCGGCAAATCGACGCTGATTAATCGTCTGGCCGGCCGGAATATCGCCATTACAGGCGATCGTCCCGGGGTAACGAAGGGCCAGCAATGGATCAAAGTTGGGACCGAGATGGAATTGCTCGATACACCAGGCATCCTGTGGCCGAAGTTCGAGGATATGCTTGTCGGCTACCGTCTTGCAATGACAGGCGCGATCAAGGAGCAGGTGCTTAACGTTGAGGATATCGCTTTTTTTGCCGTCAAGGATCTGGTAGAACGTTATTGGCCGGCATTGAAAGAACGATTCGAGCTGGATGCACCGCCTAAGGATCCGGAGGACTCTGACGAAATTGTTCGGGTCATGGAAGATATCGGCCGTCGCAGAGGCTGTCTCGTTGGAGGCGGCAGAGTGGATCTGGAGAAAACATCCGGCATTATTTTGCGCGAGATGAGAGCAGGGAAGCTGGGCCGGATTTCGTATGAGGCTCCTTTCCCGGCTGCTGCGGGTTCCGCGTTGGAATCAAGAGGGGAATAAGCAAGCTGCATCATGGGCAATAGGGAAACCGGGGGAAATCTGACAATGCTGGAGTATGAACAACCGCTTTGGGCGGAAGGTTATTCCGCTATCGCCGGCGTTGATGAGGTAGGCCGCGGCTGCTTGTTTGGCGATGTTGTAGCGGCAGCCGTCATTTTGCCTCCGCATCTGGAGCTGGAAGGTGTCAATGACTCGAAGAAGCTGTCCGAGAAGAGACGCGAAGAGCTTTATGAAGTCATTATACAGAATGCTGTCGCTTGGTCGGCTGCGAGAGTCGATTCGGAGACGATTGACCGGATTAATATTAAGCAGGCTTCCAGGCTTGCTATGAAGCTGTCCGTCCAATCGCTAGCGGTCGCAGCCGATTATTTGCTGGTCGATGCGGAGAAGGTAGATATGCCGCAGCCGCAGCTTGCCATTATTAAAGGCGATGCGACGAGTCAATCGATTGCCGCTGCATCGATCATTGCGAAGGTGACGCGGGATAGACTGTGCACGAATGAATGGGAGCAGCTTTATCCGGCTTACGGTATCGCTATACATAAAGGCTACGCGACAAAGCTGCACCGGGAAAGACTGCTGGAGTTCGGGCCAAGCCCGCTGCACCGCCGTTCTTTTCTGGGGAAAATATTTGTAGAACAGCAGGAGCTGTTCTAGGGGGTGTCTGAGAACTCTGAGGGCAGCAAATTTTGCCGAATTTTCGTTCCATGCAAGGCGTGTTTGTGAAGGCGTACCCGGGGGTACGTCAAGTAAACGCAACGAAGCAGGGGGCGGAAAGGCGGTGAAAGGTGCCACTGAACGAGTTTTCAGACACACCCTAAAGGCATAATTCGGGCATCGAACCGCCAATGGCGTTTCGATGCTCTTTTTTTGTTAATACGCTCCTTCAATGCCGTCCGAATTATACCGATATGTACAATATAGGTTTATAATAGAATCAAGAAGCGGATTGGAAGCGGGTGCTACCTATAGATGAATATTAATCAAATTATGAAAAGCTTTCTTGGCGACGCTTCCGCAGGCGAGGCGCGCACGATGGAGCTGAAGGCAGGACAAGTCGTTCGCGGCCAAGTTATGCAAGTGATGGATAACAATGAAGCGATTGTACAAATAAACGGAGTTCAAGTGCGTGCGAAGCTGGAATTGCCGCTGCAGCAAGGACAAACGGCTATGCTTCAAGTACAGCCGCAATCGCTGACAGACGGCGGAAGCAGCATGATTGTGCTGAAGCAGGTCGAACCTGGAACGGCAGCTCTGCCTGACAATATGGTTAAGGATTTGGTGAAGCTGCTTGGATTGCCGGATCAAAAGTGGGCGACGGAGCTTGTCAAAGAATTGAGGCGCGACGGCTTCCCGATGAACCGGGAGACTGCGCAGCTGTTTCAGCAGGCATTATCAGCAATGCCGAAGGGTGTGAATGCGGAGCAATGGATGCAGGCAGCCGCTACCGCTATTAAGCGAGGACTGCCGCCAACGGCCGGGACAATAAGCGCGATGCAGCAGGTCATGTTCGGGCGCTCGGCTCATGATTTGCTGAACGCGCTGCAGCAGCAGCTAGCCAGCGCCTTGGGCGAAGGCGGAGCGGGAAGCAAATCGCAGCTGCAGCAGCTCGGCACCAGGCTGCAAGCATTGCTTGGCGAGGGCGGGGCGCTTATGCGCGCGTTTGCCGAGGGCGGCGCTCAGGCCCATGCAGGCGGTTCTGCAAACGCGCCAGCCCCAGGCGGGGGGAATGCAGGGTCCGGAGTAAATGCTGCAGGGGGCACAGCTGCAGGTGCGGCTGCCGCAACAAACGCTGCGGGCGGAGCAAACCCGGGGAGTGGCGCTGCGAATGCTGCGAACACCGCCAATGCAGCAAATGGCGCAAATCCAGCGAATGCTGCAAGTACTGCTAGTGCGCCAGCGGCAGGGCACGGGAATGCCGCAGCAGTTCACAATAACGGAGGCGGAGGTGCTGCAGCGTCTAGTAATGGCACCCTTTCTTCTCCGGCGTCTGGCAATTCAGCGGCGACGGTGATTGCAGCTGCCGCTCAGCAGCAGGCTGCTGAAGCAGGAACAGGAGCGGCGGGCACCCAAGCGGGTTTCCCAGCCACAGCCGCGAGCAGCTCTTCTGGCAATTGGCTAGGCCAAATGATGAAATGGATGGGCGTAGATCATGAGAATCAGCTGCTGAAGCAGTTCCCGCCAGCAGGAAGCAGTCCGGCAGCTCAGCCGCCAGTAAATTCTGACGGGGGCGGCCATGGTGCAGCCCAGAAAACGGCGGAGCGTCCGGGTTCGCAAGCGCAAGCAGATGCAGCCTCAGCCAGGGCAGCGGTTCAAGCTGGAACAGAAGGAAATGACAAGCTGCAGCAGCCAAGCGCAGCTCTGGCACAGGAGCCTCGTTTGACGGGAGAGAGAGGTTCATTAACCGCTGCTTCCCTGGCCCCCCAGCCAGCCGTGCAGGATGCTGCAGCTGCGCCGAAGGCTCTCGCCCATGAATCGCTCAAAAGCGTACTAATGGCTATCGCCGCATCCGATGATGCTCCAGCAGCTTTGAAAGAAACAGCCCAGCAGCTGGTTCAGCAGGTAACGGGACAGCAGCTGCTGCTCACACCGGAGCGGAACGGCTCGATGTTCAGCCATCTGACGATGTTTATTCCGCTGCACGGACCTGAAGGCGACCAGACGGCTTCAGTACAAATTCAGACGCGACGCGGCCGAAAAGGCGAGCTTGATGCAAACAATTGCCGTCTCCTGTTCCATCTGTCCATGAAGACGCTGGGTGATACGATCGTTGACGTTAATGTGGTGGACAAAATCGTCAGCTTGAATCTATGGAATGATCATCCTGCGATATCTGGGCTGGTGGAGTCTGCAAGAACTGAAGTTTCTGAAAGTTTGAGCAAAGCCGGCTATCAGCTGTCGTCTTTGCGGACGACACCTACCTATAAAGGAGATCCGACAGCAGAGACCGGCTCGGACAAGCCGAAAAATACGGAGCCGGCTCCAATCTCCGCTTCGGCTTATAAAGGAGTCGACTTTCGCATATGAGCGCCAATCGCCAATCGAACCATGAACAAATGCCGCTTCGCAAAGCGGTTGCGCTCAAATACGAACCAGGTGACAATGCCGCACCTGTCGTTATTGCCAAAGGCAGAGGTCATGTGGCCGATCAAATTCTCGATGCCGCGCAGGAGAATGGCGTCCCTGTGCAGGAGGATGCTTCACTTGTCGAAGTGTTATCCAAGCTGGATATCGATCAGTCGATTCCGCCGGAGCTATACACGCTTGTAGCCGAAATACTCAGTTTTGTCTACCGGGCAGACCGGGAGGCTAAGGCAGGAGAAAACGATGAGCAATGGTACAAGTAAGGACATGGCGGGTCAAAAGCTGAAGCCTGACGGCCGGAAGCTGACAGGTGAAATAGGAGAGGCGGCAGCTTTCCGGTATTTATCGGAAACCGGTTATGCCGTCATAGAGCGCAATTGGCGCTGCCGGATGGGGGAGCTTGATCTCATCGCTAGCCGGGACGGCTTGCTCATCTTTATAGAGGTGCGCACACGCCGGGCTGGAGGCCGTTTCGGTACCGCTGCGGAATCGGTAGACCGGAGGAAGCAGCAGAAGCTGGCTTTGCTGGCGCAATTTTACATGCGTCAGCATGCTGTAACCGATCAGTCCATTCGGTTTGATGTGATCACAGTAACGCTTGACCGCGATAATGCAGTATTGGAGCTCAAGCAGATCGAAGCGGCGTTTTAATGCGATAAGTTAAATAAGTGAATTTTGTTAAAGGCTTCGCGGCAGCGCGGAGCCTTTTTTGCCGTTCCCGGCATTCTTTAGACAATCTTCAGATTTCATTAAGGGGGACTTTAGACGGCGGTTGCTATACTCGTTAACAGAAGCGGCGGGGGCAGCTGGAACCGCGCAGAAATCGAGAGAGGATGAATCATAATGGAGCAGGAGAATGAGCCTATTCAATATGCCGGATTTTGGATTCGGGGTATGGCACTCGTAATCGATTCCGTCATCATTTACGGTGTATCACAGCTTTTAATATCACTGGGGAATTGGAGTGGACAAACGATCCCATGGCTCATGACGGCTTATATGTTTGTAACGACGCTGCTGTCAGGCAGAACGATAGGCAAGTGGATGACGGGAGTTAAAGTGATCCGGCAGGATGGAGGCAAGCTGTCGCTCTGGAACGTGCTTTTGCGGGAAACAGTCGGCAGATGGCTGTCAGCTGTTCTTTTATTTATTGGATTTATTTTAGCCGGATTTGACGGGCGTAAACGGGCTTTACATGACCATATCGCTCAAACCTATGCCGTTAGAAACAGATGAGGAGGAAGAAGTGATGTCACAGACAGCAGCAGTTGAATTGCGGAATGTTACGAAATCCATTGCAGGAAAAACAATTGTAGAAGATTTGTCATTCACCGTGCAAGCGGGCGAAATCTATGGCTTCCTCGGACCCAATGGAGCAGGCAAAACGACAACGATCCGCATGATGGTCGGGCTTATATCTATTGGCAAGGGAGATATACGAATCGGAGGGAGCAGCATTCGAACAGCAAGAGGCAAAGCGCTGGAGCAGATTGGAGCCATCGTCGAAAATCCCGAGCTGTACAAGGAGATGAGCGGCAGGCAAAACTTGAAGCATTATGCGAACATGAGCAGCAAGCCTGTCTCAAATAAGAGAATAGAGGAGGTTGTCCGTCTCGTACAACTGGATGAAGCGATCGACCGGAAAGTCAAAACCTACTCACTGGGCATGCGCCAGCGTCTCGGAATTGCTCAGGCGATTCTTCATCGCCCATCAATTCTTATTCTTGATGAGCCGACAAACGGATTAGACCCGGCAGGCATTCGCGAGCTCCGGCAATATTTGCAGCAGTTAGCGAAAACAGAAGGGATGGCAGTCATCGTCTCCAGCCATTTGCTTGCCGAGATCGAGCTTTTATGCGACCGGGTCATCATTATTCAGAAGGGCAAGCTGGTCGCCGAACGATCTTTGAAGGAAGTAGACGGGGACGGGAAGGTGACGGTGGATCTTGAAGTTACTGATCCTGAAAGGGCGTCAATGCTGCTTAAACCAAGCGTTGCTGATTCTAACAGCGGCAGTAACATCATGTCCGTAAGAGTGATGAAAGAAGAAATTCCGGGTCTTGTATCGGATTTGGTTCAGCATGGCATCGGAATTGTACAGGTGACTATAAGAACCGCAAAGCTGGAGGATCTATTCCTCGAATTGACGCAGGGGGCGAGATCATGAGATTTATGCGGCTGATTTCTAACGAGCTGTTGAAGCTGCATGTCAGGCGGAAAAACTATCTGTTTGCCGGTTTTTTACTCGCGCTTACTATAGGTGCAGGCCTCATTATGAGGCAAACGATGCATGGCTTAACCGGGTTTGACTTTGCTGCCAAGCTGCAGCCGGTTCTGAATTATCCGATTCTATTGTTTATGATTATTTATGGCGCGCAGACAATTGCGGAAGAGTTCAAAGAAGGAACGATCAAGCAATTGCTTATACGTCCGCCAAGCCGTTCCGTCATTTTATTGTCCAAATATGCAACAGGAGTTACGGTTTTGATCGGAATTTTGCTGTTTTCCTGCTTAGCAGCCGTCATTACGGGCCTTTTATTATTTGAAAATGGCGGCGATTATACGCTGCTGACTGTCATCAAAGCGTATTTGTATGCGATACCGGGCGACTTGTTTTATTTTACACTAGCCCTATTGATAGGCACGGCTGTAACGAGCGTCCCGCTTGCATTATCGCTGTCTATTATTCTCCATTTAACCGGCGGCGGGATACGCGCAGTGATTGCAAAATACGGATGGTCCAAATTTGTGGTGCTCAATCATTTGAATTTAAGGCATTTTGATTCAGATCCGCACATCGGCGGCACCGGAGCTGCTCCTTATCCGGACATTAATTTATACGGCTCATTGTTGATTAACGCTGTCTATCTAGCGGCGTTTCTTGGTCTCGCCTGTTATGTTTTTTACCGGAAAGAGGTAAAATAAGGCGGAGAGGAGCGGGGATATGACCTATTCGATACTGCTAATAGAAGATGATCATGAAATTATCGAGCTTTTAAAATTGTATTTGGAACCGGAATATAACGTACATGAAGCTGCAAATGCGCAGATTGCACTAGATAAAATTAAAGCTTACAGCTATGATCTGTCCATCGTGGATGTGATGCTGCCGGGCATTGACGGCTTTCAATGGGTCAAGACGATTCGCCATTCGCATTATTTTCCCGTCTTGTTTCTGTCAGCACGGAGCCAGGAAAGCGATAAAATTTTGGGACTTAGTGTGGGAGCGGACGATTATATGACGAAGCCGTTCAACCCGCTCGAAGTCGTTGCGAGAGTACAGGCACTGCTCCGGAGGGTGCATCAATTCGATACAGTTGCAGTAGACAAAACAGAGGCAGAGGAAGAGCGGCTGGAAGCGGGAGAGCTTGTACTGGATACGAAAAGCTGCACTTTGTACCTGTCCGGACAGCCTGTTCCTCTAACGTCTACGGAATATAAAATTTTAGCGCTGCTGATGGGCAATTCCGGCCGCGTCCTCACTCGGAAAAAGATTTATGAGGCGGTATGGGATGATGCTTTTGCCTATGACGATAATACGATAATGGTTCATTTGAGCAATCTGAGGGAAAAAATCGAGCCTCACCCGAAAAACCCTTCCTATATTAAAACAATCAGAGGGCTGGGATATAAATTTGAAGCGCCTGTTCAGCATTAGAAAAAGATGGCGGCTGCATACGTCGCTCATATTCGATTTTTTCTTTTTTAATCTATTTCTGATGCTTGTTGTGTTGGTTTGCTTTATTGCGGGTATCATTTATATTTTTCAGAACGCACAGGCCTCGGAGACGATGAATGCAAGTGCTGCCTCTTTTTTGGAGTCTGAGAAACGAAGCGGATATGGCATCGGGTGGCTGGAGAAGCACGGAGGCTGGCTGGAGGAGCTAGATGGCGAGTTTCGCGTTATCGGCTCGAAGGGGAAAAAGGGCGATGACAAAGCCTTTTACGCGCAAAATGAGTTATTCGAATTGCTTGAGAACGGGGAGAAACAATCTTATTATTATTCCATTGCGGCAATGGAGAGCTATAGTCCTCCGCATTATTTGCTGATGAAACTGCCCCGGGAGCAGGTTTCCATTCAAAAAAATATGGCATCCCAGCCTTTATTGGATGAGGAGGATCAAACGTTTCCCCTATACCGGGTGAAAATATTTTTCTATGGCTCAATTGCCGCCATTTTGTTTTTTATTTTTCTTTACAGCTACTGGGTAGCCAGACGTATCAAAAAGCCGCTGGATACGGTTGCCGCCGGATTGAAGCGCATGACGCATGGCGATTACAGCACCCGGATCGATATCCATGCGGAGAAGGAATTTAAGCAAATTAGCGACACTTTCAATTATATGGCAAGCGTCATCGAGAGCTCTGCCGAAGAGAAACGGCTGCTGGAAGAAAGCAAAGAACGGCTCATCATCGATTTATCGCATGATCTTAAGACACCGATAACGAGTATCCAAGGATTTTCCCAAGCTTTAATGGAAGGGAAAGTAGTGGATAGCGACAGGCAAAACCGCTATTTGAACTATATTTACAATAAATCAAATCAAGTGACCGCTTTAATAGAAAGCATGCTGGAGCTGCTGAAGCTTGATTCGCCGGATCATCCCTTGAGACTGGAGAAAAGCGATGTAGGTGACTTTTTGCGGGAGTCCGTTGCGGCAATGTACGGCGACATTGAAAGAAAAGGGTTTGAGCTGTGGATGGATATTCCTGATCGGAGTATGACCGCCGTATTTGATGCTGAGGCTTTGAGCCGGATTATCGCAAATCTTCTGGCTAATGCGTTGAAATATAACTCTCCGGGCACGAGACTGCGGGTTGCGCTTAAGGAAGAGGAGGCTGTTGTCCGGATAGAAATCGGCGATTCGGGTACCGGCATTCCAGAGCAATTAAAGTCAAAGCTGTTCGATCCCTTCGTAAGAGGGGATGAATCCCGCAGCAGGGAAGGCGAAGGCGGTCTAGGCCTTGGGCTTTCCATCGCTAAGAAGCTGGCTGAGAAAATGGGCGGCTCTCTGGCTCTGATTGAGTCGGCGGAAGACGCAACTCTCTTCGTTATTTCCTTAACGAAAAAATAATAATGCCGGCGGGAACGTCCTTGGAAGGAAGCTTGGTATTTTGTAGCGTTAAGGCCCTGTCAGGGTCTTACTATGCGGAAAATGGACTGTTGAGGCGGGCTAAGACCCCGAGAGGGTCTTAGCCTTAACCGAACGCGTGAAACCGCTGCAAAATGCAGGTGGAAATGCATAGTTAAGACACTAAGAGGGTCTTAACAAGTGAAAAAGGAAGCGTCAGGAGCCGGCTAAGACCCCAAGAGGCTCTTATGCTTGACCGAATGTGCGAAAACGCTGCAAAATGCAGGTGAATTTAAAGAGTTAAGACCCTCAGAAGGTCTTATGGTGTGAACAAGGAAGCGTTGGAAGCAAGTTAAGGTTCCTAGAGGGTCTTATCTCAATGAAATGTATGGACTCATATATTAAGCCGGTCGCATATCCCATGCGCCCGGCTATTGGCATTACTCAAGCAAGTGGTCAGCTAAACAGCTAAACAGCCAATCAGCCGTTCAGCCGCCGGTATTGGATCGCTTCGGCGACATGCTCCGCCTCTATGGCATCGCTTCCTTCAACGTCGGCGATCGTGCGCGACAAACGCAGGATGCGATCATAGGCGCGCATGCTAATGCCAAGCGCCTCTAACGCATTTTCAAGCATGTCGTGAGCTTCTGGACGCAGCTTGATCGAACGGCGGAGTGAAGCGCCAGATAGGCGTGTATCGGGACGCAGACCCTGTGAAGCCATGCGATGGGCTTGCCGCTCCCTTGCAGACAATACCAGCTGCCGCATATGTGCAGAGTCCATTCTGGTACTAACGCTTGTAGAATTAGCGTTTCCCGGTTGTTCAGCTGGCCTCGGGATTTCAAGCTGGAGATCGATCCGGTCGAGCAGCGGCCCGGACAGCTTGGCCCGGTAGCGGGAGATGACGGCGTCGCTGCAGATGCAGCGTTTCTCCGCCGTTTCATGCCCGGAATAGCCGCAGGGGCAAGGGTTGTAGGAAACGGCGAGCATGAGCCGTGCGGGAAAATGGAATACCGCTTTCGACCTCGCGATCGTCACGATTCCGTCCTCCAGCGGCTGCCGCAGCACTTCCAGCACCTGCCGCGAAAATTCAGGCAGCTCGTCTAGGTATAGCACGCCCCGATGAGCGAGTGTTACTTCACCGGGCTTCGGTACGGAGCCGCCGCCAATGAGTCCGCCGGCAGAAATCGTATGATGCGGTGAACGGAAGGGCACCGTCTCAATAAGACCATGAGCATCGGTCGACAGCTTGCCCGCCGCGCTGTAAATTTTCGTAACCTCCAGCGCCTCAGCTTCGGTCAACGGGGGCAAAATACCGGGAAGACGCCGGATCATCATCGTCTTGCCGGTTCCCGGCGGGCCAGCGAACAATAGGTTATGCTTGCCCGCCGCCGCGATAACGAGTGCCCGCTTCGCATGCTGCTGGCCGATGACATCGCTGTAGTCCCCGAAACATTCAGGCTGGTTGCTTACGGATACTGTATTTCGAGAATCCGTCTGCGGGATATAGCGCAGGGCATCCCAGCCTTCTCTGTCACCGCCGCCGCGCAGCTCGCCTAGCGAGTTCAAGGCATAAAGCTCCATGCCGCCGATCCACGCGGCTTCCTGGGCATTGCCATGAGGCAGCAGCACCTTGCGAATGCCGCTGCGCTTGGCTTGCTCAATCATAGACAGAACACCTGGTACAGGGCGCAGCAGGCCGTTCAGCGACAGCTCGCCGATTAATATCGCGTCCTCAAATGGTTTACTGCTAATTTGCTCGCTTGCAGTCAAGATGCCTGCCGCGATGGCAAGATCGAAGGCAGTTCCTTCCTTTCGCATGTCTGCCGGGGCAAGATTGACCGTAATCCGGTCCATCGGGAAAGTAAATCCGCTGTTCTTGATTGCGGCCCGTACCCGCTCCACGGACTCTCTCACGGCAGGGTCGGGCAGCCCGACCACGTTGACCTGAGGCAGACCGCTCGCAATATCCACTTCCACCAGTATGCTTTTACCCTCTACACCGAGCACGCTGCTGCTTCGCATTACACTGAACATGACAAAAAAGCACCTCCAAATAGATGGATGAAGGTGCTTCCTCACGTCCAATTCGACTAATACAGTATAAAAAATCAGGTGGTACAGCTGTTGTTTCCATCATAATGGATGACAGAAATAACTGTCAATATTATGGATATTTTTCAATATAAAAGCATTGATGAAGCCTGGTTCGTGCATAATAATACCCATAGCACTGTCGAATCGGTGTCGTTTAATCTCATTCCGAGATGAAATCCATATCAAAAAACCAAAACCGGAAGGCTCGAAATCTAACAGGAAAGATGCTACAATAGTCAAGGATTGTGTACCTATGACTGAATTCAGTCGGTGAAATGGAGGATTTCAAACAATGAATATCCATGAGTATCAAGGCAAAGAGGTCCTGAAACAGTATGGTGTAGCTGTTCCGGAAGGTAAAGTAGCATTCTCCGTTGACGAAGCGGTAGAAGCGGCAAAAGCGCTGGGCACGCCAGTCGTTGTCGTGAAAGCGCAAATTCATGCGGGCGGACGCGGCAAAGCCGGCGGCGTTAAAGTAGCGAAAAGCTTGGACGAAGTCCGTACATATGCCAGTGAAATTCTTGGCAAAGTGCTTGTGACTCACCAGACAGGTCCAGAAGGCAAAGAAGTTAAGCGCTTGCTTATCGAGCAAGGCTGCGACATCAAGAAAGAATATTACATCGGCGTAGTCGTGGACCGCGAGACGGGACGCGTCGTCATGATGGGTTCGGAAGAAGGCGGCACGGAAATCGAAGAAGTAGCTGCACATTCTCCGGAGAAAATTTTCAAAGAAGTAATCGATCCAGCGATTGGCCTGCAAGTATTCCAAGCTCGCAAGCTGGCTTATGCGATCAACATTCCTGGCGAGCTGGTTAATAAAGCGGTTAAATTCATGATTGCTCTCTATACAGCATTCGTTGAGAAGGATTGCTCGATTGCGGAGATCAATCCGCTCGTCGTAACTGGCGACGGCAACGTTATGGCGCTTGACGCCAAATTGAACTTTGATTCCAACGCGCTGTACCGCCGCAAAGATATCGTGGCGCTTCGCGACCTGGAAGAAGAAGATGCGAAAGAAATCGAAGCTTCCAAATATGATCTGAGCTACATCGCGCTTGACGGCAACATCGGCTGTATGGTTAACGGCGCAGGTCTTGCTATGGCTACGATGGATATCATCAAATACTATGGCGGCGACCCTGCCAACTTCCTCGACGTTGGGGGCGGTGCGACGAAAGAGAAAGTAACGGAAGCTTTCAAAATCATCCTGTCCGATGAGAACGTAAAAGGTATTTTCGTTAACATTTTCGGCGGCATCATGCGTTGCGACGTCATCGCGGAAGGCGTAATTGCCGCTGCGAAAGAGCTTGGTCTGGACCGTCCGCTTGTCGTAAGACTTGAAGGCACGAACGTAGAACTGGGCAAAAAAATGTTGAACGAATCGGGACTGAACATTGTAGCGGCCGACTCAATGGCAGACGGCGCACAAAAAATTGTCGCTCTCGTGAAATAAATTACGCGTACGAGAATTCATTAACGGGGATGTGAAATTCGATGAGCATTTTGGTCAATAAAGATACAAAAGTCATCACGCAAGGGATCACAGGCGCAACAGGTCTGTTCCATACAAAAGGCGCATTGGAATACGGCACGCAGATGGTTGGCGGCGTAACTCCAGGCAAAGGCGGCACGAACGTCGACATCACGCTTGACAACGGCTCCGTCGTATCGCTTCCAGTATTTAACACAGTAGGACAAGCGGTTGCTGCTACTGGCGCTACTGCATCCGTTATCTACGTCCCTCCTGCTTTTGCAGCCGATTCCATCATGGAAGCGGTAGATGCAGGTCTTGACCTTGTTATCTGTATTACAGAAGGCATTCCGGTTCTGGACATGGTCAAAGTAAAACGTTACATGGAAGGCAGCAAAACTACGCTGATCGGACCTAACTGCCCTGGCGTTATTACGCCGGACGAATGCAAAATCGGCATTATGCCGGGTTACATTCATGCAAAAGGCCACGTAGGCGTCGTTTCCCGCTCCGGAACGCTTACTTATGAAGCGGTTCACCAGTTGACAACTCGCGGCATCGGCCAATCGTCCGCAGTAGGCATCGGCGGCGACCCGGTTAAAGGCTCCGAGTTCATCGACATCTTGAGCAAATTCAATGATGATCCTGACACTTACGCGGTTATTATGATCGGCGAAATCGGCGGAACAGCAGAGGAAGAAGCTGCGAAGTGGGTTAAAGCGAACATGAAAAAACCGGTTGTCGGCTTCATCGGCGGCGCAACAGCGCCTCCAGGCAAACGTATGGGCCATGCAGGCGCGATTATCTCCGGCGGTAAAGGTACTGCTGCAGAGAAAATCGAAACGCTTGAAGCTTGCGGCATCCGCGTAGCGCCAACGCCTTCCGAAATGGGCTCCACGCTCGTTGCTGTACTGGAAGAGCAAGGCCTGCTTGAAAAATGCACAAACGTAGCGAAATAATGGAGCTTGGCTGTCATAAGCAAGACCGATAAGGTAAGCAACCTATCAATGCCCCTATAGGGGATAGATAGGTTGCTTTTTTTGTATTCAAGCGGACTAAATTTCCGGCAGTATACGACTGCTTTTTTCGCCGCTAATGGACGTTGATCGGCTTGCGGCATGTAAGGATGATGCTTCCCATTATGACAGGTCGACTTGCATTCTGAGGCGCTGTAACGCACAATAGGTAAGAATGCAGGCCGAACCTCCCTAGAAGAGAGGGTTGGTCCTATGACAATTGATCATGTTAAAGTGAAAGAAATGGTCGTTCGTCTTCACGAGCTGCCGGGAGTAGGCTGGCATGCTATACAGAAGGCGGTCGTACAAGGCCTTTGGGCAAAAGCCGAGAACATGACGGAGGCGGATTGGCTTGAAGCGGGCTTTCAGCGGGCTCAGGCGCTGTCTGCTGCCGTTCGGATGCGCGAGCCGATGCTCCGGGAGGGTTCGCCGGCCGAACGCGCTGAAAGGCTGGGAGCGTCCGTTATTACGCCTTACGATGAGCAGTATCCTGCAGTCATGCGGCAAATGCCGCAGCCGCCATGGGTTCTATATGCATGGGGACGGATGGAGTTATTGGACCGGCCATCCATTGCTGTTGTCGGCACTCGAAATCCAACCGCTTATGGACGTCATACAGCAGCGCAATTAGCTGAACAGTTATCGGCGAACGGACTGACTGTAGTCAGCGGATTGGCACGCGGAATCGACGCTGCGGCCCATCAAGCCGCCTTGCGAAAAGCCGGAAGTACGATAGCGGTGCTTGCAAGCGCTGTAAATAGTTGCTATCCTTCTGAGAATAGGGAACTGTATCGGCAGATCTCCGAACAGGGTCTGCTGCTGTCCGAAACGCCGATCGGCGCAAAGCTGCACCCGGGCATGTTCCCGCTCCGCAATCGCATTATTGCCGGACTGTCGCTTGGAACGCTGGTTGTCGAAGCGGCGAAGGGAAGCGGTTCACTTATTACGGCGGATCAAGCGGTGGAAATGTCCCGTGACGTTTTTGCTGTGCCGGGGCCCATATCATCCCCGAAGAGCGAAGGGGCCAATGAGCTGATCGGGAAGGGAGCAAAGCTCGTAAGCCGTGTTGAACATATAATAGAAGAGTTTCCTTGGCTGACGGAGCAATTGAAGCAAATTGCCGGTACGAATCAGTTGGGAAACGCAGAAGCTGAGCAGTCCGTCTTGTCAGCGGATGAACGCAAAGTGATCGAGATTTTACGTGATCAGCCGCTCTCCATGAACGACTTGCACCAGATAACGGCAATCCCGTTTGGACATTTGAGCGCACTTCTGATAAATTTATGTATAAAACGGAAAATCGAACAGCAGCCAGGATCACTTTATATAGTATTGTAACTAGCAGTGGAGAGAGGGGGCGCCTGAATGGCAGATTCACTCGTAATCGTAGAATCACCGGCCAAAGCCAAAACCATAGGCAAATATTTGGGCAGTAAATATATCGTAAAAGCCTCTATGGGCCATATTCGCGATTTGCCAAAAAGTCAGATTGGCGTCGAAGTGGACAATGATTTTAATCCGAAATATATTACGATTCGCGGCAAAGGCTCCGTATTGAAAGAATTGAAGGATGCCAGCAAAAAAGTAAAGCATGTCTTTCTGGCGGCCGATCCGGATCGCGAAGGAGAAGCGATTGCTTGGCATCTGGCCCATTATCTGGAGCTCGATGAGACAGATACATGCCGCGTCGTATTTAATGAAATAACGAAGCAGGCGGTCAAAGATGCGTTCAAATCGCCGCGCAAAATCAACATGGATCTCGTCAATGCGCAGCAAGCCAGACGGATCCTTGACCGGCTTGTCGGTTATAAAATCAGCCCGCTTTTGTGGAAAAAAGTTAAAAAGGGCTTGTCCGCAGGACGTGTTCAATCGGTATGCGTAAAGCTCGTCATCGACCGGGAAAATGAAATCGACGCGTTCATTCCGGAAGAATATTGGTCGATTACGGCCAAAATGACGCAAAAAGGCGTTCCGTTCGAGGCGAAATACATTTCGATCGGCGGCCAGAAACGCGACCTTGGCAACGAACAGGAAATGCAAACGGTATTGGATGCCCTCGCAGGCAATCAGTTTACGGTTGCAGAAGTGAAAGAGAAAGAACGGCTCCGCAATCCGGCACCTCCGTTCATTACAAGCTCCTTGCAGCAGGAAGCTGCGCGCAAGCTGGGCTTCCGCGCTTCGAAGACAATGTCCGTCGCTCAGCAGCTCTATGAAGGGGTTGAACTGGGCAAAGAGGGCACAGTAGGTTTGATTACGTATATGAGAACCGACTCCACGCGTATTTCTCCGATTGCCCAAGAAGAAGCGAAAGAATATATTACCGAGAAATACGGCGCATCATTCTGGCCGGAACAGCCTCGCGTATACACAAAGAAAAACAGCAACGCTCAAGACGCCCACGAAGCGATCCGACCAACCTCCGTGCTGCGCGACCCGGAAACGATGAAGCCTTTCCTGAGCCGCGATCAGCTCCGGTTGTACAAACTGGTATGGGAGCGGTTTGTATCGAGTCAGATGTCTTCCGCCGTACTGGATACGATGACGGTTGATCTGTCTTCCGGCGACGTTGTCTTCCGCGCGAATGGCTCGAAAGTAAAGTTCGCAGGGTTTATGAAGGTGTATGTCGAGGGCAATGACGACGGTACAGAAGAAGAGCATAAGTTTCTGCCTCCGTTCGCAATTGGCGACGTAGTAACCTCTGAGTCGATTGATCCGAAGCAGCATTTCACGCAGCCGCCTCCGCGTTATTCCGAAGCAAGGCTCGTGAGAACGCTGGAGGAGCTCGGCATAGGGCGTCCGAGTACATATGCGCCAACGCTGGAGACGATCCAGAAGCGCGGATATGTGGCCATCGAGGAGAAAAAGTTCATGCCGACAGAGCTCGGAGAACTTGTTATCCAGCTGATGGAGGAGTTTTTCCCGGAAATTCTCGATGCAGAGTTTACCGCCCATATGGAAGATGATCTTGACCATGTGGAGGAAGGCAGCCAGGATTGGGTGAAAGTGCTTGCTTCCTTCTATGAATCCTTCGAGAAGCGGCTGGAAGTCGCCGAAGAGGAAATGAAGGAAATTGAAATTCAAGATGAAGTGTCCGATGAGGTATGCGAGAAGTGCGGGCGCCATATGGTATACAAAATGGGCCGCTTCGGCAAATTTCTGGCTTGCTCCGGATTTCCGGACTGCCGCAATACGAAGCCGATCGTGAAAGACATCGGCGTCACTTGCCCGAAATGCCATGAAGGCAAAATTATTGAACGCCGCAGTAAAAAAGGACGCATTTTCTACGGTTGCGATACCTATCCGACCTGTGATTATGTGTCCTGGGATAAACCGTCCGGCAAGCCTTGCCCGAAATGCGAGGCGATGCTGGTGGAGAAAAAGAGCCGCAACGGCGGAAGACTGCAATGCCCATCTTGTGACTACTCCGAGGAATTGCCGGACGAGGATCAAGAACAGGCATAGCAGGCCGCAGCCTGTTTGCCACCTGAGTCCTCCCCTAACAGGGGAGGACATTTCTGCTGATAGATCATCCTTGCATTTTATAACTGAACTTCTATTGGAGGTACTGAAATTGTCTCACACTCAAAAAGTTACTGTAATCGGAGCCGGATTAGCCGGAAGTGAAGCTGCTTGGCAAATCGCATCCCAGGGCGTTCCGGTCGTCTTGTACGAAATGCGCCCGGAGACGAAGACGCCTGCGCATCATACGAATCAATTCGCAGAGCTCGTCTGCAGCAACAGCCTTCGTGCGAACGGCCTGTCAAATGCAGTTGGCGTATTGAAAGAGGAAATGCGGCAACTGGATTCGCTAATTCTGGGCTGTGCCGACCGCAATGCAGTTCCGGCAGGCGGCGCACTTGCAGTTGACCGTGACGGCTTCTCTGGGGAAGTAACACGTCTGCTGCACGAGCATCCGCTCGTTGAGGTACGCAACGAAGAAGTGAAGGAAATTCCGACAGACGGCATCGTCGTTATCGCGACTGGCCCGTTGACAGCTCCTTCGCTGTCAGCGCAAGTAAGAGATTTGCTCGGAGAAGAGTATTTCTATTTCTATGATGCTGCAGCTCCCATTATCGACAAGGATTCAATCGATATGAGCAAGGTCTATTTGGCATCCCGCTATGACAAAGGGGAAGCTGCTTACTTGAACTGCCCGATGACGGAAGAAGAGTTCAATATTTTCCACGAGGCGCTCACAACTGCTGAGAAGGCTGAGCTGAAGGATTTCGAGAAGGAAGTTTATTTCGAAGGCTGCATGCCGATCGAGGTTATGGCAAGCCGCGGCAAACAGACGGTACTGTTCGGGCCGATGAAACCCGTTGGCTTGGTTAATCCGCATACCGGCAAGCTGCCTCATGCCGTTATCCAGCTGCGGCAGGATAATGCTGCGGGTACGCTGTACAATATGGTCGGTTTCCAGACCCATCTCAAATGGGGCGAGCAAAAACGGGTATTTTCCCTCATTCCGGGTCTGGAAAATGCAGAGTTTGTCCGCTTCGGCGTCATGCACCGCAATACATTCATCAATTCGCCGCGAGTGATGCGTCCAACCTATCAATTGAAGGACCGTGAGAACCTGTTCTTTGCCGGGCAAATGACCGGCGTAGAGGGTTACGTCGAATCGGCTGCCTCTGGCCTGATAGCCGGCTTTAACGCGGCGCGTCTGGCTCGCGGCCTGGAGCCGCTTGTGCTGCCTGTGGACACAACGCTGGGCAGTATGGCGAACTATATTACGACGGCAGACTTCAAGCACTTCCAGCCGATGAACGCCAATTTTGGCCTCTTCCCGCCGCTTGAGACGCGTATCCGCAACAAGAAGGATAAAAACGAAGCGATCGCAAATCGGGCACTGGAAGGAATTTCAAAGTTTAAAGAGGAACATTTTGATCATTTAGCCGTAAAGTAAGGCGTTAGCTTTAGTCTCTAGCCTAATGAAAGCAAGCCAAAATCATGGAGGTGCGGAAGATGGAGATGGAATTTCACGCAACGACGATATGCGCCGTGCGGCATGAAGGGAAAGGCGCTATAGCAGGTGACGGTCAGGTGACCTTCGGCAACAGCGTCGTGATGAAGAATAAAGCGAAGAAGGTACGCCGTTTGTACCGCGGTCAAGTTATCGCCGGCTTCGCAGGCTCCGTCGCCGACGCAATTACGCTGTTCGAGAAATTCGAAGCGAAGCTCGAGGAGCATCATGGCAACCTGCAGCGCGCAGCCGTGGAGCTTGCAAAAGACTGGCGTTCGGATCGCATCCTTCGCAAGCTGGAAGCATTGATGCTCGTAATGGATACAACGGGTTTGCTGCTCATTTCCGGCAACGGCGAAATTATTGAGCCGGATGATGGTATTCTTGCTATCGGTTCCGGCGGCAATTACGCCCTGTCTGCAGCTAGAGCGCTTCAGAAGCACGCTCCGCAAATGAGTGCGAGGGATATTGCCAAAGCATCGCTTGAAGTGGCTGCCGATATTTGCGTATATACGAATCATAATATCATTGTCGAAGAAATCGGTTCATAAGAGCGGAGGAGATCAGAGATGGCGAATGATGCGTTGACACCGCGGCAAATCGTTGCGGAGCTGGATAAATATATTGTCGGCCAAAAGCAAGCAAAGCGTTCGGTAGCGATTGCGCTGCGGAACCGGTACCGGAGAAGCATGCTGGAAGAAAACATCCGGGATGAAATCGTGCCGAAGAACATTCTTATGATCGGGCCTACCGGCGTCGGAAAGACCGAAATTGCCCGCCGTCTTGCCAAGCTGGTCAAAGCGCCATTCGTGAAGCTTGAAGCGACGAAGTTCACGGAAGTCGGCTATGTCGGCCGCGATGTGGAGTCCATGGTGCGTGACCTGATTGAAACCGCCATTCGAATGGTCAAGGCTGAACGTACAGAGCAAGTGAAGGACAAAGCGGAAAAGCAGGCCAATGAACGTCTGGTACATCTGCTTGTTCCATCGAAGGTAAAAGAAAAAAGCGGAAAAAATCCGTTTGAAATGCTGTTCGGCAATCAGAACCAGGAGAAAGAGCCTGTTGAGGAGCCGGAACAGGATCAGGCGATTGTTGCAAAACGCTCGCAGATTAAAGAAGATCTGGCTGCTGGCAAGCTTGAAAACGAGGTTGTCGAGGTCGAGGTTGAGGATGCTGCGCCGAATATGCTGGATATGCTGGGCGGTCAAGGGCCGGAGGGCATGGGCATGAACATGCAGGAGCTGTTTGGCCAGCTGCTTCCGAAGAAGACGAAGAAGCGGAAGCTGCCCGTCAAGGAAGCCCGCAAATTGCTCATTCAGGAAGAAGCGAATAAATTAATCAATATGGATGAAGTGATTGCGGAATCGGTAACGCGCGCAGAGCAATCCGGCATCATTTTCATAGATGAGATCGACAAAATTGCCAGCCCGTCAAGAGGCTCTGGTCCCGACGTTTCCAGAGAGGGCGTGCAGCGTGATATTTTGCCGATTGTAGAGGGTTCTACTGTCATGACGAAGTACGGTCCAGTAAAAACGGACTATATTTTGTTCATTGCGGCAGGCGCTTTTCACGTTTCCAAGCCTTCGGATCTTATTCCGGAGCTTCAGGGACGTTTTCCGATTCGCGTTGAGCTGACTTCGCTCAGTCTTGATGATTTCGTCAGCATTTTGAAAGAGCCGAAAAACGCGTTAACGAAGCAATATGCAGCACTGCTGCATACGGAAGGCATTACGATCGAGTTCTCCGATGACGCGATTAAGGAGCTGGCATCCATTGCAGCGGATGTGAATCGCAACACGGAAAATATCGGTGCGCGCAGACTTCACACGATTCTTGAGAAGCTTCTGGAGGATTTATCGTTCGAAGCGCCGGACATTACGCTGGATCGGATGACGATCACGCCTGAATATGTACGGGAAAAAGTCGGAGGCATTGCGCAAAACCGCGATTTAAGTCAATATATATTGTAGTTGGTATGAGCTTTGGGAGGCAGTAGTGAAATGACTTTACTTACAAAAACAAGAACGCTGAACCGGTTGCTCCAGCGAGCAGCCGGCAAGGCGGTTAATTTCCGGGAGATGGCGGAGGTGCTTAGCAGCACAATTCAGACGAATGTTTTCGTCGTAAGCCGCAGAGGCAAGGTGCTGGGCTGTGCGGCCGTAAATGCCTATGACCACGATTCTTTGCGTTCGATGTCGGCAGATGAGCTTCGTTTCCCTCAGCCTAGCAATGTCCTTTTTTTGGACATGCAGGAATCGGTAACCAATGTTCAGCCCGATAACGGCGTATACGAAGCGTTTCCAACGCTGGGACAGCAAGAAATTATGACGGTAGTCCCGATTACAGGCGGGGGAGACAGGCTCGGTACGCTCGTATTAACCCGGCAAAACGGACCTTTCGACGATGATGATCTAGTGCTTGCGGAGTATGGTTCTACGATTGTCGGAATGGAAATATTGCGGGAACGTGCGGATGAGGTCGAGCAGGAGGTTCGGAGCCGGGCTGTCGTATCGGTAGCGATCGGATCTCTTTCTTTCAGTGAATTGGAAGCTGTCGAACATATTTTCGAGGAATTGGAAGGAAAAGAGGGGCTTTTGGTCGCCTCTAAAATTGCCGATCGTGTCGGAATTACACGTTCTGTCATCGTAAATGCGCTTCGCAAGCTGGAAAGTGCAGGCGTCATTGAGACGAGATCGCTTGGCATGAAAGGCACTTACATCAAAATTTTAAATCACCAGCTGTTGCAGGAACTGGAAAAAATAAAATCTTAATAAGTAATTTCGCAATATCCCACCACTAAAGCCCTATCTTTTATCAAAGATAGGGCTTTTTTCTTATTGTAATAATTTAGGTAATTGGTGAATATTATCTTGTCGGCAAATCTCGACAGCTTCGTCTCATTTTTTTCATAATTATGTGTCGAAGAAAGAAGGAATGGTAGACATTCTGTTGAATACGTCTAAGTGACATCTTCAAATCGAAAGTGGTGAATACAGCGTGAATTTGTTGAACGGAGCATCATTTCAACGGTTGGAGGGAGCGGTTAACGCAGCGGAAATGCGTCAAACAGTTGTGGCAAATAACATTGCCAACGCAGAAACGCCAGGCTACAAGCGGTCCGAGGTTTTGTTCGAGCAGTTGCTGAAGGAGCAGATGGGTCAACAGTCACCCGGCAAGCTTGCCGGAAAGCGCACCAACGCTAGACATATCCCGATCGGGGTAGGCACATCGATGCCAACCGCACAATTGTCGACAGACCAACTGACGAAAATGAACAATAACGAAAATAATGTCGATATTGACAGAGAAATGTCGTTGCTTGCCAAAAACCAACTAAGTTACAACTTTTATATTCAGCAAATTAGTCATGATGTGAAAATGATGCGTATCGGCATTGAAGGGAGGCTTTAAAAAATGAGAATTTCTAATAGTTTTGATGCCAGCGCCTCCGCTTTGACTGCGCAGAGACTTCGGATGGACGTCATTTCCTCCAATATCGCCAATTCAGAAACGACTCGCGCATCCTATGTGAATGGGCAATTTGTCCCATACAAGCGCAAAATGGTGGTTCTGGAGCCGGCGCAGCAAAATTTCGCAGAGCTGCTAAACGGCCAGTTAAAAGGATCCAATAGTTCGCAAGGCGTAAGAGCAACCCGGATTATCGAGGATCAGACACCGAGCAAGCTCGTCTACAATCCTACGCATCCCGATGCAGATGCGAACGGCTACGTAAGCATGCCGAATGTTGATGTGGCCAAAGAGATGGTCGATATGATCTCCGCAACCCGCATGTACGAAGCAAACGTAACTGCACTAAACGCGTCGAAGGCGATGTTCGTCAAAGCGCTTGAAATCGGCAAATAATCTAACTAGAATCGCGGAGGTCTTAACATGATCCAACCTCTTCAACTCAATCAAGTTCAACCCGCATCCGCATCGAGGCTGCTTGAAGCAGCCCAGCCCAAACAGGCCACGCCAGCGGAATTAACGCAGTCCTTTGGTCAATATCTGCAGCAAGCCATTAATGGCGTAGACTCGCAGATCAAGAACGTACATAACATGAATGACAAATTTCTAATCGGTGAAGTCGATGTATCTCAAGTGCTCGTCGCATCTGAACAAGCGCAGCTCAGCCTGCAGCTTACCTCGCAAATTCGCAACAAAATGATCGAAGCTTATCAAGAGATAATGCGGATGCAAGTGTAGCTGTTGAACTAGATGTATACCATTCGGGTGAGGTGACGATGTGAACGAAAGATTCGCCCAAGCACGCCAAAGGCTAACACAGTTTTGGGGTCAGATGGGTAAAAAACAAAAAATTTGGCTGGGGGCATCGATTGGTGTACTAGTATTGTCCATCATCTTGCTGACTTACATATTCACAAGAACAGATTACGAGGTTGCATTTACAAATTTGGATACAACGGATTCGGCTGCCGTTATGAATTACTTGGACAGCGGCGGCATTTCGTATCAGTTGAGCCCTAACGGTAAAAGCATCTCAGTTCCAAGCGCAGTCGCTTCGCGGGTCAAAGTGGAAGTGGGCTCGCAGGGGCTGGTTAAAAACGGCTCCATGGGTTTTGGGGCCTTTTCGGAGGGTTCATCGACATTCGGCACGACTGACAATGAATTCAATGTTAAATATTTGAATGCATTGAACGGTGAGGTTCAGCAGCTGCTGAACGGCATGCAGGGTGTGGAAAGCTCCAAGGTGCTGGTCAATTTGCCGGAGGAAACGGTGTTTCTGACTCCGGAAGACAAGGATCAGGCATCCGCTTCCATCATGATGAACTTTACGGCAGGATACCGTCCTAGCCAGAAGGAAATCGACGGCTATTACAATCTGGTGAAGACGGCGATTCCGAAGCTCGCTATTGAGAACATTACGATTTCGAGTCCGCAAGGCGAATTGTTGTCCTCGGCAGCGAACGGTCTTGCCGCCGGCGCAACAGATGCAGCTGAAACGCAATTCCAAATTCAACGCA
Source organism: Paenibacillus sp. NPDC058174 (assembly GCF_042883865.1). Lineage (NCBI taxonomy): Bacteria > Bacillati > Bacillota > Bacilli > Caryophanales > Paenibacillaceae > Paenibacillus > Paenibacillus sp. NPDC058174. Next base: position 162,162 of record NZ_JBHVUY010000001.1, read on the forward strand.
AATACGAATCGGAATTGAAGAAAAACATTCAGCAGTTTCTTGGTCCGCTGTTAGGCGACAACCTCGTAATCAGCGTGGCGAGCAGCTTTAACTTTGACAAGAAGAAATCCGAAGAGCAGCTTGTTAAGCCGCTTGACAACAACAACAATAACGGCATCATCATCAGCGAAGAAACCAATACGAGCAGCTCGACGAACGGAAATGCGCAAGCTGGCGGTGTTGCTGGCACAGGTGAAACGGATGTGCCTGGTTACAATGCCGGACAAGGCAATGGCAATTCCGAATCCGAACAAAGCTCGCGTATTACAAATTACGATGTGAACCGCATTAACAATCTTATCGAATCCGCTCCTTATCAGATTAAGGATTTGTCCATCAGCATCGGAGTTGAGGAAGGCAAGCTGAACGAACAATCGCTCGCGAGCGTAACTTCCTATCTGACTTCGGTTGTCCGTGCACAACTGGCCAATTCGGGACAGGATGTTAATGATGACTTGTTAATTGGCAAAAAGGTTGCAGTCATTTCACAAAATTTTGCTGTAAATGGCGGAAGCAACTCTGCAAGCGGCTTGTCCACAGGATGGGCAATCGGAATCGGCGCCGCGGCGCTGGCAATTATCGGCGCACTTGCAGTTATGCTCGTTCGCAGACGCAGAAAAAATGCGGCTGAAGAGGAACTTGTTGCCGATGAACCGATCAAAGTCGAATATCCATCGCTGGATATGGATGCAAGCCAAGAGAGCCAAGCTCGTAAAAATCTTGAAACACTGGCCAAACGCAAACCGGAAGAATTCGTTAATCTTCTTCGCTCCTGGCTTGTGGAAGAATAGAGGTGGCATAAATGGCGAAAGCAGCAAACGGATTATCCGGCAGGCAAAAGGCGGCGATTCTGTTAATTACGTTGGGGCCGGAAGTTTCGGCACAAATCTTCAAGCATTTGCGGGAAGAGGAAATCGAGCAGCTTACGCTTGAGATCGCCAATGTACGCAAAATCGACAGCAGTGAACGGGAATCGATTATTAGCGAATTCCACCAAATTTGCTTGGCTCAGGAATACATTACGCAAGGCGGCATTTCGTACGCCAAAGATATTTTGGAGAAAGCGCTGGGCGAGCAAAAAGCAGTGGAGGTTATCAACCGTCTGACTGCTACGCTGCAGGTTCGGCCGTTCGACTTTGCCCGTAAGGCGGAGCCGACTCAAATTTTGAACTTTATCCAAAACGAAAATTCTCAGACGATCGCACTCGTGCTCTCGTATTTGCAATCCGAGCAATCCTCGCATATTTTGTCCTCGCTTCCGCAAGACAAGCAGGCGGATGTTGCGCGCAGAATTGCTTTGATGGACAGCACCTCGCCGGAAGTTATCGGACAGGTCGAGCGGGTGCTGGAACAGAAGCTTTCAGCAACCGTTACCCAGGATTACACGAATGCAGGCGGCATTGACTCCATCGTTCAAATTTTGAACGGCGTTGACCGCGGTACGGAACGTACCATTCTCGACGCGCTGGAGATTCAAGATCCCGAACTTGCAGAAGAAATCAAGAAACGGATGTTCGTCTTCGAGGACATCGTCAATATCGACAACCGTTCGATTCAACGGATTATCCGCGATATCGAAAATGCCGATCTCCAGCTCGCGCTCAAAGTGGCGAGCGAGGAAGTGCGCGAAGCGATTTTCCGCAACATGTCCAAACGGATGGCGGAATCGTTCAAGGAAGAAATGGAGTTCATGGGTCCTGTCCGGCTGCGTGATGTCGAAGAGGCACAGACCCGTATCGTCGCTACTATTCGCAGACTGGAAGAATCCGGCGAGATTATTATAGCTCGCGGCGGAGGAGACGATATCATTGTCTAATCTTATTAAATCGAACAGCGTCGTTTCGGTCGATCAATTCAAAGAGCTGCTCTGGCATAATCAATATGCCGCACCAGCCCAAGAGGACATAGTCGACGAAGAACCGGCCGGTCCAGACGAAGAGACCATTTCACTTCGTGATCAGATTCTTACAGATGCGCAGACATTCGCAGAGGAAAGGATCCGTGAAGCGGCAAAGCAAAGTGAACAGCTGCTGGCGGAAGCAGAGACTCAGATCGATGCCTGGTGGCTTGAGAAACGGCTCGCTGATGAGGAAGCTGCACAAGCGTCTAAGGAATCCGGTTATCAGCATGGCTATTCGGAAGGCAGCAGCCAAGCAGAAGCCGATGTCAAGCAGCAATGGGAGCAGCGGCTGTCGGAAGCGGCTTCGATTCTCAAAACCTCGTACGATATGCGTGAGCAAATCATTCAAGAGGCGGAACCGTTTCTAGTAGAGCTCAGCTGTGCGATTGCTGAGAAGATTATTGGCCAGAAATTGGCTGATGCTCCGGATCTGGCAATGGATCTTATCCGAAAGTCACTGTCCAGACGGCGGGAGCAGGGCGTCATTACGCTTTGTGTATCGCCGGAACAATTGGCATTCGTACAAGCCGCAAGAGAAGAGCTGAATCTCGCAATCGACTCGCAGGCGGAGCTTCAAATTTTGCCGGATTCAACGGTTAAAGATGCCGGATGTGTAATCCGTTCCGCATTTGGCAGCATCGATGCGAGAATCGATACGCAGCTGTCTGAAATTAAGCGCGAGCTCATTCAACTGGCTCATCAAAGCAGCGAGGAGCGTGGATTGCAGGATGAGCGCGAGTAAGCTGGACGCTTCCAAATATGTCGAGCATTTGGCTCCAATCGATCCTGTCCGCGTCAACGGCAAGGTAACTCAAGTTATCGGGCTGACCGTCGAGTCTGAAGGACCGGACGCAAGCATCGGCGATGTTTGCTACATATATCCATCGAAGGCAACAAAGCCGATCAAGGCCGAAGTTGTCGGATTCCGCGACAATAAAGTAATTCTAATGCCGCTTGGCGATCTGCATGCGATTAGCCCGGGCTGCGATGTGGTAGGCACAGGCAAGCCGCTTACCGTACAAGTCGGTTCGGAGCTGTTAGGCAAAGTGCTGGATGGACTTGGGCAACCGCTGGACGGTTCATTCCTTCCAAGCCGGATGCAGCATTACTCCACGCATAACGAGCCGAGCAATCCGTTGATGCGCCCTCGCGTTGTGGAGCCGCTCGGAATCGGCGTAAGAGCAATTGACGGCCTGCTGACTGTCGGACAAGGCCAACGGGTCGGTATTTTCGCAGGCTCAGGCGTTGGTAAAAGTACGCTGCTTGGCATGATTGCCCGCAATACTTCAGCAGACGTCAACGTCATTGCGTTAATCGGCGAACGGGGCCGTGAGGTGCTTGAGTTTATCGAGAAAGACCTTGGACCGGAAGGTCTGGCCCGTTCCGTTGTCGTTGTCGCGACATCGGACCAGCCGGCGCTGATCCGGATCAAAGGTGCATTGCTTGCCACTTCAATCGCTGAATATTTCCGTGACCGCGGGTTGAACGTCATGCTGATGATGGATTCGGTTACCCGGTTTGCCATGGCGCAGCGTGAGGTTGGACTAGCTATTGGCGAGCCTCCTGCAACCCGGGGCTATACGCCTTCCGTCTTTGCGACCTTGCCTAAGCTGCTGGAGCGGGCGGGAACCGGTCCGACAGGATCGATTACCGCGTTCTACACCGTGCTGGTTGACGGCGACGATATGAATGAACCGATTGCGGATGCCGTTCGAGGCATTCTTGACGGACATATCGTACTTAGCCGCCAGTTGGCCAATAAGGGACATTTTCCGGCAATCGATGTTCTGGCTTCGATCAGCCGTGTCATGAAGGAAATCGTAACGGAAGAGCAGCAGGATGCAGCCAATCAATTAAAACGGCTTCTTTCTATTTATAAAGGTTCGGAAGACCTCATTAATATTGGGGCGTACCAGCGCGGTTCCAATCAAGAAATTGATCTGGCCATTGATAATATCGAGGCGATCAACGGATTCACAAGGCAAAAAACGAATGAAAAAGTTAGTCTTGAAGAAACGCAGAACCGATTAATGACCGAATTTTACAGGAGTTGAACCGTAAATGGCATCCTTTCGTTATTCCTATCAAAAAATCGTCGACTTAAAGACGAGCGAGAAGACGCAAGCGGAATGGCTGCTTTCCTCTGCAATCGGCGAACTGCAAATCGAGGAGCTGTCGCTCTCCGAGCTGCGAGCGAAACGTGCGGAGTGGGAGGCAAGCCTGCTGGAGACGTCGCAGACGGCCGTATCTTTATCGGAGCTGCAAATGCTGCAGCATTATCTGGAGTATCTGGACAGCTGCATCGAAAGCAAGCTCAAAGATATAAGACGCGCGCAAATGCGTGTGGACAGCAATCGCTCGCTGCTTGCTGACCGAATGAAGGATGAGAAGGTATGGATGAAAGCGAAAGAGCATGAGCATGAACGGTTCCGGTACGCGACGCAGCTGAAGGAACAGAATGAGCTGGATGAGATGGCGACCGTCCGCTACATCGCATCGGCGACGTAAACTTAAGCTGCTGCGCAAGGCTAGAGGGAGTGATTGGAATGGCGAATGCGGATATGGAGAAAGAGAGCTATAACGGTTTTGAGCGAATGATGTTTTTCGTAACTCCGATTCTGTTTGTTGTTGTGCTCATCGGCGTCGTGTACATTTTGTACAATGCCGACATGCGCAACTCGATGCTGAAACTGGGCAATTCCATTCCGGTCCTTCGGAATGTGCTTCCTGAAGCGAAGCAATCGACCGGTGGGGCAAATGATGAACAGATCAAATCGGACAATATGGGCCGTAAAATCGAAGATCTTCAAGCCCAGTTGACGGAGAAGGAGAACGAGCTGGCTCAAACCGCACAGCAGAAAACAGCCCAAGAGCAGGAATTGAAAAATCTGCAGACCGAGCTGGATCAATTAACGAAGTCTTCGGAGAAGAAAGGGCTTGAGGACGAACAGTATCAAGCCAAAATTCAGGAGCTTGCCGGCATGTATGGCAAAATCACGCCAAGTAAAGCGGCGCCGATTTTGCAAGCGATGACGCTGGAGGATATGGTACTCGTTCTGGAGGCGATGCGTCCGGATGACCGGGTACGGGTCATGGAAAAAATGAACCCGAAAACGGCGGCCGACGCGACAGTAATGCTAAAGGATACCGTCCCTGCAAAAGACCGGCAAATCGCCGCCCTGCAAGCGGAGCTGAAGAAAGCCCAAGCGGCAGCCAATGCGACGAAACAGCCTTCTTCAACGCTTGACACGGCGCAGTTAAACGCAACGTTCTCGGCAATGGATCCAAAAAGCGCGGCGCAATTGCTTATTGCAATGGCAGATGTAAGCCCAAGCAAAGTGCTGCGGATTTTGAACGGGGTCGACGATAATACCCGATCGGCTATTGTAGCCGGGATGTCAGGCATTAACGAGAAATTGACAGCTCAGCTCGTATCGAAGCTAATGACAGGCAAATAACAGCTTCTCAATTCGAGAGGAGGTGAAAAAATGGATATGATCATGGCTTCAATACCCGCTAATGGAGGCGCAGCAGCGTCAACAAGCGGAGCAGGACAAACGAAAGCGGGCGGCGCAGGCTTTCAGCAAGCGCTCGTTTATCAAATGAACGGCAGCACAGCAAAATCCGCTGGCGGATCGGTATCTGCAGATTCTGCAGCAGCTTCCCTTGCAGCAAGTCTGGGAGGCGGCATAGTCACGATTAGTGCTGAAGAAACGAGAGATTTGCTCGGTATGCTGGATGCGCTAATCAATGAGCTTGATGTAAGCGAAGATCAGTCACAGGATACCGAAAGCGAAGATAAAGCCGCAGGTGAACTGGGATCGGTACTGGATCAGTTTAATGCACTGCTGGCTTTGCTGGGCATTCCGGTATTAACGCTTGCTGAAGTGCAAGAGGGCGGCCAGTCTGATTCAGACACGGAGTCAAATTCGGCGTCAGCTGTGAAGCTTCAACTTCAAGACTCGCTGCTCCAGCTTCAAGCAGCTGTACAGGAAGGCTCATTGAAGCCGATTAAGCAGCAGGAGCCGACGCAATTGATCGGTCAACAGCTTCAAGCACTGCAGGAGCTGCTTCAGAAGCAGAAGAGCAATATTGCCGCAACGCCTCAAACAGCAGATAACGCGGATGAAGCGCAGCATACGGCTCCAACTGTTACGCAGTCTGCAGCGACATCGGCTGCCTTGCTGCAGCGTTTGACTCAGCAATCGGTTCATCCATCAGTAATGCTTGCAGCAGTTGAAGAAGCTGCAGCTGGCAGCTCGGACGATAGTTTGCCGGCCGGAACAGAAGAGCAAGGAGCCGTATTGCCAGGCGGAGCGGTATTTGGAGATGTTCTCCGAACAGCAGCCCAGCATCCGGCAGCGAGAGCGCTGCTTCAGCCTTACGTTGCAGCAGATCAATTCGCAGACACGATGGCACAATTCGTTCAAAAGCTGGACATCAGCATCTTGAACGGAGGCAAGACGGAAGCGAAAATCCAACTGTTCCCGGAGCAGCTTGGTCAAGTAGATGTAAGGATTACGATGCAAAACGGTCAATTGACCGCCGTTTTCCATACCGACACCGTTTCGGCGAAAGACGTGCTGGACAATCAAATGGCGCAATTGCGTGCAGCGCTGCAGGCACAAGGCTTATCAGTTGACAAGCTGGAGGTTACGCAGGGACATAACGCAGCTCAACTCGCCGGCGGCCAGCATGGCCAGGGGACAGCGCAGCAAAACTTCGCAGGACAAAACAAATCCAAAGGCGACCGGGTAGCTGACGATGCCGGATTTGAGAATGAAGTGGTTGAACAGATTGCCATTCAGGAGCTTGGCTTTGGCCGGGCAGTGAACGCGACGGCATAAGAACATCAATCGATGCGCAAGTAGGATGGAGGTGAGCGATGTGGCGAATAACAACATTGGTCCAACTGCCGTGTGGCCGAACTATAGCGCGAAGAATGTGCAGAACGCAGCCAAGCGGGAGCCGAACCAAACGCTGGGCAAGGATGATTTTCTGAAAATCTTGGTAACGCAGCTGGCGAATCAGGATCCGATGCAGCCGATGCAGGATAAAGAGTTTATTGCGCAAATGGCCCAATTTACCTCGGTAGAGCAGCTGACGAATATGTCGACACAGCTCGGGCTGCTGCGTCAGAACCTTGGAACAGCATCCAATCTGATCGGCAAAACGGTGGAATGGTATGAAATGAATGACCAGGGTCAGTCCGTGCTGGCAAAAGGTACCGTGAGTGCCGTTGTTCTCTCGGACGGCAAGCAATATGCGAAATTCAGCGACGATTCAATGGTGCTTCTCGATCATCTGGTTTCCATTTCGGAGACGGGCGAAGATCAAGGCGGTTCAGAGAACGGCAAGGATTCGGAGTCATCCTCGGAAGGGGCTGATACACCGTGAGCGACAGCGTAAAAATTGGGCATATCATGCCTGTGAAATTAATGCAGCAGTCCAAGGCAGCAGCAAAGCCGAATCCGTCTTCGGAATTCCGCGATATGCTGAATGCCAAGGTGCTTAATTTCAGCCATCATGCGGAGGTACGCATGAAGCAGCGCGGCATCCAGCTGCAGCCGGAATCATTGACGAAAATATTGAATGCGGTGGAAGAGGCGGAATCGAAAGGCGCAGTCGATTCTCTCATCGTGATGAAAGACATTGCGATGATTGTGAATGTGCCAAGCCGAACGGTTGTAACGGCCATGGACGGCAAGCAGCTTCACAGCAATGTATTCACGCAAATAGACAGCGCAGTTATTCTTAACTAAGCAAGAAACAGGCTGGACCGATAAGGGGGCCTGACGGCTGCCGACCGATTGAAGCAGTCCTATGAATAATGTATCTACTATTTAATTAGGAGGAATACAAAAAAATGCTTAGATCGATGTACTCCGGTGTATCCGGTATGCGCGGCTTTCAAACGAAGCTTGACGTAATCGGCAATAACATTGCAAACGTCAATACGGTTGGCTTTAAAGGCAGCCGGGTCATGTTCAGCGATATTATGAGCCAGACGACGGCTGGTGTTACAGCTTCCACTGAAGGTGAGCAAGCAGGTGTTAACGCCCGTCAAATCGGCCTTGGCGTTTCGATCGCTTCGATCGATACCGTGCATACGCCGGGAAGTGCGATGACAACGAATCAGCCAACGGATCTGCGGATCGACGGCGACGGATTTTTCGCGGTATCCCCAAGTCCAGACGGACAACCGGTCTATCTGACCCGTGCCGGCAACTTTACGCCGGATGCGAACAGACAGCTGGTTACGGCAGAAGGTTTGTTTGTTCTTGACAGCGGCGGCGCGCCAATTACGATACCTCCAGAATACACCTCGTTCTCGATCGGACAAGACGGCTCGATCTTAGGTGTGACTGCAGATGGTACGGAAGTCGTCGCACAGCTGGGCGTCGTTAAAGTGACCAATCCAAGCGGCTTGCTCAAAATGGGCGGCAACTTGTATCAGGTTACGGCTAACGCGAATCCGGACGGAGAATTTGAATTTATGACCGCAAACGATCCGGAGCTTGGTACAGGGGCCATTATTGCGGGTCAACTGGAAATGTCCAACGTCGATTTAACTGCTGAATTTACCGAGATGATCGTAGCGCAGCGGGGTTTCCAAGCGAATTCCCGTATCATTACAACATCGGATGAAATTTTGCAGGAAGTTGTAAACCTGAAACGCTAATCGCACTTAGCTAGACCATAACCAGCGGGAGGCGAGAGCCTCCCCGGTATGTGAAGGGGGCAGCTTATGATTACCGTAACTCGTTTGAATGGCACGAAAGTCATGATTAATGCTCTTCTTATCGAATTGGTAGAAGAGACGCCTGATACGATCATTACACTGACGACAGGCAAAAAAATCATAGTGGCGGAAAGCGCGTCCGATCTTCTGCTGCTCGTACAGAGTTATCTTCGAACGATCGGCGTATACGCGGCGACCCAGAAGAGCGAACAAACGGAGGGTCCATAGACATGAAAAAAATGTTGCCATGGTTAGTTACTACATTGCTGGCCATTACACTTATCGCAATTGTATGTATTATCTTGTTCAAATCATTCTTAAATGACAACGGCCCGGATGCGAATGCAGAGAAACCGGTTGTCGTCAAGCAATTAAGTGCAGACAAGCGGGTGGAAGTGACTTCCGAGCTGAAGGGCTTCACGCGTAATCTGCTGGATTCAGACTATATTGTGAAAATCAGCTTTGCTTTCCAGCTGGACAGCAAAAAAACGAAAGAGGATTTCGACAAGCTGATGGAGATTGAAATAAAGCCGATTATCAACCGTACTCTAGCGGATATGACGGCAGAAGAACTGAAAGGCTCCAAGGGCGAGGACATGCTGGAATCGAAGCTTCTAAACCTGATCAATCCGATTTTGCCGGAAGGGAAAAAGCTGATTAAGGTTGAAATTACTGACTTTATTATTTCGCAGATTTAGAACTTGATGCCGACATTCCTTGAAGGGGGTGAGAGATTTGGTTGATGTTTTATCGCAAAATGAAATAGACGCGCTGCTTGCCGCATTGTCATCCGGTGAGATGGATGCAGATGAGCTGAAGAAAGAAGAAGTGACGAAGAAGGTACGGGTATACGATTTCAAGCGCGCTGTTCGTTTCTCGAAGGATCATATTCGCAGCTTGACCCGCATCCACGAAAACTTCGCGCGATATTTAACTACCTATTTCTCAGCGCAGCTTCGCACATTTGTGCAAATTAGTGTAGTTCAGGTCGAGCAGCTTCCTTATGACGAATTTATTCGCTCGATTCCGAAAATGACCATTCTCAATATTTTTGAGGCGGAGCCGCTCGAAGGCAGAATGGTGCTTGAGGTTCACCCTAACGTCGCTTATGCGATGCTGGACCGCTTGCTTGGCGGTCAAGGCACCGCCCCGTCGAAGATTAACAATTTGACGGAGATCGAGACGATCGTCATGGAACGGATATTCAGCCGGACGTTCGAAAGCCTGCAGGAAGCATGGAAGACGGTCATCGACATTTCGCCTCGTCTGGAGGCGCTGGAGACGAACCCGCAGTTCATGCAGATTGTATCGCCGAATGAGACGATCGCGCTTATATCGCTTAGTACAAAAATTGGCGATACAACCGGTATGATCAACCTTTGTATCCCGCATGTCGTTATTGAGCCGATTATGCCTCGCCTCTCGGCCCACCACTGGTTCGTGTCGCAGAAAAAGGAGCGCATACCGGAAGAAGTAGAAATGCTGGAGCATCGTGTCAGCAAGGCCAAGCTGCCGATCGTCGCAGAGCTGGGAGAATCATCGATTACGATTCAAGAGTTTCTCAGTTTGTCCGTCGGCGACGTTATTTCGCTTCATAAGCCGATCAACAAAGGCTTGCAAATCAAGGTAGGCGACAAGTTGAAATTTATCGGCAGTCCCGGCTCGGTCAAAGATCGGTTAGCCGTTCAAGTGGATCAAGTTGTCAACGAAGGAGCGGAAGAAGAATATGACGAGTAAAGATTATTTGTCTCAGGAAGAAATAGATGCGTTGTTGAAGCAGTCATCCGGTGAGACGGAGACGGAGCAGCCTGCCGCAGAAAATGCGGTGCTGTCTGACTTTCTGACTTCGATTGAGCAGGACGCGCTTGGCGAGATTGGCAACATTACATTCGGAAGCGCAGCAACGGCTCTCTCCACGCTGCTTGGCAAAAAAGTCGACATTACGACGCCGGAAGTTACTTTTATCCGGAGAGATCAGCTGTCTGACGAATTTCCGAAGCCGCATGTTGCGGTTAGCGTGCAATACGTAGACGGATTTGAAGGCATCAATTCGCTCGTTATTAAGACGAAGGATGCTCAAGTCATTGCAGACCTGATGCTGGGCGGAGAAGGCGAAGTTACGGCTCAGGAGCTGAATGAAATACATATTAGCGCAGTGCAGGAAGCGATGAATCAAATGATGGGCTCGTCGGCAACGTCGATGTCGACCATTTTCAACCGGTTCGTCAACATTTCGCCCCCTGGCATTGACATTCTCGATGTAGACAGCGGTGATGGCATGGGCCAGCTGCCGCCGGTCGATGTTTTCATCAAAATTTCGTTCCGGCTGACGATCGGTGATCTCATCGATTCGACGATTATGCAGTTGCTCCCTGTATCGTTCGCGAAGCAAATGGTGTCAACGCTAATGGGCGGAGGAGCGGAGGAGCCAGCAAGCGCACCAGCGCCGGCTGCAGCGCCGCCGCAGCCGCAACAGCCAGTTGCGCAGCAGCCGGCCCCAGCGGCTCATAATCAAGGCCACATGCAAGCGGCAGCAGCTTCTCAGATGCAACAGCCGCCATCCTATTACGAAATGCCGCCAGTTCAGCCGCAAGGCCCGCAAACGTACGGAGATCCGATGAACCGGGGCGTAAATGTACAGCCTGTACAATTCGCTAATTTCAACCAAGCGCCGTATGTGAATACCGATGAAACAAACCTTAATTTATTGCTCGACATACCGCTTAAGGTTACCGTAGAATTAGGAAGGACCCAGAAGCAAATTAAGGATATATTGGAATTGTCCCAAGGATCGATTATCGAGCTGGACAAGCTGGCCGGTGAACCTGTCGACATTCTCGTGAACAATAAGCTGATTGCTAAAGGCGAGGTTGTCGTTATCGATGAAAACTTTGGCGTACGCGTAACCGATATTGTAAGCCAATGGGACCGAATTCAAAAATTACAATAACACCCTAGGAGGAAAAAAAAGATGGCAAACCGCATTCTAATCGTAGACGACGCAGCTTTTATGCGCATGATGATCCGAGACATTTTATCCAAGAACGGCTACGAAGTCGTCGGAGAAGCGCAGGATGGCGCGCAGGCGGTGGAGAAATTTAAGGAATTGAAACCAGATTTGATTACGATGGACATTACGATGCCGGAAATGGACGGTATCTCTGCATTGAAGGAAATTAAAAAGCTGGACGGCAATGCGAAGGTTATTATGTGTTCCGCAATGGGGCAGCAGGCGATGGTTATCGATGCGATTCAAGCGGGCGCGAAAGACTTCATCGTGAAGCCGTTCCAAGCCGACCGCGTTATCGAAGCAATTAAGAAAACGCTCGGCTAACGGTTCCCCGGTATGCTAATCAGGGGAATAAGCGCAAAACTATCCATGCTTTCGGCAGCAGGCATCGCGGTTTGGCCTGCATACGCAGCAGCAAGTGAATTGAACGGGGATAGCGGGAAACCGGCATTCTCCGATTCAGGCAATTTGACCGGCAGCATGATTTGGGTCGTTATATCTTTATTTCTAGTTATCGGCTTAATAGTCGTTGTTATGAAGTTTTTGTCCCAGAAGAGCCGGGTGTGGGGCACAAATCGCTCGCTTCGTTCGCTCGGAGGCGTTGCACTGGGACAAAACAACTCCCTTCAGGTCGTTGAGCTTGCAGGCCGGCTTTACATCGTCGGAGTTGGCGAGAACGTTACGCTGCTAGACAAGGTAGAGTCTGGTGAACAGGCGCAGCAAATTATCGCCGCGCTTGAGCGACAATCTTCCGGCAGTTGGTCCGGCGGTTCGGTGTCGGAGCTTCTCGGCAGATTCCGCAAGCGCGGCACAGAAGCTGAATCCCCGGAAGGACAATGGAATACCGACTCTGCGTCTTTCCAGGCGATGCTGAACGACAAACTGAATCGTCAAGCGGACCGTAAACAGCAGTTGGAGTCGTTGCTTAAAGACGATAAACCTAATGAACGGTTGATGGATGACAATGAAAAATAAATGGTGGATATCGATCGTCGCCGTACAGCTTGCCGCGATGCTGCTTCAACCGCATGCATTCGCGGAGCCGCTGCCCAATGTCGAGATCAATTTTGGCAACGGAGGAGAACAACCGGGAACGAGCGCATTATCGATATTGCTTCTAATAACAGTATTGAGTGTAGCCCCGGCTATTCTCGTTCTGATGACCAGCTTTACGAGAATCGTAGTCGTCCTCGGCTTTGTCCGGACTTCGCTCGGCACGCAGCAAATGCCGCCGAACCAAGTGCTGATTGGCCTGGCGATGTTTCTTACCTTCTTTATCATGGCGCCTACGCTATCGCAAGTGAATGAGGTAGCCCTGCAGCCCTATCTCAAGGGTGAAGTATCGCAGACACAAGCGCTGGAGGCAGCCGCAGTTCCGATGAAGAAGTTTATGTTCTCCCATACGCGAGAGAAAGATCTGCTGCTATTCATGAATTACACCAAGACGGAGAAGCCGGCATCATTCGAGGATATTCCGATAACGGTACTCGTTCCCGCGTATGCGATCAGCGAGCTGAAAACAGCTTTTCAAATGGGGTTTATGATCTTTATTCCATTCCTTGTCATCGACATGATCGTTGCCAGCACATTAATGGCGATGGGGATGATGATGCTGCCGCCCGTCATGATTTCACTTCCGTTCAAGCTGCTCTTATTCGTGCTTGTGGATGGGTGGTACTTAATCGTCAAATCGCTGCTGCTCAGCTTCAATCCATGACGAAGACGGGAGGAACGTGCCATGAGTGCTGATTTCATTATCGGTTTGGCGGGACAAGCCCTTTATACGATTTTGAAAGCCAGCGCACCAATGCTTGTGATTGCACTAGTCGTCGGATTAATCGTCAGTGTCTTTCAAGCGACTACGCAAATTCAGGAGCAGACGTTAGCATTTGTGCCCAAAATCGTAGCGGTTTTTTTATCCATTATTGTATTTGGTCCTTGGATCTTAAATACGATCGTCGATTTCACTTACAATCTGCTGAATAATTTATATAAATACATCGGATAGGCTGTGAATCGAAGAGATGGATCTGTTCGTGCAAAGCTTTCCTATTTTTTTGTTAATCTTTTGTCGAATTACGGCTTTTTTCGTCGTCGCACCGCTGTTTTCCATGAGGGGTGTGCCAAACGCATTTAAGATTGGTCTAGGCTTCTTTATTTCTTTTATCGTCTTTATGACCTATGGGATGAAGCAGACCGTCGTTCCTGATGCGCAATATATATTATTTATCTTCAGAGAAGTATTGGTAGGACTTCTAATAGGTTACATAGTTTATCTGTTCTTTACTGTTGTGCAGACGGCAGGAGCTCTCATGGATCTTCAGATTGGCTTTGCGATGGCAAACGTCGTCGATCCGATGACAGGAACATCCGCGCCGCTGCTCGGCAACTTCAAGTATATGCTCCTTATCATGATCTTTCTAATAATGAACGGCCATCATTACCTGCTGACCGCACTGATGGACAGCTATCAATGGATACCGCTGGACAACGAGCTGTTTGGCAGGCTTTATGAAGGAAGCATTACGGAATTTCTGACTAAGGCGGTAGGGCATACATTCATGCTTGCGCTTCAAATTGCTGCACCGCTTACCGTATCCATGTTCTTGACGGATGCCGGTCTTGGCTTTCTGGCGAAGACAGCACCGCAGTATAACGTATTTGTAATCGGCATACCGCTCAAAATTATTATCGGTTTGTTTGTTCTGATCCTGCTCATGCCTGGGATGGCGGTTTTATTCGACAAGCTGTTCGCAATTTTATTCGACAACCTGGAGCAGTTGTTTGGCATCGTACAGCAAGCCGAAGGCCAATAAGGAGGCTGCAGCCGTGCGAACGTACCGCTTGAAGCTCGACTTGCAGCTATTCAGCCAAGAAAAGACGGAAAAGGCGACACCGAAAAAGACGCAGGACGCAAGAAAGAAGGGGCAGGTATCCAAATCGGCTGAGCTGCCCAGCTCTTTCATTCTGTTGTTCGTGTTTGCGGGGTTCGCCATGATTGGCGGTTATTTCAAAGAGCGTATCATGGTTATGTTCGAGCATTTGTTCAATGACCAGCTGACGATGGAGTTGTCAGAAGGAAATGTTCGAATTTTGTTCAAAGAACTGACGGTCGACTTGATTTGGATTCTGGCTCCAATTTTTGCGATTGCTGTTATCGTCGCAATAGTCGGAAATGTATTGCAGTTTGGCTTTCTGTTGACGGGTGACCCGCTCAAGCCAAAGTTCAGCAAGCTGAATCCGTATAACGGCTTTAAACAAATTTTTTCTGCAAGATCCTTGGTCGAGTTTGCGAAGAGCATTACGAAATTGCTCATTATCGGCCTTCTCGTCTATCAGACGATTGCGGGGCAATGGAATCGTATTCTATTACTTCCGCATTTGTCGATTGAACAAATTTTTAATTTTGCAGCCGGATTGACGGTGAATCTAGGTATTAAAATTGGTGCTGTATTAGTTGTAGTGGCCTTGCTCGATTATATGTATCAGCGATACGAGCATGCCAAAAACTTGCGGATGTCCAAGCAAGACATTAAAGACGAACACAAAAAAGTAGAGGGCGATCCCTTAATCAAAGGCAAAATTCGCGAAAGGCAGCGCCGGATGGCGATGCAGCGGATGATGCAGGAGGTTCCGAAGGCGGATGTCGTCATTACGAACCCGACGCACTTTGCCATTGCCCTGCAGTACGACGCTGCGAAGATGGAAGCGCCGCTCATTATCGCCAAAGGGATGGACCATATCGCGCTTAAAATCCGAGAGGTTGCGAAGGAGCATGGCGTCATAATGATGGAAAATAAGCCGCTGGCCAGAGCGCTGTACGAACGGGCAGACATCGGAGATTCCATACCTGCGGACCTGTTCCAGGCTGTGGCGGAAGTGCTTGCGCACGTATATAAATTGAAAGGCCGAGTAAATCATCATAATCGAAAGGGATGAGGCAGCATCATGAAACTAAAAGATCTTGTTATTCTGGTCGGGATCATCGGCATCGTACTCATGATGGTAATCCCAATCCCTACTCCCTTGCTGGATATACTGCTCATTCTGAATATATCCATCGCGCTCATGATTCTGCTCATCGCCATGAATACGAAGGAAGCGCTGGACTTTTCCATATTTCCAGCCATCCTGCTCGTAACGACGTTATTCAGGCTAGCCCTGAACGTGTCGACGACCCGGAACATTTTGGCGCATGCCCATGCAGGTAAAGTCGTAGAGACTTTCGGCAGCTGGGTTGGAGGCGGGCAAGTCGCCATCGGATTTATCGTATTTCTTATTCTCGTCGTCGTTCAGTTTATCGTCATTACAAAAGGCTCGGAGCGGGTAGCGGAGGTTGCAGCCCGATTCACGCTCGATGCGATGCCTGGTAAACAGATGAGTATCGACGCAGATTTGAATGCGGGACTAATTAATGAACAGCAAGCGCGTGAGCGCCGTTCCAAAATTGAGCGCGAAGCAGACTTCTACGGCTCAATGGACGGTGCCAGCAAATTTGTTAAAGGCGATGCAATCGCTTCGATCATTATCCTCTTGATCAATTTGATCGGCGGTTTTGTGATCGGTATGGTCGTACATAAATATGATTTCATGGAATCTCTATCTACATATTCGATTCTGACTATCGGTGACGGTCTCGTCAGCCAAATACCGGCGTTGCTTATTTCAACAGCAGCCGGCCTGATCGTGACGAGAGCGGCTTCAGACGGCAACCTGGCAGATGATGTTACTTCCCAGCTGTTCAAATATCCAAAGCTGCTGTATGTCGTCGCAGGTACGATTGCGCTGCTCGGTTTGTTTACGCCAATCGGTCTCATTCGTACACTGCCGTTTTCACTGCTGCTGGCTTATGGCGGGTGGAGAATGCAGAAGTCGATTTCGAGAAAACAGGAACAAGAGGAAATACTCGTCGAGGAACAGCAGATCGAGGAAGTCCGCAGTCCGGAGAGCGTCATCAGCCTGCTGCAAGTGGATCCGATCGAATTCGAATTTGGCTACGGGCTGATTCCGCTGGCAGATACCCAGCAAGGCGGCGATTTGCTGGACCGAATTATTATGATCAGAAGACAATGCGCGTTGGAGCTTGGGCTTGTCGTACCGGTCATTCGGATCAGGGACAATATTCAGCTTAAGCCAAATGAATATATCATTAAAATCAAAGGCAACACGGTCGCTCGCGGTGAATTGCTGCTCAATCATTATCTGGCAATGAGCCCGGGCTTCGAGGACGACTCTGTAATCGGCATCGAAACGACAGAACCGGCATTTGGTTTGCCGGCTATCTGGATCGACGAACCGATGAAAGAGCGGGCAGAGCTGTCCGGCTACACGGTTGTAGATCCGCCTTCGGTCGTTGCAACGCATTTGACCGAAATTATTAAGCGCCATGCTCATGAGCTGATTGGACGTCAGGAGACGAAAGCGCTTGTGGATAACGTGAGAGAGACTTATCCGGCACTGATCGACGAATTGATTCCTTCCATTCTATCGATCGGCGAACTGCAAAAAGTGCTGGCGAAGCTGCTCCGCGAGAAGGTTTCCATCCGCGATCTTGTTACAATCTTCGAATCATTGGCCGATCAGGGCAATTATACGAAGGATCCCGATATTCTGACCGAGTATGTGAGACAAGCGTTATCTCGTCAAATTACGCAGCAGTTTTCTTCCACTGGCGATACGCTGAAAGTCATTACTGTCGGGCCGGCGCTTGAGAAGAAAATTGCCGAATCGGTCCAACAATCCGATCAAGGCAGCTATATTGCATTAGATCCAATTGCTACACAGCAAATCTACAGCAAACTTAATGAACAGGTTACGAGACAAATTCAGTCCGGACAACAGCCGGTTGTGCTGACCTCTCCGACAATTCGCATGTATTTGCGTCAAATTGTGGAACGCACGATGCAGGATGTGCCGGTTCTTTCCTACAGCGAGCTTGAACCCAATATTGAAGTTCAAAGCGTAGGGGTGGTGAACTTATGAGAGTGAAACGGTATGTCGTCAATGATTTGCCTGAAGCGCTGCCCATGATTCGGAGCGAGCTTGGCAAAGACGCCGTCATTCTGAATACGAAGGAAGTTCGCATTGGCGGATTTATGGGGATGTTCCGCAAAAAGCGGATGGAGGTTATCGCGGCGATTGAGAGCAATGCGCCGCCTCCAAAACCTCAATCGACAGGCAAGCAAGCAGCCGATTTCGAGGCTGTTATGACAGCCATTAATGAAACGGTGCAGCAGCGTTCGGCGATTGCCGCCGCAGCAGCGAGGCCTGCATCTAGCGAAAGTCAGGCTGCCGCAGCGGCAACCGCAGTATTAGAGCCGCAGCAGCCTCCGTCACAGGCTTTAAGCCGGATCAATGACGAGCTGCTGGATGAAATTCGTGTCATCAAGCAATCACTACTGCAGCTGTCGGTCCGTAAACCGGGCCAGGACATGCCGGCACCGCTTGAAGCCCTCTATGAACGGCTGGTTGATCAAGAAGTAGAGCCCGAACTTATTAGACGTTTATTGGATGAAGTGGAGAAAAAGCTGTACGAGCAGCAGACTCCGCTGGCAGCGCAAAGCGTTTGGGCGGCTGCCGGACTAATCATTACCGATTGGATGGCACCATTGTCTGGCGGCCAGATCAGTGAAGAGGCCAGGATCATCCATTTTGTCGGTCCGACAGGTGTAGGGAAAACAACGACTATTGCCAAGCTGGCGGCAGAACAGACGATTAAGCGGGGGCGGCAGGTCGGTTTCATTACTTCCGATACGTACCGGATAGCGGCAGTCGATCAGCTGCGAACGTACGCTAACATTTTGAATGTGCCGATCGAAGTCGTATTTTCACCAATGGATTTGCCTAAAGCTTTCAAGGCGCTTGAGAATCAGGAATTAATCTATATGGATACTGCCGGACGCAACTTCCGCAATGAACTGCATGTATCTGAAGTAAACAGCCTGCTTCAAACGAATGAAATCAGTGAAACGATACTTGTGCTTAGTCTGACTGGCAAGACGCGTGATATGCTGACTGTCGCGGAGAACTTCTCCAAATACGGTGTCCGCAAGGCGCTATTCACTAAGCTGGACGAGACATCCGTATACGGAGCTATCTTTAATCTGGCGATGAATTATGAGCTGACTCCAACTTACGTTGCCAAAGGCCAGACGGTGCCGGATGACATAGCACCCTTCAGTATCGAAGCCTATGTGAACGAACTGCTGGGGGAGCCAGCCAATGAATGACCAAGCGGAAGCGCTTCGGAACCTGGTGAAGCAGAAGAATGGGCTGGAAGCCAGCCGGGGAACGCGAATTATTACCGTAACAAGCGGTAAGGGCGGTGTCGGCAAATCCAACTTCAGTTTGAATTTTGCCATCGCTTTGCAGCGTATGGGGAAAAAAGTTCTCGTGTTCGATGCGGATATCGGGATGGCCAACATCGACGTCCTGATGGGTGTCAGCTCTACCAGTCATCTCTATCATCTGTTCAAGCAAGATAAGACGATATGGGATATTGTGCAAGAAGGGCCAGCCGGTCTTCATTTCATCGCAGGCGGCTCCGGCTTCAAAGATTTGCTGGAGCTGTCCGAGCAAGAGATGAAATGGTTTGGCGGGCAAATTGAGAAGCTCCACGGTATGTATGATGTCATACTCTTCGATACGGGAGCCGGCCTTTCCAAGGAAACGGTAACGTTTATCGAAGCAGCCCAGGAGACAATCGTCGTGACGACCCCCGAACCAACGTCCATTACGGATGCGTACGCGTTGATCAAAATGGTCAAAGCGAAGGGGATAGACGCAAGCTTTAAACTGATTGTAAACCGTGCAGGAGACAAGAAGGAAGGCAGACAAACTGCCGAGAAGATCACGATGGCGGCAGAACGCTTCCTGCAAGTGGATTTGCAGTCGCTTGGTATCATTGCGGACGACCCAAACGTCTCGAAGGCGGTGAAGCGTCAGGTTCCATTTACAATTGCTTTTCCTGGTACAGACGCTTCTAGAGGCGTAGAGGAGATTGCCAAGCGGTTTACAGAGTCAAAGCAAGCGATAACTGGAACTTCGCAGGATGGGGTCAAGGGATTTTTACATAAAATGTTCAGGCTATCACGATAGTCCTTTGAAATGAGGAGGAAGAAGATGGCTCCTTATCGCGTGCTCATTGTAGATGATTCTCCGTTTATGCGCAAAATTTTCAGCGATCTTATCGTGAAAGATCCGCAATTTACGATCGCCGGCACAGCTGCTAATGGCAGAGAGGCGATTGAAGCGGTAGAACGCTTAAAGCCGGATGCGGTGACGCTGGATTTGGAAATGCCGGAAATGAACGGAATCGATGCGCTTCAATCCATTATGAAGAAGCATCCGACTCCTGTCATTATGCTTTCCGGCATAAGCGAGGAGAACACAAGAGAGACGATCAAGGCGCTGCAATACGGCGCATTTGACTTTATCCGGAAGCCTTCCGGAGCCTTTTCGAATGACATCATCCAAGTAGGCGAGCTTCTGCTGGAAAAGCTGAGAATCGCCGTCCTGATGAAACGAAGGCTGCCGGAAATCGAGCTGAGGGAGCCGGAGGGACAGGCGCAGCCTGCTAAGAAACCAATCAAAGCTCCAACTGACGATAAAGTTCAAAAATTAGGGGAATCGGTGCCGAATGAGCGTAAATCAGGGACACCGGAACGAAAAACGGAGCCCTTACGCAAGACGGTTCAAGAACGATTGCCAAATCGTCCGGCACCAGCCCCATTACATAAAGATCGGGCAGCTGCACAGGCGCAGCCCGATATCGTCAAGCCAGTTCTGCCGGAACATTCGGCTGTGAAATCCGATCCGTTCCGCCATGTCGTGGCAATTGGAACATCAACCGGCGGACCGAGAGCGCTGCATGAAGTGATTTGCTCATTGCCCGCTCATCTCCCGGCTCCTGTACTCGTTGTACAGCATATGCCGCCGAAATTTACGAAATCGCTTGCCCAGCGGCTCGACAGCTTCAGCGAGCTTCAAGTTGTTGAAGCCTCTCAAGGCGAGAGGCTGCAAGCAGGAGTCGTCTACATCGCTCCTGGCGGCTACCATATGGAGATGGCTCATGATCCATCGGGCTACCATATCAAGCTGACGCAGCAAGCTCCGCGCAACGGGCACCGCCCTTCAGTCGACGTGCTTTTCGAATCGCTAATCCCGTTTGCTTCATTAAAGAGACATGCGGTTATTATGACCGGGATGGGCAGCGATGGCGCGAAAGGAATGAAGGCGCTGGTAGAAAGCGGAGCTTCAACCGCTATAGCAGAAGCAGAGGAAACCTGCATCGTCTATGGCATGCCAAGAAGTGCAGTGGAGACCGGGGCGGTGAAGACGGTGCTGCCGCTTCAACGCATATCACCAGCTATCGCGCAAGCCGTTTTGAAATCGATCTAAAGAGCTAGAGTCCTAACAGGAGGTGCACCACTATGGATATGAACGCTTATCTGTCGATGTTTATCGACGAGTCCAACGATCACCTGCAAGCCTTGAATGAAAATCTGCTGCAGCTCGAAGGAGCGCCGGAGGATCTTACGATAGTCCAATCGATTTTCCGCTCGGCCCATACATTAAAGGGCATGTCGGCAACGATGGGCTATGAGGATCTTGCATCGTTGACGCATGAGATGGAAAACGTACTGGATTTGGTTCGCAACAGCAAGCTTAAAATGGACAGCTTTATATTTGATACGCTTTTTAAAGGTCTTGATGCGCTTGAAGCGATGGTACAGGATATCGTCGGCGGCGGAACAGGTAAAGCAGATGTAACGGCTATCGTTGCAGTGCTGCAATCTATTTTCAAAGGTGATTATAAATCGAATGCCGCTGCGGCACCAGCTGCATCAGCTGCGCCTGCAGCAAACAAACCGGCTGCAAAAGGATTGCTGGATGAATTCCAAACCTCGATTTTGCAGCAATCGATCGAAAGCGGCCACTTGGCCTACCACATTACAGTCAGCATCAATGAGGATTGCGTACTCAAGGCAGCCCGCGCTTATATGGTATTTGATCTGCTTGAGCGGACAGGAGAAATCGTCAAATCCGAGCCGTCTGTACAAGATTTGGAACAAGAAAAGTTCGACCGTTCCTTTGTCGTCTTTACGATTTCCAAGCTTGCTCAAGAGGAGCTTCAACAGCAAATTACTTCGATTTCCGAAATTGAGACAGCTACCGTAACGCTGCTTGATGCGGAATCACTTCAATTGCTTCATGTTGCTGAAGCTGCGCCCGTACAGGAAGCTGCTCCTGCAGAAGCAAAAGCAGAACCGTCTGCAGATTCCGCCCAGAAAGAGGCTTCCAGCCAAGTAAGCAGCGCTCGCAGCCAGACAGCTGCCGCAAGTGCTCCTGCTGCAGTGTCGAGAACGATCCGCGTCGATATCGACCGTCTGGATACGCTGATGAACTTGTTTAGTGAAATGCTGATCGACCGCGTTAGGCTGGAGCAGCTGGCCAGCGAAATTAAACGCAGCGACCTGACGGAAACGGTAGAGCATATGGCGCGTGTCAGCTCCGATTTGCAAAATATCGTCCTGAAGCTGCGGATGGTGCCTGTCGATACCGTATTCAACCGTTTCCCGCGTATGATTCGCGATTTGGCTAAATCGCTCGATAAAAAAATCGATTTGGTCATTACCGGAGCCGACACAGAGCTTGACCGGACGGTTATTGACGAAATCGGCGATCCGCTCGTCCATTTGCTTCGCAATTCCGTGGACCATGGCATCGAGACGATCGATAAAAGGATTGCGGCGGGCAAGCCGGAGACGGGAACGATTCACTTGCGGGCATTCCACAGCGGCAACAACGTCTTCATCGAGGTAGAGGAAGACGGCAATGGCATTAACCGCGACCGGGTGCTGCAAATTGCCATTAAAAACGGAGTTGTCACTGAAGCGCAAGCGAAAAGCTTGACTCATGACGAGATTCACATGCTCATCTTCGCTGCCGGCTTTAGTACGGCGGATAAAATTTCGGATATTTCTGGACGCGGTGTCGGATTGGACGTTGTACGCTCCAAAATTACGTCTCTAGGCGGCAATGTTACCGTAGAGTCCGCGCTTGGCAAAGGAACGAAATTCTCTGTTCAGCTGCCGCTTACGCTGTCAATTATTTCAGCTATGCTGATCAAGCTGGGCTCGGAGAAATATGCGATTCCGCTATCGTCAATTGTTGAGACAGCCATCATTAAGCGGGAGCAAGTGCTAGAGGTTCATGGCAATAAGATGATCGAGTTCCGCAATTCGGTTATTCCATTGATTTCTCTC
This sequence comes from Paenibacillus sp. NPDC058174, assembly GCF_042883865.1. Lineage (NCBI taxonomy): Bacteria > Bacillati > Bacillota > Bacilli > Caryophanales > Paenibacillaceae > Paenibacillus > Paenibacillus sp. NPDC058174. Next base: position 185,120 of record NZ_JBHVUY010000001.1, read on the forward strand.
AGCCGGGTGCTGGAGTCTCCAGACTACGACGAACGGGACGAAGCAGAGACGGAAATCGTCGTTATCCGCAAAGGCGACAAGTGGGCGGCAATTACCGTCGATGAATTTATTGGCCAAAGCGAGATCGTATTGAAATCGCTTGGCAAATATTTGACCAATATCGAAGCCGTTTCAGGCGCTACCATTCTTGGCGATGGTCAAGTCGCGCTCATTATTGATCCTAATGCACTCATTAAATAAGGAGGTTTCACGATGGGAGAAGAATTGAAAGTCATAGTATTTGGTCTGGCACACGAGGAATATGGCATCGAGGTTGACAAGGTACGGACTATTGAGCGGTTGTCTCCAATTACCCGTGTTCCGAAAACGCCAAGCTTCATTAAAGGTGTAATCAATTTGCGCGGCATCGTCGTTCCGGTTATTGATCTTCGCGGCAGGTTCGGACTTGGCGAGACGGAGCCGACGGAAAATTCCCGGATCATCGTCGTTGCGGCAGGTGAACTCGAAGTAGGCTTTATCGTTGACGCAGCGAATGACGTTATCGACATCGACACGGATACGATTGATTCTCCGCCGGAAATCGTTGGCGGCATTAAAGCGAAATATTTGCGGGGAATTGCCAGACTTGGCGACAGCAGACTGCTTATTATGCTCAACCTGTCCGAGGTGCTGAATAAAAATGAAATTATTCAACTCGAACAGCTAGAGGTGTAAAGTGAGTTTATTCAGCCGTTTTGAAGCTTTTGAATTAGATGTACTGAAGGAAGTTGGCAATATTGGAGCCGGCAATGCCGCAACTGCTCTGTCAACACTGCTGGACAAGCCGGTTGATATGGCGGTTCCCAAAGTCAGCCTGCTTCCCTTCGAGGAAGTTGCGGATCGCGTGGGCGGTTCCGAGCAGGTCGTCATAGCGGTCTTCCTTCGCGTTGAGGGGGAAGCTCCCGGCAATATGTTCTTCATTATTCAGGAGCAATCGGCCAAGTCGCTGCTCAGCCAGCTGCTTTCCTTGAGGCCTGAAGAAGTAGAAGAAGGCTATTCGGAAATGGAGATGTCCGCGCTTTGCGAAATCGGCAACATACTTGCCGGCTCCTATCTTTCTTCGCTTGCCGACTTTACCCGTTTGACGATGGCGCCATCGGTGCCGTCCGTCGCTCTCGATATGGCCGGTGCTATATTAAGCTATGGCTTGGTCCAATACGGAGAGATGGGCGATTCCGCTTTGTTAATTGAAACGACGTTTTTGGAAGACCGGCAAGAACTCGAAGGCCACTTCTTTCTTATACCCGACCCGGAATCTTTCAATAAAATATTTAAAGCTTTGGGAGTAACTGCCGAATGATAGAGCAAAACTTGGTCAAGGTCGGCATGGCGGATTTGAATATCGCCACGGACGGGGCAATTCTTCGAACGACGGGTCTAGGCTCCTGTGTCGGGTTAACGCTATATGATCCTGTATCGAAGGTTGCCGGAATGGCACATGTGATGCTTCCTTCCTCGGAAATCGCACGCGAATCTGCCATTAACGTTGCCAAATATGCCGATACTGCCATTCCAGAGCTAATCGCCCGGATGAAAGACGCCGGTGCGAATATGCGGCGCGCCATTGCCAAGATGGCGGGAGGAGCGCAAATGTTCGCATTCAGCGGACAGTCCGATTCGATGAGAATCGGCCCGCGCAATGTGGAGTCCTGTCTAGATATGCTAGCGAAGAACATGATTGCGGTCATCGCTCAGGATGTCGGCGGCAACTATGGACGCACGATTGAAATTGACAGCAGCACTGGCATTTTACTGATAAAAAGCGTACAGCTTGGTACAAAGGAGATTTGAGTACGAATGATCGGAACCTGGCGATGGAATTTAGTGATGGGACTTGTCGGAGCGGCGCTGACGATGCTTTTCTCGATTGGCAAAAACCCGCTGGATGTCATGCTTCTGCGCAGCTTATACGCTTTCATCGCCTTTGTCGTTCTCGCGTTTATTCTAAGGGCGGCTATTTCAATCATCCTGCAGCCGCCGGCGATGAATGCCGGATCTGAGCTCGCTCAGGCTGCAAGCGAAGAGGGCAAAGGAACGGCGCTCGATTTGTATACACCGGATGAGGGCGATGACATCAATCAGCTGTTGAAGGCTCAACTAGAAGAGGGGAGCCGGCCGGCAGCGGAGAGAACGGAGAAAGTTGACCTGGAACAACAGCAGGCAGCGGAGCAATTCCGTCCGCTGAATCCTCCGCAGCTGGTATCGACGGAGAACAAGGATCCCGAACAATTAGTAAAAGCAATACGTCACCTGACGGGAGGTTGAGGCGATGATTGCGTCAGTGAACATCGAGATGTGGCAAGCATGGAAGGACGAAGGCGATCTTGAGGCGAAGAAACGTTTGATTGAGCAATATTTGCCGCTCGTCGACTACGTCACGAACCGCATGGCGATAGGATTGCCGAAAAACGTTTCCCGCGACGATCTTGCCAGCAATGGTGTAATGGGCCTTATAGATGCGATTGAAAAATTCGATTACAGCCGCGGCCTGCAGTTTGAAACGTATGCCTCGTGGCGCATACGAGGCGCAATTATTGACGGTCTCCGCCAAGGAGACTGGGTGCCTCGTTCCATTCGCGAGAAAGCAAAGAGAGTGGAAGAGGCTTATCAAAAGCTGGAGCAGCAATATTTGCGCTCCGTAACAGATGCCGAGATAAGCAATTACTTGGAAATTAGTGAAAAAGAGTTTACGACGATGCTCCACGAAATTGCAATCACGACTGTATGCTCGCTGGAGGACCCGATTCGGGAGGAAGAAACGGAGACGAGGATGAGCCTGCTCGTTGACGAAAGGGTGAAAAATCCCGACCATAAGGTTCATGAGTTTTTCTTGAAGGAATCCCTCGTAAGCGGGATCGAGAAGCTGACGGAGAAAGAGCGCACCGTCGTGTCGCTGTTTTATTACGATGAGCTTTCATTAAGCGAGATTGCTGAAGTGATGTCGCTATCACCATCGCGAATTTCCCAGCTCCACTCTAAAGCGATACTGCGGCTTCGTGGAGCGTTGGCTAAGCATAAAGATCAATTAACACAGCACTAGAAAGGGGGTATAAAGGTGGACGATCAACTACTAGATTCGTTCCTGCGCATTCAAACATCTGCCGATAAGCTGTCTGCCTTTTTAATATTTAATCGGATTACGGATGAGTTTGATTGCACGCCTAATCAGCTGGAACGATTCTTAATTAGCAAAGGCATAACGAGCGGAATTCGAACGGAACTGCTGACCGAGATATGCAATAATGTGCTGGCCTATTGCAAGGAGCAGACGCTCGTCGCTGTAGGGCAGCAGGCAACGACCGGCAAAGACGGCTATATCCGGTTTATCTACGACATGAAGGAGCGCGATCAGCGGCCGACAGAGCTTGAAGACGGTACGGTTGACTTCAAAGAGGTCAAGCAGCTGAAGAATGTCCAGCGCGGTCAGCTTATCGCCGAGCGGGTTGAAGCGCAGTATGGAATGCCGGGGAAAACAGTTACCGGAGAGACGATTGCTGCCAAGCTTGGGAAGCAAGCAAGGTTTAAAGTAGGGAAGAATGTCGTCGTTAGCGGCGAGCAGACCGCGATGTATGCCACAATCGACGGTCTTATTACGTTAACGGACAAAGAGAAGATCAACGTCTTTCCGGTTTACGAGGTTAATGGGGACGTCGATTACAAGACAGGCAATATCGATTTCATCGGTACGGTCGTCATCCGCGGCAATGTGCTGAGCGGCTTCAAGATCAAAGCAGCCGGTGATATCCGGATTATCGGGGGCGTAGAAGGCGCGGAGCTGGAATCGGAAGGCTCTATCGAGATTATCGGCGGCATCTTGGCCGGCAATAAGGGCCATGTGAGAGCGAATAAGACGATTAAAAGCTCCTTTATTCAAGACGGCAATGTAAGTGCGGGGGAGGATGTTCTCGTCTCGCAAAGCATTATGCATTCCGTCGTACGTGCGGGCCGCAGCGTCATATGCTCAGGCTCCAAAGGGCTGATTGTCGGCGGTACAATTCAGGCTGCTGATCTTGTCTCGGCCCGGGTAATCGGCAATACGATGTCGACTGCCACCGCTGTAGAGGTCGGCGTCCGGCCGGAGCAGCGCGCGGAGTTGACTGAATTGCGCCAAAAGCTTCGGCAAGTCCAGGACAGCCTGGATAAATCGGAGAAAGCGCTGACGATTCTCGATCAGCTGGCTGCATCGGGTCAATTGACAGAGGACAAAATGGCATTGCGGATTAAGCTCGGGGCGACCAAACGGGTGTCCATGAGCGAGATTGAGGATATGCGGGACCGCATTCTTGAAATCGAGAAGACGCTGGAGGACACAGACCGGGCAAAGGTTGATGTCAGCCATACGATATACGGCGGCATCAAAATTGTAATTGGCAGATACACGCGTTATCTCAAAGATCCTATCCAGCATGTGTCGTTCCGCTACATGGAAGGCGATATCGTGCACGTACCGTTTTTTCCGTAACAATACCTCACCAATAAGGAGGACGGGAAATGACGTTCAGACCGATTGATTTGCAGCATTCTATTCCTAGAACGCCAGAGGTTGGCGGTATGCAAGGAGCGATTAATCAACGCCCTGCCATTGAGCAAACCAAGCTTGCGGAGCAGCAAACACGGCAAGATGAGCTTGCCCGCACTCGAAATGAAGGCCTTGAACATACGGCTGGCCTTAACATCAGGAAAGACCAGGAGAGCTCCAAAGGCGGCAAACGGGACAAGCAGCGCAACCCTAATGCTGAGGAAGCCGAGGAAGAGAAGCAGCCGATTCATCCGTATAAAGGCCATCGCTTCGATATGAAGCTTTAAAGTTATCAACTCGTTAGTTTAGGCAGGTGCAGCAGATGGATACATGGACATATGTCGTACTAGTGGGGGCCGTTGTGCTTGTGCTCGCTTTATTGATTCCTAAAGCGAAGCAAGAGCAGGCGAACGCGGGTACAACAAGCAATATGGAAATTGCGCTGGAGCAGTTTATGGAGAATACGGAGCTGGATCACAAGGAGCTTGTACAGCTCGTTACGAAATTCCGTGAGCAAAGCCATGCGCAGGCTGAAGCAAAGGAACAGCGTATTACAGAATTGGAGCGAAGGCTGGCTCAGCTGGAGACGCAAGCGAATGAAGCAGCTGCCAGATTGAATGCAATGCCGCAGGAAGTTGCGCGACAAGCAGCTGAAGCGAGCGTTGTGCAAGCGGTTGCTCCTGCTGCTCAGCCCGCAGCCGAGCCCGTGCTGCAAGTGCAGGAGCCAGATCCGGTTTCGTCAGCAGTATCAGCACCCAATACGATTCAGGCGCGTTATGCCGAGCTGCTAGAGCTGTACAGCCAGGGCAAATCAATTGAGCTGATCGCGAAAAAGCTCGGGATGAATAAAGGGGAAGTGCAGCTTATTCTGCAGCTGGCAAAGCAGGAGGAGGTTGCTCGTGCTTAGAAACCGCATGTTTTTGACAGGGCTTGGCATCGGCATCATCGTTGGAGCGCTGCTGCTACAGCTGCTGCAAATCGGGGAGCAAAGCCAGGCGAAGCTGGGAGAAAGCCTGTTTGCAGGGGAGGAGAAGCAGTATACCCAGCAAGAGCTGGACACTGCTGTTGCTGCTGCCCGGGAGGAAAAGGCGGCGGATAAGCCTTCCAGCATCCCGGCTGGCACTGAGGCGACAACAGCTCCTTCTCCCTCTGCAACGCCTGTGGCGTCAACAGAGCCGGAGAAGAAGCCGGAGAGCACGGAGAAGCCTCAGCAGACAGAGGAGCCTGAAGCTCCGGTTCAAGAGCTTGTGCTTCAGATTAAAGGCGGCACGAATTTAACAGAGACAGCCAAGCTGCTGGCCGAGAACGGTCTGATCGAGGATAAAGCGGCGTTTATCTCCGCTATGAAACGATCGAAGTTTCGCGCCGGTTATTTTTTGTTTAAAGGCAAGCCTCAGCTGAAAGAGGTTATTTCGATCATTAAGAGCGAACCTTTAACGAAAGAAGAACGGGCCGCATTGAAAGCAAGAGGCATCGAATAATCGTTGAAAATAGCGAATTTGATACTTGAATCACAAAGTTTGTTGCACCGTGCATACGAATATGGTATATTAATGGACGGTGTTAAAAACACACGCCGATTAATTTCGCTAACGGTGCTTCCGGCTGCCGGAAGTTTTAGCGAAAGATGATATTGGCGGCGGAGCACTACACAACAAAACCACTATAGGAGGTGTTGAAGAAATGGCGGTTATTTCCATGAAGCAGCTTCTCGAAGCTGGGGTACACTTCGGTCACCAAACTCGTCGCTGGAACCCTAAGATGGATCGTTATATCTTCACCGAAAGAAACGGAATTTACATTATCGACTTGCAAAAAACAGTGAAAAAAGTTGAGGAAGCTTACAACTTTGTTCGCTCGATCGCAGCTGAAGGCGGCACTATGCTGTTCGTCGGCACGAAAAAACAAGCTCAAGATTCTGTTAAAGAAGAAGCTGAGCGTTGCGGCAACTTCTACATCAACCAACGCTGGTTGGGTGGAACGCTGACTAACTTCCAAACAATTCAAAAGCGTATCGATCGTCTTCGCACGCTGGAGAAATGGTCCGAGGACGGAACTTTCGAAGTTCTTCCAAAGAAAGAAGTTATCATCCTTAACAAAGAAAAAGACCGTCTGGAAAAATTCCTCGGCGGCATCAAAGGCATGAAACGCCTGCCAAGCGCTTTGTTCATCATCGATCCGCGCAAAGAGCGCATCGCTGTTGCTGAAGCTCGCAAGCTTGGTATCCCAATCGTAGGTATCGTTGATACAAACTGCGATCCAGACGAAATCGATTATGTCATTCCAGGCAATGACGACGCGATTCGCGCTGTGAAATTGCTTACGTCCAAAATGGCTGACGCAATTGTTGAAGCTAACCAAGGCGAGCAAACAACGGCTTAATCTTCATTACGCTTGCTATTCAACAAAGGGTGGTCAGATGGTGAAAGCCTCTCACCGCCCTTTTTTTGAAATATAAGGGTTTATATGATTCATATAAATTGGCTTCTATTTCACCGCGAAACTTTGGCTTCGCCATTAAGAACGGCGGAGCCGTTTCTGCTTGACCGGATGATACTTAAATAACCTTTTACAATATCAGGAGGGCTAAAAATGGCAGTTAGTGCTAGCGCAGTAAAAGAACTTCGTGAAAGAACGGGAGCAGGGATGCTCGATTGCAAAAAAGCTCTGGACGAAACAAATGGCGACGTTACAAAAGCTATTGAATTGCTCCGTGAGAAAGGCCTTTCCGCAGCAGCTAACAAAGCTGGCCGTATCGCGACGGAAGGCGTAGTTGAATCTTACATCCATGCAGGCGGCCGTATCGGCGTTCTGGTTGAGATCAACTGCGAAACTGACTTCGTAGCAAAAACTGAACAATTCCGTTCGTTTGCTAAAGATATCGCAATGCACATTGCAGCTTCCAACCCTAAATTTGTTCGCCGTGAAGAAGTTCCTTCCGATGAGCTCGAGAAAGAACGCGAAATTCTTCGCGCACAAGCTTTGAACGAAGGCAAGCCTGAGAAAATCGTTGACAAAATGGTTGAAGGCCGCATTTCGAAATACTATGAAGAGTATTGCTTGCTTGAGCAATCCTTCGTTAAAGATCCAGACAAAACAATCTCCGCATTGCTGAACGAGAAAGTAAGCGCAATCGGCGAAAACATTTCGATCCGTCGTTTCGTTCGTTATGAACTGGGCGAAGGTTTGGAGAAAAAAGTAGATAACTTCGTTGAAGAAGTTATGGCTCAAGCAAAACTGTAATCCGAACGCACAGGCGGGGCGGGGCGTCCGCCCCGCCTGCTTTTTATATGGAAGCCTTTTTACAGCAGCATAGTCAATCAGCCAAAGGTGCAACAAAATAGCAGTACAATGATGGAGGTAGTGACGTTGGGACAGCCAGTGTTTAAAAGAATCGTATTGAAGGTCAGCGGAGAATCGCTGTCCGGGAATCATGGCTACGGCATCGAAGCCTCTGTAATATCAGAAATTGCCGAACAAGTGAAAGAAGTTATTGCGCTTGGCGTAGAAGTTGCAATCGTCGTAGGCGGCGGCAACATCTGGCGCGGAATTGCGGGAACGGAAAAAGGGATCGATCGTGCGACTGCCGATTATATGGGCATGCTGGCAACGGTGATGAACTCTCTGGCTCTGCAAGACGCTTTGGAGCAAATCGAAGTGCCGACTCGCGTACAAACTTCGATTGCGATGCAGCAAATTGCTGAACCGTACATCCGCCGCCGGGCGATCCGCCACTTGGAGAAAGGCCGCGTCGTTATTTTCGCTGCAGGCACAGGCAATCCGTTCTTCTCCACAGATACAACCGCAGCGCTTCGTGCAGCGGAGATCGAAGCTGAAGTTATTCTGATGGCGAAAAACAAAGTGGATGGCGTATATTCTGCCGATCCGTTCAAAGATTCGTCTGCAGAGAAATATGATGAGCTTACGTACATGGACGTGATAAGCAAAAACCTGGGTGTTATGGATTCAACCGCATCCTCGCTTTGCATGGACAACAATATTCCGCTGGTCGTGTTCGCGATTACCGAAAAAGGGAATATTAAGAAAGTTGTCCTCGGCGAGAAAATCGGAACCATTGTGAGAGGGAGTGCAAAATAATGCCTCAAGCTGTAAAGAAAAACGCTGAAGAGCGGATGGAAAAAGCGATCGGCGCTTTGAAGCGCGACTTGGCTACTTTGCGTGCAGGCCGTGCAACGCCTGCTTTACTCGATCGCGTTCAAGTTGAATACTATGGCGCAATGACGCCTGTATCCCAATTGGCTAACGTAAATACGCCGGATTCCCGCACGCTGTTCATTCAGCCTTGGGATAAAACGTCGATCAGCGCGATTGAGAAAGCGATTATGAAATCCGATCTTGGCTTGACGCCTTCGAATGACGGCGCTGCTATCCGGATTACAATTCCGCCGCTTACAGAAGAGCGCCGCGCGGATCTGGTGAAAATGACGAAGAGATTCGGCGAGGAAGCTAAGGTAGCCATCCGCAACATTCGCCGCGATGCGAATGATGATATTAAAAAGATGGAGAAAACGGACATCTCTGAAGATGAATCCCGTCGCCATCAAGAGGATATCCAAAAAGCGACTGACCGTTTCATCGCTGAAGTAGATAAAGTGCTGGTTGTAAAAGAGAAGGAAATCATGGAAGTTTAATTGCGCTTCGAGCCCCTTCTTCAAGAAGGGGTTTGCAATTCCGGGTGGGAGGAACGTAGATGATCAGTCGACTTTGGGCCAAACTAGGCAAATCGTCCCCAAAGGCTGAGATGCCTCAGCTAGATAAAGTGCCTGATCATGTTGCCATCATCATGGACGGCAACGGGCGCTGGGCCAAAGATCGCGGATTGCCGCGTATTGCGGGTCATCATACCGGTATGAAGGCGGTCAAACGCGTCGTCAGGGAAGCCGATCGGCTCGGCGTCAAATATTTGACGCTGTATGCTTTTTCGACGGAAAACTGGAAGCGTCCGAAGGACGAGGTTGATTTTCTGATGCGGCTGCCTCAGCAGTTTTTGGAGATTGAGCTGGAGGAGCTTATCGAGAACAACGTTCAGGTCCGAATGATGGGGATCAAATCTGATTTGCCTTCCTATACGATTGACGCGCTGGAGGAAGCGATGGAACGGACGGCGCACAATACCGGCCTCGTCCTTAATTTTGCGCTTAACTACGGCAGTCGCAAGGAAATGATCGATGCGATCCAGGCGATAGCCGCAGATGTGGCTGATGGTCGTTTGACGCCGGATCAAATTGATGAGCAATTGATGTCCGAGCGTTTGTTGAGCCGCGACATCCCCGATCCGGACCTGCTGATTCGAACGAGCGGCGAATTGCGGCTCAGCAATTTCATGCTTTGGCAGCTTGCTTACAGTGAGCTGTGGTTTACCGATGTATATTGGCCGGAGTTCAACGAGGCTCATTTTCAAGAAGCGGTGCTGCAGTATCAGAGCCGCAAGCGGCGATTCGGCGGCTTGTAAGCTTCCATAACGGAGAGTGACTGGAATTTTGAAACAAAGAATCGTGACAGGCGTTCTCGCGGCCGCGGGTTTCATTGCTTTTGCGCTGGCCGGAGGCTGGTTTTTTGCCGGCTTGCTCGTGCTCATGGCTATAATCGGCTTCTCCGAATATGTTCGTATGAACGGTTTTGCTTGGCATCATCCTGCTTCTCTTATCGGTTTCGCGGGCATGCTTACGTTCGTGCTGCCTTGGTCCTTAATGGATATGGAGGCTCCTTCCGCATTAATGGTGATGTGGATTGCAGCATTTCTTTTGCTGGCTGTAACGGTTATCAGCAAAAACAAAACAACGATTGACGGCGCCGCGCTTATGCTGCTTGGCGCTTTATACGTAGGCTACGGGTTTGGCGCGTTGGATACGGTAAGACAGATGGAAGAGCATGGCTTGTTCTGGACCTTCCTTGTTCTCGGTTGCATCATTGCGTCGGATGTCGGCGCTTATTTTGCAGGACGAGCTATAGGAAGACATAAGCTGTGGCCGATGATCAGTCCGAACAAGACGATTGAAGGAGCAGCAGGCGGCGTTCTTTTGTCGCTCATTACCGCTGTTGCTTTTGCACTGGCTATGCCTGACGTCGTCAGCTTGCCGAGAGCGCTTGGCATTGGCTTAATTGCTGCGGTTGCGGGACAGCTGGGGGATTTGATTCAATCCGCTTATAAGCGCGTTCGCGACATTAAGGATACCGGTGCGATCCTTCCGGGGCATGGCGGCATACTGGACCGCTGCGACAGCTGGATTATCGTATTCCCGCTCGTGCTTCTTTCCGGCTTGCTGCCTACATAAACGGTTCCATAGAGGGAGCGGGCGGAGCGTCGTGAAGGCGCAGCGCCCGCTTTTTTACGTTTAGTAAATTAATTGCTGTATGGCGAGAGAGGGTTAACGATGAAATTAACGATTCTTGGCTCGACCGGCTCAATCGGCACGCAAACGCTCGATGTAGTCGCAAGCGATCCCGATCGCTATGAGATCATTGGCTTATCGGCCGGCAGCAACGTTTCGCTGCTGGTTGAACAAGCATTGCGCTTCCGGCCAGCAATCGTCTGCCTGGCAACCAAGGAATTGGCTGACGAAGCAAAGGCATTGCTTCCTGCGGCGATCCGGGTCGTTTATGGCGAAGAGGGGCTCATTGAAACCGCTGCAGACAACGATGCTGATTTCGTCGTTACTGCCATCGTGGGCAGCCGCGGGCTGCCTGCGACATTGGCTGCAATTGATGCAGGCAAAAACATCGGGCTAGCCAACAAGGAAACACTTGTAACGGCCGGACATATTGTCATGGCAAGGGCTAAGGCCAAAGGGGTTTCGATCATTCCCGTAGACAGCGAGCATTCGGCTATCTTCCAGTGCTTGAATGGCGAGGACCGCAAGTCGCTAAGCCGCATTACAATTACCGCTTCCGGCGGATCATTCCGTGACCGGACACGAGAGCAGCTTGCAGGTGTAACCGTACAAGAGGCGCTAAATCATCCAAATTGGTCGATGGGTGCAAAAATTACGATTGATTCGGCAACAATGGTAAATAAAGGGCTTGAAGTGATTGAAGCCAAATGGCTGTTCGGTATTAACTACGATCAGATTGATGTGCTCATCCATCCGGAGAGCATTATCCACTCCTACGTCGAGTTTGCCGATAATAGCGTTATTGCACAGATGGGATTGCCGGATATGCGCGTACCGATTCAATATGCGCTCACCTATCCGGAGCGTCAGCCTTCCCTATGCGGAAGACTGGATCTGGCTGCGATCGGAAAACTTCATTTTCGCGAAATGGATTTCGAACGCTACCCTTGCTTGCGGATGGCTTTTGAATGCGGCAGAGCAGGGCAATCGGCGCCTACCGTATTCAATGCCGCCAACGAAGTGGCGGTTGCAAGATTTCTAAATGGCGAAATCGACTTCCTGGCTATCGAAAGCGTGCTGGAGCAAGTGCTGGAGAAGCATACGGTAACCGATGTCAATGATGTCGAAACGATCGCGGCGATCGACGCCTGGGCGCGCCAAGCTGCAGCCGCAATCTAGCTTCTGCGGCAACCTGTGGTTCTCTTGTATCGAACGGGAGAATAATGATAATCTATGTACAGGCCGTTACGAACAGGAGGCTCGTTATGGAGATGATTCAGGTCGTTTTTTTGACCGTGCTCGTATTTTTTGTGATTGTGACTATTCATGAATGGGGCCACTATTACTTTGCCAAGCGAGCCGGCATTTTGGTTAGGGAGTTTGCGATCGGCTTTGGGCCGAAGTTATTCTCGATCAAACGCGGGGAAACCCGCTTCACGTTGCGTCTCGTACCGGCTGGAGGCTTTGTCCGGATGGCGGGCGAAGACCCGGAAATCGTCGATGTTGGCGAAGGGCAGACCATCGCCGTCCGTGTGAAGGACGGGAAAGTGACAAGGCTGTATTTGGATCGCCTCGATGAGCGGAGCGGCGTCATTCGCGGTGAAGTTACCGCTATTGATTTGGAGCGGGCATTGTTCGTTTCACTTGACATTGATGGCGAGACCGAGCGTTTTTCGGTACATCCGCAAGCATTAATGATCGCCAAAGGCAAAGAAACGCAGATCGCTCCAATTGACCGCCAATTCGGCAGCAAGTCGGTTGGCGCGCGGGCGTTGTCGATTTTTGCCGGTCCCATGATGAATTTTGTACTGGCATTTGTTTTGTTTGCCGCGTATATTCAAATGGCGGGCATTCCGCAAGAGAATCCGGACAGGTTGTTTGTCGGAACGATTCAGGACAACTCTCCGGCAGCTAACTCCGATCTTCGCAAAGGCGATACGATCGATGCGGTTAACGGAACGAAGATTGGCGGAGATTTCGATCTGATGATCGATATTATCGGCAAATCGGCTAACGTGCCTGTGAAGTTTGACATCGTTCGCGCGGGCGTGAAGCATACGATTGAAATTACGCCTAAGCCTAACCCCGAAGGAGTCGGCAAGGTGGGCATTTCCGCATCGCTTCCTACGCGATCGGCGACGTTCACAGAGACGATTACAGGCGCAGGCAAGCTGATGAAAGTGATGACTATCAGCATATTTGAAGGCTTCAAGAAGCTCATTATGGGCGAATTCAAGCTTGATGATCTCGGCGGACCGGTAAGAACAGCTGAATATACGAGTCAAATTGCGCAGCAGGGCATTACGCAGCTGACTTCATGGACAGCGCTGCTCAGTCTCTATTTAGGCATTTTCAACCTGCTGCCGATACCGGCATTGGACGGAAGCCGGCTAATCTTCCTAGGCCTGGAAGCTTTGCGCGGGCGTCCTATTGATCCGAACCGGGAGAGCATGGTTCATTTTATCGGGTTCGCGATGATAATGCTGCTGATGGTAGTAGTAACCTATAACGATATTTTGCGATTGGTACGAGGGGAGCAGTAAACCGGTTATGTCGAAGGATAAACAGTTTGTAACCGAAATTACGCCGCAGGGCGAGGATTTCTCAAGATGGTATATCGATGTTATTAAAAAAGCGGAGCTCATGGACTATTCGCCGGTTCGCGGCTGCATCGTGTTCCGTCCCGAAGGCTATGAGCTTTGGGAGAATATTCAGCGTGATCTGGACCGCCGCTTCAAGGAAACCGGGCACCGCAACGCCTACTTCCCGCTTTTCATTCCGGAGAGCTTTTTCCAGAAGGAAAAGGATCATGTCGAAGGATTTAATCCCGAGCTGCCATGGGTGACGGAAGCAGCAGGCGAACAGCTGGAAGAGCGTCTTGCGATCCGTCCGACATCGGAGACGATGATTGGGCATATGTACTCGAAGTGGATTCAATCGTACCGTGACTTGCCGGTGCTCATTAACCAGTGGGCTAACGTAGTTCGCTGGGAGAAACGGACGCTGCCTTTCCTTCGGACTAGCGAGTTCCTGTGGCAGGAAGGCCATACGGCTCACGAGAACGAGGAGGAAGCACGCGAAGAAACGATGAAGATGCTGGACGTTTACCGCCAGTTCGTTGAAGAGTTTCTTGCGATTCCGGTTATCGTGGGCGAGAAGACGCCTTCGGAGCGTTTTGCTGGCGCAATCAATACTTATTCGATCGAAGCGATGATGAAGGACGGCCGTGCCGTTCAAGCAGGCACCTCTCATTATCTCGGCACGAAATTTGCCGTTGCCTTCGACATTAAATATTTGGATCGTGAAAACACGCTGCAGTTTGCACATACGACCTCATGGGGGGTAAGTACAAGACTGATTGGTGCTTTAATTATGGTTCATGGCGACGACCGCGGCTTGGCATTGCCTCCTAAGGTAGCGCCAACGCAAGTCATCATGATTCCAATCGGTCCGGCGAAAACTCGCGAGCAAGTTGTAGGCCGTGTTGACGAGCTGTTTGCTGAACTGAAGCAGGCAGGCGTCCGCGTTCGCGTTGACGACCGCTCTGATGTGAGCCCGGGCTGGAAGTTCAACGAGTACGAAATGCGCGGCGTGCCGCTTCGTCTTGAGCTTGGACCACGTGACATGGAGAATGGACAAGTGGTGCTTGTCTCCCGCGTAACCGGCGAGAAAAAGATGGTTCGTCAGGACAATCTGGTAGAGGAAGTTCAGACGATGTTGGAAGAAATCCAAACGGCAATGTTTGAGAAAGCGAAGCAATTCCGTGCGGACAACTTCTATGATGTCGAGACGCTGGATGAGATGAAAGCGTCGATGGAAGAGAAGCGCGGCTTCGTGCTCGCAGGCTGGTGCGGTTCGGCGGCATGCGAGAAGCAAGTGAAGGAAGAGACAGGCGCAACGAGCCGGAACATTCCGTTCGAGCCTGAGAAGAAGAAAACCAATTGTCTCGTATGCGGTGAGCATGCCGAGCATACAGTCGTTTTTGCACGCGCCTACTAATTCTGGCTCGGATTGAATCGATAGGAGTTTGTTGGGAGTGATGATTAACCATGAGTCAAACCGGAGATAAGAGGCAACGCTTCGAATTGCTGCTTCAGCAATCGGAGCTGCCTCAGGAACTTATCCATTCTTATTATAAAGACGGGTACATTGATCAGGTAATCGTCCGCAAAAGCAACCGCAAATGGACGTTTTGCATTCGCAAAGCGTCCTTAGTGCCTTCTAGGGCCTATAGCGGGCTTTTGCAGGCGGTTCATCTGAAATTCGCCCATATTGCGGAGACCGATTTTCAGTTCCAGTATGAAGACAATGTCGCTTCCGCGGACATCGCCCGTGAATATTGGGGCTTGTTCATTGAATGGGCGCAGCAGGAAATCGCATCGGTTAACGGCTGGCTGGCGAAAGCCGGCATGGATGCCGAAGGTGATCTCATTACAATCTCGCTGCTGGACGGGATGGGCCTTGAGCTTGCCCGCAAGAAACGGATCGACGAGGAAATCGTGCGCTTCTACAGCCGCTGTTTTGCCCGCAATTACAGAGTAAAGCTGGAGGTCGGTACGGGCGGGGCGTCCAGACAAGAGGTATACGAAGAGTTTCAGCAGAAGATTGTACAGGAGGAACGGGAAGCCGTTCTTCAGATTATGGAAAGCGCCGCCGATTCCGATGCGAATGAAGATGAGGAGCAGCCGTCTAAACTAGCTGTAGGCTATGATATTCGGGACGAGCCGGTTCCGATTATGAACATTCGCGAAGAAGAGAAGAAGATTACGGTACAGGGCACCATATTCGGGCTTGATGTGAAAGAACTGCGGAATGGGATGACGCTGTATACGTTTAACGTAACCGACTTCTCCGATTCCATGGCGATGAAGATGTTCGCGAAGACGAAGGAAGATTTGAAGATGTTCAGTCTGATTGCGAACGGCAAGTGGGTAAAGGCGAGAGGACGGGTCGACTACGACCGGTTCATGCAGGAGCCGGAGCTCGTCATGATGCCGAGTGATCTGAACGAAATCGGGTCTCCGCCAGATCGCAAGGATAAGGCAGAAGAGAAGCGGGTCGAGTTCCATCTGCATACGACGATGAGTGCGATGGATGCGGTAACGCCAATTGATGCCTATGTGAAAACAGCGGCGAAGTGGGGACATAAAGCGATTGCGGTGACGGATCACAGCAATATTCACTGCTATCCCGACGCCTTCAAGGCAGCGAAGAAGAATGGCATTCAAGTGCTGTTCGGGCTGGAGGCCAACGTCGTCAACGATGCGGTGCCGATGGTGTTGAATTCTCGCGAGGAGCAGCTGGCGACTACCGAATATATCGTATTTGATATCGAGACGACGGGCCTTTCCGTCGTGAACAACAAAATCATTGAGCTTGCCGGCGTTCGCATGAGGGATGGCAAAGAAATCAACCGTTTCTCGACTTTCATTAATCCGCATGAAAAAATTCCTTATCACATTCAGCAGTTGACTAGCATCAACGACGATATGGTCAAGGATGCACCGGAGCTTGAGCCTATGCTGCGTGAATTTGTTGAGTTTATCGGCGATTCCGTGCTTGTCGCGCATAATGCGAGATTCGATATCGGCTTCATTCAAGCGAACTGCAAGTCGCTCGGCATGCCGGAGCTGACGAATCCGGTGCTCGATACGCTGGAGCTTGCGCGATTCATTCATCCTTCGCTTAAAAATCACCGGCTGAACACGCTGGCAGCCAAGTATAAAGTCAGTCTGGAGAACCATCACCGGGCGGTTGATGACTCCCTGGCGCTTGGCGGCGTATTGTATGGTTTGATCGGCGACGCGGCGGAACGCAATATTACCGGACTTCATCAATTAAATGATTATGTAGGACTGGACTTATCCAATTCCCGGCCTTTTCACTGCAATATTTACGCGTTGAATGCTGTTGGCAAAAAGAATTTGTTCAAGCTCGTTTCCATCTCTCATACCGAGCATTTCAAACGGGTAGCGACAATTCCGAAAAGCAAGCTTGTCGAGCACCGCGAAGGCATACTCGTCATATCCGGCTGTGAGAAGGGCGAGTTTTTCGAGACGGTGCTTAACAAATCGTATGAGGAAGCGCTGGAGGTTGCCCGTTTCTATGATGTGCTGGAAATTCAGCCAGTAGATTTCTATATGCATCTGGTCGAAAAGGGTCTTGTAGGCAGCCGCGCAGAAATCGAGCAGGCCCACCGTCATATTTGCCAGATCGGCGACGAGCTCGGCAAGCCGGTCATTGCTACGGGCAATGTGCATTATTTGAACCCGAGAGACAAGCTGTTCCGGGACATCGCGATTCATGGCATTACCGGCTTTAGTCCGCTGAAGGATATCCGCAAGCCGGAGGCTCATCTTCGCACTACGGACGAAATGCTTGCTGAGTTCGCTTTTCTCGGTGAGGCTCGTGCCTATGAAGTTGTCGTCACGAATACGATTCAGCTTGCGGAACGGTTTGAACCGTTTGAGATGTTCCCGGAGCAGCTGTTCACGCCGATTATCGAAGGTGCGGACGAGGAAATTCGGGAAACCTGCTACAATACAGCTAAATCATTTTATGGCGAGGAGCTTCCGCAGGTCGTAATCGATCGTTTGGAGAAGGAGCTTGTACCGATTATTAAATTTGGCTTTTCAGCCAACTATTTGATATCGGAGCGGCTTGTGAAGAAATCCAACCGGGACGGTTACCTTGTTGGTTCCCGGGGTTCCGTAGGCTCCTCGGTGGTGGCAACATTCCTTGGCATTTCCGAGGTAAATCCGCTTCCGCCTCACTATATGTGCTTGAATCCTGATTGCAGGCACAGCGAATGGTTCCTCGATGGCAGCATCATGAGCGGATTTGACTTGCCTGTCAAAAGCTGTGCGAAATGCGGCCAAGTGACCAAGGGAGAAGGACAGGATATTCCGTTCGAAACGTTCCTTGGCTTTAAGGGCGATAAAGTTCCCGATATCGACTTGAACTTCTCGGGTGAATACCAGCCGACGGCTCATAACTTCACCAAAGAGATGTTCGGTCCGAAAAACGTATTTCGTGCCGGCACGATCGGTACCGTTGCGGAGAAGACGGGGTTTGGTTTTGCCAAAAAATACGAGGAAGATCACGGGAAGAAGTGGCGCGGGGCTGAGCTGTCGAGGCTTGCTGCCGGTGTAACCGGAGTTAAGCGCAGCACCGGACAGCATCCCGGCGGTATCGTCGTTGTACCGGATTATATCGAGGTAGAGGATGTAACGCCTGTCCAATATCCGGCCGATGACGTCAATGCGGAATGGAAAACGACGCATTTCGATTACCATGCGTTCGAGATGAACTTGTTGAAGCTCGATATTCTGGGACATGACGATCCGACGATGATGCGGATGCTGCAGGATTTGACGGGCGTCGATCCGACGACGATTCCGATGAATGATCCGAAAGTGATGAGCATGTTCAACTCCACGAAGGCGCTAGGCGTATCGCCGGAGCAGATTCGTACCCCGGTTGCGACATTCGGCGTACCGGAGATGGGGACGAAATTCGTTCGTCAGATGCTTCAGGAGACGCAGCCTTCCTCGTTTGCCGACTTGCTGCAAATTTCAGGATTGTCGCACGGTACGGGCGTATGGCTCGGTAATGCCCAGGAATTGATCAAGAAGGGCACCTGCAATATCAAGACGGTAATCGGCTGTCGTGACGATATTATGTTATACTTGATCTATAAAGCGGGAATGGATGCCGGTCTCGCCTTCAAAATTACGGAGAGCGTTCGTAAAGGCAGAGGACTGACCCCGGAGTGGATCGATGAGATGAAAAACTGCAAAGTACCGCAGTGGTACATCGACTCCTGCCTGCGCATCGAATATATGTTTCCGAAGGCGCATGCTGCGGCTTACGTTATTTCCGCCGTCCGCACCGCCTACTTCAAGCTGTATCATCCGATTGAATATTATGCTACTTACTTCACGGTACGGGCTGAGGATTTCGATCTGGAAATACTCTGTCAAGGCTATGACGCCATTCTGAAGAAGCTGCTAGAGATTGAAGAAAAAGGGTTCAGCGCAACGACTAAAGAGAAGAACAGCATCTCCTTGCTGGAAATGGCGCTGGAAATGACGGCGAGAGGACTTTCCTTCAAGCCGATCGATCTCTATCGATCCCATGCTACCAAGTTTCTTGTAGACGGCGACTCTCTTATCCCTCCGTTTGCAGCTATCGCCGGCATTGGCGACAACGCGGCCCGGAACATTGCAGCTTCGCGTGAGGATGGGGAGTTCTTGTCCATCGAAGATTTCCAGCAGAAATCGAAGGCCAGCAAGACGATTGTCGAGGTTCTGAACGGTATGGGCTGCTTCCGCGGCTTGCCGGAATCGAATCAGCTATCCCTCTTCTAACTGTCAGCGCATGAAAAGATTTCTTGTCACTTTTCATGCGGTTATGATATAATTTTTGTGGCAATGATGTGGATAGAGACTTTGAAGCAGAAGAGTGGGGAAACCCACTCTTTACGTTTTGTATTTGGGCTTTTTCCATAGATGAAGCCCATTTCGGACGTACAAACGGGAGGTTAAAGCAATTTGAGCACATCCAAAATCAAATCCGTCGTTGAAGAAATGGTAGCCCCGTTTCTCGACAGCAATGGCTTTGAGCTTGTTGATATTGAGTATGTGAAAGAGGGCAGCCACTACTTTCTACGTGTATTCGTAGACAAGGAAGGCGGCATCGATATCGATGAATGCGGACGGATCAGCGAATATCTCAGCGAGCAGCTAGACAAGAATGATCCGGTTAGCGACAACTATTTTCTAGAGGTATCCTCACCGGGGGCCGAACGGCCGCTCAAAAAACCGGAAGATGTGCGCAAGGCGGTCGGCAAGCATGTCTACATAACGACATATGAGCCGATTGACGGTTTCAAAGAGTTCGAGGGTCAGCTTCTCGCTTTTGACGGCGAACAGCTTCAAGTGAAAGCGGGTAAGAAAGAGCATACGCTTCCGTATGCAAAAGTAGCTAGTGCTAGACTGGCTATCGTATTCTAGAAAACGCAGACAGAGGTTTTTATTTTTGAAAGGGGGAACTCCATTCCAATGAGCATGGATTTTATTGAAGCGTTATCGGAAATCGAGAGGGAAAAGGGAATTACGAAAGATGTGTTGCTTGAAGCGATAGAGGCTGCTTTAATCTCCAGCTACAAGCGCAATTTCAATACGGCGCAAAACGTGCGTGTCGATATTAACCGCCACACTGGCGTTATTAAAGTATATGCACGCAAAACAGTCGTTGATGAAGTGCTCGACCCGCGTCTTGAGATTACTGTAGATGCGTCGAGGGAGATCAACCCGCATTACCAGCTGGACGATATTGCCGACATCGAGGTAACGCCGCGTGATTTCGGACGGATTGCGGCACAAACGGCTAAGCAGGTCGTGACGCAGCGCATTCGCGAAGCCGAGCGCGGACTTATCTACAATGCTTTTATCGATAAAGAGGAAGATATCGTCAATGGCATCGTACAACGCCAGGACGTTCGCAATCTGTTTGTCGATCTTGGCAAGGTTGAAGCGGTACTGCCGCTGACCGAGCTTATGCCAACTGATAAATTCAAGCACGGCGATCGTGTTAAATCGTATATTACAAAAGTCGAGAACACGACGAAGGGTCCGCAGATCATTCTTTCGCGTACGCACCCGGGCTTGCTGAAGCGTCTGTTCGAGCTGGAGGTTCCGGAAATTTACGATGGCGTCGTTGAAATTCGTTCCGTAGCGCGTGAAGCGGGCTTCCGTTCGAAAATTGCCGTTCATTCGCGCAATGAAGAGGTTGATCCGGTTGGTTCATGCGTAGGTCCTAAAGGATTGCGCGTACAGACGATTGTAACCGAGTTGACAGGCGAGAAGATCGATATCGTCCGCTGGTCGGAGAACGTTGAAGAATATGTGGCGAATGCGCTGAGCCCTTCCAAAGTGCTGGAAGTTATCGTATTTGAGCAAGAAAAGCTGGCACGAGTCATCGTTCCAGATTACCAGCTTTCGCTCGCTATCGGCATTAAAGGACAAAACGCTCGCCTTGCAGCTAAGCTGACAGGCTGGAAAATCGATATTAAGAGTGAAACGCAAGCGGAGCAGGAATACGGCCGCCCGAAAACGTTGACAGGCACGATGCATCAGGATTCCGTCTCGATCGATTCCTAGCCGGCTTCAGCTGCTGCGTCCATAATCGGCAGAGGAGGGATGTACGGTGAGAGCGAGAAAAGTGCCGCTGCGCAAATGCGTAGCTTGCCAAGAAATGAAACCGAAAAAAGAATTAATCCGCGTTGTTCGAACACCAGATGAACAAGTGTTGATAGACCTTACAGGTAAAAAAGCCGGTCGCGGCGCCTATTTATGCGGCAAAGTCAGCTGCTTTAAGCTGGCGAAAAAGTCGAGGGCGCTTGACCGGGCCTTGAAGCAAACGGTCGGCAATGAAATTTACGACCAGCTTGAACAGGATTTCATCTCGGTTGAAGAACAGTTTCTGGCCAATAAGGAGCTGATAAGCGATGAAGACGAATAAAAGCTTATCTTCACTGGGCATGGCCATGAGGGCCGGGAAGCTGATTACAGGCGATGAAATCGTGCTCAAGGCGGTACGTAAAGGAGACGCCCATCTCGTTATCATTGCGGGAGACGCATCTCCGAATACGAAGAAGAAATTTCGCGACAAATGCAGCACCTACGGGATACAACTCGCCGAAGCATTTGACCGCGATCAGCTTGGAAAGGCCATAGGAAAGCCGGAACGAGTCGTACTGGCGGTAACTGACGCAAAGTTCGGAAAAATGATTGCAGGTCATCTGAGTCAAAATTCGGAGGTGGATCATATTGAGCAAACAACAGGACGGCAAGGACAATAAAGATAAAACACGCGTATACGAATACGCCAAATCGCTAAACATGAGCAGTAAAGAAATTATAACTATTCTTAAACGGCTGAATCTGCCCGTTAATAACCATATGAGTGTTATGGAGAACGAAATGGTGCAGAAGGTGGAAGGCTTTTTCCGCGATATTAAAGCCAACGCCGCAGCAAAACGCGCGCAGGAATCTTCCGGCGCAACGGTATCGGCTGCTACGCAGACAGCGGGCAAACCGCAGTCTCAGCCAGCCAACAAAAATATATCTCAGGACAGACAGGGGCCTATGAATTCTATTAAAACGAATACGCAACCAAACCAAACGCAAGCAACTACAACGCAGCCAAGTCAATCACAACCTAGCTCGGCGCAGCAAGAACAACGCCCGGCACAAGCACAGTCTCAGCAAGGCAGCACGAATAACCGTCCGGCTCAAGGCGGCGGCAATCGTCAAGGCAGCTCGAACGGCTATCAAGGCAACCGCCCAAGCGGTCAAGGTCAAGGCAATCGTCCATCCGGCGGCTATCAAGGCAATCGTCCGGCAGGCGGCGGCCAAGGCGGACAGGGCGGCAACCGTCCAGCAGGCGGCGGCCAAGGCGGTAATCGCCCGGCAGGCAGCGGTCAAGGCGGACAAGGAGGCAACCGTCCATCTGGCGGTTATCAAGGCAATCGTCCAGCAGGCGGCGGCCAAGGCGGACAGGGCGGCAACCGTCCATCCGGCGGTCAAGGCGGCGGTCCATCCCGCAGCTTCGATTCCCGTCCGGCACAGCCGGCTTCACGCTCCGGTGCAGGCGATGCCAACCGGAATAACGGCAAGCCTGGCTTGAATAAGTCGAAATCCGGCGGTCCGAACAGCAACAACGGTCAAAGACGATTTGACGACGGCAAACCGGGCGGCGGCTTTAGAGGCGGCAACAACCGCGGCGGCAAAGGACGCAATCAGCGTAACCAGCCGCAGCAGGAGCGTCGTGAAAAAATCGACAATACGCCTAAAAAAATCATTGTACGCGGTACGATGACGGTAGGCGAATTGGCAAAGCTGCTTCATAAGGATGCTTCTGAGGTTATTAAGAAGCTGATCTTCCTCGGCGTAATGGCAACGATCAACCAAGAGCTTGAAATGGACGCGATCTTGCTGCTCTCCTCGGAGTACGGCGTAGAGGTTGAAGTCAAAATTCCGGTTGAAGAGGATTCCTTCGAGACCGTGGAAGAAAACGATGAAGATGAAGATTTGGTAGCTCGTCCGCCGGTTGTTACGATCATGGGTCACGTTGACCATGGTAAAACGACGCTGCTCGATGCGATTCGTCAATCGAATGTAACTGGCGGCGAAGCAGGCGGCATTACGCAGCATATCGGCGCTTATCAAGTCGAAATCAATCATAAGAAAATTACGTTCCTCGATACACCTGGTCACGAAGCGTTTACGCTGATGCGTGCCCGTGGTGCTCAAGTTACCGATATTACGATCATTGTCGTAGCAGCGGATGACGGCGTTATGCCGCAAACGGTAGAGGCAGTCAACCATGCGAAAGCTGCTGGCGTACCAATCATCGTTGCTGTCAACAAAATCGATAAGCCGGAAGCTGATCCGGACAAAATCAAGCAAGCTTTGACTGAGTATGAGCTCGTTCCGGAAGAGTGGGGCGGAGATACAATCTTCGTTAACGTTTCTGCGAAACAGCGCATCGGTCTTGAAGACCTGCTTGAGATGATCCTTCTCGTTGCAGAAGTGAACGACTACAAAGCAAACCCGGACAAACGCGCACGCGGTACGGTGCTTGAAGCCGAGCTGGACAAAGGCAAAGGCCCTGTAGCTCGTATTCTCGTTCAGCACGGTACGCTGAAAATCGGCGATGCATTCGTTGCCGGCAATTGCTTCGGCCGTGTTCGTGCAATGGTCAATGACAAAGGCCGCAGACTGAAGGAAGTTGGTCCTTCCACACCAGTGGAAATTACCGGTCTTACGGAAGTGCCGCAAGCCGGCGATCCGTTTATGGTATTTGAGGATGAGCGCAAAGCGAGAGCAATCTCCGAGCGCCGTTCGATTAAGCAGCGTCAATCCGAGCTGGGCGCGAATACTCGCGTAACGCTGGATGATCTGTATAAACACATCAAAGAAGGCGAAATTAAAGACCTGAACGTTATTATTAAATCTGACGTTCAAGGCTCTTCGGAAGCGCTCAAAGGCTCCCTCGCCAAAATCGATATTGAAGGCGTACGCGTTAAAATCATTCACAGCGGCGTTGGCGCGATCAACGAATCCGATATCAACCTGGCATCGGCATCCAATGCTATCGTTGTCGGCTTCAACGTTCGTCCAGAGCCGCAGGCTGATCTGGCTGCGCAGCAAGAGAAAGTCGATGTTCGTTTGCACCGCGTTATCTATAACGTGATCGAGGAAATCGAACAGGCGATGAAAGGGATGCTGGATCCGATCTTCAAGGAAGTTGTTATCGGTCAAGCGGAAGTCCGCAACGTGTTTAAAGTCAGCAAGGTTGGAGCAATTGCAGGCTGTATGATTACATCCGGCAAAGTAACCCGTTCGGCTGAAGCGCGTGTTGTACGCGAAGGCATCGTTATTTTCGAAGGCAAGGTTGATACGCTCAAACGCTTCAAGGATGACGTTAAAGAAGTTGCACAAGGCTACGAATGCGGTATTACGCTGGAGCGGTTTAGCGACTTCAAAGAAGGGGACATTATTGAAGCCTTCGTGATGGAATCGGTAGAGAGGTGATTAATCGATGGCTAAAATACGTGTCGGCCGTGTAGGCGAACAGATTAAAAAAGAACTGAGCCAAATTATTCAGACCGAACTGAAGGATCCGCGAATCGGCTTCATCACCGTAACAGGTGTAGAAGCGACTGGCGATCTGTCCCAAGCACGCGTTTACTTGAGCGTGCTTGGCAGTGAGGAGCAGAAGGAAGAGACGCTTAAAGCGCTTGGCCGGGCCAACGGTTTTATCCGTACCGAGCTGGGCAAGCGGATGCGTCTGCGCCATACGCCGGAAATTTTGTTCAAGTTCGACAGCTCGATTGAATACGGCAGCCGGATTGAAGGACTGCTGGACGAAATCAACCGCGGGAATAAATCGTGATGATGACTGCGGAATATATGCGGCAGCTTGATGCTGCACTTGCTTTTATGAACGAGGGGGACGACTTTTTAGTCGTCTCCCATGTTCAGCCTGACGGAGATGCTATCAGTTCGACAGCAGTAGTGGGCTGGCTGCTAGGCAAGCTGGGCAAATCCTTCGTATTGATGAACGAAGGCGAAGCTCCTTCACGGTTAAGCTATCTTGTGCATTATGACGCTATTATCAATTATCGCAAGTCGCAGCCAACTGCGGCTTATAAGCATATTATTACGGTTGACTGCGCCGACTATCAAAGAATCGGCGAGGTATCCAGCTTGTTCGCGGAAGGTGCCGGGCTGCTTAATATTGACCATCACCCGACGAATAACGGTTTCGGTACGGTCAATATTATTCGGGCTGACGCAGCAGCTACTGTAGAAGTTTTATATGATCTGATTGAAAGAGCCGGCTTTGACTTTGACAAAGACTGCGCTACCGCTATTTATACCGGTCTATTGACTGATACGGGCGGCTTCCGCTACTCGAATACGAGCTCCAAAGTGATGGGGATCGCTTCGCGTATGCTGGACCAAGGCGTCAGCGGTCATCAGCTGGCTGATCATTTGCTTGAAAAAATGACGATGCCGAAGCTGAAGCTGCTGCAGCGGAGTCTTAGCAGACTTACGTTCAGCGAAGATCAGCAGATCGGCTGGCTTTATGTCGCCAAGGATGATATGAAGGAAACCGGCGCGGTGTCCGAAGATTTCGAGGGCATCGTTAATTATGCATTGAATATTGACGGTGTTGAAGTCGGGATTTTGTTCAAGGAAACGGAAGACGGCCATGTGAAGGCAAGCCTTCGCTCCTCGGGCAAAGCAGACGTTGCTGCTATTGCGCAAAACTTCGGCGGCGGCGGCCACGTTCGCGCTGCCGGATGCCGGCTCAGCGGCTCGCTCCCGGATGCGATTGCTTCTTTGGTCGAAGCGGTTAGAAAGGCGTTGAATTAACGATGGACGGTATTATCGCAATCTGGAAGCCTGCGGGCTGGACTTCGCATGATGTGGTGGCGAAGGTGCGCAGGCTGACCAAGATGAAGCGGATCGGCCATGCGGGAACGCTGGATCCCATGGTGACGGGCGTACTGCCCCTCTGCCTGGGCCGGTCCACGCGTATGGTTGAATATTTGCAGGAACGTCCGAAAGCCTATGAAGCCGTCATTCAGCTCGGCATTTCGACCGATACGGAAGATTTGACCGGCAATGTTGTGGAAGAGAAAAGTGGCATCGTAGTGACGGAAGCTGAAGTTATTCGGGTTCTTAGGGGCTTCGTCGGCGAGATTGAGCAAATTCCGCCGATGTTCTCTGCCGTTAAGGTCGACGGCAAGCGTCTCTATGAGCTGGCCCGGGAAGGCAAGACGGTAGAACGGAAAGCAAGAAAAGCGACGATCCACCAAATTGAGCTGCAAAGCCTCGATTTGTCGTTAGACAAGCCAACGTTTTCCTTTTCAGTCGTTTGTTCGAAAGGCACGTACATTCGGACGCTTTGCGTCGATATTGGGCGGAAGCTGGGCGTTCCTGCGGCAATGGCGCAGTTGACGCGTACGATGTCCGGAGGGATTACGAAGGAGCAATGCTTAACGCTGGAGCAGGTGGAAGAGCTTCAGGAGGCAGGAGAGCTCGAAGCCCGTTTGTTATCGGCTGAGACAGCAATCTCGCATTTGGAGCTTGTCCAGGTGACGCCAGCAATTGCTGATATGGCGCTTAAAGGACAAAAAATTCCGCTGCGGCTGCTTGCCGAACGTCCGAGCGGCGATCGTCTTATCCGCCTTTACGGCGAAGACAACCAGTTTATCGGTATTTTTGAACTCGACGCCGGTGCGGAAATTTTGAAACCGGTCAAAGTATTTTCATAGCATCACCATCACATCGGCTCGCATAAGCGAAAGTCTGAACAGAAATGCAGGTGTATCCAAGTTGGAAATGATTTCACTCAAGTATCCGTTAACGGACATTCCGGAGACGCTCCGGGATCATTCGCTTTCGATCGCGATCGGCCATTTCGACGGTGTGCATCGCGGGCATCAGAACGTCATTAAACAGGCAGTAGCGCTGGCCAAAAGCAAAGGGCTGCTGTCCGCTGTCATGACGTTTAGCCCGCATCCCAAAGAAGTGCTGGGTCAAGGCGACCGTTATTTCAATAGTCTTACGCCGTTTGAGACCAAAGCTTCCTTGTTCGAGGAGCTTGGCGTAGACCTTGTCTTCGTAATGGAATTCGATAAAACGTTTGCGGCTATTTCGCCGCAGCAATTTGTCGATGAGGTGCTCCGGCCGCTGAGAGCGCGTCAAATTGTCGTTGGCTTTGACTTCATGTTTGGCTTCAAGGGTCAAGGCAATGCCGAAATGATGCGCAGCTTGGGTGCGCCGGACATTGATGTCGAAATTATAGAGCCGCTGTTCGAGAACGGCATCAAGGTGAGCAGCACTTATGTGCGCGAGGCACTGGAGCAGGGCGGCATTGAACTGGCTGCCAACTTGCTCAGCCGTCCTTACGAGATTAAAGGCGTGGTCGTGCATGGAGACGGGCGCGGCCGGACGATTGGTTTCCCGACGGCCAATCTTGAAATTTCCGACCGCTACGTTGCTCCGCGTCTTGGCGTCTTTGCCGTATCAGGCGAAGTAGCAGGCAAGCCGTTCTATGGTGTTCTGAACCATGGAATGAAGCCTACGTTTAATAAAGAAGAGATCCGGCCGGTTATGGAAGTGCATCTCTTCGACTTTAACCAGGACATTTACGGGGAAGCGATAACAGTACGGTTCCACGATTTCATCCGACCAGAGCAAAAATTCGGCTCGGTACAAGAGCTGATCGCTCAAATTGGGCTGGATTCGGATAAAGTCAAACAATTATTCAATCTCGGTTAAGGCCGCGGCATTTACTTGCCTATGCCATTGTGTTATACTGAGTAACGTTGCGGACCGGCCCATTTATGGAGGACGCAATCTGAACCTTAGCTTGGATGTCCGCTCTCACCGGCGGTACCTGGGCTAACGGCGATTATTTTAATTTTTCAAGGAGGTGAACGAGGATGGCAATTACACAAGAGCGTAAACAAGAACTGATCGAAACGCACAAAACACATGCGAGCGATACAGGGTCACCAGAGGTTCAAGTCGCTATCCTGACTGAAAACATCGTGAACTTGACTCAGCACTTGCGGGAGCACAAGAAAGATCACCACTCCCGTCGTGGTTTGCTCAAGATGGTAGGTCAACGCCGTAAGCTGTTGGCATACCTGAAAAACAAAGATGTTAGACGTTATAGCGCTTTGATCGAAAAACTCGGCCTTCGCCGCTAGAATCTGTTTCATGAAAAGCAACCTGGCTGTTTTGCCGTCCGGGCTTCCCGGAGCCGGCATTAGCGGGTTGCTTTTTGTAATATCAAAAGGTACAGCAGGATATGCCAACGCTGTTGGCGAATGGTATCAATGCCAACTGTTACATTACAAACTAGGAGGGATTACATTTGCAACAAGTCGAAATGTTGTTGGGCGGCAGAAAGCTTGTCCTGGAGACAGGCCGTCTCGCCAAGCAAGCAAATGCCGCTGTAACCGTACGTTACGGGGATACCGTTATTTTGTGTACGGTAACGGCTTCAACGGGACCAAAGGATCTTGATTTCTTCCCGCTGACAGTCAACTATGAAGAGCGCATGTACGCAGTCGGTAAAATTCCCGGCGGCTTCATTAAACGCGAAGGACGTCCAAGCGAGAAAGCGATTCTGTCGAGCCGCTTGACTGACCGCCCGATTCGTCCGTTATTCCCTGAAGGCTTCCGCAACGATGTGCAAATCGCGAACATCGTGATGAGCGTGGATCAGGATTGCCCGCCTGAAATTGCGGCAATGATTGGTACATCTGCAGCACTTGCTATCTCTGACGTTCCATTTGACGGTCCAATCGGCGGCGTAAGCGTTGGCCGTGTCAATGGCCAATTCGTTATTAATCCGACTGTCGAGCAAGGACAGCAGACGGATATTTTCGTCGTTGTCGCAGGTACGAAAGACGCGATCATGATGGTGGAAGCGGAAGGCGATGAAGTCGGCGAAGACGTGATGCTGGAAGCAATCATGTTCGGACATGACGAAATTAAAAAAATCGTTGCGACGATTGAAGAGCTCGTAGCAGATGCCGGCAAGCCGAAGATGGAAGTGAAGCTCCATGCGGTTGACGCTGGTGTTAACGAAGCGGTTCGCGCTTATGCGTCTGAGCGCCTCGTACAAGCCATCCGTATCGAAGAGAAGCATGCGCGCCAAGAAGCGATTGACGCAGTCAACAGCGAAACGGTTGCACATTTCGAAGAAGTGTATGCGGAAACGCCTGAGCTTATCGGCGATGTAAAAGAAGTGCTGTATGACATCGTTAAAGAAGAAGTTCGCCGTTTGATTACACATGATAAAGTTCGTCCCGATGGACGCGGCCTTGCCGAAATTCGTCCGATCGAATGCGACGTCGCTTTGCTTCCGCGTACACACGGCTCTGGTCTGTTCACGCGTGGACAAACCCAAGCACTTAGCATCTGTACACTCGGCGCGCTTGGCGACGTTCAAATTTTGGATGGCGTCAGCCCTGAAGAAACGAAACGCTTCATGCATCATTACAACTTCCCGCCATTCAGCGTTGGCGAAGCAAGACCGCTCCGTCCTCCAGGCCGCCGCGAGATTGGCCACGGTGCACTCGGCGAACGCGCATTGTCGAAGGTTATTCCTTCTGAAGCTGAATTCCCATATGCGATCCGTCTCGTTTCCGAGGTTTTGGAATCCAACGGTTCGACTTCCCAAGCAAGCATTTGCGCAAGTACGCTTGCAATGATGGATGCGGGCGTTCCGATTAAAGCTCCAGTAGCGGGTATCGCAATGGGCTTGATCAAGGACGGCGACCATTTCTCCATCTTGTCCGACATTCAAGGGATGGAAGATCATCTCGGCGATATGGACTTTAAAGTTGCAGGTACGGCGCAAGGCGTAACGGCCATTCAAATGGATATCAAAATCAACGGTATCGACCGTGCAATTTTGTCCCAGGCACTGGAGCAAGCACGTGAGGGCCGGATGCATATTTTGGGCAAAATGAATGAAGTAATGTCCGAGTCGCGTAAAAACCTGTCGCAGTACGCTCCGAAAATTTTGACGCTCCGTATTCATCCGGACAAAATCCGTGACGTTATCGGCTCCGGCGGCAAAATCATCAACAAAATCATCGAGGAAACCGGCGTGAAAATCGATATCGAGCAAGACGGCATGGTTTACATCGCTTCTTCTAACGAAGAGATGAACCAACGTGCGAAAGCGATCATCGAAGGTATCGTCAAAGAGGTTGTTATCGGTGAAGTTTATCTCGGAACCGTTAAACGAATTGAAAAATTCGGCGCATTCGTTGAAATTTTGCCGAACAAAGATGGTCTTGTCCACATTTCCCAGCTTGCTAACGAACGTGTAGCTAAAGTTGAAGACGTTGTGGCGATTGGCGACCAAATTACGGTAAAAGTAACCGAGATCGACCAGCAGGGCCGGATCAACCTGTCCCGTAAAGCTGTTCTTGCACCTCAAGTACCGGCGCAGTAAGTCTAGCTTCTGCGCTTTCCATATGGTTTGAATGCAAAGAGTCAGAGTGAATCTGTCTCTTTTTGTTTTTTTTACCGGACTTGGTCTTCGGCTTGCATAATCTCGTCCATTTCTTCATACATTTTGAGCAAGCGTCTTGTCTGCATAACCGGCAAAGACGTTAACCGATGATGAAGGTGGAGCTAAATATATGAACTTGCGAACGAAAATCGGTTGGATAGGCGTGTGCATGGCGGCGTTTATTGCAGCCTTTAGCTTGAATCTTGGCGGCATTGGCGATTATGTGGCATCGGTCAAAGCGAACGGTGCAGCTAAGGCTGCCGTAAAGCCATTGTTCAGCGAGCAGGAGCTGAGCGAGTTGCGGCAAACGATCGCCGGCGAGGCGGAGAAGCAGCGGATTGCTCCTGTAGACGCGCGAATCGACCGGGTATGGAAAGCTATTCCCGGGTATAACGGCGTAGAAGTCGATATCGACAAAAGCGTTGAAAAAACAGTTGCAACAGGGGCGCTGACCCCGATTCAATTCGTATATAAGGAAGTTGCTCCAGAAGTATCGCTCCGGGATCTAGGCAGATTTCCAATTTTCAAAGGCAATCCGGAGAAAAAAATGATTGCTTTTATGATCAATGTCGCATGGGGCAATGAATACATACAACCGATTCTCGATACGCTGGAGAAGGAGCAGGTGAAGGCTACCTTTTTCTTAGACGGCTCCTGGCTGAAGAAATATCCGGACGTTGCCAAGCAAATACAGGCGAAGGGACATGAGATGTCCAACCATGCTTATTCACATCCGAATATGAGCGAGCTTGGCCGGCAGGCTGCTTATACGCAAATATCCAAAACAGAGGATTTGTTAAAGTCGACGCTAGCGGTTGACAACAAATGGTTTGCGCCGCCATCGGGCGACTACAACCAGACGACGATACAAGTTGCGGCAGAGCAAGGGCTTATGACGGTGCTGTGGACGATCGATACGGTGGATTGGAAAAAGCCTCCTCCCGATACGATTATGCGCCGCATTTCGGCGAAGCTGGAGCCAGGTGCGCTTATTCTCATGCATCCGACAGCCTCCTCCCGCGATGCACTGCCCGGCATGATCCGAGATGCGAAGCAGAAGGGCTATGCAATCGGTACGGTAAGCGAACTGCTGTCATCGAGCCGAGTGCCTTCAGTTGTTGAGCCGGAGTCATAATTTTGATAAACTGATTGGAAGCACGAGCTTCCGGAATGCGGAAAGCCCGTGCTTATGGCAGAACTACATTCAGCTTGCTAAGGAGGACGTTTGTGAATAAATATACACTCAGCAACGGACTTAGAGTCGTTGTGGAATATATTCCTACTTTTCGGTCGGTCGCATTCGGTATATGGGTAAAGACGGGTTCACGGAATGAAACGCCGGACAACAACGGAATTTCACACTTTGTCGAACATATGCTGTTCAAAGGAACTAATAAACGGTCTGCTAAAGACATCGCGGACTTATTCGATGGCATCGGCGGCAACGTCAACGCTTTTACATCGAAGGAGTACACTTGCTATTTCGCTAAAGTGCTGGATCAGCATTTGCCGTTAGCGGTCGATGCACTGGCCGATATGTTTTTCGAATCGAAGCTTGATGCCGGGGAGCTGGCGAAAGAGAAAAACGTGATTTTGGAAGAAATCTCGATGTATGAGGATACGCCGGATGACAAGGTACATGACGAGGCTTCCCGCGCCGCTTACGGCGATCACCCGCTTGCCTATTCCATTTTAGGCTTGGAAGAGCGTCTGACGGCAATGAATTCCGATTCTCTGCGCGATTATATGAACGATACATATACGATTGAAAATACCGTTATCAGCGTTGCAGGCAACGTAGAGGAGAAAGCGCTGCTGGAGCTGCTGGAAAGCCAATTCGGCCGCTTTAGCGCGCGAGGAAGCTCAGCGCCGGTACAAGCGCCGGGCTTTCATGGCGATTATATTTTCTTTAAGAAAAAGACGGAGCAGAACCATATTTGCCTATCGTTCCCGGGTTGTTCCATTAGCGATCCGCAGCTGTATTCAATGATTCTGCTTAACAATGCGCTTGGCGGAGGCATGAGCTCCCGCTTGTTCCAAGAAATCCGGGAGAAGCGCGGCTTGGCTTATTCCGTCTATTCCTACCATACCTCCTATGCGGACACAGGCTTATTCACGATCTATGCCGGAACGGCACCGAAGCAGACGAAGGAAGTGCTCGATCTGACGATGGAGCAGCTGGAGGAGCTTGCAGTGAAGGGGCTAGGCGACGATGAATTGAACCGCGGCAAAGAGCAGCTTAAAGGCAGCTTGATTTTAAGTCTGGAGAGCACGAGCAGCCGGATGAACCGGCTCGGGAAAAACGAGCTTATGCTCGGACGTCATTATACGCTTGACGAATTGCTGAAACGAATCGATAATGTGACGATGGACGACGTGCGCGAAGTGACGAAACGGATGCTTTCCGTGCCGTTCGCGGTCGCAATGGTCGGCTCGAACGATAAAGCAGCGGCACAATTGGGGAGGAATCGTTTTGTTTCAGGTACTGTTTAAAAGGCTGGAAGGCAATGAAGATATTCAATTGCCGAATAAAATGTCGGAATGGGCGGCAGGCTTTGACCTGCAAGCCGCTGTCGGCGAACCGGTCGTGCTTGCACCGGGAGAGCGCAAGCTTATTCCAACCGGATTCGCAATGGCGATGCCTGCGCAGCTTGAGGCGCAAATCCGTCCAAGAAGCGGCCTGGCCTACAAGCATGGCATTACCTGCTTGAATTCGCCGGGAACAATTGACGCAGATTACCGGGGCGAAGTGAAGGTGCTGTTAGTCAATTTGGGACAGGAGCCATTCACAATTACACGCGGCGAACGAATTGCGCAAATGGTGTTTCAGCAAATTCCGGCCATTGAAATCGCATTGGCTGATGAGCTGCCGGATACGGTTCGCGGAGCCGGGGGCTTTGGCCATACAGGCGTATAGCTTCGAATGAAAGAGTCGGTTTTTCCTGCAATTATTGCAGGGGAAACCGGCTCTTTTTTTGTCTGTGACTCCATGGAGAAGCGGCCATCTAAAGGGAACGGCAAGGAGCAAGAAGGCAGATGTCTTTTTTTTTCACCCATTCTGGGCGCTGGCATAAGATGATTTATAACTCGTGCGCAGAAAGGAGTGATAGCTGCATGTTAACAGGCATTCAAGTGCTGCTGCTTGGCGGCGATGCAAGGCAGCTCGAGGTCATTCGGAAGCTGTCTGAATTGGATGCGACGGTGACTGTGTCGGGCTTCGAGGGGCTGCATTCTTCGCTAGATGGGGCGGTACATGCCGAGTTTGACGAGCAACTGTTCGATAACATCGACGCGCTGCTGCTGCCTGCGGTCGGCACAGACGACCAGGGCTTGATTCATACCGTGTTCAGCGATCGCGAGATTAGGCTCCTGGATCAGCACCTCGCCCGTGCGCCTAAGCATTGCAAAGTCTATACAGGCATGGCGAAGCCGTACCTCCGGAATATTTGCCGGGAGCAGGGGCTGGAGCTTATCGAATTGTTTGACCGGGATGACGTTGCCATATACAACTCCATTCCAACAGCCGAGGGTGCGATTATGCTCGCTATCCAGAATACCGATATTACGATTCACGGCTCAACTTCAATGGTGCTTGGCTTCGGCCGGACCGGCTTCACGATGGCCCGCACCCTCCAGGGATTGGGTGCAGATGTACTCATCGGCGTTAGGCGAACAGAGCATTTTGCAAGGGCTGCGGAAATGGGCTTCAAGCCTTTCTACACCAGTAAACTGCTGGAGTATACAGGCAATATTGACTTGCTTTTTAATACAATTCCGACTATGATAGTCACAGCGCAAATTATAGCGAATTTACCTTCGCGGGCCGTTATTATTGACCTCGCTTCCAAGCCTGGCGGAACCGATTTCCGCTTCGCCGAGAAACGGGGAATCAAGGCGATGCTCGCGCCCGGCCTGCCCGGTATCGTTGCACCCAAAACAGCTGGACGAATCATAGCCGATTGTTTGTCTCAATTGATTATGGACGATTCGATAAAGCGGGGGAATGGGCAATGAACTGGTCGGGATTAACGGTAGGATACGCATTATCAGGGTCGCACTGCACGCTTGCCGAAATTATGCCGCAAATCGCTAGATTTGTTGACGCAGGAGCGAATGTCATTCCGATTGTCTCTAATACGATTATGACGACGGATACACGTTTTGGCACTTCGGAAGAATGGCAAACGCAGTTAAAAGCGATAACGGGCAATGAGATTATTTCTACGATTGTGCAAGCGGAACCGCTTGGACCATCTAAACAGATCGACGTGCTATTGATTGCGCCATGCACGGGCAATACGACAAGCAGACTTGCAAATGCGCTCACGGATAGTGCCGTATTAATGGCGGCAAAAGCGCAAATGAGAAATGGAAGACCAGTCGTGCTTGCAATTTCTACGAATGACGGACTTGGGTTGAATGCCGCAAACATCGCAAAGCTGTTAGTGGCTAAACATATTTATTTTGTGCCTTTCGGCCAAGATAACCCCGTTCAAAAACCGAACTCACTAGTAGCCAGAATGGATTTGGCACTGGAGACATGCGAGGCCGCGCTGCAAGGGAAACAACTGCAGCCGCTGCTTATTGAACGGTTCAATTACTAGTATTTATTTTTATTCCATTTTATTTGTTGTTCAAAGATAGAGGGGAGAATTACGACAGATGTCCAATCAGAAATTGTTTAACGTTGCGGTAGTAGGCGCAACAGGCGCAGTAGGGGAACAAATACTGAACTTGCTCGATACGAGAAATTTTCCTATCCGCGAATTGAAGCTGTTGTCCTCGGCTCGTTCCGCTGGCACCAAATTAAAGTTCAAAGGCCAAGAAGTAACCGTAGAGGAAGCAACTCCGGACAGCTTCAAGGGCGTTGATATAGCATTGTTCAGCGCCGGGGGCGACGTGACTAAAGCGCTCGCTCCTCATGCGGTGGAGCATGGCACGATCTGTATTGACAACACGAACGCTTACCGTATGGATCCGAATACGCCGCTTGTCGTTCCGGAAGTGAACATTGAGAAAGTAAGCGAGCACAAAGGCATTATTGCGAATCCGAACTGCTCGACGATTCAAATGGTAGCAGCTTTGAAGCCGCTGCAGGACAAATACGGCATCAGCCGTATTATTGTCTCGACATATCAAGCGGTATCGGGCGCTGGCGCACGCGCAATTGACGAGATGCTTCGCCAAACTCGCGCTGCATTGGACGGCGAACCGGTTAACCCGGATATTTTGCCAGTAGGCAGCTTGCCTGTTAAGCATCAAATTGCTTTCAACGCTGTTCCGCAAATTGATAAATTCCAAGACAACGGCTACACGCTGGAAGAAATGAAGATGGTCCGCGAGACGAAAAAAATTATGAACGACGAATCGATCGAAGTAACCGCTACTTGCGTTCGTATTCCAGTCGTTTACGGCCATTCCGAATCCGTATATGTTGAACTGAAAAATAATTATGACCTGGAAGATGTCAAACAGCTGCTCGAGAACGCGCCAGGCGTAACGCTGGTGGATGATCCGGCGAATCAGCAATACCCATTGGCAACAGACGCTGCAGGCAAACCAGACGTATTTGTCGGCCGCCTGAGACGGGATCTGGGCCATGAGCGCGGACTTAACCTGTGGATCGTTTCCGATAATCTGATGAAGGGCGCCGCATGGAACGCCGTTCAAATTGCAGAGCATATCGCAAAAGGCTAAAGGTAAAGGTTGACGGCAATATTGACATCTTGCTATCGGTACCGGAGGATAAATATTCATGCGCATCCTGGTTCAGAAATTCGGGGGCACGTCACTTTCGTCCGATAATGCTAGAAATCACTGTGTAGAACATATTGCCAGAGAGCTGAAGAACGGTTTCCGTATCGTCGTTGTCGTTTCGGCGATGGGTCGCAAAGGCGACCCGTACGCTACGGATACCCTGCTTCAGCTCATTCGCGATAACGGCGACCATTTACCGCCCCGCGAGCGGGATATGCTGCTAGGCTGCGGAGAGATTATTGCCGCTTCAGCCTTATGCAGCCTGCTCTGCTCGCGGGGCATTGCTGCAGTTGTGCTTAATGGAGGCCAGGCGGGCATTCGGACGGATGAGCAATTCGGCCATGCGCGCATTAAAGAGCTCCATCCCGACCGGATGCTGTCCCATTTGAGAGATGGCGAGGTTGTGATCGTAACCGGTTTTCAAGGCAGTACAGAGTACGGTGACATGACTACGTTAGGCCGGGGAGGAAGCGATACCTCGGCTACCGCGATAGGCGCAGCTCTTCGCGCAGATTGTGTAGACATATATACCGATGTGAATGGAATATTGACAGCTGATCCTCGCTTGGTTAAAGACGCGAAGCCGCTGCTGGTCGTCGGCTATGCTGAAATATGCAATATGGCGCGCCAGGGAGCAAAGGTCATTCATCCCCGTGCAGTAGAAATTGCACAGCAAGCCCGCATCCCGATTCGGGTACGCTCCACTTTTTCCGATGATGAAGGAACGCTTGTAACTGACAGGCCGGAGCTTGCTAAGGGTTATGTAAGCGATCGTCACGTAACTGGCATTGCTCATGTATCCGGTATTACGCAAATTTCGGTGCAAGCGATAGAAGGCCGCTCTGACGTGCAATTGCAAGTGTTTCAGACGATGGCCCGCAATCATATTAGCGTTGACTTTATTAACGTAACGCCAAGCGGCGCGGTGTACACGGTATTCGATGACGACGCCGACCGTGCGGTTCGTTTGCTTCAAGATATTGGATATTTACCGACTGCAATCAACGGCTGTGCGAAAGTGTCGGTCATCGGCGGGGGCATGAACGGTGTGCCCGGCGTCATGGCGCGAATCGTCGAAGCATTGACGGAACAAGGCATTACAATTATGCAATCGGCGGATTCGAACACGACGATATGGGTACTTGTGAAGGAGCCGGATATGGCCCCTGCGCTACAAGCGCTTCACGCCAAGTTTGGACTTCATTTATAATAGTAACAGTGCATAATTGCTCGTAAAGTTTTGTAGGAGGTTTTTTGGATGGATTATGGAAGGTTAATTACGGCAATGGTCACACCATTTGATACAAATGGTCAGATCGACTGGGAAGTTACCGGCCGCCTGATCGATTATCTAATTGAAGAACAGCTCAGCGATACTCTGGTCGTATCGGGAACGACGGGCGAGTCGCCTACGTTGACGGACGAGGAGAAATTGGCATTGTTCCGCTTTTCAGTAGAACGCGCAGGCGGACGCTGCAAAATTATTGCAGGAACGGGCAGCAACAATACAGCGCATTCCATCCATCTGACGAAGGAAGCGGAGGCTTGCGGTGTAGACGGCGTTCTGCTCGTCACTCCTTACTATAACAAGCCGAACCAAGAAGGACTCTATCAGCATTTCAAAGCGATTGCAGAATCTACGACTTTGCCGGTCGTTCTCTATAACGTCCCTGGACGTACTGGAATTAACCTGTCGGCTGAAACGACAATCCGTCTGGCTCAACTGGACAATGTCGTAGCGACAAAAGATTGCGCAAGCCCGGATCAGTTGACGCAGATTGTAGCTGGCGCTCCATCATCATTCCGCGTCTATAGCGGGGACGACAGTGCTACGTTGACAACGCTTGCGGTCGGCGGACATGGCATTATCAGTGTAGCCAGCCACGTTATCGGGGCAAAAATGAAGCAGCTCATTGAAGCCTATCTGGGCGGCGACGTTCGCCGGGCTGCTGTACTTCATCAGGAATGCCATCCGGTGTTCAAAGGACTGTTCGAGAGTCCGCATCCGGTTCCAAATCCGGTTGCCGTCAAGTACGCTCTTACCTTGAAAGGTATCCCAGTCGGCAGCGTGAGACTTCCGCTCGTTGCAGCAACAGAAGCGGAAAAAG
This sequence comes from Paenibacillus sp. NPDC058174, assembly GCF_042883865.1. Classification (NCBI taxonomy): domain Bacteria; kingdom Bacillati; phylum Bacillota; class Bacilli; order Caryophanales; family Paenibacillaceae; genus Paenibacillus; species Paenibacillus sp. NPDC058174. The sequence continues at coordinate 223,516 of NZ_JBHVUY010000001.1, forward strand.
AATTTATTAGCAAATTAATATAGGACTTATAGAAGAGGCGGTGCAGGATGATTCCTGCACCGCCTTTGCTTTGTTTGCTGAGGCTGCTGTTCCGGGTCTCGCTGCGCGTTTTGGTTCAAGCTGCCGTTCTTGATTCCATTGTGCGATCGCTTACACGATGTCAAAATGGTTAGAATCTGCGAAAAGTCATCCTGAACTCAAAACGCTCCGCTCAGCCTATGTGTGCAAACTGATGCGAGCAGACACGGGGACTCGCTGCGCGTTTTGGTTCATGCTGCCATTCTAGATTCAATTTTCTCATCGTTTTACACGACGTCAAAATGGATCGAATCGTCGAAAAGTCATCCTGAACTCAAAACGCTCCGCTCGCCCTATACGTGCAAACTGATGCGAGCAGACACGGGGTCTCGCTGCGCGTTTTGGTTCATGCTGCCGTTCTAGATTCCATTGCGCCATCGCTTACACGATGTCAAAATGGTTAGAATCTGCGAAAAGTCATCCTGAACTCAAAACGCTCCGCTCGCCTAAATACGTGCTGCTGATGCGATCATACACACTATAATGCTAGTTGCTTTTACGTTTTCTATAGCCTGGTGCGAATCAAAATGCAATAGTACATGTTGTCAGCTGAGTTTTCGACGTTTTACCGCTTCAAAATGCAAATGTGCAGTTTGATTGGCCCGAATAGCCTCTAAATCGTGAAATTTAGCGATTTCAACTGCACTTTTGCATTTTGAACGCTGTTTTGGTACCTTTGGGGCTTATCTACCTGCACTTTTACATTTTGTTTTGTGCTTTAGCTAGGAAGGCTAGTAGGCGGAAGTTGAGTCGCATTCGGCAGACGTTCTACATGGCTACATGGTCGAAATAGGTTACTCTATATATGGCGAGGCAGGGATATACTGCTTCGCCTTTTTGATGTGAGCTTGGTAAGCCGGTGTTTGACGTATCATGTAACGTTCCTGCTGAGACGAATATTTCAACATGTGTTTGCTTGACGGCCTGTATAAGAGGGGGAGGCAAGCTCCACCGTTCTTCTTTTAAAAAGAAACATATCATGAAAACAAGAGACGGAGTAAGCGAATGATTCTGGAGAAGCGGCAGCGCTCGCCTTTGTATCCGGATTCCAACCCTTTAGGTTAGTCGAAGGAATCTGGAAGCAACAGCGATCGGAAGAACATTCGTTTACGCAGGCGGCAATGTAGACATGTAAGAGGGAAATAGTTTGTGTTCTCTCAATTTTTTCCTGTATAATGGGTTCAAACAACGGTTCGGCAATGATTGGCATTTCGGCATCTCACCGGAGTTCGCCCCAGGCAAGGGACGGCCACGGTCATAAAAGGGAGGGAATCGCTTGTCAAAGAAGAACGGTACGGATAAATTGCTCGTTTTTGCGCTAGGCGGAGTGGGTGAGATCGGCAAAAATATGTATGTCATCCAATACGCAGACGATATTGTTGTGGTGGACGCCGGGCTGAAATTTCCGGAGGAGGACATGCTCGGCATCGATATCGTCATTCCGGATATTTCGTATTTGCTAGAAAATCGGGAAAAAGTTCGCGGCATCGTCATCACGCACGGTCATGAAGATCATATCGGTGGTCTGCCTTACGTCCTGAAGGAGCTTAATGTGCCTGTATACGGCACGAAGCTAACGTTAGGACTAATTGAAGGCAAGCTGAAGGAAGCGGGATTGTTGGGCGAAACAAAGCGGGAATTAATCCATGCCGACTCGGAGATCGAATTGGGTCAAATACGAGTCTCCTTCTTCAAGACGAATCACAGCATTCCCGATTCAGTAGGCGTCTGTCTCGATACACCAGAGGGCAGTGTCGTTCATACCGGTGATTTTAAATTCGATTACACGCCCGTGAACGGACAATATGCGGATTTGCAGCGAATAGCAGGTATTGGTCAGCGTGGTGTTCTCGTGCTGCTGTCGGACAGTACCAATGCGGAAAGGCCGGGCTACACCCCTTCGGAGAAAAATGTAGGCGAGGAGCTTGAAGATTTGTTCTACAAAGCGCCTCAGCGGGTTGTGGTCGCAACCTTTGCCTCCAATGTTCATCGTGTCCAGCAGGTTATTCATGCTGCGGAAGCGACGAATCGCAAGATCGCCGTTATCGGCCGCAGTATGGTTAATGTCGTCAACATCGCCTCCGAGCTTGGTTACTTGCATGTCCCCGAAGGGATGCTGATTGAACCGGAGGAAGTCAATAAGCTGGCGGCCGACCGCGTCGTTATTTTATGTACGGGAAGCCAAGGGGAGCCGATGTCCGCTCTAACCCGGATGGCCCGGGCTACGCACCGGAAGGTTGATATTTTGCCAGGTGATACGGTTATTATTGCGGCAACGCCAATTCCCGGCAATGAGCGTTATGTGGGCCGGACGGTTGATGAGTTGTTCCGGCTCGGCGCACATGTGGTGTATGGTCCGGGTTCGGTGTCAGGCGTTCATGTCTCAGGGCATGGCAGCCAGGAAGAGTTAAAGCTCATGCTGAATTTAATTAAGCCTAAATATTTTATCCCGATTCACGGTGAGTACCGTATGCTTCGTTTGCATGCCGGCTTGGGTGAAGATGTAGGCATTGAACGAGACCATATTTTTGTCTTGGAGAATGGGGAAACGGTCGAGTTTCATGACGGCGACGCGAGGAGGGGCTCGAAGGTACAGGCCGGAAATGTGCTGATCGACGGTCTTGGCGTCGGGGATGTAGGCAACATCGTGCTTCGTGACCGGAAGCTTTTGTCGCAGGACGGCATTCTTGTCGTTGTCGTTACGCTAAGCAAGCAAGACGGGACAATTATGTCTGGCCCCGATATTATTTCACGCGGTTTTGTATATGTCCGAGAAGCGGAAGGAATGCTGGATGAAGCCGGGAAAATCGTGACGTCGACGCTAAATCGATTGATGAACGATAAGGTGAATGAGTGGGCTTCTCTCAAAACAAGCGTGAAAGATGCGCTGGGACGCTATCTCTACGAACAGACGAGGCGCCGACCGATGATTTTGCCTATTATTATGGAAGTGTAACTATAGAAACCTTTGAGAGACCGATGCTGAGCGGCAAGCCGCCGCCAAGCGGTCTCTTTTTATCTGTATAAATTCAGCAGTCGACCTCATACTATGACAAGCCGCAGCAATTGCAGCGACATTGTTGATGAGGGGGACTTAATGCTATGTGGAGCCACCATTCCATGCCATTATCGAATGAGCAGCAGCCTGACCCGGCTGCCGATGAGAAGAAAAAGAACAGTACGATCGTTGAAACGATCCAGCAGCTTGGACAAACGACAACGCCAGTTGCCGAATCCAATATTCATTGCATGACGATCATTGGTCAAATCGAGGGCCATATCGTATTGCCTCCGCAAAATAAGACGACGAAATATGAGCATCTAATACCGCAGTTGGTGGCAGCCGAGCAGAATGCCAAAATCGAAGGTATTCTGATCGTGCTGAACACGGTTGGCGGCGATGTGGAGGCAGGTCTTGCGATTGCCGAAATTATCGCTTCATTATCTAAACCGACCGTGACGCTCGTACTGGGGGGCGGTCATTCTATCGGCGTTCCAATCGCTGTAGCCGGGGATATGTCATTCATTGCTGCTACAGCGACGATGACGATTCACCCGATTCGTCTGAACGGACTCGTTATCGGAGTGCCGCAAACCTTCGAATATTTGGACAAAATGCAGGAGCGGGTCGTCCGGTTTGTCACGATGCACTCCAACGTTACGGAAGAAACGTTTAAAGATCTTATGTTCAAGACAGGCGAGCTTACCCGCGATATCGGGACGACCGTAATCGGATCGGATGCGGTCAAGCACGGCCTGATCGATTCGGTTGGCGGACTTGGAGAAGCGCTGAAGGAGCTTAACCGCCGGATTGCTGAACGCAAGCCTGCAGGAGCGGGTCAGCCGGGGCCGGGGGTGTACAATTAATGACGCTTTATACGATTATGCCTTTGGAGACAGTTCTGGATGGTATGGCAAGCGCTGCTGAAGCAAATCAGCCTACGTCCCAGCAAATATGGCTTCACGGCATTCATATGGAAGTGGTTCCTGTTGCGCCGGGTATGGTAAAGATCGTCAGACTTCTGCAATGCCAGCTGAATGATTATTTGAATCCGCAGTTTACACCGGGCTCCATTATGATGTACGGACAAAATGATGTACAAAACTGAAAGAGAAAATAGGAACATTTGTCCACCTATGGTATAATGTTAAACCAGAGGTGACAAAAAGTTGGCTAAAAAGAGAAGAAAAAAGAAATCGATTGCATCCAATTTAAAATATGAAGTTTACGGTATTTTACTTATAACGGTGTCTGTAATTGCCTTATCAGGAGGGGCGACGGTCGGCCGGTCGTTGTCCAAGCTGTTTGGCCTGTTTTTGGGCAAATTTTATTTTGTGCTGGCACTGGTCGGTATTTATGTCGGGCTTTCCGTCATGGTCAAGCGGGCTTGGCCGAAGGGCTGGTCGCATCGCCGTACAGGCATATTGATTTTCGTACTGGCGTTAGCGCTGTGGAGCTCAGTCGCGATGATCGACAAATCGCTGGCACCATCCTCGGAGCTATCCGGCGGGCTGATCTTCGAGCAGTTAAGCTCTTCGATCAGGCTGGAGCTGCTTACCTTTGACGGAGCGGATGACCGTCCGATGAACGAAAAGGACATTAGCGGCGGCTACATTGGCGCCATTGAGTACTCCATGCTGTTCATGCTGTTCGGCTATTTCGGGGCCAAGCTCATTATGTGGGTCATGTTCGCTATCTCGCTAATGCTGATGACCGGCAAATCATATGTTGAAATGGGCCGTCTTGTTAAGGGCAAGCTGATCAAGCTGTTCAAGCTGTTTGCGGCAAAATGGAACCAGAGAGCTGCACTTAGAGCGGCAACTGCCGCCGCTGCTGCGAAAGCGCCACGTGCAGCCGATTCACAAGGTTATGCACAAGATGATGACGCTATTGATGAGGATGAGGATTTTCCGCTTACGCCAAGAAAGAAGAAGCGCTCCCTATTCTTCTCATGGCTGCAGCAGGATAAAAGCGGGCAAGCCGGCAAGCAAGATGATTGGTCCCTTGATGATGAAGAAGATGACGAGCACCATCTGAACGGAATGAGTCCGCATTGGGCTAAGAATGGGAATGGTGAAGTTACAGCTGGAGGTTGGGATCATAATGATGACCCGATTGAACAGCAGCCGATACAGGAACGGGATCCGAATCATTTACAAGAAACTATACATAACCCGCCCGATGAAGTGCCTTGGGAGACTGTCCCTACAATCCCGGAGCCGGATGCCGAACAGCATCATCCGGAAGCTGCAATAGATGAACAAACCTATCCGCCTTCGCCTCCTTATCCAGAAGAAGATCCGGTTGAGGAGGAGTGGACAGGGACTTGGCCGCAGCAATCCGCTGAGGATGAACAGCGGATGGAAGAACCTCTCGGCGATTTACCGGAAGACGATCCTGCAGCGATTACAGGTGAACAATCGGATACAGCAGCAGCACTCGCTGCCGTTTTGGTTAAAGAAGCAACTGAATCAGCTGATTCTGCATCACCGGTTCCCGCTGTGCCGCAACCGAAGCCCTATATGCTACCGCCGTTTTCCTTGCTCTCCAAGCCAAGCTTATTGGCAAGAGGAGGGGATGGAGCCGACTCTATTGATGCAAAGAGAAAGCTGGAAGCGACGCTTGAAAGCTTTGGCGTTCGAGCTAAAGTGCTGGACGTTGTCCGCGGGCCAGCCGTTACCCGATATGAAGTTCAGCCGGCTACAGGCGTTAAGGTAAGCCGAATTGTCAGCTTGACAGACGATATCGCACTTGCCCTTGCAGCCAAGGATATCCGGATGGAAGCTCCAATTCCAGGCAAGTCGGCTATCGGCATCGAGGTGCCGAATATGGAAGTATCGGTCGTTACGATGCGCGAGGTTATGGAGACTCCGGCCTTCCATAACGCACCGTCGAAGCTGTCTATCGCGTTTGGACGGGATATTTCCGGCCAGCCGATTATCGGCAATCTTGCCCGCATGCCTCACTTGCTTGTAGCAGGGGCAACCGGCTCGGGCAAATCGGTCTGCATCAACGGTATTATTACGAGCATTTTGTACAAAGCGAAGCCGGACGAAGTGAAATTTCTGATGGTCGATCCGAAAATGGTCGAGCTGAACGTATACAACGGCATCCCGCATTTGCTGGCTCCAGTCGTCACAGATCCGCGGAGAGCGTCTCTGGCATTGAAGAAGATCGTTGTCGAGATGGAGAAGCGCTATGAGCTGTTCTCTAAATCGGCAACAAGAAATATTGAAGGCTACAACAATTTGATGGCGGATAATCCGAAAGCAGTGCTGCCGTATATCGTTGTTATCGTCGATGAGCTTGCTGACTTGATGATGGTTGCCGCTGGCGACGTAGAGGATTCTATCGCCCGTCTGGCTCAAATGGCCCGCGCGGCAGGCATCCATCTCATAATTGCAACACAGCGTCCGTCTGTAGACGTCATTACCGGTGTCATCAAAGCCAACATTCCTTCCCGGATCGCATTTGGCGTATCATCGCAAGTGGATTCGCGGACCATTCTCGACATGGTCGGAGCGGAGAAGCTGTTAGGCCGCGGTGATATGCTGTTCCTGCCTGTTGGCATGTCCAAGCCGCTTCGCGTGCAAGGCGCCTTCCTCTCTGATCAAGAGGTGGAAGCTCTCGTCGATTACTCGAGGGGACAAGCCGAAGCGGAATATAAAGAGGATCTTGTTCCTGAAGTTGAGGAAGAGTCCAATGATCCTAATGATATTGTAGATGAATTATACGATCAAGCGGTGCAAATCGTGCTGGAAGCGAAGCAGGCATCTGTCTCGCTATTGCAAAGGCGGATGCGCATCGGGTATACGAGGGCAGCCCGCTTGATTGACCAGATGGAAGCCCGCTCTATCGTTGGCCCTTACGAGGGCAGCAAGCCGCGTGAAGTGTTGCTTACGATGGATCAATATCAGGCAGGAAGGATATCGTCTTAGGACGATATCCTTTTTTGTATGGGGATGCTACAGTTGCCATTCGATGCATAGAACGAAAGCTCATTTCTCATACTAGTGCTAGGCAACGCTGCATGAAGCTAACTAACTTGCTATGAGAAAGGCAGATCCCTAGATGAGAAACCGTTTAATTGTAATGACCGCGTTAATCGTCATGCTCGTATTCGGAACGTTCTCGTTACAGCATTTGATGAATGGCAAGGCGGAAGAAACATTCAGTAACGCAACGTTGAAAGTCGGCTCCTCCGGCAAGGATGTTTATGAGCTGCAAGGAAGACTTAAATATTTGGGGTACTACAACGGTAAGATTGACGGTCAATTCGGCACAAGCACGAAAAACGCCGTTACTTGGTTCCAGTGGAAATTCGGCATGAAATCGGATGGGGTTGTAGGCGCCAAAACGAAGCTGAAGCTTTGGGAGGCCACAAAGAACTGGAAGCCAACTGCTGAGGAGACCGGCAATGCCGGAGCGGGAGCTGGCAGCGGCGGCACCGGTACGGGAAGCGGATCTGGAAATACTGGAGGAAATTCAGGCAGCGGTTCCGCCTTGGATAAGTCCAACAAGCTTGGCCTCTCGAAGGGTGATCTCCAGATCATGGCCAACGCTGTTTATGGCGAAGCTCGAGGCGAACCCTATGAAGGTCAAGTAGCGGTTGCAGCGGTTATTCTGAACCGTCTGAAATCGCCAAGCTTTCCGAATTCGATCTCGGGCGTTATTTTTCAGCCAGGGGCCTTCACAGCCGTTGCCGACGGCCAGATTTACTTGACGCCAAACGAGAAAGCGGCACAAGCGGTTCAAGATGCGATCAACGGCTGGGACCCTAGCGGCGGCTGTCTGTATTATTTCAATCCGGTGACAGCAACCTCCAAATGGATTTGGACCAGACCGCAAGTGAAGACGATCGGCAAACACATTTTCTGTATGTAAAAGCAAATTGCGGTTCCGAAGAAGCAGCCGGCCTTGCCCTTGCGCAGGCCCAGGTTGCTTCTTCCATTTCGGTTAAGTTAGAATGGTATAGGCAAGGTGTAATTGGAATACATTTACTCCAGCAGAACCAAATTTGCAGTTTTACACAAGGAAGGAGCTAACGGAGTGACCCTATTTGAGAGAGGGCAGCTGGGCCGGATTCGGCTTCATGTGCTGCCGACTACACGATTTAAAACTTTTGCGATTTCGTTATTCGCAGGCGTTCCGTTATCGGAGGATACAGTGACCGAGACGGCGCTCGCTCCCTTCGTACTTCGTAGAGGAACTGCTTCCACTCCGGAGACGAAAGCCTTTCGCGAACGGCTTGATGATTTGTACGGGGCTGGCTTTGGCTTTGACGTATATAAAAGAGGCGATTCGCAGATCGTCCAGTTTCGAATGGATGTCATTAACGATCAATTCGTCTCTTCCAGCAGTCCGCTTCTGGACGCTTCGCTGAAGCTGTTAGGGGAGGTTGTCACCGATCCTTGTACGGAAAACGGCGCTTTTCGCGCGAAATATGTGGAGGCTGAGAAGCAGACGCTGACGAAACGGCTGGAGTCGATTGTTAACGATAAAATCCGTTATGCGGCTGAACGCTGCCTGGAGGAGATGTGCGAAGGCGATCCGTATCGTCTGCATCCCCTTGGCAAGCTGGAGGATATAGCGGCTATTACAGCGGAATCCCTCTATCGCCGATATGAGCAGTGGCTGGAAGAAGCGGTCTTTGATTTATATGTCGTGGGAGATACGACACTGGATGAAGTGACGGCGCTCGTCCAGCAGTATTTCCGTCCTAAAGCGGGCGTACCTGGGGTGTATACAGTGGCGAACGCCCGCCATGAAAGAGGCGATGTGAAAACCGTCGTCGAACGGATGGACGTCAGTCAGGGCAAGCTGAATCTGGGTCTGCGCACAGGCATTTTGTATGGGGATGACGATTATGCAGCATCGCTGATGTACAACGGCATCCTTGGCGGCTACCCGCATTCGAAGCTGTTCCTGAACGTCAGGGAAAAGGAAAGCCTTGCGTATTACGCATCATCGAGGCTTGATGGACATAAAGGAATTTGCACCATCCAATCCGGTATTGAAATTCAGAATTACGACCGGGCTGTCGCCATTATCAAGGAGCAGCTTGAAAGCATGAAGCGCGGAGAACTGACGGAGCTTGAAATTAGCCAGACGAAAGCGATGATCTCCAATCATTTGCGGGAGCTGCAGGACAGCGCTTATGAAATGATCGCTTACGACTTCAATGCCGTATTGTCGGGCAAAGACCGCAGCGCGCAGCAGCTGCTCGATCAGATCCAGTCGGTAGGACCGGATGATATCGTTCGAGTAGCCAACCGCGTTGAGCTGGATACGATCTATTATTTGCGAGACCGGAAGGAGGCTTAACAGACATGGAGACACTCGAGTATAAAAATGTGCAGGAGACGCTGTACCGCGAAGTGCTGGACAACGGACTTGAAGTGATCGTGCTGCCGAAGCCCGGTTTTCAAAAAACGTATGCGACATTTGCAACCAAATACGGCTCTGTCGACAACCGTTTTGCTGTTGAAGGGGAAGAGCCGTCCAAAATGCCGGACGGAATCGCCCATTTTCTCGAGCATAAAATGTTCGAGGAGCCAACCGGCGACATTTTTGCAACGTTCGCTTCCCAAGGCGCTTCTGCCAACGCGTTTACAAGCTTTGACCGTACGGTCTATTTGTTCTCCGCAACGGAGCAAATCACAGCTAATCTGGAGACGCTGATCGATTTTGTGCAAAATCCTTATTTTACGGACGAGAACGTCAATAAGGAAAAGGGCATTATCGAGCAGGAGATCAATATGTACAAGGATAATCCCGACTGGCAGGTTTATTTCGGGCTTATCGATGCGATGTACCATAACCATCCGATTCATATCGATATTGCCGGTACGGTGGAGTCGATCTATCAGATCGACAAGGAAACGCTGTATCGCTGCTACGAAAACTTTTACCATCCGTCCAACATGCTGCTGTTCGTTGTAGGGGGTGTCGATGCGGCGGAAGTGTTTGAGCTTGTGAGGAACAATCAGGCAAATAAAAACTTCAAGCCGCAAGGCGAAATTCACCGTTACTTCGAAGATGAGCCGGCCAGTGTCAAAATTCCGCGTAAAGTAACGAAGCTTCCGGTATCGCTGCCTAAAGTGATGTTTGGCTTTAAGGAGAAGCATACTGGCTTGCCGCCTGCGGAGCTGCTGGAGCAGGAAGTATTGTCGAAGCTGATGCTGGATGCTTTGTTTGGAGCGAGCTCCTCGCTTTATCAGGATCTGTATGAGGAAAATTTAATCTCCGATTCATTCGGCTCGGAATTCAATTCCAGCGACAACTACGCTTTCTCGGTTATAGGTGGCGACAGTCCTGATCCGGAGGCGCTGCTCGGCAAAGTTCGCGCCGCAGTGGAGGAAGCGCTGAAAACCGGCATTTCTGAAGAAGCTTTCGAGCGTTCGAAACGGAAAAAAATCGGCAGTTATTTGCGAATGCTTAATTCCCCTGAAGCGATCGCCAGCGAATTTACACGCTACCGGTTCCGCGACAGCGATATGTTCGATCTGCTTCCGCTGTATGAGAACAGCACGCTGGAGCAGGTTAATGCACGGCTTCGCGAGCATTTCGATTTCGGCCAAGTGGCTGTGTCGATCGTGGAAAAAGCGGGGGAATGACGAACATTCGTCAATCAACCGTATTGGTGACCGGGGGAAGCCGTGGAATTGGCGCTGCGATTGCGCAGCGCTTTGCCGCGGAAGGCGCCAATATTGTTATCCATTATTTAGAGTCGCATGAAGCGGCGAACCAGACAGCGCGGGCCTGCATGCGGCTTGGCGCCAACGTCATGACGATCACTGCGGATCTGCGTTCGAGAGAACAGCTGCTCCGAATGCGGGATAAGCTGGAGGCCAACGGCATGCTGCCTGACATTCTAGTCAACAACGGCGGCATTTCCCATTACGGCATGCTGATGGACGTGACCGAGCAGGAATGGGACGACGTCATGACCGTAAATTTGAAGGGCATGTTCCTTTGCAGTCAAATTTTCATGCCGTCCATGATTGCGAATCGTTATGGCCGGATTATTAACGTTTCTTCCGTCTGGGGGATGTCAGGCGCTTCCTGTGAGGTGCTGTACTCCACGACTAAAGGCGGCATGAACGCCTTCACGAAAGCGTTGGCGAAGGAGCTGGCGCCTACTGGGATTACTGTCAACGCCGTCGCTCCGGGAGCGGTCGATACCATGATGATGGACGGGTTCGACGCCGAGGAGAAGGCTGCGCTTGAACAGGAAATTCCGCTTGGCCGATTTGGACAGCCTGATGAGATCGCTTCGCTCGTCTATTTTCTGGCGCTGCCCGAATCCTCTTACATAACAGGGCAAATTATTAGCCCGAACGGCGGCTGGCATACCTGATTTGCATAATTGCACAGATGTTGCGGCACAATATTGACTGTTGTTCATTCTCTTCATTTACACTCAGGAGGCGAAGAAACGAATGTCAGTGCTCAGCAACTTTGCGAACTTTAAGCAGTTTTTGGCTGAACGTGTAGACCAGGCGAAAGCTTCGGGCATGACCGAGGAAATGATTACGAATCTGGCCTATGAGATCGGCTCCTTTCTTGATGAGAAAGTCGATCCCAAAAACGAACAGCAGCGCGTGCTGAAAGAGCTTTGGGATGCAGGCGACGAGTCGGAGAAAAAGACGATTGCGAACTTGATGGTGAAGCTCGTCGATCATCGATAAGGCTGCATAGGATACCCAGCAGAAAAGCCTCCAATTCGGAGGCTTTTCTGCAATGTTTCCGATGAAGGTTGCAGGATTGTAGCGAAAATTGTAGAATAAGCTTTTAGTAAGCGGCATTTTTCGCGCAGCAATGATTAATGATTCCAGCGTTGCGCAATACTGACATCAACAGGCTTGGGGCGGTGACCATTCATGGAAAGCAAGCAGTATTATATGGAGTACAAAATACATAAAAACAGGCCCGGGCTGCTAGGTGATATAGCATCTCTTCTTGGCATGCTGGAAGTAAACATTATGACGATCAACGGTGTAGAAGACCGGACAAGGGGCATGCTGCTGCAGACGGATGATGAAGAGAAAATCGTCCTGCTTGGCAAAATGCTGCAAAAGGTAGACAACATTACGGTTAACAAGCTGCGGACGCCGACGATTGTCGATATTTTGGCAGTGCGGCATGGCCGCTACATCGAGAGAGATTCAGATGACCGGAAGACGTTCCGTTTTACACGGGATGAGCTTGGCCTGCTTGTCGATTTTCTCGGTGAAGTATTTAAGCGGGACGGCAATCAAGTGATTGGCTTGCGCGGGATGCCCCGCGTCGGGAAGACAGAATCGATCATCGCCGGCAGCGTTTGCTCGAATAAGCGATGGACCTTCGTATCGTCGACATTGCTGCGGCAGACTGTCAGAAGCCAACTGTCAGAGGATGAGATGACGAACAACAATATCTTTATTATTGACGGTATTGTAAGCACGATTCGTTCCAATGAGAAGCATTATGCGCTGCTTCAAGAGATTATGGCGATGCCTTCCACTAAAGTTATCGAGCATCCGGATATTTTTATTAAGGAATCCCATTATGACTACAGCCATTTTGATATGATTATCGAGCTTCGCAACACACCGGACGAAGAAATTACGTATGAATCGTTCACGGCTAACTACACGGACGAATTCTAGAGAGAGGAGACGAACAAATGTCAGATTTGGGAGCGTTGCTTCGGAAAGCAAGAGAAGAACACGGCTTATCACTTGAAGATGTTCAAGAGACGACCAAAATCCGCAAACGCTATCTCGAGGCTATAGAGAACGGCGATCACAGCATCCTGCCGGGAACCTTTTATTTAAGGGCGTTTGTGAAAAATTATTGCGAGGCCGTTGGCTTGGACGCTGATGAAGTACTCCGCTTGTACCAGCATGAAGTGCCGGCTGCGACCGTTACGGAGCAAGTATCGGAACCGGTAGCGGCAAGGGCGCCGAGAAGAGTGCAAACCCAAGCGTCGGAGCGGATTGGCAAGCTTGGCTTCAACGTGCTGATGTGGTCGTTTCTTATTCTTATTGTAGTCGTCGTCTGGGTTTATTTCGTCAGCCAAAAGGGCGATAATTCCAAAGGACTCGACGATCAGACCAAGGTCACTGATCAGGCTTCACCATTGCCTAGTGATAAAAGCGAGGCAGGTGCAGGTACGGGCAGCCCGTCTTCGACGCCAACGCCAACACCTCCGCCAGCGGAGGCAACCAGCTTGACCTTTACGGAGAAAAAAGGCAAGGTTGATCATTACGATGTCGGACCTGCCAATGTCGTCCATAAGCTGGAGATTAAAATTACGGGCGGGCCTAGCTGGACGGAAGTGCGCAAAGGCAGCGCCAGCGGCGAGAAGCTGATTGCTGTGACGTTGCAGGATGGCGAAACCAAATCATTTGATATTACGGAGCCGCTTTATGTCAATGTCGGCCGTGCCGATCTGACTGTTATTACAGTCGATGGCATTACGGTTAACGATGGCGATCAAGCGAGATCCAAAAAAGTGCTGCTCAGCCCGCTGCAGGGCGAAACATCGGGATCGCCGACGCCGCCAGCCGATGGAGAGAGCACGGAGGCGCCTTAATATTTATTTAAATCAGTTGATAGAGGAGAGCTGCGTACATGAGTTCCGAAAGTTCGTTTGACATTATTTCCAAGGTAGATATGCAAGAGCTGAACAATGCGATTCAGCAAGCGGAGCGCGAGATCGAGACACGCTTCGATTTCAAAGGAAGCAAAAGCAGCATTGCACTGGAAAAAGAAGAGCTAGTTATTATATCGGACGATGAGTTCAAATTAAACAGTGTACTCGATATTTTGCAATCGAAAATGGTTAAACGGGGCGTGCCGATTAAAAATATGGATTACGGTAAAGTCGAATCCGCATCGGCACATACGGTCCGCCAGCGCATTAAGCTGCGCCAAGGCATTGATCAGGAGCATTCCAAAAAAATCAATACGCTGATCCGGGACTCCAAGCTGAAAGTCAAAAGCCTGATCCAAGGCGACCAGATTCGTGTATCCGGCAAAAGCAGGGATGATCTGCAAGCTGTAATGGCGCTGCTTCGCGGAGCGGATCTCAAGGTGGAGCTTCAGTTTACGAACTACCGTTAATGCGCTTCGGGAGAGGGCACTAATCGGGCGAAAAGCGAGAGACAACGGCGTTTATAGCGCAGATGCTCTCGCTTTTGACATGCGGATTAAGCGTGTATTATACTTGACTATAGCTTTTCGGATATGAGCTGGGGGACGCACAGATGAGAGAACAGTTACAGTTAGGTTACACAATCAACATGAACAGCGGTATGAGCTCGCAAGCGGCTTTTGCCCGGGAGGTATCCGCATGAACCTGGCAAATAAGATAACAATCGTTCGAATTTGTTTAGTACCGATCATTATGGTGTTTTTGCTCGTTAATTTCAATTTGCCGCATTTCGCATTCAGTGACTATCAAATTACATACAATCAGATTATAGCGGCAATTATTTTTATCGTGGCGGCAAGTACAGACGGACTGGACGGCTATATTGCAAGGAAGAACAAAATCGTAACCAATTTAGGCAAGCTGCTTGATCCATTGGCAGACAAGCTGCTCGTTGCAGCTGTATTGATCTCGCTCGTGCAAATGGATAAGCTCGCTGCATGGATGGCAATCATCATCATTAGCCGTGAATTTGCCGTTACCGGCCTGCGCCAAATTGCTTTACTTGAAGGAAGCGTAATGGCGGCAAGCAAATGGGGCAAATGGAAGACAGCCATTCAAATTACGATGATCATCTCTTTGCTTCTTAACAACTTCCCATTCCATTTCATCGATTTTCCGTTTGACATTATTTCCAGCTGGGCAGCGGTTATCATTACCGTCTACTCCGGAGTAGACTATTTTGTCAAGAACAAGCACTTGATTCCGGTTCAATAACATATACCGCCGCATTTCGCCAAACAAAGCATCTTCCCGTGAAGGGAGGGTGCTTTTCCATTCAAATAACGGGCAGGGGGCATTTTCATGAAAGCAGAAATTATCGCAGTCGGCACGGAGCTATTACTGGGGCAAATTGTGAATACGAACGCTCAATTTCTATCGCAGGAGCTCGCTGCGCTAGGTATCGACGTCTATTATCAGACAGTAGTGGGCGATAATCCGGGGCGGATCCGGTCGGCTATCGAGACGGCCAGGTCGAGAGCAGACCTGCTCGTCTTTACAGGCGGTCTTGGACCAACCCAGGATGATCTCACCAAGGATGTACTGGCTGCTTACTTGAACCGCGGCATGTCCATTCACGCCCCGTCGATGGAGCAAATCGAGAAGCTGTTCAGCTCGCGCGGCATTCATATGGTGGAAAGCAACAAGCGCCAAGCCCATACGATTGACGGAGCCGACCCTTTATTTAATGAAGCCGGACTAGCGGTCGGCAATGGATTGAGTGCCGACGGCACCCATTATTTGCTGCTGCCGGGGCCTCCCCGGGAGATGAAACCGATGATGGAGGGAGCCGGACGCGAGTGGATTCGGCAAGCTCTGGGCGAGAGCCAGCCGCTCTATTCGCGGGTGCTCCGATTTGCCGGTATTGGTGAATCCAATCTGGAGGCGAAGCTTCTGGATCTGATTGACGGACAGAGCGACCCGACACTGGCCCCTTATGCGAAAGAAGGAGAGGTCGCCATCCGGGTGTCGACCAAGGCCGCAACGGAGCAGGAGGCTCTTCGTAAAATCGACGCAACCGTTCAGGCGGTCAAGGATCGTGTAGGCGAGCATTTGTACGCGCAGGAGGATATTCCGCTGGAGGAGGCTGTCGTGAGGCTCCTGAGGGCAACCAAACGCACGATGGCGAGCGCAGAGAGCTGCAGCGGAGGTTTGTTTGCCGAGCTTGTGACAAATGTGCCGGGCAGCAGCGGAGAATTTGCCGGCGGGGTTGTGACATATACGAACGTGATGAAGCATCAATTGCTGGGCATACCGATGACGCAGCTCGAAGGCGATGGAGCGCCGGGGGCCATTAGCGAATCAACGGCGGCGCTGATGGCGGAGCGTATTCGCGAAATTGCCGACAGCGACTTCGGGATTTCACTTACCGGAGTGGCGGGTCCGGCAGAGTCGGAAGGAAAGCCCGTCGGGCTCGTCTATTTCGCCATAGCAGAGCGAGGCAAGCAGACGGATGTCCATACGACGCATCTCAGCGGCAGCCGTTCGATCATTCGGGTAAGGGCGGTTAAGGCAGCGCTCTATCGTCTGTGGCAAGCCTTGTCACAGAATGAATCTTAGCATTATCCAAAAAAGGATTGTTTTCATTCCGGATATTGTCTATAATTGTCAATATGACGGAAGAACCGTGGCGAAGATTACTTTGCTGCGGTTCTTTTTTTGCTTATATAGAGCGGGAGGGAGGCGTCGGACAAAAAAAGACGAATGTATGTTCGAAAAAAGACTTGGCAACGAGGAAAAAACAAGGTATCATTACATTATAAATGAAGAAGGATGTGAGTAGCTTGTCGGATCGTCGCGCTGCTTTGGAAATGGCTTTACGTCAAATTGAGAAACAATTTGGTAAAGGCTCCATCATGAAATTAGGGGAATCCACCCATATGCAAGTAGAGATCGTGCCTAGCGGTTCGCTTGCTTTAGATATCGCTCTTGGCATCGGCGGATTGCCAAGAGGCCGTGTAATTGAAGTTTATGGACCGGAGTCTTCCGGTAAGACGACGGTAGCGCTGCACGCTATTGCTGAAGTGCAACGCGTTGGCGGACAAGCTGCCTTTATCGATGCTGAGCACGCGCTTGATCCCTTGTATGCGAGCAAGCTGGGCGTCAACATTGACGACCTGCTCCTCTCGCAGCCGGATACGGGCGAGCAGGCGCTTGAAATCGCAGAAGCGCTCGTACGAAGCGGTGCGGTTGACATTATCGTTATTGACTCCGTTGCGGCACTTGTTCCGAAAGCGGAGATTGAAGGCGACATGGGCGATTCGCACGTAGGTCTGCAAGCGCGTCTGATGTCGCAAGCGCTGCGTAAGCTGTCCGGTGCAATTAGCAAATCGAAGACGATTGCGATCTTTATCAACCAATTGCGTGAGAAAGTCGGCGTTATGTTCGGCAACCCGGAGACGACGCCAGGCGGACGCGCATTGAAGTTCTATTCCAGCGTACGTCTTGATGTACGCCGGATTGAGACGATTAAACAAGGCAATGATATGGTCGGCAACCGCACCCGTATTAAAGTCGTGAAGAACAAAGTAGCGCCTCCGTTTAAGCAAGCAGAGATCGATATTATGTACGGCGAAGGCATTTCCAGAGAAGGCAGCCTTGTCGATATCGGTACGGAAATGGATATCGTACAGAAGAGCGGCGCATGGTTCTCCTATAACGGAGAGCGTCTCGGCCAAGGCCGGGAGAATGCGAAGCAGTTCTTGAAGGATCATACAGAAATTGCTGCCGTTATCGAGAAGCAAATTCGCGAAGCGAGCAATTTATCGGCTACGGCACAGCCAGTTGAAACGTTATCGCAAGACGATGATGATGATTTTGATGAATCCGAACTGGATGATTAATACGAAATAGCAGTAACCTACGCCGTCCTTCAGGGGACGGCGATGCTGTTTTTGAGACAAAGCGAGGGATTTGATGATCGAGATTCAAGCGGTGAAGCAGGATCGCAAGAATCGCAGCCGCTATCACATACATGGGGAGGGCGAGGAGCCCCTTCTAACCGTTCATAAAGATATACTGATCCGGCATCAGTTGCTGAAGGGTCATACCTTCACAGAAGATGAGCTGGCGGCAATCCGGGATGAAGACAGCCGATACAGCGCCTACATAACGGCGGTTGCTTATTTGGGTGCCAAACCGCGAACGAGCAAGCAGATCGAACAATATTTGCAGCGCAAGGAGTTCGAGCCTGAGCATATTTCTTCGGTTGTCGAACGTTTAGAATCCGAGCAT
Organism: Paenibacillus sp. NPDC058174; assembly: GCF_042883865.1. Lineage (NCBI taxonomy): Bacteria > Bacillati > Bacillota > Bacilli > Caryophanales > Paenibacillaceae > Paenibacillus > Paenibacillus sp. NPDC058174. The sequence continues at coordinate 241,527 of NZ_JBHVUY010000001.1, forward strand.
ATTGTGGATGATGAAGAGTATGCGCGGCAATTTGCTGCGCAGCGTATCAAGTATGCCAGCAAAGGCCGCCGCTGGATCAAGCAGGAACTGCAGCAGCGGGGCGTGTCGAAGCAGGCGGCAGCCGATGCTGCTGATGCCATTGACAAGGAAACGGAACGGGAAGCGGCAGTGAAAGCGGCAGGAAAGAAATGGCGCTCGCTGAAGGGCGACCCGATAGACCGAAAGCGCAAGCTGGTGGGATTTTTGCTGCGAAGAGGTTTTCCCGGAGATATCGTTAAGGATGCGGTAAAATCGGTCATGGAACAGGCGGAGGCAGAAGCGGACGACGAGGAAGATGGGCTTTTGCTTGACAATTGATTTTATCAAAAGATAAAATGAACATGTATTCCTTCTATTTCAGATCAATTTTCCTTCCAAAAGTTGATTTGAAGCGATAATTTTCGTCAAATTGTTAGAAGATCAATCGGTATGAAAACCGGCTAAAACTTAATATCATCCCAAGCTTTTGCCTTGGTGAATGCAACGAGGAGGTGAACAAGATGGACCCTATCTGGATCGTGTTGATCTGTCTCGTTGTTGGCGTTATTTTCTTTGGGATTGGTTATTTTATTCGAAAGTCGATTGCCGAAGCCAAAATTTCCAGCGCTGAGCAAGCTGCTGTCGTCATTGTAGAGAATGCAAAGAAAGAAGCGGAAGCCCAGAAAAAGGAAACGGTACTGGAAGCAAAAGACGAAATCCACAAACTCCGTACGGAAGCTGAGAGAGACATTCGCGAGCGTCGCAATGAAACGCAGCGTCAAGAAAGACGTTTGCTCCAAAAAGAGGAGTCGCTGGATAAAAAATTAGAAGCGCTAGAACGCAAAGAAGAGCTAGTTGCCAACAAAGAGAAACGGATCGATGAGACACAAGACCAAATTGATTCCATCTATAAGCAGCAGCTTAGCGAGCTTGAACGCATTTCGAGCTTGACGATGGAAGATGCGAAATCGATCATTTTATCTAATGTAGAGCAGGAAGTACGTCAGGAAACAGCTCAGATGATCAAAGAGATTGAGCAGCAGGCGAAGGAAGAAGCAGACAAGAAAGCGCGCAACATTATTTCTCTCGCTATCCAACGCTGTGCGGCTGACCATGTGGCTGAAACGACGGTATCGGTCGTTTCGTTACCGAACGAAGAGATGAAGGGCCGCATTATTGGTCGCGAAGGACGGAATATCCGCGCGTTGGAAACTTTGACCGGTATCGATCTCATTATCGACGATACACCGGAAGCGGTCATTCTGTCTGGTTTTGACCCTATTAGACGGGAAATTGCCCGTACTTCTCTTGAGAAGCTTGTTGCAGATGGACGAATTCATCCTGCACGCATTGAGGAAATGGTTGAAAAATCCCGTAAAGAAGTGGATGAACGTATTCGCGAATACGGGGAGCAAGCTACGTTCGAGGTTGGCGTTCATGGTCTGCATCCGGACTTGATCAAAATTTTGGGCCGTTTGAAATATCGGACAAGTTATGGTCAGAACGTGCTGAAGCATTCCATGGAAGTTGCTTATTTGACCGGATTGATGGCTGCCGAGCTGGGCGAGGATATTACGCTCGCGAAGCGTGCAGGTTTGCTGCATGATATCGGCAAAGCGCTTGATCACGAGGTTGAAGGCTCCCATGTGGAGATCGGCGTAGAACTAGCGAAGAAATACAAAGAGCATCCCGTTGTTATCAACAGTATTGCGTCCCACCACGGCGACGTGGAGGCGACATCGGTTATCGCGATGCTGGTTGGCGCCGCCGATGCATTGTCGGCAGCTCGCCCAGGAGCACGTCGCGAGACGCTCGAGACGTATATCAAGCGGCTTGAAAAGCTGGAAGACATTTCGGAGTCGTTTGAAGGCGTTGAAAAGTCGTACGCCATCCAAGCTGGACGTGAAGTCCGCGTAATGGTGCAACCGGAGAAAATTGATGATACGGAAGCGTTCCGTCTGGCACGCGACATTACGAAGAAGATCGAAAGCGAGCTTGATTATCCGGGACATATTAAAGTTACGGTTATTCGGGAGACACGCGCGGTCGAATATGCGAAATAAAGCAACAATTAAATATGGCTTTGCGGAAAAGTGGCTGCCTGTCAGCCACTTTTCCCGTCTATGCGGGTAACAGAAAGTGAGTGACGCAAGCAATGAACGTATTATTTATCGGAGATATTGTAGGAAGTGTCGGACGGGCTGCCCTTAAGCGGGTACTGCCGGCGTTAAAGAGCAAATACAATCCGCATATTATTATCGTAAACGGCGAGAACGCCGCTGCCGGCCGAGGCATTACGGCTTCCATTGCGAGAGAGTTTTTCGAGTGGGGCGTGCATGGCATTACGATGGGCAACCATACCTGGGACAATAAAGATATTTTTGAATGGATAGATGATGAACCAAGAATCGTTCGCCCGGCCAACTTTCCGGAAGGAACACCGGGACAAGGCGCGGCTTTGATTAAAGCTAACGGCAAGAAGCTGGCGATCATCAATTTGCAAGGCCGGACGTTTTTGCCGCCAATTGATTGTCCGTTCCGCAAAGCCGACGAATTGATTGAGCAAGCGAAGGAAGAGACGAATCATATTCTCGTTGATTTCCATGCCGAAGCAACCTCTGAGAAAATCGCGATGGGCTGGCATTTGGACGGCAAAGCTTCGATCGTTGTCGGTACGCATACCCATGTACAGACGAATGATGACCGTATTTTGCCGCAAGGAACCGCATACTTAACGGACGTTGGCATGACAGGCCCGCGCGACGGCGTGCTCGGTATGGAACGCAATGCGGTGCTTCATAAATTTATGACCCAGCTGCCGACACGTTTCGTTGTTGACGAAGGACATTGGCATTTGCACGGTGTATCCGTACAGCTCGATGATGCGACAGGAAAAGCGGTCAAGCTGCAAAAAATTCGTCTTACAGAAGATGAATGGCTTCTTATGTAGCTTTTCGCAAGCTAATAATGCTTCCAAGAAAACGTCAAACCGATTCTTTGAAACTATGAATCGTCATACAATTCAGAACAGTCGGTAAAGTCGCGCAATAAAAGCAGGAATTATTTAACCTCTCTCGAATACTATTTAATAGTGGAATCCATCCATCATTCCCGAGGAGGTCCTTTTTCATGGAAGTATTAAAAGTTTCAGCAAAGTCCAATCCAAATTCCGTAGCAGGTGCGCTGGCCGGAGTTTTGCGTGAACGCGGCGCCGCTGAATTACAAGCTATCGGGGCTGGTGCATTGAACCAGGCGATAAAGGCAGTTGCGATCGCTCGAGGTTTTGTTGCGCCCAGCGGGGTGGATTTGATTTGTGTGCCGGCATTTACAGATATTGTGATCGATGGCGAAGACCGAACGGCGATAAAGCTCATCGTTGAACCAAGGTAGCATTCTTTGAACCGGCTGCTTCGGGCATTCCGCTTGAATTGTTGAACCTGTTTACGTTGTAGACAGGTTTTTTGCTTTGTCGAGAAGCAATACTTATAGGTGAGGTGAATGAATATGCCAATTGCTGATTTTCACTGTGATGTACTCTCCAAGCTGTTAGTACAGCCTGAGCTTACTTTTCTCTATAATGAGGGGGGCAAGCTGGACGTATCCTATGAGCGTCTGAAGCAAGCGGGAACTGTGCTGCAAACGTTTGCGATCTACATACCGGAGCATCTGAACGGCTCCATCGTACCGATTCTGGAGAGCATCGACTTGTTTAATGAAAAAGTGATGACATGCCCGGACATGCAGTTCATTCGAACAAAATCGGACTTGCAGCATTGCCTGTCTGCCGGCAAGATCGGCGCGATGCTGTCACTGGAAGGGGTTGACGGCCTGCAGGGCAATCTGTCACTGCTGAGAGTGCTGTTCGAGCTCGGCGTACGTGCGGCGGGAATAACCTGGAATAACGCGAACTGGGCGGCGGACGGCGTGATGGAGCCCCGCGGGGGCGGCTTAACTGCTAAAGGGAGAGAGCTTGTGAAGGAATGCGACCGTCTGGGCATCATCGTAGACGTGTCCCATTTGTCGGAGCGTGCGTTCTGGGATACGGCAGATCTGGCGAGCAGGACGATTATCGCCTCGCATTCCAACAGTAAGTCCGTTATGAACCATCCCCGGAATTTGACGGATGATCAGATTAAAGCAATCATCGCGCTGCAAGGCAGAGTAGGGATAACCTTTGTTCCATATTTCGTTGCAGGCGGGGAAAAAGTGACGATAGATGATGTGCTGCGCCACGTCGAGCATGTATGCGAGCTTGGGGGCGAGCATCATCTGATGTTCGGCTCGGATTTTGACGGCATCGATCATTATGTGGAAGGCTTGACGCATCCCGGTCAGGTGGAAGACCTTCGTGATGCGCTGCTGAAAAGATATACGGAACGGCAAACGGAAGCTTTTTTTGCAGGCAATGCATTGACCTTTCTGGCAGAGCATTTACCGGATTAATCCGGCAAATGCTCTGATCTTCTTCTGTTATGATACTAATCGAAAATCATTATCGTTTATTAAGCGTTTACATCTTGCAATTTGTTAATCTCCCCTTTACACTTGTTGTGAATGTTTATTAAGATGCTAGAAGCAGGTATAAGCTCTACCTCATAATTATGCTTATATTTCAACCCATAATCATTCATTCATGTATACGGCGTAGGCCATCAAAAAGAGGAGATGGGCATTTTGATCAGTCAATTGTCTTGGAAGATCGGGGGCCAACAGGGCGAAGGTGTAGAAAGCACCGACCGGATCTTTTCCACGGCTCTGAACCGTCTAGGCTATTATTTATACGGATATCGTCATTTTTCATCCCGTATTAAAGGCGGACATACGAACAATAAAATTCGCATCAGTACGAAACCGATTCGGGCGATTTCCGATGATTTGGACATATTGGTCGCATTTGACCAAGAGAGCATCGATTTGAATGCAAAGGAACTGCGCGCTGGCGGCGTTGTAGTGGCAGATGCCAAATTCAACCCGGTTATACCTGAAGGGGTCGATGCCAGGTTATTTGCAGTGCCGATTACGAAGATCGCCGAGGAGCTCGGAACCTCGCTAATGAAAAATATGGTCGCTTCAGGCGCTTCCTGGGCTTTGCTCGGACTGCCGCTGGAAGTATTCAATAAAGCGGTTGAAGAGGAGTTTGGCCGTAAAGGTCCGGCTGTCGTAGAGAAAAATATCGAGGCCGTTAAGCACGGCGCTGAATTTGTATTAGAGCAAGCAGGCGGCCCGCTGGACGCCTTTAAGCTGGATGAAGCCGACGGGGAGCAGAAGCTGTTCATGATCGGCAATGAAGCGATTGGACTCGGCTGCGTAGCTGCAGGCTGCCGCTTAATGTCCGCTTACCCGATTACGCCGGCATCGGAAATTATGGAATATTTAATTAAAAAGCTGCCTAAATTCGGCGGCACTGTCGTTCAAACTGAGGATGAGATTGCGGCGGTAACGATGGCAATCGGCGCGAATTACGCGGGCGTACGTACGATGACCGCCTCCGCGGGTCCTGGCCTGTCGCTCATGATGGAGGCTATCGGTCTTGCAGGGATGACAGAAACGCCGCTCGTTATCGTTAATACGCAGCGTGGCGGCCCTTCGACCGGCCTGCCGACCAAGCAGGAGCAATCCGACTTGAACGCAATGGTATACGGCACGCATGGTGAAATTCCGAAAATCGTAATCGCTCCGGCATCCATTGAAGACTGCTTCTACGATATGATTGAAGCCTTCAACCTAGCAGAGCAGTACCAGGTGCCTGTAATCGTCATGACCGATCTTCAATTGTCGCTGGGCAAGCAGTCTTGCGATGTGCTGGATCTGAACAAAATTCAGATCAACCGCGGCAAGCTCGTAACGGAAGCGCCAGAGCTGGCTCAGCACGAGCTGTTCAAGCGCTATGAGTTTACGGAGGATGGCGTCTCGCAGCGCGTGCTTCCGGGCGTTAAGAACGGCATACACCATGTGACCGGTGTTGAGCATGACGAGACGGGCAGACCTTCCGAGAGTGCCATTAACCGTCAGCGGATGATGGATAAACGTCTGAACAAGCTGAACAACCTGCAAGTGCGTGAAGCGATTCGCGTCGACGCGCCTCACGCCGAGCCGGAGCTGCTTATTATCGGCATGGGCTCTACAGGCGGCACGATTGATCAAGCGAGAGCATGGCTGGGGGAAGACGGTGTTACAACGAATCATATTACGGTTCGTCAGATTCATCCGTTCCCGACAGAGCAGCTATTTCCTTATTTGCAAGCGGCGAAAAAGGTGGTCGTCCTGGAAAACAACGCGACGGCACAGCTTGCAGGTCAAATTAAAATGAATGTTGGCTTTGCAGATAAAATCAACAGCCAGCTTAAATATGACGGCAACCCGTTTTTGCCTTCTGAAGTATATCAAGCTTGCAAGGAGCTGGTCTAAGATGGCAACTTTTAAAGAGTTCCGCAACAATGTCAAACCGAACTGGTGCCCGGGCTGCGGCGATTTCTCGATTCAAGCGGCTATTCAGCGCGCTGCTGCAAACGTGGGGCTGGAGCCGGAACAGCTTGCTGTTATTTCCGGTATCGGGTGCTCCGGGCGTATTTCAGGCTATATTAACGCTTACGGGCTGCACGGCATTCACGGCCGCGCGCTCCCAATTGCACAAGGGGTTAAGCTGGCTAACCGCGAGCTGACTGTTATTGCCTCAGGCGGCGACGGCGACGGCTTCGCTATCGGGATGGGTCATACCGTTCATGCGATCCGCCGCAACCTCAATATTACGTATATCGTCATGGACAACCAAATTTACGGACTGACGAAGGGTCAAACCTCGCCGCGCAGCGCCGAGGGCTTCAAGACCAAGTCGACGCCGGAGGGCTCGATTGAATCGACGCTATCGCCGCTTGAGATCGCCATGTCGGCAGGGGCGACTTTCGTTGCGCAATCCTTCTCCAGCGACCTGAAGCAGCTGACCAGCCTGATCGAAGAGGGAATTAAGCATGAAGGCTTCTCCCTGATCAACGTGTTCAGCCCTTGCGTCACCTTCAATAAGATCAACACCTATGACTGGTTTAAGGAGCATATCGTCAACCTGGAGCAGTTCCCGGATTACGATCCTTCCAATCGTATGGCAGCGATGAATAAAATTATGGAAACAGAAGGCATGCTGACCGGACTTATCTATCAAAACAAAGAACGCAAATCCTATGAGGATATGATTACCGGCTTCCAGCAGGAGTCGCTGTCCAAACAGGATCTGACGCTTTCCGAAGCGGATTTCAATAAACTTGTAGCCGAATTCAAGTAAATGTTATGATAAGCATGCGGCAAAAACCTGCCGCATGCTTATTTCTTCCAATTACATAACTAACCAGAGAGGATGTTGACAGAAATGGAACAGAAATTGGTGCCGATTGGCGTGTCGGCTAGACATATTCATTTATCGCAGGAGCATGTTGAAATTTTATTCGGAGAAGGCTATACGTTAACGGAGATGAAGCCGTTGTCCCAGCCAGGCCAATATGCAGCTAACGAGACGGTAGAGGTGATCGGGACGAAGGGTACTTTTCCTAAAGTGCGCATCTTGGGCCCTGCCCGCAGTAATACACAGCTGGAAGTATCCCGTACGGATGCGTTCTCGATCGGCGTGAACCCGCCGCTTCGCGAATCCGGCAATATCGCTGGTTCTGCCGGCGTAACATTGAGAGGACCTAAAGGCGAAGTGACAATTGCGGAAGGCGTAATCGTTGCCGCTCGTCACATTCATTTCCATACAAGCGATGCAGAGCGCTGGGGCATTCAAGACAAGCAGCTGCTTCGCGTACGCTATGGCGGAGAGCGCGGTGTCGTATTCGAGCAGGTAATCGCGCGGGTGTCGCCTGATTTTGCACTTGACATGCATATCGATACGGATGAAGCGAATGCAGCGGGAGTTGCGAACGGCTCAACCGGAGAGATTATTGACTAGATAGCTGGCAATCGACTGAAAATCAGAAAAGACGGTACCAGGATCGCCATCCTAGTACCGTCTTTTCACTTTTTTACGTTAGGGACTCTCTTAGCTGTACACCGAACAGCGGCTATATTACTTGGAGTATATTTCTTTAAGACCTTCCTTCAACGATAATGGTTTTCTTCCCAGAATCGATTCGAGATCGTTGGTTAATAGCGTATAACGCCCCTCTCTCATGTCTGTGACGTAACCTGAAAGTGCAGAGATTGCATATTCGGGCACACCAGCGCTTCGCAGTGTTTCCTCAAAAGATTTCAAATCAGCATTAATATAGTTTACGGTTTTCCCTGAGATTTCCGAAAGAATTTCCGCCAAATTTTCAAAGCTGTAATGCTGGCTTCCAGTAAGCACATAAGTTTTATTTTCGTGATTAGGCTGTAAGCTAACGTTAGCAGCCGCTTCACCAAGTTCCCTGCGGAGCGCAAACGGAACGCGCGCGTTTCCTGCTGGCAAATAGATGCCTGTATCAAATACATTGTCTCCTAGAAACATTGGAAGGGCATCTGCATAAATCGTGTTACGTAAAATTGTATAAGGTATTTGGCTTTCTTTAATATAATCCTCTGTTTGGAAATGCGGTTCCAGCATGGTGTGTAAAGTTGAGGATTCGAACTCTTTTACTGCAGATCCGATATAAATCAGGTGGTTTACACCTGCTTTGTTAGCAGCATCTACAACGTTCTTATGCTGTTGAAGAAGCTTGCCTTGATCGTTTGATGAAATCAGGAGTACCTTATCTACCCCCTGCATTGCTTTTTCCAGAGAATTAATATCATCATATTCTCCTAACCGTATGTTAACCCCCTTTTCTTCAAACGAGGCCGCTTTAGTTCTATTTCTCGCCAGTGCTGTTATATTCTCAGGTTCTATCTTGGTCAACAAATGATTGATTGCCGCTATTCCCAAATTGCCAGTTGCTCCAGTTACTAAGATCATTATCTATGCACTCCTTATTTTCGTTCTTTTTGCCAAATGGGGGTTTAAGATGAAAGAATATTCCGATAATTATACAGTTTAAATTTTAAATGTAGATACCTCCTTTTAAGCAAAAGCTCCAATGCAGCGTGCTGCTCCATTTGACGATTTTTATTTTAAAACGTAGAATTAACTCATACAATGGTCGATATTTATCAACATGACAATTAATAGTCAGATGCTAATTAATTGACTATTATCTTTATGAAATGGCGGGTATATAGATGGTTAAGGAAAAAGTCGATCTTCGTATTTTAAAGACAAAAAAAGCGATTAAAGAAGCGTTCTTGTCATTAATTCAAACAAAAGGATACGAAAAGATATCCGTTCAGGACATTGCGGACACAGCCATGATTAATCGAAATACTTTTTACTTGCATTATTCAGATAAACTTGCTCTTATGGAAAGCCTGTGTCTAGAGAGCGTAGAAAAATTAACGGTTTCCTTTCGTATGAACATGAGCAACATGCACAAAATGGATAAGGAAACGCTTCGTTCAAGTTTGAGAAACATGTTTGAAGTTATTGAAACTAATATAATATTTTTTCAAGCCATGTTGAGTCCAAGCGGTTATCCTAACTCTTCGATTTATCTGAAAAACACAATAAAAAAGTTTGTCCTTGACGATACTGGCCATCAGGATCTAAATAGAAACATAATGATGAGCCTTGAGTATATGATATCTGGCCTGGTTGGGGTAATTACGATGTGGGTGGCGGACCACGAGAATTTGGAGGTTGAGGAAGTAATAGAACAGTTGAGTGAACTCCATTTTAATAACCTCTTGTATATGGTAAATAATCATCTATAAAAATAAATAACAGAAGGATAAAGTTTCTTGCATGAATGGTAAGTTATTTTCATTATCATTTTATTTAATTGACCAAATTGAGAAATAGAAATCTACTCCTCAAAATGGTATAATTTTTTGATGGAGAAGTGAAATCAATGATTTGATGAGTTGAACATATAGATGAGGAAGGGGAGACTATATGGGGACGAAGGAGACAAACACGAAGGATTACTCCAAATATTTCGATTTCTCCGATGCGAAAGTGTTAAGCGAAGAGGATGGCAAGGTAACTTATCGAATTAAGGGGCGGAACATTCAGATCAATGCCGCTCCAGATCATAAAGCGGAGAAGAAGCGCGGCAAATCGGATATCGAGGTCCACTATGACTTTGAAATTCCGGAGGAGCTGCAAACTCTGGGCAAGGGCAAGTTTTATTTGATCCAAACCTATGGCTGCCAAATGAACGAGCATGATACCGAAGTGATGAAGGGCATGTTCGAGCAGATGGGCTATGAGGCAACTGAGGACCGCAGGCAGGCTGATGTCGTTCTGCTCAACACATGTGCGATTCGTGAAAATGCCGAGGACAAGGTGTTTGGCGAGCTTGGCCATTTGAAGGTGCTGAAGCAGGAGAAGCCGGGTCTCATCCTCGGCGTCTGCGGCTGCATGTCGCAAGAGGAATCGGTTGTAGGCCGTATCCTGCAAAAGCATGCGTTTGTCGATATGATCTTCGGCACGCACAACATTCACCGTCTGCCGCATTTGCTGCAAAATGCATACTTCAGTAAAGAGTTAGTCGTCGAGGTATGGTCCAAAGAGGGCGACATTATCGAGAATATGCCGAAGAAGCGCGAAGGCATGCGAGCTTGGGTTAACATCATGTACGGCTGCGATAAGTTCTGCACGTATTGCATCGTTCCATACACAAGGGGCAAGGAACGGAGTCGCCGGCCGGAGGACGTCATCGCAGAAGTGCGGGAATTGGCGCGCCAAGGGTTCAAAGAAATTACGCTGCTGGGGCAAAACGTTAACGCCTACGGCAAAGATTTTGAAGATATCGAATATCGATTTGGCGATTTGATGCTAGACATGTCGAAGATCGACATTCCCCGCGTACGCTTTACGACGAGCCATCCGCGTGATTTCGACGATCATCTGATCGAAGTGCTGGCGACTGGAGGCAATCTGGTGGAGCATATCCATCTGCCGGTACAGTCGGGCAGCACGGAAATTTTGAAACGGATGAGCCGCAAATATACGAGAGAGTCCTATTTGGAGCTCGTCCGCAAGATTAAGGCAGCGATTCCGAATGCGATGCTGACCTCCGATATAATCGTCGGCTTCCCTGGAGAGACCGATGAGCAATTCGAGGATACGCTTTCCCTGGTTCGCGAGGTAGGCTATGATTCGGCCTATACGTTCATCTATTCGCCGCGTGAAGGGACGCCTGCCGCAGAGATGGCTGATAATGTGCCACTAGAGGTTAAGAAGCAGCGTCTGCAGCGTTTGAACAGTCTGATGGCGGAGATGAGCCGCGAGAGCCATGAACGGCTGAAGGGCGAAGTTGTCGAAGTGCTGATTGAGGGCGAAAGCAAGAACAATCCCGACATTCTGGCAGGCCGCACGCGCACGAATAAGCTTGTTCATCTGGAGGGTCCGGCAGAATGGATCGGCCAATTCGTACAAGCTAGGGTAACGGAAGCCAAAACATGGTATATTAAAGCAGAAGCATTAAATCGCGATGTCAGCCATCCGGCTGTATCTTAACGATAAAACAGGGGAGAGATCACAATGTCAGAGCAACAGAACGCCGTTCATTCGCATGACCATCAACATGATCACGAGCATGGGGACGGCTGCGGCATTCCGAAGTTCAATACCCGCGATCTGATCGTGCGCAAAGATATTATGGAGAAAGCGGAGGAGCTGGCGGGCCTCATCTTCACTTCGGAGGAAGTGCAGCACTATCGCCGTGCGGAAAATCAAATTCAAGGCAATACGCGCGTTCAAGGCTTGATTGCACAAATTAAGAAAAAACAAAAAGAGCTTGTCGCTTTCGAGACAACGTTTAAAAACGAAAATATGGTGAAAAAAATCGAAGGCGAAATGGAAACGCTCCAGGACGAGCTCGACGGTATTCCAATCGTTTCCGAGTTTCAACAAAGCCAGACGGACATCAACTATTTGCTGCAGCTTGTCGTATCGATCATTCGCGATACCGTTTCGGAAAAAATTAATGTAGAGTCCGCATCGGTGGAAGCACCGGCAGAATGCGACTAATAGAACAGGGAAGCGCTTGTCCGATGAGGACAAGCGCTTCTTCCCCTATAACCATCTAAAAGGAGTGTATAGAGATGAACCCATTTACATTTGTTAACCCTACAAAGCTTTATTTCGGACAAGGGCAGTTGAAGCATCTGCCCGCAGAAGCGGCAAAACATGGCCGCAACGTGCTGCTCGTCTATGGAGGCGGCAGCATCAAGCGCAATGGACTTTACGAGCAAGTCTTGGAAAAGCTGAGCGAAGCAGGCTGTGTCGTGACGGAGCTGGCCGGTGTAGAGCCTAACCCCCGTATTACGACGGTCCGCCGCGGTGCGGAGCTTTGCCGCAAGGAGAATGTAGATTGGGTTCTGGCGGTTGGCGGCGGAAGCACGATTGACTGCGCGAAGGCGATTGTGGCCGCAGCTAAGTTCGACGGCGATTTCTGGGACGTCATTACGAAGAAGGCTTATGTTCAGGCCGCTCTGCCTCTAGGCACGGTATTGACACTTGCTGCTACCGGCTCGGAGATGAATGCCGGTTCGGTTATTTCTAATGAAGAAACACTAGAGAAGCATGGCTGGGGCAGCCCGTTCGTATCGCCAGCATTCTCTATTCTCGATCCTGCTTTTACAGCGAGTGCGCCAAAGGATCATACCGTTTATGGCATGGTCGATATGATGGCGCATGTATTCGAGCAGTATTTCCATCATGATCCGGCCACTCCGGTTCAAGACGGCTTTTGCGAATCCATCATGCGTGCGGTCATTGCCACGGCTCCGCTGCTGGTAGACGATTTGACCAATTTGCAATACCGGGAGACGATATTGTACAGCGGAACGATGGCGCTGAACGGCTTTCTGTCGATGGGCATCACAGGCGACTGGGCTAATCATGATATGGAGCATGCGGTTTCGGCCGTATACGACATCCCCCATGGCGGCGGCTTGGCGATTTTGTTCCCGAACTGGATGACCTACGTATTGGATGACAACGTGACGCGTTTCCGGCAGTTTGCGGTTAATGTGTTTGGCGTCAGCACAGAGGGGAAAACAGACCGGCAGATCGCAGAGGAAGGCATTCATGCCTTGCGCGAGTTTTGGAACGGAATCGGTGCGCCGTCCAGACTGGCCGATTATGATATTGACGACAGCCGCTTAGAGGAAATGGCGGAGAAGGTAACCGGCAGCGGGACGCGCGGCAGCTTCCGCAAGCTGACGAAGGAAGATGTCATCGCGATTTACAGGATGTCGCTGTAAGCGTCATACGATGGGGACTGCCCGGCTTTTATAAAGCAGGCATAGTGCGCTAAGTGCTAGCGAGCCAGATGTGGGACAAAATGCAAAAGTGCATTTTGACAAGCCTCTAAACGCCCTAAATGACGATCAAAATGTAGAAGTACAGTTGAATTCCGTTATTTCGGCCTTTTAGGGAGGTTTTAGGCAATTCAACCTGCATCTTTGCATTTTGAAGCAATAAATCTCCGATTTATCTGCTAACAGCCTGCATTATTACATTTTAATTTGTAACTCTGCAACAACTGGCTGATTGTCGGATAACATTGGCGAAAATATAAAATGGCGGTGCCGGGATCTCCCTGCACCGCCATTTCTCTGTTTTTTCCGCTTTTTCAATTATAGATTCGAATTAGGAGCGCTTTGCAGCGATTTGCCCTTCATTGACGATTGAATGCGCAGGATGTATGGTTTTAATGAGACGGTTAGAACAGCTGCTGCGAATGATTTAATGACATCGCCAAGCAAGAACGGGTAACAGCCTGCTGCCATCGCTTTTTGGAAGCCAAGGCCAGTCACATGCATCAGCCAAGGAACGCCGGCCACGTAGGAGATCAGAGAGCCGAACAGTTCAAATGCAATGAATAGGGCGATAAAAGTAACCGTCCGATTGGCCCGGAGCTTCTCATTGTTAAATATGTAGCGGGTTGCGAAGCCGATCAGCATGGCACAGAACGGAAAGATAAATAAAAAGCCGCCTGTCGCTCCGACCAGATAGGAGATGCCGCCTTTGCCATGAAGAAGGGGCAGGCCTGTTGCGGTTAGCGCAAGGACGATAAGAATGGATAAAAAGCCGTTGCGCGGTCCGAGAAAAGCTCCTGCCAGCGTCAAAGCCAGCGTCTGAAGCGTAATGGGGACGGGCAGGCCCAGTCTAAGCTCAATAGAGCTCATAGCGATGAATAAAGCGGCGAATAATGCGATGAATACAAGGTTGCGTACGTTGCTGGTAGAACGCATAGTAAATCGACTCCTTCATTTTTTCGTTGCCAAGTTATATGTTAACCGTTTATCATTGTTATTAGGTTAACAAATCGGATTGTAGCACAGCTAGCCGTTTTGTGGAAGAGGTCAGGTGAATTTTTTTGGAAAGAAATTTATTATTGCAGTTAACTGATGTTGCGGTTCGGCCGTTTGCCGTTAGCGAGCAAGAAGAGTCAGCCGCTATCCTTAAAAACATACATATGCGTGTAGAAGAAGGAGAATGGATCGCTTTAATAGGGAGGAACGGAAGCGGGAAAAGTACGCTGCTCAAGCTTATTGCCGGTTTTCAAGCCGGAGAGGCAAGCGGGTATTTGAACTGGGGAGACGCTTTGGCGGCCAGAAGCGGAATCAAAGCGCCTATCGTTATGCAGCAGCCGGAAGCGTCCATGGTTGGTGCTACGCCTATTGAGGATCTAATCATTATGTTAGAACAGAATGGCTTAAAAGACGGGCTTATCGCTGAACAGGCTGCTCAAGCGCTGGAGCGGACCGGAATGCTTGATCGTGCCCATCAACTGGTTGGCACATTGTCCGGCGGGCAAAAGCAGCGGGTTGCCATCGCAGGCTGCCTGGCGGTGGAAGCGCCTATTCTGCTAATGGATGAGCCGACAGCGATGCTGGATCCCGAAGCTGCGATTCATGTGCATGAAATCGTCCGCGAGCTGAACCGCTCGGGGATTGCTGTTATATGGATTACACAGAAGCTGGATGAGCTGAGGGAGGGCGATCGGGTAGTTGCGCTTGAGCAAGGAGAGATCGTATTCGATGGCGCTGCCGAAGGCTTCTATGTCCGGGGCGGAGCAGGGGAAAGCGTCTGTGAAAGGCTGGGCTTCGAAGCGCCTTATGTCGTTCAAACCGTATGGGAGCTTGAGAAGCTTGGCGTACAACTGGCGGCTTTGCCGCTTACGCCCGCTGCGCTTGCAAAGGCGGTGCATAGCCGATGAGCGGAAATTGGACCTTTAAAGATGCATCGGTGGATGCTGTTGTCGAACAGAGAAGTAAACGAATCATCGGTCCGATTAACGGCAGTTTCCAGCAAGGCCGGATTACACTGCTTGTAGGAGCCAATGGAGCAGGAAAATCAACACTGCTGGAGACGATGGCAGGGCTTAGAGCGCTCCAGTCAGGGAGCGTTGCGCTTGGGGGCAGCTCTCTGTGGGAGAAGGGCAAACGCGGCAAAATACGGCTGAACCGCAGCGTGCTTCTCAATACCGGAATTGCGCTGCAGCATTCGGAGTCGCAATGGTTCGCTCCAAAGACAAGTGAAGAATTTCGCTTCTCCTTAAAGCCATACAAGCTGACAGGAGCGGAACAGGAAGACCGCATTCGAAAGGCGATGAAGGCAACTGGCCTTCCGTCGCAGCTGGCGGATGCGGATCCTTGGACGCTGAGCGGCGGTCAGCAGCGCAGATTGTCGCTTGCTTGTCTAATTGCTTGCGAGCCCAAATGGCTGCTGCTCGACGAACCGACGTCCGGCCTGGATACGGCGGGTATTAGCCAATTGCTCAACGTGCTTCAAGCGCATCGGGAAGCGGGAGGCGGTGCCGTCATATCGACACATGATTTGGATGCCCTGCTGCCAATTGCTGATGAGGTGGCCGTCATGGAGGACGGATTATTGCGCCAGGGGGTACCGGCGGCGGAATGGGCAGCAGCACATCTGTCTGATGGCGCCGCTCCGCAGGCGCTGCGAGTGTTGGCCGAGCTGCAGAATGCGAGCATTGATGTCCCCCGCTCAAGCGGCGGCATGAAGCTTTGGCCAAGTCCAAGTGAGCTTGCCGGGTCGCTGGCGTCACAGTTTGCGGCGTGCCCTCAGGAGGGCATGAAAGAGATTATGCCAACGCGTTTAGTGCAGCCAGCAGCATCAACAGTTACAGCTGCGAGTCATCAAGTCCTTTCTGGAGATCTCATATCTAATCATCGAGTGCAGGAAGCGGCGAAAGTGCCTCCCGGTTTGCATCAAAATATTATCGGCGCAACGGGACTGACATCGCGTTTCGATCCGCGCGCGCTCATTCTGTCGTACGTGCTGTTAGCTGCTGCGATATTGATGCAAGGCAGGTGGGCGGGCATTGCGGCATCAGCGCTCTTAACCGGGTTAGCCTTATTTCCGCTTCGCGCGCAAATAAGGCCCTGGATGAAGGTGATCCGGGCCTACAGTATTATGATTGCGGCAATCGCTTTTATTGCCGGAATTCAGTTGAAGCCGCTTGGCTTTCAGTGGCCGAATGCGGAGTTTACGCTTCTGAAGTTCAGCGGGCTGTTAATCGTCATGCTGCTTGGCCTGCCTATGCTGGCGATGGTCACGCCGCTGCGCGTCCAACGGGCTATCGAGCAAACGTTTGGCTGGCTGGGCCGCTTCAAGGTGCCGGTCCGCTCCGCCGCCCTGACGGTGACGCTCATCTTCCGCTTCATTCCGCTGCTAGGCTCGGAATGGCAGCGTTTTGCGACAATCGCCCATGCAAGAGGGAAGGCGACATCGCAGCTGGGTTCGCTGCCCGTATCCATGCTGTTTCCCGTCGTCATTCCCTATATCCGGTCACTGCTTCGGCTGGCTGAACAGCTGGCTGATGCACTGGAAGCGAGAGGCATCGGCAGTCCGGACGGAAAGCCGACGCGAGGCTTCACACTGCGATTCAAGACGGGCGACGTACTGCTTATGCTTGCCGCACTATTGTCGGCAGCAATTCTCTTTTATTTGAAAACCGTATTATAAATGATTTAGACGGCCTTTTGCTCCTGCGGCTTCAATTGACGGCGTTTCTCGCTTCGCTGCCATCCGAGACATAATAAGATGGCAATAGCTGCAAGCGAGCCGCCAAACAGAAAGCCGCTGTTAAGGCCCCAGCCTTCATTCAGCCAGCCTGCCAGAAACGGACCTGCGAACATGCCAGCCGCATAAATCGCTTGATAGAGTCCCATCGCAGTCGCTCTGCCGGACAGATCGACATCGCGGATAGCGAGTCCAAGCAGCAGCGGGATATGAAGGCCTTGGGCAAATCCGTTGACGGCTTGCGTCAGTCCCAGCACTAGGAGGGACGGTGAGTAGCCCATCGCGACCGTACAAATTCCGCTGAGCAGGAAGCCAGCGCCGATCGTCGTCCAATTGCCGAATCGGGGAGCGAATGATTTGGCTGTAAACATTGACGCTGCGGCATGCGGAAGCATAAAGGCAAGCACGATGCCGGTGAGCTCCAAACCGCCGGCTCCCAGCATTTTGGCCTTTAACGGTGTAAACCCGAACATTGTAATGAACAGGACGCTGTGCGCAAGGACGGACAGCAGCGACACTTGGAGCAGCGTTTTCGTCCGGATAACGCGGCCGATCATGGCGAACGACATGCCGTTCCCGTTCGGGCGCAGGGCGCTCTCCGGCTCTTTAAGCATCAAGGCCAGCAGCAGCCCGGTCAAGCCCAGAAACGCTCCGATTAGAAAAGGCCATGCATCGCCTAATGCTTCGGCCGACCAGCCGCTGATCATCATGCCGATTAATTGGCCGCCAACGGTCATTACGCTAATGTTGCCCATCGCCTTAGAGGCGTCGCCGGGGGCGAAATAGCTGGCGTACATCACGGTAAAGGCGACCCAAGCGGACGCGCTAATGCCCGCAACGGCCCTGCCGCCAAGCGGAAGCAGCCATGAGCCCGGCACAATAAACAGCAGGCAGCTGATCGTTGCTGCAAGCATGCCCAGTAAGATAAACGGCTTGCGTTTGCCGAGCCGGTCGGAGGCGATGCCGATTGGAAAGCGGATCAGCAGTTGAACGAAGCCGTAGCTGCCAAGCACGATGCCGATGAGCTGAAGCGATAGCCCGCGTGTGCTTAAGTAAGGCGATAAGGTCGGGACATAGGCATACATAGAAATCCAGTACAATAAAGTAATCGAAGTAAACAAAAGCCTTTGCTTTCGAGATGATGCGATCATGAATGTTCCCCTCCACTTCCTACTTTAATGGAGCGGGCCTATGCTGTCACGTCAAATTAAGAGAAGGAATTGGAAACTTCTGCAACGAATTACTCGTATATAGCTATGGTCTGAATGAATTTGCTGTCTATTCTAATGGAAATTGGGGTGCTTTCGGATGGAAGAACAAGTCCAAGTAACAAAAAAGGGATGGAAAAGGGAGCTGCGGGAGTGGACGGTAGCTCTCGGTTTAGCGCTCGTTTTCGCTTTTCTGTTCCAAAACTATGTGTATGCGCAGTCCGAAGTACATAACATCTCCATGCAGAATACGCTCGTCGCCGGACAACGTCTGATCGAAGACAAGTGGTCTTACCATTTCAAGCATCCGCAGCGGGGTGACATCGTCATTATCAAAGGCCCGGAAAGCGAATTGCGGCTCGTAAAAAGAGTGATCGGCATTCCCGGTGACGAAATTGACGTAAGGGACGGCGCGGTTTACCTGAATGGCGAGCTCACGCATGAGCCGTATGTCAAAGGAATGACGACGACCAGCTCCATCCAGTTCCCGTACAAGGTTGAGCCGGGGAAGCTGTTTGTAATGGGCGACAACCGTGAGCATAGCGAAGACAGCCGCTCGCTTGGACCGATTTCTTTTTCCAGTATTGAAGGAAAGGTGGTATATCGTATCTGGCCGATTGATAAATTCGGCAACGTGTATTAAGCGCAAGGTTATTGAAAGGGGATTGTAATGCCGTTTACATTATCGCATCCGTTGTTTGCAGCTCCATTGAAAAAAGTAATTCCGGCGTTTAGCCTGACTGGACTTGTACTGGGCAGCATGGCGCCGGATATGGAATATTTTGTTGCGATGCAGTCTTTCCGCTCGATCGGACATTCCTTGCCTGGATTTATGCTGCTTGGCTTACCGTTATGCATTGCAATTGCTATAGCATATCATCGTGTACTAAAGCCGGCGCTGCCGGCTTTTATGCCGTCGGCCGGGGGAATGGAGCGATTCGCGCGTGAGTATGCAGAACGCCCTTCACCGGCTTATTCGAGTTTTACATACGCGGGCTGGGCGATGTTCGTGTTGTCTGCTTTTATCGGTTACTTGACTCATATTTTTGTCGACAATTGGACGCACCGCTACGGTTATTTTGTGCTGCGCGTTCCTTCCTTGCTGGAGAGAGTAGGTCCGTACGGCGTTTATTATTTGCTGCAGCTGGGTTTGTCGCTGCTGGGAGTTGCTGTTCCTGCACTTTGGTTAATAGTCAAATGGATAAGGTGGTTCATGCGCGATAAGAAACAAGAAGAAGCTGACCACACTCACAGCGCAAAACGTGACAAGCTGTATGCTCCGTTTGTTTTATATGGTGCCGGTATCGGAGCGGCATTGTTTATCTTTAAGCTGGCTTTAGCTCCCGATCCATGGTTTCTCAACATGTGGGTCGTGGCTCCGTTTACTTCCATGTTTTTCGCGTGGTTCTGTATTGCGCTGCTGCAGCTCGCCCGGAAAAACGGCCGTACAGCGTTGACCGCTGCAGGCCTGATACTGCTGCTCGCTATTATTGGAGGAAGCGTCTGGTTTCGACTCATAAACGGTGCAGGCGCTGCAGAATGGATTGTTTTCCACTGGCTGTTATCGCTCTCACTCATACTTTGCAGTGCCGCAGCCAACCCTTTAAACACGAAGTCAAACGGGTAAAAAATATAGTCCGGCTCTGCGTTTAGCTGGATTTAATGATTTTGTAAGAAATGATTTAGCGTCCGTTTATAATTGCCCATTAAGATAAATGATAGTTACATCGAATCAAAAGAAAAGGTTAGGCGTGATTGCCGTTGTCCATCCGTAGAAAGCTGTATTTGTCTTACATGCTTATGACGATTGTCCCCTTTATTGTAGTTGCGGGGATTATGATCGTAACACTGTCTCTAAGCGGCGTGGAGGACCTGAGAGACCTGAAGGAAAATAGTGAGATCGTCTATGTCCAGTCCTTTACCGCCGGGGAGCTGCACAATGCGCTCCAGAACAACCCGGACCGTGTTGATGAGCCTGGTGAATTGGCGAAATGGGATGCAAAGCTCGCGGAGCTAAATTCAGGTTTCGTATTTTTTCGCAATGGCGAGCTCAATGGGGTTTCCTCCTATCTGAAGCAGTTTGTTCCAAAGGAGGATTGGCAAAAATACGCGAATTCGACACCTGACGAAGTGGCGTACAAGCAGTACCGGTTCCGAATCGTCTCCCTAAGCTTTACGTATTCGAACGGTGACGATGGCAGAGCCATGCTCTTGCTGCGTGCAGATCAAGTGCCGATGTACTGGCATCCGATTTTCGGCTTGTCGGCACTCTGCGTTATCGGTCTCACCGGTGTGCTGCTCACTTACTTTGTATCTCGCAGCATTATCCTTCCTATTCAGAATTTGAAGAAAGCGGCTCTGCTGATGAAGGAGGGCGATCTTTCCCAGAAGGTTGA
This sequence comes from Paenibacillus sp. NPDC058174, assembly GCF_042883865.1. Taxonomy (NCBI): domain Bacteria; kingdom Bacillati; phylum Bacillota; class Bacilli; order Caryophanales; family Paenibacillaceae; genus Paenibacillus; species Paenibacillus sp. NPDC058174. Next base: position 262,208 of record NZ_JBHVUY010000001.1, read on the forward strand.
TGCAACATCCAAAGGGGAAGTCGGCGATTTAGGGAATGCCTTCGAAGAAATGCGTGTCCGGCTAAAGCATTCTATCGATCAAAGTCTGCAATACGAGGACAATCGTAAAATGCTGCTGTCGCATATCTCGCATGATTTGAAGACACCGATATCCGCCATTAAAGGCTATGTGGAAGGTATTGTCGACGGCATTGCCAACACCGATGAGAAGAGAGAACGCTATATGCGGACGATTTATCGCAAGGCGACCGATATGGACCGTTTGATCGATGAATTGTTTTTGTTCTCGAAGCTCGATATGCAGAAGGTCGCATTTGATTTCAAAGTGATCGATCTGCGCAGCTACTTGCTTTATTTTATGGAAGAACAGCAGTTTGATATGGAGAAGTCGGAGATCGATTTCCGCATTTCCGATTTGACATCCGGCGGTCCTTCGCCCTATGTCGCAGCCGATTCCGAGAAGCTGAGCCGCGCCCTCGGCAATATTTTGAGCAACAGTGTGAAATATATGGGGGAGCTGCATGGTGACGGTGAAGCAAGCGGCAAAACGATAACCGTTCGAATGGAGACAAGAAGCGATCGGGAGGCGGTTATCGTCATCGAAGACAGCGGTCCAGGCATAGAACCCGAAGATTTGCCGTACATTTTTGACGGCTTTTACCGTGCGGAGCAATCGCGGAATTCCGAGACGGGCGGCAGCGGGCTAGGTCTTGCGATCGTGAAGCAAATTATAGAAGGGCATGGCGGCCGAGTTTGGGCGGAAAATGCGCAAGAGGGCGGGTCGCGGTTCTACGTGGCGCTTCCCGTTGCGACTCAAGCCAAGACGGTGATACAAGATGAAGAAAATATTGATTATTGAGGACGAAAAAGCAATTGCAGAGCTGGAGCGCGATTATTTGGAAAGCCACAGCTTTGCCGTCGAAATCGAAGGGAGAGGCGATGTCGGGCTGCAAAAAGCGGTGGAAGGCAGCTATGATCTCATTATTTTGGATTTAATGCTGCCTAAGGTGGACGGCTTCGAAATCTGCCGGCAAATCCGGCAATCTTCCGATATTCCAGTCCTTATGGTAACGGCGAAAAAAGACGACATCGACAAAATTAGAGGACTAGGATTGGGCGCTGACGACTACTTGACGAAGCCGTTTAGCCCAAGCGAGCTTGTCGCCCGGGTCAAGGCTCATCTGTCGCGCTATGAGAGGCTGACCGGAGATAGAGGGGCCGCCGGCAATCAGCTCCATATTCGGGGGCTGTCAATTGACAAGCCTTCAAGACGAGTGACCATTCATGATCAGGAAGCCCAGCTGACTGCGAAGGAGTATGATCTGCTGCTGCTGCTCGCGACCCATCCGAATCGTGTGTTTGATAAAGAAGAATTGTTCGAGCGTGTATGGGGACTGGAATCGGTTGGCGACATCGCGACCGTTACGGTTCATATCCGCAGGCTTCGGGAGAAGATCGAGCATGATCCCTCTAATCCGCAATATATCGAGACGATCTGGGGCGTAGGCTACCGCTTTAAAGTGTAAGTATGAACGAGAGAGAAGGAGTGGAATTCGTTTGAAAAGTATTATTAAGTTTTCGTTGAACAACAAGTTTGCCTTGTGGATTCTAACCGCGATCATTATGTTTGCCGGTTTATATTCCGGCTTGAACATGAAGATGGAGACAATGCCTGATATTACAGTACCGATTGTGAGCGTTACGACGGTCTACCCGGGAGCAGCTCCAGAGGAAATCATGGAGAAGGTCACGAAACCGATCGAGCAGCGTACCCGCAATATGCAGGGCGTAAAAACGGTAAATTCCACTTCGATGGAAAATGCCTCTTCGATCGTAATCGAATATGATTACGGCGTAGATATGGACGCCGCGGCAACTGAGATCAAGGAAGCCGTAGCAGGCTTGAGCCTGCCGGAAGGCGCTCAAAGCCCTAGTGTATCGCGGATCAGTCTGAATGCATTCCCGGTTCTCGCACTCAGTCTCTCCAACGATAAGATGGATCTGGAGCAATTAACGAAGGATGTAGAGCAGAACATCGTGCCTGAACTCGAAGGCATCGAAGGGGTTGCCAGCATTCAAATTTCCGGGCAAAACGTAAAGCAGGCGGAACTGACGTTTAAGCCGGAGCAGCTGGCAAAGTACGGCTTGACGGAAGAAACAGTCAAAGGCATTATTCAAGGCAACGCCGTATCGGTTCCGCTCGGCATCTTTGAATTCGGTTCAACCGAAAAAACAGTGCTTGTAGACGGCAATATCGTAACGGAAGAAGATCTGAAGAACCTGCAAATTCCTTACACGCCCCAAGGAGCTGGCAGCGGAGCAGGAGCTGGGGCAGGTGCAGGCGCTGGTATGGGAGCAGGCGCACCGGCAGGCGGACCTGTCGGCGGAGCACAAGGCGGCGCATTGCCAGAAGGCATGACGCTTGATATTAAGCTTCCGACCGTATCGCTGAGCGAAGTGGCGGATCTTAAAGTTATCGACAAAGCCGATTCGATCTCGCGTACGAATGGCGAGCTGTCTATCGGTATCTCCATCGTCAAATCGGCTGACGCCAACACGGTAGATGTCGTCAACGGCGTGAAGAACAAGATGGCTGACTTGGAAAAAAACAATGACGGATTGAAAGTAATTACTTCCCTGGACCAAGGCAAACCGATTGAAGATTCGGTCCACACGATGATCAGCAAAGCGATTATCGGCGCTATTATCGCCGTATTCATTATTCTGATCTTCCTTCGCAACATTCGTTCGACGATTATCGCTGTCGTATCGATTCCGTTGTCGATTCTGATTGCGCTTCTCGTATTGAGCCGTTTTGACGTTACGCTCAATATTATGACGCTGGGCGCAATGACCGTCGCCATCGGGCGGGTTATCGACGACTCGATCGTCGTTATCGAGAATATATACAGGCGGATGGCGTTGACCGGTGAGAAGCTGAAGGGCAAAGAACTGATTCTGGATGCTACGAAGGAAATGTTCGTACCGATCATGTCATCCACAATCGTTACGATCGCTGTATTCCTGCCGCTCGCGCTCGTCTCTGGCATGATCGGCGAGATCTTCATGCCGTTTGCTCTTACGATTGTATTCGCCCTTCTGGCATCGCTGCTGGTTGCGATTACCGTCGTTCCGATGCTGGCCCATATGATGTTCCGCAACGGAATCAAAGCCGGCAAAGCGCATGAAGAGAAGCCGGGACGACTGGCGGATTGGTACAAGGGTGCGCTCAAATGGTCGCTTAATCATAAATTTATCGCATTTGGCATCGCATTGGTGCTGCTGATCGGCAGCTGCTTCCTTCTTCCGGTTATCGGCATGAGCTTCCTGCCGGGCGACGAAGAGAAGTCGATGGTTGTTACTTACAATCCGGCCCCTGGCGAAACCAAGGAACAAGTTGAGGAAATGTCTCAAAAAGCAGAAGGCCAGTTGCTTCATCGCACCGGACTTGAAATTGTGCAATATTCGGTTGGCGGCGGCAATCCATTCAACCCGGCCGCTTCGAAGCAAGCCTTGTTCAATTTGAAATATGAGGAATCATTTAAAGAGTTTGCTGGCGAGAAAGAACAAGTCATTGACATGCTGCAGAAGCTGGGCGGCAAAGGCGAATGGAAACAGCAGGATTTCATGGGCGGCGGACTTGGCGGCTCTAACGTATCGATGGTTGTCTACGGACCTGATATGAAGTCGCTGCAGCCTGTTGTAGAAGAGCTTCAAAACAAACTGAAAGAAAACAAAAATTTGACGAATGTCGATACGAGCTTGTCCGAGACGTATGAGCAGTACCGTATTGTGGCTGACCAAGAGAAGCTGAGCCAGAATGGTCTGGCTGCAGGTCAAATCGCAATGGCGCTCAGTCCGTCAAGGAGCAATCCGGTTTTGACGAAGATTGAGAAGGATGGTAAAGAATTAAATGTCTACGTGAAAGTAGAGCAGAAGGTTTACAAGGAAAAAGCCGATCTGGAGAACGTCAAGCTTACCTCGCCGCTGGGCAAGGAAGTGGCTTTGAAAGACGTGGCTGTCATTGAGGAAGGGGAATCGCCAAACACGATTACCCGTAAGAACGACCGCATTTATGCGGAAGTGTCTGCTGACATTACGGCATCCAATGTTGGTGCAGTATCCACTGAATTGAAGACGATGATCGACGGAATGAAGCTTCCATCTGGTATGGATATCGAAATGGGCGGCGTAACCGAGCAAATGACGGAATCGTTCACGCAGCTGGGTCTTGCCATGCTGGCTGCCATTGCGATCGTATACTTGGTACTCGTCATTACATTCGGCGGTGCTTTGACACCGTTCGCGATTCTGTTCTCCCTGCCGTTCACGGTTATCGGCGCATTTGTTGGATTGTGGATCGCAGGTGAATCGCTCAGCATTACAGCGATGATCGGAGCGCTGATGCTCATCGGCATCGTTGTCACTAATGCGATCGTACTCGTCGACCGTGTTATTCACAAGGAGCGCGACGGCTTAAGCGTCCGCGAAGCGCTTCTGGAAGCGGGAGGCACGCGATTGCGTCCGATTCTGATGACAGCTATTGCAACTGTCGGCGCATTGCTTCCGCTGGCACTTGGTTTCGAATCCGGCGGTTTGATCTCGAAAGGGATGGCGATCACAGTAATCGGCGGCTTGACAAGTTCGACGCTGCTGACACTGTTCATCGTACCAATCGTTTACGAGTTTCTGCACCGCAAAAGAAAAACGGCTCAATAATCGAGCAGTCAAAAAAGTCGTTCCGCGAACTAGCGGAGCGGCTTTTTTCATGAATTGCTTTTACCTAGTTCCGTATAACAGATTCTCGTAAAGGCTACCCTACCCTATGGAGAGTTTCATTAAACGCCGGAAAGGGTGGCTTGCAGTTGAACAGAATTATAATATCGCTCGTGCTGGCATTAAGTATTATTGCCGGATCGGTTTCCATTTCAAATCAAGCAGCCGCATTAGAACCCGATTATGCCAAATGGGGGAAGCTGGCGGTACAGGAGACCGCATCCAAATACGGTGCGGAGATTGTAGATTACAAGTATGAGGGGCGATACCCAGATAGCTCGGAAGCGGTTGAAGAACGTTTCAAGCTTCGGCTTAGGCGAGGTGCCGAGGAATTTGGAGTCAGAGTTAGTGTACATGTTCATCTCCGAACCAATGCGCCGGGCAAAATTGATTTCGAGAGACTCGACTAAAGTCGGGATTGTAAGCTGCAGCGAAACATTATCTGATCTTGAAACGTACAATCATTCAGAACCATATATCATGCTTCTATGGAAGCAAGGGGGAAAAAACGATGCTGATCACCACTACACCTACTATTGAAGGGCGCCCAATATTGGAATATACCGGAGTTGTTACCGGCGAAGCGATTATGGGCGCTAACGTTGTCCGCGATTTCTTGGCTTCCATTACCGACATTATCGGAGGCCGTTCAGGTGCCTATGAGGGCAAGCTGAAAGAAGCGAGGGACGTTGCGATTGAGGAGATGAAGCAGCAGGCATCCAGGCTTGGAGCTAATGCGGTTGTTGCTATCGACATTGATTATGAGGTTGTTCGCGAAGGCATGCTGATGGTAGCAGTAAGCGGCACGGCTGTCCGTATCTAATCAACAAATTAACGAAAACGGCGAGCGGATTCACTTCTGCATCGCCGTTTTTTAATCCTTATATTTTTCAATTTGTCAAATTATGCAACAAATATAAGAGAGCTTCCGTTATTATAGAGATGGATATACATAGAGGAGAGGGGCTTGATTGTGAAGCAACACTTACGTCGTATAGTTGCACTGATTGTATTAGTTGGAATGATATCCGCTGTTTTTCAGTTAGGCGTTAAAATCAGCGCTGCTGATTTTAACGGCATTTCTGTCAAGGCTAGCGTCGGTTATCAAGGGAATGTGAAGGAAGGCAAGTGGGCGCCTGCCCGTCTAACGTTAACCAATATGACGAAAGCCGACCTAAAGGGCGAAGTCGTTATTACGATAGCTGGCAATTATGGAGGGACAACGGATTATGTCGTACCGGCGGAGCTGCCCCGTGGCAGTGATGTTGAATTGACAATTGCCATTCCCGGTATGACGCTTAATGAGAAAAACAATTTAATCCGTTTTTATAAAGGCTCGTATAAGTCAGGGGAAAAGGTCGGCATCGAGACCGGCAGCTCCTATCTATTAAGCTCATCTATTGTTAATTATTCAATAGGCGTTCTTGCAAGCGATCCGGACACGCTGAACTTCATGCCTTCATTGAATGTGCAAGGCTATAATTTATCCGTTATCCCGCTAAAGGAAGAGCAATTGCCGAATTCATCGATCCTGCTTGATTATTTCGATTTGCTCGTTATCAATGACGTTGCGACTTCTGGCTGGGACGAGCAGCGGGTGAAGGCGATCCAGGATTGGGTGAAAGCAGGAGGAACACTAATGCTGTCAGGCGGTGCAGGTTATAGCAAAACCGCACAGGCTTTCGAATCGATAGCGCCATTAAAGCAAGAAGGAACCTCTTCGCTGACTAAACCGTCTTCACTTAGCAAGGAAAGCGGAAAGGAATGGAAATCGGCAACACCGGTAACCGTATCAACCGGTTCAATTATTGAAGGCAATACGGTTTTGTCTGAGAATGGGATACCGCTTGCTATTACCCGGCCTGTAGGAAGCGGCAGCGTTATATACGTCGCCTTCGACCCTTCGCTTGAGCCGATTGCATCATGGAATGGCAGTGAACTGGTATATGCAAAGCTGCTGAAGGACAGCTTGTCTCCGATTATGCAGGGCAATATGGTTCTGTATTCCAATTCGTATTGGAATGTTCAAAACATAGTCGATAAGTTTCCTTCTATTAATCCGCCTAAATTTGGCTTGTTATTATGGATGTTCGTTTTGTATATGTTAGTTGCGGCGCCAGTGCTCTATTTCCTGCTGAAAAGGCTGGACCGGAGAGAATGGACCTGGTGGCTGGTGCCAACGCTCGCTGTCGTAATGGGCGTGGCGATATTTATCTTTGGAGCTGAGGATAAACGAAGCTTTCTGGCCCATTCTGTATCGATAGTAGAACTGGCTCCTGAAGGAGGAGGCGTTCGATCGGGTGCTTTTGGCGTGTTTTCTCCTAATGGCGGCACCATTAAAGCTCATTTCGACCATGCTGTTCCTCTGCGGCCTTTATCTAACGAAGGCGGCGGACAATTAAATCTCTCGGGCAATACGCAAGTATTGATGAATGATCAGGGGACGACGATGCAATGGAATTCTGTTGCCTATTGGTCAACCCGGAAAGCCTGGTATGATGGTATTGCCTTGGATAAAAGCACAGGAAATTTCGGGCTTGCTTACAGTAGTAATAATGGGACGCAGCAGCTTGAAGTTACGAACAACACCGAGGAAGCCATGCATCATGTTGCATTAATTATTAGCGGCAATCTGATTAATGTAGGTGATTTGGCGCCGAAGGAAGCCAAGTCAGTCTCGATTCCGTCTGTCCCTTCTGCAAATAGCGGGATGTATTATCCATTCTCTTCTGCTTTATTTCCTTATGGCAACGGCAGAGATGACGGCAAATATAACCGGCACCGCGAGCTGATGGATATGTACTGGAATTCCGCTAATCCTGCTTCACAGATGCTTCCGCGTGTTATCGGCTTTAGCGAGGACCATGCACCAATGTTCCAAGTAAACAATGATGCTGTGAGAACGGATAATTTGACCATGTGGGTACAGCAGATCGGTACGCTTATATCGGAAAAGGATGGCCGTGTTACCGTACCGGCTGGCGCTATGCAGCCTGTCGTCACTACACATACGATGCAGCGGCTAGACCAATATGGCGACGGAAATATGAACTTCAGCCCGGGCGAATTGGAATTCGAATTCCATGTGCCGAATGAAAAGGTGAAATACGATCAACTATCATTCTCCATGCTGGCTAATACGACGAATCTTCAGTGGCTGATTTTTAACGCAGCTAGCGGAGATTGGGTACCTGCGGCTGCGGAGATGGATGCAAAAATGTATATCGACCCGTCCAACACGATACGAATGAAGATGGTAGCTGCGACGGATGGGGATGCCCGTCTGCCGATGATTGGGCTGGAAGGAGTGGCAGTACGATAATGACAAATATGACAAATGAAATAGAGCAAGTTATCGAGCCGGCGGAAACGCCGATGATTGAAATAAGAGGCCTGACTAAAAGCTTTGGCACGTTTCAAGCGCTGAAATCGATAGATTTGACAATCGCCAAGGGTACGGTATTTGGCTTTGTCGGTCCCAACGGTGCGGGAAAATCGACAACGATGTCAATCTTGGCGACGTTAATGGCGCCTTCCTCCGGTTATGCGAAGGTGGACGGCTTTGATGTTACTGAATATCCGGCGGAGGTTCGCAAGCGGATCGGCTATATGCCGGATTTCTTCGGCGTTTACGATCAATTTAAAACGTTGGAGTACATGCATTTCTATGGCGCGAGCTATGGAATACCGAAGCAGGAGAGGGAGCAATTAATTCCCCAATTGCTGGAGCTCGTTAATTTGAGCGATAAGAAGGACGCCTATGTGGATACGTTGTCACGGGGGATGAAGCAGCGCTTATGTCTGGCGCGCTGTCTCGTCCATGACCCGGATCTGCTCATTCTTGATGAACCGGCCTCCGGGCTTGATCCGCGGGCGCGGATCGAAATGAGAGAAATTTTGCGGGAATTGAAGGCAATGGGCAAAACGATTATTATCTCCTCGCATATTTTGCCGGAGCTGGCGGAGATGGTTGATGAGATCGGCGTTATCGAGCACGGTCAAATGATCGCCAAGGGCAATGTTGCGGACATTCAAAACCGGATGCGGGTGAAACGGATTTTGTCGGTCCGGCTGCTGAGTCAGGCTGAAGAAGCCGAGCATTGGCTGAGCGAGCAGCCATTCGTTAACCGCGTGCTCCGCGACGAGCGCGGCATTCATGTTCATTATAGCGGCCATGACGAAGAGCAGGCAGAGCTTCTTCAACAGATGATAGGAGCCGGCTATAAGCTCATATCGTTCAGCGAAGGACAAACGAATCTGGAAGATATCTTCTTGGAAATTACGAAAGGAGGCGAAGCGATCTCATGAGAAACGAAGGCATTGCCGGAAAAGGGCTCGGCGGCTGGCGCTCCAGGCTAATCAATCCCGTGCTGGACAAGGAATTCAGACTGCGCATGCGGACGGCCCGTTCCATGTGGACGATGTTCGCCTATTTATTCGCAATCGGCTTGATGGCGCTATGCGCGATTTACTTGACGCAAGAGCTGAGCGGCAGCTCCGCGTCGTTTAATCCGGAGCGCAGCCGGATTCTGTTTTATTTTCTAAGCTTCGCTCAGCTAGGCCTCATTACATTTATGGCTCCCGGGCTTACGGCTGGCGTCATTAGCGGAGAGAGGGAGAAGCAGACGCTTAATCTGCTGCTGACGACGCAGCAGAGCTCGACGACAATTATTTTGAGCAAGCTGGTATCATCACTTGGCTTTATGGTTCTAATCGTCGTCAGCACGATACCGGTATACAGCATGGTCTTCCTGTATGGCGGGATTTCGCCTTCGCAGCTCTTTCAAGTGTTTATCTATTACTTTTTTATGATGATTATGCTAGGCTCGCTAGGTATACTATTCTCGACTCTGTTCAAACGTACGATGATTTCCGTTATCGTGACCTACGGAGTTACGCTGTTCATTTATGTCGGCACGCTGCTTATTTTTTATGTGGCGTTAAGCGTGACGGGCAGTACAGCGAACAGTGCGGTCAATCCCGCAGTCTATAACTGGATCGGCCACATACTGGCTTGGAATCCGGGAGTAGCGCTGTATACCATTCTTGATCCTAATGTATCGCAGGAAATCTATGAGATTTACAACAGGGGGCAGCAAGTTTCACAAAAGCCTGTTCTTCAATTATGGCATGAATTTATGATTATTTACGCCTTGATTTCGGCGGGTGCTCTGTGGCTGAGCATTGCAAAGCTGCGTCCGAGATTGAAGCGGAGAAATAAATAGAACGGCGATTGGTGCGAAATAACGGGGTGTGCCGAAAGGGTGCTCCGTTATTTATGCTTTAGCCGGCGAAATTGGAAGGAGAATCGCCATTTATGGAAGAAAAGCGAAAGTTGATCGAGCTGCTGACGCCCGTGCGCAACCGCTTGACGTTGTTTACCATAAGCCGCTATGTACTGGCCGGCTTGCTGGGCGGCAGCTTTGCAGGCTTGCTTGTGCTGGGGCTCAGCCGCTTGCTTCCGATGCTGCATGCCAAGCTCTGGCTTGTCGTGCTGATATTTATTGGCGTATTCGCAGGAGCTGCGCTTGGCTGCTGGAAGCGTGCCTCAATAAGGGATGCAGCTCGTGTTATGGATAAGGAGCATACCGATGATGCAGTAGCAACAGCGCTTGACGGTCTGGAGCGTTCCGGAGACAGCGAGCCGGTTATCGTCCGTTTGCAGCGGCAAGAAGCGCTGAATGAGGCTGGCCGGTATACGGCGGAATTGAACAGCCGTCTTCCATGGCCTGCCTGGGGAAGCTGGCGGCGATCTGTTCTAGTTACTGGAGCAGTCTGGGTATTAACGGCGCTTCTGCTTTTGTGGCCTAATCCGCTAGATGAGAAAGCGAAGGCGATGGCTGCTGCAGAATTAGGACTAGAGCAAATGGAAAACCAGGTGGAGGAACTTACACAGCAGCTGGATGAAGCCAAGCTGCCGGAAGAAGCGAAGCGGCAGATTGCGGAGACGCTTGAGGAGCTGCGCAGCAAGCTGGAGAAGGCGAATTCAGCGGAGGCGATGAAAGAGCTGGAGGAAGCGATCAAGGAGCTGGAACGAACGGCTGAAGCAGCGCGGCAAACAGCCGAAAGGCTTGATGCCGCTGCTGATGCAATGAACAGCGAGCCCGGGCTTCGCAAGCTGGGGCAAGCGCTGAAGGATCGCGACGCTGCGGGCATGAAGCAGGCGATCGGCGATATGCGCTCAGAGCTGCAGCGGCTCACGCCAGAGCAGAAGGAAGCCATTGCGAAGGCATTGGAGCGGCTGGCTCAAGAACAGCCGAAGGACAGCGCGCTGGCGAATGCGCTGGAGCAGTCTGCGGAGCAGGCACGCGAAGAGGGAGAGGGCAAGCCAGCGGGAGGCGATGCTTTGTCGCAGCTGGAAGAAGCGCTCGGCAGTGAGCTTTCGCAGGCGCAGTTGGAGGCGCTGGCCCGAATGATGGCAGAGCGTCTGGCAGAGAGCGGCCAAGCGGCGCAGCAAGCACAGGGCGGTTCCGGCTCATCCGGGATGCCGGGCGGGGCGTCTGCTGGCGGCGGCTCAGCCGGTTCAGGAGCAAGCGGCGGTTCCAGCAGCGGCTCGGGCTCGTCGGGGCAGTCCGGTGAGCAAGGGCAAGGTGGAGCTGGCGGTAAAGGCAGCGAAGCGGGCTCTGGAGAAGGAAGCGGAGCAGGCGCCGGGTCTGGTCAGGGAAGCGGGAGCGGTTCCGGATCTGGCCAAGGCAGCGGATCAGGTTCAGGATCAGGCAGCGGCGGGGGCGGCACAGGCGGCCTGCACGGCGGCACTGGTCAAGGCGGCCGCGGTTTGATTACGACGCCGCGCGATATGGAAGGCTCAGGCAATGTCCAGCAGGACGGCGGTCCTTCGACTGGCGGACAGACGCAAACGACAGGCGACCCTTCCCCGATGCTGGACGGCATGACCCGTTCGTACGAGGATGTATACAGTGAGTATGCGGCTGAAGCGAAGAAGGCCTTATCCCGTTCGCAGCTTCCGCAAAGCATGCAAAATAAAGTAAAAGACTATTTTGACCAAATACAGCCTAATCGTTGAGGTGAGCTCATGATCGAATCAAAGACGCAAGTGGAAGAAGCGGCGGCGCGCATCGCCGCCTTGAAAGAGGAAATCGGACGGATTATCGTCGGCCAGCAAGAAGTAGTCGAGCAATTGCTCTGGTGTTTGCTGGCGGGCGGTCATGCGCTGCTGGAGGGGATTCCGGGGCTTGGCAAAACGATGCTGATCCGAACGGTCGCCGATACGGTCGACTTGCAATTTTCCCGTATTCAGTTCACGCCGGATTTAATGCCCTCCGATATTACCGGAACGACACTGATTGATTTCGGCGCGCAAGGGGCGGCGGCTCAGCGTTTTCAGCCGGGGCCGATCTTCGGCAATCTGGTGCTGGCCGACGAGATTAACCGAGCGACACCAAAGACGCAAAGCGCGCTGCTGGAAGCGATGCAGGAAGGAACGGTAACGGCAGGCGGTCAGACGCATGCGCTTCCGAAGCCTTTTTTCGTACTGGCTACGCAAAACCCGATCGAGCAAGAGGGAACTTATCCGCTGCCTGAAGCGCAGCTGGACCGTTTCTTATTAAAGATAGGCGTCGATTATCCGACAAGGGATGAACTGAAGCAAATTGTATTGCGCACAACCTCTGCAGAGCAGCCGAAGGCGAGTGTCGTCATGAGCGGAGAGCAGCTAAGGGAATTGCAGCTGTATGCCAAGCATTTGCTCGTTGCTGAGGATGTGCTTGATCTTGCAGTCCGGCTTGTCATGATGACGCATCCGGGAGAAGGCGATTCACCGGAGGATGTGAAGCGGTATGTCCGGTTTGGTGCCGGGCCTCGGGCTGTGCAAGCGATTATCGCCGTCAGCAAAGTGAGAGCGTTGTGCTCTGGCAAGCTGCATGTATCCTGGAATGATATTCGGGCTGTGGCGGTTCCAGCGCTTCGCCATCGTATCGTGTTAGGTTATGAGGCGCAGGCGATGGGCATATCGACTGACCGGATAACCGAGACGATTCTGGCTGCGTTGGAGGCGCAGCGATGAATGAACAGACAGGGCGGTCTCCGATCGATGCGCAGGCAGCAATAAAGCTGCTCTTTCCGGATCTTTCGCTGCTTGCCAGGCTGGATCAAATGAGCGTTGCTGCGGGAAGCCGGGTAAAAGGAACGCTAGCGGGCAAAAGAAGATCGAGCTCGCTCGGCGGCTCCCAGGAATTTGCCGATTACCGGCCTTATGCTCCTGGCGATGACATTCGCCGTCTAGACTGGAACGTCTATGGACGTACGGGCCGCGCGTATATGCGCCAGTACTGGGACGAACAAGAATTAACGGTTCATATGCTGGTTGACGTGTCCCGTTCAATGTCATACGGTGAGGAGTCAGAGCACAACAAGCTTCGGTTTGCGCTGCGGCTGGCAGCTTGCATTGGCTATGCTTCGCTGACCGGCGAGGACCGCGTAACCGCCCGGTTATTCGGCGATAACGGGCTGAATAGGGAGCTGGAGCCCCTTAGAGGGCGAAGCTCTTTGCCGCAGCTGTTTCAATTTTTTGGGAAAGCGATGCCGGGGTCACAGGCAGCGGCACAGCCGGCTGGTACCGGCAGCGATTTCACTGCCCAGCGTCCGGCTGTGCTATCACTGGATGAAGCGCTGGGCGGATTGAGGGGCCGGCCGATGCGGGCCGGCGTCACGTTTTTGATTACCGACGCGATGTATGAGACCGGTATTGAAGAAGCAATATTACGATTAATCGCTGCGGGGCAAAAGGTTGTTTTTGTCCATGTGCTAAGTCCAGAAGAGTTGAATCCTGCACTGAGCGGCGAGCTGAAGCTGATTGACAGCGAGCTCGGTTCCGGCAAGGATGTTGCCATTGCCTACCCGCTGCTCGCCCAGTATAAGCAAGCGGTCGATCAGTACCGCGAAGATTTGAGCCGATTATGCGGGGAACGGGGCGTCCAGTACATGTTCATCTCATCGGCAGATTCGTTAACGGAAGTAATCAACCGGGAACTGCTGCAGCACGGCGTGCTGCGAAGCAAAACTTAACGGAGGATCGGGAGGAGGGGAGACTGCCATGCAATTTTTATCGCCTATATCCGCTATCTTTGCGCTGTCTCTGCCCGCAATCGTTCTGATGTACGTACTGAAACGGGTGTATATCGATACTGAAATTTCCAGCCATTTGCTTTGGAATCGCGTGCTGCGGGAGCAGGAGGCCAACCGGCCATGGCAAAAATTGCGCAGCCGCCCGTTGCTGCTGCTGCAATTGTTCGCTGCTGCGCTGCTTGTTTTGGCGCTTATGCAGCCCTATTGGACCCGGGAATCGGCGGCATCCGGCCATACGGTAATTGTGATGGACCGTTCGGCAAGCATGACTGTGCAATCGGAAGACGGACGCTCTATGCTGGAGCAAAACGTGCAGCTGGCAGAGGATTGGATCACCGCGCAAAAGGAAGGCCGGCGCATTACAATCATCGCTACTGGCGAGCAGCCGGTAATGATCGCATCGGGCGAGCTGTCGCATCGCGATGCGTTGACGGCGCTGCGTGCTTTGGAGCCTGACTTTGGAGCCAGCGACAATTTGGCTGCCTTGTCTTTGGCCGATTCGCTGCTCGGCGATGAGCCGGACGGCTCAATTATGCTCTACAGCGATGGAAGATGGAGTGATGCAAGCGCAGTTAATGAACTGCAGCTTCACGCCAAGCTGATGCTGGCAGGAGCAAATGGCACGGAAGCTGCGCCAAGCTTTAATCGCGCAATTGTTCATTTTGGCGTAAAAAACGATCCGGACGCAACAGGATTCAATAAGGCAGTCATTACGATACGCAACGATGCGGATACCGCGCAGCAATTCAAAGTAAATGTGTATGCGGACGGATCAGCAAAGCCATTTGCGACGGAGTCGGTTAAAGCTGAAGCCGGAGGCTGGACGAGCTTGACGGTGAATAAGCTGCCTGCTGGAGCAGCTTATTATAAGGCGCAATTGGCTGGCGGGAATGATAGCTATTCAGCGGATGATGTCGCGTATCAATTTCCGTCCGAGTCTAGAACCAAGCGAGCGCTTCTTGTCAGCAAGGGCAATCTTTTTCTGGAAAAAGCGCTTCAACTGGCAGGCGTCTCCACGGTCAAAGCTGACCCGGAGCAATATATACCTGACGCAGACGATCAGAAGCAGCTGGATTGGATCGTCGTCGATGGCAGCGGTGACAAGCTGCTTGCCGATAAAAGCTGGGAAAAGCTGCTGAAATCAAAACCGGTCTGGTACATCGATCATCCGGCGGGGACGGAGACGGTTGTACCGGGCAATAACCGGGTGGAGCTGGCCGACCATCCGGTCGTGGCTTACCTGTCTTTTGCAGATACGCATATCGGGCGGCTATTAAAGCCGAAAGATGCGCCGCTGTGGGGCAAAGCTATCGTCACGTACGGAGGAGTTCCTGCCATCTACGCGGGCGAGGTTGAGGGCAAGCCGCAGCTGCGGTTCACCTTTGATTTTCAGGATACGGATTTGCCGCTGCGGCCGGAGTTTCCGGTGCTTGTCATGCAAGCTGCAGACTGGATGAGCGGCGGCTCCCGGAGCGAGCTCGGCACCGCTGTTGCCGGATCTGCGCTGCCATTGTCTTTCAGCGGCGAGACGGTTAGCGCTCAGTGGAAAGCGGTAGAGCAGCTAAGCGGTTACGGAGATGGCAGTGCGTCACAATCAGTAACGATTAAAGGTACTGCTGCTGATAACGTAAGGGCCCCGTCGATTCCAGGCTTGTACCGGCTGCTCGAATATGACAAAGCCAATAAAGTTGTAGCTGACCGTCTGCTGGCTGTCAGCGCGGATGGAGCGGAAAGCGCAGCGTTTGGCCAAGTGGAGCCTATAGCGCCTTCGTATGCTTCTGAGGCAGGCGGTGCTGGAAGCGGGAGCAGTCTGCAGGATAACGGGCAATTAGTTCCGCAGACAGCGGCAACAGCTTCAGCTGCTGCGTGGATTGCGCTGCTGCTGCTCCTTGTTTTGGCAGGAGAATGGGAGGTGTATCGCCGTGGGCATGCAAGTTAACTCGCCGGTATTTCTGCTCTTGCTCCTGCCTTGGGCGTTGTTCGTCTGGTGGATGCTTCGCGGTACGGCCAGGCTGAAGGGCGGCCGGAAGGCTGCCGTCGTGGCGATACGCTCGGTCATTATGCTGCTGCTAATTGCCATTGCGGCACAAGTACAGCCCTATTGGACGACGGATCAGCGCAATGTAGTGTTTGTCGCCGACCGCTCAGCCAGCGTCAACGCAGATCGAGAGCTCGGCGAATGGATTGCACAAGCGATGAAGGACAAAGCGGCCGATGATCGCGGGGGAATCGTTGCAATCGGGCTTGACGCTGCGGTTGAACGCGCGCTTTCACCGGAGCAGATGCTTAACGCAGAACGATACTCGTTCCGGGCGAAGGTCAATGGACAGTTTACAGATGTATCGCAAGGCCTGCGGCTGGCATCCGGCTTGCTGCAGCAGGCTGGCGGAGGAAGAATAGTCGTGATGTCCGACGGTGCGGAGAATGCCGGAAGCATGCTGCGCCAGGTGAATATGTTAAAAAGCGCAGGCATTGCCGTTGACGTCGTTCCCATTACGCCGCCGCAATTGACGGATGCAGCGATCGAATCGTTCACCGTACCGCAAGCTTTGCGGCAGGGCGAGAAATTCAATTTTGAATTTACAATTAACAGCACTACAGCAGGCAGCGGCGAGCTTCGCCTTTATGCTGACAATAGAGAATTGTCACGCAGCACAGTCCAGCTGGAAGCGGGAGAGAATCAATTTGCTCTGCAAAGCGCGGCGCTTGAACCAGGCTTCCATCAGTTTAGGGCTGAGCTATATGCCGAAGGAGACGAGCGCGAGCAAAACAACGTCGCCTATGGATTCAGTAAAGTGAGCGGTCCGCCTAATGTGCTTATTGTCGAGGGGGAGCCGGGGTCATCGGGTAATGTCGAAGCGGCGCTTAAGGCTTCTTTTATCGGCTATGACACGATAGCACCTGAACGGCTGTCAGTGGAGCTGGCCTCCTATGCCGCCTATGACAGCATCATTTTGAACAATGTGCCCGCTACACGAATTGCTGAGAAGCCGATGGAATGGATCGCGAAAGCCGTAAGCGACTATGGAATTGGACTGGTTATGCTGGGCGGCAATGACAGCTTTGGTCTTGGGGGTTATTTTAAAACACCAATCGAACGAGCCTTGCCGGTCTATATGGATTTGAAAGGAAAACGCCAAATTCCAACATTAGGTCTCGTACTAGTAATCGACCGCTCCGGCAGTATGGACGGGGGCAAGCTTGAGCTGGCGAAGGAAGCGGCGATGCGGACCATAGAACTCATGCGGGATGAAGATACCGTGGCGGTCGTTGCCTTCGATTCATCGCCATGGTGGATTGTCGAACCGACGAAGCTGACCGACCGCAAAAAAATTATTTCGCAAATTCAAGGCATCCAGCCCGAAGGCGGTACAGAAATCTACACGGCGCTGAGTGAAGCTTATAATAAGCTGTTGGAGGTGCAGGCGCAGCGGAAGCATATTATTTTGCTGACGGACGGCCAGTCTTCGACGAACCCGGGTTACAGCGCGTTAACCTCGTCGATGGTGGACAAGCAAATGACGATGTCGACGGTTGCCGTAGGCGACGGTGCTGACCAAATGCTGCTGAAGAGCCTGGCCGAGGCTGCTAAGGGACGCTATTATTTTACAAAAGATGAAAGCACGCTTCCGGCTATTTTCAGCCGTGAGACGGTTATGATGTCGCGAACCTATATCGTGGAGCAGACGTTTACGCCTGCCCTTGGGCAATCCGGCAACTGGTCGGCATTATGGAAAAATGGTCTTCCTCAATTGAATGCCTATATTGCGACAACGGCTAAAGAAACGGCGGAAGTTGCATTGCTGTCGCCCGACGGAGATCCCATTCTGGCCCGCTGGCCTTACGGTTCGGGCAGAGCAGTCGCATGGACCAGCGACATGACCGGACGGTGGTCGCGAGACTGGGTCAATTGGCAGTCGCTTCCGGGCGTGCTGACAGAATGGATTAAGTGGACGTTCCCGCAATTCGAAAGCGTGCCTTACCAGGTTAACGCCGAGCTGGATGGCCGGAAAGCAAACATTGTAATCTGTTCGGAAAGCGGCGACTCCGATCTGGCGGCGAAGCTGAATGCTGTAGTCAACAATGATGCAGGAGAGACGCAGAAGCTGGAGCCTATTCCGATTGCACCGGGTGAATATGAAGCGAGTTTGTCAGTGACTCAGCCGGGCGTTTATTTAATGAGAATTGGGGGAGAAGAAGGCGGAGGCACAACTTCGGGCTTCGTGATTCCATATTCACCGGAATATAAGCTGTCTGTTAATAATGATGCTGAAGCGCTGAAGCAGCTTGCCGAGGCGACGGGCGGCAGAGTGCTGTCGCTGGACAAACCGGGAGAGGCTTTCCGCTTTGATCCTGAGAAGCAGCGCCAGTTAATAGATTGGTCGCGTTCCTTGCTTATAGCGGCTTTACTTTTACTGCTGGCAGATATTGCACTTAGGCGGATATCGATACCTTGGTCGCGCTTGGCTAGCTGGCTGCGGCAGCGGATGCGCGGTTGGAGCAGAGGAGGCTTGAAGGCTGCTCCGGGCGGAGATTTGTCCTCGCAATCGATGACCAGGCTGCAGCAGCGGAAAAGCCGGACGGCTGAATTTTACGATAGGGGCAAGGAAGAGGCTCCTGCTATAAATAGTTCACGGCCAGCTGGAGGGCATAGTGGTTCTTCTTTGGGGCCGCGGCCAACTGGGGTTGACCGGAATCAGCCAGTACACTTGAAGCGACCAGATTCGGATGCCGGAAAGATGCCGGGGCACGGACTACGGCAAGGTCAAGAAAAAGCGGCTCAAGGACAAGGTAAAGGCCAGGGCGGACAAGGGCAAGGTCAGGGGCAGGGTCGAGATCAAGGGCAAGAACCAGGGAAAGCGAATACGCAGCAAGGCGATGGAAACGACAAAATGAGCCGTCTGCTTGCAGCCAAAAATCGTACAAAACGGTAACTGAAAAGATGAGGAGTTCTGCTCAGTTCTGGAGCTTCTAAGTTTTGTGCGGGATGCTATTACAGCTTTGATGTTGAGTTGGCTGGACAGTAGCTTTGCTGAGCGATACAATGCAAGAGAAGGAGTGATGGCGATGGATTGGATGTCCACTCTTGTCGAGCAGCGTATTCAGGAAGCGATGGCACGAGGCGAGTTCGACCAGCTGAAAGGGAAGGGCAAACCGCTTGAACTGGAGGATTTGTCGTATGTGCCCGAGGAACTTCGGGTTGGATTCAAGCTGTTGAAAAATGCCGGTCTCGTGCCGGAGGATTGGCCAAAGAGATGGTTACACTTCAGGAATTGCTGGAATTATGCAGGAATGATACGGAGCGGGAAGCGTTGAATCGCCGGCTCAATGAAAAGCTTCTGCGTTATCGGATGATGATGGAGTCCCGGAGCTGGAGCCAGTCGCCTGCCTTTACGCAATATGAGACGCAAATCGAGAGAAAAATCGAAGGGAATGACGAATAGCATGTTTCCAGAAATTACACCTGAAGAGGTTGAAGGATTATTAAATGAAGGCAAGCAGCTTAACCTGATCGACGTTCGTGAGATCGACGAATGGGAGTCCGGTCATATTAAAGAGGCTAGCAGCCTTCCGCTGTCGGAGCTGCAAGAGCGTGTTAATGAGCTGGATAAAGAAGCAGATCTCATCATCGTATGCCGCAGCGGCAACCGCAGCGGCAGAGCTTGCGAGTTCCTGCAGGCGCAAGGCTATAAAGTGACGAACATGACTGGCGGCATGCTTCAATGGCAAGGCGAAGTTGAGTTCGGCGCTTAAGTAAATAGAGAACTTGTTGAACCCCCTGGCAACTTGCATTTTTGCAAGTTGCCAGGGGGTTTTTCGTTAGTTTGCGAGCCGCTACAAGCGGCTCTCTGATGACTGATTGTAAAGCGGTGCAGCCAGTCCAAGGTATGGCTTATCGATGGCTAGAAGTCAGTCCGAGGTCGCCAGCCACAGGCTGATCGCGGAGTGGCGCCAGTCTGAGGCAGCCAGTCATAAGGTGACCGCAGAGCGAAGCAGGTTCGCAAAATAACGAAGGTAAATTCGTTATTTGCGGTGAGAAGTGGTTGGTAGTACCTGATAGCGAATCTTTTATCGCAATTGGAGAACCTAGGTTCGCGAGTAGCGAAGCTAGATTCGTTGTACGGTGGGGTGGGTGCTGGCAAGGGATCCTACAGCGAATGTTACTTCACTAAATAGCGAATGTGCTTCGTTGTCTGTGCGGGGATGGTTCATTGTAAGCGGTGCAAGTGGTATTAGTCCATGGTCACCGTCCGATGAATTGTCGATCGCCGAGAGACGCGAGTCCGAGGTCGCCAGCTATAGACCGGTAGCAGAGCGAAGCCAATCCAAAGTAGCCAGCCAAAGGCCCGTAGTTAAGTGAAGCCAGTCTAATGTCGACAGCGACAGACTGGTCGCGGAGCGAAGCAGGTTCGCAAAATAACGAAGGTAAATTCGTTATTTGCGGTGAGAAGTGGTTAGCAGAGCCTGATAGCGAATCTAATTTCGCAATTGGAGAACCTAGGTTCGCGAGTAGCGAAGCTAGATTCGTTGTACGGTGGGGTGGGTGCTGGCAAGGGCTCCTACAGCGAAAGTTCATTCACTAAATAGCGAATGTGCTTCGTTGTCTGTGCGTGGGATGGTTCATTGTAAGCGGTGCAAGTGGTATTAGTCCAAGGTCACCGTCAGATGGCTGGCCGATCGCCGAGAGATGCTAGTTCGAGGTCTCCAGCCATAGGCCGGCAGCAGAGCGAAGCCAGTCTAAAGTAGCCAGCCATAGGCCCGTAGCTAAGTGAAGCCAGTCTAATGTCGACAGCCAGAGACTGATCGTAGAGCGAAGCAGGTTCGTAAAATAACGAAGGTAAATTCGTTAATTGCGGTGAGGAGTGGTTAGCAGTACCTGATAGCGAATCTATCTTCGCAATTGGAGAACCTAGGTTCGCGAGTAGCGAAGCTAGGTTCGTTGTACAGTGGGGTGGTTGCTGGCAGGGGCTCCTACAGCGAAAGTTAGTTCACTAAATAGCGAATGTGCTTCGTTGTCTGAGAGAGAGAGATGGTTTATTGTAAGCTTACGTTCGAGCTGCCGTGGGACGGGGGTTCTTCCAGTGAATAGCAGAGAGCAAAATGTACAGGACGAAGAAGTAGGAACTAACCCAACTCTCCGACGAAAATTATAGCTCCATGCATCATCGCATATTTTTCCGCTGCTTATTCATGACTCCGGCCTGTCCGTCATATAGATGAGGCAGGACATGTTTGCCGTCCTCCCGGCTCAGCTGTATTTGCTGGCCGTTGGGAGGCGGACGGAAAGCGGGTGAATGATCGTTGGACAATGCGGAGCTGCAAAGCGTGACGATAGATTATGCCATTCAGGGAATGAGCTGTACGGCTTGTGCCGCAAGAATAGAGAAGACGGTTGGCAAGCTGGCCGGTGTGGAGGAGGTTGCGGTCAGCTATCCGGCGCGCACGGCGTGGATTCAATATGCGCCTAATCTAATCGACCCTGCTCAAATCGCTGATAAAATCAAGCAAATCGGCTTCCAGCCTTCTGTACCGGAAAAGGCGAAGGAAGGGTTGGATAAGGAACGCCGCTCGCTGTTGATCCGATTGATCTTTTCTGCGCTGCTGACGCTTCCGCTGCTTGGTGCGATGGTGCAGCATCTTTCTTTTTCGGGTGAGGTGCAGCTTCCGGCCATTCTAACCAATCCGTGGCTGCAGCTTGGTCTGGCGACCATCATCCAGTTCGTCATTGGAATGCCGTTCTACTATGGCGCGTATCAAGCGCTGCGGGCGCGTTCCGCCAATATGGACGTTCTTGTCGCGACCGGAACGTCGGCCGCTTACTTGTATAGCCATTATATCGTGCTGACAGCCGGGTTCCCGCTAGCCGCTGCACACGAGCTGCCGCTATATTTCGAAACCTCCGCTGTCGTCATGACTGCCGTACTGCTCGGCAAATTTATTGAAGTCAATGCTACGTCAAGAGCCCAGGACAGCGCCGCCGGCTACGGTAAACTGAAAAATGAGACGGTCATTGTCGAGCGGGCGGGCATCCGTATGGAGATTAAGACGGAGTTCGTCCGTATCGGCGACTATGTTCTTGTAAATGCCGGAGAGACGATTCCTGTCGATGGCGTCATTGCGAAGGGGGAATCCGACGTAAACGAATCGCTGCTTACCGGGGAGAGCCTGCCTGCCGCCAAGCATGCTGGCGACCGTGTATGGGCAGGTACGGCGAACGGCAGAAACCCGCTGCGTATTCGTACGGAAGCGGCGGGTCATTCTACGATGCTTAACCGGATTAGCGAGCTAGTCCGGCAAGCACAGCGCAATAAATCGGCTATTCAAAGACAAGTCGACCAAGTGTCGGGATGGTTCGTACCGGCAATGCTGCTGCTTGCCGCGCTTACGTTTCTAGCCTGGTTTTTTATATTCGCACCGGGCAATTGGGAGCAGGCATTTCGCTGTTCCGTTGCCGTCGTTCTCGTTGCATGTCCTTGCGCATTAGGGCTGGCAACGCCAATCTCTTTAGTTGTAGCTACAGGCCGTCTTGCCAAAAAAGGGGTCGTAGTGAAAGAGGCAGGAGCGCTGGAGCGTCTAGCCCAAGTAGATACGATCATTTTGGACAAAACCGGCACACTGACGGAAGGCAAGCCCCGCATTCGTCAGGTCTATGCCCATAACGGCAGCAAATCGGCTGTTATTCGGCTAGCGGCAGCAGTAGAATTTCATTCTGCACATCCGCTGGCGAAAGCGATAGTAGAGGAGTCGGACAAAATGGGACTAGTCCTTCCTTCGGCAGAGCAATTCGTGTATACGAGCGCCAAAGGGGTGGAGGCAACGGTCGAAAACCGCCAGGTTGGCGTCGGTAACGCCGCATGGATAATAGATAAGCTGAGCCAGCCCCTGTCGGGCGGAGTATCTTTTTTCGCTGATGAGCGGGAGCGGGCGGGTGAGACGGTGCTTTACGTCATCGACGACGGTAAAATAGCCGGAGCGATGTCGTTTATAGATACAGTAAAGCCTAATGCGAAAGAGGCGATTGCCCGCTTGAAGAAAGCGGGAATAGCGGTCATTCTGGCGACCGGCGATCATATGGCGCCAGCGCTAGGAGCCGCGAAGGAAGCGGGCATAGACAAAGTGTACGCCTCGCTTCTTCCTGAGGATAAGCTGGAACTGGTTCGCAAGCTGCAGGCAGGAGGGAAACGCGTCGGTATGGCCGGGGACGGCTGGAATGATGCGCCAGCACTCGCAGCATCCGATGTCGGCATGGCGATGGGAGACGGTACGGAGGCGGCATTAACCGCTGGACATTTGACGCTGCTCCAGCCCAGAATGACTGCGATTCCGGAGGCGGTGCTCATCAGCCGTCTAACGGTGCGGAATGTTCGTCAAAATTTGACTTTTGCATTCATATACAATGCGCTTATCATTCCGTTTGCCGCCTATGGCATGCTCCAGCCGTGGATGGCCGGGACGGCAATGGCCTTCAGCTCGGTATCGGTCGTAGGGAACGCGCTTCGCTTAAATAGCAGACTGAGACGGGCGCTGGGTCCAAACCAAAGCTAAAGCTAAATCAAAGCTAAAACTAAAGCTAAACTCCATTAAGTCAATGTCAAGCCGCTCCTAAACATAGACAAGGCTTAAATGGAATGTTATAGTAGCTACGTTATAATTTCATAACATGTATAATGACGCTATTGCCTTCTGGAGCAGGATGGTGTTGGAATGAAGGCTTGTCTTTTGCCTAAATAACGGGCAAAAAGCATTTCCGGCACAGAAGCCGAAAATGCTTTTTTTGTGTGAATTTATTAACGAATAACAGAGCTTAAGGAGTGTAACGGAAATGAAATGGAATGCCAAGCTTAAACTGATGATGGCTGTAATGCTTACGGCGATGCTGCTTGTAATCGCGGCTTGCGGCGGAGCTGTAAAGGACAACGGCAATGGAAATACGGGCGCAGGCAACGGAGGCGCGGCTGTAGAACAAGGCGAGTCCGGCTCAGCTGCATCGGAATATCCGCTGAAAATTAAGGATGACACTGGAACCGAGCTTACGTTCGAGCATGCTCCTTCTAAGGTCGTTACGCTAGTGCCAAGCGAGACCGAAATTATGTATGCGCTCGGCGGCGCGGATTTAGTTGCGGGCGTCGATCAATACAGCAATTACCCGGAAGAAGCGGCGGCAAAGCCGAAGGTTGGCGATATGACAACGAATATCGAGGCGGTTGTAGCGCTCACCCCGGATCTTGTGCTCGCTTCCTCGAGCATGAACACGGATGCGGTTGCAAAGCTTCGTGAATTGGGCATTCCCGTGTTTGCATCTGATCCGCTGACCTATGACGCTACGATCGAGAAGATTGAAAAGGTTGGACACATCGTCAATAAAAACGAGGAAGCTGCCAAGGTTGCCAGCCATATGCGTGAAACGAAGCAGCAAGTGGTCGATGCCGTTAAGGGAGCTGATAAAAAGAAGGTCTATTTGGAGTTTTCGGTAGGCTGGACAGTAGGCTCCGGCACGTTCCTGGACGAGCTGCTTACATTGGCAGGCGGCACGAACATCGCAGCTTCGCAGCCTAGCTGGTATGAAGTTAACGCGGAGGAAGTTGTGAAGCAGAATCCGCAGATTATTATTTTTCCGGCATTGAAGGAAGAGCCTAACCCGATTAAAGCGGCAATTGAAGGCCGTCCAGGCTGGGATACAATTGATGCGCTGAAAAATAAACAGCTGTTTGCCGTGACGGAAGATCCGCTCGTTCGCGTCGGTCCAAGACTTGCGGATGGCCTGCTTGAGATGGCGAAAGCGATCCATCCGGATCTCGTCAAATAAGCGATGAAGCGAAAAATGTTTAGCTATGGAGGAGCAGCTTTGCTCCTTCTTGCTGTTTCTATGCTTGTGAGCTTATCGATCGGCTCGGCCGGCATATCGCTAAAGGACGTTTGGGGCATTTTGCTGCATCAGCTATTTGGAGGAAGTGACGCAGGTCAAACCTGGAGTGCAGGAGATGTTGCTGTAGTTACTCAGGTCCGGCTTTCCCGGGTTTTGCTGGCCGTTCTCGTTGGCGCTTGTCTGGCGCTGGCCGGGGCAGGCTTTCAAGGCGTGCTGCGCAACCCTCTGGCTGAACCTTATACGCTTGGCGTAGCGTCGGGCAGTTCCGTTGGCGCGGCCTATATGATTCTATTCGGTTATCAGACGCTGATCGGCATGTGGACAATTCCGGCCGTCGCGTTTGCGACGGGTGTCGTTACATTGTTTGGCGTCATCTGGCTGTCACGAGGCCGTTCGGGAATGCAGCTGGAGACGCTTATTTTGTCTGGCGTCATCGTGCAATCCTTTCTGGGAGCGTTCGTATCGCTGATGGTGTCGATGTCAAACAGCGTAGTTAATCAGATATTGTTTTGGCTTATGGGCTCATTGGCCTTAAAATCATGGGGACATGTTTACGTTCTAATTCCGTTTCTCCTTATTGGACTGCCGCTGCTGTTTGCTTATGCGAATCCCCTGAATCTGATGGTGTTTGGCGAAAGACACGCCTCGCATCTTGGCATTCGTGTAGAGCGAACGAAGCTGATCGTACTTATCGGCTCTACGCTGTTGACTGCAGCCGCCGTATCGGTATCGGGTGTCGTTGGCTTCGTAGGGCTCGTTATTCCGCATTTAATCCGGCTGATTGCCGGGCCGGACTATCGGCTGCTCATTCCGTTGTCAGCGATTGGAGGCGGTATATTCATGCTTTGGGCAGATACGGTTGCCAGAATGGCATTCAGCCCGAAGGAAATTCCTCTGGGCGTTGTAACCGCATTGATCGGAGCGCCGTTTTTCGCCTATCTGCTGTATAGAAGCAAGCGCAGTCAGGAGGATAAGGCATGATTGAGGCGAAACAGTTAACGAAAAACATTCATGGAAACTCCATACTGAGCGGCGTGACCCATTCTTTTCAGGCAGGATGCTTTTACGGTATTATCGGCCCGAACGGTGTTGGCAAATCAACGCTGCTGCAGCTGCTTTCCGGTGCGTCAAAGCCGACATCGGGAGATGTACTGCTGGCGGGAAAGCCGCTGGACAGCTATGGGGCCAAGCAGCTGGCCCGCAAGCTGGCTGTGCTGCAGCAAGGGGGACTGCCTCCGGCTGCTTTTACAGTGCGGGAAGTAGTTGGAATGGGCCGATATCCTTATCAGAACTGGTTTGGGGATGAGAAGAACGATCCGGCTGATCTAATTGACCGGGCACTGGAAGCGATGGGGCTCACAGCTTTGCAGCATAGGCAGCTGGAGCGGCTCAGCGGAGGTGAACGGCAGCGGGCTGCACTCGCAAAGGTTATGGTGCAGGAAGCGGAATTGATAATGCTAGATGAGCCGACTACATACCTCGATATCGGCTATCAGATCCATTTGCTGGACACCGTTCAAGCTTGGCAGCGGGAGAGGGAATTGACCGTTATCGTTGTGCTGCATGATTTGAATTTGGCAGCGCTCTACTGCGATCAATTGCTTGTGTTGCACGAAGGGGGCATCGCGGCTTCCGGGCCGCCCCGGGAAGTGTTGAATGAATCGCTCATACGGAGCGTTTATGGCGCTGGAGCAACGATTGTGGCGCATCCGGCGACGGGAGTACCGCAAATTTTACTGCAGCCCGGAGGGGCAGCGCCATTACGATAAGGGAGAGGTGAAGCGGTTATGGAAACGGGCAATTGCAAAGAAATCGCATACATGCTGGGAAGAATCAATGCCTTCGACGAGGGAGCAGCTGCAAGCGCGCAGCGGCATTCGGATCAATTAACGAAGCCGCCGGGCAGCCTGGGCAAGCTGGAGGCTATCGCATGCCAGCTTGCAGGCATTCATGGGGGACTATGGCCGGATTTGCAGCGAAAAGCCGTTGTCGTTATGGCGGCCGATCATGGAGTGTGTGAGGAAGGCGTCAGCGCTTTTCCGCAGGAAGTCACCTCGCAGATGGTGCTTAATTTCTTGAGCGGCGGCGCAGCTGTCAACGTATTGGCGAAGCAGGCAGGAGCGGATGTTTATTGTGTTGATATCGGTGTGAAATCGCCAATCGACCATCCGGGGCTGCTGCAGCATAACATCGTGCGCGGAACGGCAAATATGACGAAAGAAGCTGCGATGAGTCTGGAGCAGGTGCTGCGAGCGATTTTGGCCGGGGTTAAAGTGGTGGACGAGCTTGCGGAGCAGGGCTACCGGCTGTTCGCTACGGGCGAGATGGGAATTGGCAATACGACAGCAAGCGCGGCACTTGCATCCGTGTTTACCGGCTTGCATCCGGGGCTGACAGTCGGCAGAGGTACAGGTATCGATGACAAAGGCTGGCTGAAAAAGGTCGAGATCGTAGAAAAGGCGCTCGCGCTTCATTCTCCTGATCCGAAGGAGCCGTTTCTGGCGCTTGCCCAGGTTGGCGGTGCGGAAATTGCCGGCTTGGTTGGCGTTATTTTTGGCGCAGCGGCCAATGGCTGTCCTGTCATAATCGATGGCTATATTTCCTCTGTTGCCGCATTGGCTGCAGTACGAATATCCGAGCATGTCCAGCCTTATCTGATCGCCTCGCATCTGTCTCAAGAGCAGGGTCATGCCAAAGTGCTGGAGGCGATGGGATTATCGCCGATGATCGATCTGGACATGCGGCTAGGCGAAGGAACGGGAGCGGTGCTTGGGTTTCATTTCATCGATGCGGCGCTTAAATTAATGCAGGAAATGGCGACTTTCGAGAGCGCCGGTATTTCGAAAGAGTAGGTGAGCGGGTTGGCAATTCTAGTAACAGGCGGAGCGCGCAGCGGGAAAAGCTCGTTCGCTGAGCAGCTTGCTGCCCGCCTCGGCAGGCGCGGCATCTACATTGCGACAAGCCGGGTGTGGGATGAGGAAATGGCGGAGCGGATTGAGAAGCATAAGCTCGGCCGCAATAAGACGGGATTCCAATGGCGGACAATTGAAGAACCGCTGGAGCTGGCACAGACGCTTCAACAGCTGACACGAGATGCCGAATCCGCCGGCCCGTCTATAGATAAAGGGGAGAGACCGGTCGTATTGGTCGACTGCCTGACCTTATGGCTCTCCAACTGGCTTCTGCTGGCTGAAGAGAAGAAGGGCGAGCACTCAGAAATAGATAGGGGAGAGTGGCTGGAGCCCCAGACACAATTGCTGCTTGAAGCTATTGCTGCATTTCCTTATCCTCTTGTACTTGTAACGAATGAAGTTGGTGACGGCGTTGTGCCGCCCTATCCGCTTGGACGAATATTTCGCGATGAAGCAGGCCGCTTGAACCAGCGTATTGCGGCAATTAGCGAACGGGTCTTTTTGGTCACTGCGGGCATTCCCGTAGACATCAAGGCGCTTGCGTTCCAGTGGGACCAGCTATGATGCTGTTCTATTCATGGCCTGAAATTCTGCTGCTTGCAGCAGCGGCCATTGCGATCGATTGGGCTATTGGCGATCCCAAGTGGCCGACTCATCCTGTTATTTGGATCGGGCGGCTGATCCGGCTGCTGGAGCGCAAGCTGAGGGAGAAGGAGCAATTGCGCAGACGAAGTCCGGCTGCGGTAAAAGCTTCGGGAGCTTGTTTGACAATCCTGACGCTTCTGGCTTCATTCGGGATCATGTGGCTGATCATCGCAGCAGCCGATTGGATTCATCCATGGCTTGGTTATGCGGCAAGTGCTTGGTTCATCTCGACCACTATCGCTGTTAAAGGACTGGGACAAGCGGCGATGCTTGTCTACCGTCCTCTTGTCTCCGGCGATTTAGCCGATGCGCGTAAATATGTCGGCTATATTGTCGGGAGAGATACAGAGCGGCTCAATGAAGAGGAAGCGTCGCGGGCTACGGTGGAGACAGTAGCTGAAAATACGGTAGATGCGTTCGTCTCGCCGATTCTATTCGCATTGATTGGCGGAGCGCCGCTTGCAATGCTTTACCGCGCAGCCAATACATTAGATTCCATGGTCGGCTACCGGAACGGCAAATATGCCGATTTCGGCTGGTGTTCGGCCCGGACCGACGATGTTCTAAATTATATTCCGGCCCGGATAACCGGCCTGTTGCTGTCCCTGTCCGCGCTGCTGCACCGAGGGATGTCCGGGGCCGGGGCAATGCGCTCTATCCGGCAATTCGCCCGTCTTCATCCAAGTCCCAACAGCGGCATTCCGGAATCTGCAGTAGCGGGAGCGCTCGGTATTGAGCTGGGCGGCTTGAACTATTATTTTGGTCAGCCAAGCGAGCGGGCTAGAATGGGCTGGCCGCTGCGCAAGCTGGAGGCGGCAGATATCCGCCGCGCTGTCCGTCTGCTCTATTTGACTAGCATCCTGATCATGGCTGGAGTGTTGATCTCATGGTATATCGTTCATTAATCGTTCATGGGCAAGCGTTAATTGCAGCTGTACAGTTTTTGACCCGCATTCCCGTTCCCGTACAGGTGCCGTTCGAGCCTAAGCAGCTGTCGCGAAGCATCATTTATTTTCCGGCTGCCGGGGCAATAGTCGGAGCGGCAGCTGCTATTTGCTATGGAATGCTGGGATTTTTTATGCCTGCACTCCCCGCTGCCGTCATCGTACTTGCTGTATGGACGGCGATGAGCGGCGGACTGCATCTGGACGGCTGGATGGATACGGCGGACGGCGTACTCAGCCACCGCTCCCGGGAACGGATGCTGGAAATTATGAAGGACAGCCGTGTTGGCGCTATGGGGGTGATAGCGGCGGTGCTGCTGCTGTTGTTCAAATTTGCCGTCTTAAGCGAACTGATCGAACTGGGACTGGAAAGCGGAGCCTGGCGGAAACCGATGGCGCTAATCGCAATCACGCCCGTTTGGAGCCGCTGGTGGATGTCGGCAGCCATTGTGGGCTGGCCTAGCGCAAGAAAGGGCGAAGGGATCGGAGCGATGTTCGGTACTGCCGGACCTGTGCAGATGGCTGCCGGATTTCTGCTTGCTGCAGCGCTGACCCTGGTCTTTTCTTTTGCAGGCGGCATCCCGTTCGAGACGGCAATTCTCTGGTGCGCAGGCGCTGCGTTCATTACAACGGCAACCGGTTTGATCGGCGCGGTATGGCTAAACCGGAAGCTTGGCGGCTTGACAGGCGATACATACGGCGCGATGAATGAGGCCGTTGAAGCGGTTCTCATCCTTGCGGCGCTCCTTTTATTGAAATGATGAGAGAGGTGAAGCATCCATGCTAGAAAAATACGGTCACGGAGGCGATTTACGCACCGCTGAGGAATCATACGGGCTGCCTGCCGGACAGTTTTTGGATTACAGCTCGAATATGAATCCATTTGGACCACCGCCAGCCGTGAGGCAAGTATTGACAGTCTATGCTGATCACATCGACCGTTATCCTGATCCGGCGGTTCGGGGATTGAGATCGAAGCTGGCACAGCTGCATGGGATTGATGAGCAATCCATTCTGATCGGCAACGGGGCCGCTGAGCTAATCGATCTTGTCGTCAGGCAGCATAACCCGGTTATTACAGCGCTGGCTCATCCTTCATTCGCCGAATACGGCGATGCCGTTCATAAAATTGGCGGAGGCACAGCGCCGATACCGTTAACCGAAGCTGAACAATTTCAGCTTTCCGAAGCATCACTGCAGCAATCGCGAGCTGCCGATTTCTTTATGCTCGGCTCACCCAACAATCCTACTGGCAAGCTCGTTCATCCTGAGCTGCTCCGGCAGCTAGTCAAGCGGGGAGCAACTGTCGTTGTTGATGAAGCTTTTATGGACTTTGTACCCGATGAAGAAGCTTATTCACTGCTGCAAGAAGCGGCTGTGAATGACCGGCTGTTCGTCATTCGGTCGATGACCAAGTTTTATGCCATTCCGGGCATTCGCTTGGGCTATATCGTCGGAGAACCGGGCAGCATTGCCGCGCTTAGCCGGCTTCAAGTGCCTTGGAGCGTGAACTCGCTTGCTCAGTTGATTGGCGAGGCGGTGCTGGATGACAAGGAATTTGCCGGCAAAACGAAACGCTGGCTGCAGGAAGAGGGGCCGTGGTTTGTGAATCGGCTTCGGGAGTCAGGGCTGGAAGTATATCCTGGTGCGGCGAATTATGTGCTGGTCAGACTGCCGGAACAGCCGGGTTTAACAGCTGCTGCTTTGCAGAAGGAAATGGGACAGCGGGGGATTTTGATCCGGGATGCTTCCCATTTTACCGGGCTGGATGAACGCTTCTGCCGATTTGCGATTAAGCTGCGTGCTCAGAACGAGCGGTTTTTGCAGGTGCTGCAGCAGGCGATGGCTGCGCTTCAGACTTATAGCGGCAAGGAGGGCATGGAAGAATGACACAGCCTTTCCGCTCTGCCAGCTTTTACGAATCTATCGTATGGCCCGGTGTGAAAGCGGAGCTGATAGAGGGAGAACGAATCGTCGTCTCCAGTCCCATGCAGCTTCGCACGGTTAGCAGCGCCGTACATCTTGGCGGTTTTGCAGCTGCGGATACGGTCGTCAATTGGAAGGTTCCGATTCCTTACGAATGCGAAGATCCTGCAGCAGATGCAGGCAGCCGTTTGACGGGCTGGGGTTACGACCCGGATAACACGATTTGCCTCATGACCGCAGCTAAGCTGACACATCTCTCAGTTGCGGAGGAAGAGGGAGATTGCTTCAAGCTGGTCTGCTTCACGACCTCCGGTACAAGCAACGGCGCCAGAGCCGGACTGCCGCGAGAAACGTTCTCCGCTTATGCGCCTGGCACGATTAATACAGTTCTCCTCATTGACGGTCAAATGACGGACGCAGCAATGGTTAATGCCGTCATTCAAGCGGCAGAAGCTAAAGCCGCAGCGCTGCAGGACCTGAACATCATCGATCCGGATAACGGGATGACCGCTACAGGCACGACGACGGATGCAATTGTCATCGGAGTCAGCGGCGAGGGCTACGGAAGCAGCGTTCATGCCTATGCAGGCGCGGCGACGACAATCGGCAACGCAATCGGGCGTCTCGTTTATGCGACAGTATATGAGGCGAGCCTTACTCAGCATGAGAAGTAGCTTATTGTATCGAAAAAAGGTCTGACTGCATCGATTCGAACGGGAAAGAATCGATGCAGGCAGACCTTTTTAATAGTGTACAGCATGTCAGTAGCGCAAAAGCTGACGCATTGCATGATCGTCAATGACGATTGGCTCTGTCGGAACAAGATCCAGACGAAAACCGCTGACCAGCTCGGCAGCCGATATAGATTCTACAGCGTCCGTCTGCCCGGCTAAGCGGGCCAGCCAGCCGATAATATGCTCTGGAGCGACGCCGGATGCTCTTAATCCGGCGATCGACGTGTCCCCGTGGCGCTTGGCAAGGCGTTTGCCATCCTCGCCCATCAGCAGCGGAACATGGGCGAAGCGGGGAGCGGGGAGCCCAAGCGCTTCGTATAGCAGCAGCTGCCTTGGGGTCGAATCGAGCAGGTCATATCCGCGCAGCACATCGGTAATGCCCATTGCAGCATCATCCACAACAACAGCCAGCTGATAGCTGATGATGCCGTCCGCGCGGCGAACGACGAAGTCGCCTCCTGCATCCGCCGCGAAGGTCTGCCTGCCGGCAGCGCCATCGTGAAAGGTAACGAAATCACGGTTCTCATCGATCCGGAATCGAAGGGAAGGCGCCTTAACCTCCCGCCGCTGCTGCTGCTCCTCCGGTGTCAGACAGCGGCAGGTTCCAGCGTACGAAGGCCCTTCCTCACCCAGTCCATGGGGCGCGCTGGCGACAGCCAGCAGCTCAGCGCGGCTGCAAAAGCAAGGATAGAGCGTGCCGTACTGCTCCAAGCGTTGAAGTGCAGCAGCATACCATTCGTCTCGTTCACTTTGCGTATATGGAGCGAACGGGCCGCCTACATCAGGACCTTCATCCCATTCGATACCTAGCCATCGAAGGTCCGTCAGCGCTTGCTCAGCAAGCGCTGGACGGCATCGGGGCTTGTCGATGTCCTCCACCCGCAGCACAAATTGCCCGTTTGCGCTTCGAACCTGCAACCACGCAAGCAGCGCTGCCCAAATATTGCCGATATGCATAAGCCCCGAAGGCGTCGGAGCGAAACGTCCGCGAATCATGGCATTATCTCCTTTTACACTATTCTCTATTTTACAAACGATAGCATGTCTAAATCTGTGAGCGCAACCATTCTCCCCAGTTTGAAGTCTAATAGATCAGTATTGCGTATGAATAACAGAATGAACAGATAAAGGATGAGGGGAGCAGCGGTGAAGATGAACGAGACCATTGCAGATTGGAATAAAAAGCTGGAGGATATGCGGGAGAGGATGTCGTCGCAATGGCAGCTGGAGCGGCGCCGTCAGCAGCTTCAAACGCAGGTGAATGCCGAGATGAAGCTGATTACAGAACTGGAGGTCAAGCTGGACAAGGAGCAGGAAGATGTAGATAAGCTCCTGAAGCTGAGCTGGACGAATCTGTTCCATACGCTGCTTCGGAATAAAGATGAGCAATTGGAAACGGAGCGTCAGGAAGCTCTTGCTGTATCGTTAAAGCTGCAGCAGGCGAAGCTGGAGGTAGAGACACTCAAAACAGAGCTGATTGAGACCGGAAATCAGCTGAGCGAGCTGCATGGTGCGGAAGCGGCGTATGCCAGTCTTATGCTGCAGAAAGAGCAGTGGATCCGGAACGGCGACCCGGAAGCTGCTCATCGTCTGGAGGAGCTGGACAGCCAGCTGATTGAAGCACAGCAGCGGCGCAAGGAGTGGTATGAAGCGGCGGCAGCGTGCCGTCAGCTTGTGCTGTCTCTGGAGGATGCCGTCAATAAGCTGGATTCAGCTGCCAGCTGGGGCACCTATGATATGCTGGGCGGCGGGCTGATCAGCACATCCATTAAGCATTCCAGAATTGATGATGCCAAAAGCTCGATCAATACGGCCCGCCATTTGGTCAAACGGCTCAAGGAAGAACTGAAGGACGTCAATCTCAAGTCTGACTTGGAGGTGGAGATTGGCGGCATGGCGACGTTTGCCGATTATTTTTTCGACGGATTGATTACAGATTGGATTGTACAAGGTAAAATAAAAGAATCGCTGTCGCAGGCTGAGAACCAGCTTCATAAAGCCAGAATGCTTCTTAAGACGCTGGATAAGGAGCTGGCACAGGCCGAAGGGACGCAAGCATCGTTGAAAGAGGATCGCGATCAGTTAATTCGTCAGTTTGCGGGTTAACCGGCGCTATGCCGCTTATTGCTACAGGAGGTTGTTGATTTTGATACGGATTATGGGCTTGACGAAAAGCGGACAGTGGAGGAATGATCTGACGATCGGGCAGCTGGCAACGGCTGAGCTCGAATGGTATTGGGCGGATTTTTGCGAGCCGAGCGATGAGGAGTCCGCCTTGCTCTCTTCCTATTTTCATTTCCATCCGCTGGCAATCGAGGATTGTTTCCACTTGCTGCAGCGGCCGAAGCTGGATCATTACGATCCGCTGCATTTTTTAGTGCTGCATTCGATTGATCCCCGCACTTTGGCCGTGTATGAGGTCAATATGTTTATTGGACAGCAATTCATGGTCACCTATCATTATCAGCCTTCAGATGAGATTGAGGAGGCGCGGGCGAAAATTGCCAAAAGCACGGCTGCCAGCCAGAACTGGTCGTTATTCGCGGCTTATTTAGTAATAGACAAGCTGGTCGATCAGTATTTTCCGGCCGTTCAGGAGCTGGAGGAACAGGTGCTGGACATGGAAATCGGCGGCGGCAACGAGAAAAACCAGACGGCGATCGAAGATATTTTCAATATACGTTCCAGACTGCTTCGCTTGCGCAAGACGATTCTTCCGATGCGGGAGCTGCTCTACCGGATTCTAAATACGGAACGAATTGACGGACTGAGCCAGTATGTGGCCTTTTACCATGATATTTACGATCATCTGCTGAAGCTGGCCGAAATGACCGACGCCTGCCGAGAGATGACAGCGGATTTGCGGGACAGCTATATGTCGTATAACTCGAACCGGATGAACTCTATTATGAAGACGCTGACGGTTATTACGACAATTTTTATGCCGCTCACCTTTTTGGCGGGCATCTACGGCATGAACTTTCATAATATGCCAGAGCTCAATTGGAGCTGGGGCTATTTTCTGCTGCTGGGCATTATGCTCGTCATTGGAGTGGGAATGTACGTCTGGTTCAGGCGCAAAGGCTGGTTTGATTGACCCAATAGACAAGATTGACAGGCAGCTTCCTGATCGAGATCGAGATGCGAGTCTGTCGTTTTGCTTTAGGGCATGACGGAAAGATACGGCTTGCGAAGGGCTGAAAGAGCGAAGGAAAAAGGGGAAACGCAATGATGGCAAGCAAGGACAATAATTTAGAGGTTGGGCAGGACAAAGGTGCCGCTGAAACACCGTCTAACGACAAGCTTGGCGGGAAAAAGACAGCTGCCGTCGCGGCCGTAATGGCAGCGGTCATTGTAGGCGCGGGCATTCTGTTCTTCATTATGATGCAAGCGCTGCAGGCGAAAAGTGACCGGATGGAGGCTTTTCCTAGCAGCTATACATACGCTGCGGCGACATCAGCCGGAGGCATGGAGCTCCACGTGCTGGCGACTAAACCGTCTAATGTCACCTTGACGGCCATTCATAACAATGTATCAATCTCGCCGTATTACGGCATTAATGGCGGTTTTTTCTATGATAAAGCTTTGCTTAGCATCGCTATCGTTAATAGCTTTCCGGTCAATGGAGCCATTGGCGATTACGGTTCTGGCAATGAAAATGTCAAATATGCCCGCGGCACGCTCGTATGGGACGGGGCGGCCAATAAGCTGTCTGTTCAGGTTGCCGGCAAGGCGTCGGAATTGAAGGTAATGGACCATACCCGTTTTTGGGCGCAGGGCGGCATTAGCATGAGCCTTGGTCATGACGAGGAATGGAAAGCGCAGACAGAACGTGAGCAGGCGCCTTTCCCGGATGATCTTCGTTTGCGGTCAGGCGCTGTCTATGATGAAAGCGGAACGCTGTATCTTGTTGTCAGCAAGACGAAGGGGACGCTGAGTCAATTCCGTGAGGCGGTTACGGAGCTGGTCGGAGGCGGAAAACTCGTTGACGGCATTTTTCTCGACGGTGACGGCTCATCGCAGCTGCGAAGCGGGGAAGCACAGCTGGCTGGCGACAATCGGCCTGTCGTGCAGATGCTGCGAATTGTAAAGTAGAATAGAATAGCTGGTCATGCAACAGGAGATATATCATTAATTATTAATGGCGTTAATTATTGGCTTGGAGGCTATCTATATGTTAAAACCATCATTGCCCATCGATGAAGTGCTGCCGGAGCTAATGGCCGCGCTTCGGACGAATACCGGCGCAGTGCTGACAGCAGAACCCGGCGCGGGCAAGACGACGAGGGTGCCGCTTGCGCTGCTGGACGAGCCATGGCTGCAAGGGCGCAAGATCATTATGCTGGAGCCGAGACGGCTGGCAGCTCGTTCTGCAGCTAAATATATGGCGGATATGCTGGGTGAGCCGGTTGGCGCAACGGTTGGTTATAGGGTGCGGCTGGATACGAAGGTGAGCCGTTCGACACGCATCGAAGTCGTTACAGAAGGCATTCTCACGCGGATGCTGCAGGAGGATCAGGCGCTGGAGCAGGTTGGAGCGGTGCTGTTCGACGAATTTCACGAGCGGCATTTGCACGGAGATCTGGGGCTGGCGTTGTGCTTGCAGACGCAGGCGCTGCTTCGGGACGATCTGCGGCTTCTCATTATGTCCGCGACGCTCGATACAGCAGCTGTTGCTGCGCTGCTCGGCGAAGCGCCGGTTATCGCGAGCAAAGGCAGAGCTTATCCGGTGCAGACGGTCTATCTATCGTCGCGGCCGGAAGGCAAGGGCAAGCTGGAGACCAATATGGCATCTCTCATTCAACAGGCTTTGCGAGAGAGTGACGGAGACGTCTTGGCTTTTCTTCCCGGTATAGGAGAAATCAGACGGACGGCCTCTGTGCTTGCGCAAGCTGGGATCGGTACGGTTGGGGCAATAAGAGTTACGGAGCTCCATGGCAGTTTGCCGCTTGAAAAACAGGATGAAGCAATAGCGCCATGCAGGCTGGGAGAGCGGAAGGTTGTGCTGGCGACTTCGATTGCGGAGTCGAGCTTGACGGTAGAAGGGGTGCGCATCGTTGTGGACAGCGGACTTATGCGGGTTCCCCGGTTCTCGCCGCGGACGGGAATGTCACGGCTTGAGACGGTCCAGGTATCGCAGGCATCAGCCGATCAGCGAAAAGGCCGTGCAGGCCGGCTGGCCTCCGGCGTTTGCTACCGGCTATGGACGGAGCAGGAGCAGCGTTATTTGCCGGAGCAGAGCGCGCCTGAGCTTGCGGAAGCGGATTTGACGCAGCTGGCGCTGGAGCTTGCTGTATGGGGCATTCAGCAGCCATCTGAGCTCCGCTGGCTGGACGAGCCGCCGCAAGCGGCATTCGAGCACGCGACGGAGCTGCTGAAGCTGCTTCGCGCTATCGATGCTTCAGGCAAGCCTACAGGCTGGGGCAGGCGCATGGCGAGACTAGGCTTGCATCCGCGGCTTGGGTACATGCTGCTGCAGGCAAAGCGGCTCGGCTTGGCGGAGACGGCCAGCGAGCTGGCTGCTCTGCTCAGTGAACGTGATTTGCTGCCGCAGGAGCGCAATGTCGACCTGCTGCTGCGGGTCGATGCGCTTAAGGGCAGAGGCGCTGGCGGTGCAGACCGCGGCGCTGTTCAGCGAATGAAAGCGCAAGCGGCACAGTGGCTGCGGATGTTGGATGCTGCGGAAGGAGAGGATACCGGCGGCGGGAGTGAAGCCGAACAGCGGGAGCAGCCGCCGGAAGGGGAGCCTTTCGGCTTGCTGCTCGCCTTTGCTTTCCCCGACCGGATTGCCCAGCGGCGGAATGATGGCCGCTACTTGCTAGCGAATGGCCGAGGAGCTGCGCTTCCTGAGCTTCAGCCGTTATCGCGGGCTGCGTATTTGGTCGCAGCCGAGCTGGACGATTCCGGCACGGAAAGCCGGATTCGGCTGGCAGCCATGCTCCAGGCGGAACAGCTTCAGCTGGCAGCTGGCGAGCAAATTGAGGTGCAAGATTCGGTGGAATGGGACGCTTCCGCTGGAGCTGTCAGGGCGCGCAGGCGGCAGCGGCTTGGCGCTCTTGTCTTGAAGGAGGGGCCGCTGCCGCAGCCCCATCCTGAGCAAGTGGCGATGGCGCTGCTGGAGGGCATTCGGCAATCAGGACTAGGGCTGCTGCAGATGAGCAAGCAGTCGTCGCAGCTGCTTGCACGAATGCGGCTGATGTCGGGGAGGAACAAGGACTGGCCGGATATTTCCGAGGAGACGCTGCTTGCGACTCTTGACGACTGGCTGCTGCCCCATTTGATCGGAATGAGAAACCGCAACGATCTGCAGCGGCTGAATATGATCCAAGTTCTGGAATCGTTGTACAGCTGGCAGCAGCGCCAGCAGCTCGATGAGATGGTCCCGACTCATATTACGGTGCCGAGCGGCTCGCGTATTCCAGTCGATTACAGCGATCCCGAAGCACCGTTCATCGCCGTTCGGCTGCAGGAGCTGTTTGGCTTGCGGGAAACGCCGCTGCTGGCCGGCGGCAAGCTGCCGCTTACCATTCATCTGCTTTCCCCTTCCCAGCGGCCCGTTCAGGTTACCCGGGATTTGAGCAGCTTTTGGAGCGGTGCTTATTTCGAAGTGAAGAAGGATCTAAAAGGAAGATATCCGAAGCACTACTGGCCGGATGATCCCTATGCCGCGCAGCCTACCAACCGGGCGAAGCCGCGGGGGCAGTAAGAGGAATGAGGTGTATGTATGAGCATTTCAGCAGAGTGGTTGTGGGTCTATTTGGCTGTTATCAACGTAGTTGCGTTTGCGCAAATGGGAGCGGATAAACATGCTGCCCGCAAAAAGCAAAGGCGCATCCCGGAAAAACGCCTGTTTGCCTTTGCAGCAATAGGAGGGGCGATCGGCGCCTGGACCGGTATGATTATGTATCGGCATAAGACGAAGCACCAGTCGTTTGTAGTCGGCATTCCGCTGCTGATCCTGTGGAATCTGGCTGCGGTTTATTTTGTTTTACTTTTGCTAGGGGAGGATGTTGCTGTTATTCCGTTCTAGCATATATTGAGCAGATGTTGGCGTACTTCGCACCGTGAGCCCAGCTCTATGCTCTGTTGTGTGAAGCAGGGGATGCTTAGAGCTATTACGTGTAGTATCCCATGGCCTTCAGGGCAAAAGTCAGAGTTGGAATCAGTGCAGTAGAATCAAAATGTAAAAGTGCATTTTGATTCTGTCCAAACACGCCTAAATCGCCATCAAAATGTAAAAGTGCAGGCAGAATGGTCTGGAATGGGCAAAATGGGCTCAAAAAGCGAGATCAAACTGCACTTTTGCATTTTGATGGACTAATTCGGCTATTTTAGCCGCATCAAACTGTACTTTTACATTTTGTTGCTCAGAATTGTGAAAGTCAGGCCAACGGGGAGAGCTCCACGCCCCCGCACTCCGATCATTCCGGGTAAGGCTGCGGCGCTGCCGAGCATGATACCCCCTATTGCTTAAAATACTTGCTCGACCAGCTGCTCTGAGTCCGCCTTGCAGCCTAAGGGCAGGCGTTAGGAAGAAGAAGATTGCCTTTGTGCCTCCAATAATGGTATAGTTGTAATCCATATTTTATCCATCGCAAACATACTCGCCGTCGTCCAGACGGCGATCTTTGCGTTTGAGAGACGAAACAATCTTAGGAGGTAACTGACACATGACGGTTCAAAGTGCCTATCAAGAAGAGAAGGACCGGCTCGCGATGTCGATGAATGAGATCGTCTCGCAGTTGAAACAGATCGGTCCGCGTTACACAGGCGATGACTTCACGGAGCAAATGCTCGATCTGCAAAGCGAGGAGCGTCGAAAACGGCTGGAGATCGCGCAGCGCGAGCCCTATTTCGGACGTATCGATTTTCAAGAGGTGCAGACAGATATGAGCAAGCCGCTCTATATCGGCAAAGCGGGCGTGGCGAAGCAGAGCAACATGGATGAACTGATCGTCATTGATTGGCGGGCTCCTGTAGCCAGCCTGTTCTATTCTTTTACGGGCGGGGAAGACCTTGCAGCTTACGAATCGCCGGAAGGCGAAATTGAAGGCCACGTCCATTTGAAGCGCAACCTGATGGTCCGGCACGGGGAGCTGGTGCGGATGGTAGACAGCTATACGCGCGGACAAGAGGATGACGCCGTTACCGATGAGTTTCTGCTCTACCGGCTAGGCGAGAATAAGGATAATAAGCTTCGCGATATCGTCTCCACGATCCAGCACGAGCAGGATCAAATCATCCGTTCGGAGCGGGCGAAGGCGCTATTCATCCAAGGCGTGGCGGGCAGCGGCAAGACGACAGTGGCGCTGCACAGGCTCGCTTTCCTTCTCTATCAATATGCGGATCGGATGCGTGCCGAACGGATGATTATTTTCGCGCCGAACCGGATGTTTCTTGACTATATTTCCGGCGTACTGCCGGAGCTTGGCGTAGGCGATATTCAGCAGACGACGTTCGCGGACTGGGCGCTGGAGCTTCTTGAGCTTGAAGTATCGCTCGCAAGTACAGAGGATACGCTCAATTATTGGTTCGAGCAGCACCGCACAGCGGAGGAGGCTGCGAATTCGTCCGGCAGGCTGAAAGGGTCGCTGGCATTTAAAGCGATCGTGGACCAGCGCATTGCCGAGACAGCAGCCCGCATCGTACCGGCCATTCCTTTCGAGCCGCTTCCGGGACTGGTTCTAAAGCCTGAGCAGATGCAGGAGTGGTACGACACGAATTATGGCGAAGAGACGCTGATGAAAAAACGCGACCGGCTGGCGAGCCGTATCCGCCGCTGGTTTGAGTCAGAGCTGAAAACACGCGGCATCGCGGATAAAAAAATCAGAGCGAAGGCTTCCGCTAAGCTGAACGCTTTCCTGAAGAAAATTCCGTCCTATACGGCCCCACAGCTGTATTTGACACTATTTCATGGCAAGCAGGCCTCGGCTGAGCTGCCGAAGAGCGTAGTCGCAGCAACCTGGTCCCGTCTTAAAGAAGGCCGGGTTGAAGGCGAGGATCTGGCTCCTCTCGCCTATATTCATTTGCGGCTGCATGGCCTGAAGACGCCGACCTATGACCACGTCGTCATTGATGAAGCGCAGGACTACTCACCGTTCCAGCTGGAAGCGCTTCGGCTGTGCCAAACGTCGCCATCCATGACGGTGCTGGGCGACTTGCAGCAGGGGATACATGATTATGCCGGCATTCAAAGCTGGCAAGAGCTTACGGCGCTGTTTGACGAGGAGCGTACCGGCTACTTCGAATTGAACCGGAGCTACCGTTCGACGATGGAAATTATCGAATTCGCCAACCGGATATTAGGCGCCATGGGCGGCGGTGTAAAACCGGCAGTACCGGTATTCCGCAGCGGCGATCCTGTGCTTGTTGAAGCAGTTGAGCCTGAGGGCTGGGCCTCCGGCATCATCTCAACGGTCCGGGAGTGGCAGAGCACCGGCCTCTACGAGACGATATCCGTTATCGGCAGAACCGCTGAACAGTGTGAGCGTATATATGATGCGCTTAAAGCTGAAGGGCTGGAGCCTTCACTGGTGCGAAGCAAGCAGCCGGAATACGGCGGCGGGCTGTCTGTTGTACCGGTCTATTTGTCAAAGGGACTGGAGTTTGACGCCGTACTTATCGCGGACGCGGATACCGACAGTTACGCCGATCATGACGCCAAGCTGCTCTATGTCGGCTGTACGAGAGCGCTGCACAAATTAAAGCTGATTCACAACGGTAAATTAACGGCATTAATTGCTCCGGAGCAGTTGACAACGTAATAGTAAATTTGACAGTATTAAGACAACTCCTTTAGGCATATTGACTTTAAAGTGACTTGTAACTAAACTTGCTACAAAGCGCTATAATCCCATGTCCAGGAAGGAATTGAATGGCATTGAGTAAACCGAAACCGAAAAAGCAAAATCGCCCCAACTCGTATAAGCAATCTAAAGGGGCGCAGCGAAAAGGGTCGAACAAACCGCTTATTTTTCTGACATTGGCGTTTGTGGCCGTTATTGCTGTCATCATCATCGGCCTTAATCAGCAAGGCAAGCCGGCTAATTTCGATTATGCTTCATTGCCGACGCAAGGAAGCTCGGAAGCACCTGTCAAACTTGTTGAGTTCGGCGATTTCAAATGTCCGTCCTGCCAATTTTTTGCGCAAAATATTAAACCGCAGTTAGAGAAGGACTTTATCGAAACAGGCAAAGCTTCGCTATCTTTCGTAAACTATACGTTCATCGGACCGGACTCGGTGACGGCAGCCCTGGCGGCTGAAGCGGTTCATCAGCAAAATCCGGAAGCGTACTGGACTTACTACAAAACGTTGTATGACAACCAGCAGGACGAGCGAATTCAATGGGCAACGCCGGATCACCTCGTTCAGCTGGCGAAAGATGCCAACCTGCCGATCGACTTTGATCTGCTGCGCAGCGACATCGACAAGAAGACCTATCAAAAAAGAGTGGACAAGGATAATGACTCGGTTCGTCCATTGAATGTAACGGGCACGCCGACGCTGTTCATCAACGGCAAGAAGTATACCGGTTCGATGGATTACGCATCGATTAAAGCGACGATCGAAAAAACGCTGAAGGGGTAGTATCCATTGAGATATGAATCTTGGAGTCAAAGGACCGGCCTGTACTTTGCTTGGCTGGTATCGCTTGTAGCGACCGGAGGCAGCTTGTACTTCAGTGAAATCGAAGGCTTTATTCCGTGCGATTTGTGCTGGTACCAGCGTATATTCATGTATCCGCAGGCGATAATTCTAGGCATCGCAGCTTATCGCGGCGACCGCCGTATCGTCTGGTATACGCTGCCGCTTAGCTTGATCGGCGGACTAATTTCCCTGTATCACAACATCGAGATTTGGTTTCCTAAGCTTGGTGAGGTTGCGCCTTGCCGTTCCGGCATTCCCTGCAACCAGGACTATCTCAATTGGTTCGGCTTTATTACGATTCCGCTGATGGCGCTTGCCGCTTTCATCTTGATTACGATTTTCCTGCTGCTGGCACGCGAAAGAGCTCAACTGCAAGAAGAAGCAGATGAGCAGGAGCCGGCCGAGTAACAGAATGTTCAAATGTAACAGAAAAAAGCTCCGAACGGGCCAGGTATACTGGCTGTTCGGAGCTTTTTTCATCTATAATAGACCTATTCTATTAGTAAATTATCGGAGTGAATACGATTGCTTGATTGGACTTGGGAACAATGGGCGGAGCCGCTCTTCCTATCGCTGCGCATTGCATTGATTGCCAGCGTCATCGTGCTGGCGCTCGGCACGCTGGTTGCTTGGCTAATGACGAAAAAGCCGCTGCAGGGCGCTTTATGGCTGGAGACATTATTCATGCTGCCGCTCGTTCTGCCGCCGACCGTCGTCGGATTTCTGTTGCTTGTTGTGATAGGGCGGAGAGGCTGGGCCGGCAAAGCATATGAATGGCTGTTCGGGCAGCCGGTTATTTTTACTTGGATGGCTGCAGTGATCGCTGCGGTCATCGTCGCTTTTCCTTTAGTCTATCAGACGATGAAAAACGGTTTTGCAGCGGTGGACAAGCATTTGGTGGAAGCGGCCCGTTCTGCGGGAGCAAGCGAATGGCAGGTGTTCCGCCACATTTCCTTGCCGCTCGCCAGCCGTTCGCTTATGACGGCCTATTTACTCGGCTTTGCCAGAAGCCTCGGGGAGTTTGGGGCTACGCTGATGGTGGCCGGCAATATTCCGGGCGTCACACAAACGACACCGACTGCCATTTATGTAGCCGTTGAATCCGGTCATATGGGGCTGGCTTGGGCTTGGACCGGTGCTATTGTCTTCATCTCGTTCGTTATGCTCTACTTGACAGGACGAAGAAGCGGCCGTTTAGACTGGTAAGCAGCCAGCCTTACAGCTGCAGAATCCCGGAATGCATCCATTTGATTGTACATTTCGTATTGCAGGCAAAGGGAGGCGTCAGAATGGTAAAGGAACATAGGGATACAGAGAAGCAGCTTGCCGATGCGCTGCGTGAAATTGAAATATGGGAAAGCTCGCAGAAGGATTTATGGTTTTGGGAGAAGCTCGGGCGGCTGCCGTTCATGCTGCTCGACAAGCTGACGCCTGCCGTCATTCAGCAAAAAATCGGAGAAGCGGTTAATGAGGTCGGCGCGTTCGTCCAGACAGGCGGCCGTTATCTGCTGTCAGAGAAATCGGTACTGGAGCGGTTAAGGAAGCAGATGCCTGAAGGGTCTGAAAGACTTGAACTGAACGCTGTAGCGCGCTTGCCGCTCAGCGTCATGGATATAACGGCTGACCAGCTGTCTGCCAGCCGGTCAAAGCTCGCCACGGTGCAAGGGGCGACGACTGGCTTTGGCGGACTGTTAACACTAGCACTCGATATTCCCGCTATATTGGGATTGTCGCTGAAGATTATACAGGAAATCGGCATCAGTTACGGCTATGATCCGAATATCCGTGAGGAACGGGTATTTGCAGTGAAAATTATGCAGTTCGCTTCGTCGGATATCGTCGGCAAAAAGGCGATCTTGGAAGAGCTGTCGGTATTTGAAGGAGGCGACGGAGGCAATCAAATGATGTCGCAGCTTCAAGGCTGGCAGGAAGTCGTCATGCTCTATCGTGACAATTTCGGCTGGAAGAAGCTGTTTCAGATGATTCCAGTTGCAGGCATGCTGTTCGGTGCGTTCATTAACAGAGGCATGCTGAATGATGTGGCAGAGGCTGCTAAGATGCTGTAT
Organism: Paenibacillus sp. NPDC058174; assembly: GCF_042883865.1. NCBI lineage: Bacteria > Bacillati > Bacillota > Bacilli > Caryophanales > Paenibacillaceae > Paenibacillus > Paenibacillus sp. NPDC058174. The sequence continues at coordinate 306,810 of NZ_JBHVUY010000001.1, forward strand.
CGTAAAAGAAGAGTTTTGCAAAAGATTGAAGAGAGCAGGGAACAACAAAATGATCGCATCTAGCGCTACACTATGGTCGGAAGCGGAACAATTTATAACGGAATGTTATGCCGAGCTTGGAAAGAGCGAAGCAGAAGCTAAGCTTCGCTTGTCCGAGATTGAGCGGCAAATTGATCGCGACGGCAGTTATACACATACGTACGAGGAATTGCAGCATGGAGCCAGGCTGGCTTGGCGTAACAGCAACCGGTGTATCGGGCGGCTGTTCTGGCAATCATTAGAGGTCCGTGACGCAAGGGAACTAGAGCAAGAGGATGAAGTTGCGGAAGCTATATTTAACCATATTAAATATGCCACAAACGGAGGACGCGTCCGCTCGACTATTACCGTATTTGCCCCTGAACGGACGAATCGCCGTATTCGCATCTGGAATCATCAGCTGGTCCGTTATGCCGGCTATCAGACAGAGCAGGGCGTACTTGGCGACCCGGCTTCCGTTGCCTTTACAGAAGTATGCACGAAGCTTGGCTGGAAGGGACGCCAAACACCGTTTGATGTGCTGCCGCTCGTCATTCAAATTGATGACCGCAAGCCAAAGCTGTATGAGCTGCCGGAAGGCATTGCGCTTGAGGTTCCGCTTGAGCATCCTGAGCTGGGAGAGGCCTTTCAAGCGCTCCAATTAAGATGGTATGCCGTACCCTTCATTTCGGATATGAAGCTGGAGATCGGGGGCTTGAACTATACGGCTGCCCCTTTCAACGGCTGGTATATGGGGACGGAGATCGGTGCACGCAATCTGGCTGATGTGCAGCGCTACAATCAGCTGCCGATGGTAGCGCAAGTGATGGGACTGGATATGACGACCAATACGTCGCTATGGAAGGACCGGGCTTTAGTAGAGCTGAATGCGGCCGTTATTCATTCCTATAAAAAGCAGGGCGTCAGCATTGTGGACCATCACACGGCCGCCGAGCAGTTTATGCGTTTTGAGAAGCAAGAGGAGGCGAACGGCCGCGAAGTGACGGGCAGATGGTCCTGGCTTATTCCGCCGATGTCGCCGTCTACAACCCCGATATGGCATCGGGGCTTTAAAGATAAACAATTGAAGCCGACCTACAGCTATCAGGCATCGGCTTATGATACCGGGGGTTAATTTGTGGATTTTAAAATGGAGTATTTATCGTTTTTCGTCATTGTGACCGATGGCGATGACAGCGGTTCGTCCAAGCGGTACAAGCATTATCAGACGCTGGACGAGGATGATTATGAAGACAGCGAAATTAAGAAGTTTCTTGATGGAGAATTCAAGCGGATCGTCAAGCGCAAAGTCGAACGCAATCCCAATTCGGAGAACGCGCCGACCAAAATTGGACGATTCATGGTCGAGCCCGGCTATGAGCTTGGAAGCAACCAGAACTACAATCTGTTCCAGCGTTTGCGCGATGCTGAGCATAAGGAGCGGTTCATCGGCATCGCCGACGAGCTTGTTCATATTTATATGGATACAAGCGCAGTCCGGGGCGGCGCGTTTATTATTGCGAGGGCGAAGCTGAATACGTATTTTGACGAGCCGTTTTTGTTTTTGCTGAAATGCGATTTCGAACCAAATATCGCTCGTATTGCTGATGAGCGGAGCTTGATTTCTCATGTCGAAATGGCTATAAGCGCACGCAGCATCAAGTCGATTCAATATCCGCATATGCCGGAGGAAGGAATGCTGGAGCATTGGGAGCTGAAAATCCATCAAGCGTCTCACGCCCGCTACTTCGAAGATTTTTTGAAGTATGTTTCTTATGAAAAACCGCTGCCTGAAGTGATGGGGGAGCAGGTTCTAGGCATGGTTCAACAGTATATGGAGGATAAATGGCAGGATGCTCCCGAGAGCACCGAACGGCGGGAGGAAGAGAACGCCATCGAGGTCTGGGCGAGCAGCGAGAAACGCGATATTCAAGAATATTGGACGCATGAGCAGGTTGCTGCGGCATCGGCGGCGCTTGTGGAGCAAAAGCCGGATTTATCTTTTTCGTTTAAGCTCGACAGCGTCACGATGAAAGGGCTGCTGGCTGATTTCGGAACAGCCTTCCACTTCGCCAAGCATAACGGAAGATACGTTGTCGTCATTGAAGGCGACTCCTTCCAATTTGATAAAGGCATGTCTCCGGTTGAGCTGCTTTCGCCGCCGGATTTAACGGAGATCCTGGATGTGATCGGAACGCATCGGCGTGAGCGGGAGGAAGCGCCGCAGCCGCAATCGGAGCTTGAAGCTTCGCTCAACAGAGCCCAGTCCAATAACGACCCTGCCGCTGACGGGAACGCTAACGACGATGTACCCTGGTAGTGCCCGCTAGCTCCGCTGCGGAATGTGAATGATGAGCTTTGGCAACAATAAGGGAAAGCCAAGCCATCTTGCATTGTTAAAGGGGAGTTGCTGCGGCATATGGTGCTGAAATTGTTCTTATTCGCGATATTGCTGTTGTTTTCGGCTTTTTTTGTCGCCACGGAATTTGCTGTCGTACGTTTGCGCACGAGCCGCGTTAACCAAATGGTTAACGAAGGAGCTAAAAACGCCAAAGCCGTTGAGAAGGTTGTTACTCATCTCGACGGCTATTTATCGGCATGCCAGCTGGGGATTACCATAACAGCGCTGGGCCTTGGCTGGCTCGGCGAGCCTACCGTACATGAGCTGCTGCATCCGCTGTTTGACCGGCTGCATCTGCAAGGGAATTTATCGAATGCTTTATCCTTTATTATTTCATTCATTATTGTGACCTATTTGCATGTCGTGCTGGGGGAGCTAGCGCCAAAGACGCTGGCCATTATCAAATCGGAGCAAGTCAGCCAGTTCACTGCACCGATCATTATCTGGTTCAATAAGCTGATGTTTCCGTTCATCTGGCTGCTTAACGGCTCCGCCAACGGACTTGTCCGCATGCTCGGTTTAAAGCCGACGGGGGAGCACGAGGCTCATTCCGAGGAGGAAATCCGGCTCATTATGTCGGAGAGCTATGAAAGCGGGAAAATCAACAAAAGCGAGCTTAGCTATGTGAACCGGATCTTTGAATTCGACGAGCGGCTGGCCCGTGAAATTATGGTGCCGCGCACCGATATGGTCTGCCTTTACGTCGAGAAATCGAAGGAAGAAAATATTGCGATTATCCGCAAGGAGCAATATACGCGTTTTCCTGTAGCAAGCGGGAGCAAAGACAATATAATCGGCGTCATTAATACGAAGCAGTTTTTCATGCATGATTTCGAGACGCATAACTCAACTGTGCGGTCGCTCATGCAGCCGATGATGTCGGTGCCGGAAGTGATGCCGATTAAAAAGCTGCTGCGGCGCATGCAGCTAGAACGCGTTCATATCGCGATCTTGCTTGACGAATACGGCGGTACTTCCGGCATGATTACGATTGAGGATATCGTCGAGGAGATTGTCGGTGAAATTCGCGATGAGTTCGATGAGGACGAGGTCGTTGAAATCGATCCTATTGGGGACAATGTTTTCCTAGTGGACGGCAAAGCCTTAATCAGTGAGGTCAACGAGGCGACGGGCAGCCATCTGGAGAGTCAAGACGTCGACTCTATCGGCGGCTGGCTGTTCAACCAGAACTCGGAGCTAAAGGTTGGCGAGCCTTGGACGTATGCCGAGCTGACGTTTACCGTCCGGGAGAAGGAGAAGCATCGTATCCGCAAGGTCGAAATTATGGTGAACCGCAATAAATAAAGGAAGCCGCATCCCGTTCAGGATGCGGTTTTTTGTATGCTTTTTCACAAATTATGGGAGAGGCGAGCATATTTAAACCGCTATGAATCGTAGAATGGAAGAGGGCGGCTGGACAAGAATGACAAGCTGCCGCTAATGCTCGGGAAAGGCGGAGGTAGACGTGGGAGATTTGCTAAATGCGATTATTATGGGTATTGTGGAAGGCTTAACGGAATTTTTGCCCGTTTCATCGACGGGTCATTTAATTTTGACTGCAGATTTGCTTGGATTTACGGATGAACGGGCGAAAACGTTCGAGGTCGTCGTTCAGTTCGGCGCTGTCCTGGCTGTGCTAGTGCTGTACCGGAAAAGGTTTCTCCGCCTGCTCAACTTCAATTTGTCCAAGACGTCGGGACTTAACGTGCTGCATATTGCGCTGGCTCTAATTCCGGCAGGGATATTCGGTGTTCTACTGCACGGCTTTATTAAAGACTATTTGTTCAGTCCGGCAACGGTGCTGGTCGGATTGGTAGCCGGCGGGCTGCTTATGATCGCTGCTGACCGATTGAAGCGGAAAATAACGGCGGAGGAGCTTGACGATATTTCGTATAGACAAGCGCTCGCCATCGGCTTGTTTCAGGTGCTTGCCTTATGGCCCGGCTTCTCGCGCTCGGGCTCAACCATATCGGGCGGGATGTTTTTTGGCGCCAGCCAGAAGGCGGCCGCTGAATTTACGTTTATCGTCTCTGTTCCCATTATGGCTGGAGCAAGCGGAATTGATCTGATCAAGAGCAGGGAATTTCTAACGGCAGCAGATTTGCCCCTGTTTCTAATCGGTCTGCTTGCTGCATTCATTGTTGCCACGATTGCGATTGTCACCTTTTTGAATTTGATTAAAAAGCTCCGGTTATCCTGGTTTGCCTATTACCGGTTTGGACTCGCCGCGCTCTTTGCACTCCTTATTTTATAGAGCATTTCATGGTGTGAATCCTAATTATTTAAGGCTTTCGCGGGGCAAGGCCGTTCCAGAAGAGCTGAATAATATCTTCCGCTGCTTGCTGCAGGCTCTCTTTGTCGCTCACAATTTCTTTGCGGTTGCGAACCGTCATAACTGCCGTATAGGCATGAGCCAGCAGACGCGGATTGGCTTCGGCAATCTCTCCAGCGGCTATCGCTTGCCTGAACACGTCCTCAAGCAGCTGATTGAGGGCGTTTTCGGCTTTGCGGATACGGATAATCTGCTCTTCGCTCAGGCCTGCGGATGCCTCACGCATCATCGTCTCGAAGTCGACATGGGCGTTTGCCATATGTCCTACCGCTACTTTCAGCAGCCGCTCCTGCAGAGGTTCCGGACCGTCCATAATTTTTCGGGTCTGCTCAAGCGCAATGGAGAGGACAAACAGTACCGATTCGGTAAACAGCTGTCCTTTATTGCTGAAATAGTAGTAGACGCTCGCTTTCGTTACGCCGCAGGCTTGGGCGACGCCTTCCAAGGATACCTTCTCGAAGCCGTGCTCCATAAATAAATAGGCGGCGGTGCGCATAATTTGAAGCATCGTCTGGCTGCTTCCTTCGGCTTTCGGTCTTCCGGGTTTTCGTTTTGGCGGCAGTTCTGTCAAAGTCAGGCCCTCCTTGTTGTAATGGCAGGTTTAGCCTAACGGCTAGCTTATTTTGCAAGTTCGCAAATTTGTAATGTAAATGTAGTTGATTAATTAACCTTCCGGTATATATAATTATTTTATACACTAATCTATTGTAAACCAAATCAGATTGCAAAGGAAATGGGGATGAAACGGAATGCTGGAAAAGCTTAGCCATGCTGTGGCCGGAAGACGCAGCCGATGGGTAACACTGGCGGTCTGGATTGTGCTTGCCGTGCTGCTGACGGTGTTGCTGCCGCCGGTCGGCGATAAGGAAAACAACAGAGCGCCGAATTTAGAGAAGGACAGTCCGTCTGTCGTTGCCGATCAATTAATTAAAGAAAAATTTCCCAGCGAGTCCGGAGTGCCCGCATTAATCGTCTGGCACCGGGAAGGGGGGCTGACGGAGGAGGATTACAAGCTATTCCAGCAGTTGTCCGCTGCACTTGCTGACAACCCGCTAGAAGCACAGGGCACAATCATTCCTTTTCATCAAATGCCTTTGCCTGCACTGGCAGCTTTCGCATCTGAAGATGGAGCGACGCTGGTGCAGCCTGTGCCGTTTGATGAAAGCGCGGATTCTGATGTGCTGAAAACCAATTTCGAACAAATTCAGAAGGAAGTCTCTTCTTTGACAGGCGAATCTGATCCGTTCTCCGTACCGGTGAAGGATACGGAAGCGCTAAGCGCGAGAATAAGCGGTCCGGCCGGCATATCAGTGGATGCGAGCGGCCTATTCAAAGGCGCTGATATTTCGCTGATGATTGCAACGGTGCTGCTCGTTCTCGTATTGCTGCTGCTCATCTACCGCTCACCGATACTAGCCGTTATTCCGTTAATCGGCGTCGGCTTTGCCTATTTGGTTACAAGTCCGCTGCTCGGCTGGATGGCAGGCGAGGGCTGGATTACGGTTGATGCCCAGGCCATCTCCATTATGACCGTTCTGCTGTTTGGCGCGGGAACCGACTATTGCCTGTTCCTCATTTCCCATTACCGCCAGGAATTGAAGGAGGATAATGACAAGCTCCGCGCTTTGCGTACAGCGTTCAGGGATGCTTCCGGCGCTATTGCGATGAGCGGCTTCACCGTCGTTCTCGCTTTAATTACGCTGCTGGCTGCCAAATACGGCGCTATTCATCGTTTTGCGGTTCCGTTCAGCCTGTCGATTCTTATTATGGGAATCGCCAGTCTCACGCTTGTTCCTGCCTTGCTCACGATTTTTGGCAGAGGCTCCTTTTACCCATTTGTGCCACGGACTGCTGAGATGGAGGCTGCCCGTGCGCAACGCAAAGGGAAGCCAGTGAAGGCTGCTCCACGCGGCGAATATCGCTTCGGTACAAAAATCGGCAATCTAGTCGTTGCTAAGCCATGGACGGTTGTTATTGCCAGTGTCGTCGTACTCACGGCATTAGCCGGATTTACGACGCAGGTGAAATTTACGTATGACCTGTTATCTTCATTTCCAAAGGATATGCCGTCGAGAGAAGGCTTTGACGTCATTTCCCGTTCGTTCACCCCTGGTCAGCTGGCGCCTGTTACCGTTGTTGTCCAGACGGAAGGGAAACCGGTTGATTTGGTATCCGGCTTGGGCATGCTGCGTGAGGTGGATTCAGTGTCGAAGCCGGCGGCCAGCGAACAGGATCCAAATTTGCAGTCGGTGCAATTGCTCTTAAGTTTTAATCCATATTCACAAGAGGCAATGGACGCAATCCCGCAAATATATGAGAAAACGGAAGCGGTGCTCGCTCAGGCAGGCGTAGATCATGCCGCCGATAAAGTATGGGTGGGCGGCCAGACGGCAACCCAATACGACGCGAGAGCACTGACGAACCGGGACAATGCCGTCGTTATTCCGCTTGTCATTGTGCTCATTATGCTGCTGCTGCTCATCTATTTGCGGTCAATAACCGCGATGCTGTATTTGACAGCTACCGTCGTGCTTTCATTTGGCTCGGCACTGGGCCTTGGCTGGATCATTCTTCACTATGTCATGGGAGTGGACGCGATTCAGGGAGCCATTCCGCTATACGCCTTTGTATTTCTCGTTGCACTCGGCGAGGATTACAACATATTTATGATTTCAAGTATCTGGCGCAAACGCAAGACGATGCCATTGTCACAAGCGATTAAGGAAGGCGTCAGCGAGACAGGGGGCGTTATTACCTCGGCCGGGCTCATTCTGGCGGCCACCTTTGCCGTGCTGGCAACACTGCCGATTCAGGTTCTGGTACAGTTTGGCCTTATAACGGCGCTGGGCGTTCTTATGGACACGTTCATCGTACGGCCATTCCTTGTGCCAGCCATTACGGCACTGCTCGGCAGACGGGCATTCTGGCCGTCTAAAGCGAATTTGATTGAACCTCAGAAATACGAAGGCTGATCTTGGCACCAGCTCAATGGATTGCATAATCCATTGGGCTTTTTTTGTGCGGTTATCAAATGGCAGGAAGTGCAGCTTGTACCGGAGCATGAAACATTTTGGAGCCGGCAGCCGTCTAGGTATGAAATTGCCAAAATTAGAGAGAGATAAGGGAGGTTGTCTGTATTGAACAAAATCGCGGTCACGGCGGGATCCATCGCCATTGCGCTCGCAATTATACTTATAGGCGGATTGCTTGCTCCGCAAGAGGTTCAAGCCTGCTCATGCGCAGAGAGGCCAGACGCTCAGCAGAATCTGAAAAACAAAGCCGCTGTTTTTGCAGGCACAGTGGTTTTTACGAAGAAGAAGGTCGATCTGCCATTCGTCAGCCGCTCGTCGGACAGTCCGGTACAGGTGAACTTTGAAGTCAGCGAAGTATGGAAGGGGCATGTTACCTCTCATTTAACTGTAAGTACCGCTATGAGCAGCGCCAGCTGCGGCGTCGAATTCCAAGACGGCCAGCAGTATCTGGTGTATGCCAATGCCAGAAATGGGGAGCTGCAGGTCGATTCATGCGGCGGGACGATGCTGCTCGCGCAGGCCGGTGCCGATCTTTCCGTTCTTGGAGGCGGCTCTGTGCCGCCTGTGCTGCAAATAGCGCCCAAACAATCCAGCAGCATCCCTATTATTATCTCAATCGCAGCCGTGCTGCTGCTTGCTGTCTTTATCGCCTATGCGACTAGAAGAAGACGAGAGGTTTAAGTTTAAGGAGCATTATTGACGAAAAATTTTATAAGGGTAAAATGGGGAAAGGACGAGTTCAGGAAGGAAGATTATCCGCTAATGAAAGTGAATATTTTGGAAGCAAAGATGACCTATACGAAAGCTGACGGTTACGTCGGACAAGTTCAGTTCGAAATCGACGGTTCGCCGAACCAATACGAAATGACACTGCACAGCCGTAAAGCGACAGAATGGGGCTATGGCCTGTTTTTTTTGAACGAGTCAGGCGATGAGGATCAATTGCTGGCCCTTGAAGATGAATTAGAGGAAGACGATGAGCTGTTCGACTTCTTGGTTCAAGCGGCGCAAGATAAACTGGTGCGTCTATAAACGCAAAAAAAAGAACCATTCGCTCCTGCAGGATACAGGCGAATGGTTCTTTTTTATCTAAGTGGGCTATAAGTGCCGATCCGCATGGTCTTCCTTTTTCGCCCGGCCGCGCAGCGAGTAGTACCAGAACAGGTAGGCGATAACCGCTACAGCAAGTACTGCGGCTAAGATGCCGTAATCGTAAATGAAATCGCCGATCTCCTCGACATGATCTCCGAACAAAGCACCGATAATGAAATAAATCGATGTCCAGATGAAAGCCGAAGGGTAGGCGAATAAGGAAAACCGGCTGTATTTCATTCGATTCGTGCCGGCAACAAAGGGCATCACATGGCGAAGAAAGGGAAACAGCAGCCCGATTCCTAGCGACCAGCCGCCGTATTTCGCGTTCAAGTGATCCGCCTTTGCGACGAATTTCTCAATATTCTTCTTCCTCATGAACCAGTCAAAGAGTCTGGAGCCGGCAAAGCGGCCAATGGAGTAATTGAAGGTCATAGCCGAGCAAATGCCGAGAAATGTCATGAGGTAGGCTGGTCCGGGCTCCAGCATATCGGATGCGGCTAACGCGCCGCCGGTCAAGACGACCGCTTCATTCGGAATCGGCAGTCCGATCAGTCCCAGACATAATACAAGGAATAAGGCGACGTAACCGAACTGTTCTATGATGGTCAGTAAATATTGATAGCCCATATGGCTTCCTCACCCTGTCGTCAAAAAAGATATAATTCCGGTCTGTGTTATTGCTCTGTATAGGCTAACATAATCAATGAGGGATAGAAACAACAATTTGAACGCAGCATAAATTAGCATTTTAACCATTTCGTAACTAATAAGTCCTCCGGCTTTATTATAATGGCTTTGCAGTGTTATTGAGTCGAAGGGCGGGATCATTCCCATGTTACCATTTCAAAACCAAGTGGATCGGCTGCGCAAATACGAACCGGTCTGTTATACGATATGCTTGACCTTGCTGCGTGACGAGCAGTCATCTTCATTAGCGGCGCAGCAGCTTTTGCTGCAGTTGTTTGACGATTCTAACTTCTGGAAGCTGGAGGAGAGCAAAAGAGATCGCTATGTATTACGCGCGGCGGGCCCGATATGTTGCGAACAAATGAAAAATGCCCGATATATGAAGACCTCGTGAACGATAGCGATTAAGGATTGATATTTAACCGATAATGGCAGATGATAATAACATACGCATGCAGCCTAATTCTCCCATTAATCGAGATTGACGGAAAGGAAAAGCAATGAATAACAACAGCAATCGGCGAAGCGTCACGATCGCCCTCTTTGTCGCGACTTTTCTGGCGGCTATCGAAGGGACGATCGTAAGTACGGCTATGCCAAGCATCACCAAAGAGCTTCAAGGTATCGAGCAGTACAGCTGGATTATTTCAATTTATTTGCTGGCGACGGTCATAACGACGCCAATCTACGGTAAGCTCTCCGATCTGTACGGGCGAAGAAAAATGTTTATGATCGGCGCGGTTATTTTTCTCGCAGGCTCTATGCTGTCCGGACTCGCGACATCCATGGAAATGCTGATTTTTTTCCGCGCTCTGCAGGGTCTCGGAGCGGGAGCGTTGACTACGATTCCATATACCATTATAGGGGATCTGTATTCCTTTGAGCAAAGAGCGAAGGTACAGGGCTGGATGTCGAGCATTTGGGGCATCGCAGGAATCTCCGGGCCTTTGCTGGGCGGCCTGCTGGTCGATTACGTATCATGGCGGGCCATCTTTTATATGAACCTGCCGTTTGGCATTATCGCTATTGCGCTATTGCTCTCATCCTTTAAAGAAAGCTATGAGAAGAAGAAACGGCATATCGATTACGCGGGTATCACGACCTTCTCGATCGGCATGTTCAGCTTCCTGTATGTGTTGACGCTGCTTCGTAATGAGGATGGCGCGGCAGGAGCGGAGCCGCTCTTCATCGGCTTGCTGTTTGCGGTTGCAGCTTTGTTTCTCGGGATGTTCTTCATCATTGAGAAAAAATCGCCGGAGCCGATCATTCCGCTCAAGCTGTTTAAGCTGCGGACGATAAGCGCGGTCAATGCAGTCAGCTTCCTGCTATGCGTGATCAACGTCGTGACGATCTTCTACCTGCCGCTATGGCTCCAAGGTGTTCTTGGCAAGAGCGCAACTTATTCCGGTCTTGCAATGATTCCGCTTTCCGTGTCATGGCCTCTTGGCTCCATACTCGCAGGGAACTGGATTGCAAAAATCGGCCTGCGCCGAATAGCCTTTGCCGGCGCGTTATTCCTCATTTGCGGAAGCCTTGGCTTTATGTTTATGAACAACAGCACGCCAATTATACTTTTTATGTGCTATACGTTTTTGACCGGATTATCCTTCGGTCTGTCATTGACTAGCTTTACAGTAGCCGTCTCTTCAGCAGTCAATTGGGAGCTGCGCGGCGCGGCTGTAGCCAGCAACAATTTTATCCGTACGCTTGGTCAGACGATCGGCATCGCGTTATTCGGACTGCTGCTGCATACGGGCAGCGCGGAATCGATTGACGCGGCACTGCTTGAGACAAGCCTGCATCGCATTTTCATCATTTTGACAGCATTATCGGTGGTCGTCTTGTTTGCAGCATTCAGCCTGCCCAAAATGCAGCAGACGGCTGAAGCGCAGCCTACCAACGCATAGATGGAATGAGCACATCTTAGAAAGGCGGTATCTTCCCCATGGCCGGTCCCATTGACGATCCTTTTTTGCTGACAGCTTCTTCGCCCGCCGAAGCCGGCTTGTCAGCTTCATCCTTGCATGCGATGGAGCAGATGCTGCCGGAATGGCGGATGAAATCCGTTGTCGTACTCCGGGGCGACCGGATTGCCTGGGAGTGGCATGAGCATGGGGAAGATAGAATTGCGCCGCTGTTGTCCTGTACGAAAAGCCTGATGTCGGCACTGATCGGTATCGCGATTGAAGAGGGTGCAATTGAAAGCGTCGAGCAGCCGATTGCCGACTACTTCGGAGCGGAGGCTGATCCGTCGATTCGGATCAAGCATTTGCTGACGATGACGCCGGGCTGGGATTGGCCGGACTTCGATAAGCCTTATAAAGCGATGAAGAAAGCGGCTGATCCGATCAGCTTTGTACTGAACAGTCCGCTAACACATAGCCCTGGTGCGGCATTTACTTATAATTCAGGAGGCTCACATCTGCTCTCGGCGATTCTAACAAAGGCTACCGGAACCAGCGCTCTGGATTATGCAAGCAGCAAGCTGTTCCGTCCAATGGGCTTCCGCAAGGCAAAATGGTCCGCGCACCGCGGTGTAAATGAAGGAGGAACAGGGCTTCAGCTGTATGGCCGGGATTTGGCCAAGCTGGGCCTCTTGTATTTGCGCGGAGGAGACTGGTTCGGCAATCGTCTGCTGCCGGCTGGCTGGATCGAGAAGTCGACCAAATCCCATCATCGCGCGCTCATCCAGTACACCCCGCCGATTTATGGCTCATACGGCTTTCACTGGTGGCAATCGCCTGCGTCGCAAAACGGCGTATCCTGCTTTTTTGCGTTTGGGCATGGCGGCCAAATGCTGCTGGTTGCGCCATCAGAACAGCTTACAGTCGTCGTCCGCAAACATATTACAGGCCGGAATGCGGCGATTTTGTCGAGAAAGCTTATCATGGATTATATCGCGCCAGCGATTTTTCACTAATTTTGTGTGCAACTTTTTCCTCTTTTTTGCGTTCATAGTGTGTCGGTTCAATTGCAGTTCAGCAATTATTACAAAAAAAAGGAGATTGTAATGGGTAAAAAAGTCAGCTTAGTCGCACTTGTCGCATTGTTCCTCTTTGCCGTGGCCATTCCGGTCCAGGCGCAAGGCCAACTCCAGGATCAGCTCGTACTGATTCAAAAAACGAACCAGATGTACCATAACGGCAAGCTTTACAAAGCTTCACAGCCGTTAACCGAGAAGAAGGGGGTAACTTACGTCGCCGCCCGTTCGATTGCTGAACGTCTATACGGTAAAGTTGTTTATGATTCAAAGCTGAAGGAGTACATATTGACGACAGGGCAGCAGGAGCTTCGCTACAAAGCGGGCAGCACTGCCTATACAATCAATGGTGCTTCGACTAAACTTGACGGCGCGCCTTTCGTACAACAGGGCACGTTAATGATCCCGCTTCGCTCGCTTCTCAAGCCTTACGGCATGAAGATCAGCAGCAATGCCGAGCAGAAGAAGGTTACGCTGGAGTGGACAGTGAAGCCGGTAGCAGCATTCACCGTATCGCCAGCTACTATTTATGCCGGCGAAACTGAGGTTTCCTACATCGATAAAGCTTCCCATCCGAAAGGTCTGCTCATTACGGATGAGCGCTGGGAGGGACAAGCCTCTTCCTTTGATACTCCGGGCACTTACAAAGTAACCCGCTGGGTACAGGACGAGAATGGCGTATGGAGCGATCCGTTCTCCGTGAACGTTGTAGTCAAGCAGCCGAATTTGCCGCCGGTCGCAAACTTTACGACCGACAAAAACTCTTACAAAATGGGCGAGATGATCCATTATACTGACCTAAGCACAGATGATGAGAACAAGATTAAAAAGACGGAATGGACGAATAACGCCAAAGGCTTCTTCACGCCAGGTCCGCAGACAATTACGCTGAAAGTAACCGACACACATGGCGCGGTCGGCGAATTCTCGAAAACGATTATGATCGAGGATGAGACGCTGTACAGCAAACAGGATTTCGACATGCTGTTTACTGAAGTCGGCGACAAATACCAAATCGACGGTGCAAGCGTTCTGAAGCTTCCGACGGTATCGTATGAATTGTCCGTCGTTGGCCAGCAAACGCTGATCCGCAGCAACAGCCCTGAGCATATCGATGAAGAGGGCATCTATTATTCCGATACGGCAACGGGCAATGTCCGTTTCTTGACACACAATCAGAACAACCGCGCGAATCCGGTTCGTATCTATATTATTGCAACGAACGAAAATGCTGAAGAAGCTACAGTAACCGAGGAACGCGTTGGCGTTGGCGGTCCTGCGCCATACGTGTCGCAAACAGGTAAAGCCGCTGTCGGCAACTATCTGTTTGGCCGCACGCAGCCGTCCTTGAACAAAGTAATTAAAATTCCACCAGGCGAAAGCCGTGTCGTGCTCAGCAAATTGAGCGACGTCAAGCTGGCGCAAGACCGGGTAGTAACGATGTATTCCGACGTGTCGACATCGGCGCCGATTAAATTCAGCATCGTTGTGGTAGATGCCGACAAGGATGTTCTGGCTGAGCTGCCGAAGCTGCAGCAGCTTCCGCGTGACGGCAAGCACGTTCGCGGCACGTTCCATGACGCAAACCGCAACATCCATGTTCTGGATACAATCGGCAATGAGCCGGCCCGTATGATTTTGGCCGATAAAGTGGTTGACACGCGCCTGTCGGGCTATGATGTAACGACTGGCGATATCATGTCCAACGACGGCAACAATGGTGCTTACTATGTGCTTAGACTGTATAACGTACAGCCTCACACACTTATTGGGCTTAATCCGCGGGGCGGACATTATGGCGGAGCCTTCCTGGTCAACAATAAGCTCGTCTACACGACGACGACGACCATTTTGAGCAATGCCAACGACGTTGGCGTCCTGTACCGGACAGGCAATGATGTTGAGCAGGTGACGATTGCGTTCACACCGGCATCCGGAAGCAATCTGCCGTTCAACCTGCTGTTCTTGCCGCTTCCTGAGTTGAAATACTAAGGATCGGGAAATTCGGATAAGCTTGCAGTGAAAAAACCTTCAACCTATTATGGGTTGGAGGTTTTTTTACCGATTATGTCAGATTGTGAATGATAGGGCGAACATTATTGTGGAAAATGGTTTTTTTATATTGTTTTATAAGTGCTTCTGGCTTATGATGTTATCTAAATTAACATCGAGTTGGTTGCTGATTGAACGAGTTTTCTGAGGTTTGAGAATTAAGCAAGTGCGGAATGGAGGAAGGTTTCGTGATTCAACTATCAGCAGTAAATGATATGAACCAGAAGGAGTTCGTTCTGGCTTTGGGTACTATATTCGAAAACTCGCCGTGGGTAGCGGAGGCAGCATGGGCATTTAGGCCATTTCAGAGCCGTTCCGGGCTTCATGAGGCGATGCTGCAGATGATTAAGGACTTGCCGGAGGCGCGTCTGCATGCTTTCTACCGCATGCATCCTGATTTGGCGACGAGGCTCAGCATTGGTGAATATTCGACACGCGAGCAGCAGGGAGCGGGTCTTGACCAGCTGTCGCCAGAGGAATTTGCGGAATTCGCTGCTGCAAACCGGCACTATATGGAGAAATTCGGTTTTCCTTTCATCCATGCGGTGCGCGGCAGCAACAAAACGGAAATCTGGTCAGCCCTGCAGCAGCGGCTTACCCATTCGTTGGAGGAAGAAACGAAAGAAGCGATGAACCAAATTGCTAAAATCACGTCATTTCGGCTAGCAGATCTCATTGAAGGTTAGTTTGCGGGCATTGAACGGAAGGGAGCGAGAACGGGATGGATGAGAGAGTGGAGCAGTTGAAGCGGCTTCCAAAAATTGATCTTCATCTGCATCTGGACGGAAGCGTAAAGCCGGAAACGATTCGCGAGCTTGCTCATCAACAGGGCAAATCGCTCCCGGCAGATGATCATCTGCTGTCTTGGATGCAGATCGACGAGGACTGCACCAATCTGCGTGAATATTTAAGCAAATTCGATTTCGTGCTGCCGTTTCTGCAAACAGGAGAGGCGTTGGAGCGTGTTGCGTTCGAAGTTGTTGAACAGGCGGCCAATCAAGGCTGCATCTATATAGAGGTTAGGTACGCGCCTCTTCTTCATACGCTAAAGGGGCTTAGCATCGAGGAGGTAATCCGGCATGTCCGTGACGGATTACGCCGCGGAGAGAGGCATTATGGCGTCCTGGCAAGAGCCATTGTCATCTGTATGCGTCATGACAGTTATGAACGTAATGAAGCTGTCATTGCAGCAGCTGCAAGCCAATATAGAGACGGAGTCGCTGCCGTTGATCTCGCCGGAGATGAAGCGGGCTTTCCGCCGCAGCTGCATCGTTCTTTATTCGAGTTAGCCCGCCGGTTGGGCTTGCCGATAACGATTCATGCCGGGGAAGCGGGAGGCGCGGAAAATGTCATCGAAGCGATTGCCAGCCTCGGCGCCGTCCGGATCGGGCACGGCGTCCGGATTGACGGCCACTCCGAAGCGATGGAATTGGTTCGATCAACGCGAACGCCATTGGAGCTTTGTCCCGTCAGCAATATTCAGACGAAGGCAGTCTCCTCCTGGGAGGCGTATCCTATAAAAAAATTTCTAGATTTCGGAATAACGGTCACGGTTAATACTGATAATTTAACGGTATCGGGCACGACGATCACGCTGGAGTATATTATGCTGTTGCAGCATTGCGGCTTGACACTTCGGGACATCGGCAAGCTCATTCGCAACGGGGCAGAAGCCTCGTTTCTGGAGGAGCCTTTGAAGAGCGGTCTGATTGATACCATTAACCGTCAATTGGCGGACCAAGGGCTGCAACTGTCCCCATAGCGTGAGTATGTCCACGGATAAAGAGCAAGTATTGGGGCTCGCTCAGCCCTGATACTTGCGCTTTTTTATTTTTCACCCTTGCCTCGTTGGCATGTAAATTTCTCTTACGCAGCGCCTTGGAACGAGATCCATATCGCTATGCCCGCTACAGCAACGGTAACGACCGCAACAAATGCGAAATAGCCGGTTTTGGTTTTTGAAGCGGTATGTTTGTCATAGAACCTCTCCGAATTTGAAGATATATACAAATAGTATCTTATTTCCCAATATGAAGTAAACCTTTTGGGGATAGCGATACTTTCATTCCAGCTATTATCGGTTTTCACAAAGTTGTTCTTTTGACGCCACTCTTTTGTCACCCAATCCCCTCTGATATGCCAATGTTCAGCTGAAATTGTCCGTATAATGAGAGGTAACGATCTGCGTACGATAACAGCAGCTAAGACAAGGCAGAGCAGGGGGAGTGATGACGATGCAGAAAGTCCGGGTCCTTATCGTGGATGATCATCACCATGCGCGAGAGGGAATGAGGACAATCCTTGAGGAGGATTCCTTATTCGAAATTGTGGCCGAAGCTCAGAACGGGAAGAACGCCATACAATCAACGGAGCAGCTGCTGCCGGATTTGATACTCATGGCTGTCGATAAGTGCAGAACTGATGATATAGATGCTACTAGGTCGATCAAATTACAATTTCCGTTTGTCAAAATCGTATGGATAACAGCCGCAGATGACATTACTCATTTCTTCGAAGCGTTGAAGAACGGCGCCCAAGGTTATTTGGTGAAGCATTACAGCCCCGGGACCTGGCTTGAATATTTGCGTGCGATCGTATTGGATGACGAACCCATGCCAAGAGAGTTCGCAGCACGTATAATAAATAGCGTTTCATTTGCCGGAGAATCTCGCGATGACGATACGCCTTTGACACCGAGAGAAAAGGAGCTGTTGTGTTTAGTAGCTGACGGCTTGGCGAATCGGGATATTGCAGAGAAGCTGGTCATTTCAAAGCATACGGTCAAAAATCATTTAAAAAACATTTTGCAAAAGCTGCATTTGGACAACCGGGTTCAACTGGCTCGGTATGCTTTTGAGCGGGGTTATTGTTACGCGTGATGGAGTGTGTTCTCATAAATGGACTGAAGACTGTCAATGCTAACTAGCAAATATTGCTGATGAGCAGAAGATGGGATGGACGCCATGTATTCGAGATATGCTGCAAAGCTGTGTGCCTCTCTGTTAATTGTCGTGCTTTCCGCATGCGGGGGCCATCAACCGGCAGTTATGAATGATGAGGTCTTAAATCAGAATGGCATAACGAACGGTGATACGGCAGAAACGCTCTATAAAAACCAATGTTTATCTTGTCACGGTGCTGATCTGGAAGGAACCCGGTCAGGTTCTAATCTGCAGCATATCGGCAGTACGATGTCGGAGGAGCAGATTACCGCTATCATTACAAATGGAAAAGGCGGTATGCCTGCTTTCGGCAGGAGATTGTCGGAGAGTGAAATTCAAAGCTTGGCCAAATGGCTGTCGGAGCATCATTGATCTGACAGCCGTGCTGTAAGCGTCAAAGGGATGATGTCTCTTTGACGCTTCTTTTCATTTTTTTAGAAAGATATCAGACCTATTTCAAAGAACGGAGCGCCTGATCCTGCAATTCATCATCGTCCCGAATTGCTTTCGAACCTGCTACTACCAGATACAACACCCCAAATACGAATAATGCTCCCAAAAGGGTCATGTATGCAGCTGCCATAAAAATGATCGCCTCCTTTCCAACCTAGTATAAAAGAAAAAGAGAAACCGTTTCATGACTCGATATGGCTATTTTATTACAATTGTCGACACAGATCGTTCACCTTCCAATAATTGTTGCACCTGCTTGAGCAAGGAGAGAAGCATTCTGCTATAATTAGCTTTACGAAAATGAAGGTGGTGCGCCAATTGGAGAAACTAATGGATGAGCAATGCGAGGACAACTGTATCGGAACGGAGCCGGGCAGCGACAACCTGAGCAAGGCGCGGGTAGACGAGCAAACGGCGGTTGAGCTGGCTGAGCTGTTCAAGGCGCTTGGCGACCCGACCCGGGTGAAAATGATCTACGCACTTCTGGAGCAAGAGCTGTGCGTGCATGATTTGTGCGTCGTGCTGGATATGGCGCAGTCAGCGGTCTCGCATCAGCTTCGCTATTTGCGTAATGTGCGCATCGTGAAGCGGCGCAAAGCAGGCAAAACCGTCTATTATTCGCTGGACGACGATCATGTGAAGGAAATTTTTACGCAAACGCTGCAGCATTTGCATCATAGCTGACATAAATATAATTATGATCTTCCTACCAGCGACTCCTTCTCGTTTCCTTATTTTGCTAGTATAATGAAACGTAAACTGCCGCTGCAAAGGAGTTCAAATGTGACGAAGCCTAAGCTGTTTATTGGATCATCCAGGGAAGCAATCAAATATGTGAACGCCATTCATCGCGCTTTGAACCGTGTAGCGGAGGTTACGCCTTGGCATGCCGGAGCCTTCAAAGCGAATGATTATGCGATCGAGGCGCTGGAGCGTCAGCTGCAGACTGCCGATTATGCGGTGTTCGTGCTGGCAGCGGACGATATAGTCATGATGAGAGGCAAAGCTTTTCTAGCGCCGAGAGACAATACGGTGTTTGAAATGGGCATGTTCTGGGGACGGCTCAGACGGACCCGCGTTTTCTTCCTCATTCCGGAGCAAGTGTCGCCGGAGAGGGAAGGAATCGCCATCGATGAGTTTCATTTGCCCTCCGATCTGCTGGGGCTGACCGTGCTGCGCTACGAGGAGCGTTCGGATGGCAATTTCGACGCCGCAGTGAATCTGGCTTGCGATGAGATTGCCGATCGAATCCGGGCGCTGGGGCATTTCCAGGATCCCGCCGTGTTGGCCGCAGCTTATGAATCCGAACTGAAGCGCAAGCAAAGCTTGCTGCATTTTTTTATAGCATTCAACCAGAACACATTTAGTGAGCGCGAGCATCATCCTTATGAACGGATGTACGAGGCTATTCGGAACGGCTACGACGCCTCTCCGCTGGAAGGCTATCGTGTAACAGGCGCTGCGTTATGGCAGGCTGATCTGGATGGCATGCGGCAAATTGCCGGCAATGTCGGCAAAGGGCGTTTTTTTCCCTATCATACGAATGAAGGGAAAAAAGAAGGGGAGTCCCCCGTTCTCGTCGTGGATGCGTTCTTGAACAGCACGATGCGCTTCTTGCGAATGGGAAAGCTGGTTGCGGCTGGTTATTTACTGTGTTATCCTGTGGGTAAGGATTTTGTCGTAACGGTTCATTTAGCTGGAGCACGTACCGTAACAGACGAGGAGCTTGGAATACTCGCCGAACGGAACAGCGAATTAATGGACACCGTGAACTATTTGCTGGGAGGCGATTCACAATGAACAAGAGCAGAGGAAACCGTGAGAACCACACTGCCCGACTGATTCGCAAGCCTGCCCGTGGCGAACAGCAAGCCAATTCGGTATTCGTCGCGCCCTCGGTAGACGGCAGGGACCGGGAATATACAGTGGTGCTGGAGCGCAAAGCGATTTATAAAAAGCCATCATTTCTATAATTGAATATTGAATGGAACTGAACCCTGTCTCGAGAACGGGTGTCATTGCCAATAGGAAGTCCCGGAGCGATCCGGGGCTTTATTTATTGCCCGGAGCTTTCGGGGAACCGCTCGCCTTGAACGGGCAGCCGCGATAAGGTATGCTTTGGATAGGGGGATACGCGGATGGTCTATATCATTGCAGCAACTGCAGCAGTTGTGCTGTTTTATTTTCTGTTTATATTTCCGACCCAGTGGCTGAAGGTTGAACGGATTCAGTATCCGGCTGGACTCGGCATGAAGGTGCTGCATATTAGCGATCTGCATGTAGAGAAGATCCGGATAAGCGCCGCCAGAATAAAAAGATTGATTGAGACAGAGCGTCCATCGTATATTTTTATTACCGGAGACTTTACGCAAAACGGCAAATATTTGCAAAAGGTCCGCGTTTATTTGGAATCGATCGCCGGCTGCGGCGTTCCGGTGTTTGCCGTACTTGGCAATCATGATCACCGGCTGGCCGCGGGTCCCATGAAGCAGCTCGTCCAGCTCATGAAAGACACAGGCGTGCAATTGCTCAGCAATCGCAGCTGCGATGCGGGCGGGTTTATGCTGGTTGGCATTGACGATTGGGGCAGCAAGAAGAGCAAGCCGAAAGTGGCCTTTCAAGGCGCGGGCAAGGGCAAGCCTATTATCGTGCTAACCCATGACCCGAATCTGGTACTGCAGCTTACACATCCTTATACGTATTTAATGGCTGGACATTTTCACGGCATGCAATTTAACGTACCCTTTCTATTCCGTTACATTAACAAAGGGAAGCTGGCAGCCGCCGGCATCGTGAAAGGGCTGCATGAAGGGGATCAGGGCGCTTATTACATATCCAAAGGGATCAGCCAGGCCGGACCGAATGCCCGCTTTCTTATCCGCAGCGAAGTGACGGTACACCAATTATAGCTTGATGGCCGACAGGCCATGCCAGCCATAATGAGCACATGACAACATCGGAAAGGGTGAAGGGAATGAAAATGAGCGTAACATCAGCCGCAACAGCATGTTTTATAGAAGAGTGGGGCTTTAAGCCGGAAGACAGCGTACGTATTTATGTACGGTACAGCGGCGGCGGAGAGGATGCGTTTTCGTTCGGCATCATGAAGGACACAGCCAGATACCCGGCAGTCAGTACGGTTCAGGATGGTATTCATTTTTACATGGAAGAGAACGACGCTTGGTATATGGACGGCAAGGATTTGACTATTGATCTGCGCAATGAAAATATCGTCTTCGTCAAATAAAGAAAGGCTTTTCTCGCTGGAACCGGATACGGTCTCTTCGAGAAAAGCCTTTTCTTACGGCTGCGCAAGCTAACGCAGCTTGATCGATTTTTTGAAAATCGGGTAAAACCATTTCACGCCGCTTGGCGTGAGTGTGTCAGCGATCAGGTGGGAAAGATAGCCGAGAACGGCAACTCGCATGAGCCCTTCCAGCTGGAGCTCGCGCTCGAGGCCCAGTCCAATAGCGCCCCAGGCGATAACGGCCCATACCGTATGCGTCATCCCGCGATGCTTCAGCCAGGGCGCGATGCCGACGAAGAGGCCAAAGCCGATGAGCCAAGTCATGCCCGCCATAAATCCGGCGTACATCATTCCGCAGCCGACAGCGGTGACCAAGGCGTTGCGTATAGCTCCGCGTCCGGCGAACAAGCCGGCCAATACGACAGCAACAGAAAAGATTGCCAGCTTCATGTTGAAATAATGGTCGGCGGCATACAAATAACCGACAGCCCCTGCGAGCAGCCATCCGCCCCCTTGAATGAGGGAGTAGATCAGCTTCGAGAGCTTGCCCAGCTTGGAGCTTAGAATGCTAGGTCCGTCCAAATCCGCGCTTAGAGCGGACACGCCGGCTACAGCAACGTAGACAGCGGCATTCATAGGCGAGAATGGGTAATAGACGGCGGCGGCAGCGCCGATGGCGACTCCGATCGCCAAATGAGTAGAGCCTTTCATATTGCCTCCCGTGACTGACTATGGCGTCAAACGTATGTTCGCATCCCTATTATAACGTCATAATAAGGGAGAAAACAATAGGGCTGCAATTGTGAATACTACAAGCTACTCGCTGCGGCGCTGCAGGCGGGCGCTGATTTCTTCGGTGACGGCGAAAGCAAGCTCTTCGTTATCAAATAGCGATAGTACCTGAAGTACTGTATCATCATCGATATCGCCTGCCTCCTCGCGCGGCGCGGTAAGCGCCAGCGCCTCTTGAAGCGCTGCGTTGTCGGACTGGCTAGGATAGGCTCGGGCGTATACCTCAGCGGCGTCCAGTCCATGATTGACACACCACTGTGCAAAGACAAGAATCATCGTCTGTTCGTCGCGGCGATAGGCGTCGATAATAAATTGATCCCGTTCATTGGCATTCATTGAGCGTTCCCCTTATTAGTGATAATATGAAATGAAATTCATTATAGCATGGTTTGCCGGAGCGCAAGCAACGATTTCCTTTGGAAACCTTGCTTGCATCGTATACAATGGAGGCATACATAGGAGAGGAGTCCAACATATATGACGGACAGAAAAAAAAGAATCATACTGGATGTAGACACAGGAATTGACGATGCGGTGGCGGTGCTGTACGCGCTGCTGTCCCCCGATATTGAGCTCGTCGGCATTACGACGGTGTTCGGCAATATTGAGGTCGAACAAGCGACGGACAACACGCTGCGTCTTATTAAATTAGCCAATTGCGGCTACGAGGTGCCCGTTGCAATGGGCGCCCGCAAACCGCTTGCACGCGAATATAGCGGACCGGTGCCGCATATCCACGGCCATAATGGAATCGGTGATGTGGAGCTGCCAAAGTCAGAGCAGCAGCCGCTTAAAGAGTCGGCTGAGGATTTCATCATCCGCAAGGCGCATGAGCTGGCTGGCGAACTCATTATCGTGCCGGTAGGCAGAATGACCAACGTAGCCAATGCGGTTCAGAAAGATCCGTCGATTGCGAAGCTGATCAACCGGGTCGTTATTATGGGCGGAACGGTATTCGCACCGGGCAATGTAACGCCGGTCAGCGAAGCTAATTTCTGGGGTGATCCAGAGGCAGCGGCCGTTCTGTTCAATTCCGAACTGGCTATTACGGTAGTGGGCCTGGATGTAACGATGAAAGTTAAGCTGACGCGTCAGCATCTGGAGCAGCTGCTGCAGAACGCGCCGTCCGAGAAGCGGGACGTTGCTCTATTCCTGCAGCAATCGATGGACCGTTATATTCAGTTCTATGGGGAATCGAGCGGCTTCCTGGGCGCATGCGCGATGCATGACCCGCTTGCCGTGCTGGTTGCCGTTGATCCTTCGCTCGTACGGACACAGACACTGAGGGCAGTCATCGACTGCGGACATGATCTGACGGCTGGCATGATTATTACGGATCGCCGTTTCAATTCTGTAATTGGCAGAGAAATTGAATTCTGCCTGGAGGTTGAGGAAGAGCGCTCATTAAGTCAGCTGTTGTCCGTATTCGCTGCCCCTGTGGCGGAGAGGACTGTATAGTCATGGAGCAACGGTATTCACGCGAGTCCAGATGCTACAAAACGTCCCGTGTATTCCCGACGGACGTCAACAATCACAATACGCTGTTCGGCGGGAAGCTGATGCAATTTATTGATGATATCGCTTCAATCGCCGCGACAAAGCACTGCCGCCGCACGGTCGTCACGGCATCTACGGATTCCGTCGACTTTCTGCAGCCGATCCGGCCTACCGATTACGTAAGTCTGGAGTCGTTCGTTACATGGAACGGCAGAACCTCGGTCGAGGTTTTCGTTAAAGTGATTAAGGAAGACCTGTTGAGCGGCGAGAGGGTAGTTGCGGCAACGTCGTTCTTAACCTTCGTTGCTTTGGATGAGAATAACAAGCCGATTCCGGTTCCGCGGGTGATCCCAGAATCTGAAGAAGAGCTGAAGCTGTTCGAGACGGCTCCGCAACGCTCGGAAATGCGCCGTCAGCGCAGAGAAGAAAGCAAAAAGTTTGCCGGTTACTTGACCGTCAAGCCGCCTTGGGTATAAAGAGAAAAGGCGCAGCCTACGGCTGCGCCTTTATTACGAGTTGAATCATAAGGTAAACGACTAAGGCAAGCGCTACGCAAATACCTAAAATCGTGAATACCGCTCTACGGCCATTCATATGTAAGCACCAACTTTCTTGGACTAGCCTCTCTATTTCTCCATTATATACGAATCAGGAGAGAAAGTCATAAGTGCAGGTGCTCAAATTGGCCTCTTGCTGCGAAAGTTATTATAATGGACGTATCGGCAAGAGAGGAATGAGAGCAATGGAAGCGGAAGATACGAAGATTATCACGCAGGAAGAATTTGCAGCGGTATCCGAACTGTTTCGCAAGGCATACCCTTACTTTGTTCATGAAATAGAGCGGGTAGAGGAGGAACGCGGCAAGCTCAATGATTTTCAGCTTATGCTGGCAGTAAGCCGCGCGAAAGAAAGCCTCGCTATCGTCAACTGGGATTACCGCAAAATGATCAATATGGTGTTTGACGGCTACGTCGATATTTATAAGGAATTGGGCCGCAAAGAAGCGGACGAATGGGCAATTGTCACCTTCGGCTGCAGCAGGTATATAAAGCGTATAGACGGGTTCGCTTCCGTTGCTGAGGATGAGGATGCGAAACCGGTCGAATATGACGCGGAAAGCTTGCAGATTCTGCTCAATGAATTATCGCTGCAGATGGAGGCGAAGGAGGCCGAACTGCTGCAGCTTTACGAGGACTTTAACCGGTTGCAGCGAATCTCGGAGAAGTTGAAGAAGGAGCCTCCGGCACCGGCTCCTCTGCCTAAAGATGTGGATGCTGATGAACAGCAGAAGGATGAAGAAGCAGAGGTTTCAGCGAAAAACGAAGATTAGAACAAATAACCTCCAGGACATGAAGTCCTGGAGGTTATTTGTTTGCACTATTTTCAAAACGAACAAACTAAAGGACACGGCGTGCTGTCACGTAAGTCTTGTCCCATGCACTGCCGCTAAAGTTCGAGATCGTAACGCCGATGCCTACTTTGTAAGTGTGCAGAAGCTTATTGTTGCCCAGGTAGACACTAACGTGATTGATAACACCGTCGCGGTTCGTATCCGAGAAGATCAAATCGCCCGGCTGCAGGTTGGCTCTCGATACGAATTTGCCTACTTTAGATTGCTGCTGGGAGGAGCGGGGAAGGCTGACTCCATGTTTTTTGAAAATATATTGCGTGAACGAGGAGCAGTCGAAATAGGACGTGCTGCCTGCTGCTGCGCCGTGCTTATATGGTTTGCCAAGCAGGGTTTTGCCTGTGGCGATAATTTGATTGGCTTTCGTACTGCTGCTGACTGCTGCATGTGCTTGCTGTGGAGCTGCGACAACCGCACCGCTGAATGCAATCGATAAGCTAATGCCGACACCGGCGATTACTTTAATCATTTTTTGAGTTGTGTTTCTTTTCATAGGGAAAACCTCCTAAGTATGTTTGCCGAAGTAGGCATGAAGTCTAGTTGCTTATTTAACTAGAGCTAGCATAACACAGCAAAAACAGCCATTATTTACTAATGGGAGATTGAAACCTTATGAAATATGGACTATAGCTGCATTATTAAAATAAAATGAAAGATCATTAATTTTGGACCAATTGACAAAATCATCATTGTAAGGGTTTGCTATTAATTTTTTGTAAGAGAATCAGATGAAATTGAATAGATTTCCGATGTATAATAGTGGAAGTTGTGATAGGTATTGATTGAAGTCGGGGGTCATTGCGTTGAATATAAATTATAGAAGGTTAGTTGTTGAAGATTATGTACGCATTAAGGATATGAATGCATCACAATATATTAAGAGAGCATGGAGAGAAGTAGACGGGCAACGCCAGTTAGTCGATATCAATTATCAGGACCCGGATTGGCCTGGCGGCTATGAGCACCATTACAATCATTTGAGAGAGACCGTATCAAGTAAAGGTGAAGCCATAGGCGCTTTTAATGAAAATAATAAGTTAGCAGGCTTTGCAGCCATAAATCGGGAGTTTTTTGGCGAAAAATATAACTATGTATTATTAGATCAGCTTTTTATTTCGCTAGAGCATCGAAATAAAGGAATCGGCAAGCAGCTGTTCTTGAAAATGGCTGAGGCAGCAAGAAAGTGGCAAGCCGATAAAATATACATTTGTGCAGGATCTGCTGAGGAGACCATCGCTTTTTATTTTGCGATTGGATGCAGAGAGGCAGCCGAAATTAATAAGGAATTGTACGAAAGTGACCCTAGAGATTTTCAATTAGAGTATTTGTTGTGATCCAATCATTAACTAGCGTGCATGCTAATAAAAAAGCAGATACTTCTGATATCATTCAGAGGTTTCTGCTTTTTTGCTTTGCTTTTCTTGCTTTTTCGTGCGCCAGTCCGCCAACAGAAGGATAAGCAAAATGGGAGTATGCGTTACGATATTCACGATTAGAAAGGCCCATGGCAGCTTGGCAATGTTCAAATACAATGCGCCATGGGGTGCGTACAGCAGAATAGCCAGCAGCCAGAAAGCGGAGAAAATATATGCCCACACATAGGCTTTTGATTTCATATTCGGCCCCCCTTTATGGCTACCATTGTTCCCCGATCGCAGGCTTTATAACGTGAATAATTTACTGCGCCGGGGACAGACTGAGGTTATTACGAAAGGAATAATTTCACTATGATGCGTCAAACTACCATTTCGAATCAACAGATGATGGCTCTTCTTGTGATTTCAACTGTTGGCACGGCCAGCCTGTACGCACCGGCGATTTTAACGCAATATGCAAGCCGGGATTCCTGGTTTCTCGTCTTGCTCGGGGGCGCAGTGGGCATATTGAATGTCCTCGTTTTTTTGCAATTGAATAAGTGGTATCCAGGTAAAAGCATCGTTGCGATTTCCAGGCAGGTGCTTGGGGGATGGTTCGGGGGACTTTTCTCGTTTCTGTTCTTCTTTTATTATTTGGACATTACATCCTGGGTGCTGCGGGAATACGCCCAGTTTTTCATTATTGCGCTTAATCCGATGATTCCGCAGAACGGCTATATGATTGTGGGCATCATTATGTGCGCCTATGCCGTATTTCACGGCCTTGAGGTCATTGCCCGTGTAGCGCTGCTTATTCTGGGCATATCTGTCGTGACTTTTTTGTTCATCTATATTCTGCTCTTTAACAGCTACAACTTCGAATATTTGCTGCCGGTTATGGAGAATGGAATTGGGAGTGCCTTAAAAGGAAGCTTTGTCGTGATCTCCTGGTTTGGCGATATGATGTTTATTTCGATGATTATTCAATATGTGAAACGGACGAAAAAGACGGTTCCCTATGCCATTGCAGGCATCGCGATTTCTTGTACGCTGCTCATGATGGCTGTTGTAGGCTGTATTGTCGTGTTTGGGGGGAAGGGTACGAGTACGTTTACCTATCCCATTGTCAGCGTGATTCAAAATATTAAGCTGTTCGGAGATATCGAGCGGCTGGATGCCATTCTAATCGCCGTTTGGGTTATGAGTTCGTTCGTCAAAGTAACTGTCTATTTCTGGTCTTCGCTTCATGCGCTTACTGAGTGGCTGCATATTAGCCGTCCGCGTTTGTTCATTCCGCCGCTTGCAGTTGCTGTCGTCATTTGCGCCCGGTTTAAAATATGGGGACTGATCGAGATGAGCAGCCTGTATGACCGTCAAGCCTGGTATTTTTTAATATTTCAATTTGGCCTGCCCGTTGTACTTCTTCTTGCTGCTGCAGTGAGACAAAATTCGATCCCGGAGGAGAAATCTTATGGAAGCGGATAAACAGCGGTTCACATTAGACATGGCGGAAAATAAACGGCTGTTGTCCGAGCGTATGTATCATACGGAAGATTTGATGATGAATGATATCGAGGGTGAGGACGGGGAAGGACAGATCACGATATGCCACCTGACCGGCCTTGCCAACGCGGAGATGCTGCGGCAGGTTTATGCCTTTTACCCCGATCATATTTCACTGCTGCGAACCGTAACGAGTGAATATGAGATTCACACCGTCTCCGAAGCTGCGAAAGAATTGGCCTGCGGCAATACGATCCTGCTTTATCATAACAAGCAGTACGGCATATCAATTGATACGCTGAGCGTTCAACTGCGCAGTGTGGAAGAGCCGGTCAGCGAAGCAGCGGTGAAGGGGGCCCGCAGCGGATTTACCGAATCATTTCGCAACAATCTGGCCTTAATTCGTTATCATTGTCCCTCACCGGATTTGAAGATCGAATTTAAGGATACAGGAGTTGTCACCAGAACAACGCTGGCGGTCATCTCCATCGGAGGCTTAACCAATCCTGCGCTGCTGGAAGAGGTTCACCGGCGGATTGGGGAAATACCTGTCGATATTATACAAGGGGATAACACTGTGGAGGAATGGATCGTCGACAACAGAGGAACGCTGCTTCCGCTTATTGAGACGACCGAGAGGCCGGACAGAGTGGTTGCTGCTCTATTGGATGGACGGATTGGGATTATTATACAAGGCTCGCCGTTTGCGTTGATGCTCCCATACGTTTTTCTGCAAGCTTTTCAAGTCAGTGAGGACTACGCCTGGAGCTATTATATCGGCTCCAGCATTCGTTTTATGCGACTGGTATGTGCCATAATTGGCGCTCTGCTGCCCGGTTTCTACGTGGCGACAGTCACTTTTCACCACGAGCTGGTTCCCACCTCGCTGCTGCAAAGCATCGCATCGGCGCGTGAGCCGGTGCCGTTCCCCGCTGTTATTGAAAGCTTCGCGATGATGATCGCTTTTGAAATAATGCGGGAAGCGGGAGTTCGGATGCCGAAGCAGGTCGGCCAGGCGGTAAGTATTGTTGGCGCTTTGATTCTCGGTCAAGCAGCGGTGCAAGCCGGAATTGTCTCGCCT
This sequence comes from Paenibacillus sp. NPDC058174, assembly GCF_042883865.1. NCBI lineage: Bacteria > Bacillati > Bacillota > Bacilli > Caryophanales > Paenibacillaceae > Paenibacillus > Paenibacillus sp. NPDC058174. The sequence goes on from NZ_JBHVUY010000001.1 coordinate 335,685, forward strand.
ATTATGGTCATCGTTGCAGCCTTAACAGGCATCGCTACCTTCACGCTGCCTTCCACCGCGATCAATTACGTTATTCGGATGATTCAGTTTGGTATCACATTTATGGCGTCAGTGCTCGGATATGTCGGTATCGTAGCAGCCGTTATTATGCTCATGACCTATTTGGCATCACTGCGTTCATTCGGCGTCCCGTACTTGTCGCCGGCTGCTCCATACGACTTTGAACTATTGTCGGATATCGTAATTAGAAGGCCCAGCACATTCAACAGCAAGCGTCCCGGCTTGTTCCACCCGCTGCGCCGCCGAAGATTTCGGGAAGGATCGCGGAGATGAACAGCCGCATCTACAGTTTGTTCGGGCTGTTCCTTGTAACGCTGGCTGCTCTGCTTATTGGCGGCTGTGATGGAAGTCTGGAATTAAATGAAATTCACATTGTGCATGCCATTGCAATCGATAAAGGAGAGAACGCTCCGATTCGCGTGACAGCTGAGATTGCCAAAATCGTATCGGGCGGACAACAGCCCAAAGGGATGCAAAGCGACAGCTTTTATCTCTACCAAGAAGGGGATAACGTCTTTGAAGCGGCTCGATTGATGAGAAATAAATCCGATCGCATGCTTTTATGGGGCCATACGTCCATTATTCTATTCAGCAAGGATGTCATGAAGCAGGGGTTGTCTCAGCATGTGGAGTCCATCCGTCGTCTGAGACAGTTTCGCAACTCGACACTGCTCTATATGACGGAGGGAAAGGCTTACGAGAAGCTGCAAATATCGGCTCCTAATTTAATGATTACATCCCAGGTGCTCAAAGGATTGGCCGGAAACAGCAACACGACCGCATTGACCAAGAAGGTAACTCTTATCGACGTATATCGAGATTATATCAACGAATTTCGCGACATCGTCATACCGGCAATTTTACGGGTTAAAGACTCGGAGGATGACAAGCATATACTTCAGGCGACAGGATTGTACATATTTGAAAAGGATCGCTTGGCCGGGAAGCTGTCGCCGAAACAGACGAAAGCTTATATGCGTGCGAGCAATCAGATGTCGGGTTCTCTTGAGAAAATCCCATGCGATTCAGGCAAAGAGATTTCGTTCGAAAATATTAACAATAATTCGAAAATGCATGTGACCCTCGATTCGGAGCACAAACCGCAAGTTGCTTTCAATATTACTGCCGATTTGACGATTACGGATTTGCCCTGTCAGGAATTCGACATTACGCCGTCGATGATTCATGCCTGGGAAGATCAGCTGAATGAAAAGATTGCAGAGGATATCCGCAAATTCATCCGGTACACGCAAAAGCGGCATACAGACTTGCTGGGCGTAGGGGAATGGATTCATCGGAAGCATCCGCAGCTGTGGCGGTCGATGAAGGACAATTGGCCGGAGCAGTACAGCGGCATAAAACCGAAAATTGAGGTGCACACGAGAATCGACCATTCGAATTTTATAACATAGCTTTAAGTTAAAAGAAAGAGGCCGCTGTGAGTGGGAGCGGCCTCTTTGCTTTATTATTTATGCCCTGCAGCCTTAACTGAGTCTGTATATTCCTCTAGCGTTAATCCGCTCTCATGCATATCGGAAGCAGCATCTAACCCTACATATCTCAAATGCCAAGGCTCATATTTGTATCCCGTAATATCGTCTTTGCCTTTAGGGTAACGGATTATAAAACCGTACTCATGGGCGTGATCCGCGAGCCAGCCGGCTTCAGCCGTATCCGCGAAGCAATCGGCCGCGCTGCATTTGCCGTCTGCTCCGGCAACATCGATCGCAAGTCCGGTCTCGTGCTCGCTCGTGCCTGGAAAGGCGCTGTAGGTACGGGCTTTCTCCAAGCCGTCTTTTTGAACATAGCCCTCAAACAGCTGTTTTTGCCTGCTATGCGAGCGGTAGGCGGATACTCCGGCTAATGGCAATCCGTCCTTGCTTGCGGCTTGAAACAGCTGCTCCAGGGCGCTGGCTGCTTCTTGTGTCATCTTGCGTTTTTCGATACGCTCGTTGAACGTAAATTTCACATCAGGATAGACCAGATTAGACGGAGTATAGTCTTCAGGCAGTTTATTATGCTTGTTCACCAGAACGGTGACCGAATCTGCATTGGCAACAGTCGCTATATCTTCCGGTGCTTGCTGGTTATCCGGTTTATTGGACTCTGCCTGCCCGTTTGTCCCGCCTTCCGGCTGATCAGGCGTTTTGCCGCTGCCTGCATTTGAAGCGTTCTCCTCTTTAACATTACCGCCGGGGTTGTCCGCTGGCAGCTCTTGCTTAGGCCCGCCGCAGGCCGACAACAGAAGAATGATGATAACAATTACGATGGATGATGGCATGATACTTTTTAACATTTGACTTCTCCTTTTATCGAGGGTAGTTTCCCGGAATAAGAGAAGTTTACCGGCAGCTTGTTTCTATTCCGGCCGCAAATGTATGCGAAAAGCAGCCAAGTTGTATCCAAATTGTAAATTCATTCGAAATGGCGAATGCTACGAAGAGATTTCGAACCGGTCATGTTAAGATGGAAACAGTTATTTCAATGTTTCATGGAGGCTTCATGCGAAAACAAATGATATTGGTCGTAGAGGATGAGACGGCGCTGGCCGAACTGCTGATCTATGCGCTTAGAAGGGAAGGCTTCACCGCAATTCATGCAGGAACGGGGCGGATGGCGGAGGAGAGGGTGCGGCAGGAGAAGCCCGATCTCATATTGCTGGATCTCATGCTGCCGGACTTAAGCGGATTTGACCTCTGTAAAACCGCTTCGTTGGAGAAGTGGAACATTCCGATCATAATGCTGACGGCGAAGGCGGATATGGTTGATAAACTGCTTGGCATGGAGCTGGGTGCCGACGATTATATGACGAAGCCGTTTGACGTGCGGGAAGTCATCGTGCGGATTAAAGCGGTATTCCGCCGAATCGAGCTGGCAACTGCGCTGGCAAAAGGCGAAGCGGAAGCAGCGGTTGAGATAAAGGATGGAATCCGGATTATTAAGCGGCAAAGAGTCGTGCTGAGAGACAGGGAAAAGGTTGAGCTGAAAAACAAAGAGTTCGATCTGCTGCTGTTTCTGGCTGAGAATCGGGGAATTGTTTTTACCCGGGCTCAGCTTCTGGATCATGTGTGGGGCTATGATTTTCCCGGGGATACAAGAACGGTCGATATTCATGTTCAGCGGCTTCGTAAAAAGCTGGATCGTGAGGGGGAGGCGTCGATTATCGAGACGATTTTTGGCGTAGGGTACAAGCTGCCATGAAGAGGTTCTCCGTCTCCGGCATGAGACTGACGATCCGGCACAAGATGCTGCTTTCCTTTACGCTCGTTATATTCGCCGGATTGCTGTCGCTGCTTCTTGTGTCTGTCACCATTACGGAACAGAATGTGTCCCGTTTAATTAATCAAGATGTCATTCAGCTCAAAAAGTCTATTGATTTGTATATCAGCCAATATTATTTGAGCAAAAATGTAACGTTGGACGGACAGTCTTTCCAGACGGAAGCAGATAGCCTGGTGAAGGAGCTGAGCGCGTCCGTCAGCGCTCCAGTCTCGGTATATGACGCGGCAGGAAAGGCGCTGTCTCGCTTAAATGGAGAGGAGCTTCCGGCTTCATCTGATTTCGCCGAATCGATGCAGGGTAAAATCGCGTATTCGGTCAATCGGTCCGGTTCGTCTTCTGTTGTCAGTCTGTCCAGTCCGGTCGAAGCAAACGGCAAGCTTATCGGCATTGTTCATCTGACGAAAAACTACTCTGAGCTTCATGCATTCACGAACCGCTTCCTTGCCGCGATTCGCTGGTTTGCTGTTGCTATCTTTGTGCTCGTATTCATAACAGCCTGGTTGTTAGCCAATCGGATCACAAAGCCGGTAGCCAGACTGGCTAGGAGCGTGAAGCGGGTCGGTGAAGGCATATACGAGCCGGTGCCAATTCGCGGGGGCGATGACGAGGTAATGGAGCTTACCCAAGGCTTTAACTTGATGATGGAGCAAATTCAAGAGCAAATCGCGATGATTAAGCGGGAGCGCGATGCGCTGCAAATTACGCAGCAGATGAGCAAGACTTTTTTCGATAACGTCACGCATGATTTGAAAACCCCGCTTACAACGATACGCGGGTACGCGCAAATTATGGAGGAGAACGGGTTCAGCGACAAGCCTTTCTTCGATAAAGGAATGCGCTATATTATCGATGAAAGCAAGCGGCTGAATGAGAAGGTCGTTCAGCTCCTTCTGTTCTCTACGTCGGGAGCCGAACAGATCCCGTACCGGTTTGAGCGTGTCGGGCTCTCCCCGCTAGTTGGCAGTGTATGTGAAGACATGGCGGTAAGAGGCGATAAATACGGGATTCGCATTCATTTCCAGTCGGGCGAGAAGCCGCTGTTTATTCGGGGCGACCGGGAAAAATTGCGTGAGATGCTGCTTAATGTGCTGGACAATGCCATTAAATATGGCGGTGTCCATACGGAAGTTGCCGTGACGCTCAGCCGTAAAGGCGATGACAGGTGCCTGATTCAGGTCACGGATCAGGGGGCAGGTATTCCGGAGGAGCATTTGGCCCGCTTGTTCGAGCCGTACTATCGGCTGGCCACAGCTAATTCCGAAGAGGAGAGGGGAAGCGCTGGATTAGGTCTTGCAATCGTTAAGACGATTGCCCAGCGGCATGGCGGTCAGGTAACGATTGAAAGCGTTCCGGGAAAAGGAACCTGTGTAACGATGGAATTAGGAGGCATTCTAAATGTCTAAGCAGTGGCGTTGGGACTCGATTTGGGGACGGCTGGCGGCATTGACGGTACTCTCTGTGTTAGTAGCGGCTGTGTTTCTCGGTGCAGGCGAGTGGTATTTGCGTGCGATGAATCGGGACAAGACGATTATTCTCGATCGGTCCCTCTTCGAAGAAAGCGGATTGAACCGGATCGACCGGATCATCAAGCGGTACAGTCCCGGCTCTATTTATGAGCTGCAAACGCTGAAAAACGGTACCGTACTTGTATTGTCGCAGCAGCAGAGTGAGGAGTCAGGCGGCAGCACACTGTCGGTTTTTGACTTGGCCGGTAACAGTCTAATTCCGTTAATAGAAAAGGAAGATGTCATACACATCGTTGCATCACCGGACGGGAACAGTATTCTATATGAGGTTTTTCGCAACAATCAGCCCGAGACCGTCTGGTACGACGTTGCGGAGAAGCGCGAGAAGGGAAGATGGGCAGATTGGGGAAGCTGGATGGTCATGTCTGATGACCGTCATTCCGTTGAGCTATTTCAAAATTACATTCGTGTCCGTGATCTTGAGACGAGCGAGTTTCGTCTGCTCAACAAAGTAGAAGATTACAGAATGAATATGCCGAAAAATGAGCAATACATCGGGGCAGTTGTGAAGAAGATAATGGCCCTTGCCCTTTCGCCCGATCGGACTCATCTCTATATGCCGTTCTATCGCCCGGCCACAAAGGATAATGAGGGAGAAAATATGATTTACAACATCGATCTGAGTTCAGGGGCGATGGATACGATAACAGTCAAGGGCATTAGCGATATCTACGACATTGGGCCGTGGGCAGAGAACAAAGTAGCGCTCTCCGGACGGATTGGCGGGACAGACGGAATCTATTCGGTAACAACTACAGGGCAGTCTGTTTTGCTAAAAGAGGGTCTTTACTTTCAGATGACGTATAATCCGGTTAGCGGGATGCTGGCTTATACGACGAGAGGCGATGGCCGATGGAGAGTGATGGCGGCCAGCTTGGGTGAGAAGGGACTGACGGATGAATTTACCGTCTACGACAATCTTGGCTTTGTCAATTCGCTGCAGTGGAGCGCTGACGGGGAGACGCTGCTGGCGGTAACGGATGAGAGTACGGGCAGCAATGTTTTTCAGTTCCGCATGAAGTAGCGGTTTGATAGAACGGAATATGCTGCTATCCGCCGGACTCGCTGCGCGTATTGGTTCATGCTGCTATTCT
>NZ_JBHVUY010000001.1:341743-457325 GCF_042883865.1 Paenibacillus sp. NPDC058174
TCTTGATTCCATGCTCCATCGCTTACACGATGAAAATGGATAGAATCTGCGAAAAATCATCCTGAACTCAACACGCTCCGCTCATCCTGGTGGCGCAATCTGCTGGCGTATGCCGGACTCGCTGCGCGTATTGGTTCATGCTGCTGTTCTTGATTCCATTTTCCATCGCTAACACGATGGAAAATGGATAGAACCTGCGAAAAATCATCCTGAACTCAACACGCTCCGCTCATCCTGGTGGCGTAATCTGCTGCTAGTTGCCGGACTCGCTGCGCGTATTGGTTCATGCTGCTATTCTTGATTCCATGCTCCATCGCTTACACGATGAAAATGGATAGAATCTGCGAAAAATCATCCTGAACTCAACACGCTCCGCTCATCCTGGTGGCGCAGCTGCTTGCAAAATTAACACTCCAACCACGTTTATGGGAGTTACGTCTGCTGCTGGCTGCAGTGAATCAAAATGTAAAAGTGCAGTTTGTTTGCCGCTTTTTCGATATTTTATGGCTTTAAAATGCAAAAGTGCATTTTGATTGGGCCAAAAAGCCCTTTTGGACGAAAAGGAGCGATTTCAACTGCACTTTTACATTTTGACAGCGTTTTGAGGCCATTTGGAGCGAATCAAACTGCACTTTTACATTTTGTTGCTGAATGGCGTGAGAGACTGGCATAAGGAATGGCGCGAGAGGCTAATATGATGAAAAGACGCAATGGTTTGCATAAAGGAAGCTGAATAAGGCTGGCAAGTGTTCAATGCGATTTTGTATCTGGACAGGTCGACCGGTGCAGCGCGATCACAGTCAGTCCATTTAGAGCTTGTCTTATCGGCTAGCGCAATCTCATCCTAAATTGGCCTGCTATAGGTCGGCTCATCGAACAATACAGGCAATCCTCACAGCAGCATAAACAGCATAAAAAACAGCATAAAAAATAGCCATCCGCCTGATGGCTATTTTTTATGCTGTTTGCGGTATTCGGTCGGTGAGCATTTCATATATCTTCTGAAAATTTCGGCGTAGTAGCTGACGCTGGAGAAGCCGACTTGTTCGGAAACTTCCGTAATGTTCGAGTCCGGGTCGAGCAGCAGCGGGAGGCTTTTTTGGATGCGATAATGCAGCAAATATTCAAAAGGGGACTGCCGGACCATCTTTTTGAAAAAACGGCTGCACTCGCTTTTGCTCAAATTGCAAGCCGCTGCAATCTCCTCTAAGGTCAGCTTATTCTGGTAATGGTTTTGGATGAACTGGAGCGCTTGCTTCACACGCAGAACCGAACGGGTTGCACTCGACTGACTGCGCAGGGAAGAGCCTTGGAAGCCTTGGAAAAGCAATGCCCACAGCTCGCATAGCTTGCTTTTGATAATCAGCTCATAACATATCCCGCGCTGTTCGTCTTGCTGATGAATTTCCATTAACAGCTGAATCATCTGCCGCTGCCATCCGATTTCCGGAGACAGATGCATCGACGCGAGATGAGGCGGCTCGGTAACGGTTCGGACATACTTCTCCTCAATAGCGCTGCGTTCATGGCCAAATACGAGCACCGGATTGAAAATGACCGCAATATAGGTGCAGTCCCGGCTGTCCTCATGGGCTCTGGCCGAATGCAGGCTGTTCGCGTTGGCGAAGAGGCCGCTGCCCTCGCTTAATTCATATACGGTATCGTTAACCTGATAGAGCATCGACCCCTCTAATACAACTGTAAACTCTACCTCGGGATGCCAGTGGCATTCAAAAAAGCCCTGCTCATATTCGGAAAGCGAGTCTCGGGACACCTCGAACGGGAAGCGGTAATCGCCATGATGCCTCTCTTCAAAGCCCTGATTATTAGTCGCGATGGATTTTCGCATCATGTATTCACCAGCTTGCGCAATATTGTTATGAAAAAGGGTGCTTTAATGATAGTTTGTTGCCGTTGTTGTACTTATACTTATAGTATAAGCAAGATTGTGAAGCATGGCAACGAGAGGGGGAGGCATATGGCAGCATCTCGAATGGAATCGATGCTTCATCGTATCGAGAGTGATCAGACCTATGCGGAGAAAAGCATCGTCGATTTTAATGTGTTCAATGCCGAATATCGGATTCAGCAGGCCAAATGGCTGATGGATTCGGTTGCCTCCGCTGCAGAGGAGCATCGCTATTGTTCGCTGATGAAAAGACTGCTCGCTTCCGCTAATGGCGGCAGCGCCTATGAGATTGAGCTGGAATTATTATTTCAGAACATTAAGGACATGGAAGCCGCACCGTCTGCATGCGGCGGGGCCGTTGTGCCGATGACTTTTATTGCATATAAGTTCGTATCGAAGAAGATTTATTGCAGTATTGAAAAAGTAATGCTCGGTGCCGAAGGCAATTGTGCAGAAAGAGACATTTATATGTCCGATGCGGGGCATGCGCTTCAAAAGCTTAGAGACACCAATTACAATGCCATTGGCGTGATCGGCAAAGGCGACTTTACGGAGCCGCTCAAGCGTGTTTTTATCGAAAAGTTTAACTATAACGTCATGTAAGCAGCAATTAGAGCAGCTTCAGCAGCTGGCATAGCTCAACAAGGCGGTGGACACCGCGGAATTGATGGCGAATTCGCTCATGGATGCTTTGAATGGCGTTCTCCGTCACTTTGCGGGCTTGATCCAGGCTTTGATTATCCAGGGCATCAACGATGTCCTTCATCGTTTGCAGAAAGTAGACGGTTTTCCGCAGCGTGCTGATGAGAAGTATTTTCCGGATATGGAGGGGTGTGAACTGCCGGTAGCCATTGTCCCGGTCGCGGTCGGGAATGAGCAGCCCTTCTTTCTCCCAGTGGCGTATTGCGGATGCCGTCACACCTGTAAACTCGGCGGCTTCGCCAATGGACATATGCGATTTTAGCTTTTTGTTGGACAGCGCCGGAATTTCGAGGTTTTGCAGCAGCTCCAGCGTCTGGTCTGCGGCGATTTTCTCCTGCTGAAGAACGGCTTGCTCACGGTTCACGAGCCAAAAGGCGGCTTCCGGCTCTCTGTTTTGGATTTTGCGAAGCACCTCGCAGGTCAATGCCACTCCATAGCCGGGAAACATCGCCCGCAGACAGCGGAAATAGGCGAAATGCACTTCCGTATATAAACGGTAGCCGTTAGCTCCCCGTTCCGGTGACGGCACGACACCCCAGGATTCATAATGACGCAAAGCGCTTGTACTAATGCCGAGCTCTTGGGCAATCTCGCTAGGCTTGAAATAAGCCATTGGCATCTCTCCTTGACTGGATTCGAACGCTACTATAACAGATCGGAACATACGTGGCAAATGCTATCGTAAAACCTTAAAGCTGCATGATGATGTTGATCATCTAATAATCCTTTCAATCAAAGCCCGCTGCCGGCAAACTTTAGCACTTGCATCTATGTAGTAAAGTAGAGGGAAAAGCTGCAGGAGGCGGGGATTATGATGAGGATCGACTATTGTGCACCGAATGAACAAAGCTATATCGAGCTGAGGAAAAAGGCAGGTCAAGCGGCTGTTGATGCAGCTGTTGCCCGGAAAGCCCTTGAACATTCGACATTCACGGTGGGGATATGGGATGAGAAATCTAATCAGCTGGCCGGCATAGGCCGAGTTGTAGGAGATGGCGCTTGCTGCTTTCAAATTGCTGATCTGCTGGTGGACCCGGACTATGCGAGTCAGGGAATAGACAAGCTGGTGATGGAGGAAATGATTCAATATTTGAATGACAATGCCAGTAATGGTGCTTCAGTTGTTGTCATTACGGAGCTAGGCTTAATTCCGCTGTACAAAGCCTATGGCTTTGTGCTGACTTATCCGAATGCCTATAGCATGAAGCGGGTTTGAAAGTGGTGATTCGACCATTTTGCAGGATTGAAATTGACATCGGTCCGGCGGTGTGTATACTAGGAAGAGTATAACAAAAATGACGATAAAGGTGGCTAGGTGTATGTTCTTTTTATCAACTGTTCTAATTCGGGAATTGGCGTAAACGGGATAAGTCTGCCCATTTACAAGGTTATGCCAACCGAAAGACAGTGATAAAGAACATCATTCCTTTCTTACCTTTTCCAAGAGGGTAAAGCGAGTGTGTTCGCTTTACCCTTTTTTTGCGCATAAAAGAATAGAATACCGTTAAGACATCAGTCACTGTGCTCTCGGTTGGCTTCATTCGAAGTCAAAGGAGAGATTTAAGATGAGTTTATTAATTGTTGATCAAATTTCCAATATGTACACGGATAAAATGATTTTTAACAGCGTCAGCTTCCGGTTGAACCGCGGCGAGCATGCCGGACTGGTTGGCAGCAACGGCAGCGGAAAATCGACATTATTGCGGCTGCTGGCCGGTCAGTTGATCCCCGATAAGGGCAGCGTGAATTGGCTTCCTGCTATTGCTGTCGGCTATTTGCAGCAGCATGCGGCGCTAGAGCCAGGAGTAACGATGCTGCAGCTGTTGCAGGGCGCATTCTCCGAGCTGTACGCAGTGGAACGGAGTATGCAGCATATTGCTGAACAGCTGGCGGCAGGATCGGGCAGTTCCGAAAGCTTGCTTGTAAAATACGGCGAGCTTCAGCAGCGGCTGGAGCTGTCCGGCTTTTACGAGCTGGATTCCAGAGTGGAGGAGGTTGCGGCAGGCTTAGGCCTGCGGGAGATCGGACTGCAGCGGCAGGTTGACCGCTTAAGCGGGGGGCAGCGGACGAAGCTGCTGCTAGGCAGACTGCTGCTGGAGGAGCCCGACGTACTTCTGCTTGACGAGCCAACGAACTTTTTGGACGAAATTCATATTGATTGGCTAATCGGCTATTTGAAGCGATACGAGAATGCCTATATCGTCGTATCCCATGATGAACGTTTTCTGCAGGAGGTAACGGGCACGATCTTCCATCTGGAGCACGGGCAATTAAAACGGTATGCAGGCGATTACCGTTCCTTCCTGCGAGTATCCGACCAGAATAAGCAGCAGCAGCTGGCTGCCTATGAGCGGCAAAGCAAAGAGGTTAATCGGCTGGAAGCCTTTATTCAGAAAAATCGGATTCGCAAAGCGAAGCAAGCGAAAAGCCGGGAGAAAATGCTGGGACGGATGGAGATGATCGACAGGCCGTCTTCCGGTCCTAAGCCGAGATTCAAATTCCGGCTTCATTCGGAGCCAGTACCGCGTATTGTTGAAGCGGCAGATGTTCAGTTCGGCTATTCGCAGCCGCTGTTCTCGCCAGCGGATTTCGTGATTCACCGAGGCGATAAGATCGCCATCATAGGAAGCAACGGCATTGGCAAATCTACGCTGCTGCGGACGATGATGGGCCAGCTCCCGCCTTTGCAAGGAATGCTGAGTATTGGGGAGCAGGTGCTGCCCGGATACTATGCGCAGGAGGATCAGCCTTCAGAGGAGACGCCGCTAGATCAATTATATGCGGCAAGGCCAGACCTGACCCAGAAGGACATTCGCTCCAGTCTGGCAATGACCGGATTGAAGGAGGCGCATATCCGGCGTCCGCTTCGTTCTTTAAGCGGCGGTGAGCAAGCGAAAGTCCGGCTATGCCATTTGATGCTGGGCCGCAGCAATTTTCTTGTGCTAGACGAACCGACTAACCATTTGGACGTCATCGCCAAGCAAGCGTTGGCAGATGCTCTTGCAGCCTATGAAGGCACGGTACTGATCGTGTCGCACGAGCCTGAATTTTATGAGAGCTGGGCAACAGCCGTATGGCGGCTGGAAGAATGGAGCTAAGCTAGATGATGAGGAGGAATTATTTTTGAATAGGGATCAAGATCAACAACGTTTAGTGGAAGCCTGTATGGCTATATATGGTGACAGCGGCGACGGCATTCAGCGTGTGCAGACTGAGCATCGATGCAAGCTCGCGCAGTTCTGGCAGATCCAGAAAGGCGAACGGGTGCTGGAAATCGGATGCGGCCAAGGCGATACGACTGTGGTGCTTGCCCAATTTGTGGGGGAAGGTGGCTTCGTACATGGCATCGACATTGCATCGCCGGATTACGGCGCGCCTATGACGCTCGGAGAAGCGGCAGCCGAACTGAAGGCTTCGGCTATTGGCGGCCGGATTCAACTGGACTTTGAAACCGATGTCCTGGAGCTGGAATTTCCTTATGAAGCGTTCGATACGATTGTCATGTCTCATTGCTCGTGGTATTTTGCCTCCCGGGAGCAATTGCAGCAGGTGCTCGCGAAAGTCAGCAAATGGGGCAAACGTTTATGCTTCGCGGAATGGGATGCGCGCATGACGGAAACCGGGCAATATCCGCATCTATTAGCAGCTCTGATACAGGCGCAATATGAGGCGTATAAACCGGACAGCCAGTCCAATATCCGGACGCTATTTGCGCCTGACGATTTATTGGAAATTGCCGAAGCTGCGGGCTGGTCATTGCACAGTGAGACGTCGATCTACTCGCCTGAGCTGCAGGATGGCGGCTGGGAGGTCGATTATACCCTTCAGTGCTATGAGGAAGAGATGGGAGCGGCAGTCGGTATCCCGAATAAGCTAACGGCACTTATTGCTTCCCAAATTTCGCTGCTCCATGAAGCGAAGAGGACGCATGGCATTAAGCCGCTGCCGACATTTGCTTTTATTGCGGCAAGCAAAGAGAGAGACTAAAGTCCTGATAGACTCCGTCGCACAAAGGCTCCTAATATTTTCATATCGCTCACTCCTCCTGTATAATAGTAGAAAATAGAAAAAGAAAGAGGTGCAGCGAAAATGACCAATGACCAGATGAACCAGTCAAAGCGTATAGCCGTCGTTACAGGCGCGAGTGCAGGGATGGGGAAGGAAACGGCAATATTGCTTGCCGCCGAGCATGGAATGAAGGTGTACCTGCTCGCGAGAAGCGAGGAAAGAGGGCTTGCCGCAGTTCGGGAAGTCAACGAGAAAAGCGGGCGGACGGATGCCGAATTGGTATTGTGTGACTTGGCTTCCATGGCAAGCATTCGCGAAGCAGCCGCCAGCCTGTCGGAACGCTGCGATAAAATCGATGTTCTCGTCAACAACGCGGGCGTTGTCACGACGAAACGCGAAGTGACGGAAGACGGCTTCGAGCGCCAGCTTGGCGTCAACCATCTGGGTCATTTTCTGCTGACGGGGCTGCTGCTGCCTCTATTGGAACGAAGCGGAGAAGGAAGAATCGTTGTCGTATCCTCCGGTGCTCATAAAATCGGCCGTATGCGCTACGATGATCCTAACATGGAGAAGAGTTTCTCCATCTGGGCTGCTTATGGGCGCTCCAAAGTGGCGAATATCTGGTTTGCCAAGGAATTGGCGGAACGGCTCAAAAAAGCAGGTTCGGCAGTTACCGTCAACTCCCTGCATCCCGGAGCGGTAGCGACGCAAATCGGCGTGAACCGGAATACGGGCTTTGGCACGATGCTGCATAAGCTGCTGAAGCCATTTTTCCTGACAGTGACGGAAGGCTCCGCAACAGCCGTTTACTTGGCAGCTTCCGATAGTGCAGATGTTAAAACGGCCAGCGGACAGTACTATTACCGGAAAGCGCCGGCTCCCGTATCCAAGCTTGCTGCTGATCCTGGCGAAGCAAAACGCTTCTGGGAATGGAGCGAACAGACTACGAAGTTCCAGTATCCAGTTTGACCGGGCTGAGCTATTGAAGCGGCTATAGTGTGCTAGGATGCTAGAACAAGGGTCAGGAGGCGAAGCAATGACATCGTTAGCAGTAGAAGAATTGAAGACGGTAGAGGGCAATGTGGAGGAAGAACTAGCGTCATTACTGATTACAGTTGTCGAGGATGGCGCATCGATCGGTTTTTTGCCGCCGCTTGATAACCGTACTGCCTTAGAGTATTGGAGAGAGGTACCAGGCGGTGATGATGTCATTCTATTTGCGGCGAAGCTGCAAGGCCGTATCGTCGGCAGCATTCAGCTTCAGCTCAGTATGAAGCCAAATGGAGCGCACCGGGCAGAAATTGCCAAGCTGATGACGCATCCTGATTACCGGCGCCAAGGTGTCGGCCGTGCGCTGATGCAGGCCGCGGAGAAGCGGGCTGTTCAAGAGAACCGGACGCTTCTCGTATTAGACACTAGAGAAGGCGATCCGTCCAATCTGCTCTATTCTTCGCTTGGCTATGTTCAGGCTGGCCGGATACCAGACTACGCACGTTCAGCGGACGGAGGGCTGGATGCCACTATCTATTATTATAAAAAGCTGGACATGTGATTTCTCCAGTGGACAGGAGGACCACCTGCTGCATGAGATCGAACCAAGAAATGCTGGACCTTGTACTGGATGTCGCACGCAAAGATGAACGTATTCGTGTCGTTGGCATGAACGGTTCCCGTACAAATCCGAATGTACCGAAGGATTGGCTGCAGGACTATGATATGGTCTATGTAGTGTCCGAGATGGATTCTTTTTTACAGCAGCCGGATTGGATTGATGTGTTTGGCGATCGCATCATTATGCAAACTCCCGAGGCAATGAGCATGTTTCCGCCTGATTTGGGCAACTGGTTTTCTTATATGATGCTGTTTACGGACGGAAACCGAATTGATCTGATTCTTATTCCCTTAGAAGAGCTTGAGAAGTATAGAGATGACGACAAGCTGACCGTAATATTGATGGATAAGGACAACAGGCTGCCTGAACTGCCGCCCCCATCGGATGAAGACTATTGGGTAAAACGGCCGTCCGCCGCATTTTTCGCCGACTGCTGTAACGAGTTCTGGTGGGTGTCCACTTATGTAGCGAAAGGGCTCTGGCGGAAGGAAATGCTGTTTGCGCAGGATCATTTGAACCAAATTATGCGGCCAATGCTCATTCGAATGCTGGAATGGGAGGCGGGGATCGCTACCGGCTTTACCTTAAGCGCAGGGAAAAACGGCAAATATTTGGACCGTTATATTTCCGAGGAGAGCTGGAATGAGCTGATGGCGACATTCGCGACTGGGAAGTATGAAGAAATGTGGGACGCATTATTTCTTTCATTTGCATTGTTCCGCAAAACGTCCGCCGTTGTAGCAGAGTATTTCGGCTTTGACTATCCGGAAGAGGATGATAAGCAAGTTACTCGCTTTATTGAAGGTTTGAGAGCTGATGCAAGCGAGCGCAATTAAGGAGAAGCGAAGGATTGTTCCGCCTGCCGCTAGCAAATGCATACATTAAAAAGAGGAGTCGTTCCTGGGACGACTCCTCTTTTTAATGCCGTTTAGAGCGGCAGTTACGCATCTTGGCTCTAATCTGCATCCTTGCCAAACTTGAAATCAGGATCGTAGCCTTTCACCGTCTTCTTCTTATGCTTCTCAATCGCTTCGCGGTCTTCTTTCGGCAAATCGTCCAGGCTGACAGTTGAACCGTCAGTTGTAATCAGCTTGCCGTCCGAGCTATAGGGAAAGGCGCTGATGCGGCCGATCGACATGCGGCGGACTTGGCTGCTCATAATCGATAGACGGCGGGTAAGTTTAGGCGGAGCCGGTGATTTGTCAGCTCCGCCATCGCCCGAAGCTGTGGTGTCCGGCTGAGGTTCGCTTACGGTCTCAACATGCATATGCGCATTTTCCTGCACAGGGTTGTTGACGCCGAAGTGAGGCCCCACATCGGGTACATTGGCATGGAAGCTGTTGGCCTGCTTAATGAAAGCTTCAAACACGGATGTATTCGTTGGACTAGAAGCAAGGTTGTTCCTTGCTTTAATAAACTGCTGCTGGGATTTTTCCATATCGGTGATTAGCTGTTTTAGCTGGGCGTCTGAACCCTTGCCAAGCTGCTCTTTTTTCCGCAAATCGATTTTTGCTTGGCCTGCGGTGATGAAGCGGTCCGTCCATCGATTAAAGTCTGAGGCCGTTTCCTTGCCCTCCATCAGCTTCAGAGCATTGTTGCGGATATCATTGTAGGACATGCGATGCGGCATGGCACCGTTAATTTCAGTCAGTTTTGGCTTCTTGTAATCCGCGATTGTGACGCCATAACTCGGATCACGGCTTGTCGAGATGAAAGCGGCTCGCTTGGAGGCTGTTGTAAAGCTAGGCCTCGAACCCTCCCATACCGCCGTCGATTCATCGTCAGACTTCGCGTCTTTATCCTCGATTTGTTCATCTGATCCGAGTTTAACCAATTCAGAGCCTGTGGACGCGCTGGCTTCGGTTTTTAACTTTTTGACGGGCTGCTCGATCTTCTTATCGGCATCCTTAGCTTGCGCTTCCTCCAGCAGGCTTTCCTCGTCGTCCACTGCCATACTGTCTTGCTGTTCTTCTAGCTCCTCACTTTCATCATCTAGCTGTTCGTATTCCTCACGGCCCCTTTTGACGGCTGGCTGCTTTGATCCCATAAGCTGCAGCACAAACTGATTCCCGACTTGCTGCTGCAGGGAGAGCAGGGAAGGCGAGGTCTGGGAACCTGCGCCCGTTCTAGGCCGAGACGATCCGATTGCAGGCCGCTTCACAGGTTGCTGCTTTAGGTTTGGCTGCTTCAACGTTCAAAACTCCTTATGACATTCATTTACATTAGTATAACTTGAACGGGATGGAATGAACAACCATTTAAACCATTCAAAGATAGTCGAAACAATAGAGGAAACGCACAAGCCATCAATCAAAATATAGGACTGAAAGCTCTCATTCCATTCTATAAAAACAGTAGAAATACACCTAATATCCGGTTGACCACACATGATTCTATAGGGATCAAATCTATACATCTCTCAATAATAACCATATAGTAGTAAATATATAAAATAAATCTTGTTCGAATGAATTGGAGGGGGAAGTTGGTGCGGGATTTCCGAACGAGAGTTTTATGCTGTGTGATGATAGCTGCACTGATGGCAGCAGTTCTCGCTTCTTGCTCCAGTGAACGAAACACATCTGCAGCTGCCGTTATGTCCATGAATGCTGGCGGAATGAGCGAGCAAGGCTTCGTCCAAGTGATTGACGAGACCCTATGGTTTCATGATCTTAAGAGCGGGAAATCGGCAGTATTGTTATGTCAGAATAAAGCGGCATGCAAGGACAATCCCTACTATAAATATGATACAGATGGCTATCAAATTGTGGCAGCGACTATTTATAAAGATGATCTGTATACTTTTGTTTTGACCAGTGTGAACGAAACGATTCTCTATCGAATGAAACCGGAAGTAGATGGCAGGGAGAAGGTGGCTTCTATCCCTTGGCAAATTTCTTCGGGCAATGTTCTCTTTGAAGATGGACAAGCCTACTTTTCTGGAGCTCAGTACATCGTTGATGAGAATGGTGCGGCCGGAAGCGATAATCAAATTTTGACTATGATTCGAGTAGATTTAGATACGGGCAAGCTCACCGAGTTAGGTGAGAGGCATCATTATGAAGGCGGTTCGTCAATTGATTCCATATCGCTTGCAGGAGATAAACTGCGCTACCGGTATGTGTATGCAGAGATGACGGAGGAACAGAGAGAGGCGCTCATCAGCGGCCAATTGTCATTCGAAGAAAGTGTACATTTGCTAAAAGCACAGTTTTACGAGATTGGGCTGCAGACAGGCGAAAGCAAGATGATTTTGGATGGCAAGGATTATCCCGGAATTTCCATGGAGGGCGATGCATCCTATGCCTACTTTATCAATGAACAGCAAACGAAGGTTTTCCGGATTAGCTTTGACGACTTTGGGCAGACCGATTTATTTGAAGGCGAAACCATTTATGCGCTGAATAACGGGCTTTTACCGGGAGCAGGCTTGTTTTTCTCAAAAGGCATAAAGGATGAATCCAAATATTACTATGACTTTAACAAAAACAAAGTCATTGAAATTGAGCTGCCGGACACTTCTTACCCGATTCTAGCCTTCAATAATTGGCTGGCTGCAGGCAAGATGATAGACGGCCAGTATCAGCAAGTGTATATGAAGCTTGAGGATTATATAGCGGGGAAGAATCAATATATTACGATGAAAAAGTCCTAAAATAGCGTGGCCGGAGGGGGTGTTGAGCTTTGCAACTGCAAGTCGAGCAGCTAACGAAATCATACGGCCCGAATCTCGCCTTGAACGGCTTTTCATATACGTTTACAGAGGGCGTCTATGGATTATTAGGGCCAAACGGGGCAGGGAAGTCGACGTTCATGAACTTACTGACGGACAATCTGCTGCCAAGCAGCGGCGTGGTTCGTTACAACGGACAGCCTGTAAGCAAGCTAGGCAAAAAGTATTTGAAGGTGCTCGGCTATATGCCTCAGCAGCAAGGGATGTATGACACCTTCACAGCGGAACGGTTCCTCTATTATATCGCAGCGCTCAAAGGATTAAAGAAGCGGGAAGCGGACGCCCAGGTTCCACGTTTGCTTTCTTTGGTCAATTTGCAGCAGGAGCGGTACAAAAAGCTCGGTAATTTCTCTGGCGGCATGAAGCAAAGAATTCTAATTGCCCAGGCGCTTATTGGCGATCCGAAAGTTTTAATTTTGGATGAGCCGACCGCTGGCCTTGACCCCAAGGAACGGATACGCATCCGGAATTTGATCTCAGAAATCAGCTTCAATAAGATTGTCCTCGTTGCGACGCATGTTGTAACCGATATCGAGTATATCGCCAAAGAAGTGCTGCTGCTCCAAAAAGGGGAGTTAATCGGCAGCGGCTCGCCTTATAAGCTGTCCAATGAATTGCAAGGCGTCGTATTTGAGATTCAAACGACTACTGAGCGATTAGCTGACGTGGCTCAGCATTATAAAATAGGCAATATCGCCAAAGATATCGATCATATTACGGTTAGAATCGTATCGGACGAGAAGCCGGAGCATTATGAGTATACCGAAGTGAAGCCGACGCTGGAGGATCTATATTTATATAGATTTGATTCGGAGGATAGGGAGTGAACCTTTTCAAATATGAAGGGATGAAAATCTTCTGCTCTCGGGCGCTGCTGCTTCTCATTGCGGGATTAGTTGTTCTAAATGGCGTCTTGATCTATCTGGATGAATATAATAATCGCCAAGCTGTTCCCTATACGCCTGCTGCTTATATTCAGCTCTATGAAAGTTATGAGGGATTGCCCGGCAAGCAGATCGAAGCTATGCTGGAGCGTTCATACACGGAATTGCTTGCAATTATAGATCTGGAGTCGATGCTGAGCAATACGGGTGTGGCGTATACGAGCGAGAGTATGATTCAAGAGCAGCTGGCCGAGCGTTACCCCTTTATCGATATTAAAGCGTTAATCTCCTCTTATACAAGCGGCAGCTATTTGAAGTATACCAGTCATTCCTACGATGAACTCCTGCTCACAAAGGAAGCGCTGGAACAATCAAAAAAAATCAATCGTTACGATTCCTTTTTGCAGCAAAAAGAAGAGGATGCGAAGGTATTATCCTCGATTTCTATTTTCGCCAAGGAAGGCTCCTACTCTTCCAAAAACTTACTAAAAGCAGCAAATGACTATGCCGGTTTAAAGGGTGTTGAGCTTTCGTTTGAGCGTTCCAAAGGCGTGACCATGGCAACGCAGTTTCTGCCTACTGATCTCATTGCTGTATTTTTTATTCTGATCGCAGTAGTGGTTATGGTAACAAGAGAAAAGGAGCAGCAGCTCCTTAACTTGGTGAAAACGACTTATAAGGGCAGGGCACCTTTAATAGTATCCAAGCTGCTTGTGCTCGTAGCTATATGCGTTGTTATCGAGCTTTTGCTGTACGCCACTAATTTTGCCATGGCCTATCAAACCTACGGATTCGGAGATTTGAGCCGATCGATCCAATCGGTACAAGGCTTCTATGAGTCAGCTTGGAAAATATCAGTAGGCCAGTATTTGCTGCTATACCTGCTGGCTAAGCTTTTCGTCTATATTTTCGCAGCATTTGTCATGATGCTCGTTGCTGTCATTTGCCATAAATCAATAACGGTCTATATGACGATTGCAGCCGTATTTGGACTTAGCGCATTTTTTTATTACCTTGTACCGCCAAGCTCTTTAATGGCTTTCTTGAAGCATATCAATCTCGTCAGCTTTTTAAATACGTATACGTTATTCAGTTCCTATGTGAACTTGAATCTGTTTGGTCAAGTGATCAATTACCGTGATGGCTTTCCAATTGTGCTGGCAGCGGCTATTTTGGCTCTGTGTGCAGGAACTGTGCGTACGTTTTGCAGACAAAAGTCGCATCGGTCCGGATCGGATTGGAGTATGTCCGTGCAGAAGAAATGGGGCAGAGTCTTTGGGCATAGCGCGCATGTAAGCCTCTTCCGGCATGAATTTTATAAAATAGCGATTGCCAATAAAGTGTTGGTTATCATGGCCGTGTTCATCGGGTTCCAACTCTACAGCTATGAGCCGGTAGTTGAACGGATTCAAAGCAAAGATGACATGTACTACAAGCAATACATGCTTAAGCTGGAAGGCGAGCTGACACCGGATAAGGAAGCTTTTCTTCAAGAGGAGCAGCAAAGGTTCGATGCAGCGATAGCGGAGCTCTCCCAATCCTCCGGCGAACCTGGAAGCACGATGAATGCGATGAAACGGCTGGATAAAAAAAATGCGTTCGACAAAGTGTTGGCGCAGGCCGATTATTTGCGGAGTATGGAAGATCTATATGGGATAAAAGGGTGGTTTCTGCATGACGCGGTGTACTTGCTGCTGACGGACGGTACACAGCGAGTGGTGAGCAATGACTTGTATTTAGCGCTGCTGCTTGTCATTGTACTGATTGCTTCAATCTCACCGGTATTTACGTACGATCTGCAAACGAACATGAATCGCATCGTTTCGCTCACGCCGCACGGGAGAGGGAAATTATTTTATATTAAAATGACGTTGGCATCGCTCCTTGGAGCTTTCGTATATGGGGTGATCTACGGAACGAGGCTTGCCAGCGTGCTTGGCGGTTACGGAAGCAGGGCATTGCAAGCGCCTGCCTTCAGTATGCAGCATATTTCGCAAATGACGCTGGATATATCTATTTTGCAGTATATAATGCTAATATGCGTAATCCGGTTCATTGGCGTCATTATGGTTATATTCATAATAGGACTGATTGCTGTCCGGTTGAAAAGCTTGATCGCCGTTATGCTCGCTTCAACAGGAGTGTTAGTGCTGCCTATTCTATTAGGGATCATTGGCCTTCGGCAATTCGATTATTTGCTCATTACGCCATTGCTGACAGGGAATGTATTGTTCAAATCCTATTCCTACGATCTGCTTGAAGGGCATCGGTCTATTTATTTGATCGCTTTGGCAGCTGCTGTTATGATTACGGCAGTGGTGTCATTTAGACTAATCCGGAAAAGGGCGTAGCGTTGATTGGTTAAGAACGCAGAGAAAAACCCTGCGTTTATTATAAACGCAGGGTTTCTTATCAATCATTGGCTCCGCTTCGATTAACGCAATACTTTGAGAGCGCCGCTCCATGCAAGCACTTGGTCAAGCATGCCGTTAACGTTCGTTAAGTGCAAGTCAGCCGGTTTGAATACCGAGCCGTTCTCGAAATCGGTGAACAGCGACAGTGCAGGGTGGACGCGAACGTCAGCTACGGAAAGCTCGCCGAGAATGCCGCGCAGATGCTCGGCAGCACGAGCACCGCCAACGGAGCCGTAGCTAACGATGCCTGCTGCTTTGTTGTTCCATGCTTCGCGAGCGAAGTCGAGCGCATTTTTCAATACGCCAGTAATGCTGTGGTTATATTCTTGAACGATAAATACGAAGCCGTCGAGGCTGTTCAGCTTTTCATTCCAAGCGGCAGCTTGTGCCGATGCATCTTCTTCACCGAAAAACGGCAGTTTGTATTCGGCGATATCTACGATTTCATAGTTAGCGTCGCCGCGCTTGTCCGCAACGCTTTTTACCCATTCGCCAACTTGCGGGCTAACGCGTCCTTGACGTGTGCTGCCCAGAATAATCCCGATATTTAATTTCGACATTCGTATTTCCTCCTTATTTGTCTTCCCTTATTTTCCCGGTCATCATGCTTTCTTATTCGCTGTGATGAGATGAAGCATTGGGAATATGAGTCAATAATAAGGGTTTTGATTAATAAAGTCAAGAAACTTACATAAAGTTTGTAATTTACAATTTGAACAAAGCTTTCTGATCTTTAAAAACAAGAGTTTAAAGCTACAGAAGCAATATTCAGCAGGAGGTGCAATAATGACAGAAATCGATCAGACGGAGCTGGACAAGCTCGTCAAAATTAGTCAACCGGCCAGGCGCGCGCTGCGTGGAGCCGGAATTACAACGCTGGAGCAGTTGGCGGAGTGGAGCAAGAGGGAGCTTCTCGGCTTGCATGGTCTGGGGCCAAAAGCGCTGCCGGAGCTAAACGCCGCATTGTCGGCGAAGGGAATGTCGTTCAAGCCATAGCGCGCATTACGCAATAAGAAGAGGATAACCTATGCGAACAGCGAGGTTGTCCTTTCTTTTTTTGCAGCTCTATGTCCTGTAAGCATTCCGCATTGCTTCAATCGTTTCGACCAGCTTCGTTCGCAGCTCCGGGGGAGCAATAGCTCTTACACCCGCTCCAAAGCTAAGGATAATCTGACAAGCCGATTCCAGCGTATTGAACTGCACTTCCGCTGAGATCATCCCTTCGCGAGGGGCAGAATGGTCCTTGACTTGCAAATAGCGCCGCTGCTTGAACGCATCAAACTTCGTTTCGGCAATCTCAACAGTTGCATCATAGCGAGGCAGCTCTCGAATGAACCGCATGGTGGATTGCTCCCAGAAGCGATCCAATTCAAAGCTGTCTGGTACGAAAAAATGCTCCTCCTGCTTATCTGCAGTCAGCAGCCGGGAAATGCGGTAGCTCTTGATCATTTCCTCAGCAGCTGCAACGACATACCAGATGCTTTGTTTGGCGACCAGTCCAAGAGGATCGATTACACGGGTAACCGTTTCTGTATCCTTTTGATACGTAATGAGCAGCTTTCTTTCCTCCCAGACCGCCTCTTGAATGGTTGGCAGCAGCGGAAACGATTCGATCGACTGATGCCAGCCCGCGCCGTCGATATGAATTTTTTGCCGGACCGTCTGGGCGTTTAGGCGGACGGAATCGGGAGAGGCGGCAAGCAGCTTCTCGAATGCCAGCTCATAATGCTTATGCATCCCCAAATCTTGAAGCAGGCTGCCCTGTGAGCTGAAGAACAGCGCAGCCAGCTCCTCCGCCTTCATGCCGGTTAATTGCGTCCGATATTGCGGCGAAAGCGTCCAGCCGCCCTGCGGACCGCGCTCTGCATATACGGGAACGCCAGCCGCACTGAGCGCATCCATATCTCTAATAATGGTGCGTTTCGTAACCTCCAGCTTCTCGGCCAGCTGGCCGGTCGTAAGCTTTCCGTAATTTTGCAGCTGCAGCAGGATGGATAACAACCGGTCACTTTTCATCGCGTGTTCAAGCCCTTTCTAAGGAAGATCATATTTATTTCATTGTAGCAGATAATGATGACAGAGGTTGTCATATACAGGGCGGTATGATTAGAACGCAGACAAAACAGAAGATGGAAAAGAGGGCTTTTATGAAAACATTAGCAGGTAAAATCGCAGTTGTAGCGGGAGCAACCAGGGGAGCGGGCAGAGCAATAGCTGTTGCGCTGGGCGAAGCTGGAGCAACGGTATATTGCACAGGACGCAGTGTAAAGGGGAAGCGTTCGGACCTGAATCGGCCGGAGACCATTGATGAAACGGCGGAAATGGTGACGGCCGCAGGCGGAATTGGCATCGCAGTTCAAGTCGATCATACGGCGGAATCCCAGGTACAGGAGCTGTTCAAGCGAATTGGAGGAGAGCAGCAGGGCAGGCTTGATATTCTCGTCAACGACATATGGGGAGGAGATCAGCTTATTGACTGGAAAAAGCCGTTCTGGGAGCATTCGCTGGATAAAGGCTTGCTTGTACAAGACCGTGCGGTCCGCTCGCATATGTATAACAGCTATTATGCGGCTCCGTTAATGGTGGAGAGAGGGAGCGGTCTCATTATCGAAGTGACGGACGGGACCGGTTATAACTATCGGGGAAATCTGTACTATAGCTTGGCGAAAGTATCGGCCATTCATTTGGCAGCGGCGATGGCTGCCGATCTGCAAGCTACAGGTGTGACGGCGCTTTGCGTTACGCCGGGCTTTCTGCGGTCGGAGGAGATGCTGGAGCATTTCAAAGTGACCGAGGCGAACTGGCAGGATGCGGTGAATAGCGGAATTCCCGATGCCGAGCACTTTGGAGAATCGGAAACGCCCTATCTTTTGGCGCGAGGTGTCGCTAAGCTGGCAGCTGACCCTAACGTCTCCGATAATGCAGGCAAAACATTGGCAAGCTGGGATCTGTCGGAAACCTATGGCTATACCGATGTGGACGGACGCTCGCCGCATTGGGGAAGGTATGCCAAGAAGTTAGGCATCTATCAGGGAGAATAAATATAGAAAAGACTACTGTCATCTGGCGACAGTAGTCCAATGGGCAGGGCGGGATAACGAAGGCGGCAGTTTCGTAGCATCATTTCCTTTGGCAGCGTTAAGCTGGGATTGCGTTAGAAAAATACTTTCGGTCAGGTCGGCACCGCCGAGATCCGTATCCCGGAAATCGGCTCCGATCAGATCGGCGCCGCGCAGATCGGCATTGGCGAAATTAGCGGCGATCAGCAAAGCACCGCGCAAGTTAGCGCCCCGCAAGTCGGCGCCTTTCATATTTGCTCCGATGAGATCGGCCCCGCGGCCGATCTTTTTAGTGCGTTTCCCGCCCTTCGATTGCGGCGCGGCCTTGGAAGCTGCGGTACGGCGAACGTCTTCGCTAATCTGAAGCAGCAGCTCATTGACTTCCATTCGATGGGTAATGATGTCGAGCTTCATAACCTCTTCCGGACGTAACAGAGTTAGTCGCTCGATCTGATCATACATGTCGCCCAGTTTCTCATGCAGCGAGCGGGCTGCCGGGTAGGTTAACGCTTCGTTGATATACCAGAGCAGCTCCTGCAGCTGACGCATGACTGGCAGCACATCGAACATCAGCTTTGCTGTCTCCGGCGCTTCCCGCCAGCTTTTTCCTTTGAAGGTGGTGTTGCTAATTTTTTGCCCGGCGCCAAAGCAATCATATACGGTACAGCCGCGGAAGCCCTGGGGGCGAAGGCGGTCATGAATGCCGCAGCGGAAATTTTGCTGCAGATGATTGCAGGCTTGTCCCGCATTTTTATCAACAGCGAAGTCGCTTGACGCTCCGAAAGGCAAGGCGACACAGCATAAGCCGAAGCAGTTCTCGCAGTCGCCAAGCAGCTCAGCGCGACGCTGATCCGTTAGTGATAACGGGTTCGAATTTATGTCAGACATGTTCTAAACTCCCTTTTATTCTCATTATTCCATCGTATTACGGTTGTTCCAATTCGTCAAATGCGTTGCAGTATCCTTGCGAGGGGGAGGGATGTAAATTATAATAAGGGAGAAAGGGAGGTCGATCGGGATGGAAAATCTATTTGCTAGTCGAAACTCATGCAAAGCCGGATATTAGGGCGATACTTTGCATGGGGACCACAATTTAATATTTAATTTGGTCGCCCTCGATCGTTTCGTTTCTAATAATGGGCTTTGCACCTTATTTGGCAACAACCTAAAAATAAGGAGCTGAAAAGCATGAATACACCATTCATTAGAAACCATCAATTTAATTTTATTAAGAAACAGATTAAAATGCTTCAAAACGCTTGCACTACCGTATCGGATATGAAAATCGTCGAGTCTGTGCGTACCGGTGTCTTAACCGCCATTACGGAGCTGTTTCCACAGGCAACCGAAGGGCAAAAGCAGCTGCTGGAGCAATGCGCGACAGCCAAAACGGCCGTCGAATTTCAGCAGTATATCGACTCGCTAGTACCTTATCTTGAGGAATTTACTCCAGTAACGGATCAGCAATTGAAGAAGCTGTTTCCCAAAATAAAGAAGCTTAAGCTTCCAGATTTAAATGAAGTGGATTACCGCTATACCACTTATCTGGGCTGGAGCGATATCGCGAGCAGCAGACGTTTTCTTGCTTATCACTTAAACGGCAAGCTAGTTGGAGTGGAAGGAAGAATAACGCCGGCGAACAAAAAAACGATTTGCTTCGTCTGCAATCGCTTGGAAGAGGTTGCATTGTTCACGGCAATAACCAAAGCCAAACCGGCAAATGCTTCCCCGGACTATTACAAAGCGATCGGCCAGTATATGTGCTTGAATAGCGAAACCTGCAACGGAAATGTTACGGATACCGATAAGCTGGAGAAGTTTATCGAGGATGTAACGTCTACTGTATATAAGAATTAATAAGGAATGGCGATGCCGAGTAGGCATCGCCATTTTTATATTTGCGCTGCTCTTCGTGCTTACATACTTTTTTCATAAAAGCTGGAACAAAATTTGGAAATGCTTTGTCTAATCCTTGGAGGTGAAATTGTGGAGGAGCAATACTGGAAGTACCTGAACGGCATGGATGCCAATCTGCTGCGGGAGCTTATGGAGCAGTACGGGCAGGAAGTGTGGAATTTAGCTTATATTTTAACGAAACGGCATGATCTGGCTGACGATATTACACAGGATGTGTTTTTTAATGCCTATCGCAATATTCGGCTCTTTAGAGGAGAGTCTTCCATCCAGACGTGGCTGCTATCCATTACGCGAAATACATCGATTAATTATTTGCGAACGGCTTTTATACGCAAAGTGACGCTGATGGAATGGATAAGCGACCTCGGAAACAGTCCTTCTGCCGAGAAAGAAGTGTTGGAGCAATCCTTCTCCGACGATATATGGCGGGCGGTCATGGAGCTTCCTCTTAAATATAGAGAGGTGCTTATTTTATCTGGCAAATATGACTTATCCATTAAAGAAATTGCAAAAACGCTTGGTATTTCGGAAGGGACTGTGAAGTCCAGAATATCCCGGGCGCGCAACAAAATGAACAACTGGAATGAAGGGGTGGGAACTTATGAGCGATCCTAAAACCGAATGGATGCGAAAGCTGAAGGCAACCGATCCATTGCGGGAAAAAACCTTCACTCCTGAGAAAATGGAGGCCATTGTGATGAAAACCGTTCATTCAAGCAGAAAATCGCCAAGAAACAAGCAAAAGCCGCGTGTATTTGCCTTTACGATAGCAATTGTGCTCGCCGCCTTGCTCCTAGTTGGCATTTTACCCTCGGGTCCGTATACGGGATGGCTTCTTAACGCATTCGGAACCGGGTGGACGATAGGCAAACAAGCAGCGCCTAATCCTTCAGATCCTCCAATTGAAACGGGACAGCCGGAGACTGAGCCGCCTGGGACAACGGAACCTCCACCGGAAACGGCTCCGCTAACCGGCAAATTGAGGGAGCATTTGCCGTTCAGTACGGAAAGCGAGATGACCATTGCCATTCATGACAAGCAAAGCGGAAGCGACTATGCGATACTGGCCGGCCGAAATTATGTGATTCTGCAAAGCATAAACGGGACAGATTTAACGGCTGCACAAGCTCCCAAAGCCGATTCGGAAGCAAGCACGTTCCTCCGTTTCACAGCAGATAATCAAACCTATGAGCTTCCGTACCGTCTAGAATCCAATACGGTGGAATGGAAAGGGCAGTCGTTCTATATGGATGATGGCATACTGCTGCTCATGCACGGCCTGCTGCAGCCGCAGTCCAAGCTGGGCGTCATTAATCAGCTGTTTGAGCAGGCGCAGCTGGAGCTGGAAAATGATCAAGTGTCACGCAGCGATGCTGTCTACGCATCGGACCGGCTTGAAGTGAACGGCAAAGATTATGCGGTATGGGAGAAGGAGCTTCAGAAGCTTACGCCAAACAGCGAGCAGAAATTTTATAATCTCGCTACAGAAAAGATGGATAGTGTAAGGCAATATGAGCCAGGCATCTTGACCTTGAGTTTATCCATCGTATTCGAAGATGCGTCCTTTCAGACGAAGGACAACATTCGGGTCGGATCAACGGAAGCGGAGGTTGTCCAATCGCTTGGCGAGCCAAACCTCAAATCGGCTGCGAAATGGAGCTATAAAATCGGAGACAGCACCCGGTTTCATCTTTATTTCCAGGATGGAAAGGTCGCATTTATTGCTCTGACCATGCCGTTGTAAAAGAAATGTAAACAGGAAAGAGAAGGCCCGCCTGTCGGCAAGCCCTCTCTTTTTTTTTTGTTGCAGTTATTTGAGTGTCCCTTGTTTCACCGCATTCGCAAACCAAGAGGAGGCGGAGGTAAGCTTCAATTCAGCTGCCGGGCCAGATTGACCAGGCTTAGGCAGAAGAGCGCTGTTGGATCCAATCCATTCGTATAGCCCAGCTAAGCCTGCACTTGTCTCCTCGCCAAGCAGCGGACGAAGCGCAGCTTCGAAATCTGTAGTGGCAAGGGGATGGAAGGCGACTGGACGGCCGAGCGTTTCGCCAAGCTGAGCCGCCAATTGGCGGCCGGTTAAGTAATCTGGACCAATTACAGGCACCGATTGCCCAGCAAGCTCTGGATGCTGAATCGCATAGACGGCATATTGCGCAGCATCATCGATGCTGACCCAAGCCAGCGGCTCATCCGCTGGAACAGGATAAGCAAGAAGCTGATCGTTAAATACACCGGGAACGAACAAGTTTTCCAAATAAAGCGTTGGCTGCAGAAACACAACCGGCAAGCCGCTTTCCTTAGCTTCGTTGATTAGTTGCCGTTTGAATTCAATCGCAACGGCTTCCGTAGCCTGATCCGGAACAAAGACATTCGTGTTGAGAACGAGCAGCTCAATTTGCGCGGATTTCGCGGCATCGATTGCATTTTTCAAGTAACGTTTGGCAAGCTCTGCCCGATAGTCAACGGGAAGCTGCAAGTAAACGATGTCGGCATGTTGATGAGCCTTCACTAAGCTCTCGTAATCATTAAGGTCTCCTAACTGCGCATGAATTCCTCTTGATCGCAGCTGTTCTGTTTTTTCTTCCGTTCTGGCGAATGCGTACACCTCAAAGCCCGCTTGCAGCAATTTGTCTGCGACTGCACCGCCCTGCACGCCCGCTGCTCCGTAGACCAGAACCTTTTTTGCTGTTGACATCATAATTGTTCCTCCTGATTTTTATATCGTGTTAACATTGTGAAAGCGCGTTTCTGTATGCTATAACCATAGTAGTGGATAGCGGACGAATACGTAAGTACGCACATTTTTTATAGGTAGTATCTTTTTTTATACCAAGGGGGAAGTACAGGATGGAGAAGGCAGACGGGGGATGTCCGGTTGAAGCGGCAGTCAAGCTGATTGGCGGCAAGTGGAAAATCGTCATCTTATATCAACTGGTCACGAGCGGGCCGAAGCGTTTCAATGAGCTAAGAAGAATTTTTCCTGAGGTAACACAGCGGATGCTGACTCTGCAGCTGCGCGAATTGGAGGATGACGGTTTAATTAACCGGAAGGTGTATCATGAGGTGCCGCCTAAGGTTGAATATTCGGTATCGGAGCTTGGGCAAAGCCTGCATCAGGTTCTGCTTCATATTCAGGATTGGGGATTATACTATATGGAACAGAAAGCTGCTAAAAATTAATTATTTACCGTTCGTTCTCATAATGGTATGATGTTTTTGCGGGAGGGAAGGCTTATGGCGCGAAGCAAACTGTTTGATGAGAATGAAGTGCTGCATAAGGCGATGCAGCTGTTCTGGGAACAAGGCTATGAGAAAACATCGATGAATGATCTCGTCGAGCATATGGGGATTCACCGCCGGAGCTTGTACGATACATTTGGCGATAAGCGCACATTGTTCATGAAGGCGATGGAGCGATACTCGGATATTATAGAGGCCAGACTTAGCAGTGGCGTTGCCCGCAGCGACAATGCGATGCAGGCGGTTCATTTTTTATTCGATTTTATGATCGAGGGCTATGAGGACAAGCCTTCTGGCTGTCTGTTCGTCAATACTGCTGTAGAACTGGGTCCCCGCGATTCGGAAATCGGTAATAAAGCCGTTAAAGGCTTTACGGATATGGAGCAGCTGTTAACCGATATTATCGGCAAAGGACAGCAATCCGGAGAATTTACAACGGAGCTGGGGGCCAGCGAGCTTGCCGAGCATTTGCATAATGTGCTGCTTGGGTTACGGGTACAGGGGCGGGCTAATGTGGACAAAGAGAAGCTGCATCGCATCGCCCGGCTGTCGCTAATGATATTGAATAAATGAGAGCGGCAGCCTCTTTTTTTTGACCGTTACAGAACGATCATTCTTAAAAATGATGCTTACACCGCTTCCCATCATTCTAAAAACGAAGAGGAGTCGATAACCATGACAGCATTAACTCAGGATTTGACAGGGAAAGTTGCGTTAATTACCGGTGCTACACGAGGAATTGGCTTGGAGACAGCACGCGGTTTAAGCAAGCTGGGCGCTAACGTTATTATTGGCGGCCGCGATCAGCAAAAAGCGGATGATGTTGTAAAGCTGCTGGCTCAAGAAGGGTTGAAAGCGGAAGGCCTGAAGCTTGATGTCAATGAGCATGCGGATCACAAGGAAGCTTATGCTTACCTGGAGCGGAAATATGGCAAACTCGATATTTTAATCAACAATGCAGGTATTTTGCTGGATGCGGAGAGTGCATCGCATCAAATCATCAACCGGACTAGCACGATTTCGGAGGGCGAGCTTCGTGAAACATTTGATGTGAACTTTTTTGCCCCCATTGCACTGACTCAAACGCTGCTGCCGCTTATCCGCAAATCGGATTCAGGAAGAATCGTCAATTTGTCCAGCGTCTTGGGATCACTTCATCTTCAGGCCGATCCGGCATCGCCGTTCTATTCCATGAAAACATTTGCTTATAACGCTTCCAAAGCAGCACTTAACGCTTTTACGATTCATCTGGCTGCCGAACTGAAGGATACTCCCATTAAAGTGAACTCCGTTCATCCAGGATGGGTTCAAACGGAAATGGGCGGCGCGCGAGCAAATGTCGACATTGTTGAAGGAAGCCGTACAAGTATCATCATGGCCACATTGCCAGCGGACGGACCTACCGGAGGTTTCTTCCATCTGGAAAATCCATTGCCTTGGTAAACGTATTGCCGTTTATCGTAAAAAGTGAAAAATGGTTCTTCGCTTCCTCCAGCTGTCTGGATAGAACGGGGAGCTATTTTTCTGTTTTGCTTCGCTTGACTTTAAATGAACGATCATTTAATATAACATTCATAAGCCTATGGCGTGATGACAAGGCTTAATGAAACCTAAGTGAATGAATATATTTTTTTCTACTCATTTAATCGAATGTTCATTTATTTAAAAGGAGTGATGCTGCTTTCTTTTAAAAATACAGGACAGAAGCTGACGTGCATATTCATTCACATTCAACCGGATACAAAATTGAAATATATTGGAGGCTATTATAAATGCAAATTATCGATAAAATTTATATAAACGGTCAATTTGTCACTCCTCAAGGGACAGAGGTACAAACCCTCATTAATCCATCTACGAAACAAGTGATCGGACAGGTTACGTTAGCAAATGCTAAAGATACACAGGATGCTGTCGCTGCCGCCAAACAAGCTTTTAAAACTTTTAAACATACGACGGTGGAGCAGCGGGCCAATATGCTGCAAAGACTTCATGACGCGGTACTTGCTCGAAAGGATGAACTAAGTGAAGCGTTTATTGAAGAATACGGAAGCGCTGCAGCCGCTGCACCTAACTTTACCGACATCGCTGTCAAAAGCTTTATGTTGGCGAAGGAAACACTTGAGAGCTTTGCATTCACCAAAAAAATTGGAACGGCAAACGTCAGGTTAGAGCCGCTCGGGGTTATCGGCATAATTACACCGTGGAATGCCAATTACACGTATATTGCTTCCAAGCTTGCGACCGCTATCGCTGCCGGTTGCACGACAGTCATAAAACCAAGCGAGCTCAGCGCGATCCAAACGCAATTGATTACGGAATGCTTACATGCAGCGGAAATTCCGGCTGGCGTCATTAATATTGTAACCGGGACCGGACAAGAGGCAGGTACTGAATTAATCCGCAATGCTGATATTGCGAAAATATCTTTTACGGGATCGACCGAAGTGGGCAAAATCATTCAAAGAGGCGCCGCGGACACGATGAAACGAGTGACGCTGGAGCTCGGCGGCAAGTCGCCGAACATTATTTTGGACGATGCAGATTTGAACCAAGCTATTCCGCTTGCACTCATGTTATGTTATGGAAATAACGGTCAAACCTGTATGGCTGCATCCCGGTTAATCGTACCGGAGCATCGTCTTGGGGAAGTCAAGGCTATAGCATCTGCGTTTATGTCGCATATCAAGGTGGGCGACCCTCGGGAAATGGACACGCAAATTGGACCTATGGTTAGCCAAACACAATATGAACGGGTACAGCGTTATATTCAAGCCGGCATTGACGAAGGTGCGGAATTAGTTGCAGGCGGTATGGGGCATCCGGAAGGACTTGAACATGGTTATTTTGTGAAACCGACAGTCTTTGCCAATGTGAAGCCGGCAATGACGATTGCACAAGAGGAGATTTTTGGACCGGTATTATCGATCTTGACCTATCAATCCGAAGAGGAGGCCATTGCAATTGCCAATGATACGGTGTATGGCTTGGCTGCCTATATCAGCACTCCTGATATGGAGAAAGCCAATCGGATCGCCGCTCAAATCGAGGCAGGTGTGGTTATGATTAATGGTGTAATGGTCGATATGAATGCCCCGTTTGGCGGCTTCAAGCAATCCGGCATCGGCAGGGAGTTTGGCGTATACGGATTGGAAGAGCATTTGGAGCCAAAATCGATTTCGGGCTATTTGATCCAAGACTAACCGGCAGATAAAAGAAAAGCAGAATATAAAGAACCCCGCGAATTTGAATTTTGCGGGGTTCTTCACAGGTTGAGACCTGTCTAGAGGAGTTCCAGTTCAATAACCGTATTCCGCGGATCCGGAAGCGGGAACGAAAGAGAATCTTGCTTGGAGAAATTAACGTAAGCGTCGTTCACAAATTCCGCCGTGTTCCAAGGCCGGCTTAGAATGAGCTCCGAGCCGTCAGCGAGCAGACGCGCTTTGCGCACTTTGCCGGCAAGTCCGGCAAGATTGATCGGCCCAATGCTCTCTTCAAACACATGAGCATACAGCTTGTTCCCGCGCTGCGTATAGCGTCCCCACTCCGGCTTCGGCAATTCGGAGGCTCCGCAGCCATAGATGCTGCTGCCATTACGGCTGATCCAATCGCCTACTTCGGATAAAATGTCGAGCGATTCCTTCGGAATTTTACCTTTGGCATCAGGGCCAACGTTGAGCAGCATATTGCCGTTTTTGCTGACGCATTCGACCAATTTGCGGATGATCGTCGTTGGTTTTTTATAATAATGATCGGCTGCTGCGTATCCCCAGTTGTTGTTAAGCGTAACGCAGGCTTCCCATGGAAGCGGAGTTCCGTCATGGGCAACGATGCCGCCCGGCGGAATAATTTGCTCAGGGGAGGCGAAGTCGCCGGCGTAAATCGTCGGATCATTCGTATACATCGTGCCGCCGCCCTCGCTGCTGCCTTCTAATCGGTTGTCAATGACAATGTGAGGCTGCAGCTCGCGCATCATCTCCATCAGCTCCGTAGCCCGCCACTTCTCGCCGCGCATCGTATCGTAGGAGAAGTCGAACCACATAATGTCCAGCTTGCCGTAGTTGGTCAGCAGCTCGCGCACTTGACCGTGCATGTAGTCGACGTAGCGGCTGAAGTTTTGCGGATCGCGTTTGTAGCTTTCATCATGCTTCATCGGATGGAACTTGTCGCCGTAAGCCGGGTAATCCTCGTGATACCAGTCAATGATAGAGTAGTACAGACCGACCTTCAGACCCTCTGCGCGGAAAGCCTCCAGAAACTCGCTTACAAGGTCCCGGCCTGCTTTCGTGTTCGTCGATTTATATTCAGTCAGCTTGCTGTCGAAGAGACAGAAGCCCTCATGATGCTTCGCTGTCAGAACGGCATATTTCATGCCGGCCTGCTTAGCGGCTTTTGCCCATTCTCTCGGGTTATAGTCAACCGGATCGAACTCATCGAAATATTGCTGATAATCCTCGACGCTTATATTTTCGTTGGAGCGGATCCATTCTCCCCGTGCCGGAATTGCGTATAGCCCCCAGTGAATAAACATGCCAAAGCGTTCGTTCAAAAACCACTTGGTTCTTTCCGTTCTTTCTTGAATCTGATTGGTTTGTTGTGCGCTCATTGTATCAACCTCCGTTAGCTGGAATGACTTTGATTTTAGCAAGGTTATGATAGAATAGACAGATAGATGCCTAACCTGTACGGGTATAAAACTAACTATAATCGAGGTTCAGCCGCTATGACCGATAACCGGAATATGGCCATTCAGCAAATGGTCGCAAGCATGCAGGTTCACATATGGGAAGCCAGAAAGCAGCAGTGCTGGCCCGAATGGAGAGACATCGACTATACCCCTTCCTATAACAAACTCTATTATATTTTGGAGGGAGAGGGCTGGCTGAAAATCGGCGATCATGAGCTGTACCCGACCCCAGGACAGCTTATTCTAATGCCGTCCCATGTCAAGCAATCATACTCAACAATTAGCGACAAGCCTTTTCTCAAGCATTGGTGCCATTTCTCTGCGACGGTGGGCAATTCGGACGTATTCCAGTGGCTGGATGTCCCTTATTGCTACGACTCGCTTGACCCGGCAATTATGAAGGATCTGTTCGAGCAGCTGTCGGAGGCGAATATGCAAAGCTCTGTTACAGCGCGGTTGAAGGAAAAATCGGTGCTGCTCAACATTTTATCGCATATTATTGAGCACGAGCCTATTCACATCCTGCAGAACAAGACGGATGAAATGGAGAGGCTGTCTATTATTCAGCAGTATATCGAGAATCATCTGCATGAAGAGGTGACGGTGGAGCGGATGGCTGCTGTGCTGCATTTGCATCCCAACTATTTCATTAAATATTTCAAGCGGCATTTCGGCATTCCGCCTCTCCGGTATATGAATTTGAAGCGGATG
Organism: Paenibacillus sp. NPDC058174; assembly: GCF_042883865.1. Classification (NCBI taxonomy): domain Bacteria; kingdom Bacillati; phylum Bacillota; class Bacilli; order Caryophanales; family Paenibacillaceae; genus Paenibacillus; species Paenibacillus sp. NPDC058174. Next base: position 370,620 of record NZ_JBHVUY010000001.1, read on the forward strand.
GACAAGGCCAAATTGATGCTTCAGACAACTTCCTCAAGCATTAAGGAAATTGCTTTGTCGACGGGATTTGATGATGCGAACTATTTCTCGAAAATATTCCGCAAAGAAGTCGGCTATAGCCCTTCGGAATACCGCTCCCAGCTTTAGCATGGACGGGGAAAAATAAGGATCGCTCAGCTGCAATAGCCGGGCGATCCTTATTTGCTATCGTATCCGGCCGAGTCCCTTAATAAAACATTTATGTTCACCAGTTGCAACATTCAGAGAAGTGCTGTCGTTTTAGTAGACATCCCCGAAGAAAAGGATGATGCAACTATGATAAACAAAAAGAAAAAAATAGCGTTGGCCGGATTTGCCGCTGCCCTCGGTTTGGTGCCGTTGCTTCATGCTATACCGGTTCAAGCCGCAGTACAAAAGACAGAGGTCAAGTTCCAGTTGAACGAGAAATCGTATACGAATAATACCGGCGTTCATGCGCTTGCTGCTGCACCTTTCATTTTGCATAATACGACGATGGTGCCTTTACGGGCATTGACCGAGTCATTAGGCGGAACGATTCAATGGAATGAGAAGAGCCAGACCGCAACGCTGTCCGGCGGTTCGTACGGCAAGCTGACTATTAAAGTGAATGACAGCTGGCTTATTGATAAACAGGGCAATAAACAGAAGCTTCCAGAGAAGGTTGTCCAAACGAAAGGGACGATTTTCGTTCCGGTACGGAATATAGCGCAAGCGATGGGAGCGAAGGTAACGTGGAACGGAACGGCTAAGACGATCGCAATTTCCAGCACGCTGCCTGAAACCGGCTCTAAAACCTACCGTTATTCATTCGATAAAGACCTGGAAGGCTGGTCGGGCCATTTTGCCGATTTGCCGGTTAACTATGATCAGTCGATCTATGAATTGGCCTTTGCCAGAGAAGCGATCCCTGACACCGGAAGCAGCGCAGCGAATTACGGCTTGAAGCTGAAGGGCATGAATCGCAGCGATGATCTGTTTATGTTTTTAACGAAGAAGGTAGATGGTCTTGCGAAAAATACGACTTACAACGCCAAGCTGGAGTTTGCGATGTATACGAAAGAAGCAGGCGAGATGATCGGCGTCGGCGGAGCTCCCGGCGAATCTCTCTATATAAAGGCTGGCGTAGTGGCAACTGAGCCGAAAACGGTGCAAACTAATGATAGAGGCGAATCGTATTACCGGATGAATCTGGACAAAGGCAATCAAGCGACAGATGGCAAAGATATGAAGCTCGTCGGCAATGCCGTTAAGCCGGATTCGGGCAAAGAAGGCTATCAGCGCAAGACATTCACGTACAATGTCAAAGTGAAAACCGACAACAATGGACAGCTGTTTATTATTATCGGCAGTGACTCCGGCTATGAAGGCTTGACAACCTTGTATTTCGACGATATTTCGTTGACACTGACTCCTTAATCGGCAAATTGAATGATAAGACATAACAATATGAAGAATGAGCTTGTTCCTGTCCGGGACAAGCTCGTTTTTCTCTAATGGCGATCCATAGGCGTATTACGGTTTACAAATGAGGGGAGGATTTGTTAATATAGTTGAAATATTATAAACGCGATGACGAGAAGAGTAAGGCGGATATGTCCTGTACAGAGAGCTCCGGATGCTGAAAAGGAGCCAGGAAGGCCCGCCTGAACCAAGCCTCTGAGCAGTACGCCGGAACGTGAAGGGATGGCGCGACGGGAGCTCCCGTTACAGAGCTAGAGTATAAGCATGGCTGTGCCTTGCCGTACTTGAAGAGGTTAATATGGCGACATATTAATGAACCTGGGGTGGCACCACGAAATTTCGTCCCCAAGACTTGAAGTCTTGGAGGTGGGATTTTTTTTTGTGCCAAAATAAACGTTCATTAGGAGGAGCCAGCTATGCATACCGAACAAGATCCGCAATCAGACCATTTTTTATTTAAAGAAATAAGTGCGGAGCTTAAGACACTGCCATTCGAACGGGAGATGTGCACACGTTTCCCGCCAGAGCCTAACGGCTATCTTCATATTGGCAGTGCTTATGCGATTCATACGAATTACATGATGGCAAGACGGTTCAATGGAACGTTCCATTTGCGTTTCGACGATACGAATCCTCTTAAGGAGGATATCCGATATGTGGAGGCAATTATTGAAGATATGAAGTGGCTGGGCTATGATCCCGGTCCGCATATCTATTATGGCTCAGACTACTCCCAGACGATATACGATGCGGCCGTTCAATTGATTCGTAAGGGGAAAGCTTACGTCTGCGACTTAACACCAGAGGAAATGAAGCTGCACCGGGGAACGTTGACGGAGCCGGGTACGGATAGTCCGTTCCGCAACCGGACGGTAGAGGAGAATCTGGCATTGTTCCAGCAAATGAAGGAAGGTGAATTTCCTGCTTCCTCGAAGATTCTCCGGGCCAAAATCGATATGAAATCACCGAATATAACGCTGCGGGACCCTGCTCTTTATCGCATTTTGCATGCTGAGCATTACAGAACAGGAACGAAATGGTGCATTTTTCCAATGTATGATTTCGCTCACCCGATTCAAGACGCTATTGAAGGCATTACGTATTCGCTATGCTCGATTGAATTCAAGGAACATAGACCGCTGTACGAATGGGTGCTGAACGAGCTGGATATACCGGAGCCTCCCCGTCAAAGAGAGTTTGGACGGCTAAGTCTGACAGGCGTGGTGACAAGCAAGCGATTTTTGCGGCAGCTGGTCGAAGGCGGTTATGTAGACGGCTGGGATGATCCGAGGCTTCCGACGCTGCGCGGGTTGCGAAGAAGAGGGTATACGCCGGAGAGCATTCAGAGCTTTATTGAAGAGATCGGCAATATCCGGGCCAGCAGTACCGTTGATATTTCGCTGTTGGATCAACTGCTGAGGCAGGATTTGAAGGCAAAGACGGTTAGCGTGATGGCTGTTTTGCAGCCGCTGAAGGTCGTAATTACGAATTATCCGGAAGGAGAGAGCGAATTGCTTTCCTTGGAGAATAACAGCGAGAACAACGAGCTTGGCAAACGGGAAGTGCCTTTCTCCAGAACGATATATATCGAGCGGGAGGACTTTATGGAGCATCCGGTCAAAGGCTTTCATCGTTTGACACCTCAAGGCGAAGTCAGGCTGAAGGGAGCTTATTTTATCCGTTGTGAAGAGGTCATCAAGGACGAGGTTACGGGGGAAGTGACCGAGCTGCGCTGTACGTATGATCCGCTTACGAAAAGCGGCAGCGGCTTTGAAGGCCGCAAGGTAAAAGGGACGATTCATTGGGTGTCCGCCAATCATGCTGTAGAGGCTGATATTCATCTATATGAGAGGTTGCTGCTCGAGGATAAGCTCCCGGAAGGGGACAATTGGGCGGAAGTGTTGAATGCTGATTCCCGTGTCGTCTCGAGGGCTCTCATTGAGCCATATATCGAGAGTGCTGCTCCGGAGCAAAAATTTCAATTTTTCCGGCATGGATATTTCAGTGTCGATCCCCGCCTGACTCGTGATCGCCAGCTCGTATTCAATCGGATTGTTCCGTTAAAGGACAGCTGGAATAAGCGGTGAATTTTTGAATAGGTGATTGCTTGCTCCTCTAGTGCGGGGGAAACGATTCAGTAAAATCGAGTCGCTGTGCTGAAGGGGAAACAAAATGCAAAAGTGCATGCTGATGAGCATCAAAAGCTCCAAAATCGCCTTCAAAATGCAAAAGTGCAGTTGAAATCGCCAAATTTTCCTCTACAGGGCTGTTTTTGGCCAATCAAACTGCACATTTGCATTTTGACGCTGTAAATCTGCGAAAACAGGTCTAACAAACTGCAGATTTACATTTTGAGTTTTTCTGACATCATGAAATCGAAGATTGTCTTGCAGACACTGAGTGGTGAAATGAGGGAAAAGATTGAGGTATATTTATGTAGAATATAAAAATTATGAAGAACGAATTCCTCAGACCATTTTTTCTGAGATTGACGATCTTGGTTATGAGGTGAGGAAAATTGAAAAATATTTTGATGGAACAGTTAGTTACGCTCCTGATGACAGAGAGACAGGAATAACTCTTCTCGCAGATCAAGTGATTCCTAACGTTGATGAAATAAATGCAGAAGAAGATGTACAGGCTCGTCATTTGACAAAAGATGAGTTCGAGAAATTGTGGTTTGAATATACGAATGAGTAGCTTGTTATATAATGGCGGTAAAATATGTCGTTGTCTTGCTTTGTCGATTAACGGTTCCCGGTGAGGGAACCGTTTTTTTGCGCCGATGCAGGAGGGGCGACTCAAAAGTTTGCAACATTGCAGCTAAGCTAATCCTGCACCGTCCCCGATTTCCCAAGCATCGCGTCAAAATAAGCGTCGTCGGGATAGACGTAGGGCGATTTCGGTTGCTTGATCGTTTTGATCTCATCGATTTGCAGCTCCATGATTTCATTGCCGAGGTAATGGGTCAAACCGATCGTCCCGGTTGCCTGGACCCATGTGTCATCGGCTAGCTTCTGGCCATCAGGTATAACCGCAAGAATGCCATACGGCTCGGTGTCCGCGGAGCAGCATAACATCGCCAGGCGGGAAATAACAAATTGTCCGTCCTTCATCGTATCCTCGCGATAGACAAAACCGCTAATTGCTACTCTTTTTCCAATAAAATTATCTCTGTACAAATCGAATGTGGTTAACGTCTCAATAAAACCAAATTCATTGATAGTGACAGCGTCATCGCTCTGATACAGCTTCATGCCGAGCTTCGCATGAAGTTCCGTATAAGTGTCATAAGGAAACAAGGCTTGCAGAGGATCGATAGCTGGCGTAGGCGGGGCTGTTGCATCCGGCAGTTCAGCCGCCTCCGCTGTCTCCGTTTCTTTAGTCACATCTGGTTGAATGCTGGTTTCCGGGACGACAGACGTGCTAGCAGCCGCCGAATCAGCCCCACGGACCAGCGCGCTGCTGGTTAGATTCACGCCCTTCAAGGAAGCCATTCCACTTCCGAGCAAAGTATCCGGCGTGAACAGTCCAAGTCCAAGCGGCAATAAAAACAAGCTGTACACGGCAGTGTTTTTCCATATGGAAGAGGCGATCGGGTGGTGGCAGCCGCAAGTCTCCCTTCTCTTGGCATCATAGGATTGAAGCGCAATAAAAGCTTGGCAAACCGCAACCAGAAAGAGGCCTAAAGCCGCGAGCTTCACGTACAGCTCTGTTCTTGGCGCTATGTAGTAATGAAGCCTGCCCTCCTGCACAAGGCGAACGATGAGGCAGGAGAAGCTGCCGAGTATAGCGGAACGCAGTAAATAATGGAACAGCATTGATCGTTGCCGCACTGGTTTTCCTCCTTTCTTTATAAAGGCGATAGATAGAAATGTCCGATGATGACAGAGCCGGCAAGCACACTGATCGCAATGAGGATGGTGAGCAGCAGAACAAATCGGCTTTTAAAGACAGACAGCAGCATTAACGTGCTCTTGAAGTCCAGCATCGGTCCAAACACAAGGAAGGTAAGCAGTGATGCCGACGAAAAGGTAGTGACGAAGGAAGAAGCGACGAACGCATCCGATGTTGAACAGAGCGATAGTAAATAAGCAAAGCCCATCATGAACAGATGTGAGCTCCATTCCCCTTGTCCAATGCTTGCCAGACTGGCTCTAGGCAGAAAGGTTTGAATCGCTGCGGTTAGGATGGAGCCGACCATGACATATTTGCCCATATCAAAAAATTCACTGCCAGCATGATCCATCATCGCTAAAAATTTGCCGCCTCCATGCTGATGCTGGTGTCCATGGTGGTGATGATTGTGGTGATGACTGCCATGTCCATGTCCATCTTGATCTATCGGAGTCGCGCTATCATTCTTTAATGGATTGTAGCGGACAAACTTATAAATGATCATGCCAATCGTGATTCCAGCAAGCAGAGCAAGTCCTAACCGGGAGTAGACCAGTTCGGGCCGGGTGCGGAAAGCGGTATAGGTGGCGGCGATGACGACAGGATTGACTATGGGACCGGCCAAAATAAATACGACGCCAATGTATAGCGGCATGCCTTTGGCGATTAAACGTCTAACGATCGGAATTAGTCCGCATTCGCACACCGGGAACAGAAAGCCCAGCAAGCAGGCGACCAGGATGCCCAGCAGCGGATTGCGGGGGATTATTTTCCGAATGAGGGACTCTGAAATAAACAGCTGCATGAACGAAGAAACGAATACGCCTAAAAGAAGGAAAGGCAGCGTTTCGAGTAAGATGCCGAGAAGGATGGTCTTAAATGTTGAGAAAGACTGCATGGAAGGCCAATCCGGCAGTGACAAGCGGGCGAATAGACCGGGATCAAAGGATAGGACAAGGAAGAGCCCGATAATGGCAATAAAGACGGCATGGATGCCGTAACGGTAAATAAGGGTGCGCAAAGGCAATTCCTCCGTGAGCTATCGAAATCTATATTAATCGTAATGATTACATATAGATCGTATACAGTCCCAGCTTATCTGTCAAGCGTTTCCACTGCTGAAATATGCCCGAGGATAAAAAAGTTGGCGGCGGTAAACATTAAGCCTAATCAGCTTAAATGGAGGATGCTATGTCATACGTAACGAGTGCGGGGCTGCTGCTCGGCGGATTGTCCATCATTAATATTATCCTGTCGTATCAAAGCAAGCATATCGACCCGCATTTTTGGACCACCGTTAAGTTCCAACTGCTGATGCTGCCGCTTTTCCTGATCGCGAACATTTGCATCGGTTACGGAATTCGATTCGGCTACAAAGCATCGGGTCAGTTGAGCTATATACTGGTAGCGGCGAAGTGCCTCGAAATTCTGATTTCATTGGCAATGGGCTATCTCTTCATGAAGGAGCTCCCGAATTGGAAAACGTGGCTGGGCATCGTTATAATCGTCATTGGCGTGCTGCTAGTGAAGCAGAAATAAATAAAGGCAGCCGATATAGTCTGCAATCTATCAAGAGTGGCAGCGGCCGACTAAAGTGTACATGAGGATACAAACGCCATAAACCGTTTGGCTGCCGGGGAGACAAATCCGTCCCTGCGCCATTTTATCCCGATTTCCCAATTCCAGCCTTCATCGGAGATTGGAACCCATACGAGATCATCGAGCATTAACCCTAACGTTCGTGGCAGAACAGATACGCCTAGTCCGGCTTTAATAAATCCAGCGACTGTGATCAAGTCTTCTGCATCATAAGTCGAAGCCAAATGAAATCCGGTTTCTTGAAAGCGGGATAGGATGGTTGCTTTCAATCCGCAGTTATTTTTCAATCCGATAAAGGGCTCTCCTGAAAGCTCCATCATCCTAAGAGAACTGCGGCTAGAGTAGGGATGGTCAGCAGATACGACAATGTACAGCGGCATTCGTTTTATGCAAATCCACGTCTGATCGTCGTTTACCGATTCCTTCGAGGTGATCATAATATCCGCGAAGCCTTGCTCCAGCTGTTCATTAATATCGCCGATATTTCCTTGCATTAGTTCAAATCGTGCTTTGGGATTACTCGACTGATAAGATTTTACGAGATTTGGGATCAAATCGACGCCGAGAATATTGAGATAGGCTAGCGAAATGACGCCAGTCTCGGGATTGGACCATTCTTCAATTTCCTGCAAGCCATTCTCAATATTTTGCAAAGCCTGCACGATCCATTTGGAGAACATCGTGCCATACCGATTCAGTTTGATATTGCGGCCATTACGGTCGAATAAGGGAACGCCGATTTCGGTCTCGAGCTTAGAGATAGCATGGCTTAATGCAGGCTGGGTGATGCGAAGGGATTCAGAGGCGCGGGTCATATGCTGCAGCCTTGCAACCGCAAGAAAATATTCCAATTGTGTGAGTTCCATTATGTGCACCTTCTTTATATGAATATTATTCATTGTTTTTATAATTTTAATCAATTATACATATCAGAACTGTGCGTGTAAAATTCAACGTAAGAAAGGAGAGATCAAGTCATGTTGTCAAATAAATGGCCTCAGGCTATTTCCAGTTTTGTGCTAGCCAGCAATTCGCATCAAACGGATGCGATGCTCGCCGCTTTTGCCGATGATGCAGTTCTGATCGACGATAATCGGGTTTTTGAAGGGAAAGCGGCGATTAGAAAATGGAGCGATGGCGAGTTTATCGGTTCACGGGTAAGCTTGACGATTCTAGACTCTATTCTTGAAGGTGAAGAGCCAAGTCTAGGGGTTGAAATTAACGGAGATTACCCGAATTGTCCTTATTTTTTTAATTTTTCCTTTAGATTGGAGAACAATCTAATCAAACAATTAAACATTTCAGAAACGTAAGGAGACAAGCTCACATGAATCAAATCCATCATTCATATATAAATACTTCCGAATTTGAAGGTAAAAAGGTGCTCGTAACCGGCGGCACCAAAGGTATGGGACAAGCAGTTGTCAACAAGCTTGTGAAAGGCGGTGCCACCGTCATGACTGCGGCAAGGTCCTTGTCTTCGGATATACTGGAATCGGTATTGTTCATTCAGTCTGATCTGGCAACAAGAGAGGGTGCCGATACAATCATTCAAGCTGTTAAGGATGAGTGGGGAAGCATCGATATTGTCATTCATTGCGTTGGGGGTTCATCCACACCTCCAGGAGGCGCGCTCGCTTTGTCGGATGAGGATTGGCTGCAAGCGCTGAATTGGAATTTGCTGTCTGCCGTCCGGCTGGATCATGGACTAATTCCTCTTATGCTAAAGGGAGGAGCAGGGGCTATTCTTCACTTTACTTCCATTCAACGCAAGCTCCCGTTATACGAGACGACGCTTGCTTATGCGGCTGCAAAAGCTGCCCTTGCTAATTACAGCAAAGGCTTGTCCAATGAATTTTCACCTCAAGGCATTCGTGTAAACTCGCTTTCTCCAGGCTTTATTCAGACAGAGGCAGCAGATGCTATGATTGATCGTATTGCAACTTCAACCGGCAGCAGAGAGAGTGCACTGCAGCAATTGATGAATTCACTTGGCGGCATACCGCTTGGCCGTCCGGGATTACCGGAAGAGGTTGCTGAATTAGCCGCTTTTCTCGTGTCCGATCGGGCATCTGCAATTACCGGAAGTGAATTTGTCATCGATGGGGGAACGATTCCGACGATTTAACTTAACATCCTGCTGTTCAAATAGAAAATAACAGGCAATAACAAACAAAAGGCCCATCTCGATGGGCCTTTTGCGTATTTGGATATATCTTTTACAGGCAAATGGTGTGGAGGTTATCTCTTAGTAGCTTTTACCGTAGCCGCCGGTACCGACGCCGCCAACATTGTTGCCGTAACCGCCAGTGCCTACACCGCCGACATTGTTGCCATAACCGCCGGTACCGATGCCGCCGACATTGTTACCGTAACCGCCGGTACCGATGCCGCCAACATTGTTGCCGTAGCCGCCGAAGAATCCGCAGCTGCAAGCGATAATCACTAATAAAATAAACAGAACCAAAATGATTCCAACATTATGAGTACCACCAAATCCGGACATTGATTAAAGCACCTCCTGAGTTTTGAGTACTCTTTAAGTTATGTCACGATATTCGTCTATGACTGGGTATTTATCTCGGAGGCATTCGTCTATTTGTAGAGCCTGATTGGATTATTTGCTCCAGTATTTCTCAATAATAACGTCACGGCCGGAATAAATTCGGGATTCCTTATAGAACTCCGGATTTTTGCGGTGATAGTTCTGATGATACTCTTCCGCAGGGTAGAAAACTTCGGCTTCACGAATTAAAGTTGCGATAGGTTTATCGAAACGGCCGCTTTGTCCCAAAGCTTCTTTGGACTGGATAGCAAGCTGGAGCTGTTCCTCATTATGGTAAAAGATGGCGGTGCGGTATTGGCTTTTACGATCATTGCCTTGACCTTCGGCATCGGTTGGGTCGATTTGCGGCCAGTAGAGCTCGAGCAGCTTCTCGTAAGGGAAGATCGAGGAGTCAAACGTAATTTGTACGACTTCCAAATGTCCGGTTTCTCCCGTCAGTACTTGCTCGTAAGTCGGATTTTCGAGCTCTCCGCCCATATAACCGGAAATAATGCCGTGAATGCCGGGTTGTTCTTCGAAAGGAGTTACCATGCACCAGAAGCATCCGCCAGCAAATGTTGCTTTTTGTATCATTTCAATTCCCCATTTCTCGATCAGTAAAGTTGCACATGTAGTTACTAATTATAATAGGCCATGAGCGAGAAGTCTATCTTCCCCTGACAGCATTGCGATTTCTGATTCGTAGTAAAAATTAACGAGATAACAATGTATAATGAAAGGAATGGAATGCAAGTAAGGGAGATTTGTGATGCCAAGAAATCATGAAAAAGATATTCAGTTTCGCGAGGATAAGAAAAAACATATTTTGAAATCCGCGCTGCCGCTTTTTGTGGCCAATGGACATCAAGCTACGACAATAAGCGAAATCGCTAAAGCGGCAGGGATGAGCAAAGGTCTCATTTATAACTATTTTGAATCTAAAGAAGAGTTATACAGCATTTTGGCGGTTGATATATTAGGCATCTCGGAAAAGGACGCGCATGATCTCTTGCATGTGATGGAAGGAAGTCCGTGGGACAGACTATGTAAAGTGGCCAAAGATGTAGTCATTCGGCGTGTCTCTAAGCTGGCTGGGGATGAAGGGATTGGGATGCAGTTTAATTTGGCTTTTTCTATGCAATTTTTAAGCTTTGACCAGCTGCCTGAGCCGTATAAGAGCAATGTGAATAAAGCGTATGACTTCAACAGACGTACGATAGCTCAATTAATTGAGCAGGGACAAACGAGCGGACAACTCATTGCAGGGCCGGCCTACCAGCTTGCGATTCATTATTCCTCTATCGTTAATGGCATGTTTATGGAAAATGTAAGAAATGAAGGGCTTTTCGACGAGGCTGCTGTTGAGAATGCGCTGAAGCTGTTTCTTCGTCAATAAGCCAGCAAAATATGAAGCCCCGCGGGAACCTCGATTGTACAAGGCTTACGGGGCTTTTTGCAATGTGCTTATCCGTGCCTTGTTAAAAAATAAATTTGACAGCGGCGAGGGAGACTTCATATAATTAATTACAGATTGAACGATCGGTCAATTAGTGGAATAAAACCTTGTATTTCTATGCGAAAAGTAAATTATATGAACGAATGAGGTGGGCAATTGATGAGTTTATCTAATGATTCGGGTTCGGAACATGCTATCCGAATTCGGGATGCGGCTGCGGATGACTATGAATCCGTCATTCAAGTATTGCTGAGTGCTTGGGCTGAGTATGATTCACTGCACCCGGATACGAGTGAACTGCTCAAGCAATCCTTGCTTTTATATGCTGAACCTGGTCCACAGGAGCGTATTGTTGCAGAACTGGACGGTCAGATTGTTGGGACAGCAGAGGTGTTTCACAGCTCTGCCGGGGCATACGATGGCTATAACGAGGCTATTGCGGCGCCAATCTTGCGAAGATTAGCGGTATTGCCGGGGTGGCAAAGGAAAGGAATTGCGACACGGCTTATTCAAGAAAGTGCCAATAGAGCATTACTCGCTGGAGCAAGCAGCCTGTATCTTCACACTTCTGCGGAAAGCAATCCATCAGCGGTAAAGCTTTATGAACGGCTTGGATTCATACGTTCAAGTGATCATGACATCCGGCAGGGTGCTTATTCGATCGAAGGATATCGGCTTGATTTGTCAGTATCAATTGAAGGAGGACGATCAGATGAGTCGTAGAAAAATCAAGCTTGCCGTCAATTTGCGCGGAGCTGGAGGAAGCATGTCGGAATGGAGGCATCCCGATTCTCAGGCCGATGCTAGCGTCAATTTTGAGCTGTATAAGCAGTGGGCACAGAAGGCTGAGGCTGCTCTGCTCGACGTTATTTTTATCGCGGACGGTTTGTATATTACAGAGCAGTCGATGCCGCATTTTTTAAACCGGTTTGAACCTGTCTCACTATTGAGTGCTCTAGCGGCAGTAACTTCTAATATTGGCCTAGTGGGGACATTATCCTCGACATACAGCGAACCCTTTACAGTTGCACGCCAGTTCGCAACGCTTGATAAAATTAGCGGCGGCAGAGCCGGATGGAACGTCGTTACATCCGGACTGCTTGATGAAGCAGCGAATAATTATAATGGGAAAAGCGTCGAACATGATGCGAAATATGAGCTGGCAACCGAGTATTTGGAAGTAACCAAGGGACTGTGGGATTCATGGGAAGATGATGCTTTTGTGAGGGACAAGCAATCTGGTGTTTTCTTTGATCCAGCGAAGATGCATGCGCTTAATCATAAAGGGAAATATTTCTCCGTCAAAGGTCCGCTTAACATTGATCGTTCACCTCAAGGACAGCCTGTTATTTTCCAAGCTGGACTGTCAGAGACTGGCCGAAATTTTGCAGCGCAAGTAGCGGATGCAATCTATGCCATTCCACAGACGCTGGAAGAAGGTGTTGCATTTAGGGAAGATTTGCGGAGAAGAGCTGTTACTTTTAGCCGGTCAGCAGATGATATTCTTGTATTCCCTAACATCTCACCTGTAGTAGGGAAAACCGCTGAAGAGGCGGAGCAGAAGTATCAGTCTATTGCGAGTCTGGTAACGATCGAACATGCTCTCAACTATACAAGCCGCTTCTTTAACCATCATGATCTAACGCAGTATCCGCTGGATGAACCTGCGCTGAATCTGATAGATTTCATACCAGACCAGCAAGGGACATTCAAAAACTTTACAGCTGATCTGTTAAGCGGGAAGACGCTTCGCCAGCTTGCTCTGGAAGCGGCAACGCCGCGAAGTCCGTTTATGGGGACAGCGGAGCAAGTGGCCGATAAGATGCAGGAGTGGTTTGAAGCGGGAGCTGCGGACGGCTTTATGCTGGTGCAATTCGGACCGTTTGGACTAGACGATTTCTTGAATGAAGTGGTTCCGGTTCTGCAGGAACGAGGTCTATTCCGAACGGAATATGAAAGCTCTACGCTTCGAGGGAATCTTGGGTTGAAGGTTCCGGAGAATCGTTATGCTAAAGAGAATAGAACCGTTAACAATTGAGTTTTTACTATATCAAAACTATAATGCACTTATACCGTACACAATATATTGGAATGGCTGCTGCCCCTAAGCTGTAGCTGCATACGTAAGAAGATAGAAAAAGCTTGAGAAATCAGGCTTTTTCTTTTTTATATGCAGAGATTCTTATTGGTTGTTTAGTGCCTCACGGGCTTATTGCACAGTATGGTGATATAATAGAAGGTGTACTTTTTAAACGTGCGAAAAACTGGGGGATTATCGGGTATGAGTCCCTCTGAGGGTCATATTTATAACAAGAATCAGATCTGGCATTGGAGATGATGACATGAAAATATCGATAGGTGAAGCCGCTGAGCGTCTAGGCTGTCCCGCTCATACGATTCGTTACTATGAGAAGGAGGGCTTGCTGCCGTTTATTCAAAGAGATGAGCAGGGTAATCGCTTTTTTGTACAATCCGACTTGGACTGGATCAGGCTGTTGACTTGTTTCCGGGCAACTGGAATGAAGGTTGTCGACTTGAAAAAGATTGTAGATTTAGCGTTAGAAGGGGATGAGACGATTCCCCAACGGAAAGCGATTCTGAGGGAGCATCAAAAGGAGCTGCAGAAAAAGCAAATCGAGCTGGATCAAGCGTTTGCGGCGATTAACTATAAAATAAACATGTATGATGACATTGAAAGAGAACGGACAACGACGGAAAAGGGCATTTATATGGAACCGGATTGCGTGAAAAACTAAATTTATCTTCTATTAAAAAGGGAGGAATGGCTGAAGGTGCCATTCCTCTCTTTTTATAAGGTTATATATTGAATATTTGTTTACTGGTATTAACGCCAAATATTTGCAACATTGTTTTTCTTGGATTCGTTATATAGACAGTAAGGAATACGACATGAATTCAGGATGCTGCTTTCAGCTTATTCTTGTTAAAACTTTGGGAAGGTTGGACACAACACTACTCACATTTCATGTGAAAGGATGTTTCTTTTAAAGATGAAACAGATTCTAATTCTTATATTCTCTATTTTACTTCTGACAAGCTGTTCTTCTATAGCTGAAAATGTAGAGTTAGATGAATCGGCTAATGAAGCCATCTCTAATTATATTATTAATCATTACAAAGGTGTATATTCAAGTGCTGATAAGTCATTTGAAGTCCATAAGGTGTACGGTTCTACAAAAACAGGAGACGAAATAAGTGTATATATGTACTCTCTTTACGGGGGCTTCAATAAAAATAGTGAAAATATTGTAAACGGACATTCCCTTCCTGCCGTTGTCGTGTTGAAACAGGTTGAAGGCACTTACACCGTTACCAGTTATAAAGAACCAAAAGATGGCGAAGAGAATAGCAAATCAATAAAATCAATGTTCTCAAAAAAGTACCAAAATCAAATTTGGAAAGACATAAAAAATTCCGCTAATTTACATGATAAACTTCAACAAAAAGTAAAGCAGTGGCAAGCATCACTTTAAGATTAATGCATTTCCGGATAATTAAACAAATTCGTCATTTGTTACAGGGAAAACCGCCTTTTCACAAAGGCGGTTTTCTCTATGGTCAAATATAAGTTAGTCAGCGCTTGCTGTAACATGCTCCCACTTGTCGTATTCTTCAAGCATGGAGCTCAGCTGCGTACGAGCCATAACCAGTCCCATACTGCCGAGTGCCAGCCGTCTTGGCGGATTGTCTGTGCCGGCAATATCGGCAACGGCTGACATGGCTTTCTGGACATTGCCGAATGGAGCCGTCTGTGCAAGCTCATTCATCCAATCATAGCTGGCTTGATAGTCTGGAATCGTACTTGTAATTTCTTGCGTATTTCCTTGGAAGCCAGTATGGAAGCCTGCAGGCTCGACAAGTGTAACGTCTATGCCCAGCTGCTTGACCTCGCCGGCAAGGCCGTCACTCAAGTTCTCCAGCGCAGCTTTGGAGCTGCAATAGACGGGGATGGTTGGCAAGCTTTGAACGCCTCCCATGGATGAGATGTTGATGATGTGTCCAGAGCGATGCTGTCTCATTTGCGGAAGAACAGCTTGCATCGTACGGATTACTCCAAAAACATTCGTGTCGAATTGGTCTTTTACCTGAGAGATCGACACCTCCTCAACAGTTCCCATCTGACAGTATCCTGCATTGTTAAGAAGGACATCGATACGGCCGTATTGCTGAGTGACGTCTTCAACAACCTGTGCAATCATCGCCTCATTTGTAACGTCTAGAGCCATCACTTTAATATTGTTGTATTTGTCGAATTCGGGGATGACCTTCGAAATATTACGCATAGTAGCAATTACATTCCAGCCGCGCTCGGCGAACTGTAACGCTAATTCTTTACCAAAGCCAGTGGATGTCCCTGTAATTAGAACTGTTTTTTTCATGTATATTACCTCCCGATAGTGGATGGAGCATTGCTCAAGGAGATGATACGACTTAAAGTGAACTTTAAGTCAAATGTTATTTTAATTTCGATCAGGATGGGGGAATCTAAACAACAATTAATCAGGGGAAAAGAAAGAGGAGCGCCAATCATGTCAAATGACCTAGCACAGGCCCAGAAACCGGCGGCAGTCTTGATCACGCAACTACTGCTGTACCTTGGCGCCATTGTAAATATAGTCAATGGAATATACGCTATAGGCAATGTTGAAACGATGAAAGCAGTGCTGGCAGCGGTTATGATAATTTTTGGCATCGCAGCCGCTTGGGTAGCTTACCGGTTAAGCCAGCCCGAGGCAAGCCGGCGAAATTATGCCGTTGCACTTGCCTGGATTATGGTCGTGTTGCGCTTGATCGAATATTTCGTCTGGCATAATATCGGGTTTCTGCTGGGCGTTATTTTGCCGATTCTTGTATTGTGGCGGTTATATAAAGCGGAGAC
Source organism: Paenibacillus sp. NPDC058174 (assembly GCF_042883865.1). Taxonomy (NCBI): domain Bacteria; kingdom Bacillati; phylum Bacillota; class Bacilli; order Caryophanales; family Paenibacillaceae; genus Paenibacillus; species Paenibacillus sp. NPDC058174. Next base: position 386,499 of record NZ_JBHVUY010000001.1, read on the forward strand.
GAGAGCCTGGTACGATCATTCTTGAGTTTCATGCTCCAGCTTAATAAATTGCTGAATACGGGCTTTAATCGCATCCCGAACGTTGCGGAACTTTGCCATAATTTCTTCTTCTGTACCGGTAGCTTGAGCCGGATCCTCGAAGCCCCAATGCTGCTTGATCACGTTGGGGCTCTGGATGACAGGACAATGCTCATCAGCATGCCCGCATAATGTAATGACATAATCCGCACGGTTCAAAATAGCAGGGTCAATTACATTGGAAGCATGACTGCTAATATCGACACCTGCTTCTTGCATGACTTGTACTGCTCTCGGGTTTAAGCCATGCGCTTCCAGACCTGCGCTTTCCACCGCAAAGCGCTCCCCGCCAAGCTTCTTCAAGAAACCATCTGCCATTTGACTGCGGCATGAGTTGCCTGTACATAAGAAATATATGAGTTTCTTTTCCATTTCAGCTTGTCTCCTTTAACGATCTCAATGAATGATGGATAACCATATATAGAGTCCGAATAACGTGATGAACAGTACGGGAACCGTTAGAACGACTCCCACTTTGAAATAATAGCCCCAGCCGATCTTTACATCCTTTTTAGCTAAAACATGCAGCCATAGCAGTGTAGCGAGTGATCCGATTGGCGTAATTTTTGGGCCTAGATCAGAACCGATAACGTTGGCATAAATGAGAGCCTCTCTAATGACACCGCTCGTATTAGTGCTGTGAATCGCTAATGCGTCAATCATGACAGTAGGCAAGTTATTCATGACAGAGGAGAGAATAGCGGCAATGAAGCCGGTACCCATAGCTGCTACGAACAAGCCTTGATCTGCAGTCCACTGAAATACCCCGCTTAACTGGTCGGTAAGTCCGGCATTTCTTAATCCGTAGACGACAACATACATGCCGATGGAAAAAATAACGACAGACCAAGGCGCGTCTTTAATAATTGTCCGCGTATGAATAACAGAGCTTTTCCTGGCGGCAAGGATGAAAATGAGGGCAGCGATTCCTGCAACGATCGATACGGGTACACGGAGGAACTCGCTGCAGAGATAAGCAACAAGCAAGGCTCCTAGAATGATCCATGACAGCTTGAACAAACGAACGTCCTTAATGGCTTCGATTGGCTGCTTAAGCGAGTGGACATCATAATGTCTAGGAATTTTTTTGCGAAAAACAACAAACAGCACAAGCAAGCTGGCTCCGACGGAAAATAAGTTGGGGATGATCATCCTGCCTGCATATTCGGCAAATCCAATTCCGAAGAAGTCGGCGGAGACGATGTTGACCAGATTGCTGATGACAAACGGCAGGGAAGCCGTATCGGATATAAATCCGCTTGCCATAATAAACGGTAAAATCATTCGTGCATCAAATTTCAATGCCCGGACCATCGCAAGAACGATTGGCGTTAGGATTAAAGCGGCGCCATCATTGGCGAAAAAGGCGGATACTACAGCACCCAGCAGTACAACGCAGCCAAACATCCGATAACCGTTGCCCTTTGCGAAACGGGCAGTATGCAGGGCGGCCCACTCGAAAAATCCGATTTCATCCAATATTAAAGAGATAAGGATGATTGCGACAAAAGCTAGCGTCGCATTCCAGACGATACCGGTAACATCCAAGACGTCCTGGAGGCTGACGACGCCAAGCAGCAGGGCAATAATCGCACCGCCCATCGCTGAGTAGCCGATGTTTAACCGTTTGGGCTGCCAGATGACAAGAATAAGTGTAGGAATAAAGATAAGCGAAGCGGCGAGCATGATTTCCTCCTGTTGTTTATTTGCAGCAATCCGGGTTAAGCTTGCCAAGCTTATCTTTCATGGAAGGAAGCTCTTCCAATAGGCTGTTTAAGTAAGGCTTATCTGCAACATTCAAAGCATAATAAATCCACTGGCTTTTTCTCGTTTCCTTCACTAGGCCGCCTGTTTTCAGCTTTCTTAAATGCTGGCTTACGTTCGGCTGCGTCGTTTCCAATAGATCTACGATATCGCGTACACACATTTCCTTTTCTTTCAGCAGCGCAATGATCGTCAGTCTAGTCTGGTCGGCAAGCAGCTTCATCGTCTCGGCCAATAGCTCAACAGATGGGTTCAATCTATCACCTCCATCAAATAATTTTGATTTATGAGACTATCATACACCCGCTCTGTATATAAGTAAATAATTATATTAGTATTTAATTATATAATAAACGTAAATCAAACAGGAAATTTGGCTGACTTGCAATCAAAGGAGCACCTTACCGTGTGAGGTGCTCCTTTGATTGCAAGTCAGCCGACCATACCGCTCTGCTGTTCCGATCATCGGCAATTAGCGAACTAGCTCAATGAACTTGCTTGCTGCATTCGTAAGCGGCATATTGCGCATAATCATGATCCCGACATGGGAGGGAGGCAAAGGCACGTCTAGATGGATCTCAAAGAGCGAGCCTTCCTCCAGCTCCTTCGAGACAAATTCCCTCGTTACATAGGAAATGCCAAGTCCTCTGCGGGCAAATTCAATAAGCAGATCCACGCTTCCTACCTCAATCTCAGGCTTCAATGTGTAGCCATAGCTTTGAAACAGCTCTGTAATCGCCATTCTAGCCCGGCTGTTCCGGGAGAACAGAATAACCGGATGCTCCAGCAGCGAATCCAACGACAACACTGTATCTTTAAGCTCGGCATAACGGGCGCCTGCTACAAAGCAGTCCTGCAGTTGAATGCTTTCGCGCACTTCAAGCTGGGAGTCGACGATTGGCATCCGGACGACACCCAAGTCGATTCGGCCTTCTTTTAGAAAAGCGATAATTTCCGGCGTTGTTCCGTGGTTGAGATGCAGCTTGATGCCGGGATACTTTTGATGGAATTCTTCTAAATATGGCAGCAAATAATGCTTGAACAAGGAATCACTGCCGCCGATGCGCAGCTCGCCGCTGTCCAGATTTTTTAGCGCGGCCATTTTCTCTTCAGCCAGTGAGATAAGAATTTGCGATTTCTCAATATAAGAGTAGAGGACGACACCTTCCTGCGTGAGCGCAACACCTTTGGAATTGCGGTAGAACAACGTGATGCCGAAGCTTTCTTCAAGCTGCTTGATCGCATGGCTGACGCTTGGCTGAGTGAGATACAGCGCTTTGGCCGCTTGTGTTAAGCTGCCCGTTTTCGCTGCCCAATAAAAAACTTTGTATAGCTCGTAATTGTTGTTCATAGACGTGGTCTATAGCTCCTGTGAAATATATTAATTACTTGTATAGCTTATAAACGTATTATAGTGGAATTACGAAAAAGAAACCAGAGCTTGCAGAATGACAGGCAGATGGTCGCATGATCAACCGTCGCAGTCCTGTAATAAATTTAGAACCGCTCTGCTGGAAGGAGATTGAACATGGAAGCAACTACTTTTGTACTGTTTGGTGCAACAGGGGATTTAGCGAAACGAAAAATTTACCCTGCTCTATATAACTTATTTCTCGATGGAAAACTCCCGCAATCCTTTACCTTGTTTGGTCTAGGCAGGAGAGCGCTGACTGATGAGTCGTTTCAAGCGAACATCGAGCAATCGCTTCGAGACTTCTCCAGACGCGAACCGGGCGATGAGCTGTTAGTAAAACGGTTCTTGAGCGCATTCCGCTACAACGTGCTGGATATCGGGCATGTGGACGATTATCAGAAGCTGCTTCACCGAATCGAGCAAAGGGAAGCAGAGCTTCAGGCAGCGCCAAACCGCTTGTTCTATTTGTCAGTTGGCCCCGAGTTTTTCGAGACGATCGCCGAACGGATTCAGCAAAGCGGTCTTGGTTCCGCAGACGGCTGGAAGCGTCTCGTGATCGAGAAGCCATTCGGTCATGATCTGCAATCTGCCCGCGAGTTGAATGAGAAGCTAAGCAAATCCTTTGCCGAAGAAGAAGTGTTCCGTATCGACCATTATCTCGGCAAGCCAATGGTGCAGCGCCTTGAGGCTTTGCAGCAGGAAAATCCGGTTATTCAAGCGCTATGGAGCAACCGTTACATTGCTAATGTACAGATTACGGCGAGTGAGACGGTTGGTGTCGAGGAACGTGCGGGTTATTACGATCAATCCGGAGCTGTCCGGGATATGTTCCAGAATCATATGCTGCAATTGCTGATGGTGCTTGCCGTTCAACTGCCGCATATCAGCACCTCCGAGAAAGTTCGCTTTAAGAAGAAAATGGTGATGGAAGCAGTGGAGACGCTGCAAAAGCAAGATGTCGCAGCCAGTGTCGTTCGCGGCCAGTATACGGCAGGCAGCATTAATGGCAAACCGGTTGCCGGCTATACATCGGAACCTGGAATTGAAGCGGGCTCGATGAATGATACGTTTATTGCAGCGAGACTGCAAATTGATGATTTCTTCTGGCGCGGCGTTCCTTTCTATATCCGGACCGGCAAACGAATGAAGGATAAGACGACACGAATCGTCATTGAATTCAAAGAGCCGCTGCAGCATCCTTCTTCCGAGAACAAAAAAGGAACAGTTCCGAACCTTCTCATCTTCGAAATTGGTCCTAACGAGGGCATTACGCTGCAAATCAATACGAAGGACGCGAAGCATAAAGGACAGTTCAAGCCGGTTCAAATCAATCTGCTTGCAGGGCAGGAGGATGCTCCGGAAGCATATGAAAATCTTATTTTCGATGCGTTGCACGGGGATCCAACGTTCTTCGCGCATTGGGATGAGGTTGAGCTCGCTTGGCAATGGGTACAGCCGGTTCTGGAAGCCTTCGAGGAGAACTTAGTTCCTCTTCGTCCTTACGAAGCTGGTTCTTACGGACCTGCCGAAGCCGATGCGCTGCTTGCAGCGGACGGCTACCATTGGTGGTTCGATGATAAATCTGAAGCTCAAATTCAACAGAAAGAAGGAGAACAATATGCCTACAACACAAACCATTGATCAATTAGCGATCGATACGATTCGTACGTTGTCAATCGACTCCATCAACGCGGCCAACTCCGGTCATCCGGGCTTGCCGATGGGAGCTGCGCCGATGGCGTATGCGCTTTGGTCCCAAATTTTGAACCATAATCCGGGCCACTCCACTTGGTTTAACCGCGATCGTTTCGTTTTATCCGCAGGACACGGATCAGCGCTGTTGTACAGCCTGCTGCACTTGTCAGGCTATCAGGTATCGCTTGATGATCTGAAGCAATTCCGCAAGCTGAACAGCAAGACGCCTGGACATCCTGAATACGGTCATACCGATGGCGTGGATGCAACCACAGGGCCGCTGGGCCAAGGACTTGCAATGGCAGTCGGTATGGCAATGGCGGAAGCTCATTTGGCTTCTAAATACAATCAGGATGGATTCCCGGTTGTCGATCACTATACGTACGCTTTAGTCGGAGACGGCTGCTTGATGGAAGGTATTTCGTACGAGGCGATGTCGATGGCGGGACATATGAAGCTGGGCAAACTGGTCGTGCTTTATGATTCCAACGATATTTCGCTGGATGGCGATCTGAACCTTTCCTTTGGCGAAAATATTCAGAAGCGGGCGGAATCAGCGAATTGGCACTACTTGCGGGTTGAAGACGGCAATGATGTGGCGCAAATCGCCAAAGCCATTGCAGCAGCCAAGCAGCATGATTCGCAGCCGACACTCATCGAGGTTCGTACGATAATTGGTTACGGAAGCAAAGCGGCAGGCACGAACAAGGTGCATGGCAATCCGCTGGGCAAGGAAGAAGCGAAAGCAACGAAGGAAGTATACGGCTGGAACTATGAAGAAGAGTTTTACGTACCGGATGAGGTAAAAGCGCATTTCGAGCAGCTAAAGCAAAATGGCGCAGCGAAAGAGGAAGAGTGGAATGGTTTGCTGGCTGCTTATGCGGCGCAATATCCGGCGCAGGGCGAGGAGTTCAAGCAGGTCATTGACGGTACTGTATCGATCGATGCTGCGGACATTCTTACCTTCGATAGCTCCAAATCCATTTCTACTCGTGTTGCCAGCGGTGATGCGATTAACCATTATGTGAAAACCGTTCCTTCGATTTTTGGAGGCAGCGCCGATCTGTCTCATTCCACAATGACGGATATTAAAGGCGAGTCAACCTTTGCAGTGGAATCCTATTCTGGACGAAATGTTTACTTCGGCGTTCGCGAGCATGCGATGGGTGCAGCCGGCAACGGCATGGCGCTGCATGGCGGCGTCAAACCATTCGTTAGTACATTTTTCGTATTCAGCGACTATTTACGCCCGTCGATCCGTCTGGCTGCGCTGCAAAAACTGCCTGTCACTTACGTCTTTACGCATGATTCCATCGCGGTAGGTGAAGATGGGCCTACGCATGAGCCGGTCGAGCATCTGGCTGCGCTTCGCACGATTCCGGGACTGACAGTTATTCGTCCAACCGATGCCAATGAAACAGCAAGCGCATGGGCGTATGCACTGCAGCAGAAGGAAGGTCCGGTCGCACTGGTGCTCAGCAGACAGAACCTGCCTATCTATGAAGAAACGAAAGGCAATGTCGATGCGGTTGCCAAAGGCGCTTATATTTTGACCGAAACGAATGATAAGCCTGATCTCATTCTGATTGGCACGGGCTCGGAAGTATCGCTTGCGGTGAGTGCCAAAGCCGTACTGGAGCAAGAAAATCTCTCGGTGCGTGTCGTGGCGATGCCAAGCCGTGAACGGTTTGATCGTCAAGACGATGCCTACAAGCAAAGTGTACTTCCTAATTCCGTAACGAAGCGGATTGCGATTGAAGCCGGCATCTCGCTTGGCTGGGACCGTTATACGGGGCCATCCGGCAAAGTGCTGTCAATCGATACGTTTGGCGCTTCCGGTCCGGGCAACCAAGTGTTGGATTACTTCGGATTCTCCACTGAAAATGTAGTGCGTCTGGCTAAAGAACTGGTGTAATTAAACAAAGCAATTATTTATATCAACCAATAAACGGAGGTAATGAATCATGAAATTTTTTATCGATACCGCAAATGTGGAAGATATTAAAAAGGCTTATAAAATTGGCGTATTGTCCGGCGTGACGACCAACCCTTCTCTGGTAGCCAAGGAAGGCGTGAAGTTCGAGGACCGCATTGAGGAGATTTTGAAAGAAGTACCTGAAGTCGAGTCGGTTTCCGCTGAAGTAACGCCTGATGCGATTACGGCTGAAGAGATGATCGCTCAAGCGAATGAACTCATTAAGATTAATAATTACGATAAAAATATTACGATCAAACTGCCAATGACGCTCGCTGGTCTTGAAGCTTGCCGTTACTTGACGAAAAAAGGCGTGAAGACGAACGTTACGCTAATTTTCACAGTCAATCAGGCATTGTTGGCTGCCCGCGCTGGCGCCACTTACGTTTCACCGTTTCTTGGCCGTCTGGACGACATTTCGGAGGATGGCGTTCAATTGATCGTGAAGGTTGCGGAATTGTTCCGTACTCATAAGCTGGATGCACAGATTATTGCCGCTTCTGTCCGTCACCCGGATCACGTAACCCGCGTGGCGCTGGCAGGCGCTCATATTGCGACGATTCCTTTCGCTGTCATTGAGCAAATCTCCAAGCATCCGCTGACTGATCAAGGTCTGGAGAAATTCGCTGCCGATTGGAAAAAAACAGCTCAGAACTAATCATAAAGGTCCAATAGAAAGGGAGGATTTCACAATGGCAAAACAACAAATTGGTGTGGTAGGCTTGGCCGTCATGGGCAAAAACCTCGCATTGAATATCGAGAGCAAAGGCTTCTCTGTCGCGCTTTACAATCGTTCACCTGAGAAAACGAATGAGCTGCTGGAGGAAGCGAAGGGTAAAAACTTTATCGGCGCATACAGCGTGGAAGAGTTCGTTCAATCCCTCGAAACGCCGCGTAAAATTCTCATTATGGTTAAAGCCGGTCAAGCGACGGATGACACGATCAACCAGCTTGTTCCTCACCTCAGCGAAGGCGATATTCTGATCGACGGCGGCAATGCTTACTTCCCGGATACGCAGCGCAGAAATGAAGAGCTGTCGGCCAAAGGCTTCCGCTTCATCGGCGCAGGCGTATCGGGCGGCGAAGAGGGCGCTTTGAAGGGGCCGGCGATTATGCCAGGCGGTCAAAGAAGTGCTTATGAACTGGTCGAGCCGATTCTAACTGCGATTTCGGCAAAAGTGAACGGCGATGCTTGTTCCACTTATATCGGTGAAGGCGGAGCCGGACACTATGTGAAAATGGTGCACAACGGCATCGAGTACGGTGATATGCAGCTGATTGGCGAGGCTTATCATTTGCTGAAGGATGTGCTGAATGTAAGCACGGAAGAGCTGCATTCGATTTTCACTGAATGGAATAACGGCGAGCTGGACAGCTATCTGATCGAGATTACAGCCGATATTTTCTCGAAAACCGATCCGGAGACCGGCAAACCAATGGTTGATGTCATTCTTGATTCCGCTGGACAAAAAGGAACGGGCAAATGGACGAGCCAAAGCGCCCTCGATCTGGGCGTGCCGCTGTCGATTATTACGGAGTCCGTATTCGCGCGGTTTATCTCGGCAATGAAAGAAGAGCGGGCAGCAGCCAGCAAGAAGCTGAGCGGACCTGCAGCAGCCGGCTATGATGGTGACAAGCAAGCCTTCATCGAGTCGGTTCGCAAAGCACTCTTCGCCAGCAAAATCGCTTCCTACGCGCAAGGCTTTGCACAAATGCGTGCTGCTTCGGACGCGTACAACTGGAATTTGAACTACGGCAGCATCGCGATGATTTTCCGCGGCGGATGTATTATCCGTGCCGGTTTCCTGCAAAATATTAAAGACGCCTATGATCGCGATCCACAACTGAAAAACCTGTTCCTGGACGATTACTTCGGCGGTATTGTGCAGCAATATCAGGATGCATGGAGAAACGTCATTTCCGTTGCCGTTACCCGCGGCATTCCAGTCCCTGCATTTGCTTCCGCGCTGGCGTACTACGACAGCTATCGCACGGAGAGATTGCCTGCTAACCTGCTGCAAGCACAGCGCGATTACTTCGGGGCCCATACGTTCCAGCGTCTCGATCGTGAAGGCAGCTTCCATTTTCAATGGATGGATCAAGCCTAATACAGCTTTATAATGGATAGACGAAAGGAGCAGCTGCATGTGCAGACTGCTCCTTTTTTGCGTTCATTCATGGAGTAATACGGGTAAGCTTATTCGGATTGGAGATCAAATAGATGCTGCGAATGGAAGTGAGCTCAGCATCCGGCTCCAGTACGAGAACGAGCGGCGGCAATCCTTCCCGGCTAAGAAGGAGCCCGCGTTGGCCGCTAACCGAAGCAGGAAGCCACTCTCCGGAGAGCGAGCCTTTTCCCGCGATACCAGTAAGGAAGGCAGCAATCCGCTGGCGTCCTTCGATCGGATTGATTGCCGCACGAACGACACCTCCGCCATCGCTCAGCAGGACAGCATCGTCGGTGAGCAAATGGATAAACGGCTCGAATCGTCCGCTATCGATCGCTTGGGAAAAGGATTGAACGAATTTTTCCATGGAATCGTTCAATGCGAGCTTGTCTCTATACTGAGACTGGCCGATTTTCGCAGATGCCCGGCTAAATATTTTCCGGCAGGCGGCTTCGGACTTATCCAGCATGGCGGCAATATCGGAATAATCATAGCCGAATGATTCGCGCAGAACGAATACGGCGCGCTCCGGTGGCGTACAGGTTTGCAGCAGGACGAGCAGGGCATAGCCTAGCTGCTCATGCTGGATGACCCGCTCAAGCGGGGCATCCTCCCAGCCAAGCTCAATAACGGGCTCTGGAAGCCACTCTCCGGGGTAGCTTTCCCTTTTGCGCGGAGCAGCCTTCATGACGTTGAGGACGCGATTCGTAACCAGCTTCACGAGATAGGCTTTCGGATGCGAGATCGTATCGGCGCCATGCTTGCTGATCGTAACGAACACGTCTTGAACCGCATCCTCAGCTTCCGCCATCGAACCGAGCATTTTGTAAGCAATGGAAGTAAGCAGCGGTTTGTAATCCCGGTACAGCTGTTCAACTTCCAGCGTCATTTCATTCGACGTCACGGGCATATCAACCTCCGTTGTAAGATACATTCATCCTATCAATATATAGACAAGAAAGCCACCCGTAGGCCCATGTCTTTAAGTGAAAGTACACTTATTGACATGGACCGCAGGAGTGGCTTTATTTGGCCGCAAACGTATTATTTGTCGTAGCAGCCGGGGAACATACCCGTAGAGATTGCGATGCGATTCCAGCTGTTGATAACATTAATCGCCATAATAAGCGAAATAAATTCAGTTTCGTTGAAGTGCTTGCGCACTTCGTCATAAAGCTCCTGCGGCACGCCGTCTTTGGAAATTTGCGTAACGGCTTCGGTCAAGGCCAATGCTGCGCGTTCTTTCTCTGTAAACAATGGTGTTTCGCGCCATACGACAATCAGGTTCATCCGCTCTTCGCTTTCTCCTAGTTTGCGCAAGTCCTTCGTGTGCATATCTACGCAGAACGCACAGCCGTTTATTTGGGAGGCTCTAATTTTCACTAGCTCAAACAGAATCGGATCGCCGTTCATTTGCTTGATCGTCTCTTCTAGCTTCATCATCGTCTGATAGGCAGCCGGATTCGCTTTGTGTGCATGCATTCGTAAGTTCATATCGATTCCTCCAAGTGTTGTAATGTCTTAACGTTATCTAAGACAATTCAGCGGATGTTTTTGTGACAGAGGAATTGAGGATTTCATAAAAATGATGACAGTGATTAAATGGGGTACCATCCTTGGAGTGTCTTGAGGGGCGAGAAGCTGCCGGACTTCATGTGCGTGTTTCTGTATACTTCAAATGGGGCAGCTGCGATTGCGCATTGCGATTGAGATGTTGTAGCGGCTCTTTGGGTTATTCCCGTAGTGCTTCATTTATAAAACAAAATGCAAAAGTGCAGGCTGATGGGCGTCAAATGCCCCAAAATCCTGCTCAAAATGTAAAAGTACATTTGAAATCGCCCGTTTTCGCTCCATAGCTCTGATTTAGGCTAATCAAACTGCACATTTGCATTTTGAGGCGAAAAATCGCCGATTTCATGGCTTACAACATGCACTTTTACATTTTGATTCGTTTTGGGTGCAGCCAGAGGGGGATTACAGCGCAATAAAGCTGCCGAGATTTTCTCGACAGCTTGAGGGACAACTGTACTAAATGTGGTATTGTTATGCGTATTGCTTAATATGAAAGCGCAGCAAGGCGAGGTTATGAATGAATCAACGCCTCAAAAAGGCTGTTTATAGTCTTGTTCCAAAATTGAATACTGATGCGAATCCACCCATCTATTGTCTTTATTGTGCCACATATGCTCCCTAAGATGGCCTTCATAGCGCATGCCTATTTTTTGCATCACTTTGGCGGATCCGATATTGTCCGGACGGCAGGTTGCGAAGATCCGGTGAAGATTAAGCTCACCGAAGCCGAAAGAGAGCAGGGCGCGGGCGGCTTCAGAGGCATAGCCGTGTCCCCAGTGAAGCTCATGGAAGCAGTAACCTAGTTCACCGATTGCCGGGCTGCAGATATGAATGCCGCTGCCGCCGATCAATTGTTCGCTTTCTTTTAGAATAACAGCTAATTCAAAGCCTTGGCGAGGTGTCTGTTCCTGCATGCCGATCACCATATTCAAGTAGCTTTGGCTATCGTCGACAGTGTTCGGTCCCCACAGCATGTGCTTCACAACAACTGGATTGGATGCGTATTTATGTACAGCATCCAAATCGGAGGGGATAAACTCCCTTAATAGTAATCTATCGGTTTCAATTAACATGGCAGCCCCCTCGTGAATCAAATATTTATATATTCTACCATTAATAGCGTAATATTACTATATTTCATTTGTATTATAAATAGTGCATGACCCGCAGGTAGCGAAAGCAGCAGAAACGGGCGAAAGACAGTATTTATAATAGCCATGCTCAAAAAAGAGGTTTCCAGGAAGCAATGTCATTAAGTTAAAAGCTCGCATAAATGACATTGCTCCGAGGAGGCCTCTTTTTGATTGGTATATCAGCTTTAGCTTTTAATAGGATTGGGAATATAGACATAGAGCGGCGTCTCTCCACGCTTATGGAACCGGCTGAGCAGATTCGCTTTGGCCGGAAGAACGTCGCTGTTCAACAAGTCGTCCAGCAGGTTATGCATAGCAGAATGGTTAGATTCCCGTTTCATCTGCTCCAGCGAGAGCTTCACCTCGTGCCAGAAAGGCAGTTCGGATTGCCCGGAATAGCAGGCGAGCCGCTGAATCAGATGGCAAAGATGATTGACGAAAAAATAATACTTCAGACGATGGCGGGATTCCGCCTCGCTATACAGGACAGGACTGTCCTCCCCAATAAGATGAGGAATCCAATTCTCACCCCGTGCGATTGCTTCTTTCACGCTAATACCCTCTAGATCCCGGACATAAAAGACGGCGGGCATCCCTTTATCCAAGCTCACCATCGCATTCTGAACGTGAGCCTCCAGGCTGATCCCGGTTTCGGTATAAAGACGAACAATCGGCAGCATCGACAATTGCAAATATTGCCGCAGCCATGCGAGCCAATCCGGTGATCCTTCCGGCAGCCCTTCACGGACAGCCCGGAACAGCAGCGGCTCTTCTTCGCCTGGACGCACCTCTAGCAGTGAAGCGAGTACATAAGGGGGATGCACGGAGGAACTGCACGCTTCCGGCGCTTCCCTCACAATCATAGAGAAGCTGGCCGTTAAATCTTCATCATGCTTATGCAGCAATGCGTCTGGAGGGCTAACCGTACGGTAACCTTCCTCCAGCAGCAGCTGAAACTGCTCATTCGTATACCGCTCCCGTACAGCTTGAACGACTCTAGCCGCATCCAGAGTTCGCCGCAGCTGCTCGTAGTTGTTCTCGCGAATGAAATTCGTAATCCGGATATGGAGCGACAGCTTGAAGAAGCTGCGTTGTTCGGGACTCCAGACGGTTCGCACCGAGGAGGTAGGATAAACCTCCGGTCCGGTCAAACCCAAATCTACGAGTTGTCCGCTATGGAGCAGCTGCTGCACGGATTTCAAGGAAAGCAAATAGTTCGCTTGCCACGGATGACAAGGAAGGATGGCGTAATCTCCATATATATCCGGGAGTTTGCTCCTCGCAGCGGCTTTCATCTGCTCGGGAATCCAATCCGCGTCCGCTCTGCTGGAAGAATCCGCGAGCCAATCCTCAACGACACAGTCTTGCGATACGGCAAAGCCATGAAGCTTGAACGCAGTCCCGTACTCGGGAGAATAGGCTCTGCTGTCCGGCACGTCAAAGCCTTCCAGACTTTTGGGCGTCGGATGGAACGGGTGCCCGCTTAACAGCGATTGCTCACAGGTGCGGAAATCTAGAACAGGCAGGGGCTGCTGGCCAGCATGCCGGAAATAGTCTTCCATCCGCCGCGTGCTGTTCAGCAGAAGCGTCTGCAGCTCCAGCTTTTTCAGCTCCCGCGAACCCGGATCTTGCTCTGCGAACGATACTTCCTCCAGCAGCAGCGCGATAAGCGCTTCGAAGCTAATTTCTTCTGCGTGCGGATGCTCCTCGGTAAAAAACGAATCCCCAAATACATGATGCCCGCCTGCGGAATGATGCCGCAACGACCCATAAATCGACTTTTGCAAATGCGGAAGTGCAATTTTGAGGTTAAGTTCAGGCCGTACAGAGCTGCTGTAGCCCGGAAAATGCTGCCCGCTTTCCCGAAGATACGTGTTTAACAGCCGGCTGAGGCTTTCTTGCTGCGACCTGAGGATAGCATTCACAGCCGGAGAGGATGGATCAAGCTTGGCTTTTAATTGCATAGCGAGACTCCTTTCAAATGGTCATTCGGATGACAGCTGAATTTTCGACCTTCGTGCATGGACGGGAAGCTGCAAGAACAGCAACGAAGCTATGATCATGACACCGCACATGACGAAGAAGACCGAGGACATCCCCAGCTGAGCTCCCAAATACAGACCAATGGTTGGCCCGGAAATTTGGCCGATCATGAGCAGGCTGTTCGTTGCGCCGACCCGGACTCCCCGGTCGGAATTGGAGGAGGAGCGGAGTACAGCAAGCATGACGGTCTGCAAAAGTGCGCTGTAGAAAAATCCTTGCAGAAAACGAATGATAAGCAGCCATACGATGCCTAGCGGTATGGTCTGCGCCGCCAAGCATAGGGCGCAAAGGATACCGGCAAAGATCAGATTTCGCTCTAGCCGGTTCCGGTCATTCCGTCTGCCCCACAAGGGAGCTCCGACGAGTTCGCCTAAGGATGACACAGCCAGCAGCAATCCGACAATCGTTGCGCTGCTGGCGGGTGAGTGGAACAGCTCTCTGATAAACGGTGTGAAGATAGCGAATATGGAGAAATCGACCAGCTTGAACAGCATGCCTGCGGCGATAAATCGCCTTACGAGCGGCTGCCGGACAAGAGAAAGAAAGGCTGGCAGAACGCCGGTGCCTTTGGCTGCCCTTGCAGCTGCCGTAGTCTTCTCGTCTTTATCCGTCAAAATAGTCGCAGCGAGCACACCAAGCAATCCCGTCAATCCTGCTGTAATAAACAGCAAAGGACGGCTGCCCCAAGTGCTGACGCATAGACTGCCAAGCAGAGGTCCCGCAAGCAGACCTAGGGCTGATGCCCGTTCCAGCCGGCCCAGTGCGACGCCTTGTTCTTGATGGGGAGCATGGGTTCCGACAAAAGCGCTGCTGGCGTCTGAGATGCCGCCGAAGGCGCCTTGGCAAAGCCGGAATAGAAAAAACTGAAATGGGGTCTGCGCAACGGCCATTAGGAACATGCTCAAAGCCAGACCGAGCAAGGCGCGGACGACCATCCATTTTCGGCTCCAGCGATCGCCGAGCTTTCCCCAGAAAGGGGTGAGCAAAGCGTAAGACACCGCTGGGGCAGAGAGGGAGAGTCCGGTCCAGAGCAGGACATCCGCCGTCGTTCCGGCATTCATATTCTCCAAGTAGAAGGGGATGAAGGGGCTGATTCCCGTTAGTCCCATACTCGTTAAAAATCGGCCTCCCCACAAAATACGAGCATTTTTGCGCCAGGCTGTTTGTAGTGTGATCGTCATGTCACCTGCCTTTGACCAAATGGAATGCGATTGCGTGATACAGATTATCAACAATAATAATCATTGTCAATTAGAAAAAATGAAAAATAACCCATAAAAAAAATATCTTGACAGGAAGAAGATGGGGGTTCCATAATGGGCATGTATTTTGCCTATGAAAACAATAATCATTATCAATTAACAAAAAAAGCGGCAAAATACCCATTTTTCAAGAAGAAAGCTGGTGTGTTCACATGGAAAAATTGCAGCTCGTGAAAAAAATGCCCGAAGCGGCAAATGGCATTATCGATTGTATCGGCCAGACGCCATTGGTCCGCTTGAATGCTCTCTTCGCCGCACCGGGGCCTGCGGTATATGCCAAGCTCGAAATGATGAACCCCGGCGGAAGCATGAAGGACCGTCCGGCCCGGTATATCATCGAGCAGGGCTTGAAGGACGGAACCATTACGCCGAACACGCACCTGATCGAAAGCACCTCGGGCAATTTGGGAATCGGACTTGCGATGGCTGCCAAACGGTACGGGCTGAAGTTCACCTGTGTTGTCGATCCGAAGATTACGTCGACGAATCTTAGGCTGATCCGTTATTTGGGCGCCAATGTGGACATGGTGAAAACACCCGATGAGCAAGGCAGCTATCTAAAAAGCCGTATTAGCAGAGTCAAAGAGCTGGCGGAGCAGGACTCCAATGCCTATTGGATTAACCAATACGCCAATCCGTTGAACTGGCAAGCCCATTACCATGGAGCGGGCGAGGAGATCGTCCGGCAGATGGGGGATAAGCTCGACTATCTCGTATGTGCAGTCAGTACGACAGGCAGCATACTTGGCATCTCTAGAAGAGTGAAGGAAGCTCACCCTAATGTCAAGGTCATTGCTGTAGACGCTGTAGGCTCTATCATTTTCGGGACACCGTCACGCCAGCGCGAGCTGCCGGGTATCGGTGCAAATCGGGTGCCGGAATTGTTCAAGCCGGATGAAATCGATCAAGTGATCCATGTGGATGACCGCGATTCAGTCTCCGGGTGTCTGATGCTGATGGAGCGGGAAGGGATATTTGCGGGCGGATCCTCGGGCTCGATAATCGCAGCGCTGCAGAGGCTGCTGCCGACAATTCCTGCATCTTCCTCCGTTGTCACAATTTTGCCGGACCGCGGCGAACGCTATCTGGACAGTGTATATGACGAGAAATGGGTAAATGCATTGCCGCAACATATCGAAGCCATTCAATAACAAATCTGAAAAGGGAGTGAATGATACATTGGAAACGACGATGAAGCATCAAATTTTGTATTTAAGCAAGCAGGATCTTATCGAATTGGGAGGGGCTCATTCCGAGCCTTACGTTGCTGCCGTCAGCCGGGCGCTTGAGTTGCATAGTGCTGGAGATTATGTACAGCCGCTTAAACCATATTTGCGCGCAGCGGGGGAGAACGGCCATATTGCAGACCGGATTATTGCCATGCCCGCCTATGTTGGCGGGGATACCGCGATCAGCGGATTGAAATGGATTGGCAGCAAGCATGATAATCCGGCGAAACGGAACAAAGAGAGGGCAAGCGCATTAATCATCTTGAACGATCCTGAATCGAATTACCCCGTTGCCGTCATGGAGGGCAGCTTGATCAGCAGCATGCGCACAGCGGCTGTTACTGTGATCGGGGCTCGTTATTTGGCGAGAGAGGGATTTCAAGCCGTTTCTGTCATTGGCTGCGGATTAATTGCCAAGATGCAAATATTGTCCCTGCTGGAGCAGTTCGATGCTATTCGAACGGTTCGTTTATACGACTTGAATCCTGAGGCTGCAGGCAAGCTGGCGGAAGAAATTCAGCTGCGTTTCGGCGGTATTGAAGTGATCGTTGAGGATACGGCGGAGCAAGCTGTCCGGCAGGCAGAAGTGCTGGTTACGGCCACGGTGGCTTCTGTTCCGCATATCCCGTATGAATGGCTTGCGAAGGGGACGTTTGTCAGCAATATTTCGATCATGGATTTGCGTAAAGACGTGTTCATTCAGGCGGATAAAGTGGTGGTGGATGACTGGGAGCAATCGAACCGGGAGAAAAAAATTATTAACCAGCTGGTGCTGGAAGGCAAGTTCTCCAGGGAGCAGCTGCATGCTGAACTGGGTGAAATTCTAATCGGACGCAAACCGGGCCGGGAGTCGGACGATGAGATTATCGTCTTGAATCCGATGGGCATGGCGGTAGAGGACATCGCTAGCGCGGCCGAGTTGTACCGCCGTGCGCTGTCGGCAGGAAAGGGAAATCCGCTATGGCTGTAGCGTTTACGGGAAAGCAAATGCAGACGGAGCATAGCCGCATGGCGGAGGCCGTCCGGGAACGGAAGCAGCTGCAAAATGAACCGTTCTGCGCTTACTTGCATGATCTGGATGCCTTGCGGCGTGTTATTGAAAGCCGGGTTAACGCTTTGCCCGAATTTTGCAAGCTGTTCTATGCGATCAAGGCAAATTCGGAAGAAGCTATTTTGCGGGCGCTTGCTCCCATCGTGTATGGGTTTGAGACTGCATCTCTTGGAGAAATCAAGAAGGTTCGCCAAGTATCGGCTGATATTCCGATTCTGTTCGGGGGGCCTGGCAAAACAGAAGCGGAGCTGGAAGGCGCATTGCAGCACGGGGTGCATTTGATTCATGCCGAAAGCCTTCACGAGCTTAACAAGCTGAATGCGATTGCCGGACGCCATAACACAAAAGTGTCTGTGTTGCTGCGCATTAACCTGAAAGGTCCGCTGCCCCAGGCCAAATTGGCGATGGGCGGACGCCCGACGCAATTCGGCATCGAAGAGGAGCAGCTGCCTCAAGTGATGGAACAGATCAAATCACTGCCGAATTTGCAGGTGGAAGGCTTTCATTTTCACTCCTTGTCCAACAACTTGGATGCGGGAGCCCATGCGGAATTGGTGCATTACTATTGCACGCTTGCACGGCGCTGGGCGGATACTTACGGCTTAACGCTCCGTTATCTTAACGCCGGCGGCGGTTTAGGCGTGAATTACGCGGAGTTGGAGCAGCAGTTCGATTGGCAGCATTTTGTGAAACAGTTGAACAGCCTGGTGAAGGAAGCGGTCAGCCCCGACATGATGATCTATTTCGAATGCGGCCGGTATATGACGGCTGCGACGGGATATTATGCAGCGGAAGTGCTGGACATTAAGCGGAATCACGGCAAGTGCTATGTCGTGGTCCGGGGCGGAACGCATCATTTCCGCTTGCCGTCGTCCTGGCAGCACAGCCATCCTTTTGAGGTGATCCCTGTTGAGGAATGGCCCCATCTTTACGAGCGGCCTTCACTCAATCAGGAAGCTGCTTCCGTCGTTGGCCAGTTGTGCACGCCAAAAGATGTTCTGGCACAGGATGTTCAGCTGGAACGAGTGCGCGTCGGTGATATTTTGTTATTCCCTTATGCGGGAGCGTACGGCTGGGCGATCTCGCATCATGACTTCTTAAGTCATCCCCATCCGGAGCATATTTATTTGGAATCCGGTGCGGAGAAAGGAGGCTGCTTATGAGCGGAATCACTTGGTCCATCGTGCAGTCTAAAGAGCTTGCTATCGTAAGGCGGCGTATTTTCCGGCAATTAATTGAGTCCTTCTTGTATGAGCGCATATTGACAGAGCCGGATATCGAAGAGGAATCCGAAGCCGAATACAGCCTGCATGGCCAAAGCGAAACCGGAGAAGCTGTTCAATACCGGTTCACCGCTTCCCGGAAATGGAGCTTTGGGCGAATCCGCCTTTCTGAAAAGCCTGTTATGCGTATCGTGGAGGGAGAGCTCCGGGAAGCAGAGTCGCTTCCTCAGTTTTTACTAGAGATCTCGTCATCGCTTCATGCGAAAGAAGACAGATTATCTTCCTTCATCGATGAGATTCAGCAGACGCTTCTGAAGGATACGATGTCAATGCTGCATCACCGCCAGCAAGTATCGGCTTCAGCTGCCGCGATAACTGCGGATTACGATGAGTGGGAGGGCGATCTTATTGAGGGTCATCCCTATCATCCCTGCTACAAATCCCGCATCGGATTCACGCTTGCTGACAATGAAGCCTATGGACCGGAATTCAAGCCGGATCTCTGTCTGATCTGGGTAGCGGTTCGCCGTTCTGCTGCAAAGCTGTCCGTATCCGGAGGCCTGGATGAAGCTGCGTTTATGCAGCATGAGCTGGGCGATGACTACGGCAAGTATGCCGCTATTCTGGAGCAAAACGGCCAACAACTGAAGGATTATGTTCTGATGCCTGTACATCCTTGGCAATGGAATCGGATTATTGCGCCGGAATTCGCTGAGCAGCTGCGTACAGGTGAGTTGATCTATCTGGGATACGGATCGGAAAATTACCGGCCGCAGCAGTCCATTCGGACGCTGGCGAATACGAGCGACCGCAGCAAGGCGTATGTCAAGCTGCCTATGAATATTACGAATACGTCGTCGGGCCGGATTCTCGCCCAGCATACGATAATGAACGCTGCGCGAATCTCGGATTGGCTTGGCAGCATCGCAGCGGAAGATCCTTTTCTTTCCCGGACATTGCAGGTTATCGTACTGAAAGAGGTGTTAGGGGTGTCCTATCACCATCAGAAGCTGCCTAATGTGCTGGAGCAAAAGGTATACGGCTCGCTTGGCGCGATATGGAGGGAGAGTCTGCATCGTTTTCTTCTCGAAGGGGAAGAAGCTTACCCGTTCAACGCCTTGGTTCATACGGACAGCGAAGGAAAGCCGTTTATTCAACCTTGGGTTGAACAATATGGCTTGGAGGAATGGCTGCAAACACTGCTCCGCGTGTCGATTGTGCCGTTGGTCCACCTCTTGCATGCCCACGGTGCCGCGCTGGAATCACACGGGCAAAATATGATTATCGTTATGGAACACGGTCTTCCGAGACGCATTGCCTTGAAGGACTTCCATGATGGTGTCCGCTACTCACTCAGCGTGGAGCAACAACGGAAGTATCCCGCAATCGAATATCCGCCGGCAAATCATCAGCGCCCCAACCGGAACTCGTTTATCGAGAAGGAGACGGCGGAGGAATTAACCGACTTCTTATTGGACGCGCTGCTGCTCATTAATTTTACAGAGCTCGCCTTCTTTCTGGAAAAGCATTACGGCTTACCGGAACGCCGTTTTTGGGAAGCAGCGGCGAGCATTATTATGGATTATCAAAGGCAATTTCCGGAGCTGCAAAGCCGATTTGAACTCTTTGATGTATTCAAGGCAGAGATTGAGGTGGAGCAGTTAACGAGGCGCCGGATAGATGACGGAACAATAGACTGCGTGCACCGGGTAAGCAATCCGCTTCATGCTTACGCACTGGAGCGCTATTCATATTACGGGGAGTGAACCATATGCGTACGGTGAACGCAAACGAACAAGTGGAGCCCGGCGTAAAGCAGGAAAAGCAATCAGCATTCGAATTTTATCGGGAGGCGATGCAGTCTCCGCACTATGTTGACGTAAGGAGAAGGATTTTTCGCCAATTGATCGAGTCGATGCTGTTTGAGGGATTGATTGCTTATCAATCGGAGGGGGAGGATACCCGCATCAATGGGACCGGAATGGATGGAGAGCCGATTGCTTATCTGTTCAGAAGTGAACGGCGTTATACATTCGGGCGAATCCGGCTAAGCCGCATGCCAGTCCGCAGAAAAAGCAGCACGGGCGAGACAGAAGCCGAATCTATCGCGGTTTTCTTGCTGGAGGTTGCAGCCGGAGCCGGAGCGGCGGAGGAGAAGGTGCTCCATTTCATTCACGAGCTGGAGCAGACGTTAATCAACGATACTATGGCGCAATATAAGCGGCACAAGGAAAACCATAATCTGCATGCCTTGTCCGATGAGGATTGGGAGAGCGGAATGATGGACGGCCATCCTTATCATCCAAGCTACAAGTCGCGCATCGGTTTCGATATCGCAGATCAACAGCAGTATGGTCCCGAATTTGCCGCAGCCATTCATCCTTTATGGGCAGCCGTTCATCGCAGCCGGGTCAAGCTCAGTCATTCCGTCCAGCTTCCCGATCCGGGTTCAGCCAATTGGCTGAAGGAGCAGCTGGGCGAACAGAAGCTCGGGCAATTTGCGGCGAGCATTCGGGAAGCCGGGGCCGATCCGGCCGATTATGTGATGCTGCCTGTTCATCCGTGGCAATGGCGAACGACGTTAACGTCGGTACTTGCGGCCGATATTCGAAGCAAGCAGATTTTGCCGCTTGGCAGTACGGATGAGGAATACACAGCCCAGCAATCTATTCGAACGCTGGTGAACCGGTCACGTCCAAGCAAGCATTATCTCAAGCTGTCGCTTAGCATTTTGAACACGTCGACCGGCCGGATATTAGCTCCCCATACCGTAGAAAATGCCCCTGTTATCTCGGATTGGCTCAAACGAATCGCTTCGGCGGATGCCTATCTGCGTGATGAGCTGCGGCTTATTCTGTTAGGTGAAGTTGCAGGCGTTGCGTATGTGAACAGCGATATCCCTGCTCCGTTACAGTCCAAATCTTATGGCACGCTGTCCTGTATTTGGAGAGAGAGCTTGCCGATGCATCTGGACAAGAGCGAGACGGCGATACCGTTTAATGCCTTATGTGCTGTAGATCCGGCGGGCCAGCCGTATATCGCGCCGTGGGTCGGGCAATTTGGCATGGAGCACTGGCTGACAGAGCTGCTAAAGGCAAGCGTGAATCCGATTATTCATTTCCTGTATGCGCATGGCATTGCACTAGAGTCCCATGCTCAAAATATGGTGCTGGTGCTCCGAGAAGGACTTCCGGTCCGAATCGCGTTGAAGGATTTCCATGATGGCATCCGGTTTGCCCGGGAAGGGCTAGCGAATCCGGAAGATTGTCCCGGCTTGGTGTCCACGCCGGCGGAGCATCAGCGTGTGAACCGGAATTCGTTTTTGGAGACGAATGATCTGGAAGCGGTGCGGGATTTTGTACACGATGCCTTCTTCTTTATCAATCTTGGTGAGCTGGCGATCTTTCTGCAGGACCATTTCGGTATGGAAGAGAAGCTGTTCTGGAGCAAGGTGCGGAGTGTGATCGAGCAGTATCAGCAACGATTCCCCGAGCACAGCGAGCGATTTCACCAGTTTTTTCTGTTCGACTCCTTTATCGGGGTGGAACAATTGACGGCGAGGCGGTTATTTCCAGATACGGAGCTGCGTATGCACAAGGTCTTCAACCCGTTATCCCAGGAGATTGAATTGGATTAATCTGGGTATTTATCCGTAACGTAAAAAAAAGTACATGAGATGAATAAGTTTCTGCATGGACACATTTTAAGATAATACGTTATCTTATTAATAATGGTTATCATTCTTAATTAGGTCACAGGGGGAATTTAGGCATGCTGGCAAGTAAACAGGTACACGGCTTGAAACGATGGGGAGTGTTGTCCCTAATCGCATTGGTTATTCTGATCCTCTCCGCTTGCGGAAATGCAGGATCGAACAAAGAAAATACGGAAGCTGCAGGGGGAGGCGTTAAAGAAAATACGCCTGCGGCAACGGCAGAGCCAAGTGCGGAGCGGACGATTAAAGACGCATATGGAGATGTGAAGGTTCCGGCTAATCCTGCCAAAATTGTCGTGCTGGATATTGGTGCACTGGATAACTTGCTGGAGCTGGGCATTAAACCGATTGGCGCGCCGTCGATTCTGGCAGCGGGCGATCCATATCCGGCTTACTTAAAGGGAACAGAGGGCATTCAAAATATCGGCTCCGTCAATGAACCGAATCTGGAAGCGATTGATGCGTTGAAGCCTGATCTGATTATCGGAAATAAGGATACGCATGATGCGATATACAGCCAGCTGGGGCAAATCGCTCCTACGGTGTTTGTTGAGACACTAGGCGTGACTTGGAAAAACAATCTTCAGCTTCATGCCGATGCGGTGAACAAATCGGAGGAAGGAAAAAAACTGCTGGATGCCTACCAAGCGCGTATCGATCAGTTCAAAGCCGATCTGGCGGGTCAAGATGTGAAGAAGGTGTCGTTATTCCGGCCGCGTGCAGATAAAATTCAGATTTATTTGAAGGACACGTTCGCTGGCACGATTATGACAGATGCCGGAATACAGCGCGTCGATTCGCAAAATGTCGAGGGCTTCTCGAAGGATGTAACGGAAGAGCAGATGACTGAGCTCGACGGCGACGTCATTCTTTGGTTCAACAGAGAACCGGATGCTTTCGCTAAGCTGGAGAAAAGTCCGTTGTGGACTTCCTTGCCAGGAGTTCAGAACAATCAGGTTAAACCAGTGGACTGGGAATATTGGATGAGCGGACTCGGCATTCAAGCTGTAAATAAAGTTGTTGACGATCTGCACTCCTTTTTGCTGAAATAATGATAAGATTGGGTCGTCCTGTCGACGGCCCAATCTTTCTTCATTTCTTTTCCAATCAGGAGCTGGAGGTAGAGGTGTGAAGTACACAGGATTCATATTTCTTGCCGTATTAGTCGGCTTGGCCTTGGTCGCAAGTGTAGCCTTTGGCGTCGTTCAAATTTCTGTTTCTTCTATTATAAATGCGATCTGGTCGTTTGACGGAGCGTATGATCAATTAATTATTCGATCCGTCCGGTTGCCGCGGGCATTGATTGCGGCAGCAGTAGGCGGATCGCTGGCAGTTGCCGGCTGCTTGATGCAGGCGCTTAGCCGGAATGGTCTCGCCGGACCCGAAATATTCGGGGTAAACAACGGTGCTGCTTTGGCAGTAGTTATCGTCTCGATCGTCTTGCATTCCACCTCGCTTGCCGTTTTTTCATGGGCGGCGATGGCTGGTGCTGCAATAGCCGGTGCCATTGTATTTCTGCTAAGCTCGCTAGGCAGACAATCGCTAACCTCGATCAAGCTAATATTAGCAGGAGCGACTATTAATCTGTTATTCGCTTCCCTTACCCAAGGGATACTCATTCTGAACGAGCAGTCCTTGGATACGATGCGTTTTTGGCTTGCGGGATCACTTACAGGCAGAGATCTGCAATTGTTTATCCAAGTAGTTCCTTATATGGCCGCAGGGCTGGCTGCCGCTTTCGTTCTCAGTCATCATATGAATGTAATAAGTCTAGGGGAAGAAATGGCCCAAGGATTAGGCCAACGCGTATTTTTCATAAAAGTGTTATGCATAGCGGTCATTGTACTGCTTGCTGGCGGTGCCGTGGCAATCGCGGGTCCCATTGCCTTTATTGGTCTAGCTGTTCCGCATATTGCGCGTTCCCTGGTCGGGAGCGACTACCGGTGGATGATTCCCTATTCTGCCTTGCTTGGCGCTTTATTGTTATTGCTTGCAGACATCGGCGCGAGATTTGTGCTTCCGGCACAAGAGGTTCCTGCGGGTATCGTAACGGCCTTTTTCGGTGCACCGTTTCTTATTTATTTGGCACAGCGAAGGGGGAGAACGAAATAATTCCTTCTATTATAAAAGGGCGCTGGCTAAAGGTCATAATCGGGTTGCTTCTATTAAATATATTTGTGCTGTTGCTGAGCATCGTTATCGGAGAGAGAATGATTCCGGCGGGTGAAGCTCTTCGAACGGCAATTGGGCTCGGAGGAGATGAATATGCTTTTACCGTTCGCCAAGTACGGCTGCCCCGAGTGCTTGTTGGTTTTCTGGCAGGCTGCGGTTTAGCACTCTCAGGGAGCATTCTGCAAATCATTACCCGCAACCCGCTAGCTTCACCCGGGGTCATCGGCCTAAACTCAGGAGCTGCAGCTGCTGTAGTGGCCGCTCTTGTTCTGGCACCTGGCTTCTCTATGAGCTATCTGCCTTGGATTGCTTTCAGCGGTGCATTGGTGACAGCTCTAGCGATTTATCAGCTCTCCTGGAAAAAGGGCAGCTCGCCCGAGCGGATGCTTCTGGTCGGTATCGGGATATCCGCCATGGCCGGAGCTCTCATTACTTATCTATTGACAGTGGGCAAAATCTTTCGAGTATCTCAAGCGTTTACATGGATGGCTGGAAGTCTGTACGGACGCACTTGGGATCACTTTTGGCCGCTATTGCCCTGGATTATTGCTCTATTCATCATACTATTATGTTACACCCGTCATCTTGATTTACTGCAGTTAAGTGACGGTGCGGCTGTTGGGATGGGCATCCGATTGGAGCGGACGCGATTGTCGCTGATTTTGTTAAGCGTGGGATTGGCTGGGTCCGCCGTTTCGATGGCTGGCACGATTGCCTTTGTCGGATTGATGGCGCCGCATATGGCCTCCCATCTGGCTGGCACTCGAAGTCTAAGACGATTGCCTGTTGCTGCACTATTAGGCGGGCTCATTGTGATGACGGCCGATTTGCTCGGACGAACGATTTTCACACCTTACGAAATTCCGGTTGGGTTGATAACGGCATTGATCGGAGCGCCTTATATGATCGCTTTGCTCATTCGCCGCAGAGCTATATAATTAGAAGAAACACGATTTGCTCTATGAAAGGCAGGTGCCTGATGCTGTCTCACGGGAGTCAGACTCACGCTCATTCACTATACCTGTTCTCGTCCGTCCGCAAAAGAAGATTTGCAGGCAGGCCCGGGGTCCGAACCTACCGGATTCCTGCTTATGTACTGTGCTTTATTACCGAAGGCGAAGGTGTCGTGCTCATGGACGGCATGCTTTGTGATATTAAGCCGTTTGAGCTGTATTTACTTGTGCCCGGTATGATCGTAGAACTATCCGAACGTTCTGGAGATTTTTCCTACTACGGCATATTTTTTCGGCCTGTCGCATTGACGAAGGCTAAAGGGGGGATGACGGTGTCGAACTCCCTTGCATTATCCGGCTCTTTTCGCCCGGGACGTATTCCGGTCGTTCACCCGCAGCAAATTTTGCAGCGGATTCTTCAAATGTACGAGGACAGCAGAAATGAAGGAAAACATGACCGCTTGCTGCTTCGGCTGCAATTGGAGCAATTTATTCACGGTATTATGACGAGTACACCGGAATCGGACCAGCAGAATGACGAGAGGCTCGACCGGAGTATTGCCTTCATGGAACAGCATTATATTGATAAGATCAGCATTGGCAGACTGGCAGAAGAAGCGGGCATGACTCCCGCAGCCTATTCTCGTCTGTTTCTGAAAGTAACGGGATCGACGCCTGTTGAGTACCTGGGTATGATCCGGATGAATAAAGCGAAGGAGCTGTTGAATAAAAGCCATAGCCGTGTCAAAGAAGTAGCGGCAAGCGTCGGATTCCGCAGCGAGTTTTATTTCAGCCGAATGTTCCAGCGTACGGTCGGCGTTCCTCCTACTATATATATGAAACGTCAATCCTTGCGGGTCGCGGTCGCCTCCTCGCTTGGGTTCCAGCAATACTTGCAATCTATCGGCATTGAGCCTACATTTTCACTTGATCTCTTTCATTATCCCGGTGTCAATGACAACGAGTATAAGCAGCGTTTTCGCTCTCAGATGGAGGAGCTGAGGCTGTCTGCTCCGGATCTGATCATTGCAGATCACTATCATACCGATTTCAAGGAGAACTTCAAGGAAATTGCGCTTCCGGTTATTCTCGATTTGTCATTGTGGGACTGGAAATTGAATTTCATCAAAATTGCAGAGCTGCTCGGACGGGAGAGTGAGGCGGATCAAGCGATTGCCCGTCTAGAACTACGTGCTTCCGAAGTAAAGCGGGCTTTGCAGTTAAAGCTCGGGAAAAGACGTATCACGCTTATGCAGGTCAGTCACCGCACGATCGGCATACAGGGCACTGGGGGGCATCCATTAAATGAGCTGCTCTACAGTGATCTTGGTCTAGAGCCAGGCATTCCGGTAATCGGTGACATATGGAGACAGGAGATGCCGCCTGAAGCATTGCCAATGCTAGAAACCGATCATCTCTTCATCCATAAGCATCATGTATTGGCCGGCAGCGAGCTCATGTACCAGCGCTTGATTCACTCCGATGTCTGGCATGGAATACCCGCGGTGAAAAGAGAGAAGGTCAATCTCATTGATAATTGGTTTGCGATGAGCTGGACGCCTATTGGCAGGCAGACTATTATGGATTATTTGCTGAAATATGATTCGGAATAAATAGAAGAGACAGTAAGGGCGGCTGGTGATGGTTCGTCCTTTTTTTACGCTTGCAGCTCTGGAAGCACATCGAGTACGATAGTTACAGTACTTTCTATGTTCGATGTGTGGCTGGTGAACCCAATTCACTTGATTATGCTGAGAGGGGTATCCAGAGCTGCAGAGCCGCAGGGGGTAGCTTATTCCTGTATATGAAGCATGATGCGCAGCGGAAGGGAGGTCATTTTATCCAAATCAGTAAAGCAGTGTTAGCGGATGCGGCAGCAATTGCTCGCGTTCATGTCGATAGCTGGAAAACAACTTACGCCAACATAATCCCGGACGAGTATTTGAAAGCTCAATCGTATGAACAAAGGGAACGGTTATGGATGGAAGTGATTCCTAAGAATATCGTGTTTGTTGCGGCAAATGAGGAAGGCAGCATCGTTGGCTTTGCCGATGGCGGTAGTGAAAGAAGCGGTAATTATCCGCAATTTGACGGACAGCTTAACGCAATCTATGTGTTGCAGGCGTATCAAGGGCAAGGCTTGGGGAAGAGGCTAGTACAATCCGTTGTTCATGAATTGAAGCAAAACGGAATGAAATCGATGCTTGTTCATGTGCTGGAAGCGAACCCTTCCCGAACGTTTTATGAAGGATTGGGCGGAAAGCTGGTCGATTCATTCGAGGTTGATTTTGCTGGTGAGAAATTAACGGAGCTTGTATTGGGTTGGGATATTAATGGTTTCTAACGGAATTATACTGGATTAAAAGACGGCAAAGCCTAAGTGATGGCTTTGCCGTTTTTTTTATTTACCGTATCAAAGATGATCCTATGGCACAAAAGTATTCTTAAGCTGTAAAAAGTGCGTACTATTCAGTCTTAATTGAAGTTAATGAATTTTGCTATAAAATCAACTTTTCCAAGTACCGTCTGCTTTTGAAACTTGCCATTTTCCGTTTTTATCTTCAACAATCACTTTCGTTCCGTTTGCTCCGTCACGTAACAGTATCAGAATTTATAATTTCGAACTCCAAAGTTCGGGTACATGTACATAATGATCTTGCTCCTTACGTATGTGCCCGTAGCCAGGGAAATGTAGGTGCATCCCTGATACAAGTAAGCGTTCATCAGTGGCAAGATCCAAAATACGTTTCCTTGTTTCAATTACAAGGTCAGGATTAACATCCATAGCTAATTTCTCTTCCGGTCTGAGTAATTGAATCGTGGCATTATGAAGAATATCTCCCCAGATTAACAGTTTCTCTCCATTTGATTGGATAAGAAAAGCGGAATGACCCAGTGTGTGACCAGGCATCAATAGCTTCAATACCCTTTTTCATCCCTAGTAAAGGTGCGAATTCGTCCCTCATAAGGTGCCAGTGCTGCCTGTGCCATTTGGAAGTTGCCTTGCTCATTCTCATTGGATGGATCTTTCATGTTGCGATTTTCCATCCAGAAAAAAAGATTTCAATTCTATTACGATAAGTGATATTACGAAGAAGGCTACCATAAATCGCAGCACTTTTTATGCTCATTTTTCTGATAAGTATGCACTTGTTGATGGATACTTATCTAATGGATTTATTGATTTTATCCGTAAAAGAGTGGAGTCAAATGCAAAGGGATTTATTGAGCCTCAAACTTGCTGAAAACTTGAAAGAGGATGATTAAGAACCTTGGCGTATGAACGACTAGGGTTCCTTGTATTTGTTAGTGTGTTATCTGAAGGAGAGCCGGTGTGATGAAAGCAGAATACCGAAAGGGCAATCTTCAAACAGAACTCTCTACTCCTTGTTGCTATGAATTTGATTTGGTACCATTAGTTGCTTCCCGGCATTCAAACGTTTCATCCAAGTAGTGCTAACTGCTTTCATAATCAACCTCTTTTCTAAAATTAGATGGTCTGTTTTGGTATTTCCAGGTATAACTTATTTGTAGCTAAAGCTCAATTGTCCGGATGGACGCAGGAATATTCATTGTTGCGAATAATCAGCAAACAAAAATGAATATTGGGGCTATTAAGACGCTGTTTAGTGATGTACAATTATTTGCGAAGGATGATACATAGAGCATATGAAGCAAAGCAGCCAACGGAATTGATAATGTTGCGGGGGTATAAACGGTGAATAAAGCTGAGAAATGGAAAATATCAGGGAGAACATTACTTTTAACCGTAATTGCGGTTAGGCTTGCGGAGAATCTACTGTTTGATTTTTTTTATGTCAGCAGAATGCCGCTTAGCGGGGCAGCATTTTCAGGCGCGTCTGTGGGTATTGTAGTGGGTGCGCTGATACATGCGATTTTATTTTACCATCTATATAAAGGCGCAAAATGGGGGCTTATAGGCGTACTGGCGTTTGGCGCTGTAAGCTTGGCGTTTGCATTAATTAATTTTTCAATGTTTAATTTGATAGACATCCTGCTAATAATCACCTGTATGACTATTTTGCTTTTCAACAAGAATGTTAAATCATTCCTCAAAGATCAGTTTAAATAAGAAAATTATCCGAAATCGTTTGTTTTGTGTTAAGAGTTCTAGAAGTTAGCGGCTAACATACTGACCTGGTCCATTAGGGCAGTACGAATCTTTGGAAACGGTATCGGAGAGATAGTAGAGTACAAATAGAAGAAGCCAACGACCTGTCGTCTGACAGGTCGTTGGCTTTTTTGTACGCCCAGCATGTGCGTCATCTCTAGGGTGAAAGTCCCGAACGGGCGCTGGAGAACGCCTACCGTTAGCCAAGAGCAAGGGTGTCGGCCGCGAGGCAGAATCTGAAGGAGGCTGGAGGCAAATGCACGAGCTAAGGTACACGAACTGGATTCGAGGCAGTGTTAGTCGGATGAGTCACCAAAACATGACGAAATCCGAAGTCGCCAAAGGCAACGTTGTAAACTCCAGCAGCTGCGGGCAGAAAGATGACGTTCTTATCTGGGGAGGCCTGCAAGAACACGCGAAGTCACTTCGTAACCGTGGTTGAGAAGCCGCGCTGAATCCGCAGGAGTCAGCAGAGGCCATAGTACGGGAGTAAGGGACGCCTGAAACCGGAAGGGCTGAACCGAAAGGAGAGGAAACCGATGCGTTCGTATGAAAAGCAAAGAAAGCAGAAAATCTCGCACGCCATTGGCCATGACACCTGCGTTTACATAGGCACGGATGAGCTTCAAGACTCTTTTGTCTGCACTTTTCCTGCTATCCTTGCCATGAGCATGTCGTGATTCACTCGGTCAAAGAATTTCGGTAAGTCCATGTCTACTACCCATCGAAAACCTTCTTGGAAGTTCGAGAAAATGGGAGAAGGCACCCCGCAAGGTGGACCACTGAGCCCACTCTTAGCGAATATTCTTCTGGACGACTTGGACAAGGAGCTAACCCTTATTAAAGATGATCCTATGGCACAAAAGTATTCTTAAGCTGTAAAAAGTGCTACTATTCAGTCTTAATTGAAGTTAATGAATTTTGCTATAAAATCAACTTTTCCAAATACCTTCTTCTTTTGAAACCTGCCATTTTCCGTTTTTGTATCCAACAATCACTTTCGTTCCGGTTGCTTCGTCAGCAGCTCTAAATTTAGAGCCTTCGACAACCATTTTATTTGTTGAAATCTCCGTCTTTTCGACACGCAACAATACCCCTGTAAGCACCATCGTCTGGTGATCATATAATCCATCTTCTCTTAATTGCTCATAAGTCGCTTCCATTACTTTTACATTGTATTTTTCAAAATTCGTTAGAATTTGTTTCTTGTCTGCCACAGCCACATCCTTAAAATTACTCATGTCAATTGCAATATATTGCATCCCTTCATTTAAGCCTTCATCAATTGGCATGTATGCATCTAATGCCAAACTATACAATTCTCCCATATCTTTTGTGGGATTGGCGCTCGAACAGGCGGTTATTAGTATTACGCAGAGTAACACTAGCCCCAATTTAACTCTCATTTCAATTCCTCCCTTACTTCACCTGACGGAAAATATTCTAGTATTGTTTCAATCTGGGAAAAAAGAAGTCTGGAATAAAACAATAGCAATATGATTTGCTGTTTTGCAAGCTTTTAGGGCAATGCTCTGCTCGGTAGCTTCAAAATATTTTTCTATGATCTGGTAAATTAGACATGCGCATAAAGTCTTATTTTATATCCTTTTAATTGAAATTAAGGATTATATGTTAATAATGAGGGATTAAAGTCCGATGAAATAGTAATTAAAGGATTTTTATAAAAATTAGTAAAGTTGGTGATATAAGGATGTCGATGATGGCGGTTAGTTACGAGCAACTGCAAATTGAGCCATTCGAAATTCGGATTCATAAGATTGCATTGCATTTGAAAGTCAACGATCACGGCAGGCTTCACTTCACTGGTGTAATTCCAGAGAAGAAGGAAGAACAATATGTAAATATGGCGAATGAGAATACTCCCGTCGAGTTGTTCTTCAAAGATGAGAAGGGTAAGAAGCAGCGGTTATTTCACGGTATGATCTTGAAGCTACAAGTAAAAGTAGAGAACCAAGTGAACTGGTTAGAGGTGGAAGCGGTAACCCATTCTCATGCAATGGATCTTCGTCGCGAGACTCGCTCCTATCAGAATGTAGATTTATCAATCCCGGATGTCATGCAGAAGATAAGCAGCAATTATCCAGATGGACAAATCTTCAATACATTTGCAGAGAAAAAACGTCTCGGCGATTACACTTTGCAATATCAGGAGACGGATTGGGAATTTTTGAAGCGGCTAGCTTCTCATTACAATACGGTACTAGTACCTGTACCTACGGAAGATCACATTCGCGTCTATTTGGGCATGCCGGAGCACCGGGATGCAGGCAAATTGGAAGCTACCCATTATCGGATGTATAAAGACATGCTGGCTTATCAGAAGGAAGCGCAGTCAGGAGATATTGATGAACAAGATTATATCCGTTATGAGGTCCAGACTCGTGACCGGGTACTTCAGCTTGGGGATCAGATAAAGTTCAAAGGGCATTTACTGCATATCTTCGAGATCCGAACAGAGATGCTTCAAGGTCTGCTTTCATTCCGGTACATCTTGGGCCGTAAAAAGTCTGCATATCAACGAAAGAGATACAACTCACGGCTTGTTGGCGCATCGATCACCGGAACGATTATGGGTGTGGTGAGGGATGAGGTTCAGCTTCAGCTCAATTGCGATCAGGAATGGAGCATTGGGACATCTCATCTATTCCCTTATTCAACTATGTATGCTTCGGATGACCAGACTGGCTGGTACTGCATGCCTGAAAAGGGTGACAGCGCCCGTCTATACTTTCCTAATACCAAGGAAGCAGAAGGGATCGCGCTAAGCTCTGTTCGTAAAAAATTACCCGATGGGGCACGATCAGCACCTCCTCCATCTTCTAATGGTACAGTCGCTGCAGGAGGGACTACGACGACGGTTGTACAGCAGGAGCAGCTTCAGCCGATCATAAATTATGACAAGGACTTGAAGGAAGATCTAATGGCGAATCCCAATACGAAGTTTTTGCTTACGCCAACCGGGCAGAAGATTACCTTTGAGGAGGACAAGATTACGATTACGGGGGCTGCTGGTGGAGCTACGCTGACCCTGACCAATGCGGGGACTATTATTCTCAACTGCGAGAATAAGATCACCCTCCAAGCGGGTAAGCAGATTGAGATGGCGTCAGAGTCGGTCACCTTGCTTGCTAATCAGATAGACATGACCACAAAGAACGGCAATGGAGGTCTGAAGATTGACCAGGGGCAGGTTGTCATCAAGGGGATTGAGATCTTAATGAATCAATAAAGAAGCGGAGGGTGGAATGATGCACCAAATGAAACTGTGGCAGCAGTTTCTTGAGCATGAAGTGCTGCCGCTTCGCAATGCCAAAATACGTGAGCTGCATTCTTTCTACATTAGCAATAAAAGGGAAATAGCAGAGGGTATTGTTTCCTTGTTTGATATTTTGTGCAAACAGATCAAGCTGGAACAGGAACGGGGAGAGCTTTCGGCATGCAGTTCGATGCACTTGTCCTTGATGCGCACAAGACTAATGCAAGGCGACCCTGCTTATTTGCTGCATTTGAGTGACCAGCACGGAAAAACCAATTCTCTCATCAGTGGGATCATGTATGATGCAGGCTGGATTTTTCAATATATGGATCAGTGGTTTGTGGAATGTGAGATTAGCCGAAGGCGATACATGAACAAGATTGATCACGCAGAGCTTCAGGTGTGGTTGACCAGAGAGCTGTATCCTTTTCATGTCTACATGGTTCATGCTGTTCGTTACGCCATGGATGCGATAACCCTGCTGGATTCATTCCAAAATATTCGCAAGGACATCCAATTTGAAGTCCGTGTTGGTGAGTATGGGGATAGTGAGGTGACCGAATCCGTATATCGGATCAATGAAATGCAGCGAAGCTCAATCACATGTAAGGGGTGGCTGGAGAGCCGCGTGCCTAATGAATATATCTATGAACATATTGCAGGTGTCAATCTGATACAGGGAGAGTATGAGCAATTGGATTTCAATTATGCCCGCTTCGAAAAAGCAGTAATAACTGGCAGTCGAATGAAGGGGGCGAGGCTGCTGGGAACACGGTTTGAACGTTGTCGGTGTGAGCATGTCGATTATACTATGACCTTGCTGTATGATGCGGATTTCAGGGAAAGCGACTTAACTGGAGCAAGCTTCGATGGGGCATTGGGCGGACGGGATGCCTTCGTGGAGGCTCATGGTTTGTTTTATGGGATGAATGGTGTCCGGTTCCAGGGTGCAAGTCTGAATCATGCAAGCTTCAAGTATGCGAAGATCGCCGGGGATTTCACCGGAGCACAGCTGGAGGAGACAGATTTCACCGGAGCTGATCTGACGGGCAGCCGAATGCTGGCCAGAGACCGGCTCCATGTGAATTTGACCCCTGAACAACAAGCTTCGGTGGAATGGGAGGCGGGTTAGCAGCGTGATGAAGGAAACGGACTATTATGTGCTGGAATACGATAGTAGGATTTCTTCGAGCGGAGGGGGGCTGGAGTGGCCGGAGCGTATGCTTCGGGGATATGAATATGCTGCAGATGAAGAAATTGTTTATGTGAAGCAGGGGCAGCCTTTTGCTTCCCCTTGCATGATGGAGCATTATCCCTTGCTGCTGCTAAGTGAAGAGTTATCTTTGTTTATTCTAAAGGCTAACCCCGAGATTTCTTATAAAAGGGTTGTCGTAATGAACTTAGAAAAACAAAACCAATCCTTCTATAAGTGGATGGATTTGCCGAAAGCAGCTTGTCCTGCTCCAGAACGGACCTTAGTTCAGGGGGGACAAATTATGGCCATGACGGCCGATATTCGAGGGTTGGAAGATGCACCCGTATTTACGATTCCCTATTACAGAGCCCATGTGATAATCGCGCGTCTTGATGCAGCAGAAAGTCTGTTAAGGGCAGGTATATATGGCTTGGTTGTTAGACCTATTCAAATAGCGGAAGGAGAATTTTAAATGGGAATTACAGATACGTTCTTATCCAAGGATACGCGGAACAAGCTCCTCTCTTCCCCTTGGAGGAGCGAGGATACTTACGTAACGGCTGGGGCTTATATGGCATGCACGTTGGGTTCTCATGAGGAGGTGCTGAACAAGCAGGAGCCCAATGGGATATTCATTAACGGGAGTCCGATGCTGACCGTCGACGATTGTGTGCCTTCGACTTCGACATCGGGTACGATACGCGGTGTTATTCCTTTTCAGCAGATGGGACAAGAAGTCGATGGGAATTTCTATTCTTTTGGGTTTTGCCGGAGTGAGCGGCATCCAATGAAGCTGGCTGAAAGTATAGCGGGTCGCGATTCTTCATACGTTTTTGATACAGATTCAACGGAACCCACCTTTGGTCAAGAAATTTACCCGTGCGCCCCTCAAATCATGCCCACCGTCTCAGCGCCATCTCCAATTCAAGCAGCTGCTCAGCCAAGCGCTTTACCTGCCTTGCCGACGCTGAGTTCCTTGCTTGATGCATGGAACGTAGCGAAACCGCAATGGACAAATGGAAGCCCTACTGTATCAATTCAAGGGGTTCCAGCACTCACCAGCAAATCCTGCTTGTTCTGCACATGCGGGGGTCAGATTCGTTTGTTGACTAATGGCATGGATCCAGCTCCTCCGGAGTTCTCCGCTAGGTAAGCGGTAAAAGGGAGGAGAAGTCAATGGGAACGATTTATCAAAGAGACGGATTCGAGCTGCAATGGCCGTACGCGATTAAGGATGTACACAGTTTCAGAATCGAAAGGGCGTTTAATGCCCACACGCGTTGTGTATTTACAGTCCGGATGAGGGAGGAAGAAGCTGAACAATGCCTCCTTCAAAGCAGTTTCAATGATAGTGTATCTCTGCAGAAGCGAACGGATTCCCGAACGGAACGCTGGTTCGCTGGAGGTATCACCAAGGTAGACATTCATATGGAAGACGGAATTCCATTGGTGGAAGTTCATATGTTGTCGCGGACATACAGTATGGATATGCAGCCGAAAAGCCGTTCTTATCAGAACAAGTATTTAACTTATACCGATACGATTCAGCAGCTCGCAAAGGAATATCCCGGCGGGGAAGCTCAGAATATGGCGACCAGTGACCAGGCGTATATCGGAAGTTTACTGGTGCAATACGAAGAGACAGATTGGCAGTTTTTGAAACGGCTTGCTTCTCGCGTAGGGACAGTTATTTTGCCGGATGTCACGATGGATGCGCCACGTGTATATTTTGGAGTGCCGGATTTTTCATGGGGTAAGGATCTGCATGCCCGCCGCTACACCATGATGAAGGACAGGAAGCTTTATGAAGAACTTTTAGCCAATGCAGACAGTGAGGATGCTCAAAAATTGGTCGAGGACGACTTTATCAGTTATCGGGTGACTAGCGAGCAATACTTTGAGGTCGGGGATAACGTATCGTTTAAGAATCAGATTTGGGTGGTCTCAGAATCAATAATCAGCTATGTCTCCGGCTTATTGCAGTATCAATATCTCTTGGTCAAACGCCAAAGCTTGCGCCGCAAATCCCGTCGCAATGACCAGCTTCAAGGAAGGTCGCTAGAGGGGCGTGTAGTAAAACGGGCCAACAATATGGTGTACGTGCACCTTGATGTTGATGATCAACATGATGAGCAGGGCAACTGGTGGTTTCCCTACTCAGGTGAAGGTAACAATATATTCCATTGCTTACCGGATGAGGGGAGCCGAATTAAAGTCTACTTCCCTAGCGGCTCAGAGAAACAGGCGATCGCAATCAATTCCGTTCGCGGCGGCAGCGAGGAGATGAAGAGCCGTACCGTGTTCCAAAAGCCCACGACCAAGGTGTTTGAAATGCCTGGTGATGCCAGGATGCAGCTTGGGGACGATGGCGTGCTTTTTGAGAAGGGAACCGTCAGTTTGCATCTGGATGGGCAAAATATTAGAGTTAACGCCAGCGAGGATTTACTCGTAGTTGCAGGCAGCAGCATTGAAGCAGGCAACGGAAGCGGACAGAGCATGCTGGAATCCTTCCGTATTCGTGCCAATCAGCAGATCGTGCTTCAGACAAATACGGATCAGTACGTTATGCTGAACGGCAATCGGGTAGGTATACGAAGCGCCAAGCTGGATTTCCAAAAAGTCGAAGTGGACTTTGTGGAGCTGCTGACAGAGGACGAACTGGAAGATTTGTATACGGATATGTTGGCAAAGGAAGAAATTAGGAAGCAGGAACTTGAATTATCATTAAAAGTGAAAGCAGCAACTCAATATACGAAAGAGCAACGAGCTGACATCCGCTCCAAGGTTATTGAAACGGCGAAGAGCGATCCTGCGCTAAGGAACCAGGCAAGAGAATGGATGAGCCAAAAACCGCTGGAAGAACAGAGAGCCGTTTACCAGCAGAAATATGTGAAGCCGCCTCCTGAAGTGCCGGAGAAGAAGGGCAAAGAAAAACAAGCTGAACTGGAGAGGCAGCAGCAGGTCTACGAGCAGATGGACCGGGATCGCAGTGCCATTTACGAGTGGAAGCAGCGCTCTAAGCGGGTCATGGAGCAAGGAGCGGCTAGTGGTAAATCAGACGCCGAGATTCAGGCGATGCTGCCAGCACCACCAGTGTTGGGCAGTTCTCCTGACCAAAGTGATTCAAGCGGGAAGTCTGGACTGGCCGAAGGATTAAATATGGGACGAGGATTTCGGAGAGGGCTTCAGCAGATTAAACCCTGGCTGGAACAGATGGAGCTGGAATATATCATTCCACAGAAACCCGATTATCTAAGCAAGAAAACCCAAAAAACGGTATACTTATCTCGATACACGTACGAGAAGCTAATCATCGATCCCCAAATACTCATTGCCGAATTTAACCTGATTTTTGGTGTCATTGCGTTAATAGCAACGATTCCAACAGGCGGAGGTTCCTTGTATTTGCTAGCTGTGGCCGATGCAGCACTCGGAGTGTCGATGATTATTGTGAATATGCAGAAGCTGACCGATCTGAAAAATGGTATAGCAGATACCAACCCTAAACTTCTGGGAATGGATCAAGCGTTTCTGGACAATATAGGCATTGGTTTGATGGTGGTTAACCTGTCACTTCTAGCGAGACATGGATTGCACAAAGCGGCTGACAAACTGGTAAACAGTAGGAACATGTCGGCGCTAGATGAAACGTGGAGCGCATGGAAGAAGCAAGTAGAGCTGGATCTGCCTGCTGCGAAAATAGATCCGGTGATGCCTCCGAAAACAAAGCCTACTCCGCGAAAGTTGGGCGGTCCTGGAAAGAACCTGCCTATAGATGAGTTCGATGATACGCATATCTATAGTGGGGCTAGTAAGGGGAAAACGGGAGCTAAAGGAGAGGATCCGCCTAAGAGGACCGATAATGGTAGTTTAGGCATATCTAATAGATTTCCGACAAGACAGATTGATCCGGTTGCTGATGCGCATATTCTTGAAAAAGTTGCAGGAGCAAGAGGCGGTTTATCGAATAAGTATAAAGAGAGTGGTAATTTTGCATATGCTGAAGTAAATGTTTCTGGTGTTAATAAAACAGATTTTTATGCCCACAGTGGGATTCACAACCCTGCAAAAAAAATACCCGGGACTGAAGAATTCTCATTTAAACCAGAGAATCCTACTTTCAAGGCAACTGAAGCACCAGATAACGGAGGCAATACTTATTTGCGAGATGGAGATACTGAGTATAAGATTCTGAATGATTTAGCAGAAAAAATAGGCGATAATACAAACGCTTCGGGAAGTATCAAATTATTCACAGAAAAAGATACTTGCGGAAGTTGTAATAAAATAATTCAGCAATTTAGTCAAAAGTATCCTAACATCAAGATTGAAGTAATTCATAATAATGAAATTCCAGTGCAACCCAAAACACTGAATTAATAATTTTTGGAGGTATTTTCCTAATGGCACTAAGTTATGACGAGTACCAAGAATATATAAATGAGACTTTTGATGAGTTTAAGAATGACGAAAAAATGAGCGGTAAGGAGGCAATTGCAAGAACATTTAACGAGTACGACATGTTAATGAATAAAAGCGAAACAGACAAATTAGTGATTTCTGTAATTATCTCTGAAATAATAGTAACTTTGCCTAAAGTACTCATTACTTTTAGAGACTATATTCTAAATATACTGTCAACATTAAACTTTGAGTCAGCTCAGCATGAAGGTAGATTGACCAGCGAACAATATAACTCCCTAGTATCTCGCCATAAAACAGTAATAGATTTGTTGCGTACTATACCTTTGGATTATTATCCAAGAGTATGTTGGTATTACGAAGAACTTACAGTAGAGGTTAGTACATTTATAAAACAACTTATCCAAGAAAACATAGATTATCATCAAATAATTCCTTTGGTATTCAAAAGATTTGAAAAAGATTTAAAAAATACACTCAGTGAAAAAATAATCATATTCACAACTATTATAGAAAATTTAGTTAATCTTAATTACTTCTCCAATGATGAAATGATTGTTATAAAACACGAACTTCAGGATTTTAATATAGCAAAAATCGGAGATGAACAATTATCCGATTGGGAGATACATGATCTGGATTCACGTGTTAAAAATGCATTGGTTTCAATTGAGAGCATTGAATAACAATAAATTTATTTTCATCGCTTATCGATATTCTAGTACAATTCAGGACGAATTCTTTGACAAGTCTAAGCAACCAACAACACCACAATGCGAGCTAACCGCCGTGTTGTGGTGTTGTTGGTTTCTGCCACTACCCGTTGAAGATTCGCCGATACGGATGTACGCACATCAACGCTTGAAATTCATACCCTAAGTAATGCTATTCCTTTTAAATTAAACAGGTCGATTATGGTCAGATACCACCATGATTGACCTGTTTTTTTATCTTCACTTTTTTAGTTCGTGTGGCAAGGGTGAAGAGCAGATTTGCAGACAAGGTGATCAATTAATAATAGCCATTCAAATTGTCGAATTTTCCTGTGGGAAATTTAAACAATCATCCTCCATTTTCCGATATACATTAAATAAGTAGCTTTTTAACAATGATGGAGTTGAGTATATGCCGATTATCGGGATCGATTTAGGAACGACTAATAGTCTTGTAACTTGTTATTTGAATGATGAATGCGTCATTATCCCTAACGCATTAGGGGAGAAGCTAACTCCTTCTGTCGTAAGTGTGCTAGACATGGGTGAGATCATTACGGGAAGTCCTGCGAAGGAGCGGCTTGTGACGAACCCAGAGAGGTCTGTTGCTGTGTTTAAACGACATATGGGAATGGAAAAACGGTATGAATTAGGGAACCATTTATTTTCACCTACGGAGCTATCCGCTATATTATTGAAGGCGCTGAAGGCTGATGCCGAAAGCTATCTTGGCATGGAAGTGACGGAGGCTGTCATCAGCGTCCCTGCCTATTTTAATGATAAACAAAGACGCGCCACAAAAGAAGCAGGTCAACTTGCGGGCTTAAAGGTGGATAGGCTTATCAATGAACCATCAGCGGCAGCGGTAGCTTACGGTTTGAACCAAGATGGGGAAGAAAAGAAGCTGCTGATCTTCGATCTTGGTGGAGGCACTTTCGACGTATCGGTACTCGATATGTATGACCAGGTGATGGAAATACGTGCTGTGGCCGGTGACAATTTTATGGGTGGCGAAGATTTCGATGAAATCTTGATTCAATATTTCTTGGAACAGCATCACTTGAAGCTCGAGGATAATCGCGGTAAATGGTATGCAATACTTAAGAAACAAGCGGAAGCCTGTAAAATGGCCTTAACCAAATCGGAAAGCGCAGAAATGACTTGCATTATCAATTCGGAAAGCTATACGACACAGATTACCGCTGTCGAATTCGAGAAGCTTGCATTGAACTTGCTTGCCAAGCTTAAGAAACCACTGCAACGAGCATTGAAGGATGCAGATATCTCACCTGAAGAATTAGATCATGTTATTCTGGTTGGCGGATCTACTAAGATGCCTGTTATTCGATCATTTGTTGCCCGATTATTCGGAAAGCTGCCGCTAAGTCATTTGAACCCTGACGAGGTTGTTGGTGTTGGAGCAGGTATAATTGCAGCTATGAAAGAACGTAATGAAAGCTTGCGTGAAAAAGTATTGACAGACGTATGCCCGTATACGCTAGGGACTAGTGTTATTGGTGACCGATTTTTTCCCATTATTGAGCGAAATACTGTTATTCCATATAGCAAAGTGAATCAATTCTGCAATGTTTATGACGATCAAACAAGTTTGGAGACCACCATTTATCAAGGGGAGAGCAGAAAAGCGAGTGAAAATTTGAAGCTTGGAGAAGTAACTGTAGATTTTCCTCCCGCTCGTGAAGGTGAAGCTGTTATCGATGTAAGGTTTACATATGATATTAATGGAATATTGGAAGTTGAAGTTTTCTCTCATACAACGAAGGAGAAGAAAGCAATCATCATTAAAAACAGCGACACAGATTTGACGGAGGAAGAAATTAAGCGAAGGTTAAAGGAAATTGAAAATCTTAAAATTCATCCCCGTGAGGATAGTAAAAATCAATTGCTGCTTGCCAGAGGGGAGCGATTATTCGAAGAAGCATTGTCAGATCAAAGAATGAAAATAGCTCGTGAGTTAGAAGAATTCGAGAAAGTATTGGATAAGCAGAATCCGCAGGATATTAAAAAGGCAGCATTTGTGTTCGAACGGTTTATTCGGAGCATTGAAGATTGGACAGATATATGAGTATATGGGACATATTGGGCATAGAATCAACGTTAGATAAGAAGGTCATTCGTCGTGCGTATACCGCTCTTCTTAAAATCTATCACCCCGAAGATGATCCGGAAGGCTTTATGCGGCTTCGAACAGCCTACGAACAAGCGCTTAAGGGGGCAGAAAAAGGAAGCGGGCAAGAAAAACAGTACAAGATAGATAATCCCCAAGTGGAACAGGCGACATTTTACGAAACAGTGCTAGCAGAAAATCCAGAGATTCCAGTAAATAAAGAAACCAGAGCTGAATATATAATCCTTAACGAAGAAGCGCAACCAGAGAATCCTGCAAACAAAGAATCCGGATTTGAATACATACACCTTAATGAAGAGTGGCAACGTTCTGAAACGAATGAATCAAGCATATCTGATCAACTGCTCATTCTTTACTCCGACGTGTTCAAGCGAAGAGAGGTTTACGAGTGGAGAAAGTTGTTTTTGCATCTTTCGCTTATTGAAAAGGAGCGATTAACGAATGAAGTGGTACGTTTTTTAACGGAGCATGGTGACTTACCGTTTGATGTGTGGGACTATCTCAATGATGAATTTGCTTTAAGCGAGCTGCCGGATTTTCAGTGGAAAGAATTAATGCAGTATGATTTCGGACTTTCGTTTGAATATCTCAACCCTGAAATTTATTGTGATTACACACAATATGTGAATTTGAGGTTTCAAGCGTTTCTATTGTTAAGGGATCTTAAATTTAGTGAATGTATCGAGGCAGGACTGCGGGCAATCTCGATCTATGCAGATGATCCCGTATTATATCGCTTGTTAGGCATCGCATACTATCAAATTGCGGATTATCACCAGTCGATTCTATGGTTAAGTAAACTGCTAAAGAAAACGGATGCCGATTGTGACGGATTCGTTTACCGCGGCTACGCTTACTATAGAACTGGAGCCTATGAACAAGCTTCTGCAGATTTCGAACGAGCTATAGCAATTGATCCCGAGCACTTTGACGCGCAAAAAGGCTACATCCTAACGGTACACGTACTGAAAGAGTTGAAGCAGGGTCAAGTAAATGAAATGCCCCTTAATGGAATAAGTAAGATGGACTTGGAGTTGAATCGCATCATCCATTGTACGGATGAGATACTGAAATGGCCAGAGCCGTCAATGAAACACACTTTTAAGACTTATTGGGAATTGAATAATACGGTCCTCCCCAAAATAATTACTTTTGGAATAGGTATTCTAGCTTGTATTTACGCGATCATAAGATTGTTAATTACGACTGATTTTATGCCAGAAATTTTAGTTTTACTCCTGCCCATAAGTTTGTTTAGTTTATATATACTCAAATTAATTGGTGACTTAGAAAGGTAAACAGGATGATTATACAACGTTTATGGGATCTCTCACTTAGTATGACAGCAGCCTATGGCTCTTCAAAAGATTTAGAAGGGTTATGCAGTGTGAAGGACTTGTGGAAGAAGGTGGGGAATAAGGATTATCAGCTCACACCTGAGCTTTTGCACGGGATGCCGGTTTACAATCGTCTGGAACA
This sequence comes from Paenibacillus sp. NPDC058174, assembly GCF_042883865.1. Lineage (NCBI taxonomy): Bacteria > Bacillati > Bacillota > Bacilli > Caryophanales > Paenibacillaceae > Paenibacillus > Paenibacillus sp. NPDC058174. Next base: position 429,313 of record NZ_JBHVUY010000001.1, read on the forward strand.
AGCAGGAGTGAAAGAAGAAGTAGAAATATATTTGCGTTCATCCTTTCAAGTGCATAATGCGGTCAATCTGCGTGAGAAGCTAGAAGCGCTGCTGATTGGCAGTGAGTGCGTATTGCAGTTTCTGGAAATACGAAAAGCGATCACTGCAATGCCTTATAGGGAGAGAGTGCGGAAGCTTCAGGCAATGAAAGATGATGAACAGGAGGCTGCTCTCTACGAGATAGTGATGCAATATGACCTAGCCTTGCCTGAGGCGGGCATTCTAGGCTTCGATATCGCAACCTACGTAAGCTTATGCCGTTTAGGTGCATTTATGGGATATATTGATGAAACTGAGGTGTTTAAGCGGTTAGAAACATCGACCTCCATGGCTCGTCAACACTTCTCAAGTTTTGAGCAGTATGCTTTGTCTAGTGCGGTAGGCGTACTGTTTAGCAATGACAACGTGAATAAAGAAGAAGTGCTGAACAACTATTATTCTTCTCTCCATCATCCTTACAGCTATTGGCGTCATTTAGAATGGGCGCAGTAGCACTGTCCCCAAAGCAGATTATCTGCCGAAGGACTTTGCGTAATTTTTCGAAAAACGCGAGTCAGTGGGGAATTGACCCCTAAGACTCGCGTTTTTTTGATTTAAATTCAACCACCTAAGCAAGTGTTAATACAATATGCCATTTATTCCTCTATATGATTCAATTCATCTGTACATAATGATGAGGGCTAATCAAGTTGTTATAGCTCCGGCGACCATTTTTCTGGAACATGAACATAGTGATCGGCTTCCTTCCGAATACGGCCAAAGCCCGGGAAATTCAGATGCATGCCAGACACGAGCAATTTTTCCTCTGCCGCTAAATCCAAGATACGTTTTCTTGTCTCCACGCCCAATTCGGGTAAAACATCCATTACAATTTTCTCTTCGGGTCTCATCAATTGAATGGCTGCATTATGAATAATATCTCCCCAAATCAGCAGCTTCTCGCCATTGGATTCAATAAGATAAGCCGTATGGCCGGGGGTATGGCCAGGTGCCTCAATCGCTTGAATGCCTGCAACAGGTTCGGTTTCGGTGACGGCAAACGTACGAATTCGTCCTTCGTAAGGGGCAAAAGCAGCTTCTGCCATTTGAAAATTGGCCGTTTCAATTTCATCGGATGGATCTTTAATATTCCGCTTGTCCAGCCAATACGCGTATTCGGTTTCCTGTACGACGACTTCTGCATTTGGAAAAACTTTCGTCCCGTCCGTATGAATTAGACCATAGGAATGATCGGGATGGATATGCGTTAGCAAGACGGTTTCAATATCGTTAACATCTACGCCAGCTGCTTTGATATTGTCGAGTACAACGCCAACCCCCATGCCAAGGCCTGCATCGATCAGGGTAAGGCGGCCATTCACATTGACGATAAAGCAGTTCGTATTGAGAACAAGAGGACTCGTCTCGAAATTGGAATGGAGCATTTCTTTTCCTTTGTCCTCCATCAGCTCATAATAAGGCCAGAATGGAAGTGTCGAATTTCCATCGGATACGACAGTAACGAGCACTTCACCAATCTTTTTATGATAAACGGCAGGAACTTGAGTAACGGATGGATAGCTGTAAGTCATTGTATGAAAACTCCTTCCTATGGGAATTATTCGCTTGAGTTCGCTTCTGCATGAGAAGCAACTGGGCGTATGTGTAATATTAAATACTCGAGGAGCCCGCATCAACCAACAATAAGCCGGAATTGTTGCTTAAGCGAAGCTCTAAAAATATTGTCGGATAACCTAAAGGAAATCGAACAGTTGTCGGGAAAGCTGCAGTTGTCTATAATATGAGGATATTAAAAGTAGTAGAAAAGAGGGAAAGAAATCATGTTAACCACGGAGGTTAATCTGAAGGATCCGCGAGTCATTCGAACGCGTCAGCTTATTATAGATGCATTTGTACTTTTGCTTGGCAAACAGGACTTCCACTCCATTACAGTCAGTGATATTTCGAAGCAGGCTACGATCAATCGAGCGACATTTTATGCTCATTTTCCAGATAAGTACGCGCTTATTGAAGAGTATTTATCCAGCAGCTTTATCGAGTTTATCTACCGGCGGGTAGACAAACAGGCTGATCTTACGGAAGAAACCGTTACGTCGATCATTATTGGTTTATGTGAATATCACGAGGCGTCCAATAAGCGGTGTATGAGGAACTATGACACGGTAGCTTCACTTGTAGAAAAGAGCATCATCGCACAATTGGAAAAATTCATTTTGCAAATGATGGTCAAGAATTGTGAAGAAACACAAAAAGATATATTGGAGATAGCGGCTAACATGCTGACCTGGTCCATTTATGGCAGTACGTATCGTTGGAACCGGGATCGGAGAACAGAAACGCCGCAGCAATTTGCGATCAAGATTATGCCAATGATTAAGGGGTATATTGAATGATTATGGAGTATAAATAGGAGAAGCCAACTACCAGTCATATGACAGGGGTTGGCTTTTTTTGTCGATAGATGACGAAATGAAATGAAAGAAACAGTTATCTTCACAATCAAATGTCATTTTCCGATTCCTAGATAAATAATAAGCGTCTTCGATAAAGAATTCCTCTGTAGAATTCATTATATTTAATGATAAGCCGAAAGTGAGCGCTTTCAAAATCTCCGGCACGCGATAGCCATCATCATTGTTCTTTCACAGCCAGATTACGCATAGGGATGACAATTGGAAGCTTAAGAGGCTGACTTCACCTTGTTTAATCCTAAGTTAAATGGAGGGGAAATTATTATGACGGAATATCTAAGCGGAAAACGAGACATCACAAAGGTACGTATCGGCATGATCGGTTACAAATTTATGGGGAAAGCACATAGCCATGCCTATAGGGACGTGCCCTTCTACTTCGATCTGGATACGCAACCGATATTGCAGACGATGGTAGGAAGGGACGAGCAGGCCGTCAAGCTTGCTTCGGAAAAGCTGGGCTGGCAGTCTTATGAGACAGATTGGCGCAGGCTGCTGGAGAGGGATGATATCGATGTCATCGATATTGGAACGCCCAATCATATGCATGCAGAGATCGCAATAGCGGCTGCCAAGGCGGGAAAACATATTTTATGCGAGAAGCCTCTGGCTCTGAATGTTCAGGAAGCCAAAGAAATGCTGGATGCGGTTCAGAAAGCCGGGGTCATCCATATGGTGTCCTATAACTACCGGTTTGCTCCCGCCATTCAATATGCCAAGCATTTAATCTCGACGGGTGCGCTTGGTTCTATCTATCATTTCCGGGCACAGTATTTGCAAGATTGGATTATGGACCCGGGCTTTCCGCTCGTCTGGCGTCTTCGCAAAGAAATCGGGGGATCGGGAGCGCTGGGGGACTTAATGGCTCATTCTATCGATCTAGCACGCTTTCTTGTCGGAGAGATCAGCGAAGTATCCGGCTTGATGGAGACATTCATTAAGCAAAGACCGATAGGAGAAATGACAGGCGGACTGAGCGCAACTGTAGATAGCGACAGCAAGGGAGATGTAACGGTCGACGATTCAGCAGCTGCACTGGCAAGATTCGAGAATGGAGCGCTTGGCGTATTTGAGGCGACCCGATTCGGCAGAGGGAACCGCAACGGCAACAGAATGGAGATTAATGGTTCAAAAGGATCGATCCGCTGGGACATGGAGAACATGAATCAGCTCCAGCTTTATTTAGAGGAAGATCCGCGCGGCATGCAGGGCTTCCGTACAATCGATTGCACAGAAGCCGAGCATCCTTATGCGAAAGCCTACTGGCCGGCAGGACATGGAATTGGTTATGAACATACCTTTATTAATCTGATACATGAATTGATGAAGAGTATATCAACGGGAACCGTTCCTTCTCCTAATTTCGAGGATGGCTACCGTAATCAGGTTATTTTGGAGGCAATCGAGCGATCGAGCATCGAACGAAAGTGGCTTAACGTCTCTTACTAAGGTAATTCAGATCGTATGCAGCAGCGATAACAGCATTTTCTTCAAATAAACGATTGGAAAAGGGAGTCGATTCGATATGTCATTATTCAAATTTTCTGTTGGTCCTTGGAATGTTCATGAAGGGGCGGACGCATTTGGTCCGGAAGTCCGGCCGTCATTGTCGTTCGATACCAAACTCAAGAAGTTCAAGGAAATGGGATTCGAAGGCATTCAATTTCATGATGATGACGCGGTTCCAGACATGAACGATTTATCCGAGAAGCAGATTATCTCTCGTGCAGCCGAGGTCAAGGCCTTTCTGGATGAACAGGGGCTAGAAGCGGAATTTGTCGCACCAAGACTTTGGATCGACCCGCGAACGGTTGATGGAGGTTTTACATCCAATTCTAAGAGCGATAGAGAATTCGCATTGTGGCGGGCGTTTCGTTCGATCGATATCGCCAAGCAATTGGGAACGAACCGGATCGTCTTATGGCTGGCACGGGAAGGGACGTTATGTCTGGAGAGTAAAGATCCTGTTGAGGGCATTGTGAGATTGCGGGAAGCCGTTAACGCAATGCTGGCATATGACCCTGACGTGCGTATCTTGATCGAGCCAAAGCCTAACGAGCCGATCGACCGCAGCTTTCTGCCAACTGTTGGACATGTTCTCGGATTCGCGGCGGGAACGAATGACTCATCTAGAGTAGGCGCTCTGCTTGAATCTGCACATGCTGTATTGGCGGGGCTGGAGCCTGCAATTGAGATGGGGTTTGGACTGGCGCACGGGAAATTATGGGGCGTCCATCTGAATGATCAGAACGGTCTTCGTTATGACCAGGATAAAGCCTTTGGCGTAGAAAATCTTCGTTCTGCATTTAACCAAGTGAAAGTTCTGATCGATCATCAATATGGAAAAAATGGCGAGTTTGTTGGTCTGGACGTAAAAGCGATGAGAACCCAATCGCTGGAGCAATCATTCCGGCACTTGGAGAATAGTCTGCGAATGACTAGGCTGCTGGAAAATAAAGTACGCCGTCTGAACCGGGAAAAGGTGGAGCAGTTCCGCGCAGGCCGTGATTATGAGGCGCTTGAAATGTATATTATGGAGCTGCTGCTCGGTGAAGACGCCGTTTAACCATAAAGCTAGGGATCTAAAGGGGAAGAGGCAATGTCTGCTAAGCAAAACGAACTAGAAGTAGCGGCAGAGTTATGGTTTAGAGACTTTGGCGGCAGGCCCGATTCCGGTGAAGATGCCGGTCCGGCTATGCGCAGAGCGATAGAAGCGGCTGCTGCAATGAAGTCAGCGGTGCGGCTCATCCTGGAGCCAGGCCGCTATGACTTCTATGCGGATACGGCTGAAAAAGCGGTTTATTATATAACGAATACGGCCAGTGAAGAGGAAAATCCCTATCCTCTCAAGACAATTGCAATCTTCATGAAGAGGTTGTGTGATTTTACGCTCGATGGCAATGGCGCTTTATTTATGTTCCATGGGAAAGTTACGATGTTTGCAGTCGATCAATGCGAAGGAATTGTCATTCATAACCTGAAAACGGATTTCGCGCGGCCTACCGTTGTCGAGATGAAGATTGAGAACTTGGGGCAGGATTTCATCGATGTCATTGTGCATCCCGATTCCCGCTACTCGATTCGAGATGGCAAGCTTGTCTGGATGGGGGAAAACTGGCAGTTTTCTGATGGATTGATGCAAGCATGTGATCTGTCTGCCAATACTACGTGGCGAATAGATAATATGCTTGAACAAGCGTCCTATGCAGAAGAGCTATCGTCACGCCGGCTTCGTTTTCATTATGAACAATTTCCGCAAGTGCCTTTGTCGAAAAACTGGCTGCTGCAGGCTCGCGACGGGATCCGGGATCAGGTCGGAATATTTATTCACCGAAGCAAGAATATCCAGCTAACGAATGTGAGTCTGCATTTCATGCATGGACTAGGTATCGTGGGACAATATAGCGAGAATCTGAGCTTCAGGCAGCTGGATCTTTCGCCGCGCATGGAAGCTTGCCGTTCCGTGGCCGCTTTTGCCGACTTCATTCATTTGTCGGGCTGCAGGGGAAAGGTTGAAATTAAAAACAGCCGATTCGTTGGTTCACATGATGATGCCGTCAACGTTCATGGTACACATCTTAGAATCGTCGCTCAGCCTTCTCCGAACCAAGTCGTTGTTCGTTTCATGCATGCTCAAACCTATGGATTTGAAGCATTCGATGAAGGGGATGAGATTGAATTCGTCCGTGGACGCTCATTGATGCCGTTCGCAAGCAATAAAGTGACGCATACCGAAATGGTAAGCAAGCGAGAGTTATTGCTGACCTTGGCGCATCCGGTTCCTGATGGAGTTGAAGAAGGGGATGTGCTGGAAAATGTAACGTGGACGCCAGAGGTGGAAATCCGGGACAATTATTTCGCTCGAATTCCGACACGGGGCATCCTCGTAACGACAAGACGAAAGGTCGTCATTGCCGGCAATGTGTTTGAACGTCTACAAATGAGCGCGGTCCTCGTCGCAGACGATGCGGCTTACTGGTATGAATCAGGCCGGGTGGAGAACTTAATGATACGTGAAAACCAGTTTATTAAATGCGGCGGCCCTGATGTTCCCATTATCGCGATAGCACCAGAAATCGAAGAGGCGGAGCAATGCGAGCCTGTCCATCACAATATCACCATTTTATACAATGTATTCGTGCTGCCGACGCAAGATACGCTTGTACTAGACGCTAAAAGCACCCGTTCGTTGGACTTCAGGCGGAATACGGTTCGCGCAGGAGCTTCCCTCGTTCAAGTAGAAGACGCGGTACGTCTTGTCGCTTGCAGCAATATTAGCATGGAAGAGAACAGGCTTGAAACTATTTGATTAATGTCGTTAATATTTCATGGGGATAATCTTCATCTGGGAGGAAACAACAGTGGGTCATTTGAAGTTATGGTACGACAAGCCGGCAGTTAAATGGTCGGAAGGGATCCCGGTAGGGAACGGAAGAGTAGCGGCAGTGGTTTATGGCGGAGGTCAGCGAGAGGTTTGGAACATTACGGAATTAACCTACTGGTCAGGGAAACAGGAGCCGATACCTAGCCATTCTTCAGGGAAAGATGATCTAGCACGTCTGCGGCAATATTTTTTCGAGGATGACTATCAGGGCGGAGAGCAAGCTGCCCAGCAATTGCTGCAGCCGTCCAAAGGAAACTTCGGTACCAATTTGCCGGTATGCGACGTCGTATTGGAATTTGTGAATGAAGGGGATAAAGTCGTTCGCGAGCTTAATTTGGAGTCCGCCATTGCGACTACGATTTATGAGCATAAGGGGACGAAAATACACCGCGAGTTATTCGCTTCTCACGCCGATGGCGTGATTGCTTGCCGGCTGTGGAGCGAGAGTCCCGAGGGCATCTCATTCTCCGTTCGCTTGAACGGCAAAACGGAATTTTTCCAAAGCTGGAACGAGCCGGGTGCACTGTCTTTCAAGGGACAAGCGCTTGAGCGGATGCATAGCGATGGTGTATGCGGCGTGAGCTGCCAAGGCAGTATTCGTGTACAGACGGTTGGCGGCGGGTCTATCGAAGGCGAATCGGGGGAGATAGCCGTATCGAATGCGCAAGAAGCGATTCTTTATTTTGCCATCGAAACCGACTATGGGGTCAAAGGGGACAACTGGAGAAGTGCCGCGGACAACCGAATTAACCATGCACTGGCGAAAGGGTATGCGAAGCTTAAAGCGGATCATATTGCGGATTATTACAGTCTGTACAACCGCGTAAACCTTGATCTTGGGTCGTCAGAGCAGCGTCAATTGCCTACAGATGAGCGGCTGCGGCAATTGGCAGAAGGCCATGACGAAGACCCGGCGCTGTATGCTCTGTTTTTCCAATATGGACGGTATTTGACGATCAGCGGCGCGAGAGAGGATTCTCCTCTGCCTTTGAATTTGCAAGGTATCTGGAATGATGATCAAGCATGCCGAATGGATTGGACCTGCGATTATCACCTCGATATCAATATAGAAATGAATTACTATCCGACGGAAACGACACATTTGTCTGAATCTCATCTTCCGTTGATGCGTTATATTAAGATGCTGTCAGAGAACGGGAAGTCTGCGGCCAAGGATTTCTACGGTTGCGACGGCTGGGTAGCGCATACCGTCTCGAATGCATGGGGTTTCTCGGCTCCGGCTTGGCAGACAACCTGGGGATTGAATGTGACAGGCGGATTATGGATTGCCCTCCACCTTCGGGATCATTATGAATTTACTTTGGATGATCAATTTCTGAGCGAGACGGCTTATCCGATTTTGAAGGAAGCGGCAGCATTTTTCCTTGATTACATGGTGCTTCATCCCAAGCTCGATTGGCTTGTAACAGGACCTTCCATCTCTCCTGAAAATAGTTTCCACGCCGCAGCAGGTAGCAAGCTGCATAATCATCTGTCGATGGGAACGACTCTTGACCAGGTGCTGGTGAAGGATTTATTCGAATTTTGTCTGAAAGCGGCTGAAAAGCTCCAGCTTGATAAGGCGTTTCAACGGCAGTTGAAACAGGCAATCGAGAAACTCCCGCCGCTGCAGGTCGGAAAGAATGGCCAACTTCAGGAATGGCTGGAGGATTATGAAGAGGCGCAGCCTGAGCACCGCCATTTATCCCATCTGCATAGCTTGTATCCGGCCTATCAGATAACGCCGCAGTTTACGCCTGAGCTTAGCGAAGCTGCAAGAGTCACTTTGAATAATCGCCAATCAACCAATAATCATGAAGATGTTGAGTTTACTGTTGCTGCATTCGCTGGCTGCTTCTCCCGTCTGCATGACGGGGAGCGGGCCTATGAGCAAATCTCGCATTTGATTGGGAAATTATGCTTTGACAATCTGTTAACCTTCTCCAAGCCGGGCATAGGCGGGGCTGAGACAGCGATTTATGTGGCTGACGGCAACTACGGCGGAACGGCTGCGATTGCAGATATGCTGCTCCAAAGCCATGCTGGAGAGCTGCATCTGCTTCCTGCACTTCCGGCAAAATGGTCTTCGGGGAGCTACAGCGGTCTCCGGGCTAGAGGAGCGCTTGAGGTGGATGTTGTCTGGACAGAAGGCCGTATGGTAGAAGCTGTTGTACATGCGTTTGCTTCTGGAAATACTGTGCTTAGACAAGCCGGTCATATTGCGACGTTCGAATATGAAGCTGGATGCAGCTACAGCATTGATAGTGAACTTCGCATATCGCAGCAGGTTCTCATAGAAGGTTAATTTGCTTTTCCCAGAGGGAGTAGGGTGTCCGGTTTCACGACATCATGCTCCCTTTATATATGTGCGGCCGTTCTGGCAGAGCTTCTGATTGCCAGCCTCACGCATATTCCAGCAAAGGCTGTTTGTCGGAATTTAAATGGTTCAAAGCTCCCTACTATTTTTACATTTTCTAGTCTATTATGTAAGGGGTTTCATAATCTAGTTCTCGAAGGAGAGTTAAATGATGAAGGGATTAAGAAGAGCATTTATATTCCTTGCTTTACTGATCGGGTTGAGTTCGATTCCGCTGGGTGCGTTTGCCTTGCCAGGACAAATCGCCTGGTACAGCGGCGGAACCTTGATGGTTCAGAACGGACGAGAGACGATTTACGCTACTTATCCGACAGGGCATTCACCGATTCGTTATGCGAACAATGAGCGGCGCTATAAAGTGCATTTCGACAATTACCGCTATAAAATCCGCAACTCCGGAAGTAAAGATTACCGTTTTGCGATCTCCAAGATTACGCCATCTTCCCCGGATGGCCAGTCGATGTACGACATGGTTTTTAATACTTCTTCCAGCTACTCGAATTATTTAGACGGAGACTATTATCTATATATGTACGATTATACTGGGAATACAAACAATCTTTCTTTATCACAAATGGAGATAGTTGCAGAGACACCGGGGCTTGTATATGCTGGCGGACCAGGAGCATTTTACTATACGAACGGATATGAAAGCGGACCAGGCTCAGCTTATATATTAAGGGGCAGTACACATCAAATAACGGCATGGGCAGAAGGCAACCCGATTTCAGTAGTAGCCACTGTCACAACGAGCAGCGGTACGACAACGCTGGGCACGCTCTCGCCTACGGGGTGGGGCGGCAATTATTCGATGAACTATACGTTTAACGACTTCTATGATCCGAGAGGCACGCAGAAGCCAACGCTTAATATTACGGTCACTTATCCCAATAGCTATGCGGGACCCTCTAAGGTTGTTGTCTCTGAGCAAATTTACGTGACGCTAAATACGCTCAGTGAATACCAGCATGACGATTCAACCTTCTATTACAATTCCCTCACCGATAACAGCTTTGTTGGCCCAGCAAATGATGATCTGATGTGTTACGATTATATTGTGGACAATAGAACTCTTCATGCTGCCGGCGCTCCCAATCAAGGATATGACAATGATATTATCGATTTCATGAAGCGCCAGGGAAGGTTTGCATCGCGGCCCGGGGGCACCTTTAGCACGGCATCAACAACGATAATGCCTTATGTGGAAGCCATTTATTATCCAGGTTATCACTTTGCGAAAGTGACGAAATGGGATGCATCGGGAAATCCTATTGAAATTATATCCAAATGGGGCCCTCGAGAGCTGATAAGAAGTCAATCGGCTTATTCACTTGGTTACGGTGCTCCACACCTCTATTTCAAACGCTAATAGCTTAGCGTTATTCATTGCCTTTGGAACCGGCGAATCTCCAGTGGAGAATTCGCCGGTTTCTTACTTTGTCATAAAAGATGTTAAATACGCTTATCAATCTTTTCTATTATACACCGTCCACAGCTTAGCCTATATTTAGGTTAATATCATACTTTAACAATAGGAATAATTATATTTAATTTGGAAGGGGCAATCATATGGCAACTTTAAATGAATATTTGGAACAAAAGAGGAAGGCTATACACGCTAGAAAGGCTCATTTCGAGCAAAATAGTGCTCAAGCGGTATCCAAAATTAGCGCGAACGTAAGAGCAGCAGGACGAAGCGGAGTCCGGGAAATCCGGATTCGCGATTTTCAGGTCATTAGCGACAGTCCGCCCGATTTTGCAGGCTATAATCTCGGGCCGTCCTCGCCGGAGCTTCAGCTGGGCGTACTTGGAAGCTGCTTGACGCATATCGCCTTAATTCAAGCTGCCGAGCGGGAAGTTTCGCTTCACTCTCTTGAGGTGACGGTGGAAGGCGAGATGAACCCGCTTGCTGGAATGCCTGGCTATGAGGATGTGCCGATCTATCCTCACAACATTCGCTATAAACTGTTCATACAATCCGATGAATCCGAGGAGAAGCTCCGGGCGCTGCACGAAGCGATTGAACAGGTATGCCCGATATTTAACCTGCTTAAAAATCCGCAGCAGATCGAAGGAGATTTGATTATCAGCCGTTCTGCTGCTCAGAAGGTCTAATCGGCGGCGCTGGACAGCAGGATGCAGCGTAGAATTGGAGGACAGGCAATATGCTGCATTGGAAGCGCAATTTATATATTTTATGGCTGGGGCTGTTTCTTAACCATATGTCGTATACGCTCTCCGTACCATTTTTCCCGCTGTTTCTGCAGCAGGATTTAGGGGTGAAGAGCGGGCTGGAGGCGTGGTCCGGCATTTCCATTTCGATCAGTTTTTTGATAAGCGGTCTCTGTGCGCCTTTCTGGGGTTCACTCGCTGACAGATTTGGCAGCAAGTCGATGCTGGTTCGCTCAGGCGTTGGGCTAGGTGTTGCTCATCTGGCTAACTTTTTTGTTCAAGATCCTTATATGTTCATGGCAGTGCGCATATTCCAAGGACTGATGGCCGGCTTTACCCCTGCATCTATAGCGTTAGTAGGTACCAATACACCTGAAAAGCATGTCGGCTATGCACTTGGCGTTATTTCTACATCTACCGCTGCCGGCGGCATTTTGGGTCCGCTTATGGGCGGATTGCTCAGCCAATGGATCGGATTGCGAGGATGCTTCATTGCGTCAGGCATCATTACGCTGATCTCTGCTGTAATCGTCCTAGGGGTTAAGGAGGTTCACGGGCGCAAGTCGGACTCCCGAAGCAGTATCAGGCAGGATTTGAAAACAGCGGCTGCCAATCCGCGGTTGCTGCAAGTATACGGTTTGATCATGCTGGTCTCCACATCTGTATTGATTATTGAGCCGTTACTGACGATCTATGTCGTGCAAATTGGCGGTTCTATTGAGAAGGCAACGCTGAGCTCGGGAATCGTTTTCTCGGCAATAGGAATTGCTACCGTCATCATGGGTCCCTGGTGGGGGAAAATTGGCGGCCGGATCGGTTACGGTAAAACGTTGTTTATCGGACTGGTTGGCGGCGGCATCGGAAATCTGCTGCAGCTCGTGACGCAAAGCCTGGTTCCATTTGGCTTCCTGCGATTTGGCTACGGCCTCTTTTTCGCAGCGGTCTATCCTGCATTGAACGCTTTAATCATCCATTATGCAGATCGTGATTTCCGCGGCAGGGCAGTAAGCCTCAGTCAATCAGCCAGTCAATTTGGCATTGTCATAGGTCCGCTGCTTGGCGGTTTTCTTGGCGGCTGGATCGATATACCGTACGTTTTCCTGTTGACGGGAATTGCACTGCTGGGAGCTGCTTGGGGATCAAGATCGCTGTTGGCTGCTGGGAAGTCAGCTGGCATGATCATGAAACAGACCGGTGAGCCAAAGAGTGAAACAATTCGATAATTAAAAACCGCGATTGCGGTTTTTTCTAGTTTTTGGCGGCTTTATCCTTGCAGTATTAGGCAATTGTATTGCAATTGATCGCTATTAGGCGAAAGGGAAGGAGTGTGAAAGCTAGTCATATGGCAGATTTCGCACTCTTTCTTTGAGTTTCTACGTGAGGAATCCGACCGACTAGCGTGTTGAAGCAAGATCCAACGACATTTTTGTTTCTCTAATCGATTTACCGCGTTGCTTTTATTACAGTGCTTCGAATTGGATTCCATTCAAAATTTTGAAACAATTAATAGAAATACTCTATAAGTAGAGTTATTGACTACGATTGGAAGTGATGGTAAGTTAATCATTACAAATTACATTGGTTTAGTAGGAATTATGCAAAGGGGGAATTTACATTGAGCAAGTCAATCGAGGCCTCGCTTTTCTCACGTCATTTGCCGGCTCCCTCCATAGGAGGAACAAGGATTTCAGATCCCGGACATATCCATCTTTCCTACGGTTTTCCGGCCACAGACCTGCTTCCCGTCCAAGAGCTTCAAGCGGCTGCGGGCAAGGCGCTGCAGCGGGAGCGCTCGGATGCCCTGCATTATACGGGAGCAATTGGTCCGGGAAGAGTGCGTGATTGGGTATTGAACCGTATGAAAAAGTTCGGCATTGAAGCATCGGCCAGAAACTTTCTCCCAACGTTTGGAGCCATTCAAGGCATTGATTTGACCTCTCGTATCCTGTTAACGGCTGGAGATCAGGTATGGGTGGAGCGTCCTACATTTTTCAATGCGCTTCAATCCTTTCGAGCTGCCGGAGCTTCAATTCGTTCTTTTCCTGTTGATGAAGAGGGACTTCAAGTAGATGAACTGGAAGCTGCACTGCTTGCCGCAGTGAATGCTGGCGAAGAGCTGCCTAAGCTTGTATATGTCATGCCGAACTACCATAATCCGACGGGAGCAACGTTATCAACGCCAAGAAGGCAGCAGTTGGCTAAGCTAGCAGTTGAGTATAACTTTTTTGTCCTTGAGGATGACGCCTATGCAGAGCTCAACATTAGCGGTGAAACCCGTCCGGCGATCTACACCTTTGCCCCGGAACGAGTGATTTATGTCAGTACCTTTTCCAAGACGCTGGGACCAGGCCTGCGCTTAGGCTGGATCATTGCTTCGGCCGAAGCCATTGGCTATCTGGCAACCTTATCGCTTGGCAGCCAATTGAATCCTTTTACGCAAGAAATTGTTGGAGAGCTGCTTGAAGAATATGATTTCGACGAACAAGTCAATCGATTGACCGGCCGCTACCGGGAACAGCGTGATTTAATGATTGGGGAGCTGGAAGCTGCTTTAGGCAACGAGATTGAAGTCGATGTACCCGACGGCGGTTTCTTTATTTGGGTAAAGTTCGGGGAAACGGTTAATGTCAATGACTTCTATCAATCAGCAATCCATAAAGGAGTCAGCTTTGTGGCAGGAAATGCCTTCTTCCATGACGGGCAGGGCTCCAACTATCTCAGGCTTTGCTTCAGCTATTGCTCCACCGAGCAGATTGCCAAAGGCGTGAGGGCACTGGCCGATGCCTATTACGAACGCATTCAGCCGGAGCCTCTCACTGGATAAGGGCCGCTAATCTACATATCTACCTATAGCTTAATAACCGAATAGGAAAAGCTGACTGGATCGCCAGAAGCCATGATTGAACCGCAGCATTGCGTGCGGATAATGTCATTGGCTTTTTTTGTTGATCTTATACGAATTAAATCGATGGAGGGATAACCATGCTTCAAGTAAAAGCGCCTGACCACTATTGGAATGAGAGAGGCATTGTGAGACAGAGCGGTTCCAGGCTTAAAGAGTTAGGTGACCGGGCTTTCATTATTAGCGGAAAAACAGCTTGGGATCAGGTATCCGGGGAGTTGACCGCCGTTCTGCAAGAACAAGAAATAAACTATTCACTTAATGAGTTCAGCGGCAGCTGCACGAAGGAGAAAATCGATAGCTTGGCAGAGCAAGCGAAGGGAACAGCTTCCTTCATTATTGGGATTGGCGGGGGAAGCGCGCTTGATACGGCAAAGGCTGTTGCGGAGCAGGCCGTCATTCCGGTCGTGACGATTCCGACAGTTGCAGCTACCTGTGCAGGCTGGTCGGCACTAACGGTTTTGTATGATGATGAGGGCCGCTCTTCCGGCTATTTGCCGCTTAAGCAATCCCCTAAGTTCGTATTGGCTGATCCAGCAGTTATTGCCGCCGCACCGGCAAGATTTTTAGCAGCGGGATTGGCGGATACGATAGTGAAATGGTATGAGACGGCTATTCATATTACACCCGGTGCAACAGGCGCCTTGGATGCCCGGATTGGGGTACGCACCTCTGAGCTTGCCCTTGAAATTATCCGTGAGCATGGTGTTCCTGTCTATGAAGCGGTTCAGCAAGGAAAGGAACATCCCGCGTTTGCTGATGTAACGGATGCCATTCTATCACTTGCAGGGCTAGTTGGCAGTGTTACAGGTGGAGGGGGACGCGGCGGATTTGCTCATATCATTCACGACAGCTTGACCTGGATTCCAGAGACCCATCACTCCTTGCACGGAGAAAAGGTAGGCTTTGGCCTGATCGCGCAGCTATTTCTGGAAGACAAGAGAGAAGAGGCGGAGAACCTGTCTGCCTTCCTGAACCGATTCAATCTTCCTGTAACGTTAGAGCAATTGGGGATTGAGAACAATAAAGAAGAGCAGATTGACCGCATCACGGCAAAAATTCAATTGCCGGAAGCTTTTCTGGCAAAGCTCAACTTTCCAGTAACGAAGGAATTGCTGGCTCAAGCTATTCATAATGCAGACCAACTGGGACAGCAAGTCCGGGAGGCTGCCTTCCATTTGAATTAATAGACAGGGTAGAGAGGGAGAGTTTATATGACAACGATTCACCGTTATAAACGTGCAATGACTATCGTACTTCTATTAGCAGTATTTCTGGTTAGCGCTTGCGGGAACGATGCAAAAACGGCAAATGATAAAAAAGAATCCAATGCGAAGGCTGAAACAGCTGCTCCCGCGAACACAGATAAAGCGGCTTCGGCTGGTGCTGCTGAGCTGGATTTAACTAAAGTAACACTCGTTGTCGGCCAGACAGGCTGGGGCAACTTCGAGGCCGGTTTCCAAGCAGCAGGTGTGGATAATACGCCATATAAGGTGGAGTATCAGGTATTCCAAGGCGGCAATCTGCAGCTGGAGGCGATGGCTGCGAAGCATTTGGATCTGGCGCTAACGAGTGAAATTCCGCCTATCTTTGCTTCTCTAGCGGCCAATGGCGGCAATTTCAAAATCATTGCGGTGTCCCAGGGGACTACGCTGCAGCAGGAAATTGTCATTCCGAAGGATTCGCCAATCAAGACGGTTGCAGATTTGAAAGGAAAGAAAGTAGCCTATGTCAAAGCGACAACCGCTCATTATTTCCTGCTGAAAATATTGGAGAATGCAGGATTAACCTGGGGAGATATTGAGCCGGTAGAATTGTCGACGGCAGACGGCCTCAGCGCTTTGATTAGCGGAAGCGTTGATGCATTAGCGAGCTACGGCAATGCGATTATTACCTCGAAACAGAAGGGGGCCACTACGCTTGCGTCTGCCAAAGACATTTTATCTGGCAACTTCCCGGTTGCAACGACTCCAGCCAACATTGAAGATCCGTTGAAGCATGCTGCGATCGTGGATTACCTCAAGCGGATTAACCAGTTTCATGAATGGGCACGTGCACATGAACAGGAATGGGCAGAAATTGTAGCCAAAGCAACGAAGCAGGACGTAACTCAGGCGCTGGAAACCTACCATAACGGAGAACAACAGCGTCCGACCAAAATTATTCCAACCTCGCCTGAAGCCATTGCCTCTCAACAGGATGTAGCGGATGCCTTAACGAGTGTCGGTCTGTTATCCAGTAAGATCGATGCCAGTCAGATCTGGTCGAATGCATTCGACGACGAGCTGAAATAGCGAATAGTGAAGGGGAATGAGCAGGATGTCTTCAACGAATGCAGGCAATAAAATAAGGAGGAGAGCGCTGCCGCTCCTCCTGCCGGTCGTTATTTTGCTGCTATGGCAGCTGTTAACAGCTTTCGGACTGATCGATAGCAATGTAATGCCTATGCCGATCGAGGTATTCAAAGTGTTAATTGAAACGATCCGCAGCGGCGAATTGCTGGATAACCTCGGCATTAGTGCGCTCCGTGCGATCAGCGGCTTCCTAATCGGGGGCGGACTTGGCTTCGTGCTTGGCCTCTTGAACGGCTTCTGGCGGATATCGGAGGAAGTAACCGATTCTACCATTCAGATGGTTCGGAACATTCCGTTATTTGCATTAATTCCGCTAGTTATCGTATGGTTCGGTATCGGAGAAGAAGCGAAGCTGTTTCTTGTCTCGGCCGGAGTATTCTTCCCCATCTACCTCAATACGTTTCACGGTATCCGCTCCATTGATCCGGGTCTCGTAGAGATGGGGAGAGTGTATGGGTTAGGACGTCTGTCCCTTTATAAAAATATTATTTTGCCGGGAGCTATGCCTTCCATACTCATAGGGGTCAGATATTCACTTGGCATTATGTGGCTCACATTAATTGTGGCGGAGACGGTAGCGGCTAAGTCGGGAATCGGCTATATGGCAATGAACGCCAGAGAATTTATGCAGCTGGATGTTATTATTCTGAGCGTTGTCATTTATGCGCTGCTGGGTAAGCTGTCGGACAGTCTGGCGAAAACGCTGGAGAAGCGGCTGCTGCGATGGAACCCGAACTATGTCGCGCGTTAAGGAGGGGGGAGCACAATGGGGGAATTGAAAAGGGGAGCACGCTTCGAGCTGCGGGGCTTAACGAAGCAGTTCAAGGAAAAGAAAGTGCTGAAAGATATTAATTTGACGGTTAATCAAGGCGAATTTATCGCTATCGTCGGAAGAAGCGGCTGCGGTAAAAGCACGCTGCTCCGTCTGATCGCCGGACTGGAGCAGCCTTCATCCGGTGGTATTATTTGGGGAGATGCGGAAGGACAGACAGGGAAAACAGGCGAGCATATTCGTTTTCTGTTCCAGGAGCATCGTCTGCTGCCATGGAAGAGCGTTCTTGATAATGTCCGCATCGGTTCGAAAAATGACCGCAATCGGGCAGCCGAAGTGCTGGAGCAGGTAGGGCTCGGTGATCGGGGAGCGGAATGGCCCAGTGTATTGTCCGGCGGTCAAAAGCAGCGCGTAGCATTAGCGAGAGCGCTGGCAAGCCGCCCGAAGCTGCTGCTGCTCGATGAGCCGCTTGGCGCGCTTGATGCGTTGACGCGAATCGAAATGCAGCAGTTAATCGAATGGCTTTGGCAGGAGGAAGGGTTCACGGTTATTCTTGTCACCCATGACGTGAGCGAGGCGATTACATTAGCGGATCGTGTACTTCTTATTGAAGAGGGGCAAATTTCTCTAGATGTGCGGATTGATTTAGCGCGGCAGAGAGAACGGGATAACGGTTTTACGTATTATGAGAATTTAGTGCTGCAGCGTGTGCTCGGTAAGCCTGCGCTTCCAGGCATAGGCGCAGCAGGGCGCAAGGTAAGTTATTCTATTTGAATAAGTTGAAAATGGGCTCCCTTGATAAAGGGAGCTTATGCTTCGTATAAACAGTATAAAAGGTTACCTTGATTATACTAACAAATTAACCCTCTCTTCTGGACTATTCTCCGCCTCGAAATAACGGATAATGCCTCCAAATCACCTGCTTTATTCGAACGGATTTCCTCGGCTTTATGATGTCCAAAATGTAAAAGTACATTTTGAAGAGCCTCAAACGGGCCGAAAATGCGATCAAAATGCAAAAGTACATTTGAAATCTGTCTATTTCTTCAAAATGGCCCGTTTTGGGCCAATCAACCTGCACATTTGCATTTTGATGCGATAAATCGATAAAAATAGGGCTGACAACATGCATTATTGCATTTTGATTTGTAAAGCTTCTCAATAATTGATAGAAGCCAAGCTCTTTTGTCTTCATTTTCAACTTAAGGTGAAGTCGAATAAAGAGAGAATTTGTAGAATATAGAAAAGTTTTGGTGTATACTGGAAACACTATATGAGATAGAGGTACTAGATGGGGAAGAAGACATTACAATTTATCGTAACACTGGGTCTATTGGCAAGCTTATTGGCTGGCTGTTCATCCGGCAGCAATAGCTCTAATGAGGAAATCAAGCAGCTTAAGCAAGAAATTGCAGCGTTAAAAGAAGAAAATGAAAAGCTGAAACAAGGCAACGTGCCTGCGGACGAAGAGCAGAAGGCTTCTGAGAACGAAGCTCCGGCAGAAGAGCCGGAACAGACTCCAGAGACAGCTAGCAGCTTGGCGGTCGAAGTGAATAAAGCAGTCACAATAGCGGACTTTGCTGAATTTACGGTTACTGGAACAAAGTTTGCAAAAATCGTTAAGCCCTCCAAGCCTGGAACGTTCTACACGTATTATGAGGCCAAAGAGGCGGATACGACCTATTTAGCTATTACGATCAAGCTTAAGAGCTTGTTAGAGGGCGGTAAAAAGGCTGACAGATTTGCCGACGTTACAGTCAAATATAATGACAAGTATGAGTACAAAACCTTCTCAACCATTGAGGATCAAGGCGGCGCCGATTTCACCTACACGAATATCACGTCAATTGAACCTCTCAAAACTGCAACGTTGCTCTATCTTGCAGAGGTACCGACCGAGGTAGAGACGGGAACGTCGCCGCTTAAAGCCGTCATTACAATGAATGACAAAGAATATGAACTCATCATTCGTTAATAGGATTTAAGGCTAACCGTTCTTTTCGCGGTTAGCCTTTTTCGTATCATTATAAGTGCTATGGTTGTTTATCATGCGAAGCTGCAACTGCAGCATCGACAAGCTTGCTCTACGAAAAATGCCGCACCACATCTGCAAATTGCTCGACCTGTGCCGTCCTGTTGCTATGAAGCCAGCAGATTGCCAGCTCCACTTCAAACATCGGTTCCGCGAGCGGGATATAGCTGATATCATTTTCGAATAGCTTGTTCATACAATTCAGTACGAACGCAACGCCAACACCGGCGGCAACGAGTCCGATGACGGCTTGATCGCTGGCAGCTTCCTGTACGATATTGGGGCTGAAGCCAGCCTGCCGGCAGAACAGGACGAAGGCGTCGAACATCATAGGCGAATCGTTCCGGTTCAGCACGACAAAAGGCTCCTTGGCCAAATCGGAAAGATGAATCTCATCTCTAGCGGCCAAATGATGATGTTTCGGCAAGGCGATGACGATAGGCTCCAAGGAATAGGTGAGCCAGTTCATACTTTGTTCGCTATGCTTATCATTTAAGTAGACAGAAAAACCGATATCGATTTCTCCTTGAAGCAGCTTTTCCTCCAGCAGAAACGAATCCATCTCCTGCATCACAATTTCAACATCGGGATATTGCTCACGATACAGACGAACCACACTGGGCAAAATGCTGTACAGCATAATTCCGAAGTAGCCGATCGTCAATTTGCCTCTTCTTCCGCCTTCCGCCCGAATCGCTTCATCCACACCCCGCTGCAAATGCATGAATACAAGCTTAACCTCTTCCAGCAGCGCTTCACCCGCTAACGTCAGCTCCACTTTGCGCGTCGTACGTTTGAACAATTTCAGATTCAGCTCAGCCTCCAGTAGTCCGATCTGATGGCTGACCGTCTGCTGGGAAGCATGAAGACGCTCGGCAGCGCGGCCGAAATGCAATTGATTAGCGACCTCGGCAAAATATTTCAACTGCTGCAGCTCCATATTTGACATCTCCTAACCTAAACAATGATCGAAGTAACTTCTCTTTTTTTGATTATACTATTTCAGTTGTTAATCAACAAATAATTAGCTCTTTTTATGAGTAAATAAACCTTCGTATACTAGAGGTGCAGAAACGACATGAAACGGGAGGTAAAAAGTGATTGCAGCAGAGAGTGCACAAACGAAAGCAGATTTAAGTACCATCAAACGAGGCCCCATCATTACCGCTTTAATTATCGGCGCTTTTGTCGCAATTCTGAACGAAACGCTGCTAGGCATCGCATTTCCAGATTTAATGAATCAATTTGGCGTTGAGACGGCTACCATTCAATGGCTGTCAACCGTCTATATGCTGGTCATTGGCATACTTGTGCCCGTAACGGCGCTGCTGCAGCAATGGTTCACGACAAGGCAGATGTTTTTGTCCGCAATGCTGCTGTTTCTAATCGGCACCATAACATGCGGCTTTTCCAATTCTTTTGAGCTGTTATTAGCGGGACGAGTTGTACAAGCATCTGGCACCGGATTGCTGATACCCGTGATGATGAACACGATTCTTATTATTTTCCCGCCAAACAACCGGGGAGCAGCTATGGGCATGATAGGACTCGTGTTAATGTTTGGGCCAGCTATCGGGCCAACCTTATCCGGACTCATTATTGATTCATTAAGCTGGCATTGGCTGTTTTTCCTCGTTATACCGCTAGTCGTTATATCGCTTGTGTTTGGTTTTCTGTATTTGAAAAATGTATCCGACATTACAAGGCCGAAGGTTGATGTGCTGTCGATACTGCTGTCGACGATCGGGTTTGGCGGAATCGTATATGGCTTCAGTAAAGCCGGCGAGGTTTCCTGGTCGGAGCAAGACGTCATTTGGACCATTGCTGCGGGCGGAGCTGCGCTTCTGCTGTTCGTTTGGCGCCAGCTGGTTTCCAAGCAGCCGATGATGGATTTGCGGGCATTCAAATACCCGATGTTCGCGCTGACGGCGATTCTCATGATCGTCATGACGATGACGTTATTCTCAACTACGCTAATCCTGCCATTGTATATGCAGAAGGCTTTGATGCTGACAGCTTTCTCAGCAGGACTGACGCTAATGCCAGGAGGTATCGTCAATGGCATCATGTCACCAGTTTCGGGCAAGCTCTTCGATAAATTTGGCCCAAGAGTGCTTGTCGTACCAGGGCTTATCATTACAGCTATTTCCCTGTTTCTGATCTCAGGGATAGGGCTTGAGACGAGTAAAGGGATGTTAATCGCGCTGCATGTCATTCTAATGATTGGCATTTCCATGATCATGATGCCGGCGCAGACGACAGGGCTGAACCAGTTGCCAAGACATCTCTATCCGCATGGAACGGCGATAATGAACACGCTGCAGCAGGTTTCGGGCGCAATAGGAATGGCATTGTTCATTAGTATTTTCTCCAATGGCACCAAATCGTATTTGAAGACTTCCGCCAATCCAGCAGCACCGGAAGAAGCGGTTCACGGCTTAGTAGCGGGAATGCAGGACGCATTCCAGATCGCTTTCTACATCGCGCTTATCGCTCTCGTACTAGGTCTGTTCGTAAAACGAACCAAAGCGCCGGAAGGTGAATCAGAAGAAGGGCAATCCCGTCCAGTCATGCATTAATAGAAGCGGTGGCACGGCATTCAGAATGAGATTCATAAATAATAACCGAGGTGATTAGGATGACAAAACTAGCAAATAAAGTAGCTATCATTACAGGCGGTGCTTCAGGCGTGGGGAACGGCATCGCAAAGGCTTTTGTTAAAGAAGGAGCGAAGGTTGCAATCGTAGATTACAACAAAGAAGCGGGAGAGAGAGCTTTAGCAGAATTGCAAGAGATCTCGCCAGACTCCATTTTCATACATGCAGACTTAGCTGATTTTCAAACGCACTCTCCAATTATAAGCCATACGGCATTTACATTCGGGAAAATTGACATACTCGTCAACAATGCCCAAGCCTCAAGGGTGAAGCCGTTCGAAGAAATAACGCCGGAAGATTTGGAGCTGCCGTTTAAAACCGGATTTTTCCCGACCTTTTACTTGATGCAATACGCACTCCCTTATTTAAAACAAACAAAGGGACATATTATTAACTTTGCATCGGGAGCAGGCATCAACGGCGATTTGAATCAGGCCGCATATGGAGCTGCCAAGGAAGCGGTGCGTGGCCTGTCGCGTGTTGCGGCTAATGAATTCGGACCCTATGGCGTGAAGGTGAATGTCATTTGTCCGTTTGCCAATTCGCCGGGTGTTCAAATGTGGGCAGAGCATATGCCGGAGCATTTCGAAGAGACGCTCTCCAAAATCCCGATGCGCCGGGTAGGGGACGTGGAACAAGACATTGGACGGGCTGTAGTGTTCTTCGCCAGCCAAGATTCTGATTATATAACGGGGCAAACGTTAATGGTGGATGGAGGCGGCTGCAGACTGTAAGCCAACTGAAGAATGGAAGATACCCGCAGGGGCCAGCTTGTACAAGCCTCTGCGGGTAAAGTCATCATGAAGAGAGGCGTATATGTTACAAAAAATAATCGATTACCTGGCAGAGTTTGGTACGCTGGGACTATTCATTCATTCTTTTATGGATGCTATTATTTTTCCGATTCCGGCACTGTTTCTGCAGCTGCCGCTCAGTATTCTTAATCCTTCTAATGCGCTTTGGCTGGCTACAGCAGGCTTTTTTGCTTGCTTGTTAGGCACACCGGTTGGCTATTTCATCGGGCGTATGATCGGAAGCTCTGTGCTGAACAAATTGCTCAAGAAGGACTGGGTCGACAAAGCAATGAGTTTGTTTCAAAAGAATGGGGAGGCCGCTATTCTGATCGGTTCCTTCACGCCAATTCCGTTTAAAGTATTCACGATTATCTCGGGCTCACTCCGATTTCCGTTATGGAAGCTGCTGGCTTTTGCCTCAATAGGGAGGGCCGTCAAGTTTTATTCCGTGGGCATATTGTTCTATGTTTATGGCCGTTCGGCTGAACATATGGTGAAGCACGTATCCTTATATTTGCTCGTAATTGGCGTTCCGCTCATCCTTATCTTTCTGTTTGTGCGGAAGAAGCTTAGACAGCGGAAGCTTAAAACGATTGAAGCGCTTGATTTCTCAGAAGAATCATCGGAGAGTTCATCCGTTAATCCATAGATATGATAAAAGAGCTTTCTTCTAGCAGCGGCTGTATCACGGTATTTTACCGGTGAACGGCCGTTTTGTTTGCGTTCCTGCAGCGCATCAGTTACGATTTCGTTATATTGTACAATAACTAGTGAGAGAGGGACGGATACAGATGAATGTTAATCATTCCATTAAATTAACGTCGTTGTCCAGCAAGGGAGGCTGCGGCT
The DNA here is from genome assembly GCF_042883865.1 of Paenibacillus sp. NPDC058174. Classification (NCBI taxonomy): domain Bacteria; kingdom Bacillati; phylum Bacillota; class Bacilli; order Caryophanales; family Paenibacillaceae; genus Paenibacillus; species Paenibacillus sp. NPDC058174. The sequence goes on from NZ_JBHVUY010000001.1 coordinate 453,117, forward strand.
GCAAAATCGGGCCTGCCGATCTGAAACAGGTTATAGCAGGTCTGCCGCAAGCCGAGCGGAATCCCGATTTGCTTGTCGGTATTGAAACGAGCGATGATGCCGGTGTTTTCCGTATTAGCGATGATACGGCTCTCGTTCAGACGGTAGATTTTTTTACCCCCATTGTAGATGATCCTTACTCGTTTGGACAAATTGCAGCTGCAAACGCTATCAGCGATATCTATGCGATGGGCGGAAAGCCGTTAACGGTATTAAATATCGTAGCGTTCCCGATTGCGACATTGGATAAAAGCATTTTGACCGACATTTTACGCGGTGCTGCTGATAAAGTGAAAGAAGCCGGTGCCACCCTTGTAGGCGGGCATTCAATTGATGATAAAGAACCGAAGTTCGGTCTGGCTGTTACAGGCCTCATTCATCCGGAGCGTGTGAAGACCAATGCAGGGGCTAAGCCAGGTGACAAACTCATTCTGACCAAACCTATTGGCGTGGGAATCATGACGACCTCCATTAAGAGAGAGCTTCTGAGTGCAGAGGAAATAGAACGAGTTACGGCTGTAATGGCGGCCTTGAACAAAACCTCGGCTGAAATTATGAACCGGCATGATGCCCATGCCTGCACGGATGTAACAGGATTTGGCCTGATCGGACATGCTCTGGAAATGGCAAAAGGCAGCGAGGTCGGAATTATTATTGCGAATGAAGCGGTTCCGAAGCTGCCGCGCGTGCGAGAGCTGGCGGAGTCTGGCTGCGTGCCTGGCGGAACGAAAAATAACTTTAAGCATGTAGAAAATGACGTCGTATTTCCTGCTGAAATGGATCAAATCGATCAATGGATCCTTTGCGATGCAGTCACGTCCGGCGGCTTGTTAATTGCGGTTGCAGCAGAACAGGCTGAATCGATGCTGGACGAGCTTCAAGAAGCCGGAGTCGAAGCGAACATTATTGGAGAAGTGACATCAGCGCATGCCGGACAGATTAAAGTCGTGTAACATCACCTATTAAGGAGCAAACGCTATGTTTCAAGATATAACGGTTGAAGAATGCTCGGAGCTGCGAAGCAGGAAGGAGCTTGTCCTGATCGATGTCAGGTCTCCATCGGAATATGCGGATGCATCGATTCCAGGCAGCCTTAACATTCCAATCTTCAATGATCAAGAAAGAGCCGAGATTGGGACACTCTACAAGCAAGTTAGCGTGCAGGCTGCCAAAGAGAGAGGCTTGGAGATTGTATCGGCCAAGCTTCCCGCTTTTATCAAGACATTTGCTGAAATACCGGATAACAAGGCTGTGTTCTGCTGGCGCGGCGGTATGCGAAGCAAGACGACAGCGACGGTATTGTCTCTAATGGGCATCCGAGTATACCGGATATCGGGCGGATACCGGGCTTATCGGCAATATGTTGTGGAGCAATTGCAGCAAATCCGCTTTGAACCGCAATCCTTTGTGCTGCACGGAAATACGGGAAGCGGTAAAACGGCGATTTTGCGGAAAATGAAAGAGAAAGGCCATCCAGTCTTGGATCTGGAAGGCTATGCAGGCCATCGCGGCTCGATTTTTGGCGGCATTGGTCTGGCTGCTCATAATCAGAAAATGTTTGATGCGCTGCTGCTACAGGATCTGCAGGCAAATAGCCAGTCTCCTTATGTTATGTTCGAAGCTGAGGGCCGTCGAATCGGGAAAATTACAGTACCTGATCTCATGATGGATGCCCGTACAAAAGCGCATCACATCCGTCTGGATTTGCCGATCGATGCTCGAATCAGACAAATTGTTGAGGACTATAAGCCTTGGGAGCATATCGATGATTGTATCAGCTCGTTCCGGCTCATTAAATCTCGTATCCATACACCAATCGCAGCGGAGATCGAATCCTGCCTGCTGAGTGAGAACTATCACGCCGCGGTGGAGATGCTGCTCACTTATTACTATGACCCCAAATATACACATTCTTCCGGGGAACATAATGAAGAAGTAAGCTCTGTAATTCAGGCTTCAAGCGTGGACGACGCTGTCATACAGTTGGAGAAGCTGGTGCAGCAGTAATTATTGATCTGTAGAAACTGTGGTTTGGTCTACGTATCGATGCAGCAAGGTCATATTAAAATGCAAACGATCATGCATATTTGCAGTTCTCGAAAAGGTCGCCTCTCCAGCAGGCGGCTTTTTTTATTTTCAAAGCGGAATCATTTGACTTTTCACGAGGAGTGTTTTACTATTCAACTAATAAGTTGAATAGAGGTGTTTCACTGTGATGGATATGCAGCAGCTCAGTCGTGACTTTAAGGACAGTTTATACCGCCAGTTTGCGCGAATCGGTAAAAGCATGTCAAGTGAAAAGCGGCTGGAAATTCTTCATTTGCTGTCTCAAGGGCCTAAAGCGGTAGAGCGTCTGGCATCCAGTACGAATTCAAGTATCGCCAACGTCTCCAAACATCTGCAGGTGCTTTCTGAATCGCGATTAGTTAAATATCATAAGCAAGGAAATTATGTGTTCTATGAGCTTGCGAATCCCCAGGTAGCGGAATTTCTGCTCTCGTTATGGAATATAGGTGAGGTGCAATTGACAGATGTGCAGCGAATTAAAGAGGAGTATCAGCAAAACTTCTCTGCTATCCAGACGCTGACAATGGATGAGCTTGTCTCGAAAATGAACAGCAGCGAGGTCGTTCTGCTGGATGTTCGTCCCAAAGATGAGTTTCAAACGGCTCATATTCCAGGAGCGCTGTCGATTCCGATCGATGAATTGGAGGCTCAAATCGCTGCCTTGCCCAAAGACAGGGAAATCGTAGCCTATTGCAGAGGGCCTTATTGTATTTATGCGACACAGGCCGTTCAGTTTTTGCAGGAGTATGGCTATCAGGCGTTTCGTATTGAAGAGGGAGTTTTGGAATGGGAGCAGTATAGCGGAGGAGGAGAGTCATGAGACAAATCTATTTGGATTACAACGCAAGTACGCCGATTGCACCTGAGGTATTGGATTCGATGTACCCTTACTTGCAAGGGAGCTACGGGAACCCGTCCTCCAGTCATTGGGCTTCCGCAACGGTGAAGGAAGCGCTTCAAACGGCGCGAGCCAGCATAGCTGCATTGCTAAAGTGTGATCCAGATGAAATCGTTTTTACAAGCGGGGGCAGTGAATCCAACAATTACGCTCTTAAGGGTGTCTATTTTGCTCTAAAAGAGAAAGGCAATCACATTATAACGACAACCGTAGAGCATCCGGCAATTCTCAATCCTTGTTCCTTTCTGGAACGTTTGGGGGCGAAGGTTACCTATGTAGAAGTGGATGAGACGGGGTCCGTGTCACCGGAAGCGATTGAGGCTGCTATTACCGAGCAGACCATCCTTATTACGGTCATGCATGCGAATAATGAAGTTGGCACCATTCAACCGCTTAATGAAATCGCTCAAATTGCTAAGAAGCATGATATTGTATTCCACTCGGATGCCGCGCAATCTGTGGGGAAAATTCCGGTTCATGTTGATGAGCTCGGTGTAGATTTATTGTCTATTGCCGGACATAAACTGTATGCGCCAAAAGGGATTGGCGCTTTGTATATTCGCAGAGGCACTCCGCTTGAGTCATTTATTCATGGAGCGGGCCATGAGCGGGGTATGCGTGCAGGGACGGAAAATGTGCCCTACATTGTGGCACTGGGGAAAGCGGCCGAACTGGCAGTGCAAGCACTCGGGGGACAAAGCCTTCACAACTTAGGCCGATATTTTCTTGACCAGCTGTATGCGCGATTCGGAGGCTTGGTGAAGCTGAACGGTTCGCAGGACAATCGGTTGCCGAATACCGTCAATGTTAGCTTCGTCGGATTGGACGGCAATGATATTTTGAGCAAAATCCCTCAATTGGCCGCGTCCACCGGATCAGCCTGCCATGCAGGTCTGACAACTATCTCACCTGTGCTGAAGGCGATGAATGTTGATGAACAGACGGCCCGCGGAACGATCCGGTTCAGCGTAGGGCGTTACACGGAGCAGGAGGAGCTTGACGAGGCGCTGCAGTTGTTGGAAAAGATCATTTTAGAGAATTGAGAATTGAATTGATGCGAAGCAAGGCGGCTTCGCAAGACTTAGGCCGTTGCTTACGAAGTTAATTTTGCTTCGCAGAACTAAGCCAATGCTTACGAAGTAAGTTTTGCTTCGCAAAACTAAGCAGATGCTTACGAAGTAAGTTTTGCTTCGCAAAACTAAGCA
>NZ_JBHVUY010000001.1:457422-1792307 GCF_042883865.1 Paenibacillus sp. NPDC058174
GCAGAAGCTTACGAAGTAAGTTTTGCTTCGCAAAACTAAGCAGAAGCTTACGAAGTAAGTTTTGCTTCGCAAAACTAAGCAGATGCTTACGAAGTTAATTTTGCTTCGCAAAACTAAGCCAATGCTTACGAAGTAAGTTTTGCTTCGCAAAACTAAGCAGAAGCTTACGAAGTAAGTTTTGCTTCGCAAAACTAAGCAGAAGCTTACGAAGTAAGTTTTGCTTCGCAAAACTAAGCAGATGCTTACGAAGTAATTTTTGCTTCGCAAAACTTTTAGGAGGGTCCGTTATGTTATTCCGGCAATATTTGCATCGCGATCCAATCGCGATATCATACTTTTTTGGCTGTGGGAGTCAATCCCAAGGTGTAGTGGTTGATCCGATAGAGGATCAAGTAGACTTCTATATTGAAGAGTCTAAGCGGCTGCAAATGGATATCCGGTATGTCATCGATACTCATCTGCATGCCGATCATATTTCCGGGGCAAGAACGCTGGCGGAAAAGACAGGCGTCGTCTATTTGCTGCATCGCTCAGCCAAAGTGAACTATGCTTTTACTCCTGTTGATGACGGGGAGCAGATTAAGCTAGGCAACACAGTACTTACTATTCTCCATACTCCGGGCCACACACCGGAGCATATTTCAATTGTAGTGTCCGATCTGACAAGGGGAGAGGCTCCATGGTTTGTGGCGACAGGCCATACGCTAATGATTGGCGACGTTGGCCGGACAGAGCTGGCCAATGATGTCAGACGCGGGGCCGAACAGCTTTATAGGAGCTTGCGCGATAAACTGCTCGTATTGCCCGACTATGTGGAGATTTTCCCTGGCGCGTATTCGGGCTCGCTATGCGGCCGGCGACTGAGCGGGAAGCCGGTCTCAACGATCGGCTTTGAGAGACGTTACAATCAGGCACTTCAATTCCAGGAAGAGGCTGACTTTGTCCATCATATGACGGTAGAAATTCCTGAACAGCCTGCTGAATTCCAGCTGATTCGTGCTTACAATATGGGTCACAGCGAACAAAGGCCTGGCAAATAGTATGGTAAGCGAATCCAAGACGGCTGCCGTTAAACATGGAATTAAAGAAAACTTCGGCACATTTTCGCTGCTTCTTATTATCAATTTATTCGTTGGTTCTATGGTCGGGCTGGAGAGAACTGTTTTGCCTCTCGTTGGCGAACAGCAATTTGCACTAGCCTCGACTAGCGCTGCGCTTTCTTTTATCGTTTCATTCGGGTTATCCAAAGGCTTCGTCAATTACTTTGCCGGACAAATCGCCGACCGGTTAGGCCGGAAAAAAGTGCTTATCTTAGGCTGGATCATCGGCTTCTTCGTTCCGCTTCTCGTCATTGCCGCGCATGAATGGTGGGTTATCGTAGCAGCTAACGTATTTCTTGGAATCAACCAGGCGTTAACCTGGTCGATGACCGTCAATATGAAAGTCGATCTGGTTAAAGCCAATCAGCGCGGCCTGGCGATCGGATTGAATGAGGCAGCAGGGTATGTCGGGCTCTCACTTGCTGCGATGTTATCCGGGTATGTAGCCGCTTCTTACTCCTTGCGTCCCGAGCCCTTCCTGCTCGGATTTGTATTTATAGCAATTGGACTCATCTTATCGTTGACGGTTCGCAGCACGGAGGAGCATCTTCGGCTGCAATCGGTACAGCAAGAGAAGATATCGCTGAAAGCTAGCGAAATTTTTTGGCTGGCGTCGTGGAGGGACCGCAACTTATCAAGCAGTACACTAGCTGGCATTGCGACGAATTTGAAGGATGGAATGGTCTGGGGACTGCTGCCGTTATTTTTGCTGATGCAAGGCTTGAGCGTAGAAAAGAGCGGTCTAATTATTGCAGCTTATCCGGTTGCATGGGGCTGCTTTCAGCTGTTGACAGGCTATTTGAGCGATCGGGTCGGACGTAAACAATTAATCGTTGCCGGTATGATTTTGCAGGCGGCAGCCATCTGGTGGATTCTTCTGTCACAAACTTTCCCGTTATGGTTTACCGGATCGATCTTGCTTGGGCTGGGTACTGCTTTGGTCTATCCGACACTTCAGGCGGCTATAAGTGATGTGGCACAGCCGCATATGCGCGCATCGATTATGGGGGTATACCGGTTTTGGCGGGATATCGGCTATGCGCTTGGCGCGATACTGGCCGGACTTCTTACCGATTTCATCAATATTTATTGGGCTATGGGTCTGGTCGCTTTGCTGCCTTTGTTAGCTGGTATTAGCGCGTCAGTCCGGATGAAAGAAACATTGCTTCGATAGGCGTAATTGTATAGCAGGGCAATGAAAGGCCGCGTTATGGAACGCGGCTTTTTTTACGTTCGCGGCTGACCCAGCTTCGTTGCTGTCGTCCACGTTTGAGCATGCTTTTTAGTCAAATCGATAAAACCGGAGAGGGCTGGCGAAAGCCACTTGTTTTTATGATGCACCATTTGCGAGTATATTTTACGGGGTGTGCCTTCGAAAGCGATCCGTTTTAATTGGCTGTTCTTTAATTCTTCCTCTACGCATACTAGCGGTAAATAAGCAATACCTAGTCCGCTGCTTACACAACGTTTTATCGCTTCAATGCTCCAAAGCTCCATAATATGTGTAGGGTGCAGGTTCTTCTCTCTTAGGTAAGCCTCGAACAAAGTGCGATAGCTGCAATCCTTCTCATTCGTAATCAAGCATTCTTCCAAACGGTTAACAGGGCTATCCCCTTCGAGTGCGATTAACCGATTGTCGCTGCTTCCCACTAATACGATCGGTTCCTCTAATAACGGGGTGACGATGAGGTCCTCCTCGGCCAGCTCCGGCCACATCATGAAGGCAATGTCCGCCTCACCGCTTAACAGCGCCTTTTTGTTATCACCGCAGGTTGCATTGCTTAATTTAATGCTGACTTGAGGGAAGGCTGTCCGGTATTCCTTCAGGATGGGTTCCAGCCGATAGACGGTTAATGACTCCGGTGCTGCAATCTTTATTTCGCCCGTAATATCGCCATTATCCTTTGAGATATGTTCGATTTTTTCATACGTTTTCAGTATTTCATCCGCATATTGAAGGAGCTTTTTCCCCGCTTCTGTTAATTGAACCTTGCGTCCGATCCGGTCGAACACCGGCGTATTCAAATGCGATTCCAGCGCCTGAATATGCGAGGTTACGGTTGATTGGGTATAGCCCATCTGTTCTGCGGCAAGGGTGAAGCTGCCGTATTCTGCAATTTTTTTCAACGTTATAAAGTGCCGTATTTCCAATGTGTTCCACCGCTTTCTTCAGCATCATCTCCATCCTATCATAAAAATCAATACATAGTTTCAAGTATTTCAATTTTACGAATAGATAATTGTTCTGTATCGTTGGAGAGGAGATCAATTGGAGTAAGAAATGAAGCGGGAGGACGAGCTGGATGATACAGATTTATGATGAAAAGTATAAGTCTGAAGTGATTCAATTTATTCTTGGAATTCAGAATGGCGAGCAAGGACTAGGTATAGCGATTGAGGAACAGATCGACATTGCAGATATTACAGGGCATTATTTGCAGGCAGGAGGCGGATTCTGGATCGCGATAGAGGACCATACACTTGTCGGCTCGATTGGACTAATGAAGAAAACCGAAGAAGTGTACGTGCTGAAGAAGTTTTTCGTGCATGAGGACTACCGCGGCAAGGAAATAGGGATTGGCAAGGCGCTGTATGATACACTGGTTCAATTCGCTGCGGAGCAAGGAGCACGAACGATTTTGCTGGACTCGCCATCGGTTGCCGCAAGATCGCACCGGTTCTACACGAAAAACGGGTTTAAGGAAATCACGAAAGAGGAGCTGCCCGTTAGTTACGCATATCCGGACAGAGACTCATTGCTGTTTCAGCTGGATCTAGACTAAGGGAAAAAAAGAGAGAGAATGAACCATCCGCTGCGGATGATTCGTTCTCTTATGCTGCCCTTTAAGGATTAAATCCATTTCATGAAACTAAAGCCATATACCGAGCCGAGAGTCATTACGACGGTCCATAGAGCAAGGCTGACCGCCATCCATTGAATCACACGAACCCGAGACGAGCCCAGCGACAACGCAAGCAACGTTGCGATATCGGTGCCGAATATAAGCGGAGCCAGCAGCGCCAGGCCGGGAAGGCCGTAACGATCCCATACTTGGCGGGCACTATTTTCCTTTTTCGAGGGGACGATAATACCTTTCTTCAGCCTTCGTTTTTCCCTCCAGCTTTGAAATTGATCGTAGAAAATTCCAATTAATAAAGTCATTAGAAAATTGCCGGAAAACCCGGTAACCGCGACTGCAACCGGCTGCATATTGGCAACAATACCTAACGGAATAACGGCAAAAATATCAAGCCAAGGCGCCGCCGCCAACAAAAATAATAAGATATATTTCCATATGCCATCCGCTTGTTGAATCCATTCGAGCATAATGAGCCCCCATTCATGCTTGACAATTTCGTAACACACATTAGGTTGAATTCATAAAAAACTTGTGATATGATACCCCTAATTTAATTCGAGGAGTTGAATGGAATAATGTAGGATTTCTTGCTATCGATATAAAACAATAAAACAGTTAAAGCCGAAGTGTTCTTCGCGCTTGTTTTAGGCTTGTTTTATTCTTTATTGACATAAGCAAGAAAGTTACTTATTCTTTTCACTCAAACGGAATAGCCTTACTTTACTCTGCCTGGGCAGGGTATAGTTTGCTGTATTTATTTGAGCCACGGGAAGGTAACTTTCTTGTGGCTCTTATTTTTTTGTACAGGGGGACAATTCCATGTCATTAATCAATGTAACAAATTTGACGTTTGCCTATGACGGCAGCTACGATAACATTTTTGATAAAGTCAGTTTTCAGATCGATACCGATTGGAAGCTTGGATTTACAGGCAGGAACGGCAGAGGCAAAACGACATTTCTGAATCTGCTCCAAGGCAAATATGAATACAGCGGCACGATTTCAGCGAAGGTCAGCTTCGAGTATTTTCCTTTCCCTGTGCAGAACAAGGAAGATAATACGATTGACGTCGTCGAGACGATCTATCCCGATTATGTGCACTGGGAATTGATGCGCGAACTTTCGCTTCTGAGGATCTCGGAGGATGTGCTGTATCGGCCTTTCGGTTCATTGTCGAGCGGTGAGCAGACGAAGGTGCTGCTGGCGGCCTTGTTCCTTAAGGAAAATAGCTTTCTGTTAATCGACGAGCCGACCAACCATCTGGATATGGAAGCGAGACAGTTGGTCAGTGAGTACCTTAATGGTAAAAGCGGGTTCATTCTCGTGTCCCATGACCGCTCCTTCCTGGACAACTGCGTCGATCATATTTTGTCCATTAACAAAACGAATGTAGAAATCCAAAGCGGCAATTTTTCTGAATGGTGGGAAAACAAGAAGCGGCAGGACGACTTCGAGCTGGCAGAAAACGAGAAGCTCCGGAGGGATGTTAAACGGTTGTTGGAAGCTTCGAAACGAACGAGCAGCTGGTCACATGAAGTGGAAAAAACGAAAAACGGTACGAGAAACTCCGGCTCCAAGGTCGATAAAGGGTACATCGGGCACAAGGCTGCTAAGATGATGAAGCGCTCCAAATCGATTGAACAGCGGCAGCATGCTGCGATGGAGGAGAAGTCAACGCTTCTCAAAAATGTGGAAAGCTCGGAAAGCTTGAAAATCTCGCAGCTTGTTTATCACAAGCATCAGCTCGCAGAACTCGAGAATGTGTCGGTTTATTATGGCGAGAAGCAAGCCTGCCATAATGTCAGCTTCACGATTGAGCAGGGAGACCGAATTGCTCTCTCGGGTAAAAATGGCTCCGGGAAATCCAGCCTAATCAAATTGATATGCGGCGAGGATATCGACTATACGGGTACATTCAGGCTGGGCAGCCAGTTGAAAATCTCCTATGTCTCGCAGGATACGTCACACTTGCAGGGCAATCTGACGGACTATGCAAGAGATAACGGCATCGAGGAAAGTCTGTTTAAATCGATCTTGAGAAAACTTGATTTTTCCAGGGTGCAGTTTGAAAAGGATATTTCCGCCTTTAGCGGCGGGCAAAAAAAGAAAGTGCTGATTGCAAAAAGTCTATGCGAACAAGCTCATTTGCAAATATGGGATGAGCCGCTTAATTTCATTGACGTCATCTCACGGATGCAGATTGAAGAGCTGCTGCTCCAGTACTCGCCGACGATTCTATTTGTCGAGCATGACCGGGAATTTTGCCAGAACGTCGCAACAAAGATTGTTGAACTTTAAATCGCAGAATGGAAGCTAAAGGAGGGTGTACGGGATGCTTGAGGTTGTAGATGTTGAGGTGGACCTGTCATTGCGCTTGAAGTACGGCATGGTTCACAAAAATAACGAAGAAGCTACCGGAACGTTAACCTCCTATAAATCGAACACACTTTGCGGTATGCGGATCCTTATCGTGTAGTGCAGTTTCGTATAGCTTGGTTAACGTAAAGCGCAAAAAAAGCACCGGCGGCCTGGTGCTTTTTTTGCGTTTTTTCTCCGTGTGCAAAAGGAGAAAGTTATGAGACCAACATCGAAATATGAGAGGATTCAACAAATCATATTGGGAATGAAGCAGCCAAGCTATCGCTACCAGCAGATCACAACCGCGATTTTCCAGCATAGAATCGGTGAGTATGAACAAATGAAGCTGCTGCCCAAACCGTTGCGCGATGAGCTCATCCGAGAGCTTGGACATTCAGTTAGCAGCGTTACACCTGTATTAGAGAAGCAATCTGCGCAAGTAAGCAAGCTTCTGTTTGCCGTAGCGGGCGGTGAACGAGTGGAGGCCGTTCGATTAAGCTACAAGCGCGGGTGGGAGTCGTATTGTATTTCATCCCAATGCGGCTGCGGCTTCCGCTGCCGGTTTTGTGCAACAGGCACAATGGGCTTGAAGCGAAATTTAACCGCAGACGAAATAACGGATCAGCTGCTGCATTTTCACATGAACGGTCATGCCTTGGACAGCGTCTCTTTCATGGGGATGGGTGAAGCGCTCGCCAATCCTCATTTATTTGACGCGTTGAAGATACTGGCGGACCCTCAGCTATTCGGCTTGGGCCATCGCAGAATAACGGTTTCTACAATCGGCATATTGCCGGGAATGTTTAGGCTGATGGAAGAGTATCCGCAAGTCAATCTGACCTTTTCGCTGCATTCTCCATTCGATGAGCAGAGAAGCCAGCTGATGCCGATTAATGACCGATTCCCGCTGCATGAAGTGATGGATGCGCTCGATCGTCATATCCAGTGTACGGGCAGGAAAGTGTACATCGCTTATATTTTGCTTAGAGACACTAACGATTCGATCGAACATGCCGAGGCGGTTGCCGCTTTGCTAAGGGACAGAGGACAATGGGAGCATCTGTATCATGTGAACTTGATTCCATATAATTCAACGGATGAGACTCCGGAACGCTATGGGCAGACGGACCGGAACCGGGTCAATGCTTTCGTTCAAGTGCTAAAGTCTAAAGGAATCAACGTCACAGTCAGGACGCAGTTTGGATCGGATATCGGGGCCGCTTGCGGTCAGTTGTATGCGGAAGGGCAGATGTGATAGATTTGTTGAAATGGAAGGAATTTTAAAGACAGGGAAGGAATTTGGCATAAAACAGCGAATATACGAATAACATCACCTAATAACTGGGTTTAGCATCTAGAGAAGGGGGAAGTTCCCATGAAAATGATTGAGAATAATTTGGAAAGCCGCTCTATGCAAAGTCTTACTATAAACAACGGCGGTTGTTTGCATAGAGCTTAATTGGAGTTTATTTACCGCCCTAACATGACAAGATCATATAAGTTTGTTTATAGCGAGGCTTTGCTCCCTTAAAAAGAACTATTATTTTAAGGAGCGGAGCAAGTATGAAATATGTCAAAGCCGATCTTGTTTTTCCAGAAGCGCTGCTGAAAGAAATGCAGAAGTATGTACACGGTGAGATGGTGTATATTCCGAAGCCTAAAGGTATACGCAAAAAATGGGGAGAAGCGTCAGGAAGCCGGAAAAATCTCATTCAGCGGAATGAGGAGATTCGTCACCTGTTTTCCTCTGGGGAAACGATTGACCAGTTGTCGGACCGTTTTTTTCTCTCTTCATGCAGTATTAAAAAAATTGTATATTCCAAAAAATAGCGCTCTTCAAAGAGCCGTACCGGTATTCAGCCGATGCGGCTCTTTTTGTATCTACAATTTTTAATACCTGTTTGTTCCCTAGGATTAGAAGACGGCTTTTAATAGTATAGGTCTAAAAGCAGTTATGCTTCGAGGGGTAATCACAAATGGATGCAGCTAACCGTTCCGATCAATCGACCTATCGTTCCTTCATTCGTTTATTATCGCTGTCTAAGCCATATTTGGGCTGGTATTTGCTCGTCATTCTGGGCTCCTTGCTGTCAACCGTTATTGGACTGGGCATCATTGAGGCCACTCGCAGAATGATAACAGGTGCGGCAGAGCATTCGTCGGCACTCGTATATAGCGGGATATACATCGGGTTGGCCGCAATTGCCGTCCAATTGACCATCAATGTAGTTATCGCATGGCTGAAGTCTGTCTTCTACAATCAGTCGACCTCCCGGCTGCAAATGAAACTGATTCAAGCAGTCTCTATGAGAAAAATGTCCGAGCTGGCAGAATATCATAGCTCGGATTTATACAGCAGAATCAATGACTCTGCGGCTGAAGCGCAAAAAGGGCTGAACGATAAGTTTCTGCTCCTCTTCACGAACATCGTTCAGTTAGCTGTTGCATTTGCCTATTTCAGCTGGCTGAATATGACCCTGACGCTGGGCATGATTGGCTTTGCGTTGGCCTTCCCGGTTGTCACGTATCCGCTGACTGGACTGCTAAAGCGGCAGCATGATCAGCGAAACACAGAAGCGGCGCGCGGAGATTCCTTTCTGCAGGATGCAATTCAAGGCGGACAGAGCGTACGTGCACTTTCGGTTCGCACTTTGTTTCTTCATAAGTACATACAAAAGTTGAATCAAATTCGCGTACGTGATCTGATGATTGCTGCCTATGACGGCATGTTCGACTATGCGAATCGCGCTTTTATGTTTGGGGGCATGTTGTTTATTTTAGCATTTGGCGGTTATCAGGCTCTTCAAGGGAATCTCACCATCGGCGGGCTTACTGCTTTTCTGGTTGCCAGCGGGAAGCTGACGAGACCGATTCAGTCCATTTCCGGTATTTGGAATGAGCTGATCGCTTCGATTGCGCATACGAGCCGTTTTGAGCGTTTTCTGGATGCGGGGGAGCCAGAGCCAGTCGAAGAACACAGTTATAAAAGAACCGGCAAAGGACCAGAGGTTACTATTCAATTGTCACAGGTTTCTTATGCTTACAAAGGTTCACGGCCCGTGTTAAACGATATTAATGTTACTATTCCACAAGGAGCGTTGACGGTCATCGTTGGCAAAAGCGGTTCCGGTAAATCTACTCTATTGAAGCTATTATCCAAATTAATAGAGCCGACAGCCGGGAAAATGTACGGCAATAATTCTGAAATTACATCTGTGTGGCATTCGCAGCTTGCGCTTGTTTCCCAAGAGCCGATCCTATTTACGGGAACGATACGAGACAACATCCGGTTTGGCCGCGAAGACGCCTCTCAGGCCGAGATCGAGCAAGCTGCCCAATTAGCACACATCCATGACAGCATTATAAGCCGTCCATTGTCGTACGATACACGAATTGGCGAAAACGAGGCCAAGCTGTCTGGCGGTGAAATGCAGAGGCTGGCGTTAGCGCGAGCATTCGTAAGAAATCCGTCTCTCTTATTGCTGGATGAGCCAACGGCTTCCTTAGATCCCATAAACGAGGCGCTTTTTATGGAATCCTTACAAAAGTATCGTCAAGGCAAGACGGTCGTGTGTATTACGCACAGACTATCGCTGGCCCAGCAAGCCGATCAAATCATAGTGCTGGAGGACGGCAAAATCGCAGAATCAGGTTCCTATACGCAACTAATGAACCGTCGCGGCACCTATTTCACATGGGTAAACGAGCGAGAAGAGGAAGAGGGTGAACGGACATGAATTACACGTATGCAAAGACAGGGATGAGGGAGCAGCTGTCTTTTATTTTCCGGTATGCCAAGAGATACAGGTTGCTATTGTCTGCTTTTCCGTTACTTATCGCCGTCGATATATTGTTCGACATCGGAATTGCCAAGATGCAGGGTTTCTTTATCGATATGGCACATACAGGCACAACCGCTAAGCTGCTCACAGCTGTTCAATGGGTCGCGTTACTCATGGCTGTGGCTATTGGACTTATCGTCATTCACCGCTATTTGATTCGTAAGCTGCGAGGGCTTGTTCAGCGCGATATTGCGGCTGATTTGTTCCGGACAGTCAATGAAATGCCGTATGAACAAGTACGTCAGTACCATAGCGGCGATTTAGTGACCCGCATTAAAGAGGATACGGAATATGGCGCCGATATCGTAGATGCCTCCATCGAATTCGTTACAGTTGTCGTCATTATTGCGGCATCCTTTGTCTATCTGCTCACGATTGATCTGTCACTGGCACTCTTCGCGTTGTTAGGCGCTCCATTACTGCTGGTCGTCGGAAGGTGGTTTGACCGCCGCATTCAGCGCCTGTCGTCAGACATTCAAGTGCTCGAGAGCGATATTCGCGGAATGACGCAAGAAATGCTGCAAGGAATGTCCATCGTTCGGATCTATGGAATCGGCGATCAATTGATGAATGGCATATCGGCCAAGCGAGAGCAGCTTATTCACAGCCGTAAACGGTTGGATACAACCCGAAGCTTAAGTCATCATCTAACGGAGGGCGTATTTGAACTGCTTCACATCGGCGCATTGCTGCTCATCAGTCTTGCTGCTATTAAAGGGACGATGACTCCGGGGACGATCGCGACGTTCAGCTTGCTCTTTGAGCTCGTGATCTGGCCAATAATCGGGTTGTCGGAGCAGTGGAACCGGCTGTATGAAGGGGGAGGGGCGTTCCAGCGGATTCATGAGCTGATGACTTTTAAGCAAGAGAAAACAGTGGCAGAAAGCAGGGGAATCAAGGAAGCGCCGGCAATTGAAATGAAGGGAGTTTCCTATCAGCCATCCCCGGACTCAGAGCCTATTATCCGTAATTTGAATTTCACCTTGCAGCATGGAGAAGTTGTAGCGGTCGTTGGAGCCAGCGGCTCCGGCAAATCAACGTTTGCAGAGCTTTGCTGCGGTCTGCTTGGGCCGTCAGAAGGGAGCATGGGGATTAATCGCAGTGTAGCGGGGCTGGATCGACAAGATATCCTGTATCTGACACAGAATCCCTATCTGTTTACCGGCAGCGTGAAAGAGAATATCCGCCTTTCCTGTAAGGAAGCAACGGATGACAGCATTGTATCAGCAGCGCAAAGAGCATGGATTCACGATGAAATTGTGCAGTTGGAGCATCAGTATGAGACCGAAATCGGCGAGCGTGGAGGATTATTATCAGGCGGCCAAAAGCAGCGTATAAGCTTGTCGCGCCTATATGCAGCCGAACCTGATTTTATCGTCATGGATGAACCAACCTCAGCACTTGATGAAAGCACTGAAGGGAGTGTCATACTAGAAATGATGCAATGGCTCAGTCATAAAACCGCGATAATTATTACGCATCGATTGGAGCTTGCCAGTCTGCTGGCCCATCGTATTGTTGTCATGGATCAAGGCAGAATCGTAGAAGAGGGTACACATGAAGAATTATTGCTGCTAAACGGTCTGTACTGGAGGATGAACATGGCGGGCAGCAGAATGGAAGAAGGGATCGCGTAATACAGGAAAACACGTTATTTAGCTATTGTTCCCTCGTCGATTAGCCTCTCTTTATCATTCAAAGGAAAAACGCCAGGCTCCCATTCCTCTAATTGTCCGTTTCCTCCAATTATACGGCCATTATATTCATAAATGGAGGCGTATATTTTCTTCCCTTTTTTTTGTTTTTCTTTCAGCAAGTAGGTTGTAATATCAATTTCTTTATACGGTTTTAGATCAATCCCTGCGTTTACTGCAGGCAGAAAATTTTTTGTTTCTTGCTTTCTTTCGTTGAATTTCTCCTCAATATGCCAGCCTAATGATTGAAGGTATTCAACATGATTAACCAAGTTCTGACCGCTATCACTTGGCCCTTTGCTGCAACCAGCCAGCAAAATAAAACAACATAATGTTAAACCAACAATAATCGGTTTAATCTCAACACACCTCCATCTCTCAAATTTTTACATTTCGATATTAGACGAGAGGACCCGTATGAATGTTGCAAACTTTAATTGCTAGTTAACTTAATAAGAATAAGTGTAATTGATTAATCACTAAATTAGTTATTGACCAATCAATAACATGCGGTTATAGTTTAGTTATTGATCAATCACTAATCGGAGGCTGATGGCTATGAAAAACGCAATCGTTGTTGGAGCAACAGGAGGAACAGGGGCGGCAATTACGGAAGAACTAGTAAAGAGAGGCATTCCTGTAATAGCTTTTGGACGCTCACATCAGAAGCTGGAGAAGCTAGCGGCAAAGCTGGGAAACCCTAGACATTTGTCAATCGCTGTAGGGGATGCCTTTCGGCCGGATGACATAGCAGAGGCAGCGAAAGATACAGAAGTACTATTTCATGCAGCGAATGTTCTGTACCATGAAATGGAAAGCAAGTTGATTCCATTGGGCGAGTCGATTATGGGGGCAGCAAGCCGGCTCCGCATCAAAGTGGTTGCGATTGACGGTATCTATCCGTACGGCAGAGCACAGACGGAGCGGGTTAGCGAAGATCATCCGAAGCAGCCGCATACAAGAAAGGGAAAGACGAGACTCGCTTTTGAACAAATGCTGTTTGCTGACAGATGGAAGGATGCGAAAGTGAGCATCGTCCGGCTCCCCGATTATTACGGCCCGACAGCCAACGATGCTTCATATTTGGGTTCTACTTTAGAAGCAATTGCGGCTGGAAGTATGGCCTTTTTCGTTGGCAATATGCGTGTCCCACGGGAGTACATTTACTTGCCAGACGCCGCAAAGATGATCGTGAGCCTGGCTGATTGCGAAGAGGCTTATGGACAGAACTGGAACATTCCCGGCACTGGGCTAATCTCCGGCAAAGAAATTGTACGGCTGGCTCAGAAAGTAAGCGGCAGCGCCAAACCCGTTATTTCTCTCGGAAAGATAGGCTTGTCCCTGATCGGCATGGGGGTTCCAGTTATGAAGGAAATCGTTGAAATGCTTTATTTGACCACAGAACCTGTTGTACTTAGCGGAGAAAAGCTGAAGCGGCAAATTGGCGAGCTGCAGGCAACACCATTCGAGGAAGGTATTCGGTCCACGGTTCATGAATTGCAGCGGAGAAAGCGGAATGGGTGATATTTTTAACTGACGGTCGTTAAATTATTGGCTGAAAGGAAACCCGACCTTTATAATGGACAGCAAAGGAGTGGGTTTTTATTACAAAAAAAGAATTAACATCAACACAGTTAATGCAGGCTTCATTTGAGCTGTTTGCAGAATACGGAATTGAAAAAACGAGCTTAGGGATGATTGCTAAAAAAGCGGGAATGACCAAACCTTCCATCTACTATCATTTTGATTCGAAAGAACAATTAATAAGCCGAACGTGAGGATCAATTCAGAGCGCCGTTACTCCGGATTCAGCATGACTTCTATCCCGATGCAAGATGATGAATTTTACGATGGATTACTCAGGCATATGGAGAGAAACCGTTGATAGTGTTCTTAGAAAGGAGGATTAGTAGATGAAATATTTTATTATAACAGGTGCTTCTAGAGGAATTGGGGAGGCTATAGCAGAACAACTGGTCGATGAACAGCATCATCTACTTTGCATCTCCAGAACAGCAAATCAGGATTTAATAGATCATGCTTCTGCAAAAAACTGCCGGTTAAATTACTTCGCATATGATTTAAACCATGTAAATGACATTGAAGCACTTATTGAGGCTGTCTTTGAAGTCATTAATTTTAAGGAGCAGTCACAGGGCGAGGGGATCTATTTAATTAACAATGCAGGTATGCTTGCACCAGTCGCTCCAATTGAACGGAGTCCTGCCGAACAAATGATAGAGAATGTCCATATAAATTTATTAGCTCCGATGATTATGACTTCAAATTTTATTAAACGAACAGATAAGATGAAATTGGATAAACGGATTTTGAACATATCCTCCGCCTCCGCCAAATACTTAATGCCCTCACAAAGCTGTTATAGTGCAGCGAAATCAGGCTTAGATACTTTTTCGAAAAGCGTCAGTATTGAACAGCAGGGAAAAGAATATCCGGTCAGGGTAGTGTCCGTGTATCCAGGTATGATCGATACGGAAATGCAGGCGCAAATTCGTTCTGTCAGTAAGGAGAATTTTCCCTTTGTCGATCAATTTGCTCAAATTGCCGAAGAGGGGAAGCTGCAGACGCCTCAATACACGGCAAGAAAGCTGCTTGATTTATTATTTAGCGAAAACTTCGGGCACACAGCTGTTGTAGAGACGCTTGAGCAATCTGAATAGCAACGAGTCATTACCCGTACGCTGCGGATAAATCCGTTTCGTACGGGTGCTCAGTATAACTTAATTGGACATAAAGAAGACTGTCGAGACGTTCTCGACCATGCAAGAAGACCGTCAGGTTCCCTGACGGTCTTCTTGCATGGCGCGCCTAGCCAAACTAGTTATTGTGACAACTAAGATGCCAGTTTGTGCAGGCTATTTTGCTAAACCAGGATATTCACACACTCGTCATTCATGTTACACTCAGAAACAAAAGTAAACGGTTTCAAGATGAGGAGACATGGTATGAATGATACAGGGGTATTTTGGAAGCAATCTATTTTCACGAGGCTGATTGTAACGTTTCTGGTCAGCATGATACCTATTTTCGTGCTTGGGATATGGAGCTACAAGTGGAGCAGTCAGCAGCTGTCCGAAGAAATCTTCAATTCGATGAAGCTGCAGGTCTCTTACTATATGGACAACCTTGACCACGACATCCAACGTATTCAGAAGCTGCAGCTCGATATGACGCAAGACGAGGACTTGAACCAAATCGCCAACTCCTCGCAGTATTTGGATAATTTCGAGAAAACGAAAGCGATTCTTAGAATCCATCAACGGCTGTCTTCCATTAAAAGCAGCAGCGGTTATATTCAGGGAGTAAGAGTGCTTATTCCTTCTTTAAAATGGTCGATTAACGCGGATGGCTATCCCAGCGGCTTATACAACGAGTTAAAGCAGGAGGAATTCGATGGTTTGAAGGCACTTGAAAGCGATTCCGCCTCGCAAATCGTTCATTGGCAGAATCGTCTGCTGATGCTGGCTGGCTTCCCGAATTATGCGCAAGGCGGAAAGCCGCCGCTATTCATCATTGAGATCGAGCTGTCCAAGACGGCCCTGGAATCGGCACAACTGCAATTGGAAGGCTACAAGGACAGCAGATTCATTATAAGAAAGCCTTCGCAGCAGTTCATGATAGAAAACGTAAACGATGCAGACTCGTTAACTAGGCTCACCGAACGTCTGGATGCCGCATTGCAAAACAGCAGCAGCGGTTCGATCCCCGTTGATCTGAATGGCAAGCCGTATTTGCTTGTTTACAAGATGTCAGACTTTACCGGTATTATGCTCTCTTACGCGTTACCGAAGGAAGGCATTCTGACGTCGTTGAAAAAGCTGGTTACGTGGAACTGGAGTTTCTTCCTGATTGCTATCTTGATTACAGCGGCATATTCCTACTCCTTGTACATGTTAATCAAGAAGCCGCTCGTTAAGCTGATCCGATCGTTCAGAATGGTGGAGAGCGGCAATCTTCAGATCCGAATCGATTATGCCAGCCGCGACGAATTCGGTTATTTGTACAGGCGTTATAACGCCATGGTGGAAAATTTGCAAAATCTGATTGAGCAAGTGTACCAACAAAAAATATTAAGCCAGAAAGCCGAGTTGAAGCAGCTTCAAACGCAAATCAATCCGCATTTTTTATATAACAGTTACTTCCTGCTGCACCGTATTATCAAAAAAGAAGATTACGAGAATGCGCTGCGATTCTCGAAGGAGATTGGCCGGTATTTTCAATTTATTACGAGAAACGGCGCAGAGACGGTCACGCTCGATAAGGAAGTTGAGCATGCCCGAATTTATACGGAAATTCAGGCAATGCGCTTCGCGGGGAGAATCTCCGTCGATTTCGCTGATTTTCCTACGGATTTCGGACAGCTGATGGTGCCGCGGCTGATCCTGCAGCCCATTATTGAGAATGCTTTTGAGCATGGACTCGAGAATAAGCAGGATCAGGGCCAGCTCGTTGTCTGTTTCGCTCGGGTTCCGGGCGGGCTCGTCATCACCGTCGAAGACAACGGGGAAGAGCTGACGGATGCGGATTTGGAGAAGCTGGCGCTGAGCTGGCATCAGGACAATGATTATACGGAAGTAACCGGTCTTGCGAATATTCATCGGCGCGTCAAGCTGTTCTGTAAAGAGGGAAGCGGATTGACGGTTGCACGGTCGGATTTCGGCGGGCTGCAAGTCCGTCTTACGATTATGACGGAAGAAGCGGGGGGAGCATAGCCATGCATAGATTGATGATTGTGGATGATGAAAGGCACATTGTAGATTGGCTTTACGAACTGTTTATGGATACATCAGATATGGAATTAGACATCGTCAAGGCTTATTCGGGTAAAGAAGCTTTACAAAGGCTGGAAGAGGCCAAAATCGATATTGTGCTCTCGGACATTCGTATGCCTGGGATGAGCGGGCTTGAGTTAATGGGGAAAATAAAAGACAGCTGGCCGGGTTGCAAAATTGTTTTCCTGACGGGCTTCAACGATTTCGAATATATCTACAGCGCGGTGAAGCAAAACGGAGTAAGCTATCTGTTGAAAACGGAAGACGACGATGCGATCGTCGATGCGGTCAAGCAAGCAATCTCCGCACTGGAGCAGGAGTTAGGCAACCGGCAATTGCGGAGCCGCGTGCTGGAAAGAGAAGAGCTTGTCACCCATCTGCTGCGCAAGGAATTGCTGCTGGACGTCATAGGCGGCAAGGTGCGTTTGGCGGACGCGGATCGGGGCTGGCTGAACAAGCTGGCTATCCCTTTTGACGAGAACCGGCCGGTACTGCTGCTGTACGGTCGGGTGCATAGCGGAATCGCCAGCCAGGATTACTCGGAGAGATTCCTGAGCTTGAGGGTGCTTTCCTCTCTGACAGGGCAATATGTATCTCCATTCGCATCCCATGCGCTGATTGACAGTGAAAAATATGATCTTTTATGGCTTATACAGCCCGTAAAACGAATTGAAGCCGA
Organism: Paenibacillus sp. NPDC058174; assembly: GCF_042883865.1. Classification (NCBI taxonomy): domain Bacteria; kingdom Bacillati; phylum Bacillota; class Bacilli; order Caryophanales; family Paenibacillaceae; genus Paenibacillus; species Paenibacillus sp. NPDC058174. Next base: position 474,750 of record NZ_JBHVUY010000001.1, read on the forward strand.
TACCGATGCTGATTCCATATCCGAAAACGATGAACAGCGCTGGAGAAAAACCGTGCTATTCGTCAAAGGCAATCTGGAAACGCTGCAAGCCGCAAGCGAAGAGGCGTTGCAGATGAAGATATCATTCCTGATGTATGATCAGCCTGTTTCTTGGTCATCGGTACAAGAAAGCTGGGACTTATTGAAAGCAATGGCTGACATTCGATTTGATTCTCCGAGGGGTATGCCCGTCGTTTGTTCGATAGACGCTGAAGAGGTGTCTACGTTCAATGCAGCCAACAAGGCTTCACTGGACGGAAGCACCTACGCTAGAAAAACAGAGGCTTTACAGGATTGCTTGGAGCAAGGACTGCGCAAGGAATTTTTCGAAAAGCTGGACGAGGTGGATAAGGGCCTGAGCGCCGTTTCCCGCATGCGTGATCTTTCTGCAGCCCAAGTATACGGCACGATATCGCTGCTGTTTCTGACCTACATCAACAAAAACCGTCTTGCAGACAAGCTCAGCGACCGCATCGCTTTAAGCAGGCTCATCCCTGCGCACGGCTTCGATTCCTGGCGGAAGTCGTTCGACTATTTGCGCGAGCTGGGGCACGCTGTTTTTGCTCTGAAGGAAGATGAGCGGACCAGCAGGGAGGACGAATTGATCGAGCGGATTATTACTTTCGTCAGAAGCAACCTGCACGGTGAATTGACGCTTGTCCGCATCTCGGAGAAGGTGAACTACAATCCTTCCTACGTTTCGAGATTATTCAAGCAGGCAACGGGAACGAATTTATTCGACTTTATCAATAAAGCAAGAATCGCCAAAGCCAAAGAGCTGCTTGAAGACGGCACGCGTCCAGTACAAGACATTGCCAGAGCTGTCGGGTTTGAATCCCCGCAGTATTTCGCGACGGCGTTCAAAAAAATGACGGGCAAGACGCCGAACGAATACCGTAACCAGGTTATCTGAATATCGTCTCAGCTGGTCAACGGATCAAACGAAAGTAAACAGATTGAACTATAAATCGTTGATGGTGGCGCTTACAATTATTCATAGGGGCCCCTCCCGGAAAGATGATGACGAACCGTATTCAAGGAGGGTTTATGTTGAGTCAAACGAAGAAAACTCGCGCAACTGCAATTGTAATTTTTATGCTGGTTCTCGCTCTGGTTACAACGGCTTGCAGCCAAAAAGAAAATGCAGGCCAGCCAAGTGAGAACAACGGTATTCCTGCTAATGAAACATCCACTGCTTCGCCTGCGTCAAGCTCGGCAACCGAAGATGGACCATGGTCGAAATATGAGAAGCCGCTTACCGTAACGACGGCGCTTAAGACCAATACGGGCATTACCCAACTCGGCAATGATACGTACGACGACAACCTCTGGACGAGGGCGATTGAGAGCACGTTTAACATTAAGATGAAAAACCTGTGGACAGCGGATGCGACGCAGTATACAACGAAACTGAACGTCAGCATTGCATCCGGCAATCTGCCTGACGTGTATACAGTGGACAATGTTCAATTTGCTCAGGTCACCGCATCCGGTCTCAACTTGGATTTGACGGAAGCTTACGAGAAGTTCGCTTCCCCGGAGCTGAGAAAGATTATGGAGGCTGACAAAGCCGGTTTTGAATCCGGTATCGTCGACGGGAAGCTGATGGGAATTTCCACCCAGCATTTCGGAATGATCAGCATTCCAAGCGTCGTTTGGATTCGCGATGATTGGATGAAGAAATTCAATCTCTCTCCTCCAAAGACGATGGATGAGCTTCTTCACATCGCGGAAGTGTTTATGACGGAAAATCCGGACGGCAACAAAAAGAACGACACTTACGGCATTGCGATCAATAAAAATCTTTATGACACCTCCATTTCGGCAACTGGAGTCGCGCTCGCCGATGGCATTTTCAATGCTTATCATGCTTACCCGGCTGCATGGATCAAGGATGCATCTGGCAAAATCGTTTACGGCTCGGTACAGCCGGAAATGAAAGCGGGCTTGGCGGTTCTTCAGGATATGTTCAAAAAAGGCTTGATCAGCAAGGAGTTCGGCCTGAAGGATACGGCTAAAATCGCCGAAGATCTGACGAACGGCAAAGTCGGCATCGAGATCGGCTCGAACTGGAACGGCTATTATCCAGGGCCGGATATTATTAAGAAAAACGGCAGCGGCGCGATTCTGATGCCTTACGCGATCCCTACCGGGGACGGTCAACCCGTGAAGCAGCCGGGCAATTGGCCGGTAGGCAGCTATATTGTTGTCAACAAGAAGTTCGCGAATCCGGAAGCCGCGATCAAGCTCATCAACCTGTATGTAAAAATTAACTTAACAAACGACGCTGACGAGTACATCAACTACACGGCGGGCGGCAGAATGTGGAATGCTCCGATCGGTGTCAGCGATCCGGATCAGAGCACGCGGGAATATACGCAAATCTCGGAGGCTTTAGAAACGAAAGACATTTCCAAGCTGTCTGGTTCGTCTGTCGGCAAATATAGCGCAGCACTTAAATGGGTGGAATCGCAAGATCCCGATTCCGCCGGCGCTTGGCTGCAAAACTCTTCGGTAGGCTCATTCTCGATTTTGCAGAAGCTGTTCGACAACGGCAACGTGCTGCCGACGGAATATCGCGGTGTGGATACGCCTACGATGGCCGAGAAGAAAGCGACTTTGGAGAAGCTCGAAAAAGAAGCAATCACGAAGATCATTATGGGCGCGTCATTGGACGAATTCGACAAGATGGTCAGCAATTGGTATAAGCTCGGCGGCGAAGCCATTACGCAAGAAATGAACGATAAATACAACAAATAAGAAAATAGGGCGGAAAGTTCTGAACTCCCTCGACATAAACGCTGAACGCCGTGAACGGACGGCGTCAGCCGTTTATGCTCGTCCGCCTGTGCTTATCTAGGAAGGAGACAAGGCGTTGCTAAGAATCGGAAGAAGCCGGACCACACCGCTGCACTTGATGCTGCTTCCCTCGGTCATTGTTGTACTCATTTATAGTTATCTTCCCATGGTTGGACTCGTCATAGCCTTTCAGAAGTTTAATCCGGCACATTTATTCAGCTCGCCGTGGGTCGGTTTTGACAACTTCAAATACGTCTATTATATGCCCGGCTCGATGCAAATCTTATGGAATACGCTGACGATCGCATTGTTCAAAATCGTAGGCATGATCGTCGTGCCGGTCACTTTCGCCTTACTATTGAACGAAGTAGGGAAATCACTGTTCAAGAAGTCATTCCAGACGCTCATCTATCTCCCTAATTTTCTGTCTTGGATCATTATGGGAGGCGTACTGATCGATATTCTGTCTCCTTCGGACGGAATCGTTAACCAAGGACTCGGTTTGATCGGTATCGAGCCCATTTACTTTCTAGGAGATCCTTTCTGGTTTCCGATCACGATGATTGTATCTGATATATGGAAAGGGTTCGGATTCGGAACGGTCATCTACCTGGCTGCACTGACCAGCATTGATCCGTCGCTGTATGAATCAGCCCGCGTCGATGGGGCTAACCGATGGAAGCAGATGATCTACATCACATTACCAGGAATGATGCCCATCATCATCCTAATGTCCGTATTGAGTCTCGGAAACGTACTGAATGCGGGTTTTGATCAAATCTTCAATTTATACAGTGCTTCCGTGTATGAGACGGGCGACATCATCGACACGTTCGTGTACCGGCTAGGCATCGAACAGACGCAGTATTCGCCGGCTACGGCGATCGGATTGTTTAAATCTGTTGTCTCATTCACCTTAATCTCGATCTCTTACTATTTGGCTTCAAGGTTTGCGGATTATCGCATATTCTAATAGAAGGAATGAATTCCCCATGAATCGCTACGACACTTTCGGAAGAAGACTGTTTGTTGCAGGCAATTACATTTTTCTGGCGCTTACAGCGTTACTCTGCCTGCTGCCGTTCATTAATCTTCTGGCAACCTCATTAAGCGGAAGCACCGCTGTTGCAGCCGGGGATGTGAAATTTTTGCCTATTGATTTTAATTTGAAATCTTATGAGTTTGTCATGAAGTCCGAACAGTTTTCTCGTGCGCTTTGGGTTTCTGTGGAAAGGGTCGTACTCGGTGTTAGCGTCAATATGTTCCTTACGATTCTTGCCGCCTATTCCTTGTCCAAGGAGAGAAGAAACTTCAAGTGGCGCGGCATGTACGCTTGGTTCTTTTTCGTGACGATCTTGTTCAGCGGGGGCTTGATCCCGTGGTATGTGGTCATCAGCAAAACCGGCTTGATCGACTCCATCTGGGCATTGATTTTGCCTGGCGCCCTGCCTGTGTTTAACGTCATCGTGCTGCTCAACTTTTTCCGGGGTTTGCCTAAAGAGCTGGAGGAAGCGGCTTTTATGGATGGCGCAACCCATTGGACGGTGCTTTGGCGAATTTTTACACCTCTATCGAAGCCGGCATTAGCCACATTAGCGCTGTTCTGTATCGTCAATCATTGGAATTCCTGGTTTGAAGGTCTTATCTTAATGAACCGTACGGAAAATTATCCGCTGCAAAGCTATTTGCAGACGATCATTATCAATCCTGAGAATTTTATCAGTATGGCTAGAGGAGAATACTCCGATTTGCTCAACTTCGTAAATGCCAGAACGTCCCGCGCAGCCCAGCTGTTCGTGGGCACACTGCCGATACTCCTCGTATATCCTTTCCTGCAAAAGTACTTCACTTCAGGGCTCGTGCTAGGAAGTGTCAAGGGCTGACCCTGTGCAGGTCACGATGATATGTTACTATAAAAGGCGTGTCACTTGGCCAATATCATTAAGTTTAAGTTCAGCTCAAAAAGAGCAAGAATAAAATAGAATCTGAAACGGCATAGGGGAAATCCCTGTGCCGTTTGCTTTTTGGAACAACCGTTGAAAAAAAGCACAATAAGCAGAGCGGTATTCGCTTAAATAAATTGAAAAAAAATTGCTGCTCTGATGACGAAGCTAACAGCAAATTTTTAAAAAAGCTTGCCTATAACGTAACGTTACCCCGTATACTGACGCTAGAAAGGAGCTGAGAAGGATCAGCAAAAGGTATTATACGGCAGGAGCTTTCGCTAAATTAACCTCAACGACGAAACGTACGCTGCACTTTTATGATCACAAGGGACTGCTTAAGCCAAGCTACAATGAACAGGGATACCGGACATATACCGATGAGGATTTGCTGCGTCTTCAGCAAATATTGGCCTTGAAATATTTAGATTACTCCCTGGATGAAATTAAAGAATATTTGGAGGGGGAGGGCAGCGATTTTAAAGCTTCTCTGGAGAGGCAGCATGAGCTGCTCCTGCAGAAGCAGCAGCACATCCAACACGTTGTGGCAACGATAGAACGGGTAAGCGCAATCGTTAAGGAAAATCATACACTGGATCCCGAACTCATCATGATGACGATTCATTCCATCCAACATGAAGGAGAGGTCAAGCAACGATTCTCCGAGCGGCTGCCGGATGCACTTGTACAATCGATGTTTAAGAGGGGAGCAAGCATGGAACCTGAGATCATGATTAAGTTTAATGATCTGCTCCTGATGTCTAAACAAGGGTTGCACCCGGAAGACCCTCTTGTGCAGGAATGTGCACGAAGTCTGAAGCGGTTAATCGATCAATTGCTCGGACAACCGCTGGAGGAGCTGGGGATGAGCGAAACGGGAAAAACTTTGATAGCAATGGAGTCTCCAAGTCACATTCAGGCGGAGCTTATCAACTATTTGTTTGAAGCGTTGCGTCATCTGATTCTAATAGAGGGCGAAGGGAGGTAAAGGGATTTCCAAGGTGTAGTCATAGCAACATACAGAAAGATTGGATTCAACTTCCAAACTTTGTTTTCCCCTGCGCTTTTTCTTCAAAACAAGTCATCACATCTATAGAAAACAAGACGAAAGAAAAGATTAATTTATAGTGGGAGTGTTTATAATGTCAAACAATAAGGATATGCTGCAAAAATCTTTGAATCCCGCCCTTCGAGTTCGTCCCCGTGTAAGTTGGGGTGTTCTCGGATATTTCCTCTACATCGCAGTCTTCTACGCGATCTTCGTGCTCAACGGTGTTGACTACAGGCGATTAGGCGAGAGTGAACAGACCCTTCTTCTCTGGTACGTAGCACCAATGTCCGGCGGAGCCGTACTGGCCTTCGCAGTAGTCACGATCTACAGATGGTGGCGTCCCAGCCTAGTTGAAAGGCGGAGTCTTTCAAGATGGACGATGACTCTCCCGATTATCATGATGGTCATCGCGATCGTGAACATGCTGATTGGGGATTTCTCCCATGTAACATCCCTCATGTGGCTGTATCTAATCGTCGGCAGCATCCTAGTCGGCTTCAATGAGGAGATTATCCACCGAGGTCAATTGATAGTCGCACTGCGCAGTCGATTCGGTGAAACAGGGGTCTGGTTGCTTTCATCAGCGATGTTCGGATTATTCCACCTGCCGGACATGTTCCTAGGTGTCGGAGCGTCGCATGCCCCTTTTCAGGTAATGATGTCTTTCGGTCTCGGTTCGATCTTCTACCTTGCCCGGCGGTCTACCGGATCGATCGTGTTCGCCATGTTCTTGCACGGACTCTGGGACTTTAGCGTCATCTCGCATGGTGTGTCGTCGTTTCCCATTGCTGGTATATCAGCTCCATTATTGGCGATCGCTGCAGCAATTACGGTTCCGATCATTCTTCGCCGTGAAAAGCGACGCACTGGCGATCAGAGCGTGTAACTAACAAATATTGAATCCGGTAGATTGAAACCAGAGCCGGTGAATAGTGAATACGATGAAGCAATGAGCCCACATTAGGCTCATTGCTTTTTTACGTGGACATTCCTATCTTTTGGACAGAAAAAGAGAACAGCTGTTGAGCTAACGCCTAGTATAGTTGCAATATATGGTATTATAAAACCAATTGATACCTTGTGATGAAAGAGGTCGTCCGGCTTGAAATATATCGAGGTTGGCATAGGAAACACTTGGTTAGTTCGAACAGAAATAGAACTTGCTGACGGGACAGAATTTGAGCAAAAGGGAATAGTTAAGCCAATTGTTTTTCATTCTGTTTATTTTAGAATTTGGTTAGGAAAGAAAGTATTTATCTGGGATTCCAAAGAGGGTTTAAAAAGAATGAAAAAAAAGCGGAGTGCGTTTAAATTTATTTTTAGAATTACTAGCCATCATTCCCGTCATCATGACTGAATCTATCACCCCTTTAATATAGAGATAAAGATAAACCATTAAAACCCGCGAAAAACCTTGATTTTACAAAGCTTTTCGCGGGTTTAGATTCTTCTTGGTCTATGTCCATTTTCTAGTAAATATCTATTCTGTAGTATGATTCCTAACAATTGTAATTCTTTCGCCGGGTGTTGTTGGAATTGTCCCCATTGCGCCGGTAGCGATGTGCTGTTCACCGGAAGATGAGGTGCATAATGCACCATCAACCCAAGGAATATAGAAGGATAAAGCGGATCCCGCCTCGCTGACGATTTCAATCCACGTCGTCTCGCCTTCCTTGAATTCCGCACTTACAAGGAAACCGCCCACCGCCCGAAGCGTGTGAAACACTGCTTGTTGTCCATTCCAATTGGGAAAGAAACGAAGATGTCCGTTATAGCTTTGCAGCAGGCACTCGTTAATAACTGCAGGCAGTGCGAAGTTTTCAAACCAGATTCCCATCCTTGACATAAAGTCGAAATTTTCGGTATCCGAGTAACGTCCTCCACTCATCAAAACACGATCCGTACAAGTACCGTTGGGGAGCAGGCAGTATTGAACCTGCCTCTTAAAGCGTTCCAGATCTAGAACTCCGAGCCGCGCGCCTGCAAGATTGTAGAATACCAATTCATTACCGCCTTCGTTCCGGTGATTCAAATAGGAATTCACTGCAGTCTGGTATTCTTCTTCAGGTGAGTGCAGGCCATGGTGCTCTCCCGAAAAAACGGTTGTCACGGGAATAGGCACATTATAGACAACTTCTGGATCTTCACCTTCAACCGATACGAACACCCGCCCGCGCTTAGATTCTGCTGTAGGATACTCCGGGAAGTGGTCCAAGATTTCTCTGATTGTAATCAGCAATTGCTGTTCAGAATTTTCCACATTCAGCACCACACATGCTTCCGAAAAAGCACGGAAAAGAAAACGGGTGAGTGCTAGATCGATCAGACAATCGCTGTTCTTAGCGAATCCTGGTGTAATCTCGTAGAGCTCCGGGACAACAGTAGGGAAGATGTGATAGTTATCGTCACTCCATCGTTCTCCACGGGCTTCCAAGCGTTTCATGTAATCCGCCATGAACAGAACAGCCTCTTTGATGGGTTGAAAAGCCCGATCCCGAAGGAAGTCTTTATCCATGGAGTAGAGATAGTGCCACCAGAGGCTTTGCACCGTCCAAGGGGTTTCACAAATTTCCCAGCCCCAATGAGGCACAGGATAAGGCATCATCGTCATTTCCACCGGATAGGCGGAGTGAGGGAAATAAGCACCGCGCAGCCCATAGTACTGCTGAGCCCAGCTGCGGCTAACGGGCAGCACATGATCGACCATATCGACATAGGGAAGGTGCTTATCCAGATGATTACTGGAAAATGCCAGCCAGAACGGCTGCTGCGTGTTATAGTTCATGTGGTAGTCGCCATGCCAATCCGCACCGATAGTACGATAGCTCCAGTTGGCAAAGAGGCCTGGGCAGGTTACGCCTTCTTTTACAGAGCAATTGAAGAAGTATGAATTCCGGTACCAAATTTCTTCCAAAAAATTGTCGCTTAGAATAACTGCTGATTTATTCCAGTAGTCGCACCACCATTCAGCCGTCTCAATCTGAGCCGCTTTGTAGCCATCAAGACTAGGTGGTACTGTCTCCGGTACAGCTCGAACATCCGTATAAAGTCCTTCCCATAATTCAGCACAAGCGAAAACGCCAGCCTCTGTTGCAGTCTGACTTACCGCAGCAAGATCAGATGTTCTTACTGCCAGTCGAAAGGCTTTGTCTTTCTCATGGGGTGTATATGGAGCAGCATGCAGTTCCACAGAAGGGAGTATTTGTGTGAATGATATAACTCCTGCTGCATCTTTAGTAATTTCTGCTTGAGGGAATTCCAATGGTGTTTCTGGATCGGGAAGCAATTTGATTTCTGTAAATAATGGAACCGCAGCGCCGCTAATTGTATCGGTAACCTTCATCCAAACCCGGTCATAGCTCCCCTCAACAAATAATTCTAAGACAGCGCGCTTATTATTGATCAGAAAATCAATTGTACATCTTCCATTCACAATATGCACGGTATGTCCCAGCACTTCAGCTGTCCGGCGGTCATATCGGAGAAGCAAAGTGCCGCAAGGCATTGGCTTTGGATAGGCTTTGCTATAATTCTTCCCAGCCATCTCGCAATATTCCTTATACCATGGATTGTCTGTCAAGTGAGGCAGGTCAGCAGGCAAAGCAGACAACCGTTCATACACTTCTTGAAAAGTCATGATTTCGTCCCGGTGCTCCTCGGCGATGCGAATATCCCAGACATTATTATGGCCAAAATGCAGCAATACCGCATCGGGGCGTGTCGTAACGACAACTCCTAAGCCTCCATTGCCTAATAGAGCGCCTTCAAAAAAATCCGTTGCCGGACCGTTAAAATAAATGAAATGTTGTCCTGCTCGTTCATATCCAACGTTGTTGTTATATAAATCGATGTGTTGCACATTTGTCTTCAGCATTATCCTTTCTTCTCCTTCATTTAGACTAAATTCTTGTTCCAAATGTATCAGAGAGAGATAGCATTAGTATTTAGCAGGTCGTCTATAAGTTGCACGATTGTCGGACAAATTTGCTTCCGTCTCAGCACTGCTTTGCAAATTTTCAAGACAAAGGTTTAATATAAAAGAAACTGTAACAGCCAGAAGGGGAGCTCCCGCATGAACTTTACTTCTTTACATCCCTATGTATATCTAGCGACTCGATATCCGTTTTACAAGGGACAGTCCAGCTCACCGCGGATATGCTACACCAGCTCCATTTATTTAATCAGCGAAGGGTATGGGACATTGGTCAGCCGCGGAGAAAGCAAGAGATTAGGCCCAGGAGCGCTCGTATATATGCCGGCCGGTCAATTGCATGAATGGCTGGCTGATTCGCAGGAGCCGATGGTGCATATATGTTGTTACTTTGACTGGCACTATATGAATCGGGAGCATCAATTTGATACTGCTTGTCCCGTATGCTATCCGCCCCAGCCGCTAGTAGAGAAGCTGATTGGACCGTCGTTCCCGTACCCGATCCCCGAAGTCACTATGGTGGAATCATTGCGAGTCTGGGAAGACCTGTTCCAGGACTTTTATAAAAATGCGAACTTTACCAATGAGCAGACCTTCATGCGCAGCCTGACGATTCAGCGGAACTTTCAAACCTTTATTGATTATTTTCTGAACAGCCAGTTGAAAGAACAACAGATTCCAGACCGAAGAATTACTCATATAGTAGAAATTTTGGAGCATGATCTTTTGCACGACATCCCTAAAAAAATTGAAGTATATTACAAGAGTTTGAGGATGAGCCGCGCACATTTCTTTGAACTGTTCCGTCAATCGACAGGCTGCTCCCCTGTTCAATATATGCAACGTTTTCGAATCGGGAGGGCAAAGGAGGATTTGTTGCATACCACGCTAACCGTTACGGAAATTGCAGAGAAATATCATTTTAGCTCCGTCCATTATTTTTCGCGACTTTTCCATAAGGTAACAGGCCAATCTCCGGCTCGTTACCGATCGCAACATACAGAGAACTAGGTGTCAGCCGCCCAATTGGATTTGCCGCATTATAATCGGTTACAATTGATTTAGGTGACGGAATTAATTTTGTCTTAATAAATGCCGCCTATAATAGGAGCTAGGAATAAATTGGAACTAAGGTCTTGTTTGAGATATGGCAATAATTTTTGAACTTAAGCCAAATAGCGATACTATAGAAAGGGATACAATATGAGCAGGAAAAAACAATTAAAGATCAAGAAAGTCGGCATTGAGCATCTCAAGCAATATAATCAGTTGCTGCGTTATGTATTTCAAGTGACTTATCGTGACTTGCATCAAATCGGCTGGGAAGAGGATGAAATTATCCGGGCGAAATCGCCGGCATTGGAGCAAGCCGATGTGCTCGGCTGGTTTGACGAAGACAAGCTGATTTCTCAAGCGGCCGTTTATCCGCTGCAGGTGCGTATTTTTAATCAAACCTACGAAATGGGCGGACTAACAGGCGTTGGTACATATCCGGAATATGCAAACCAAGGATTGATGCATAAATTGCTGTATCAGGCTTTGGAAAATATGAAAAACCGGGGACAGTCAATATCCTTCCTTTTCCCATACTCCATTCCTTATTATCGCCGTAAGGGCTGGGAGATCATTTCCGATAAAATTACGTATGAGATCAATGACTATCAGCTTCCTAAAAACAAGCAGGTTGCCGGGGAAATCGTGCGTGTTACGGTAGAGAGTGACCAGGTGAAAAAGGCGTATGAGCGCTTTGCGACTCGTACACATGGCGCCTTGCTCCGAAACGACGTACTGTGGAATGAGTATTGGCTATGGGAGTCGGATGATATTATGGCTGCCATTTATTACAATGAAGAAGATGAGCCGGACGGCTATGTGCTTTATCGGATAGCGGATGAGGTATTTCATATAAAGGATATGATTTTCGTCAGTGAAGAAGCGCGCAGCGGTTTATGGAATTTCATTAGTGCTCACTTTTCCATGATCTCTAAAGTCATCGGTAATACCTATACGGATGAACCATTAGCATTTCTATTAGAGGATGCTGACATTAAGGAAACGATCTCGCCTTATTACATGGCCCGCATCGTTGATTTGGAGCAGTTCATTGTGCAATATCCATTCAAGACCGATACGACGGACCGTGAATGGACGTTTATGCTTGATGATCCTATGCTGTCATGGAATCAAGGGGTTTTCAAGCTCAGCATTACTGCAGAGGGGAAAGGGGAAGTCGTTCGAACATCAGAGAAATGCAGTGACCGAATTGATATTCAAACTTTGACTACGATGCTTATGGGTTACAAAAGACCAGACTATCTTCACAAAATCGGGCGTATTTCCTGCTCTCCTGAGACGGTAGATATGCTGGAGGATGCTATCGAGCAGCAGACTCCCTATTTCTCGGATTATTTTTAATAAAATGAAGAACCTCCTTTACGGGCTGTTATCGTAGAGGAGGTTCTTTTTTTGTTCCACACTTATGTAATACTGCCCAATTGCAGATGTTAGTTTACAAATGCTGAATTCTATGATATTGTACCAATAAACCAAACATCCTACGTTTAAGAAGGTGAGATTATTGTTAAAACAGACCAATCGCATGACCTTGGTCGAGCAGGCCGCCGAGCAGATGGAGAAGCTAATTGAATCAGGCACATGGCCTGTGGGGCAAAAAATCGCTGCAGAGCAGGAGCTGATGGAGCAGCTGCAAATCAGCCGGAATACGTTGCGGGAGGCCGTGCGTGCGCTTGTCCATGCCGGGCTCTTGAAAACAAGGCAGGGAGATGGGACCTACGTGGTATCCTCCAGCAAGCTGGGCGTCGTCCTGCAGCAGCGGATAGAACAGACGGAGCTGCTCAAGACGTTAGAGGTCAGGTATGCATTGGAGCGGGAAGCCGCCAGGCTGGCTGCATTACGCCGCGATGATGAGGATATTGAAAACCTGAAGCAGTGTATTCAGGATTATGAGCGTGAGGCAGCAGGCGGCGATCATGAAGCTTTTGTTGCTGCTGATATTAAGCTGCATATCTCGATCGTAGCAGCAGCACATAATGAACTGCTGAATGAATTATACATGCATGTCATTGATGCGGTTACCCTTACGATACAGAAATCAGGGTGCTATCCGGATCACAATGAGGATTTTCTGCTTTCGCATAAAAAGACAGTCCAAGCCATTATTGAAGGGAACATCAGCGCTGCTGGTGAGGCTGTCACACAGTACATTGATGTGTCTAAGTCTTCACTGGGATATGAAGAAATATAAAAAATATAGATAAACCCGGCCGTCCAATGCCGGTATTGGAGGAGTTATGAGTACAACTGCACAACAAGCCGTCGCACATCAAAAGCTTGAAGAGCAAAAAGCAAGCTGGCTGAATTGGCCTTTGCTTATCAGCTTAATTATATTAGCAGCTAATATGCGCGCGCCGATTACAGGTGTCGGCTCGCTGATTGGCGACATTAAGGGTGATTTGAGCATTTCTAACGGATTGGCGGGCGTTATCACCGCTATGCCGCTCATTGCTTTTGCGCTGCTGTCGCCTTTTGCTCCTAAGCTGTCTCAACGGTTTGGATTAGAGCGGGTGCTGGCACTGTCTGCTTTAACGATTACGGTTGGTATTATTGTCCGCTCTTTAGGCGGAGTCTTCCTATTGATGCTGGGAACGATAATGTTCGGTATGGCGATCGCCGTATGTAATGTATTGCTGCCAAGCTTGGTGAAGACGGCATTTCCGAGTCAGCTTGGCCTAGTTACTGGTTTTTATACAGTCGCAATGAACCTATGCGGTGCACTTGCTTCCGGGATCAGCGTTCCTCTTGCTCATTCCATTGGCCTGGGCTGGCGCGGCTCCCTCATGATATGGGCCGTACTAGCCGGTACAGCAACTATACTATGGCTGATAAGATCGAAGGAAGCTGCAAGTGCACAAGTCTCAATCTCAGCGATGAAAAAAGGAAAGTCGCTTTGGCGCAATAAGCTTGCTTGGAGCATTACGCTGTATATGGGCCTGCAATCGATGGTTTTTTACGTCATTGCTGCTTGGCTTCCTGAAATTTTGCAGGAACGCGGAATCGGCGCAGAGCAGGCGGGGTGGATGCTGTCGTTTATGCAATTTGCCATAATGCCAGTCACCTTTGTTGTGCCGATTATTGCAGGCAAGCTCAAGGATCAGAGATGGATTGTCGGGATCATTTTTGTCCTGCTGCTTGCAGGGCTTATCGGATTGATCTATGGCAGTAATACGATTGCCTCATTCAGTACGATTATACTTGGCATAGGCAGCGGAGCCGCATTCAGTCTGGCTATGATGTTCTTCACGCTTCGCTCCACTCATGTGCAGGAAGCAGCGGAGCTGTCAGGAATGGCGCAGTCTGTCGGCTATATGCTGGCAGCACTAGGACCCATTGCGTTTGGGGTGCTGCATGATATTACACATTCTTGGATCACCCCGCTGTATACTCTAATTGTTGTTATTGTGCTTATATTAAGCTTTGGACTTATAGCTGCTAAAAATCGTACGATTCAACAATAAAGAAACGCACATACTGGCTATTTCAGGCAGGGAGATGAATCACTGGCTTCATTGATTCATCTCCCTGCCTTTGTTAAAATGATTGATGTTGACGTTTACAACATTAACATATACTATTAAATAGACCAGTCTATATAATAGCGAGGTGATATGATACGATGAAAAAAGATTCGAGGGATACGATTCTAGCGACAGCCACCCGTTTATTTCAACTTCAGGGCTATAGCGCTACAGGGCTTAATCAGATTATTAAGGAAAGCAATGCTCCGAAAGGCTCCTTGTATTATCATTTTCCTGGCGGGAAAGAGCAGCTGGCTATCGAATCGGTTAACAAAATGGCTGATTTTGTCGCTGGCCAAATTACAAGCGATTTTGCTGAATATGGCAACGTCGTGGAAGCCATTCAGATTCATATTCGAAAGATCGGAGAAGGCTTTGACGATATTGAGCATCTTGAAGGCATTCATATTGGTCTAATTGCGGCAGAGACGGCATTGAAGAGTGAACCGTTAAGGCAGGCATCCAAGAATGCTTTTGATCTATGGATCTCCATTTATGAGCAAAAATTGATCGAAGCTGGCTATGGGAAAGAGAGAGCTGTTCAATTATCGGTTCTCATTAATTCGCTGATTGAAGGCTCGATTACACATTCACTTACTTATAAAAATGGGGATGCTTTACGTAATGCGGCTGCTTTCATCCCGGTGCTGTTGAAGAAATAGTTTTACTGTTTCTTTTGAAAATAACTTGTAATTTGCAAATAAAAATTGTATAACCATAACAGGAGGTGAAGGCGGTGGAAAATAGTAATCCCAGAGAACTGCTTCAGCTTACTGCCAGACGCTTCGGCTTACTGAA
Source organism: Paenibacillus sp. NPDC058174 (assembly GCF_042883865.1). Lineage (NCBI taxonomy): Bacteria > Bacillati > Bacillota > Bacilli > Caryophanales > Paenibacillaceae > Paenibacillus > Paenibacillus sp. NPDC058174. The sequence goes on from NZ_JBHVUY010000001.1 coordinate 489,906, forward strand.
CAAAAACTGCTGTACAATTGGCAGCAACGAGGTTTCGTTAATACAAAGCCATATTTTATATGAAATCGACCGGCAGCATGAGCCCTCGATGCAGCAAGTTGCGGAATCGCTTGGAATGGATATTACAACTTTCAGCCGTCAGGTTCAGACTTTGATCAAAAAAAATTTAGTCAAAAAAACGGCGCTGCCGGAAGACCGGAGAGTTTACATTCTTCATTTAACGGCAGAAGGCAAATTTGTCGCCGGATCAATTGATCATATGATGGATGAGTATCTCGATGAAGTATTCTCCTTCATGAATGACTTCGAGAAAGAGACGGTTATCCGGTCGCTAAAGCTGCTGAATGAAAGTATGCTCAAATCCAAAATGTGCTGTACACCGATGGGGTGAGAAATTCACCTCATGATTTTGAATTAATAGTTGCAAATTGCAAGTTAAATGCAACTGCAAGTGAAATCTACTAGTTGGAGGTTATTGCCATGAGATCCATTCACATTACTCAAACGCAATCCAATTCTTGCTGCACGACTGCTCCGGTGAACCAGGCCAGGCACGAGGCCGCAAGTCATTCTGATTCTAAATCACTGCCTGTGATCGTCATTGGCGCAGGGCCTATCGGATTGGCTGCAGCTGCCCATTTGGCCGAACGCGGAGAGGACTTTGTTTTGCTGGAAGCAGGCGCTCAAATTGGCCAGCATGTAACCGAATGGGGACATGTCCGGTTATTTTCCCCATGGCAGTATAACGTTGATAAAGCAGCCGCCAAGTTACTGGCCGCGCAGGGCTGGACGGCTCCGCCGGAAGAGGAGCTGCCAACGGGTCAGCAATTGCTGGACCTCTACTTAAACCCGCTGTCGCAGCTGCCTGTCATTCAATCCCGGCTCCGTCTGAACAGTAAAGTCGTTGCCGTCAGCAAAAAAGATACGGATCTGATGAAATCAGCTCATCGCGAGAAACTGCCTTTTGAGGTGTATGCGGAGGAAGCGGGGGGCGAGCTGATCCGTTATGAAGCGAAAGCAGTCATAGATGCGACGGGGACTTGGGGGCATGCCAACCCGTTGTATGCAAGCGGTGTATGGACGAATGAAGAACGGTCATTATCTAATAAGGTCTATTACGGCATTCCGGATGTGAAAGGAGCGGAACGTGATCAATTTATCGGCAAGCGGATTGCAGTTGTCGGAGGCGGGCATTCCGCTCTAAATACGCTGCTGGACCTCGCCGATTTGCAGACGTTGAATTCAGCGACCGAAATCATCTGGATAATGCGGAAAAGCAGCGTTGCAGAGGCTTACGGCGGCGAAGCGAATGACCAGCTTTCAGCACGGGGCGAACTAGGCAGCCGTATTCATCAACTGGTGGACGCCAAGCGTGTAGAGGTCGTTACCCCTTTTCGAATTCAGAAAGCAAAGATGTTAAACGGAAAAATGAGTCTAACGGGTGTGCATAAGGAGGGGGCTCTTGTCATCTCCGATCTGGATCAAGTGATTGTGAATGCGGGCAGCCGGCCGGACTTTTCATTCTTAAGTGAACTGAGGCTAAGCATCGATCCGGCGACGGAAAGTATAGCTGCTCTTGCGCCGCTTATTGATCCGAATGTTCATAGCTGCGGTACGGTAAGGCCTCACGGGGAGCAAGAGCTGCGGCATGTTGAGAAAGGCTTTTATATAGTAGGAATGAAAAGCTACGGGCGTGCCCCGACATTTTTGATGGCAACGGGCTATGAGCAGGTCAGGTCTGTCGTTGCCTATCTGGCAGGTGACCTGGAAGCGGCTTTGAAAGTAGAGCTGGACTTGCCGGAAACGGGTGTATGCAGTATTTCTTAACAATAATTTCCTCACTTTGGAAAGGTATTGAGGGACTGTAAATCGAATATACATTTTAATCCTAAATGGGTGAGGAGGAAAATTTCAATGTCTGAGGATAAAGAGAGCAAGCTCTATGCAAAGTCTACACGATAAACAACGGCGGTTGTTTGTATAGAGCTGAGGAAATAAAGACCGCCATTACATCCTGAAGGATGGAACCGGTTTATATGGAGACTTTGCTGCCTTAAAATTCATTTTATTTTTAAGGAGTAGAGTAATCATGAAATATGTAAATGCAGATATGATCTTGCCTGAACCATTGCTGAAGGAAATCCAAAAGTATATTCATGGTGCCGCGATTTACGTGCCTAGACCTGAGGGGAAGAAGACGGGATGGGGCGTGAAATCAGGCAGTCGACAATATATCCAGCAAAGAAATCAATCCATTCGCCGGATTTTTACGGAAGGCGCTACGATTGATCAACTGGCAGACCAGTTTTTTCTGTCCTGTGACAGCATTAAGAAAATTGTGTACCGTAAATCTAATTGAATGAGAAGCAGGAACTAAAGAACCGCATTGGATGCAAATCCATTGCGGTTTTTTTTAGGTAAAGAACTTATCATACTTGTTTATGGCATAGGATTGCTTCGTACGTCTTGTTACAATTATCCATACGTTCCAAAGGGAGGAGGGGTGTATGCAAGGTGTCTAGAGAGAGATTAGAGGTTATGAATGGACATAAGGGCGGGGTTGTCTGGTTCACCGGCTTGCCGGGTTCCGGTAAATCGACGATTGCAAATGGGGTTCAAGAAAGATTGCTGCAATCAGGTGTCCGGTGCGTTGTATTGGATGGAGATGAGCTGAGGAAGGGACTTAATCGCGACCTTGGTTTTTCTGAAGCGGACCGGCTGGAAAATCTTCGCCGGGCAGCACAGGTCGCTCAGTTGTTCGTACAAGCAGGAATGTTCGTATTGGCTCCATTCATTACGCCAATGGACTCCTTCCGAGAAGTGGTGAGATCATTTTTTAAGCCAAAGGATTACTCGGAGCTGTATGTGAAATGCGCATTGGACTCTTGTGTAAGGCGAGATCCGAAGGGAATGTATAGTCAGGCCTTAGCGGGAAAATTGCCTGATTTTACGGGGATATCCGCCCCTTACGAACCGCCGGTTGATGCAGATTTTGTGATCGATACGGAAGGCGTTGAATTACAGCAATGCGTCGACACGCTTGTTCAATTTGTTCAATGTAGACTGCAATGAAAGTGAAAGAGGAGGATGCTCTATGAAACCTGAGTTAAGCTATACGATCTGGTTCTCGCAACGAACAGGAAGCACGCTGCTGAATAAAGCGCTGGCGTCAACGGGAGTTGCAGGCGATCCGTGTGAATGGCTGCATTTCCAGCACCGGGACTCGGCCACATTGAAGCGCGAGGATCTGGAACTCATCTGGCAGCAAGGAACGACGCCAAACGGCGTGTTCGGTATCAAAATCAATTATGAGCAGAGATGGGTGGACGCATTTCGCACAATGTTCGAGCTCCCGGCAGAAACGCATAACGCCGAAGTTTGGAGTACTGCTTTTCCGAATTGTACGAAGCACATTTATATGACTCGCCGCAATAAGGTGAGAATGGCCGTATCCTGGTGGCGCGCTATCGTGTCTGGGGAATGGCACCGAGGCTTCGGAGAGAAGCCGATGGAATATAACTTTGACGATGAATATAATTTTGATGCCATCAATCATCTGCTCGTTGACGGTTCGATGTGCGAGGCTGCTATTGAAGATTTCTTCTCGGAGTCGGGCATTGTGCCCCTAACGATTGTCTATGAAGATTTTATTCTTGATTACGAAGGAACGGTTCTGCGTGTTCTGGAGTATTTGGGGCTTCCAACGGAAGGCGTAAAGGTCGATCCGCCATCCTTCGACCGTCTGGCTGACGAAGTATCCGAGCAGTGGGTGCAGCGGTTCCGAGAAGAGCGGCAGAAGGATTGGGAATTTGTGAAATGGTAACGGATCGCCGCTGTGTGGATATTGCTGCCCGCTGGAATGTTCGCGTTGCATTTTATGATTCTGCATAGCTATTGGGAAGAGGCTGCCGATCGTAATCGGAAGCCTTTTTTCTCATTATAGGAGACGTAGCTGTATTAATCTCGCCAATATTTCTTCTTATCTTCCTCTGTAATCGCCCGAATGACGCGGCATGGATTGCCCGCTGCGATAACGCCCGCAGGAATATCCCGGTTCACGACGCTGCCTGCTCCGATGACGGTGTTTTCACCAATCGTTACGCCGGGCAATACGACGACATTGCCGCCAATCCATACATTGTCTCCGACAGTAATCGGGTAGGCGTACTCTAGCCCTTGATTTCGCTGTTCGACATCCAAGGGATGTCCGGCCGTGTAAAAACCGCAGTTCGGGGCAATAAAGACGTTGTTCCCGAATGTCACTTTAGCTCCATCCAAAATCGTACAGTGATGGTTGGCGTAAAAATTGTCGCCAATCTCAATGTTGTATCCATAATCACACCAGAACGGCTGTTCAATAAGGAAGCTGTCGCTTGTTTTTCCGATGAGCTTCTTAATAAGTGCTTTGCGTTCGGGCATATTGGTGGGGCGCAGCTGATTGTAATCGTAACAGATATCCTTTGCTTCGTTTCGATCGGCAATCAGCGAAGCATCATAGTTGGCGTCATAGAGCATGCCTTTGCTTGCCTTCTCTTTCTCATTCATGAAGAGACCTCCTGTTGTATGTACTTCCTCTTTAAAATATTGCTTGACAATTTATTCGCCAATCCGTATATTCCTCTTATCCTAATGGTTTTTAAAAAGGTTTTAATAAGTGTTTGCGATAACTATCATAACGGCATTCGAACGTAAACCGCAAGTGAAAAATATGACGCTTGGAGGATATAGCGATGACGATTACAAGAACAGACTGGGATAAAGGGACATGGATGAATCCGCCTTTGTCGGCTCGAATCGAGGACGGTCATTTGAAGGTCATACCTGAGAAAGGCAAAGACTTTTGGAAAAAAACGCTGTACGGCTTCGAATTTGAGGACGGTCCCGCGTTATTGGCAGATTGGGACTCCAACTTCGCAGTAGAAGTATCCTTCCGCCTGGATAGCTTTAGTGAGCTCTACGATCAGGCAGGCATTCTGATGTATCAAGGTCCTGAGCAATGGATCAAAACAGGAATTGAGCTTAATGACGGCATTCCCCAGCTTGCCGCAGTCGTGACGGACGGCTATTCAGACTGGTCGCTGTGTGCTGTACCGGATTGGGCGGGAGAAGAAGTCACGCTCCGAGCCTCTATTATGAAGGATGCCGTTATTATTAGAGCCCGTACGGAGAAACACGGCTGGCGTACGCTTCGTGTCGCCCGTTTTCCATATGATAGCGGGAATAAAGCCGGCCCTTACACCTGTTCGCCAAAGCGGGACGGATTCGAGGTTGCTTTTACCCGTTGGAGCTTTACAGAACCCGATCAAGATCTGCATACCGATCCTCCAGTGAAGGGAGCTTAAGCATGAGAGAACCGATAAATGATGAGATTATGCATACGTATCCGGGGATGGTCGCGGTCGTTACGTCGCGCTTCAACGGGAAGCAGAACGTTATGGCTTCTGGTTGGCATACGTACATCGGGTCGTCGCCTGCAATATACGGAATATCGCTTCGCAAAGAAACATACAGCTATTCATTAATTGAACAAAGCGGTGTATTTGGCGTTCATTTTTTGCCGGCCAGCTGCTCAGAGGTCATTCAAGCGGTTGGAACGTTCAGCGGCAGGGATATCGATAAATTCGACAAGTTCAATATCCGCTATGAAGAAGGACTCAAAGTCGATGTTCCTGTGCTGTCTGATGCTTATTTTGCCTATGAGTGCAAGGTGATGAACATTACGACTTATGGCGATCATGAGTGGATTGCGGGCGAAGTTCTGCAGCGCTATCAGGACAAGGATTGTTTTCTGGAGGACGGGCTGCCTGACTTTGCGAAGCTGGAGATTCCGCTTTACTTGGGGCGCTCTACGTATCGGACGCTGGATCAGCGCAGCGAGGTGAAGACACACCCGCTCTATGTCAATAAATAGGGGAAGGGAATGTCATGAGTCAAATTACGAATAATTCGATCCGTGTCAAAAAAATTAATCAGGAATTGATCAAGCAGGCGTTGAAGCTGATGAAGGAAGGCACGAAATCGATGATTGCAAGCGCCACCGGCTTAAGTGTAGCGACTTGCGGCACGATCCTTAATGAATTTCTCGAAACCGGAGAAGTCATCGAGACGGAGATGGAGCAGCCGAACGGAGGCCGGCCGGCCAAACGTTTTATTTACAATGCCAATTTTGCCTATATCGCTTGTATTTACATCAGCTCCGAGGGCGGCCAGCATTCTTTGACCTACACGGTAGCTAATCTGTACGGCGAAGCAGTAGATGCAGGATATATTGAGGTGGAGCTCGCAGATGCGAACGCGGTTGAGCAGCAAGTCGAAGAACTAATCGCCAAGCATGCTGAAATAAAGGCAGTCGGAATCGGCATTCCGGGTCTCGTTCACCAAGGGGTTATTAACGTTTGCGATATCGCCGAGCTTATTGATGTTCCGCTTGAGGCGAGGCTGCGAGAGCTGTTCGAGGTTGAAGTTACTGTCGACAACGATATGAATTTAACCGTATACGGTTTTTTCAAGCAGCAGAACTATGATGAAGACAAGACGATTGCCGTGGTCACGTTCCCTAGAAACAACTTCCCGGGGGCAGGCATGATGATTAACGGTCATATTCATAAAGGAACGACTCAATTTGCGGGAGAGATTTCTTTCTTGCCCTTCGGCATTTCACGAGACGAACAGTGGAGGCAGTTCCACGATGCAGAGGCTTTCGTTCCGTTAGCAGCCAAGACGATTATGTCGATCATAGCCGTTATCAACCCGGAGACCATCGGAATGACGGGAGAACTGGTGAACGAGACGTATATCGAAGGAATTCTCAAGTTATGTAAGGGAGTAATTCCTGATGAGCATATGCCGCAATTGATCGTATTGGAGCATCCGCATGATGACTATATGAATGGATTAATTGCCGTCACTCTTGAAAGCTTGAGCTATAACCTTCAGCTCGTAGAGAAACGGCGTTAAGACGTAAGGAGAACGTAACGTAATGGCACATTCGCTCAACACGAGACAAATACATTTATGGCGTATCGCCATTTATTTCTTTTTTGCGCTTCCGGGATTCTCGACGGCGACATGGATATCTAGAACGCCTACGATTCGGGATGCGCTTGGTGCTTCTACGAATGAGATGGGATGGATTATATTTGGTTTAGCTACAGGCTCTATAATCGGACTGCTAGGCGCCAGCCATTTTATAGCCCGTTTTGGCGGGAGATTCGTTATGGTAAGCGGTTTGGCTATCGGCTCAATTGGTCTTATTACAGTAGGCTTAGGCGGCTCATGGCTGGCACAAGGCGTAATGGTTTTCTTGGGCTTGGCCATATTCGGCTTCGGCAATGGCATATGTGATGTGGCGATGAACGTCGAGGGGACGGAAGTCGAGCATGCAGCCAAAAAATCGCTGCTGACCGGCTTTCATGCTGCTTTTAGCGCGGGTACGTTGATTGGCGCTATTGCGGGAGCCGCTGCGATCAAAGCTGGTATTCCCGTCCATACGCATCTTGCAATCGCAGCAGTTATCGTTGTGCTTTCTATTATTTATTTGTATCGTATGGTTCCAGCCGGCACGGCACAGGACAACAAGACCGGTTCCGGCGAACCGCCTATGACGACTAGAGAGCGCATGGCAGTATGGAAGGAGCCGCGTACGATACTAATCGGTATCGTCGTACTAGGCATGGCGTTTGCGGAAGGCTCGGCAAATGATTGGCTCCCGCTTGTCATTGTTGACGGGTATAACGTTACACCGGCTACTGGTTCATTCGCGTTCGGCTTGTTCGTCGCAGCAATGACGATTGGCCGTGCTCTTGGAGGCAAGCTGCTCGACCGGTTCGGCCGGGTTGCCGTCCTGCGGACGTCCGCGCTGCTTGCTGTAGCAGGACTGCTTATCGTTATTTTCGGCAAAAGCTTCGGATTCGCCGCTGTTGGCGTTCTTCTCTGGGGCTTCGGCTCTGCCTTCGGATTCCCTGTAGGACTGTCAGCGGCAGGAGATAATCCTCGCGGCATTGCCGCCCGAGTAGGGGCAGTGACCACGCTCGCTTATTTTGCATTCTTAGTTGGACCGCCTGTTTTAGGCATTATCGGGGAATCGGTGGGGCTGCTTCGCGCTTTGCTCGTCGTACTTGTAGGGGTGGCGATTGCCGGCTTATTGTCGCATGCGGCCAGACCGCTTGGGGAAGAACAGGGCGGGGAAGCGAGCGAGCGTTGATTTTATAATTCAAGGGGGAATAATTAAAGAGGGGACATTCAATCCCCTTCTTTTTGTAGTTTAGTTTGTAAGTACATATAAATTAATGGATATTTATGATTTTTATACTACATTAACCAAATGGATGTAGAAACAATTCGCTTGCGTCAGGGGATAAAGTGATGCACTGATTCATATCGTCAGGCGCGGAGTAGATTATTGCGAAAATATGTATCATGGTGTTAATCTATATTTGAAACATTTTATATTAAATGGATTGCATAGTGCTCCTAAGTGTTTTCTTTAATTCATATTGAAAAAACGGAGTTATGAAACTATGAAAATGATGTGGTGCTGGCGTTGTAAATGTGAAATGCCAATGTTAGATGAAGAGGAATATCTTCGAATTCATAAATTGTTTGGTGATTGCATGACAGCATCTCAAGAGTTTAGACAAGAACATGGGTTACATCTTCAAATTATATCTGTGGAGGAAAAGTTCATCCCTGTCGTAAAGGAATATGAAAAAATAACTGGGCTATCTGGAGTTCATCACAATGCAATCATGCATCACAGAATTTCTTTATATGGCGAAGCTTGCCGACATTGTGGGAAGCCCTTGAGAACACCGAATGCTAAGTTATGTGCTGGCTGTGGCCAGCTTAAATAATGACGTTGACTAGTTAGCTCTCATACAACATCAGAGAAAAGGGACATGCCGGGTGCTTGTCCCTTTTTGTGCTGAGAATCCGCACAATTTCATATGCTAGCGCGAGCCACCAGTGGGAACGCGGAGCAATTTTGTTGTAATGGAGCTATTTTACAATAAAGAATTATGGTAGAATTTCCTATTAGAATCGTATATTTATAGAAATAATTTGAGGCAAGATTATTTCCAGTCTGAAAACAGGAAATGTGAGTACTTACGATTTCTTATGCTTTCCGGAATTGATGTTATTACTATCCTTACTAAGAGGTGTCAAATGAAACGAGTTTTCATTATTGCGGCTTTAATTGTTCTAAGCATCATGGTTGCGGGATGCGGCAAATCGGAGGTGGGCCCAGAGGATGTATCGACGGCAATTCCTTCACCTGACTCGACTCCTGCCCATACCGAAATAAAAAATACGGATACGCCTAATCCAACAGAAGTTACAGCTTCTTCAAAAACGATAGACGGCCTTGAAGTGCCGGCATTGTATGCAGGCTTTATGGAGCAGCAGGGATGGCTTGCGGAAGATCAATTATGGTTTTTCTCCAATGAAGATTGGAATGGAGACGGCACGAAGGAAGCGGTAGCGGCGTTTGGACGTTCTGAAGGGGACAGCCGGGAGCTCGACAGCATCTATGTGCTACAAGAGGTAAACGGCAAGGTTACGACGGTCGGTGAGCCTTACGGCAGCGGAAGTTATGAAGCCGTACAGGTTCGAGAGATTGCCTTGCAGGACCGTCAAGAGCCTGTGCTTGAGCTGAGTTTGACGAATGAAATTGAGATGAACGGCTTTGCTCTTGTTGAGTTTGACGGGAATGAGCTTGTTATGCTGACGAGCAGCACGGCAGTTACAGGAGCCGGAGAAGACAAGCTGGTTGATGCGGACCAGGACGGCCAATATGACGGTTATACCAGTGAAAGATGGGACTACGATGTTCTGTATTACCCGGTAACGCGAGAATTCAAATGGCAAAATGGCGGCTTTGAGCCGACTAAAACGACGGTGGACGTAGGCGATTATCCGGATGAGCGAATGAAAGTCGTCAAGCAATACGCGGTTCTCCGGACAATTGATGACGGGCTGTCGAATGAAATTGCCGGCCGTCTCAAGGAGATATGCCCTGATTGCACCGATGAGCAGACCAGCTTCGTAAATGCAGACTGGCAGCAAAATATTTCTCAATTGATAACGACCCGAGCAGAGGATTATCTGACAGAAATTAAACTGGACGAGTTGAAAAAAGAATCGGTTATTGCTCTAACATACTCGCTTGATAACGGTACATCATATAAGCTGACCTTTACGCTTGTACTTACGGATCAAGACCGATGGATCATAACGGATATTCAATAAATATTTTCAATGCTCAGCTAGCAAAGAAGGTGTCCCATAAGTCGCAGGCTTTGGGACACCTTTTTCAGTCATTGCCAGCAGGGCACTATCCGATTTATCTAGTCTAGAATGGAGAGAGCTACTCTACATACCCCTTGAAGCATTTCGCGGTCATTTGTTGTTTTGGCCATTGCATAGAGACCATACCGGGTGTTAACGAGAAATTTAGCGAGTTCAGGTACCGTATGCTTGTTAGAGAGAGTACCATTTTGCTGTGCCTGCAGCAGCAATCGTTGAAATATCGATTCCATCTCCAAATTAAAGGCTGCTACCCGGCCGGCGATATTAGAATCGAATGACGCCATATCCAAGGCACTATTGGTTAGAAAGCATCCCTTGAGACCTCGATCATCTTCATTCATTGCCCGGTCAATCATCTTCTCGAAAAACGCCCTCAGCAAATCCTTCGGATCACCGGGACCACTTAGCATTCCTAATACCGTGTCATAGCTATTCCGCTGAAACCGGTCTAAGCACGCCGTAAATAATTGATACTTATCGCCAAACGTATCGTATAGACTGCCCCGATGGACATTTGTATGTGATACCAGATCAGCAATAGAAGTGCGTTCATAGCCTTTAGCCCAAAACAGCTCCATTGCTTTTTCCAGCGCCTCATTCTGATCAAATTCTCTTGGTCTTGCCATTTGCGTCACCTTTTTTCCTTTTATCATACCTGTTTAAGAACGATCAGTAAACAATCTGGAACAATAAAAATCTGGATGTGCAAGAAATAGCAGCTATTACTCATATAAAGCGAATTAAAGCCGTTATTTGAGGAAGCTTGCTTAGAAAAAAAGTATTTGACTGATCGTTCTTAAATGGAGTATAGTCTACCTAGCAAGCGTAAAGCCGTTTCGCATACCAATTTAAGAATGATCATTCTTTAATGGAGTTTATTAATGGGGATTGCTGATCGTTTGAAGGGTAACAATCCGCCATTGAGACATCATTTTGCATGACAATCAAACATATTGAGGAGTGTTGCAAATGGAATATCGGGTATTGGGGCGTACTGGCTTGAAGATTAGCAGCTATACGCTAGGTACAGGCAACTTCGGAGAATGGGGAAATACGAATGTTGAGGAGTGTATTCGTATCGTTGATGCCGCTCTGGAAAAAGGGGTAAACATTATCGATACGGCGGATGTCTACTCAGCTGGCCGTTCTGAAGAGATCGTCGGCAAAGCCTTGAAGGGCCGCCGGGATCAAATTGTACTGGCAACTAAAGTGGGCAATCCGATGGGGAAAGGACTTCATGAAAGAGGCAACTCCCGGCTCTGGATTAAACGCGCGGTAGAGAATAGTCTGCGCAGGCTTGGAACCGATTATATCGATCTGTATCAGATTCACCGCCCTGACCCGGATACGGATCTGGAGGAAACGCTCGATGTACTTACGGATCTGGTGCGGGAAGGGAAAATCCGCTATTTTGGTTCATCCACGTTTCAGGCTTGGCAAATAACAGAGGCACAGTGGATTAGCGACCGCCGCAATCTGCTCCGCTTTTCCAGCGAACAACCGCCATATTCAATTATTAACCGGGGAATTGAGCTGGATGTGCTGGAAGCGGCCCGCAAGTATGAACAGGGGATTCTCGTATGGAGCCCGATGTCCGGAGGACTGCTGTCCGGCAGATATACACAAGGCCAGAAGGCTCCAGAGGGCTCGCGGGCCGAGAAGTTCAAGGGGAATATGCTGGGTAAAGTTGTCGACCCGACACGTGAAGAGAATCAGATCAAATTTGAATTGATCAAACAACTTCAGCTGATTGCCAATGATGCGGGTCTGGCGCTGAACCATATGGCGATGGCTTTTACCCAAGCGCATTCGGCGGTTACCTCTACGATTATTGGTCCGCGCACATTGGAGCAGCTGCATGATTCGCTTCACGCCTCAACGATCAAATTGACGGCCGATACTCTTGATGCGATCGATGCCGTTGTGCCTCCGGGCAAAACGATTGATGATCTGGAGCGCGGCTGGATTCCAAATTGGCTTGCTGCGGATAAAAGACGCCGTATTTAAACGGATATATACAACAAATACATTTTTAATTCAGGAGGCATTCTAATGACAACTAACGTTACAGCACATCATTCCTTATTTAAGCCATTTTCAACGGAGCAAATTAATGTTAAAAATCGGATTGTGATGGCTCCGATGACGAGATTCTTTTCCCCTGGCGGAGTGCCAGGTGCCGATGTGGCAGCCTATTACCGCCGCCGTGCAGCGAATGGTACGGGACTGATTATTACGGAAGGAACGACCATTAACCATCCTGCTGCCTCTAATCATGATAATATCCCGACCTTTCACGGTGAAGCTGCCTTGAACGGATGGGCTCAAGTTGTGAAGGAAGTTCACGAGGCTGGCGGCAAAATTATTCCTCAGCTGTGGCATGTGGGAACCTCCAGAAAGCAGGGGGATCCTGTATTTAATCCGGAAGTGCTGCCAGTAGGTCCATCTGGACTGGATGTATCTGGAAACCTGACAGGCGAAGCTTTGTCAGAAGAGGAAATTGCGAATATCGTACAAGCATATGCACAGGCAGCAGCCGATGCAAAGCGGATCGGATTTGACGGGGTGGAGCTGCATGGCGCGCATGGATATCTGATCGACCAGTTCTTCTGGGAAGCTACCAACAAACGGACGGACCGTTATGGCGGCGATATTGCAGGACGGACTCAGTTTGCAGTTGAGGTTGTTGAGGCGGTCCGCAAGGCTGTCGGACCGGACTTTCCAATCGTGCTCCGCTTTTCGCAATTTAAAATAGATGCATATACGGCCAAGCTTACCCGCACGCCGGAGGAACTGGAGCAGTTTCTGACGCCGCTGGTCAAGGCCGGTGTAGATATATTCGACTGCTCGGCACGCCGGTTCTGGGAACCGGAATTCGAGGGCTCGCCTTTGAGCCTCGCCGGCTGGGTGAAGAAATTAAGCGGCAAGCCGGTTATTACCGTAGGCTCTGTCGGACTTAACGTAGATATGACTGGGCAGCATTCAGAAGACTCTAAGATCGAGACGTTGATCGAAAAGCTGGACAGCCAGGAAATTGACCTTATAGCTGTAGGCCGCTCATTGCTCGCTGATCCGGAATGGGCGGAGAAAATTCGTACTGGCCGGGATGAGGAGATTATTCCTTATACCAGAGAGTCGGCAGCCAAGCTTTATTAATAATTGACAGGAAAGAACCAGACATATGTCTGAATATTATATTAAGCGGCTGTCTCCCTTTAAGTCTGGGAACAGCCGCTTTTCTTGTCCTCATGAGGCCGGCCGCTTGTACAAAGCAGCATACGGTCTCTTTTTTTACGTTCAAGCAGTGGTATTTCACTTTAACGGAATTGGCTTTACAGAGCTTCCTTCACGGTTGACGCTCTGTCCTTTATCAGATCGGCCGTCAATTGGCCGGATAATACGACCATCGGCACACCGCCGCCAGGATGTGTCGAGCCGCCTACAAAGTACAAGTTGTCGAGAAACTCGCTTTGGCTAGGCACCTTAAAACCGCCGTTCAGCTTGCGGTCGGTGACGACACCGTAGATCGAGCCGCCATTAGAGCCGTACAAGCGCTCTAAATCATCGGGAATAAAGCGGTACTCGAACTCGATATGCGCCCGTATGTCCTGCAAGCCCATCCGCTCCAGCTTGTTCAGTACAATCTCACGGTACTGTTCCTGCATGTGCTGGAAGCTTTCGCCCGGACGAAGCGGAGGGACATGCGTCAGCACGAACAAGTTTTCTTTGCCAGCTGGCGCTTGTGTAGGATCTGATTTGCTGGAGACGCCGATGTAAATGGTCGGATCGTCTGAAGCGATGCCCTTCACGAAGATATCGTCAAATTCTTTGTCAGGATTTTCCGAGAAGAAGAAATTATGGTGCAGCAGCTGCTCATATTGCTTGTCCACGCCTAATAGCAGGACAAGCCCTGAGACGCTAGGCGCATACTTGTCCAGTTTCTTCAACGTCGTATCCGCTTTGGGATGCTGGTTCAACAGCTTGCGATGGACAGGGATCGCTTCCATGTTGGAGACGACCAGATCGGCAGGGATAACGGTGCCGTCCTGCAGTGTGACGCCCGTAGCTTTCGCCCCTTTGATATTAATTTGCACAACCTCTGATTGGGTTCGCACCTCCACGTTCAGCTCGTCCAACAGCTTCAGCATGCCCGAAGCGATATGATGCATGCCGCCTTCCACATAATAGATGCCGAGCCCCAGCTGCACATGAACCAATTGAGAGAGGACAGCAGGGGCAGCGTATGGCGAAGAACCGATATACATAATGAAGAAATCAAACAATTGACGCAAATGCTTGTCGGTAAAAAACTTGCTCGTGCTATTGTGCATGGATCGCAGCGGGTCCATCGCCAACAGCTCCTTCAGGCTATGAAGGTTGCGCAGGTCGTTCAAGCCGGAAAGGCTTTTATCGAAGAAGCTCTTCGTACTCAGCTCATACATCTGCTGACAGTAATGCAAATAGTTGAAGAAGCCGGCGGCATCCTTGGGAGAAATACGGTTCAAATGCTCCAGCATCGTCGGTAAGTCCCCTGAAATATCCAGTGATACGCCGTCCTCGAAAAAAGTGCGCCACTGCGGTTCTACGCGAACCAAAGTTAGATAATCCTCAAGCTTGCGGCCGGCATCGGCGAATAACTTCTCCAATACCCACGGCATCGTCAGGATCGAAGGTCCTGTATCGAAGCTGTATCCTTTGCCGGTTCGAATATTTAACTTGCCTCCGGCCCGTTCGTTCTTCTCGAGTACCGTCACATGGTTGCCGTCTGATGCCAGTCGGATTGCTGCGGACAGTCCACCCAGCCCTCCGCCAATTACGACGATTTGTTGGCCCATTTTACTCTTCCTTTCTACAATTAAAAATTTTTTTACAATTGGGGTGCTAGTGGTGTTAACAATTCCGTTCGTTTTGCATATAGATTGCACAACGTTGGGTAAACGTTGTACAATCTATATGCAAGCATATTCGAAACAAAGGCTGGTTCGATTTTTAATGAAGAGACAAGAAAAGCTTTACTTTAAAATTATAACCATTGGGGAATAATTGAAAACGTGAACTAACCATAATTTGGGAAAAAGTAGGAATGCAAATGCATAAAGGCTATGTGTGGTTGATAAGATGATCACAACCTTGTTAGTTATTGCTGTTGGTTGGTTGAGTGGCTGGTTGTTTATGAAACAAACCGGAAAGTTGAATATGGCCGAGTTAGTTGTAAGCAACAACACTTATGAGGTAATAAGCAAACCCAATATGCTTCCTTACGTATCCGTTATTATTCCTGCGCGTAATGAAGCGTCTAATCTTGGTCATTTGCTGAACTCGCTTGCTGCACAAGGTTATGGTCAGTTTGAAGTGATCGTTGTGGACGATGGCTCTGAGGACAGCACAGCGGATATTGCCTTGCAGGCTGGTGCTCGCGTCATAACGCCAGGACAGCTTCCTTCAGGCTGGTTTGGAAAAAGCTGGGCTTGCTGGAGCGGAGCCAACTATGCAAACGGCGATTTATTAGTGTTTATAGATGCAGATGCCGTATTGCATAGCAAGGCTCTAGAGCGCCTGACTGTTGCTTATAAGATTGCTACAGATGAAGGATTGCTCACTGTACAGCCTTATCACCGCATGATTAAGCTTTATGAGAAGCTATCGGCCTTTTGCAATCTGGTTGTTCTCGCTTCGATTCATGCCAATGACGGCCGAGCAGGCGGTTTTGGACCCTGTATCGTGTGCAGCAAGGAAGCTTATTTTCAATCGGGCGGCCATCAAGCAGTGAGCGGCAAAGTGCTCGAAAACCATGCATTGGCACAATTATTCCAAGCTATGGGCAAACCTGTACATAATTATCGAGGCAAAGGGTTGATTTCTTTCCGGATGTATCCGGATGGCATTCGCAGTCTCATTTCAGGCTGGTGCAAAAGCTTCTCCTCAGGTGCAGCAGCGACACCACCGCTTCGCCTGATCGTTATTGCGCTTTGGATTGGCGGCTACGTCTCTGCTATTCTGCTTTGGTGCAAGGTGTCGGTTTATTCCGATGCCATACTCGGGGAAGTCGTATACCTGGCCTATGTAATTCAGCTATATCCCCTTCTTCGAAGGGCGGGCTCGTTTGGACTAACAACGGCGTTTTTCTTTCCGCTTCCGCTGCTGATTTTCCTGTATATTTTTGTCTGGTCATGGGTACAGACATTTCTAGGCGGACAGGTGCAATGGAAAGGGCGTACGCTATCGACGAAGAAGGAGCGCAGCCGACTGTGAGATTGTGGACGCCAACACCCGCATGGACCATTATAATCAACACCAGCGCATGGCTGGTCATTCATCTGGGCGTATCCTACTTCTGTCTGAAGCTGCCAGACCGATGTTTCGCTAGAATGCTTCCTTACTCAGCTTTACAACCTCGTATTTCATTCGAACTGACGATTTATAGCAAAATTTGCATTCAATTGTGGAAGGATAGACTGCCGGAGGGCAGCGGACTTTTCAAAAAAGGATTTTCCAAAAAGAGACTAAGCTCCCGTGATCCAAGCTATTACGATAAATTTGCTCTGGAAGCCCGTAGGGGAGAATGGACGCATTGGTTGTCCATGGTTCCCGCCCCGCTATTTTTCCTATGGAACGAGCAGATATTCGGGTGGTTAATGGTGGGTTATGGAGTGATTGCGAACCTTCCGTTTATAATGGTTCAACGCTATAACCGTTTAAGGTTGGAGCGAATTTTATTTCATTATAAAAGTAGAGAGTGATGCAGCAGTGTATACGATCAGTTATATATCCCAATTGCTTGATATACCGGCGGTGACGATTCGTTCGTGGGAAACTCGTTATCATGCCGTAATTCCTACGCGAACGGAAGCCGGCTACCGCCTTTTCTCCGATGAGAACATTGAAGATTTAAGATGGTTAAAAGCGAAAGTATATGAAGAAGGTATGACCATCAGCCAGGCAGCGCTTCAATTAAAACAAATCCGTGATAATTGCTCGAGGGTAGAAGCTGCTGCAATATCCCCATCAGAGCTCGAAGCTCCTTCTGGAGTGCAGAATAACATTTCGCCTGGCCTTCGTTCAGTTGACAGCTATCCGACGGACATACACAACAGCACAATGGAGAGGCTTTATACAAATCTTCGTTCATACCAGACCGCAGCTTCAAAGGCCGAATTAGATTTGAGTTTTTCAATGTTCGGTTATGAGACGACCATATGCCGGATTTTGGTACCGATGATGATGCAAGTGGGTCATGATTGGGAGACTGGCATATTGACAGTTGCCCAGGAGCATTTTATTACCGAATTTATTTCTCAACGCTGTTACGGCTTTTTCCAATCCTTCCCGATCGATGAGCGGATGCCGATTGCGTTGGCATTTTGCCCTTCAGGAGAGTTGCATCATGTAGGACTGTTATTGTTTTCATTATTTTTAAGATCTAAGGGATTGGATGTTATTTATCTGGGTCCCAATACGCCTGATGACGGAATTGCCCAAATTATTGATGAAAGGGAAATCGATTTAGTTTGTATGTCCATCCAAGACCCGCAGCTATTGCCTGATGCTTTGAAAGTTATCGATTGCCTGGGACAGTCGTTTCCGCACCTGATGTATGCATTTGGGGGGAGAGGATTCTCGGCTGCAGGAGACAACTATACCAAATGGCTTGTGCCCGGGGGAGTCAGCGAAGGCTGGGGGCCATGGTTTGATTCCATGATGAAATCGTATGCAAAGTTAAGCTTGGCAGCCGGAAACTAGAGAAGAGGAGGATGAGAGATGAACGAAGGAAACGTAGCGATCATAGGCGCCGGACCCGGGGGATTGGCGGCAGGGATGCTGCTAAGCAGTCAAGGATACAAAGTAACTATCTATGAGAAGCAGCCTTACCTTGGAGGGCGTACTTCACGATTGCAGATGGGCGATTACAAGTTTGACCGCGGGCCGACTTTTCTAATGATGCCGGCTTTGTTGGAAGAGTTGTTTAGAGCAGCAGGACGATCGATGGATGATTATTTGGAGCTTATTGAGCTCGATCCTTTGTATCGGTTGCAATTCGGAGATGTCCGCTTTACCCCGACAACGCAAACAG
Source organism: Paenibacillus sp. NPDC058174 (assembly GCF_042883865.1). Taxonomy (NCBI): domain Bacteria; kingdom Bacillati; phylum Bacillota; class Bacilli; order Caryophanales; family Paenibacillaceae; genus Paenibacillus; species Paenibacillus sp. NPDC058174. The sequence continues at coordinate 508,285 of NZ_JBHVUY010000001.1, forward strand.
AGGAGATGGTAAACCGGATTGAAGAACGGTTTCCCGGGAACGGCAGCGGCTACCTGCGCTTTATGAAAGAAGAAGAAAAGAAGTTCAATGTCGTTTCACCGCTCTTAAAACGCCCATTCGGCAAAGCCGCAGATTTTATGGCGCGTGATCTGTTCGCTGCGCTGCCTCGTCTGCATTTGACAGATAGCGTGTATGGGCGGCTATCGAAATATTTCAACGATGAACGATTGAAGTTTGCCTTTTCCTTTCAAGCCAAGTATTTGGGTATGTCGCCTTGGGAATGCCCGGGGACATTTACGATTTTGTCCTATCTGGAGCATAAATTCGGTTTATTCCATCCAGTTGGGGGCGTGAACCGTATATGTGAGGCTATGGGCAGGGTAATTGAAGAATATGGTGGCTCCATCGCGTTGTCCACTGGTGTTTCGCGGGTGTTAACCCGCGGAGGCAAAGCAGTTGGCGTTCAATTGGAGAGCGGAGACGAGCTTGACGCGGATCATGTCATAATTAACGCAGATTTCGCAGCTGCGATGAACCGGCTATTTGCCCCCGGCGAATTGAAGAAGTACACACCGGATAGGCTGGCCAAAAAGAAATATTCCTGCTCCACCTACATGCTGTACTTAGGTATTAATAAAGAAGTAAAGATGCCGCATCATACGGTGATGTTTTCAGGGGACTATAGTCAAAATGTAAAAGAGATTATGACAGATAAAGTGTTGTCCAAGGATGCTTCTATCTATATTCATAATCCAAGCGCAGTCGACCCCACTCTTGCTCCGAAAGGGAGCAGTGCGCTGTATGCACTGATGCCCGTTCCCAACTTGACCGGATCTGTCGATTGGCAGGAGCAAGAGAAGCTGGTTCGCGATACGATGCTGCGCCGTATGGAACAAGAGCCGGAAATGCGCGGAATCAGCTCTCATATCGAAACCGAGATGTCGATCACGCCGCTCGACTGGCAAAATCAATACGATATCTATCAAGGGGCAACATTTAATCTTGCCCATACGCTGGATCAAATGATGATTCTTCGGCCGCATAACCGCTTCGAGGAATTTGACAATTGCTGGCTCGTTGGGGGAGGCACGCATCCCGGCAGCGGATTGCCGACGATCATTGAGTCGGCGCGAATCAGCGTCCGCCTCTTAATGGAGCAGGACTATCGTAACAAGATTCGCGTAGCGGGCTCCGTAGTTGATCGGAAGCGCTCAAGAGCTGCAGTCGGTTTTCATAAGCAAAAGGGAAGGGGCGCTGCCTTATGGAGGAAATAGCGTTCGTCGGCGGCGGCGTGGGTGCCCTGACGACAGCACTGCAGCTGAGCCATCGTGGCGGCAAGGTCACGATTTACGAGAAAAGCGATAAGCTAGGCGGGCGGTTGGCCTTTGAAACGAACGGCCGTTATCAGATCGATCAAGGACCTACAATCGTGCTTCTGCCGGAAATGATCTTGGACATTATGGAGGAAGCGGGCATCGAGAGGTCGCGTATACCGCTGGTGGAATGCCATCCTTTGTATCGTATCCATTATGCAGATGGCACCGTTCTACATAAGTGGCGGGATACAGAGAAGCAGGTTGAAGAGATCGAGAGGCTGTTTCCCGGGGAAGGGGAAGGATACCGCCGTTATCTTCGCAATATGGAGGGAAACTTCAAGCAAGGAAAAAAAGCTTTTCTCGACCGTCCCTTTTTACGTAGAAAAGAGTTTTATACTTTCCGCAACCTAAGCCTGCTCGCTAAATTGAAGGCATATACAAGCGTCCGCCAGCTTGCGCGCCAATATTTCCGAAATGAACGTCTGGTCGATGCTTTCTCGCTGCAGACGCTGTACATCGGAGGAGCACCCTTCGAATCTCCGGCTCTTTATTCTTTGCTGCCCTATGCCGAGCATGCATTTGGCGTGTGGTATGTAAAGGGAGGCTATGCTTCGCTTGTGTCTATTATGGAGGAGGAGCTGAAGTTGCGGGGCGTTGCGATTCATCGGAATACTCGGGTTCATGAACTCGTCCTTGAAGGGAAGAGCTGCCGCGGCGTAATAACAGACAATGGAATTACCTATCATGATGCGGTCGTGTATAATGGCGACTTTCCAGGCTTGGCTCCCTTGCTGCCGGAGGACAAACGGCCGACTTCCAAGCGATTCAAGCCATCCTCCGGCTGCCTGCTCGTTTATCTCGGCTTGAAGCAGAGATGGCCTGACACGGCCGCTCACCAGTTTTTTCTGCCGGAATCGTTGCAGAAAGGGCTGCAACAAATTTTTCTCGAGGATCGCATTCCTTCCGATCCCTCGTTCTATCTATTTAATCCCGTTGCCATCGATGAAACAGCGGCGCCGGAGGGGGAAAGTGTCATGTATATTCTCATTCCTGTCCCGCCAGTCGGGAGGATAAACTGGCAGGAAGAGCAGCAGGATTTAGTGAACCATGTGCTGGCGGAAGCCGAGCGCCGAGGTTTTCCAGGTTTGCGGGATTCCATTGCGTGGATGCGCATTCGTACTCCGCAGGATGCGCAAGCGGACGGCCTTTATCTTGGCGGAAGCTTTGGTATTGCACCCACATTGGGACAATCGGCCGTATTCCGTCCCCAGATCGTTCCTTATGCTATTAATCGTTTGTATGCCGTAGGCGCATCGGTTCACCCCGGCGCCGGCATCCCGATCGTCATGCAAGGAGCCAAGCTATTGGCTGACCATCTAATCAAGGAGGAATCGCTGTGGACCTCTCAACCTGTCTAGCAAGCTGTGAAGCGATGATTCGCAAAGGATCATCCAGCTTTCATAGTGCATTCTCTTTACTGCCGAGCCCGCGTAAAGAAGCTGTATTCGTGATCTATGCCTTTTGCCGGATGATTGACGATTCCGTCGATGAGCCTGAGCGCAGCCACTATACAATCGATGAGCTGGAACGGCATTTGATCGGGCTGGATGAAGCCGCTGGACACTTTATCTGGCCTTCCTTGCGGTGGCTGTTTGACCATTTTCCGCTCAGCAAAGATCCGTTCTTTAAGCAAATGGAAGGGCAGCGCCGCGATTTGGTCGTTACCCACTACACGAGCATGGAGCAGTTGGAGGAATATTGTTATTTGGTTGCCGGTACGGTTGGCGAAATGCTGCTGCCTGTGCTGCACGACCATCCGTCTGCGCCATCTGTCATTGAATCGGGCATTTATTTGGGCAAAGCGATGCAAATTGTCAATATTGTCCGCGACATCGGCGAGGATAAAGCCCGCGGCCGGCGATATTTGCCCGAACAGCTGATGTTACGCCATGGCTACAACGAATCTGCATTTATGGAAGGGAAGGTGGATGCCGCTTTTCAAGGCATGATTCAGGAATTGGATGAGCTGGCGAATCGCTGGTTCAATTATGGGCTAAGAGATTTGAATTCGTATGCTAAAGAGAGCGCATTCTCGGTTGAGCTCGCCGCGCGCTTTTACATGGAAATTTTGAATGTGGTTAAGAAGGAGCGCTATCAGGTATATGCGCAGCGCACCTTCGTCGGACCTATTGCGAAAATGCGTATTTATGCGGAAGTAAAGCGTAAGCATTCTTGGTTAAACAATCCAGGTGCAATCGCAGCGGTCTCCCAATGATCCGGGTTCTCTTTTTATTCTGGTATGGAGTGGGGCTGATCCTGATGCTGACGATCGGGGTGCCGAAGGCGTTGTCCTTCTCTAACGGAATGTTTCTCGTCCTATTCGCTGTCTATGCGGCTAGTATTGAAGGGAAGCTTGGTGAGCGGGCAACTGTAAGATGGAGGCGCATAGCGCTCGTCGGCTTGCTGACATTCGGCATAGAGTGGGCAGGCGTTCAGACGGGATGGCCGTTTGGCGAGTATGCGTATACATCGGTATTGGGTTTTAAAGTGGGAGGCGTACCCTTCACGATTGCTTGTGCTTGGGTCGGCGTGCTGCTGACCGCGATATTGCTTGCGCGTGGACGTTCGAAATGGGGCAGGGCGCTTCAGGCCGGAATGTGGACTGTTTTCTTTGATTTGGTGCTAGACCCGGTGGCGTATGCGCGCCAATTTTGGATTTGGCAAGGGGAAGGCGGTTACTATGGCGTACCTGCAAGCAATTTTATCAGCTGGTTTCTCATCTCCGCTAGCTTATCTTTGTTCTTCCCGGTTCGGGATGTCCCTGTGCCTGTCTATCGGGAGGCGGTGCGATTGACACAGCTCATGCTGTTGATGTTCGGGCTGCTGGGACTGAAAGAAGGCTTGTATGTGCCCATGCAGGTAGCATTGGCGGGGGCGCTTGTGGCAGAAGGAGTGCTCCGATATGATTCCAGCTCGAAAAAGCAAATGGTTTGAAAAACTGCTCAGCCGGTATAACGAGCATTACTTGCTGCGGCGACACTTTCATCGGCTTGCGATACGGGGAACTATTGAAGCGCCCGATCTAGAACGGTCGGTAATTTTTATAATGAACCATAGCTCGTGGTGGGATGGACTGCTCGTTTATCAAGCTGTGCGGATGGCCGGGCAGCAGGGGCATTTTTTCATGATGGATGAGAAGCAGCTCTCACGATACCGGTTTTTCAGCAGAGCTGGCGCATTCTCAATAGACAAGGAGAGCTTGCAAGGCATATTGCAATCATTACGATATGCTATTGAATTGCTGAAGAGCGGAAATAGCGTGTGGGTGTATCCCCAAGGGGATATTTATCATCTGGAGACGCGGCCAATTGTTTTTCAGAGCGGGATCGGCTACATACTAGAACGCTGCCCGAATGCCGTTGTGCAGCCGGTAACCGCTTATTATACGATGGGCTCGAACCAGAAGCCGGACGTTACACTCTGGTTCGGGGAGCCGGTGCAGCGCGATTGGCAGGCGATTGGACGCAAAGAAATTGCGAGTGAGCTGCAGGGACTGCTGGAGCAGCAGCTCGATAACCATCGCTTGCAAGCCATCGATGCGATTGACCGTCCGCTGGAGAGCTTTAGAACACTTATTAACGGTACTCGTTCGACGAGCGAAGCGTTTGACACCTTTAAGAGGAGGGCGGCACGATGGTTCAATTTCTCTGGGCAATAGTTGTCGCGCTTGCATTTCAGTTCATGTTCGTGCTGTGGAACCTGTCCCAGCTTCCCGGTTTGGGCGGAGATAGAAGCGGAAGCGGCCGGCGCTGGCTGAACGGCGAGGACTCTGGCAATGCGGAGAATCAACCGGGCAGCACTCCACGATTGTCCATACTCATTCCGGCTCGCGATGAAGCCGGCAATATTGGGCCTTGCCTGCGGTCGGCGCTGGCAGAGTCGTCTCCCTATATCGAAATTCTCGTATGTGACGATCATTCGACGGATGGTACCACGGAAGCTGCACAGGCTGCGGCAGCTGGTGATCCCCGCTTTCGAATCATAGGCAGTGAATCGGTTCCAAATGGGTGGATGGGAAAGTCTCATGCCTGTCATCAGCTTGCCAAGGAAGCAAGGGGTGAGTGGTGGCTGTTTCTCGATGCAGATACCAGACTTGGACCAGGCGCGCTGGAAGCTGCGATGGATACGGCTTTAGCCCAGAAGCGAGGCTTAATTACCGGCTTTCCGCATCAAGAAACGGGAACTTGGCTGGAGCGTCTAATCGTACCGCTAATGACGTTCACCATTGCATGCCATCTGCCGATCCGGCTGGTTCGCCGTTCGGCTAATCCGATGTTTGTCGCCGCTCATGGGGCGTTTATGCTCATCCATGCCGATAGTTATCTGGCAACCGGCGGCCATGAGTCGTTCAAATCGCATATGGTCGATGACATGCAGCTGGCCCGGGCGGTGAAACAATCGGGATTGCCGGTTACGCTTGCTAATATTCATCCGTATGTATCGATGAGAATGTATCAGGATGCACCCGGAGTATGGAACGGTTATAAAAAGAATATTTTTGCAGGCATGGGCAGAAACAGCCTGCTGCTTGCGGCGGTTTTGGTGTTTTATAGCTTGATGTATATTTTGCCCCCGATGATGCTGCTTCTCGTCTTGCTCTTGATTGGCTTTGTCCCGGCTTCCGTATCCGGACTGCTGCTTCCGTCGCTGGCAGGCACACTGATTGGTACGGCTATCAAGCTTGCGGTTGACCGCAGCAGCGGACAGCCGCTTGGGATGGCTATGCTGCTGCCCGCGGGCATCATGGCGCTGATTGCGATCGCGACAGCTTCTTGGCATGCCTCGTTCAGCGGAAAGGGCTATTGGTGGAAAGGACGGCGATACTCCTAAATGGGATCCAGGACGAAAAAGCAAATTATTGTCATCGGTGCCGGCTTTGGAGGCTTATCGGCTGCCATCCGGTTAGCAGCTGCAGGCTATTCGGTTACGGTAATCGAGCAGCAGGATAGCGTTGGCGGCAAGCTGCAGCGGATCAAGCTTGGGGATTATAGCTTTGATCGCGGACCGAGTACGATTACGATGCGGAATGCGTTTGAGCGGGTATTCAACGCTGCAGGTAAACAGATGGAAGATTATGTTACCTTCTATCGGTTGGACGAAGGGACTCGTAATATTTTCGCTGACGGAAATACGGTAGATCTTACGAGCAATAGGGAAGAGGTAGAGAGTCAGATTGCGGCATACAGCCCGTCCGATGCGCGGCAATACCGCTTATTTATGAAAGAGTCGGCACTTTTATACGAATGTGCGGAAAAACATTTTATGAATCGGCTGCTGCTAGGCTGGAATGTAAAAGCAGACCCTAGACTGCTGAAGGCGCTGCTGCGTGTCCGGCCTTTCACCACATTGAACAGCTTGCTCCTGCGTTATTTCAAGCATCCCAACACGCTTGCGCTATTTGGGCGCTATGCTACCTATGTAGGCTCGGAGCCGATGCGGGCCCCCGCTATCTTTGGCATGCTGCCGCATCTGGAATCGTCGCTCGGCATATATGGCGTGCGTGGAGGGACTTACGCCATTGTCGAGGCGTTCCAGCGTCTCGCCATTGAACTTGGCGTCGATATCCGTACTTCGGTTAAGGTGCAGCGCATTGTTACACTTGGAGGCCGCGTCTCGGGTGTGGAGACCGATCAAGGAGATTATGCCGCGGAGCTTGTGCTGGCGAATGGCGACGTGCTTGCTGTGAATCAGGAGCTATTGGGGGAGCAGGCGCGTCCTGATATGAGCGATGCCAAAATTCATTCCTATGAGCCTTCGTTGTCAGGCTTTGTCCTATTGGCCGGTGTTCGTCAACAGTATGAGCAATTGCGACATCATACCGTCTTTTTTCCAGAACGCTATGGCAGCGAGTTCGACGATATTTTCCGCAACCATAGAGCGCCGCTCGATCCTGCCATCTATATTTGCAACTCTAGCCGTTCTGAAGCAGGCATGTCGCCCGCAGGTGCAAGCAATCTGTTCATTTTGGCAAATGCGCCTTATCTCTCGGATAACTGGAAGTGGGGGGAGCAGCAGGCTGCCTACAGTGAATTTTTAATGGAAAAGCTGGAGCAGCGAGGGATCAAGGGACTGAAATCCAAATTAGAGTTTCAAGCACTATACACGCCTGAGCAGCTTCACAAGGACACCTCCGCTTACCGGGGCGCCATCTATGGTATTTCCTCTAATTCGGCTGGCCAAACTTTTTTCCGCCCTTCCAATCGTTCCAGAATTAAAGGCCTGTGGTTCGTAGGCGGTACGACGCATCCCGGAGGCGGTACGCCAATGGTTACATTGTCAGGCCAAATTGTCGCTGAAGCAATCATTGACGCTTAAGGAAGTTAAATATTGAAATAATCTGTAAAAAGAGGGTGCAAGAGCGATAACGTTGTTTGGCAAGCGACTTTTAGTCAAGTACTAATTATTTTTGCAGCAGCCCCTTTAAGGGAATGGTTATATCGTAAGCAGTAGTAGCTTGTGACAACGTGTCTTAACATTTTCCTCACAGTTTCAGAAATGATTCAAATCTAATTTATAGCACCATAGGTGTTATTCAGATACGGAGGGAAGAGAAGCTTGGAAGCGGTAGATGGAGCTATTAACAATGCAGAGATTAATAAATTTGTTCTAAGAGAGATGGAAAAAAGTGTGGCGCTTATACGGTTTGATCTCCAACGCCGTGTTACGTATGTCAATGAGATTTTTGCCAGTACGATGGGTTATAAGGCAGAAGAAATGTACGGAATGCTGCATCAGCAGTTTTGTTTCTATGAATTTGTGAATAGCCCTGAGTATGAGCAGTTCTGGCAAAGTATTTTAGAAGGGAGAAGCTTTCAGGATAAAATAGAACGCAAGGATGCCAAAGGCAATGTCGTATGGCTAGAAGCTACCTACATGCCCATTTATGATGAGCTGAACCAGAACATCATTGCAGTGACCAAGATTGCGACGAACATTACGAATCGCCAAAACCATATAAGCGCGGTAGTCGATGAATTAAAGGTAATGTCGGCTCATTTGAATCAACGTGCTGAAATGGGAATTGAGCGTAGCAAGGAGCTGCTGTCCAGCATCTCCTTAATAGCCGGAGTTTCCGCCAACAATACTGCCACGCTGGCAGATTTGCAGGAACAGGCTCAGTCTATACAGGGCGTTGTGCAAACGATCCGGGATATCGCCTCACAGACGCAGCTGCTTGCGCTTAATGCAGCTATTGAAGCTGCACATGCGGGCGATTATGGCCGGGGGTTCGACGTAGTAGCCAAAGAAGTGAAAAAGCTGTCTGTGATGGTAACCAATTCGATTACGGAAATAAGAGACAGTATCCAAGGCATTACGAAGGAGATCGGAAATATTTCGAAAGGAACCAAGGAAATTCAAGAGCATGTCGGGCAAAGCCAAAGGCAAACTAAAGTGGCGATGGATGACTTCGCCAGTGTAATGTCTTCTGCGAAGCAGTTGGATTCAAAAGCGGAGCATGTCATTCAATTACTTTAGAGCAGATGGACTGTTTCAAATGAAACGAGCAAAGAGAGCCGCAGAAATGCGGCTTTTTTGTGTTGTTCTATGGTGCTAACTATGCCTTTAACAGCATTGGCGCGATAAAGTCAAGAAACACATTGGCAGGATGCCGTTCCTTTTTACGCTTATCGTCAGTGGTGACGACAACGATCTTCAGCGATGGAATGATGTAAATGAATTGTCCCCCATAACCTCTGGCGTAATAGTAGTGGATCGCTGGCGTAGTGGAGGAGTCCAACTGTTGCATCGCGTTGTCCTCACGGTATGTATGTGTCCACCAATGCCATGCGTAAAAGCCGAAGTTTGGCGGATTTGCAGGGATGGCGGGTTGTACGGAACGATGAACTCGTTCTGGGGAAATAAGCTGCTGCTGTTCCCAGCGTCCTTCCTGCAGGTAGAGCTGTCCAAATTTGAGCATGTCGGAAGGGCGCATTCGCATGCCATATCCTCCTGTATGAATGCCTTGCGGATCGGCCTCCCAAGTGTAGTCATCAATACCCAGCGGGCCGAAAAGCTCCTCTTCAGCAAAGCGGGCAGTTGTTTTGCCGCTAGCTTGCACTAGAATGGCCGATAGCAGCTGAGAATCGCCGGAGCTGTACTCCATCCGGGTTCCTGGAGCTTCAGCTAACGGCTGCTCCAATACAAAATCGACCCAATGGCTTGAACGCGTCATACGCGGAAATGACTTTTGTCCGCCGAACTCAGTCCATGAGAATCCAGACGTCATCGTTAAGAGATGCTCGATCGTAATTTCCCGTTTCCGGGCATCAGGGTCATTCAGCAGCTGAGGGAAGAACTGAGTAATTAGAGTGTCTGCTTCCGGGAGTATCCCTTTATCCATTGCAATGCAAATAAGGGCCGACAGAATGCTTTTTGTGCAAGAGTTCACTTTGGCCGTTTGATTCGCAATCTGTTGATTGCGATAGTACTCATACACCATGTGGCCGTCTCGGCTGATTAAGCAGCTCCTTAGATCCACAGGCTCTATGGCAGATGTTAGTTGAGAAAAGTTCATGGTATTCATTCTTCCTTTATTGTAGTTAGGCTCTTCAAGAAGAGCAGTCCGATTGTTAGTAAATAAGGCAGGTTACGTTAATGTGAATAGTAGCATAAAACCGAAATGAAAATAAAGGAGATTCCCTCTGCATTACGAATAGAAGTATAAACATGAGTAGAGGGAGTCAGTGATTAGAGCATGAATGAACTTATTAATGAAACCGTCATACAGCTTGCGGAAAAGCTGCAATTGCCGGAACGAATATTTAACACAGATGAATTGCCATGGGTACCGTTCACAGAAAATCATTCCTGTTACTTTAAACCGCTGCGTTTCGATCTTAACACAGGAACATGGATTTATTTGTTCAAAATAAAGAGTAATCAGGTGTTGGGCAAACATAGGCATACAGGCGGGTCCGTTATTGGTTTTAATATTCAAGGGCGCTGGAAATATGAGGGGCGTGACTGGATTGCGGGGCCAGGCACCTTCGTGTTTGAACCGCCTGGTGATATTCATACGCTAGTAACAGAGGACGAAGAAGTGGTGACGCTCTTCATATTAAGCGGAGCTCTTCAATACTTTGATGAAGACAACAGAATCACGGGGCAAGATGATATTTATACCGTGTTACATAAGTATAGGGAGTTTTGTAAACAGAATGGAATAGAATGGCGGGAAGACTTGATTTATTGAAGTTGGCCGAAAATATAGCCTAGACCGCGGCAGCACTTGTGTGCTTTCGAGTTAAGTTTGCTGGGCTGCAGCAAGTCAAAATGTAAAAGTGCAGGTTGTTCGCCGCTTTTTCGATGATTTACGGCTTCAAAATGCAAATGTGCATTTTGATTGGCCGAATAGGCCTCTAAAGCGTGAAATCGAGCGATTTCAAATGCACTTTTACATTTTGAAGGCTATTTTGGGCGATTTTCGGCTAATCAGCCTGCACTTTTGCATTTTGTTACACATCGCATCGCAGGTCAGTCAGCGTCAAGAAGTTTGTATGAGGTAGTTGAATCATCCATCGGGACGATGGAAGTCTGTCTTTAGCTGGCTTGATTGTGGGAAAAAGCACTTAATAATATGGGCAAGCACGCGCAAAGGTTCCTCCTTATACGGTAGAGTGGCACCGGAGGAGGAGTGTAGCTTATCCCGAACAGCCCAAGAAAGGGCAATGCACGTATCCGCGCATTGCCCTTTCTTAATTCGTCTATTTCGAAGCCGTTCTATTCCGCTCAATGAGGATCGTCAAGCTGACCAGCGTAACGAATATGGTAGCTCCCATATCCGACAGAATGGCAATCCATAGGGTGAGCCAGCCGGGAATCGTCAGCAGAAGCGCAATAATTTTCAAGCCAAGCGATACGATGATATTGAATCGAATGACCCGATTAACGCGTTTGGCGAGAGAGATCGCACCTGGAAGTTTGCCTAAATGGTCCTGCATTAATACAATATCCGCTGTCTCGATCGCGCTGTCAGTACCTTTACCCATCGCAATGCCAAGCTGGGCGGTAGCCAGTGCAGGAGCGTCGTTGATGCCGTCACCTATCATGGCAACAATACCTTTGGAAGAGAGCTCTTTTACCCGATTTACTTTATCCTCCGGCAATAATCCCCCATAGTAATCCGAGACACCGACTGCAGCTGCAACTTTCTCAGCGGTCTTCTGATGATCTCCTGTCAGCATTACTGTGTTCTTGATTCCCAGCTTGTGAAGAGCTGCAATGACAGCGCGGCTTTCCTTGCGAATCTCGTCCGAGATGCCGAACATACCGAGTACTTGTTGTTCATCTGCTACAAGAACAATGGTTAGCCCGTCTTCCTTCAGCTGTTTAATCCGTTCTTGAATGGTTGAAGGTATACTTATATGCTCAATGCTTTTTTCGTTGCCTAACCAGTAAGACTGACCATTGATCAGGGCTTTAATGCCGCTTCCTGTAAGGGTCTGGATTTCCTCGGTTTCGAAGATCGACAGGTCTCTTCGGTCAATTTCTTTCATAATCGCTTTGGCTAACGGGTGAGAGGAAGATTTTTCAATTGCACCCGCAACTTGCAGAAAACGATCTTCGTCATAAATATCAAGCTGCTCGACATGGGGTTCACCCTTAGTTAAAGTGCCGGTTTTGTCAAAAGCAAGCGTATCGATTTTGCCCAATTGCTCTAAGAACACGCCGCCTTTAACCAGTATTCCGTTTCTTGCAGTGCGCGTGATCCCTGAAACAATCGCAATCGGGGAAGAAAGGATTAAAGCGCATGGGCAGCCGACAATGAGCACGGACAATCCTTGATACAGCCAAGTTTTCCAATCTCCTTGAAGGAAGAGCGGAGGGACGATCATCACTAAAGCTGCAATAATCATAATGAGCGGCGTATAGTACTTCGCAAATTTATTGATAAACAGCTCCGTTGGCGTCTTCGTTTCCTGAGCTTCTTGCACCAGATGGAGAATTTTTGCTAGGGACGAGTCGCTGTAAGCTTTCTCAATCCGAATGATAAGCAGTCCTTCGTTATTGATGCTTCCGCCGAAGACAGGCTCTCCGGACTCTTTCTCAACCGGAAGCGACTCGCCAGTAATCGCTGCTTCATTAACGGAGCTTTTCCCTTCGGTAATGATGCCATCGGAAGGAATCTTTTCTCCGGGCTTGATTTTGACAAGGTCGCCGACCCGCAAGGAAGAAATAGGAACGATGATTTCTTGATCATTTACGATTTTTAAAGCTTCTTTCGGAGCAACTTGCAGTAAAGCTTCCATCGAGCGACGGGCTTTCTCCATGCCGAAGCCTTCCAGCAATTCATTCAGTCCAAATAAAATGGCGACTAGGGTAGCTTCCTTCCATTCTCCGATGGCTACGGCTCCGATTAAGGCAATGGTCATTAGCGTGTCGATATTGAATTTAAGCTTAATTAGATTTTTCAAGCCGCGGAAGAAAGTCGTGTAGCCGCTAATAACGGTGGCCAATAAATAAAGGGTGATGAGAAACGGCTTATCGAGTACGCCGTCTAGTAATAGGGCAGCTCCATACAATACTCCGGATGCAATGAGCAATTTCAGCATTTTATGATTGCCGTCTGCATGACTGTGATCATGATCGCCGTGTTCGTGGCCATGTTCATGGTCATGATCTCCGTCTGTATGTTGATGGTGATGAGAGGAAGAATGGGCTTCCGATTGAAGAGAATTAGCGATGTACGCCCCGTCGGATTTCAAAATGCGATGGACGTCCTTCATGGAAATGTCCGGGTTAACCGTCAATTTGCCTGAATTATAACTGAGCGTGGCACCGTCCCCATGATCTAATTGCTTAATTTCATCTTCGATTCTTTGGGCGCAGCCGGCACAAGAGAGACCTTTAATGCGATATTCATTCATGGGAAAACCTCTTTTCAAACATTATATGAGCACTTGATCATATGATATGCGAGTAACCGGAATATGTCAAACTTTTATCTTAGTCACATTAAACGCCGGATGGACGGAATGCGTTCGTTTATCGGTTCCCTTATTTTAACCAGAAGAGGGAAAATGATTAACATTAACAGTTAGTCTGTTAAACGGATTAGATGATGAGGTCGTGCATATATTCAAATAAGTTGCAAATCACGATGAATGTGTAACTTGTTTTGGGAAAGTTGATGAGCTCGAGTATAATCAAATTCTGGAAGACTGATGGTTGAAAGGAGAGAAGAAAGGAGCAGCAGAGCAGGAGGGAACCGCATTTGTTGAACGCAAGTAGCAACTATTCATATTCTTATTCATAATTAGCTGTGACCGAAAGGAATGATATAGATGGCAAAATTACAAGGTTCAGGCAAAGCAGTCGTTATCGGGGCAGGAATTGCCGGGCTATTGGCGGCACGGGTATTATCCGATTTTTACAAGGAAGTTGTGATCGTTGAAAGAGATACATTGCCGGCTGAACCGGTTAATCGGGTTGGCGTACCGCAATCGTATCACCCGCATCGGGTGCTGCCGCGCGGCGATATGATTTTGGGGCGTTATTTTCCCGGTTATATCGCGGATATGTTGGAGATGGGCGCAGATCCGTCAGATGAAGAATCGGTAATCCTTGCCAACCGCTACGGCAGTTTCCCTATACAGCCGCCCAAAAACACGGCTTCGAGCAGCAGACCTTTGCTGGAATGGGTTATTCGTCAACGTGTGCAGCGGGTAGCCAATATTCATTTCCTTTGTAACACAGAGGTAACAGGGTTAATCACTACCGATAATGGGGACACGGTTACAGGCATATATACCAAAGAACGCAATGAACAAAAAACAGAGGGCTCGGTAACAGCCGATATGGTTGTGGATACAGCCGGACGCTCCTCGAAAACGGCTAATTGGCTCGAAGCTCTTGGTTATCAGATTCCAGAACCGGAAGTATTGAAGGTTTCTTTAGGATATAGCACACGTTATTATAAAATTCCTGAATCTTTACATAAAGAGTGGCGATCCATCTTATCGGATGCAGATCCCGACAATGGCATTTGCTCAAGCTATCTTTTCCGTATCGAAAACAATATTGCCGGATCTCTGCTGTTCAGTGCTGGTGATGAGCCATACCCTCCAACTGATAGTGAAGCGCATCAGGAAGGACTGAGACATTTAGCGGCAGCCGGGGTAGCTGATATTACAAGCCGACTGGAGCCGATTCAGGCGCCAAGGGGTTATCGTGTCAAGGAGTCGGTTCGTCATCATTTTGAACGGATGGACAATTGGCCGGCAGGGCTGCTTGTGGTTGGAGACGCTTTTTGCAGCTTTGATCCGATTTACGGGCAAGGGATGACTGTAGCAGCGATTGAAGCGGAGACTATCGGCAAGTGCTTAGAAGAACAGCGCAGCAATCCTCAGCCTCAGTTTGAACGGCGTGTGCTTGAGCGGATGCAGCGGGCGGTAGAGCCTGCCTGGTGGCTGAGCTCCATATCGGATTTACGCTGGAAAGGCGTCGAGCATTCCGGTACGGATACATTGAAGGGTGTTGCGTTTGTTCATAAGTATATCGACCTATATACGAAAAAGGCCACTAAACTTGCAGTCGAAAACAACTTTTCGATGTATGGAGCCATGTTCATGATGAATTCGTTAGTACTGCCGCCTCGTGAATTTTTTAATGCAAAGGTGCTGGCTGTGCTGCTTAACGATGACGGCTCCGATGAAGAGCTGAAGCTTCGGGCCGAGCTCGGAGAATCGGATCCGCAGAAGTTCCAAGCCAGAATAGATGAGCTTATCCCGTCCTTTGAAGGTGCCTATGATCTGTTGAATCTGGCGGCAGTGACGAATGCGGGAGGAGGCTTCGGGTCATAGTATAGTCTGTAGCTGCCATTCGAGCGAATGGCAGCTTTTGTTTCCGTGTAGCATCGAACAAGGCCGAAAAACAAGGGATACGGCGAAGGAGCAAATCCATATTCCGGATGAAGCTCAGGACAGGTTTAAAAAAAGGGTTGACGACTCTGAAAACGTTTTGATATATTTTGATTATCCAATCAGCAGTCGTTGGACATTACAGAGAAGAGGGGGAGAACGTTCTGGCTGTCAATATTAAGGATGTCGCAGAGAAAGCCGGCGTTTCCATCTCAACCGTGTCCAGAGTGCTTAACAACGGGAAGTACGTGAAGCAGGAAGTGAGATTGGCTGTTCAACAAGCGATAAAGGATCTTAACTTCGTGCCCAACAGTATCGCCCGCAGTTTGGTTCGCAAGAAGACGAATCTGATTGGCGTCATTGCATCTGATATTTCAACCAGCTTTTTCTCCTCCACGCTCAGTTATATTGAAGAAGCGGCAAGCCAGAATCGTTATAACATTCTTGTCGGCAACATCAAAGATAATCTGGACAAGGAATTGAAGTATTTGCATGTGTTTAAGGAAATGCAGGTAGACGGCATCATCGTTATGCACGAGAAGATGAACAAGCATATCGAGCGTTTTCTTCAAACTCTGACGACGCCAGCTGTGTTCTGCAGCGCCAAGCCGAGGTCAACGGTGGACTGCCCTTCGGTCAACATTGACGATATGCAGGCATCGTATGATACGGTTAAGCATCTGATTGCCTTGGGGCACCGGCAAATCGCTTTCATCGGAGGAGACACGAAAGAGATTTCGACTGGCCGGCATCGTTACGACGGTTACTTGAAAGCACTTGTAGAATCGGGAATCTCCGTTAATCCGGAATGGGTCCGGTTCGGCAATTTCAAGATGAAGGACGGATATGACATTATGCAATCCTTTCTTCAAGGCGAGCAATTGCCTACGGTTGTCTTTGCAGTCAGTGACGATATGGCAGTGGGAGCGCTCAATTGCATTGTAGACCATGGACTGAAAGTGCCGGATGACATATCGGTTGTCGGCTTCGACGACTCCAGCATTACGGAAACCGTTCGTCCGAAGCTAACCTCGCTGCATCAGCCGATTCAGCAAATCGGGCAGATGAGCGTCGATATATTGATCAAGATGATTGAAGGAAGCTCGCCCGGCGTTAAGGAAGTTGTGCTTAGCCACAAACTGGTCGAAAGAGACAGCTTGAGAAGCTTGCTGTAATGGTTCAAGCTTTTCTTTTGCCCAAGTCTGATAACGTTGCCAGAATTGTATCATAATAAATGACAGTATACCTTTCTTTTAAGTCTGGTAACGTTCTCAGATAAGATTACAATTGAAGCGTGGAGGTCATCAATTTGAAAGCTGAAAAACCATACGATGTGCTGCTCCTCGGGGCAGGGAACATTGATATTGTCGTTAGCGGCTGCAATGCCATTCCAGATGCCGGTCAGGAGATCCGGGTTCCGAATATTTCTTTCCACATCGGAGGCGGAACGGCGCTTAGCGGACTCGGCATGGCCAAGCTGGGCATGCGCCCGGTCATTACCGGAATTGTTGGCGATGATTATTGCGGAAGGTTCATTATTGATGAGCTCAATCGCAATGGAGTAGCTACAGATATTGCGTTTAGTCAGAAGCAAAGTACAGGCATAAGCGTTGCATTTAACCCGGAGACGGACCGCTCCTTTGTCACTTATGACGGCACCGTTACGGAGTTTACGCTGAATGACGTGCAAGAGCAGCTGTTCACGAAGGTCCGGCATGTTCATATAACCGGCTATAACGGACGTTCTAATCACGAAGAATATTTGTCCTTTGTGACCAAGGCCAAGCAATCAGGCCTTACGGTATCGATGGATGTAGGCTGGGACGAGACGGGTGAATGGTATGAAGGCATCTTCGATATTATTCCGTTCGTCGATGTGTTTTTTGCAAATGAACTAGAGGCGATCCATTATTCACGCCAATCCGATGTCCAAGCTGCCCTTTCCGTTTTCGCTAAACATACGCCTTCAGCCGTCATCAAGCTTGGAGAGGGGGGAGTAATCGCAGAACGTAACGGGAAAATGATGCATCATCCTTCATTCCAAGTAACGGTTGTGGACACAACAGGCGCAGGCGATTCATTCAATGCCGGCTATCTCTACGGCTATTTGAAGGGAGATGACTTGGAAAATTGCTTGCTATACGGCACAGCCTGCGGCTCGCTTTCCGTTACAAAGCGCGGAGGCAGCGCGGGGTCTCCGGATTTAGCTGAACTAACCGCATTTCTGTCGGACCATTCGCCGCGAGAAGCTGTCACTTTATTGTCTTAATTTTATAGCCAAATTATGAGGAGGAATTACAAATGAAATTGGTACTAATCGGAGGCGCGGGTGTTCGCGCAGTATTTTTCACAAAAAGCTTAACGATGCTGGCTAAAGATATTGGCATTACAAAATTCGTGATGTATGACGTTAATCGTGAGAAGCTGGAAATTATCGGGAAGCTTTGCAAGCATGTCGTGAAGGAAAGCGGCCTGAACATGGAGCTGGAATTCAGCGACAATATTGAGGAAGCCTTGGTTGGAGCGGACTATGTCATTACGACGATTCGCGTCGGCAATGACCGTTCCCGCGTCATCGACGAGCAAATTGCTTTGAAGCATGGCGTTATCGGCCAAGAAACGACTGGCCCTGGCGGTTTCTCGATGGCAATTCGTACGATTCCTGTACTGCTCGACTACTGTGAGAAAATTAAGCGCATCGCTCCAAATGCATGGGTATTCAACTTCACGAATCCATCCGGACTCGTATCCCAAGCGCTTCATACAGCCGGCTATGACCGCGTTATCGGCATTTGTGATACGCCAAGCTCGACGAAGATCCGTATTGCTGAAGCGCTCGGTGCAAATCCGGACGAGCTGTACGTTGAGTTTGTCGGTCTGAACCATCTCTCGTGGATTACAAGCATCGTGCAGGACGGCAAAGAATTGCTGCCTGAGCTCGTATCAGACAAAGCGTTCATCGCGAAGGTTGGCGAATTCAAAATGTTCGATCCGGAGCTGATCGATACGCTCAAGTTACTGCCGAACGAATACCTGTACTACTACTACAACCGTGAGCAGGCTGTTGAGAACATCATGAAGAATGGCGATACACGCGCCAAATTCGTTGAAGCGAACAATGCGGAGATGCTGCGTGTGCTTGGAGAGATGGACATCGATGCTGATCCGGAAGCAGCGCTTCAAACCTACTTGCGGTTTATGCATAAACGCGAGTCCTCCTACATGGCGATCGAGACGAGCAAAGGGCCTATCGAACAGCCAGCCGAGGATGAGAAGCTCGAAATGCCGAACACGCTAGGTTATGCAGGCGTCATGCTGGACTTCGCACGGGCGATGAATCAAGGCATTGAGAAGCATATCGTACTGAACATCCCGGCAGGCGACCAGGTTGAAGGCTTCGACAAAAACGACGTGCTGGAGATTACATGTCGGATGACGGCACAAGGCGCTGTTCCAGTTACACCGAAAAAGCTGCCTGAGCATGCTTATCAGCTGATGAAAAATGTGAAGCTGTTCGAAAGCTACACGGTAGAAGCCGTACTGAACAAATCGAAGGATGCTGCAATCAGGGCATTGATGGTTCACCCGCTTGTCAACTCGTACTCCATGGCGAAAAGCCTTGTTAACGATTATCTCGAAGCATACGCAGACATTCTTGGAGAATGGAACTAAGACAATTTCCTGGAGCAGGAGGCCGCTGCATGAATGTAAAAGGAATTGGAATCAGTCTGAATGCAGATATGGTAAATGGCGATCTTGACACGCTGGAGCGCCATCTCGGTTACATCGCTGAGGCGGGATGCGACTACGCGGAGCTGATATTGCACGGACTTGATGTCGTAATCGGCGGTCAGGTGCATCCGAAGCGTCTGGCCCGGGTGCGTGAAGTGCTGGACAAATTCGAGCTGAATTACACGATGCATCTGCCTTATGAATTGAACTTGATGTCTTGGTCGAAAGGCCGGGATTACGAGATCGTCTTCGAAGCGGGAATCGAGCTGTCCAAAGCGATTGGCGCCGATACGATCATTTATCACAGCTCCTTCGCCCAGTTGACGGATCACAACTTGGAGCAGCATTATTTTCCGAAATATGGCCGTATGAAGCGGGAAGAGTTATTCAAGCTGCTGCTGGATGAGGACGTGGCAATGCTGCGGAGACTGGGCCTTATCGCCAAGGATGCCGGGATTTCCATCGGGGTCGAGAACAATATCTGGTATGATATGAAAAATGATTATACTTATGGCGTTCATCCGCAGACGGTAGCCGAGCATATTCGCAAGGTTGGACTAGACAATGTCGGCATCACGCTCGATATCGGTCATTGTTATTTAACCTCTATCGCATACGGTTATGATTTCAAAGAGGCGATTGAATCTGTACTGCCTTATACAAAGCACTTGCATGTGCATGACAATTTCGGCAAGCTGTATGACGCCAAGGCTTATATGAGCAATTTGCCTTATGGCTACGGCGATTTGCATTTGCCTGTCGGCTGGGGTTCGATTCCTTATACGGAAGTGTTCCAGTGGCTGGCTGCTTATGAAGGTATCGTCAACATGGAGATTGAATTTCGATTATATCCTCATTTTAAGGAATCGGTCGATGAAATGAGGGAGCTTTTAGCCGGGAGATAACTGTAATTATAGGATTCGGGAGCTGACGCTGCATGAGCGTCAGCTCCTTTTTTATTATAGGGTCACAGTCGCAGCACGCCAGGAGAGAATGGGGTGGACTTTCCCCTTAGGGGAAGGTGTATAGTGAGAGATAGCAAAGGATTGGGGCGATAATCCAACTGTTCCGGTAAAAGGATAAAGAATGGAGATGACGGCTTGCTGTCTATTGGAGAGTTCTCGAAAATCTGCGGCGTGTCCACCAAGACGCTCCGATACTACGATGAAATTGGCTTAATACATCCAGAAGAAATTAATACAGACAACGGATACCGCTACTACTCAATCAACCAGTTGGAGAAGATGCTGTGGATTAACAGGCTGAAGTCTTATCATTTTTCACTGGAGGAGATCGGAGTCATCCTGAATTGGGAAGCCGATCAATTCGAAGCCAATATGTATAGCGCGCTTAATCGCAAGCGGAGAGGGCTTCAGGAGATGCTGGATGCAGCAGCCTACACCGTTAAGCAAATAAGCCTCGATATCGCTAATGTCGAAAAGGGCATCCCGATTATGTCCTATCTTCAGCAGATCGAGGTGCAGCTTGTAGAAACGGAGCCGATGAATTTGCTCTCGATCCGTCAAAAGCTTAGCAGCGACGATTATGCAGAGGGGTATGGCGTTTATTTCAGCAGGCTGCATGAAAAGATTGCGACGGGAAAATTGACGCTGCAGGGCAGTCCCATGACGATTTATCACAGCCCGGAATATAATCCGGCCGGCAATGATACCGAGTTTGCAATCCCGATTGCTGAGGCTGTTACAGGAACGCGGGATATGCCGGGAGGCCTCTGCGCCAAATCGGTGTTAAAGGGCTCCTACACGCAATTGACTTCGGTATATGCGAAGCTCAGGGAATGGATTGAGCGGGAAGGATATGTGCTGCAGAAATCGCCATATGAGCGCTATCTCTCCGATCCGCACTGTACGCTCCCCGAGGACAGAGTTACTGAGGTGTATTTTCCCGTGAAGAAACAATAGCTTGGCGTTTATAGCGAACAAAGAGGAGGAAGTTCAATGAACCGAAATTTTGAAGCCGCTGCTGCTAAGGGAGTAAATGTTGAAAAGCTTTCATCGCTTGATTCCGTTATTAAATCCGGCTACAGCACTATAAATGGCATCGTTGCTGCCAGAAATGGATCTATTGTTTACGAGAACTATTACAACGGCTTTGGCCCGGATACAGCGCAGCATGTGGCATCGGTCACTAAAAGTATCATGTCCGCGCTCATTGGCATTGCAATCGATAACAAGTATATAGAGAGTATCGATGCGAAGGTGCTCGATTTTTTTCCAGAATATGTTCCAAATGCCGATGCAGGAGTGAAGCGGGAAGTAACGATCCGGCATCTGCTTACGATGACAGCTCCTTATGCCTTTGAGAATTGGCGTGAGCCGCTCGATCAAATGTGCATGAGCCCAGACTGGACTCGTTATGCGCTAGATATTATGGGTCTTAACGGCACACTGGGAGCCTTCAAATACTCAACTGCAGGGGCGCATCTGCTATCCGCAATCATTACCCGGGCAACGGGCAAAAGCGCTCGTGAGTTTGCGAATGAACGATTATTCGGAGCCGTTGGGATGCGGGAAATTCCGGATGAGCCTGTTACGTCATTCGGTTTCGATCAATTGTTTGGGAGTGAGGTGAAAGGTTGGGTTAACGACCCTCACAATCATTCGGCAGGCGGCTGGGGGCTGACGTTAACTCCACGGGATATGGCGCTTTTTGGCCAGCTCTATTTGAACTGCGGTGAATGGAAAGGTCAGACGATTATTTCGAGGAGCTGGATTGACGAATCGACGGCCTTAAATGCCAATCAATACGGATACATGTGGTGGGTGCGCGAAGAGAATGGCATGCTTGCCTATTCAGCTATGGGCGACGGCGGCAATGTCATTTGCTGCGTGCCGGATAAAGCGCTTGTCGTAGCGATTGCGTCGGGATTTCTCCCTAACGCACCCGACAGATGGCCATTAATTCGAGATTGGATTATTCCGGCTGTTGCGCAATAACGATTGTAGCTCCTTGAAGTTATTAAAGCTGTTTATAAAGTCATATACCATATAATGGTATGCTGGCCGGCTTGTCATTCAGAATTCTTGTGCTGATAAATAATGAATCAGAAGGCCTATGCATAGCGCATGGGCCTTTTCAAATAGGAAAAACCGAACATTCCATAGAGAAGTCCTTCAAATCGACACAAAAAGGTCGCCTTGTGGTCAGATTTCTCACTATTCACCAGCAGGTAAATAGCTTATAATTATTTGATGACAGTTTCATCTACAAATGAATAGTAAGACATGATTACTGAAACCAATAAGGTGTGTGACTAGGTTGCGCCTTGGCTTGGAGAGGCCTAAGCAGGAGCGACTGGATGCTTTCTGCAAATTTTAGGGTATAAGGATGGTAATAATGAGCAGCAGAGAAACGAAAACAGACGTCATCTTAATTGGTGCCGGAATTATGAGTGCAACATTAGGGACACTTCTGAAGGAATTGGCACCAGAATGGGAAATTAAAGTGTTCGAGAAGCTTGAGAGCGCAGGAGAAGAAAGCTCGAACGAATGGAACAATGCAGGAACAGGGCACGCGGCATTATGCGAGCTTAACTACACGGTTGAGAAGCCGGACGGCTCGGTAGATATTAGCAAAGCGATTCAGATTAATGAGCAATTCCAGCTTTCCATGCAGTTCTGGTCTTATCTCGTCAACAGCAAGCTGATCCGTAATCCGCAAGACTTTATTATGGCACTGCCTCATATGAGTATGGTACTAGGTGAGAAGAATGTAGATTTCTTGAAAAAGCGTTTCGAAGCGATGACCGATAATCCATTGTTTCAAGGCATGGAGTTTTCCGATGATCCTAAAAAATTGATGGAATGGATCCCCCTTATTATAAAAGATCGTCAATCGAATGAACCGATAGCAGCAACCAAAATCGACACGGGGACAGATGTCAATTTTGGTGCTTTAACGCGCATTCTATTCGATCACCTGAAGAAGAAAAATGTTGAAATTCATTATAACCACTCCGTTCAGAATATGAAGCGTGCCAGCGACGGCTCGTGGGATTTGAAGGTACGCAATGCTAGCGGCAATGTTGAGCACCATCAAGCGAAGTTTGTCTTTATCGGCGGCGGCGGCGGAAGCCTGCATTTGCTGCAAAAGTCGGGTATTCCTGAAGGGAAGCACATTGGCGGATTCCCGGTCAGTGGTATCTTCATGGTGTGCAACAACCCGGAAGTTGTCGCGCAGCATCATGCTAAAGTGTACGGCAAAGCTAAAGTTGGGGCGCCTCCAATGTCGGTTCCGCATCTGGACACCCGCTTTATCGAAAATAAAAAATCGCTGCTGTTCGGGCCGTTTGCAGGCTTCTCTCCAAAATTCCTGAAAACCGGCTCCATGTTCGATTTGATCACTTCGGTAAAACCGGATAACCTGGTTACGATGCTGTCGGCTGGCGCAAAAAACATGTCGCTGACGAAATATCTGATCGAACAAGTGCTGCTGTCGAAAGAAAAACGGATGGAAGAGCTGCGTGAGTTCATTCCGAATGCCCGGATCGAGGACTGGGATCTGGTCGTAGCCGGCCAGCGCGTACAGGTTATTAAAGATACGCCAGCCGGCAAAGGGACCTTGCAATTCGGTACCGAGGTTATCACTGCAGCGGATGGCTCGATTGCAGCATTGCTCGGCGCATCTCCTGGTGCTTCGACTGCGGTACACGTTATGCTTGAGGTGATCAGCAAATGCTTCCCGCAGCACAGCAAAGAGTGGGAGCCGAAGATTAAAGAAATGATTCCTTCTCATGGCGTATCGCTCATGAAAAATCCGGAGCTGCTGCGTGAGGTTCATGCTTCCACGTCAGCGGCGCTTGGCCTAAGTGAGAAAGAGCGCGTATACAGCTAGTTATTCAAATAAGCATACAGCAATTATAGATGCTGCTTCATGCAGAGAGAGAACGCGATGTCATTACAGCATCGCGTTTTTTTTGCATATAATGTAGGCTCCTTAAGTGTAAAGGGGGATGGATAGCTCTGAAGCGGCTTCGTACTATCGGCATGCTGGCAGTCTTCACGACGTATGTTCTGCTTATGATTATCTTTGTGTCCAAAGGAACGTTAACGACCCGGTCCAGTGTGCTGTTGACTGCTGCATCCGTCTTGATCGTCGGCATTCTATACGGCATACCGAAGCTGTACATTGTTATTTACCGTAAGCTGTATGACGAACTAAGACGAATGATGAAGTAGCTGGATGCGACTAATTCTTCTCTATACACGTCTGACCGCTACAAATCCGCAACAAAATGTAAAAGTACATTTTGATAAGCCACAAATGGCCCAAAACCACACTCAAACTGCAAAAGTGCATTTGAAATCTCTCTATTTCACGCTAAAGGAGCTTTTTAAGCCAATCAAACTGCACATTTGCATTTTGACGTAAAAAATCTACTAATAAATGGATTTCGACATGCAGTTTTACATTTTGTTTGAGTAGGATTCTGAGGCTCTTTCCGTTTTGCAGGGTTTTATGGTAGAGAGGATGAGCGGAGCGTTTTGAGTTCAGGATGACATTTTGAAGATTCGATCCATTTTTCATCGTGTAAGCGATGTGGCGATGGAATCAAGAACGGCAGCATGAACCAAAACGCGCAGCGAATCCTTTTCTAGTTAGAATGAGTATATAGTGCTCATACCAAATGTAACTATTTTCCTTCTGCTGCGTATCAACATAAGGTGAACCTAATTCCATCAGCGTGCCGACCTATAATCCATATCTATCTTAACGGAAATGATTGAGAGTTAAGACTTCGTTAACGGGCACGTAAGACTGGGATGTTAAAATGAGGAAGACAAATAAAGAGAGGAAGTGAAGGGATTTTGAAGAAAAGAATCATTTGGTCGCTTGCAACAGCCTTGGCGTTTGCGCCTATTTTGCCGACCGCGGCGATGGCTGCCACACAGGAAGTTGTAGCACCGCTATCTATTGAGAAGTTTGCCGCTGAGAAAGCCGCTCTTCTGACTGAGCAGTATGGTACGACGAGCGTACAGTACGCCTTAATCGACAATGGCAAAATCAAGGTATCGGGTCATGCCGGATTGAATGACAAAGCGGGGAAGGTACCCTTAACAAACAATACGGTGTATGGCATCGGTTCGACAAGCAAGATGTTTACAGCCGCAGCAGTTATGAAGCTGGTCGACCAAGGGAAGATTGATCTCGATACGCCCGTCGTCCAGTATGTAACAGACTTCAAGATGAAGGACGAGCGTTATAAGAAGATAACGCCGCGTATGCTTCTAAATCATTCATCGGGTCTGCAAGGTTCGACTCTGGGCAACGGTTTTCTGTTCAATGATCCAGATACCTATGTACATGATACGCTGCTCCAGCAGTTGTCTACACAGAAGTTAAAAGCGGATCCAGGCGCGTTTTCGGTTTATTGCAACGATGGATTTACGCTATCAGAGATTCTGGTAGAGAGAGTCAGCAACATGTCTTTCACTGCATTTATTGATCAATATTTCGCCAAGCCGCTCGGTATGGACAATACGTTGACACCGCAAGGTGCACTTGATGCCCATTCCTTCGCAGCGCTGTACTCTCCTTTCTATGCGGGACAGCTTCCTACGGAAACAACCAATGCGATTGGAACGGGCGGAGTTTTTTCTACAGCGGATGATTTGGTGAAATTCTCTCAAATTTTCACGGGGCAGCGGAAAGATATTTTGTCCGAGAAATCTGCAAAGGCAATGGAGCAAGAGGAGTACAAAAAAGGATTATGGTCCGCAGATGCAGATAGTTCCATTGACTATGGATTGGGCTGGGATAGTGTAAGATTGTATCCGTTCAACGATTACGGGATAAAGGCTCTCGTTAAAGGCGGAGACACAACCCTGTACCATTCTTCGCTCGTGGTGCTTCCAGAACATAATATGGCGGTAGCTGTCGTCACTTCAGGCGGAAGCAGCTCCCTGAATCAGTTGTTTGCAACACAACTGCTGCTTCAATCCTTGAAAGACAAGGGTGCTGTTAAAGAGATTCAGCCGGATAAATCATTCGGAAAACCAACGAAGGCGGATATGCCGAAGGATATAGCAGCGTTCGCAGGCTATTACAACACAATGCTGGATCAGTGGAAAGTAGAAATCAAAGATGGTGAACTTAATTTACTAGGACAAAAATTTATTTACACCGCAGATGGTTCTTTTGTCGATGAAGAGGGCGTTAATAAAATTCGGTTCGTCAAAGAAAGCAACGGACGTACTTATCTGTGGATGGGTCAATACATTTCGGTACCCGGATTGGGACAACTCGCATTTTCTCAGTATAACGGAGAGAAAGCTGAGCCTGCAGCACTTAGCAAAGAAATAGCAGATGCATGGGCACAAAGAGAAGGAAAGCTGTACTTTGCTGTCAATGAGAAATACAGTTCTGTCGCTTATATGAACCTGCTGGCAGCTCCTATTTCCATAAAAACCAGTGCAGAAGGCTATTTGTTCAATATGAAAATAACGGGTCCAAACACGGCGGAAAATCAACATCAAATTCCTGCAGTTGCAGGCCGGGATACAGCAGAAGTGACATTCTTTAAAGAAGCTGGGATCGAGTACTTCGAGATAAGAGGCGGATTATATGTAAGCCAGGATGGAGTCAAGCCGCTCTATACAGGTAAAACATCAGTCGCTACGATACAAGCAAACGGCCATGCAAGATGGTTCTCCATTCCAGCAAACGCAGCTGGCAAGAAATTAAAAGTTGCGATGCCTGAAAAAGGCGGTTTTATGGTGTACGATGAGAATGGCACTCTGATTAATAACACAGTCATCAGCGGCAAAAATGAAGTCGTGCTTCCTAAAAACGGATTTATCGTATTTGCCGGAAATGCCGGTTCGTCCTTCGGAATTTCACTTTCCAAATAGCACTCATAAAACTTATTAAAGAGAAGCCAGCTGCGGCAGCTGGCTTCTTTTCTATTTATTACAGACAAGCCGATTAGGATTGGTTGATCTCCAAACACCTGTTATAATAAATAGTGATGCTTATTTTGCGCGGTGCACCGTTATCGTACATATTAGAAAATAAATGGGTGATTCTTTAGGCGGAGTCTTAACGACAGCTGTAAGATCAGATAGGAGATTATACAATTATGGCTAAAGCAAAAGTACCAAAACGACCAACACGTGACGAATTTGTATTAGAGGAATTAGGAAACCAGCTTTCTGAAGCATTTCAAGAGGAATCGGTCATTGTGCTGTCCGTCTGGGGCAGAGAAGAACCTGTTCAAGGATATATTTCGAAGATGGATTCCAGAACCGGCAGGGTTCATGTAGAAACAGAAGAAGGAACCGATAAAGTGCCATTCATGGATATTATGAGCGTCAATTATCCAAGATATTAGAACTAGTTAAGTTTGGACTGTGTATGAATTGAAAAATGGAATCATTTCATTCATGATATTTGGAATGAGCAGTAGAATAAAGCTCTTCTGGCATTGTCCAGAAGAGCTTTATTCTATTTTGTATACGTATTAAGAAATTCATTTGCTGCATGTTGTGAGATTTGCGAACCCAAACTGCCGGGAGCCGCATCAAAAAAGTGGTCGTTATAAGGAATAGAGACAAATTCATAAGGGACATTATTTAATTTGAGCAAATTCGCAAAGGCCGCTTGACCGTTATATGGTAAAAGGTGATCGTTTTGGCCAACGAGTAAAAGTGTAGGCGGTGTATGGATTGAAATATGCTCTCCAATATTGATAGCATGATAGGCTTCCGGTTTTTCCAGAGGCGAGCCTCCTATATAGGCACCGAGAAACGTTTCACCATTCATCCCAAAGAAATGAGTACCCTCATTCCAGATCGTGGTCATATCCTGAGCGGGGTATACAGCTATGACTGCCTTTGGATCATAGAGCTTTCCAGGTTCATAAGCGGTCAAGGTGCCATCGTTTATCCCATAAGCGACCTGCAGGGCTAAGCTCCCGCCTGCCGATGACCCGGCAATAAGCAGTTTGTCCATATCGACTCCATAATCTTTCGCATGCTGGCCGATCCATACAATCGCTGTAGCGATATCCGGAGCAGCCTTATCCCATGTCACATAGCCGGGGGAGGCTAGTCGATAATCGACATCAAAAACGACGTATCCGCGGTCCAGATAAAATTTCGTCCATGAGGGCGATTGATTGCGTGTGCCCGATACAAAACCGCCGCCATGAATTAATACGACAGGAGTTCGGTCATTGGTTATGGAATCGATTGGCATCGAAATGTCCATAAATAAATCTTTATCGTCTACTGTTGTGTAACGGATTGACTTACTCAAATCTGGTTTGCCCATGTCAATTTGAATTTTCAGAGTGTTTGCCCAAGATATAGGAACATCATTCTGATGAGCAACTTGAAGTATACTCAGTATGGGTATTATGAAACCAACTACACAGACTAACGAACAGACCATAGCAATTAAACCTTGACATTTTCCTCTGAGTTTTACTATCCATATCGAAAGTAAAGCAACCATGACGGCCGCTAAAACCAAGTGGATAGAAAAAAGTGACATAGAGATTGTACCGAGCTCTCCGATATAAGGTATGCTTGGGAAATGTATACCTAGAAGAAGCAGGAGAAGAAGAAATAGAAGTGAATAAACAAATCCTGGGAATATTTTTCTTTTCCAATTGTAGTTCGATTTCGGAATGCTGTTCATACGATTACCCCTTTCAGAATCGGTTATACAAAAATGATCTGCTTTATTTATAATCGTATATGTATAACGGAACAAGAGTTAAACATTTGAATAACGTCAGATAGTCTACAATTAGGGGCGGAGTGTAGCGAAATGTCAAAAAGAAAAGAGGATCTTAGATCCATTCGAACCAAAACTCATTTAAGCAAAGCACTATTAACTTTAATAGATGAAAATAAGCACAAATTTGAAGCGATAACGGTGAACATGATATGCGAAGAAGCTATGGTTCACAGAACCACCTTTTACAAATATTTCGAGGATAAATATCACCTGCTTAATTGCTGTGTGGAGAACATGCAACAAAAATTTGAGCAATATACATCAGTTGAACATCTGGTTAAACCGTTCCAATGTATGATTGGTGCTTGGGATTATAAGTTTGCTTTGACCATCCTTGAATGCCTTGAATCTTCAAAATATTTTAAGATTTCTTTTGAAAATCGCATGAAGGATATGCTGTACAATGATTTATGCTTGATGGAGGAAAACGGTACAAGCCTTCCTATTCCCAAGGAAATTTTAGTGCAAATAGTAGGAAATGCAATATCGGGGCTTGCTGCTTGGTGGATAAAAAACAATAATCAAAAAATAACAGCAGAAGCAATGGATGGATACTATAAAGCAGTAATTAACACATCTCTATTTGAAAGATGAAATCAAGACGGAAGGCTCTCTACGTGAGGCCTTCTTTTTTTATTATTCTGACTCAACTATCTGAAAACGAGATGGCAGACATCTTAACTGCGTATTATGCAAGATGGCAGTATGCATTATATGATGAGTTCACGGCAACCGCCGATGGATGAATAACCGCTAAAGCTTTGAAATGAAGCGGGTATCGTCTTAATCAAATATAAACTATCTGCGGATAGTAAATAAGGAGACTGAGTAAAATGACTTTTCAGCATAAAGTGGCAGTGATTACAGGTGGAAGCAGCGGCATTGGGAAATCAGCAGCTATAGACTGGGTGAAACGGGGAGGAAATGCCGTCATCAATGGCCGTCGTGAACATGCGTTGGTAGAGGCAGCAAAAGAAATCGATCCGACAGGTGAACATGTCGCTTATGTTGCTGGCGACATCTCCAATCCTCAAGTCGCAGAAAGCTTGATCCAAGAGGCACTCGCACGGTTTGGCCGTATCGATACCCTTATCAACAATGCGGGTATTTTCATCTCCAAACCTTTTACCGAATACACGATTGAAGATTTCGAATCCGTGCTCTCCATTAATGTAGCCGGATTTTTCCGCATTACTCAATTGGCAATAATCGAGATGCTCAAGACGGGTTCCGGTCACATCGTGAATATTACGGCAAGCGGAGTTGCTGAACAGCCTATCAAAGCCGTGCCGGCTGTATTAGCTGCATTAACCAAAGGCGGTTTGGCGGCGGCAACGAAATCGTTGGCGATTGAATATGCGGACAAAGGCATTCGGGTGAACGCTGTTGCCCCTGGTATTATCAAGACGCCAATGCATGGGGTTGAAACCCATGACTTCTTGAGTAAATTACATCCAGTGGGCCGGATGGGCGAGGTTCAGCATATTGTTGATGCCATTAATTATCTGGAAGCTGCTCCGTTCGTAACCGGAGACATCCTTCATGTTGATGGAGGTCAAAGCGCCGGCCAGTGGTAAGAGAATGAGCCAGAGAGGGAGGTAGACGCACATGCTTTACGAACAGCGCACTTACTATATTATTCCCGGTCGCATGGAAGCCATGCTGAACCGGTTTCGGGATCATACGATAACGATTTTTGCCAAGCATAATATGAAGGTTACAAATTTTTGGGTTGATGCGGACGAGTCGAAAAACCGGTTGTATTACGTACTTGAACATCAGGATGAGGCTGCGCGTGAACGCAATTTCCAGGCCTTTCTCGAAGATCAGGAATGGCTGGATTTAAGGCACAGAACGGAACAAGACGGTCCCATGTATGAGAAAATCGAAATTGCCTATATGCACATCGCGCCTTTTTTCCAAACGGAATAGAGAGAGCTGGCTCCACGGATCCCCTTTTTATAAAGGGGATTTTTTTCATTTGGAGACTCAGCGAGATCCTTCAGCAGCATGGTTGAATTGGGCTCGCATCTCAGACAGGAACGCGGACATAGCGGGCGCAGTTAAAGCGTCTTTACGCCGGATAAACACCGTTTTGAGAATGGCATGCTTGCCTGCTATTTCATGAATTTGAATTCGCCCTTGCTGCTCCGATTCGGCTACGATGGAGCGCGGCAGCAATGATATGCCAAGTCCGGCACCAACACAGCCAAGGATGGTTTCGAGCGAACCAAATTCCATGATCTTATTGGGCATGATTCCTTCCTCCTGCAGCAGCTGATTTAATCTCGTCCGGAAGGAGCAGCTGCTAAAGAAAACAAGAAATGTACGAAGCTCCACATCTTGAATGGAATCTACTCGCGGGTGGGAAACAGAGGTGACAAGGACCAGTTCTTCATCAACGACGTCTTCAGCAATCAGATCAGGATGCTCCACTGGACCTGCAACAAATGCTCCATTCAATTCGTAATGAAGAACGGCATTGATATGATTCTCTGAAGGACCGGTAATTAATGAGAAATCTACTGCCGGATAATCCATGTGATATTTCGTAAGCAGGTTAGGGAGACGAACGGCTGCTGTCGTTTCTACAGATCCAATCAGAAGCGGACCTGACGGAACAGAGGAATCTCCGACGGCTGATCGGGCTTCCTGAATGATATGTAAGATTTGCTCAGCATAGGATAGCAGGATGTGTCCAGTAGGCGTAAGTGTAATTCCCCGATTATGCCGGTAAAACAATTGAGTCTGCAAATCGGCTTCCAGCTGTTGAATCTTATGCGTGACATTGGATTGGGCAAAGGTTAATTTTTGAGCTGCCTTCGATATGCTTCCTTCTTGAGCAGTCGTATAAAACACTTTAAGCAATTGAATATCCATGGAAGCCTCCTGTACGAATATGATTAGATATCTTAATTTGAGATATCTGAATTCTTTGATTCGTATTATACATGATATCAGATCGATACAACATCTTTCATGCCGATGTGCTAAGGAAGTATTTTTTTCAACAAAAGCAGGGTTTTGCCACGGAAAGGTCAAACAATTAAAGAACCATATTTCAACATTTTACCAGACAATTCGAAAACAGATTAAGATAGCGACAACAGACCATAGCGGAAAAGGGGGTTCGCCAGACGATTGTTTAAACCTATGTATGATTTGGTTATTAGTTGTGTAATGGGGGTTGGTCTGCTTAGCGGCTGCGCAGCAAAGCCGGTTGCGGAGGATGGCGGGCCGGCCTTACTAGGAAGCATCGGGTAACATGATCCAGCAGGCGCCGGATCAAGAGAAGCTGAATGATTTTACATTAATGAGTATCGAGAAGTTCTCTGAAACACTTCATAACCTGAAAAAATCATAGGGGACAAACTGAAAATTTGAAATTATTGAACAGAGGCCATACAATAAAATATACAATCTAATCAATCGAATCTAATGAAAAGGAATGATATCGGATATGAAAGTAACGTTTAAGCGCGTAGAGACCGAAGCTGAAATAAATACAGTAGCACAATTGGCATCTGAAATTTGGAATGATTATTATATAAGCCTTATATCCCGCGAGCAGATTGAATATATGGTGGAAAAGTATCAATCCGTTCATGCGATTAACGATCAAATTGAAGAAGAGGGTTACGAGTACTATCTGCTGCAGCTGAACGGTCAAAATGTTGGTTATCTGGGAGTTAAGCCGGAAGCGGATAAGCTTTTCCTGAGTAAATTTTATATTCTCAAAGCTTACCGGGGCAAAGGTTATGCGAGTGTAGCAATGGCATACCTGCTGCAAATATGCAACGCGCACAAGCTAAGCTCAATATGGCTGACCGTTAACCGGTTCAATGACGCTGCAATTGCCGTATATGAGAAGAAGGGCTTCAAGAAGGTTCAGACTCAAGTCGCCGATATCGGAAACGGCTATGTGATGGACGATTACATTATGGAAAAAGAAATTGCTTTAGCATACTGATTCTTTGTTTCAAAGCCGCATATAGATGCGGCTTTTTTGGAATTGGATATTGAAACATTTTCCGCTTATTGCCGTCTGTGTATAAGTAAAGGGGGCATCACATTGTCAAAATTAATCGGAGCAGCAGCTATCATTTTAAATGCTGAAGGAAAAGTACTTTTAGTAAAACATAGCTACGGCAAAAATAACTGGGATCTGCCAGGCGGAAAAGCTGAAGACGATGAGTCAGCGGAGGAAACGGCAAGCAGAGAAACTCTGGAAGAAGTTGGGCTGAACGTTCGGGTTGGAGCATTGACTGGTATATATTATGACCCGGAGCATGATATGCATCATTTTGTATTTATCGCGCATAACGATACAGAACAAGAGCCCCAGCCGAGCTCGCCCGAAATTTTGGAATGCCGATTTTTCTCCATCGATGAACTCCCTAGACCTATTAGCGATTTCACATGTAAGCGTATTAATGATGCCTTAAATCTAGATCGCGAACATTTGTTTCATACGGTTGGCCCGCGACAGTGGATTGAGTAGTACGATAACGAAGCGGAAAGCAGGCGACCTTCATATGGATTATGTGAAACTTGGAAATACAGGCATGGATGTTTCCCGGATTTGTCTTGGCTGCATGGGCTTTGGGGACGCGCAGCTTGGCCATCATCAATGGGTGCTTAATGAAGAGCACTCCCGCCAAATCATCAAAAAAGCGTTGGAGCTTGGCATTAATTTTTTTGACACCGCAAACGTCTACGCAGGAGGAACTAGCGAGGAGTTTGTTGGTCGGGCTCTGAAAGATTATGCCAACCGGGATGAAATTGTTCTGGCAACGAAAGTTCATTTCCGTATGCATGAAGGTCCTAACGGTGCAGGACTTTCTCGTAAGGCCATTATGAGTGAGATTGATAAAAGCTTAAAGCGGCTTGGCACGGAATATGTCGATCTGTACCAAATTCATCGCTGGGACAACACTACCCCAATCGAAGAGACGATGGAAGCTCTGCATGATGTCGTAAAGGCGGGTAAAGCCAGATACATCGGGGCATCTGCTATGTATGCATGGCAGTTTTTGAAGGCATTACATACAGCGGAGAAAAACGGATGGACCCGGTTTGTATCGATGCAGAATCATTACAACCTCATCTACCGCGAAGAAGAGAGAGAAATGCTGCCTCTCTGCAAGGCTGAGAAAATTGGGGTCATTCCATATAGCCCTCTAGCAGGAGGAAGGTTGACGAGAGATCAGCAGGAAACGACACATCGCTCTCAAACCGACCAAGTTCAAAAATCCAAATACGACGCGACGGCCGATACAGACCGCTTAATCGTAGACCAAGTTGCTGCAATTGCAGAAAAGCATGGCGTTCCTCGTGTTCAAATTGCATTAGCTTGGCTATTGCATAAGGATCCCGTAACCGCTCCTATTGTTGGTGCTACAAAAATCTCACATCTCGAGGATGCGGCAGCTGCCCCGTCGGTCAGGCTCACGCCTGAAGAAATTGCTTCCCTGGAAGAACCTTATATTCCTCATCGGATCGTTGGCCACGAGTAAAAAAGCAAAGCAAACAATAGAACTTCTTAAAAGTCGCATACATGCGGCTTTTTTTGTTTTAGATGCTTACTTATACCAAGTTTCGTTTTAAAAATTCTTTCCATATCCCGCGAATTTCGAAAGCGGTATAGTGAAAATAAACGCTAGTTAGTTCGGAGGGTATCATGGACCAGAACGTAAAAACAAAATTACATGACATGCTGACCAATCTTGTAGAGAACGGCACTTATACAGGGCTAGCTGTTGGCATCGTGAAGGACAATGAAATTCTTTTCACCGGTGAGTACGGAACTGCAAATATATCGACTGGCGATGCTGTCGTTCGCAGCACATTGTTTCACCAGGCTTCCGTATCCAAAACGTTCGTCGCTACGGGCATTATGCAATTGGTTGAGAATGGCGTATTGGAGCTGGACGCGCCACTGCTAAACTATTTGCCGTACTTCAAAATGGATGACGAGCGGTATCCGTCTATTACGATCCGGCAGCTCTTAAACCATACTTCCGGCATGCCGGATGAAGATGACTATGCGTGGGACCGGCCGGAGTACGACGAGCAAAGTCTTGAAAGATATGTGAAGAGTATTAGTCCTCGCAAGCTTCAATCCGAACCTGGCATTACACATGCTTATAGTAATATAGGCTACGAGATTTTGGGAGATGTGATAGCTAAGGTTAGCGGGATGAGCTTCGAGCAGTATATGAAACAGAACATTCTTGAGCCGGCAGGAATGCAATCCAGCTCCTTTCTGAAACAGGAGATTGAAGCGAATCTTGCTGCGCCTCATGTACGAAACGCTGAAGGGGCCGAGATCTGCGTTAGTGAAGTGTTTCCTTACAACAGGGCGCATGCGCCGAGCTCAACCTTGTACACCAATGTTGAAGATATGTGCCAATATATGCTGATGCATCTGAACGAAGGGGCGGAAAATGGCGCCTATAATGCTTTGAAAGCAAGCAGCTATGCTGAAATGTGGAAGCCTCAAGCATCTACCGGGGAGGCAGAAGGGAGCGGTCATATCGGGTTATGCTGGTTCTTAGGCGAGCATAAAGGCATTCGAACCCTATCACATTCCGGGTGGGATACCGGTTTTCTCAGTGATTTGTTTATTCTTCCCGATACCAAAACTGCTTTTATTGTTATGACGAATAGCGACTATAAGGATCTCAGCAGTGTAACCTTCCCATTGCTTGATCTGCTTGGCCATTGACAAATCTAGTAAAGCCGTCACAGCTCGTGTACTTGCTGCAATCAATATGAAATGATAATTTTACATAGCGAAAATGTAGCGTTCATATAAAGCCCAAACTCCTTTTATATACTTAGTTAGCTAGTATTGTGCAGCGAATCAAAAGGATTAGGGTGATTGATAGAATGTTAAAACAACGTGATTTGCACGAATGCCACTCGCTGTATCATTTGATGATTGATCCTGCAGTTTTTCCTTACGTTCGTAATAAATCCCAATCCTATGAGGAATATTTATTCACGACCGAGCAGCTGATTGTTGAAGAAGAGCAAGGAACAAGCATTTCTAGAACGATACTGAATGAAACCGGCCACCCTATTGGCACTATTGATTTATATGATATTGGGAATAAGACAGGCTTCCTCGCGACATGGGTTGGAATTCCTTATTTCGGAAAAGGCTACAATCAGCGTGCGAAAGAAAGTTTCTTTTCAGAGCTGTTCCTAAAACATAACATCGAAACGGTTTTTTTGAAAATTAGAGAGCAAAACATTCGATCCAAAAAGGCGGTTCAGAAGCTGCCTTATGTCAAATTGGCGAATGAAATTAACTCGCCCTTGTACCATTTAATCAATTATACACAGCACCATTATGACTTGTATCAAGTGGAGCGGATGGACTTTTTAGAAAGCAGAAGTGCAGTAAACGCTTAATGATCTTATCTGCTAAAAATTTAACAACGCAGCCATAACGGGCTGCGTTTTTTTGTATGCTGATTTGGACATGAAGAGAAGATCAATCTTAGGTATACTTATAATAACAACAATGAGCATGTACGCAATTAAAGGAGATTCACAAGTAATGAAATCTGATCGTATAAATTTCCCGTCAGGCTTTTGGGCTGGAATTCAACAAATAGGAGTTTCCCCTCATGATGTTGCAGGAAAAGCACAGCTTCCGCTCACGATTATAACGGAACCCGCGAAGGTCACCGCAGCCCAGTATTTCAGAATCTGGGAAGCATACTCCGAATTGGTTGGCAACGCCGCCATTGGAATTATTAAGCTGGTAACCGTCTTTGAAGCGACACATTATCCGCCGACCGTCTTAGCGACCTATCACGCACGCAGCTATCGCGATGCTCTTAATCGAATGGCTAGGTATAAGCAAATGTGTCCTCCTGAAAGCTTGCGTATAACCGAAGAGGGAGAGCTTTGTACGATAGAACTGGAATGGCTAAGCAGTCCGCAGCTTGAACATCCAGTGTTAGTTGGCACTACGCTCGCCTTTCTTCTAGAGCTCGGACGCAGGGGAACGGGACAGCATGTTACAGCACATTCTGTGGAATTCACTCACAAGATGAGCATTGAAGAGGTGAAGCCTCTGGAAGCTTATTTTGGATGCCCGGTACGCACTGGTGCAGCCGGCAATCGGTTAACGCTGCATCGAAGAGATTTGGACCGTCCCTTTACTACGTATAACAAAGAATTGCTGGAAATAATAACGCCCATATTGGACCGGACATTGGATGAACAGACCAGCCGTTCAATTCCTGAGATGGTGAAATGGACGTTGAAGCGCAGCTTGAGCGGAGGACATCTTGATATCCGGGCTGTGGCAAGTGAGCTGGGTATGAGCGATCGTACACTGCAGCGCCGTCTTACCGAAGAGGGGACGACCTTCAAGCAGTTACTGACTCAGGCTAGGCATGAACAGGCACGCGAATATTTGGCAGACCCTAAGCTCGATATTAAAGAAGTGGCATTCTTAATTGGCTACGAGGATCAGAACTCGTTTTACCGCGCCTTTCGTTTATGGGAGGGTGCTACACCTGCCAATTGGCGAGCTTATTATTTCAGGCTGAACCCGACCTCTTAATCTTTCTTCCTTCATATGCGTCATAAAGTTTCAATTTGGCGGGTTGAACAAGAATATTGGCGTTGTACGCTAGTTACCGCACCATGCAGACCAAGTAATATTATCCCTATCCAGAGCACAACAATGATATCAAAGGAGACATCGATTATGGATATGGGATTAAATAACAAGACTGCTTTGGTCACGGGTTCGACAAAAGGGATCGGGAAAGCAATTGCGATCGAACTAGCTAGAGAAGGCGTACATGTCCTTGTTAATGGACGAAATCATGCAGAGGCAGAACGAACGGTAAAAGAATTGAAGGCGGAGTTCCCGCATACATCTCCTCAGAACGCTGCAGCGGATATTGTGAATCGGCAGCAAAGGGAGGCATTGTTTGAAAAATATCCTCATGTCGATATTCTCGTTAACAATATGGGCATCTATGAAATTATGGCATATGAGAATGTTAACGATGAGGTGTGGGAAAAATATTTTCGAACGAATGTCCTCGCGGCGAATGGATTAACCGAATTTTATTTGCCTGCCATGCTGAAAAATAATGATGGACGAATTATCTTTATTGCAAGCGAAGAAGCCGTTATGCCTTCAGGACAAATGCCGCAGTATGCCATGACCAAATCCATGTTATTGTCGCTGTCGAAAAGCTTATCTAAGCTCACTAAAGGTACAGAAGTGACAATCAATACAATCATGCCAGGACCGACACTTTCTGAAAATGTACATCAAATCATAGACAGTTTGTTCCCTACTGATATGATATTTGCGGAAAAAGAGCAGCAATTTATGGCTGAAAACTTGCCGCAATCTGAAATCCAGCGATTTATTAGACCAGTTGAGATCGGCAGGCTGACTACGTTTATTTGCAGTCCTTATGCATCCGCATTTAAAGGCTCTCCGATTCGAATGGACGGGGGCATGGTGCCTACGATTTATTAAAGCGGTTCGTATACTTTAAAAAGCCGCATCATTGCGGCTTTTTTCATTGTTAGAGAGTACATGGAGGTGGTGCAATAAAAATTGATGTTGACAATCTACCAACTAGTAGGTAATATGTGAATAGGTTCAGGCGATGATGATCAGCTTGCTAAAACCGTAGTCGTACTAGATTTTTGTAGTTTCCAGTTAAACTACCTACTAGTAGGTTCTTAAGAAAAGGAATGCCATTCATTCAAGAGAGGAGCAGTGTGATGAACAAAATAAACGAAATTGATGTAGACGCGTTAAAACAATTCGCTGATGCCGTTACCAGTGATGCTGCAAAAGGCATGGCGCAATTTCAAGTGATGACGGACTGGTCTGGGGGAACAAAGTCCACTTCATCCGTGCAGGAGCTAAAGCTTGGAGACCAGCGTCTGGCAAGAGATTTTCAAATCTTGATTGACGAACCGGCTGAATTGCTTGGGGACAATACGGCGGCTAATCCCCAAGAATTATTAATGGCTGCGCTAAATGCCTGTATGATTGTCGGCTATGTCGCTGCCGCATCTCAAGAGAATGTACAGATTAAATCTTTGCGGATTCAAACGGAAGGTACGCTGGATCTTCGCGGCTTCTTGGGGCTTGATGATAGCATTAAGCCAGGATATGAAGAAATGCAATATAAAGTTATCGTTTCCGGAGATGGAACACCCGAGCAATGGGCACGAATTCATGACACGGTGACACGTACGTCGCCTAACCGCTGGAATATCGCCAATGCCATTCATTTGAATAGTGAACTGATTGTTGAGTCGTAATAACCCAAATCATACTAAATTTATTAGAGGAGATGAATGATATGAAATTTGAAAATAAAACGGTTATCGTTACAGGCGGGGGCACTGGAATTGGTAAAACGACAGCGCAGCGATTTTTCGAAGAAGGGGCTAATGTGGTCATCAACGGCCGTCGCGAGGATGTCCTGAAGCAAACTGCGCTTGAGATTGACCCGACAGGAAAAAGAGTTCTGGCAGTGGCAGGAGATATTAGCAAGCCTGAAACCTCTGCAAAGCTGGTTCAAGCGGCCGTTGAAGCGTTTGGCGGCATTGATGTGCTTGTAAACAATACGGGCAAGTTCAACCCAACGCCTTTCCTTGACCATACCGAAGAGGATCTGCAGTCGTATCTGGATACGATTGTGAAAGGAACGTTTTACCCCTCACAAGCTGTCGTTCCTGAGTTAAAGAAGAGAGGGGGCGGCGCTATCATAAACACCGGTTCGATGTGGGCGATTCAGGCCGTGGAGGCAACGCCGTCTTCTGCTTACTCCGCTGCTATGGCAGGCCGGCATGCACTGACCCGGAATTTGGCGGTTGAACTGGCTGGAGACCGCATTCGCGTTAATGCAGTAGCCCCGGCAGTAGTAGAAACACCAATTTACAACACGTTCATGACCGAAGAAGAAGTAGCTAATGTATTGCCTAGCTTCCACGCCTTCCATCCGATTGGCCGGAACGGAACCACGCATGATGTGGCAGAAGCTATACTGTTCCTTGCCAGTGATTCTGCTTCGTGGATAACAGGCGTCGTCATGCCGCTTGATGGTGGGGTTACAGCTCGTCTGAGATAAATAATAGGGAATGCCCGAACCATAGCAGATGACCTCTGAGCTCGCTCAGAGGTCATCTGCTATTGGAGGTTGCTTGAAGCAACAGCTTCAATAAATCGTTCGCGGACTTAGTGAACAGCTGCAAAATGGTCCTGCCACTCATTAAAGCCTTCTTCCATCCGGTAAGCTGTAAACCCTTCTGTTTGCAATTTTTCGGCTGCGATTGCTGAATAGACGCACAAGGGCCCTCTGCAATAAGCGATAATCTCGGACGTCTGGGGCAAATTCTTAATAAATGCGTCCAGATCCTCCAGCGGAACGGAGATAGCGCCTGCGATATGGCCTGCTTCATATTCCTCAGTCGGCCGCAGGTCTAACAACATAATGGAGCTGCTGTTCAGTTTTTCAACGACGTCATCCATGGAGAGCGTTTGAATCTCATCCATGTTGTCAAAGAAATCTTCTTTCAGTCGGCTGATATCCGGCAGCTGCTTTTCGCTAATTTTCCACAATGAGGATAAAAACTCGACAATAGAAGGATCGGCTAATGAATAGATGACATAGGTGCCTTTTTTGGTGAATTTAACTAATTTGGCATCGTTCAAAATTTGAAGATGCCGGGAGACGTTTGCGACATTCATATCGGTAAATTGTGCAAGCTTCTCAACTGTTTTTGGTCCTTGAATGAGCAAATTTAATATTTCGAGTCTTTTATCGCTAGACAGGCATTTGCCGATTCTGGACAGCTGTTTATATAATTCGTCTTTAAAGAGCCTGGCGGATTCAAGGATATCGTCCATCGTAATCATCCTTTGTTATTCAATTATTATATTGTTTATTATACTATACGCTCTCGATACTATCCAGAAATGTGAAGCACAGGACGGAAGCGGGCTGTTGCCTGCATTACCCGTTCGAAAGCTTCGCTTGCGCGCTCCAGTGGAAAAACTTCAAAGATTGGCCGTACATCGGTTAGCACGCTAAAATGAATGGCATCTGCAATCTCTTTTGCATGGCCGGTGAAGGAGCCTCGGACAGTGTGGGGACCCTTCAAAAAGTCCATCGCAGACAGCTCCAGCTGTTCACCGGAGCCCGCTACAATGATGAGCTCACTATCTGCCCCTAGTCCGCCAAGGAGGGAAGAAATGGCTTTGGCATTTGGTGCGGTAGCGAGTATAACTTTTGCTCCGCCCAATGCCTTTAGAGCCTTGGCTGGATTCTCAATTTCTGAGTTGATGTAGTGATGTGCGCCAAGCTGGCGTGCCAATTGTTCTTTATCATTGCCGCGAGAGATCGCGACGGTATGGAAACCGGCTTTTTTGGCGTACTGGAT
This sequence comes from Paenibacillus sp. NPDC058174, assembly GCF_042883865.1. NCBI lineage: Bacteria > Bacillati > Bacillota > Bacilli > Caryophanales > Paenibacillaceae > Paenibacillus > Paenibacillus sp. NPDC058174. The sequence continues at coordinate 549,461 of NZ_JBHVUY010000001.1, forward strand.
GGCAAGATGGCCTAAACCGCCAATGCCTAAGACGGCTACAAGATCGCCGGGTCGTGCTTTACTCTTTTTCAATGCGCTGAACGTGGTTTCTCCCGCACACATAAGCGGTGCCGCCTCAAGGGCAGATAGTTCGTCCGGAATGCTCGTTAACCCATCTTCATCTGCAACCATATATTCAGCATAACCGCCGTCAATCGTCAGACCGGTAACATGGTCATGTCCGCCATGCCAGCCGATGCCGACGCGCTGTCCGATATTCCACAGGGACGAGCCGGCACCGAGCTCCTCTACGATGCCGATTACTTCATGGCCGGGAATACGGGGATACTGAGGAGCGGCACCTTTAATTGTTAAAGAATCGCCATTGCATACACCGCAAGCTTCTATGCGAAGCAGAACTTGTCCTCGCCCAGGGAGGGGGACGGGGACTTCAACTAATTGCATGGGCACACCTTTGGCTGGTATTTGGATCGCTTTCATCATCTTCATCTATTTTCCTCCTAAATCAATGTTAGTCCGATTAATAAGTTACTCTTGAAGTATAAAGGATGAAAATATATAATTCAATTAATCAATTGAATATTAATAAAATAATGACAGGCACAGAAGGAATAAAGATAAAGGGAGAGTAACCATGGAAAATGAAAATTCAGATCAGATATATCCGGTTGTTATTATCGGAGCCGGCTTAAGCGGCCTGCGCGCGGCATCGCTGCTTCATTCGCAGGGCATCAGGTGCAAGGTTTTAGAAGCGCGTGAGCGGATTGGTGGCAGAATTTTAAGTACCGCTGCAGCAGGCGAGCCTGAGCTCGGCCAGTATGATCTAGGGCCTACATGGTATTGGCCGCAGTACGAACGGGTTATTGCCAGTCTGGTCAAGGAACTCGGTTTACAGATATTTTCTCAATACACGAATGGGGCTATGCTTTCGGAGCGGACGCGGAACGAACCTCCACAGCGCTTTATGCTTGCAGAAGGCGCTGTGGAGCCCTCGATGCGGCTGGCTGGAGGCGTTAAGTCGCTCATCGATGCGATTGCGAACATGCTCCCTTCCGGTTCGATCGAGTTAAATACTCGTGTAGCAGAGATACAGCTTGATCGAGAAGGAAACGGCGTCGATGTAGCAGCTGTACTAGAAGATGGTACAAGGAAGAGCATTCGTGCCCGTGCTGTAATTATGGCATTGCCGCCTCGGATCGCTGCCCGCCGCATTACGTTTATACCGGCGATCCCGCCTAACCTTATGACTAGCTTTATTAACACGCCAACATGGATGGCAGGTCAGGCCAAAGTTATAACCGTCTATGACCGTCCATTCTGGCGCAAAGATGGACTCTCCGGGCTTGCAACAAGCTGGGTTGGACCTCTGCAGGAGATTCACGATGCCTCCCCGGTTGAAGGGGCCGGTGCGCTGTTTGGTTTTTTCGGCATGAATGCCATAAAGCGCCGAGAGCTTGGTGAAGAGCAAGTGCTTGAACTCGTTAGAGAGCAACTGACACGATTGTTTGGTCCGAAGGCGGAAGAGGCGAAGGTAGTCTTTTACAAGGATTGGACTAGCGATACTGAGACAGCGGTTGAAGATGACTTTACTGCCTTAACAAGCTTTCCAAGCTATGGTCCGCTCGTAGCGGAAGGTGAATGGGCTAGTAAGATTGTTTTTGCCGGTACCGAAACCTCGCAGGAACATGGCGGTCATCTGGAAGGTGCGCTTCGGTCAGCTGAACAAGCTGTTTCAGATGTGATTAAGCTCATATAGTCATCGGTTCGTTTTATTAATAATTTTCTTGACCCTGGAACATTTCGGCACTATAATTCAATTAATCAATTGAATATTATGTTTGGATGAAGTGGCAATAGATGGAGAGTTTTATCGATTTCATGAAAGGATAAGGTATGCCATTCATATGTTACTCCTATATGTGCTTATTATAGTCGGGGGGATCTGGCTGATTCATCAGCTGTGGCCGGTACGTTCACTAACTTTTCTTAGATCAGGTCTGCGAGAAGCCCTGCTGATGCTGCCGCATACGGCAAAGGTGCTTGATGTAAGGGATGCTGCAGATTATGGCAACGAACACTTACCGGATTCTGTGAATGTTTCATTAGGCCGGTTGCCTTTTGTATGGAAAACAGAGTTCAACCCTCAAGACGAAATATTGATTGTTGCCGACCATATCTTTGCCATTAAGCGTGCTGCGAGAATTCTACAAAGAAGGGGATTTCGGAAGCTATATGCGGTCCGCACGCCTGTAGCTATTCTTCTGAAGGGAGAGAAACAGCGGTTGAATGGAGAAAAATAATGAAAAATGATACGGAGCTGACCAGCTTGATCAGATTTATGAATCAAATATGAACTGAATGGGGAAGGCGTTAAGCAAACTAAGGGGATGGAATTAAATAATGGCACAAGTTCATTCTGCGAGCAATCCATTGCAGCATTATGCGGATTCACCGGAAAAACAAAAACAGTTGTATCGAAAAACTTTATTAATCGTCATTATATCTCAAATTTTTGGAGGTGCCGGACTTGCTGCCGGCGTGACAGTGGGGGCGCTGCTTGCACAGAGCATGCTTGGAACGGACAGCTTTACGGGTATTCCTACTGCGTTGTTTACACTGGGCTCAGCAATTGCTGCATGGCTTGTCGGCCGCTCCTCTCAGAAGCATGGGCGGCGTCTCGGGCTGGGAGCCGGTTTTATAATAGGCGGGTTGGGCGCTATCGGAGTAATTATTGCGGCCATTTCCAATAGTATTGTTCTCTTGCTCCTGTCCCTTTTCATCTATGGTGCAGGTACAGCAACAAATTTGCAGGCGCGTTATGCAAGCGCGGATTTAGCAAGCTCTAAACAGCGGGCTACAGCAGCAAGTCTGGCTATGGTCGCGACCACCTTCGGAGCGGTAGCAGGACCAAGCTTGGTAGGCGTTATGGGTGACTTTGCAGAGTCGATTGGCGTTCCCAGTCTTGCCGGACCGTTCATTTTAGCAGCTGCAGCCTTTATTCTGGCCGGTCTTGTCCTTCTGATTCTGCTGCGTCCCGATCCGCTTCTCGTTGCTAATGCAATCGCAGAGCATAGGGGAAGCAGAGAACAGACCACTGCAAATGCAGGAACTGCTCCTGCTGCATGGAACAAACGCGGTGTTATCACTGGAGCAACCGTTATGATTCTTACACAGATCGTGATGGTCGCGATTATGACTATGACTCCGATTCATATGAAGCATCATGGTCACGGCTTGGGTGATGTCGGGCTTGTGATCGGCTTTCATATCGGAGCTATGTATTTGCCTTCGCTGCTGACAGGTATTCTTGTTGATAAATTAGGACGTACGATGATGGCAATTGCTGCAGGCATTACGCTGCTTCTCTCAGGAATTGTTGCCGCAACTGCTCCCGGAGATTCGATGCCGTTGCTGATCACGGCGCTTTGCTTGCTCGGGCTTGGCTGGAACTTTGGGTTGATCAGCGGAACGGCATTAATTGTTGATTCGACAACTCATTCCAACCGGGCAAAAATTCAAGGATCGGTAGATGTGCTGATTGCACTATCGGGTGCGTCTGGCGGTATGCTGTCCGGTATGATTGTAGCTCATTCCAGCTACTCTATACTGTCGCTCTCGGGAAGCTTGCTTGCTTTATTTCTAATTCCAGTCATGATCTGGTCGCTCAAGGGAAAGAAGAAGGAAGCATCAGGTATGAATCATACTTAAAGATTGTATAAAATAAAGCTGAAGCGGTTAGCTAAGACTTCGTAGTCTTAATTAGCCGCTTTTAAAATCTATTGACTAACTAACTTGTTAGTTATATAATTCGAATTGCAGCACAATCTTATGGAGAGAAGGAAAGTGCCATGTGCTAAAGTCAAACCAAAAATTTATGGACATACTAGATCAAGCTAAGGAGTGCTTTCAATGACAGCAAAAACTTGGTTTATTACCGGAATCAACAGCGGATTTGGACGACAATTAACGGAGCAGCTGCTGGAACGCGGAGATTATGTGGCGGGTACAATACGCAAATTGGATGCGGTGGATGATCTGAAGCAAAAATACGGTGCCCGCTTATGGACAGCGCATCTGGATGTTACAGAATCGACTGAAGTTCATGAAGTGGTCAATAAGGCTTTCACAGCTTTGGGGAAAATCGATGTTGTCGTGAACAATGCCGGATATGGCCTCTTTGGCACCGCTGAGGAACTAACGGATGAATTGCTTCACAATCAGATCAATACCAATTTGATTGGATCGATTCAAGTGGTACGTGCTGCCTTGCCGCATTTGCGGAGACAGGGCGGAGGACGGATTTTACAGCTTTCAACGTATGGCGGCCAAGCAGTAAACCCAGGAGCCGGCATGTATCATGCCACGAAATGGGGAATCGAGGGCTTTATGGAATCGACAGCGCTTGATGTTGCTCCATTCAACATAGGCATTACTATTGTAGAGCCTGGCGGAGCCCGCACCGAGTTTCGTTATGGAAGTGCCAAAATTACGCCGAAAAATGAAGCCTATGAAATTAGTCCTGCCAACATGACAAGACAATTTATCGAAGGCGCTCCGTCTTTATCCCTTGGTGATCCTGTCAAAATGGCAAAAGCGATGATTGACAGCGTTGACCAGCAACCAGCACCGAAACGGCTTGTTCTCGGCAGTGATTCTTATCGCGCCATTCATAAAGCATTGACTGAACGTTTGGCGGAACTGGAATTGCAGAAGGATACTTCTGCTGCAACGGATTTTATTGAATAATGCTTTAAATTAACTATCTAGTTAGTTATTTGAGAATAAATAATAAGAAAGAAGGATTAACATGACAAAAATTGCGATCGTAACTGGCGGAAGCCGCGGGATTGGACGCAGTACTGTGCTTATGCTTGCTCAACGGGGAATTGATTCGATTTTTACGTACAATTCAAACAAAGAGGAAGCAGACAAAGTCGTTGAGCTTGCAGCCAAAGAGGGGCGCAAAGCGGTTGCACTGCAATTAGACGCTGGAAATACCGGTACCTTCGATGCCTTTGTATCGGAAGTGAAAGAAGCTTTGTCAGCATGGGGGACGGATCACTTTGATATTCTGATCAACAATGCCGGCATTTCGCATCATGGAACGTTCGTTTCTACGACAGAAGAGGAACTGGACGCACTTTATAACGTTCATGTAAAAGGTGTTTTCTTTGTAACGCAGAAGCTGCTTCCGCTCATTAATGACGGAGGAGACATTGTAAACATTTCTACTGGCTTAACACGAATCATAGTTGGAAGCCCAGCATATGCAGCTGTCAAGGGAGCGATTGAAGTGCTGACCAAATACCAGGCAAAGGAGCTTGGCCCGCGCCGGATTAAAGTCAACGTCATTGCCCCGGGTGCGGTAGCTACTGATTTCAGTGGAGGCATGGTCAGAGACAACCCGCAAGTAAATAAAATGGTGTCGGATATGACGGCGCTAGGCCGCCCGGGACTTCCTGAAGATATTGCAATGGCGATCGCCTCACTCGTATCTGAAGAGAATCGCTGGGTAAATGCACAGCGTATTGAGGTGTCAGGCGGAATGGGCATCTAAACAAAAGTAACCATCAGCATTTGCTGCTCAGCGGAGGAGCTTTGCAATAATAAGGACAGCGTAATGCTGTTCTTTTTTTATTGTAAAATTTCCGATATAGATAGGAAGGAATTTCTTTTACCCAAAATACTGCAAGTAAAGTATATTTGATTCTAGACTTCCGCAGCTTCCGGGGAAGCAGGAGATGTCCTGGGTTCACCCTGAAGTTTTTTTGATAAAAAATGAACTTTTATACCCAATACACTCTCTTATCTATGAAAAGGGGTGAGAACTTGAATGTAAGCCGTCTTGTCAAACAAGCCAAAAAAGGCAACAAGGAAGCTTTGCTGCAACTCATTCTAGACGATCAGGACGCTTACTATCGTCTTGCCTATACGTACATGGGGAACGAACATGATGCGATGGATGCGATGGAGGATATGATCGTTACGCTATATGAGAAAATCGATCAATTGCAGAAGAGCGAAGCCTTCTACAGCTGGAGCAAAACAATTCTCGTCAACCGGTGTAAAACATTGCTCCGCAAAAAGGAACGATTCCTTCCTCTTGAGGATGAGAGCGAACAATCATCTATCCCATTAACCGATGACAATCCGTACCGACATACAGAATCCGAGATGGATATGGAAGTGCTGTTATCTCATCTGAATGAACAGCAGAGGGAAGCGATCGAGCTTCGTTACGTGCATGATCTTCCCTACCAGACGATTGCGGATATGACTGGTGCGCCGCTTGGCACAATCAAATCGCGAATTTCGCAAGGCATTCAGAAACTGAAAGCGATGATCGGAGGTGATCGTTATGACAACGATCGAGGAGAAGCTAGAAGAGCATAAACTCAGTTTGGCAATTGCGCAAACACCGGCAGAGCTTGAGAGCAGACTTCGCAAGGCCCTCCAAAATGCTCCTGCTCGAAAGAGAAAAGGGAAGCGGGCATTGACATGGATTGCGACAGCAGCCGCAGCATTTTTTCTCATTGCTGGAACGTATCAATACCCTGCTTTTGCTTATTTTAGCGGTAAGCTGTTTAATAAAGCCGAGCTGCACACCCTTAGCTTTGCGGAGCTGTCGGATCAAGGCTACGGACAAACGGTTAATACGAGCAAAACGCTTAAAGATGGTACAGTCATTACAATTAGCGGTGTTATTGCGGACGATAACGCCTTGTCGATGTACTACAGTATTGATCGGCCTGAAGGTTCTTCTATCTATGATGCCAACGGTTCACACCGTTATAATGTTTGGAAGGTGGAAGGATTTCTGACGGATTCAAGTGCGACAGAAGGCGGCGGCAATCCTAGCGAAAACGACACTCGTTTCGAAGGTGTACAAAAATTTAAACCGGTTAGTCCATTCGCCAAAACGTTAACCGTTGAATTCAGTGAGTGGCTAGACAATGGGAAACGGGCAATCTACCCGATATCCTTCAAATTTGATGCTAATAAAGCGATGAAGAGCTTGATCAGCCAGGATATCGGGAAATCCGTCATTGTCGATAAGGGGGCCGTACATTATGATTCCATAACGGCTTCGCCAACTTCAACGATTGTGAAGGGACACTTTGAAATGGACAATGGAGAATTACCGAGATTTACAGGTAAAACAACGCTTTATGTCAATGGAACAGCATTTTCAATGCAGGGGGGGCGTTCTGGCGCTAATGGATTTGAATTGGAATTTGACGTGCTTCCAACAGATAAGATTGAGAGCATGGAACTTGTACTCGAAAATTTCCCCGGCTATCAAAAAGTAGAGCAGCCTATTTCCTTGGCTTCGCCTTCAGATCTGTCTTTGAAAATTGGCAGTGAAAAGCTATGGATTCGAAGTGTCACTAAAACGGCGGATGGTTATGATATCGTAATTGCCAGAAAGCAGTTTACATTTCTAGTGAAGGACGGCTTATCCGTGCAAGCAGGGGGTCAAGTTGTTCCGGTTTCATCCATTTCAAAAGAACGCCCATGGGATCTGAAGAACGGCAACATCTTGTGGGAGCAGACGTATTCTTTTGCAACGAAAGACAAACCGGAATTTCTGCTGGTCGACGGATTTGACTATATCAAAACATACAAAGAGAAAATTTCTGTTCCTGTATCTGATAAAAAATAAAAGGATTACTTGCCGAAACCGCGCTGCTGCGCGGTTTTTTTGTGATAAATCTCATGCTGATTGGGGGCTAGTAGAATAGTTATAAACTATGTTTTCTAGTATAATTGGAAAATAACGGAGGGGGATGCAAAATGAATATCATAGGAAATAGAATCCGATTGAGAGATTTTACAGAAGATGATTTCTCTTTCTATAATGAACTGGAGCAAAATCCGATCACACATCAGTACGAAAACAGTGCGCCGGATGACGCTGAAATCCAAGATGATTTTCAAAAAGCGATCTCTGAAGTCCATGACAATCCGCGAGAGCGTTATGAGCTGGCAATTAGTCTGAAGGATGATGGAACGCCTGTCGGCCGGATTAGCATTAAGCTAAATTGGTCTGAAATTAGAGAATGGGAGATCGGCTGGGCATTGCACCCGGACTTTTGGAAAAATGGTTATGCAACTGAGGCAGTTGAACTGCTGATTAGCTATGCATTCAGCGATCTGAACGCACACCGGGTTGTAGCGTATGCCAATACTGAAAATGCCGCATCTGAAAAGTTGATGATCCGAGTTGGAATGAAGCAGGACGGCGTGCTTAGAGAAGTCAGAATTTGCAAGGGTAAATGGTGCAATGAGTTTATTTACTCTGTACTTGAACAAGAATGGGACAAGTAAAAAATTGATACTGTGCAAGTGAATAGAGCCGTTATATACTAACTATTGGCAATAGAAAACGCTTACGACTATACATACTGGAGGATGCAATCATGACGACGATTTTATTCCAAGGTGATTCCATTACAGATGGTGCGAGAGGCCGCAGCGAAGATCCCAATCATTTGCTTGGACACAGCTATGCGTATTTGATTGGGGCAAAGCTTGGTTATGAGCTGGGCGAGAAGCAGCCTTTGTTCATTAACAGAGGGATTAGCGGCAACCGTGTCTCTGATTTATATGCCCGCTGGAACGAGGATGCCATTGCACTCAAGCCTGACGTGATCAGCATTCTGATCGGCGTCAATGACGCGTGGAGAACGATGAGCGGAGAGCCCTCCGGCATTACGGACCGTTTTGGTCGCGCTTACAAAGTGCTGCTCGAAGAGACTAGAGAGGTTATGCCGAATACGGGGCTGATTTTGCTGGAGCCTTTCATTCTAAAGACGGGTGCTACGGAGGAGAAATGGGAGGAATGGCAGCAGCTCATTGGGCTATATCAGAACATCACCAGAGAGCTGGCAGAACAATTCGGAGCGGTATTTGTTCCGCTTCAAGCTGCTTTTGACGAGGCGTGCACAAGTGCAGAAGCTGCTTACTGGATTTGGGACGGGGTACACCCGACAAGCGCCGGCCATCAGATTATTGCCGATCAGTGGCTGTCTGTTGTTCAGAACAGCAAGCTTGCTATTGGTTAATAAGGGATAAATTTAAGGGATAGGATGAGCAAAAAGATGGCCTCTGCAGTTTGCAGAAAGCCATCTTTTTCTATATCTATTCGGATGTCCCGGTCAATCGGCGCAGCCGGTATGCGTTCATTGCGGATTCATTAAGCTCATCGAGGATGGTGTAATTGGCCCAGGCTCCCGCTATTGCTCCAATTCCCGGTAACATCTGCAGCATTTTCCGGAAATCAATGGCGTCGCGGTACTCCTTCTGGAACGTCTCCCAATCCAAGTTGTTGGCGTATTGGGAATCGGAATAATACTGCTTCTTTTCCGTGTCCCAATGTTTAATCGAATACAAGAGCTTGGCACGTTGTTCCGGTCCGGAGAAGGCCAATTGAAACACTTTAAGTACAAATACCCGTTCGGAAAATTCATTCGTATCATATCCGTACCGATGCGCCAATTCAAACAAAAACTTCATTTTAATTGCAATCAAAGCGGGAAAGTCTACGGCATTAAGTAAAAGGCCGCCCGCCCCGGTGCCAGCGCCTTCGGCTACGGCGATTTTTTGATACAAGGAAAATACACGCTGCGCTTCCAGATCGGCGAGCTCGAGCTTTTCATATTGCAGGACAGAGCTTTGCGGCGTATATTCCGCGCCAAACAGCGCCGTACGCACGATTGATTTTACGGTGGTCGTAATGACAGTGTGTACCTTGGCTGGTATTATATCATTGATTTTCGTACCAATCGTCTTGGAGGTCTTCTCCAGCCATCCGGGCGATTTGAATAACTGGCGCTCCCAATCGGCAATTTCGCCCCGCACTTTTTGTTCATAATTCATGGTCGATGTCTCCTCTAACAAATCTCACTATATTGTACCGGAAATCACTGTCCTAGGGAACAAATATTGGCGACAGGACAGGCAGTTAAGGAAACGTTTGACAATGCGCTAAACCGTGAGACAATAAAGTGAATATTGAATCAAGGAGATCAACGGCGATGCAAATGAAAGACACTTTTCTGCCTAAAAATAAGCATGACATTGAAAGTGTGGAAGCACTGTCTGGATTGGAACGGTCATTGGTGCTTCCATTATTGCCGAAGCTGCTGGAATGGCTTCAGGATTTCAATTGGCCCATAGCATCAGGAATAGTTGATCTATTATCGAAGTACAAGAACGAAATCATTCCTCACATTGAAGAGATACTGTCGATGCATGACATGATCTGGTCTTACAACATCCTGACGTATTTGATCCAAGATTGGGATACCGAATATGTTTCAGTATTATCTTCGAGTCTGCGAGAATTGGCGCAAACGATGGATTATGACGAGGGTACTGACCTTCTCGCTATCGAAACATTGTGGAGTCATCGTCTTATAGAGAAAAACGTTGCTGCGGGACTATTAGCGGGGAAATTGAGTGAGATCGAAGAGGGTCTCCAGAGCTTTACATTAGAACAGAAAGCTGTGTTCTCTGATTTAGAGGATGAAAGGCTGCGATTACTGCATACAAATGTAGAGGGAATCGGTTCTTTCGTAGAGTTAAATAATGAAGTCTTGCACCAAAAGCATCATTATGAAAGATTGCTTCGACGTTATAAAGAAATTGAAGTATTGATAAACAGCATCGCTGATCCAGCATAGCTTTTTGGAGGAGGAATTTAATGTATAAATCCAAGTATGCAGTAAACGGACTAGTGTATATACATTATTTGGAGCCTGCAGATGGCTTTGATCTTTCCAAAACAGCTTTCGTTGTATGCCCTGGACTATCGGAAACCGCAGATGAATATCTCGATTTGCTTGAAGCTGTGAAGCCTCGAAGGAGCGTTATTCTCTCATTCAGGGGGCGGGGAAAAAGCGGGACACCTGTATCGGGATATGATCTCGACGAGCATATCTCAGATATTGAAGCCGTTGTGCAAAATGCCGGGCTGGAGCAATTTCATCTATTCAGTTACTCGCGGGGCGTGTCCTATGCATTAGGATATGCGCTAAAGCATCAGTCGAAAGTGAAATCCCTTATTCTCGGCGACTATCCGCCAGAACATAAAGCAATGGACAAGGATTGGCAGGATAATTACATTAATAATTATTTGATTCCATTCAACCGTACCGGGCAGATCAGGCCGGCAGCCGTTAGAGCGATACAAAGGGATTCACAGCAAATCGATTTGAAAGGGAGATTAGATATCCCCGTATTAGTGGCACGTGGGCTTCTTGAAGGTTCCCTAGTATCTGACTCAGATATCGCACGATATAACAGTATATGTCCGCAATTAATAGTTAAGGAATATGCGGCTTCGGATCATGATCTCAAAGGTCAGGACAAGAATTTGTTCTACAACGATATTGTTGCCTTTATTAACGGTATCGATTAATTCATTCTGCTAATTAAATTGTCATAATGGCGGTTAAATTGATAGTAACCGGATTGAACATAAAACGGCTGCAAATCATTTGCAGCCGTTTTATGTCTGCTTCGGATAGATAAGTGACAGCCACTTCGAAACAAAACTTGCATTACGTGCGTATAGATTAAACTAGTAGTGAGAATATACAAGAGCGGAAGGATGTCAGGCATGAGCGAATCCAATCAGGAGTACATCGTAATCACCGGTGCACGGGAGAACAATTTGAAGAACGTAGACTTGCGCATTCCGAAACGGAAAATTACGATTTTTACCGGGGTATCCGGATCTGGCAAGTCATCGATTGTCTTTGATACGGTCGCTGCGGAATCGACACGATTGCTGAATGAGAATTTCAGCATGTTTGTGCGCAATTTTTTGCCTCGTGTTCCTCAGCCGGATACCGATTCGATTGAGAATCTGAGCATGGCTGTAATTGTCGATCAGAAGCGGCTCGGCGGCGGATCTCATTCTACAATGGGCACAATTACCGATATTTCGCCGATTCTCCGTCTTCTGTTCTCCCGGACAGGCCAGCCTTATGTTGGACAAGCGCATATGTTTTCTTTTAACGATCCGCAAGGCATGTGTCCTGAGTGCAGCGGAATTGGCCGCAGACTAGGCATTGACATGGGCAAGGCGTTAGACAAATCTAAATCGCTGAATGAAGGGGCTATTCTGCTGCCGGATTATGCGGTCAACAGCATGGACTGGAATATGATTGTGGAGACAGGCGCCTTTGATCCGGACAAGAAGCTGGAGGACTACTCGGAAGAGGAAATGGAGGAGCTGCTGTACAGCAAGGCAAGGAAGGTTCAGATGCAGTTCGCAGGCAAAGCCGTTAATATTACGGTTGAAGGAATATTTGAGAAATTCACTAACAAGTATATCAAGCGTGATTTGAAAACGATGTCCGAGCGTACCCAACGTGCGGTTGCCCCGTTTATTTCCGAAGGATATTGCTCCAGCTGTCACGGTGCAAGGCTTAGTCAAGCTGCGCTTAGCTGTCGAATCAATGGACATAACATTGCGGAGCTTTCCTCAATGGAGGTGGGGCAGCTTATCCGTGTTATTCGGGAAATTGACAATCCTGTTGCTGCGCCAATCGTCAAGCCATTAACGGAGCGATTGCAGCATCTGGTCGATATCGGACTGGATTACTTGACGCTGGATCGTGAGACGGATACGTTATCCGGCGGCGAGTCGCAGCGCGTCAAGATGGTGAAGCATCTGAGCGGGAGTCTTGTGGATGTCACTTATATTTTCGACGAGCCTAGCGTGGGCCTGCATCTTCGTGATGTACACCGGTTGAATGAACTGCTGCAGAAGCTGCGAGACAAGGGCAATACCGTAATTGTTGTTGAGCATGATCCCGATGTCATCAAGCTGGCGGATCATATCGTCGACGTAGGGCCACATGCCGGCAGCCGCGGCGGTACGGTTGTCTATGAAGGAAGCTACGAGGGTCTGCTCGAATCCGGTACATTGACGGGCAACTACATGAAGCGGCCGCTTCAGCTCAAGCAGCATTGCAGGCAGCCATCCGGCAAACTGTCCATCAAGGATGCTCAGCTTCATAACCTGCGGAACGTCAGCGTCAATATTCCAACTGGAATATTGACTGTGGTTACGGGTGTAGCCGGCTCGGGAAAAAGCACGCTGATTAATGAAGTGTTTCTCAGTCAGTATCCCGATGCGATCGTCATTGATCAATCGGCGGTAGGCGTATCCACACGCTCTAACCCTGCAACTTATACAGGCATTATGGATGATGTGCGGAAGGCTTTTGCCTCAGCAAACAAGGTGAACCAAGGCTTGTTCAGCTTTAATTCCAAGGGAGCTTGCGAGAATTGCCAAGGGCTGGGTGTCGTGTATACAGACCTTGCTTTTCTAGAGAGCGTGAAGCTTCCATGCGAAGTATGCGGCGGCAAGCGGTTCAAGGAAGAAGTGCTTGCGTACAAGCTGGACGGCAAATCGATTGCAGATGTGCTGGAGATGACGGTGGAGCAGGCACTGGAGTTTTTCCAGCTGAAAGAAGTTGTGCGCAAGCTCCAAGCGATGAGTGATGTGGGACTGAACTATATTACTCTCGGGCAGCCGCTTAGTACGCTCTCTGGCGGGGAATGCCAGCGCATCAAGCTGGCGAGCGAGCTGCATAAGAAGGGCAGCATCTATGTGATGGACGAGCCGACGACTGGACTACACATGTCGGATATCGGACACCTTCTGGAAATTATGAATCGTCTCGTTGACGCCGGTAATACGGTGATCGTCATTGAGCACAATCTTGATGTGATCAGCCAAGCGGATTGGATCATCGATATGGGGCCGGATGGAGGCAGCAAGGGCGGACAAGTCGTGTTCGAGGGGACGCCGGGGCAGATTGTTCATGCAGAGGAATCGATTACGGGACAATATTTAAAGTAATTGTGGGATTAAAAAAATGGGATGAACGAAGAAGGGCTGCCGGAGAATCGGCAGCCTTGTTTTATTTTCGCCAAAACGTGGAACAGTCTTGCTTGTCCAAAAGATTAAATTCGATCATCCGCTCAAGTAAGGCGAAATCCATCGGACGATCCCAGCGGATACGCATTAACTCCTTGGTATGGTCATAGCCGGCTTGAACGATTTCTTCCGAAAAACGGTGGATTCCGGCCTCTTCCGGAGCAACTGCCATATGCTGCTTGGCAACGCTAAAGCCAATAATGAACGTGTCATGATCCGTAAACATCGGCTGGTTCCAGGCGATTTTGGGCATTAGATTAGGGAATCGGGTCTTTACCCAATTGAAAATTTCTTCCACACGGTCCCGGTGATCCGGGTTGTCGATACCTGCTAAAAACGGTTCAAAAACCTCCATCATATTCCTCCTAAAAGCTTCATTAACGTTAATCATATCAGGAGCCTCTTACGCAAACAACCTTAACTGTACAAGCAGGATTTTCGCCGCACTATATCGTGTTCATCTGCAGTTGAGGATATTTTTCTTGACAGCGAATCAAAGCTGTTTTATATTTAACTATGTTGTTAAATAACCGATTGGTTAAATAAAGAGGCGGAAAAATTGAATGAGGTTTCCCGATTACCTTCAGATCCCTCGAGGCTTAAAAATGTGTCATCCGAATTATTGAGAAAAGAAAGGAGGTTTATTATTTTACTTTCGGGGATGAAATGGCAGCGGGACATTAGGACTCATTCAATGAGGCAGGTTCAAAACCAAATTTAATTAAAGGCAGGTAATTTATCATGGCAACCGTGTTATACATTACAGCACACCCAGGTGTTCAAGAATCAGCTTCGTACAGTCTAAGCGTAGGGAAAGAATTTATTGAGAGCTACCGCTACGCAAATCCGAATGATGAGGTTGTTCATCTTGATCTATATAAAGCCGAAGTTCCACAGCTTGATGCCGATATTTTTAGCGGCTGGGGCAAGCTGGGAGCGGGAACAGCGTTTGCAGATTTGACCGACGCAGAGAAGGCAAAAGTAAGCCGTCTTGGTCAACTTGTTGATCAGTTTGTCGCCGCGGATAAATATGTATTTGTCAGTCCGATTTGGAACTTTTCTTACCCTCCTGTTCTGAAAGCCTATATCGATTCTATCTGCGTTGCAGGAAAAACCTTCAGATATACAGAAAAAGGCCCGATCGGATTGCTATCCGATAAAAAAGGGGTTCACATTCAAGCAAGCGGAAGCGTGCTGTCAGCCGGTTCCCAGTATGCGGAATCTGAAATGGGTCACCGCCATCTGAATTCCATTATGGAGTTTTTCGGCATTACTGATTTTGAAGGCATCTTTGTCGAAGGAATGGCTAAAGCTCCAGACCAAGCAGCAGAGATTAAAGAGAAGGCCATTCAACAAGCGCGTGAAGTTGCCGCAAGCTTCTAAGGATAGGACAAGCAAGAGCCAAGTGAGTTTCAGGGATTCTAATCCTGAGCCGCTTGGCTCTTTTTTCACGCCTCGTTTCCGGTTGCCATATAAGAATCTGTAGATGTAACTTCTTGACAACAGCAGACAATCTGCATAAACTTAAACATATGGTTAAATATGATGATGAACTCTTGGACGATGTGTTCCATGTGCTATCTGATCCGACGAGAAGAGAAATTCTTAAACAGCTGGCTGTCGGAGAAATGACGGTAATGAATTTAGCGAAACCTTTTGATATGTCATTGCCAGCCATCTCTAAACATCTTAAGGTGTTGGAAAAGGCTGGCTTAGTTTCGGTTCGGAAGGAAGGAACGTTCCGATATTATGGATTAAATCCAAAGACGGTGGACAGTGCGTTTGAGTGGCTGATGGAGCTTAGAAATTTCTGGACGTCACAATTGACCAGTCTGGAGCATTTTTTGGACAATCAACCAAAAGAAGAATAACGGAGGCACCTTCTGATGATAACGATGCTAAATGGAAAATACTTGCTTGAGCTTCATCACGTTTATAATGCGAGCAAGGAAAGAGTGTTTCTGGCTTGGACGAAAAAAGAGCAGTTAAGGCAATGGTGGGGGCTGACAGGCTTAACGACAACAGTTGAACTTATGGATGTAACAGTGGGTGGAAAATACCGGTTTCACATGGAGTCTCCTCATGGCAAGGTTTTTACTTTAGAAGGCCAATATGTCGAAATCGTTCAGAATGAAAAGCTGTCGTTTACCTGGAAATGGCTGAATGAAGGAGACGATGCTGAGGAGACACTTGCTACGATCAACTTTGTCGAAAAGGACAATAAGACTGAGCTCACTGTTACCCATACCGCTTTCTCCACCATGCAAATAGCGACAAGACATAACAATAACTGGAACACTTGTTTAGTAGACGGCTTGCTAAATTATATGAAATAAGGAATATACACAATTATCAATTAAAGTCACATTAATGTGGCTTTTTTATTTTGACGATGGGCTGTGGAAGGTTGATAAAATCATGAAGACAGTAGGAACGATAAAATTGTATTTCCTGACTGCCGATGAAGGTGGACAAAGCATAATTCCAAAGGACAACTTCTCAATACCCTTAGTCTTTGAAGAAGATAAGGAGCTGAAGAATGGCCTATGGAGTGCAAGAATTGAATTTCACATCACACCAAATATGGAAAGAGAAACAACCGCAGATTTGTATTTGCTATTCCACGACAATGAAGATGCACCGAATCATTTGATTAGATCAGGAATGAAATTTGAATTAATGACCAATAAGGTGATAGCTAGAGGGATTATTGAAACAATCCTCAATTAAGCTGCATCCTTCATGTATCGAAGATGTTCGGCAGATGGAATACATAATCGACAGCTGTTTTTATTATAGAAACGAGGTGAATACTAAAGCTGCTATTAAGCAATCAAGCTATGTTGACATGACACCAAATGGTGTCTTACAATAAAAAATGTCACCGATTGGTGTCTAATCATTAAACAACTATCAGCAGGCTTAGGAGAGGGTGTTGTGAGCCATAGCAACCAGCTGCGGGATGTGTTTGACGCGATTGCAGATCCAACTAGGCGCCGACTGATTCGACTGCTGGCAGAGACGGAAGAACTGCCGCTATATGAATTAACGCCACAGTTTGAAATGGGCCGTACAGCCGTATCCAAACATTTGACGGTTCTTAAAGAAGCCGGGTTAGTATATGACCGTAAAGTCGGCAGAGAAACGCGATATCGATTAAACGCCGCCCCGCTAAGTGAAGTTCAAGACTGGGTGGCTTTCTACAATAAGTTCTGGAGCACGAATATGCTGCGCTTAAATCAGCTATTAGAGGATGAACAATAATGAGTTTAACATTATCCTTGGATTTTCAATACACGACAACGATTGAGAAGCTGTGGTCTTACTTAACCGACTCCAGCAAGCTTGCGAAGTGGGTAGCCAATATTCATACTGGAGTGGCAATGGAAAATAACTTTGAGCCCGTAGTCGGCCATCAATTTCAATTCCGTACGCAGCCGAGCGAATATTGGAACGGCATTATTGAAGGCGAAGTGTTAATCGTGGAAGAGCCACATCGCTTGTCCTATACTTGGGCGGGCGGCGAGAAGCATACGATTACCTGGACGCTGCAGGATCTAGGAAACGGAAAAGTGAACCTTCATCTCGAACAAACCGGAATTTCCAGTGAGCCGGCACTTGGCGGGGCTAAATATGGCTGGACGAAATGGTGCGGCGAGCTAGAGAAGGTATTCGTATAAATCGGACAAGCAATAACGATAACTAGAGGGGAGTATCTGGATGGCAGCAGGTGTAAGAAATTCGAAGATTGATCCTTATTTTAAAAAGCTAAAAAACTGGAAAGAAGAGTTTGAGCTGTTGCGAGAAATCGTGCTGGATTGCGAGGTGACTGAGGATTTCAAGTGGATGCATCCTTGTTATACGTATGACAATAAGAACGTCGTTCTAATTCATGAATTTAAGGATTACTGCGCGCTTCTCTTTCACAAAGGGGTACTGCTCAAGGATCCTCACGGCATTCTCGTCCAACAAACGGAAAATGTTCAGGCAGCGCGCCAAATCCGGTTCACGAGCCTTCAGGCTATTGATGAAATGCAGCTTATTATCAAAGATTATATTGATGAAGCGATTGAAATCGAGAAAGCCGGCTTGAAGGTAGAGATGAAGAAAAATACGGAATATACCGTACCCGAAGAGCTGGACAATAAATTCGCTGAAATTCCCGACTTGAAAACGGCATTTGAAGCCTTGACGCCTGGGCGGCAAAGAGGATACCTTCTGTATTTCTCTTCAGCCAAGCAATCCAAAACCCGTGAGTCTAGAATCGAGAAGTACATTCCGCACATTCTGGACGGCAAGGGAATCGACGATAAATAGGCCGAAAGCCGAAATGGAGCTGTACAAAAAAAGGATTTTCCATCCGTCTTAACAGGAGACGAGAAGGAAGATCCTTTTTTGCTGTTGACAAATGGTCCATAAAATCAAATAATGATATTAGTAAACATAAATGTTTACTAAGTATAAAAAAGGAGGAGTACAAATGAAGAAATTATCATTTGTAGACATGATTTCCTTGCTGAAAGGTTCCCTTCCATAGAAGCAGTATTGCCTAAGCTTGCTCTCTCCGGCGGATTCGGTATACGCATTTTTTGCCGCCTTTGGTCAAACATTCCGGACGGCTGATATCTGCATCGAGCAAAGCTTCGAACAAACGCAATTCACATTGGCAGGCATGCTGATATTGATTAGCTAATTGCGAGATTGGGCAGTTATGCTCGGTCAGAACGTATTCGTCATCGCTGTTTTTTTGCAGCTCCGCCATGTAGCCGTTCTCGTTCTGGATGGCCGTAAGCGTGGCTAGCTTATCTTGAAAGTCTTTGTCACTCATTCTGCCTGAATATTTCTTATAAAGCGTTTCTTTGCGAAGCTCGAACAATCGCTCGACCATGCTTTCGCCTGATTCCTTAGCCAGCTCGTCTAGCAAGTCGAGGGCGACGGTGGAATATCGGTTAGGAAACAGCGCTTCGGCGCTTTCCGTTAAATGATATGCAGCAGTTGGCCTGCCCATCGGCAGCCGGACTAACCTCGACTCGATTAAGCCGTCACGCTCCAGAGCGTCGATATGTCGGCGGACGGCTATGGACGTAATATCCAGCCGCTCGGTAAGTTCTTTGGCAGTAAGTTCGTCATTTGTTTTTAACAAATGCAATATTGTATCACGGGTCGATAGATCGGCATTTGACTGCAAGGGGTCACCACCTTAATAAAAGTTACAGAGTGCAAGCGGAACATAGTAAATATAATCTATATAAAGTATTTTAACATAATACATCAGGTTGACAACCGCGGTTGAATTCATCAAGTATAGAAAATTCTATTAATTGTACAAAGTATGGGAGGCATCAGCATGATTAATATAAGCGATACAGCAGCAGATAAAATTACGGAAATGATAGCGGATATGGAATCCGATCGTTATTTTTTACGCGTAGGAGTGAGTGACGGGGGCTGCAGCGGTCTGTCGTATAGCATTCGCTTTGACGATACATTGGAAGAAGAGGATCAAATCATCGGCTGGGAGAAGTTCCAGGTGGTCATCAACTATGCGAGCGTGGAGTACCTTGAAGGCATACAAATCGATTACAAAGATATGGGAATGAGCGGAGGCTTTACGATTGACAATCCGAATGCTAAATTCTCTTGCGGCTGCGGAGCCAGCTTCCGAACGGCCACTTACCGGGGCAAATCGAAGAAATGCGACTGATCTTAAGGAGGACAACAGGATGAAGCTAATCGTTACGGATGCCGCAGTGGATTGTTTTCGGAAGGATTGGGGTTTTCGGGACGGTGACAATGTTCGCATATATGTCAGGTACAGCGGAGGCGGGGAGGATGCATTCGCATTGGGAATTATGAAAGACGATCCGCAGTACCCGGCGCTCTCGAATGAATATGGTCATCTTACCTTTTTCATTGAGGAAAATGATGTATGGCACTTGGATGGCCGTGACCTGTCAATCGATTGCCGCAATGAGGATATCACATTTGTCCGCGGTTGATGCAATTTATGGATATAACCGGCGGTATGGAGCTGCAGCGTTATGATGAATGATCGATATGAGCTGTTTAATAAGCTTTGTTTACGTCATATATCGTTATCGGAGCACAGCTCCTATGGGATTGGCGGAAATGCGGATTATTTCGCGATGCCGGCAACGGTGGAGCAGCTCGTCACTATTTTGGAAGTGAGCGCGTTGTATGGAATGGATCGTGTCGTGTTCGGCATGGGCTCGAATATGTTATTTCCGGATCAGCCGAAACAGGGGAAGCTGTATATCTCCTTGAAAAATATGACCGACATTACAGTTAATGATTCCCGCTGGTTCCTCACATCCGGCTTGCCGCTCTCCATGTTGTCCCTTGTTGGACTGATCACCGGCTCACCGGCGTTTCAGTTCACTTATTTGATGCCTGGCAGTCTGGGAGCGGGGATCTATATGAATGCGAAATATTACAAAGAGCAAGTAGGCGATAAGGTGGAATCGGTTTATTACATCGATCTCGCTGACCCGGCGTTGGCGGTGCAGCAAATTCGTGCCGATGAATGCGAGTTTGCTTATAAACAGTCGATTTTTCAGCATAAACCTTGGATAATAGTCGGGGCGGACATTAGGATACCTGAGCATGAAGAAGCGGCGATTGCGCACAATGGCGATATCAGCCGGCTATTAACGAACTATAAAAACTCGAATGGCAAGTTGTCTTCATTGTCAGCATTCTATTCGTTCTTCTCTAGTGAATTACGGGGGCTTCAGGATCGCCGGATGACTAGGATAGAAACTCCTGAAGCGATGCTGGAAATTGAGCGCTACCGTACAGCCAATAGGCACTTTACTTCTCTTTCTTGCGGCTCTTTCTTTAAAAACAATTATGCTGCAGATGCTTCAATCGGCGCTCTTGTTGAACGGCTGGGTCTAAAAGGTGTTGCCTATGGCGGGGCTATTATATCGCCTTATCATGGCAATATGATACTGAACGCCGCTCAGGCGACGGCTGCTGATATATTATACTTGAAGGATACTGTCTCGGATGCAATTTACCGGCAATATGGATTTATTCCGGAGCCGGAGGTGGTCGTACTGACCGAATGAATCCATTATAGATGAAACCTCCGCTTCGATGAGGAAGCGGAGGTTTATTTCTTTACAGGTGCGCACCATTTCCTTTGCCTACGTTGGAAAAATCCAACGTAGGGCCCCAAATCGCACCAATTCGAAAAATCCAACGTAGTGCCCCAAACCGCACCAATTCCCGTGCCTACGTTGGAAAAATCCAACGTAGAGCCGCAAACCGCACCAATTCCTTTGCCTACGTTGGAAAAATCCAACGTAGTGCCGCAAACCGCACCAATTCCCGTGCCTACGTTGGAAAAATCCAACGTAGGGCCCTAAATCGCACCAATTCCCGTGCCTACGTTGGAAAAATCCAACGTAGAGCCTCAAATCGCACCAATTCCCGTGCCTACGTTGGAAAAATCCAACGTAGGATCCCAAATCGCACCAATTCCCGTGCCTACGTTGGAAAAATCCAACGCAGAGCCGCAAACCTCACCAATTCCCGTGCCTACGTTGGATTTTTCCAACGTAGGGCCCTAAATCGCACCAATTCCCATGCCTAGTTCAAAAAGACTATATATCTTCATGAAATTCGATATAATAGGGAGTAATTAAAAATTGATGGGATTTGTGGATAGATGGCGAGGAAGAGAAGAAAGAAGCAACAGGCTGATCCAGTTCAAGCACTTGTAGTTTTATTAATGCTAGGCTCGTTTTTTGGTATGTTTAAATGGACGCAATCATTAATTGGCGCCGCGATTGCTGCAGGTTGTATTTTAGGAATATACGCCGCAATTGTCATCCTATACAATCAGAAACAAACGGAACGATTAAAGAGATCCGGCATTAAGGAAATAGATGAGATGGAGGGGCGCCGGTTCGAGATTTACTTGGGACATCTCTTTCGAATGCATAACTACGATGTGGAGGTAACCCAAGCAACAGGTGATTTTGGCGCGGATCTTGTTATCAAAAAAGGCAGTAAGAAGATTGTAGTACAAGCGAAGAGGTACGGGAAAAACGTTGGGCTGAAGGCTGTGCAAGAGATTCGTGCTGCATTGGATCATTATGGTGCAGCAGAGGCTTGGGTGGTGACCAACCGGGATTATACCGAACAAGCCTACGCTCTGGCAAATTCAAATGGCGTCCGATTAATTAATAGAGAGCAATTAATTGCACTGATTCTCGCGGTGAATCCAGCGAATAAGAGTAGCGGGCAGCATACGACTCCAATAGAGCAGGTAATGCCCTCGACACAAATTGCCACTTCGATCGAAGAGCCGGATGATCTCGAATGCCCGAAATGCGGTTATTTACTTGTCAAAAGAAGCAGCAAGCGCGGCGAATTCTACGGCTGTTCGAATTTTCCGAAGTGCCGGCACACTCGAACAATGAATGAAACAGCTGAGATTGTTTGAGGAGTCAGCCATTTTCAAGAGAAATATATACTTGAATAATCAACCTGATGATGGATTTAACTGCTCACATGAATTGGACACGATATAGCAGAATTATTTATAATACAAAGCGAGTGCTGTTCTAGCGCTAACGAATAATATAAGCTTAACGGAGCACTCGAATGGACAAGCTTAGAGCATTTTAAACGAAAAGCGAGGGAACGCGTTATGTCTTTAATAGAGTTTGGGATTGTAGGCAGAGGCTGGAGAGCTGATTTTTATTTGCGGATTGCGAAATTACTGCCTCACCGTTTTGCCGTTCGGGCGATGTTAGTCCGTGATGAGGAAAAAGGCAGGGAGATCGAAGAGGAGTGGGGTGTAAAAACCTACCGCGATATGGACTCGTTCGTCGCAAGCGGCCCTCTAATGTTCGCGGTCGTGTCCGTTCCTTGGGAAGCGATGCCTGACTGCACATTGGAATTGGCCGAACGGAATATCCCCGTTTTGACCGAAACACCGCCTGCGAGCGACATTCCAGGCATGATTGCCTTGTATGAGTCCGTGCGTAAACTGAATGGACGTGTACAGGTAGCGGAACAATATTTGTATCAACCGATGCATGCTGCACGTATTGCTTTCGTGAATTCGGGCAAGCTGGGAGACGTTTCTCAGGTGCAAGTATCGGCCGCTCACGGCTATCATGGCATTAGTTTAATCCGGAAAATGTTAGGCATTCAATTCGAGAACGCCGTCATTCAAGGACAAAGATTTACATCAAAAATCGTACAAGGCCCAGGGCGTTATGGACCTCCTGAAACTGAAGCGATTGATGATTCCGTACAAGATATTGCAACTCTTCGATTTGGCAATAAGCTGGCATTGTTTGATTTTACAGGAGACCAATATTTCTCTTGGATTCGCCGCAATCGTATTCTCGTTCGCGGAAGCCATGGAGAGGTAACCGATGAAACGTATCGATACTTGAAGGATTACAAGACTCCAATATCCGGACAATTCCGAAGAGTCGATACCGGCCATAACGGTAACTTGGAGGGGTATTATCACCAAGGAATTACAGCTAATGATGAGTGGGTGTACGAGAATCCGTTCATTCCAGGGCGTTTAACTGATGATGAGATCGCGATTGCGACGAGTTTGAGCAAGATGGCGGACTATGTACAGGGCGGCTCTCCATGCTATGCGTTGGAAGAAGCGATGCAGGATCATTATTTGTCGATCATGATGCTGTCGGCCATCGAATCTGGCGAGGAACTGACGACAACAACTCAGCCTTGGGCGCTGTAATACGAAACGATATCGCGAGTAGAACAATTTAATTTATTCCTCTAAATAAACTAAAACAGGCTGATGGATGTATACTTCCATCGGCTTTTTTGCATGGATAGCGGAATTTATTACGAACTATCAAAAAAATCATAAATATTATCTATCATTATCATGAGAAAAATGATATTGATCAATAATTCTGAATCTCATACAATGAGGCATCGGCCGAGAGTTGAAATGGGTTACACATTTTTTTAAGCGAGATTCCTTACACAATAATATGAAAGTGGTGACCGTCCATGCAAACCATGGCTGCCTTACAACAACAAAAAACAACTAGTTCCATTCAATTTTTGCCTGTTAACTTATTTGCATCCGTTATGGGGATTGCAGGTCTGTCTCTGGCTTGGAGGGAAGCAAGCAAATTATTTGGTACTTCCATGCTCATAGCCGATATCAGTGGGATTGTTGCAATCATGATATTTATCGCTTTAAGCATAGGCTATATTGCAAAATGGGTCTTCTATCCGCAGAAAGTTAAAGATGAATTTAAGCATCCTATCTTGGGCAATTTTTTCGGGACAATTGCGATTGCCATGCTTTTGCTCTCCTCGGTAATCAGCAGCTACAGTCGAATATCCGGGCAAATCATTTGGATTATTGCAACAGCAGCGGCAATAGCACTTAGCTTTGTTTTCGTTAGTCGTCTATTGAACGGGAATCATGATCCGGGTAACGCCGTTCCAGCTTTGCTTATTCCCGTGGTAGGGACGATAGATATTGCGGTTGCAGGCGGCACCATGCCGTTTCCATGGGCGCATGAAATTAATTTATTGTCTCTTGCCATTGGCGGAATTGTGGCTGTCGTATTCTTCACCTTAATTTTATCCAGGTTGATTCACTCTGCACCGCTGCCGCCAGCATTAATGCCTTCGATGATGATTCTGATTGCACCGTTTGAGGTGGGCTTTCTTGGCTACACAAATTTCCAGCAGCGAATTGATTCGTTTGCGTCCATCTTGTTTTACTTCGGTTTGTTCTTGTTCGTTATCTTGTTCTTCAAAGTATTCAAAAAGTCTATTCCGTTTGGCGCCTCTTGGTGGGGTGTTAGCTTTCCGATAGCTGCTCTCAGCAATGCCGCTTTAAAATATGCGATGTTCGTACATTCATGGCTGTTCACCGTGTTATCTGCCGTCATTCTAATATTTTTGAGTGTTGTTTTGGCTGTTCTCTTTGTACGTACGATAAACATGCTGGTTAAAGGAAGCTTGCTTAAAGGTTAGATTGGACAAGACTTATTGGGTAAGGTCGCGTAAATCGCGGCTTTTTTCTATTTTGTAGGAACAAGCTCTCGTCGTATGCTCAGTTAAAGGTGCGATAGGATAACAGGAAAAAGGAATGTAAGATATAATAAATAGAGGAAGCTAGGTAGTAAGCAATTGGCAAGCAATTGTACGATTTGCGGAAAAGGAACGATTAAGGACATGCACATTGTATTTGAAGATCAAAAGATTTACTTTCATGTTCAGTACGGAGCGGGGAAAAAGGTTTCGATTCAAATGGACCCATCGGGATTAATAACCGTTAAAGCGCCAAATGGCACGAAAGATGAACAGTTGATGCAACTGGTAGAGCGTTATGGCAAGCAGATACTTGCACGAAGGCATGCTCTGGAGGCGGCGCAGACTGTTACCTCAACTAAGGATTACGAGGGAACAGGGAAATTCATGTACTTGGGCAAATATTATCCGCTAAATGAGTTAATTGAGACAGATGTGGCAGATAAAGAAGAGGAGCTAAAGCATAGGCTTAAACGGTTTTATTTTACCAGCTGTAAAAAGATCGTCGGCGAACGAATCAAAGTTTATCAGGAGCAGCTAAAAGTGAGGCCAAAATCATTCGAAATCGTTGAGTCGCTTACGAAATGGGGGAGCTGCAGCTCGAATCGGAATCTCACGTTCAACTATTTGCTGGCGATGGCTCCGCTCGATGTGATCGATTATGTGGTCGTTCATGAGCTAGTTCATCTGCTTCATATGAATCATGACCGTTCGTTCTGGCGCCGTGTCGGCAGCATTATGCCTGACTACGAGGAGAAGGAGCAATATTTGGCGAGGCACGCACAAGCGATGACGCTGTGATTGCAGACAATTGCGACTGATGATTTCTTTTTATTGGGGGGAATCTGCATGAAGATTGGTGTTATTGGCGATTTTAATCCAGTCTACCTCTCACAGCAAACAACGAATGATGCATTAGATCATTCTATTCATAAGACTGGTGCTCAGATTGGATATGACTGGATTCCAACGGTGACCATTGCTGAACAGCTAGATGCGATTAAAAGCAACTATCAGGGGTTTTGGATAGCTCCTGGTATCCCTGAATCTGCAGTTGGAGTCTTGCAAATTATTAGGTATGCCCGCGAGAACAATGTTCCGCTAATAGGAACTTGCGGCGGATTTCAACATATTATTTTGGAGTTTGCTAAAAACAAATTAATGCTTGAGGATGCGGAACACGAGGAAATAAACCCTGATGCCTCCAATCCTGTTGTTAGTAAACTTGTTTGTTCACTGGTTGGTCAGACAGGTGAGGTGTTTATAAAGCAGTCATCATTCGTTTCTACCCTCTACCGAGGGACAGCTGTCATTGAGCAGTTTAGGTGCAGCTACGGGCTAAATCCGGATTTTGAAGCAGCAATTGATGAAGCAGGTTTAACAATTGTGGGAACTGATGCTGAAGGCCGGCCAAGAATTGTTGAGTTAACGGGGCATCCTTTTTTTGTCGGCACGTTGTTTGTTCCTCAATTGAGTTCCACGCTGGAGCATCCGCATTGTCTAATAAATGCATTTATTAAACAAATGATATCGACCTAAAATCTATGCGAACAAGTAGTTAGCTTACGATCTACTTCGATATACCTGTTTGGTATTTGATTACAAACTCGGGGTTAGTTACATAATCGATGTAAAGAAATAGAGGTCTAATAGCGACGGTGTTGTACCCTCTGAATCTCTAGCTGTGATTGCAGAATTACCTTCATAATTGCAGTATGAAATAGCGGAGGAAACATGGAATCGTATTAATATAAAATCATATAGTCGACCAGAACCGCCAGCCCTTTTATGATCCGCGAAAAGGGCTATTTGCCGTTCAAGTTTTTTTACTTGGTTCCATCGTAATATGAAATTTACTCGCAAAGTTCCGACGTGAAACCTCTTTACAGTGACAAACCGATCTGCTAGTATGAATAAATGTTAACCATAAAAACATAAAAATAGGTTAACAAATATCGTCGATAAATGCCAACTGAACTTAGAAGCTGCGCTAACTGTCCCTTTTGCAAGACACGTGCATTCAGAAACAGGACTACATAATCTTCAAAAAATAGCAGAGGCCTTACCTATTAGAGACGCAACAGCAGTTTACATTACGGGAGGATGATTGAGTTGGAAACCATTATTTCAGCAGATATGAAATGGCAATTGCTTGCCGAGAAAGCATTGAACGGGGAGCTTCTAACGTTGGAGGAAGGACTTGCAGTACTTGAAGCTGACAATGACGAAGCGCTGCTGATTATGAATGCGGCATTTAGAGTGAGAAAGCATTTCTACGGTAAAAAAGTGAAGCTGAACATGATCATTAACGCCAAAAGCGGGCTTTGTCCTGAAGACTGCGGCTATTGCTCGCAATCGATCGTTTCAACAGCGCCAGTCGATAAGTATAGCCTGCTTGATAAAGAAACGCTGCTTGCGGGCGCCCGTGAAGCGATGGCCCGCAAGGCTGGCACCTATTGTATTGTAGCATCTGGTAAAGGGCCAACGGATAAAGAGCTTAATCAAGTGGTGGATGCGGTGAGAGAAATTAGGGAAACAATGCCGCTGAAAATTTGCGCCTGCCTGGGCATCCTGAAGGGGGATCAAGCTGAGCGTCTGGCCGAAGCCGGCGTTCATCGTTACAACCACAATCTGAATACAAGCAGAGCCAACTATCCTTCCATCACAACGACTCACACTTATGATCAACGCGTTGAAACTGTTGAGAAGGTAAAATCGCAAGGCATGTCTCCTTGCTCCGGCGTTATTATCGGTATGGGCGAGACGCATCAAGAAATTGTCGAAATGGCTTTTGCGCTTCGCGAACTTGATGCGGATTCCATTCCAATCAATTTCCTGAATGCTATACCGGGAACGCCTTTGGAGCATTCTGGCCGCACTTCGTCCATGAAAGCCTTAAAGGTACTAGCCTTATTCCGATTTATTTGCCCGTCGAAAGAAATTCGGGTGGCTGGCGGGCGTGAAGTCAATCTCCGTACGCTGCAGCCTTTGTCCCTATATGCTGCAAATTCGTTGTTCGTAGGCGACTACTTAACGACAGCTGGGCAAGAAATATCGACCGACCATCAGATGATCGAAGATTTAGGATTCGAAATCGAACTGAACGCTCTGTAGGGCAGCAGACATATGAAACTGGAATATAGGAAGCAGGTCAATCTTGAAGAGCCGCGAAATTTGCGGCTTTTTGTTTTTATTTTCCGAAAATTATCTTATAGATTGAAATATAAAGTGGTAGACTGAGACAATAAGGATATAGATTGGCTAATTCGTGCCGTATCAATGAGACAAGGATAAAAAGGAGTTGGATAATTGTGCTTAGTGAAGAAGTTGTTATCGAGCAATTGGTGCAGCGTACAAGTGCAGCTCCCTTAGTTGTGATGATGTGCGGCGTGGCGGGATCAGGTAAAACGACTTTTGCCCAAAAGCTTGAAAGCAAGGGGTTTGCCCGGCTTTCGGTAGACGAGGATATGTGGGCCACCCATGGACGATTTGGAATTGATTATCCTGAAGGGGATTATGAAGCCTTAAAGAAAGAAACGGAATTAAAGCTGCGCAAGAAGCTGGTGCATCTAATCCAGGGCGGACACCGTGCTGTAGTTGACCTTAGCTTCTGGCAGCGTCAGAAGCGAAATGAATATAAACAGCTCATCGAGCAATATAATGGCGTGTGGGAGCTGATCCATTTGAAGGTTCAGCCGGATGAGCTGCGCCGGAGGCTCCTCATTCGAAGCGAGCGCTTTGACGCCAATGCGGCATTTCCGATTACGGAAGACATCCTAATCCAATATTTAAACGGGTTTGAGACTCCTTCTGGAGAAGGGGAAACGGTAATCGAAGCGTAAATTAGATTCCGGGATTCTGACTACTGCATAATGATAATTTGGAAATTTGTCTAGAATTAATCAACATTTTCCGGTAATATGGAAAAATATGAAAGGAGTGAATGTCAATGTCAATTTCCATTAAGGTGGCTGGCGTTTAAAACCACAGAAGATTATTTACCATACGTTAGATGTCTTCTGTGGCCCCAATTATTAAGGAGGTTATAGCAGACATGATAACTTATGAAGAAGCTGTAAAGATTAGTGATTCTTATTTAATTTCAATGGGATCAGAGTTGTATGGATTAGATGGTTATGATATGAAGCGCATTCCGGCGCATGACGGAGGGCGGAATATCGTCTATACCTGTGAGAAAGAAGGAGAAGAAGCAAAAATTCTCCGAATCTCTTTCTATCCTGACCGGAGCCGTGAAGACTTTCTGGCCGAATTAGAGTATATCCGATATTTAGTTGAGCACGGCGCAAGGGTCTCGGATGTAATTAGTTCTCTAGAGGGTAATCTGCTGGAAGAGATTACGCATCATAACCATACTTTTTTTATGTGCCTGTTCAAAAAGGCCAAAGGAAAATTGCTTGCGGAAAATCATTATCAATATCGGGATGGAGTACCTCTTGCCGAATATTTTTATAATTGCGGTAAGGTTCTAGGGACGCTGCATAAGTTGTCGAAAGAGTATAAGCCTGTCCACAGGCGGTATAACTTTTTTGATAAATATAATGCCGAATATATGGATAAACTGATACCCCCACTCCTTGTCTCATCTTAAGGAGAAGCTGGTAGAGCTTATTGATGCCTTAGCAGGATTGGAGAGGGATCGTGAGTCCTTTGGCTTGCTCCACTTTGATCTCAACGACGGGAATTATTCGATTGATTTTGATAATGGGGATATAACGGTATATGATTTCGAAAATTCATGTTACGGCTGGTATATGTATGAGCTGGCAGATATATGGATCAACGGAACAGGCTGGGTACAATTTGAGCCAGACGCCGGCAAACGCAAACAGTTTATGGATGATTATTATGCTGCTGTTCTCGAGGGATACCGATCCGAGACCAGTATCGATAATTCCATGCTGGAGAAGTTTCCTTTATTTCTCAAAGCAACTCTCATGGAAGGTATTGTAGATTCCTTCGAGGTCATGCGGAACAATGGCGAAGGGCTTGAATGTGATGAGGAGTTGTCGTTCCGTATCAAATGTCTGGAAGACGATATCCCGTATCGGGGATTCTTCCATGATATTTACTCGTGTGAAGCGCCATTCCAGTATGAGGAACGGACTATTTAACTTATTCATGAAAGCCGCATCTATTGCGGCTTTTTTTTTGTGAAAACACTGCTCCGATCAGTCACAGTTTCTACTTAATTGCTGTGATTGCAATCACAACGGGCATACCTCTGCGGCTCGTATACTGGAGTCAAATCCAAACATGCTGAAAGCGGGGAATACATTATGCTAAGCCAATCGACGATTGCAACGATTAAATCTACAGTTCCTGTTCTGGAAATTCATGGCGTAGCCATTACGAAACGGTTTTACGAAATGCTCTTCGAGAGTCATCCGGAGCTGCTCAATCTATTTAACCACGCTAATCAAAAGCAAGGTAAACAGCAAACGGCACTTGCCAACGCGGTTTACGCAGCTGCGGCCAACATTGATAAGCTGGAATCCATACTTCCAGTCGTCAAAGGAATCGCTCATAAACACCGAAGTCTAGGCGTGAAGCCAGAGCACTATCCAATCGTCGGCCAGCATTTGCTGGCTGCGATTAAAGATGTGCTAGGAGATGCAGCTACCGATGAAATCATCAACGCATGGGCGGATGCATATGGCGTAATCGCCAGCGTATTCATAGATGTTGAGAAGGATATGTATACAGAGGCGGCAACACAACGTGGAGGATGGGATGGTTTTCGTCCATTCAAGGTGGAGCGCAAAGTGGAAGAGAGCGACGTCATTACTTCATTTTATCTTGTACCGGAAGACGGAGGTCCAATTGCGGCATTCCAGCCTGGCCAATATTTGAGTATGAAAATAGACATTCCGGGAGAAAATCATTCACATATCCGCCAATACAGCTTGTCAGGTACACCGGGTCTTCCATTTTATCGCGTATCCATTAAACGGGAGGATGGGAGAAGGGATCATCCAGACGGCCGGGTATCCGTCTATCTGCATAAGGCCATTCAAGCGGGAGATGTGCTTCATATTTCTGCCCCAGCGGGTGATTTCAAGCTGGATCAGAATGATACACGTCCAATCGTGCTTATAAGCGGCGGCGTAGGCCTTACGCCAATGGTCAGTATGCTTCGCACGCTTGCGGATACAAAAGAGAATCGCAGCGTAACGTTTATTCATGCCGCGCAGCACGGCGGTGTCCATGCTTTGAAAGGTGAGGTCGAGGAATTGGTGAGTCAGCACCCCGCCTATTCCGCCTACTTTATTTACAATAATCCGACTGATGAAGATCGGGAAACGAAGGCATTCCATAAAGAAGGCTATATTGATCTGCCTTGGTTGCAGAAAGTTGTTCCCTCGAAAGATGCGAAATATTATTTCTGCGGTCCGCTGCCATTTATGAAAGCTGTCAACCAAGCATTGAAGGACTGGGGGATTCCATCCGAAGATATTCATTTCGAATTTTTCGGACCGGCCGGGGCATTGGATTAAGCCGTTTATTGGCTCGCCTGCTGCGCGCGAAGCAGCCGATTCACAGTTTCGCGGCGCAAGCCGATTAGTTGCCCAATCTCATCCTGTGTCAGCACGTCAGTTATTGAAGCCGGTTCAATATAGAGGCGAAACCAAGCTTGCAGCGCCTCCAGTTTCCGAGCCGGAGTTAATTGAGTAAGCTGATCGATACGCTGCTGCATGGTGCGCAGCTTGTCCTGCAGCAGCAACGCGATGTCCCGGTAGCGTTCCGGGCTTTCTTGCAGTTGCCGATACCATTCAGTTGCCGATATGACTTCGATTTCTGAAGCAACCAGGGCGACAGCCGTGCCGAAGTAGGGATTCAGGCTGACCAGGGAATGATGGGGAATTGTTTCATCCGGTGTAATGATGTTGACAATTAAAGGCGTTCCATCTGCATGGATGCGAACGATCTTAAGCAGGCCGCTCTTCAGATGGAAGAGAGGGCCGGATTCCCCTTGGCGAAACAAAACTTCACCTTTATTTAATTGCATGACGGGACACCTTCTTATGCAGAAACATAGTGACTTCAATATATAATTGCTGGCGCTGAACTTCAACCCGAATAGGGCTAATAATTTGATATGTAAAATCAAAAAAGCACCTGAGTATGCTCAGGTGCTTTCATATTGCACATCAATAGACATGATGATATAATCAATTTGCGCTTTTTATTTAAAAATAAGCAAAGTAAGTCTATCTTACAATTTAATATTAACATGCCAGGCAGTTATGTGTCAAATGTTTTTCTCAATTTAATGGTTAGGAGAGATGTTCAATGCGATCTTTGGTTCTTGGTTTTCAGGAAATGGATAAAGCGCAGCTATTGCTCGTTGGCGGGAAAGGGCTAAACTTAAAGGAATTATCGAACATTGAAGGAATACATGTGCCAAAAGGATTTTGCGTAACAACAGCAGCATACCGGAGAGCCATCGAACAAAATGCAGCGTACCAAGCTTTATTGGATCGCCTAACCATGTTAAAAGCAGATGATCGGGATCAAATTGGAGAAATAAGCAAGGACATTCGACAGCTAATAAGCGAAGCCGAAATTCCTGCTGATGTTGTAACTGCCGTTACTCATTATTTATCCCGGCTTGGCGAAGAGCATGCTTATGCAGTACGTTCTAGTGCGACTGCTGAAGATTTGCCGCATGCTTCTTTTGCTGGCCAACAAGACACCTATCTGAACATCATCGGCCGTGATGCCATTTTGCAGCACATCAGCAAATGCTGGGCTTCCCTATTTACGGATCGTGCGGTCATTTACCGTATGCAACACGGATTCGGTCACAGGCATGTTTATTTAGCTGTCGTTATACAGAAGATGGTTTTTCCACAGGCCTCAGGCATTTTGTTTACCGCTGATCCGATTACTTCGAACCGTAAATTGCTATCGATTGATGCCAGCTTTGGGCTTGGAGAAGCACTGGTTTCTGGCCTTGTATCTGCCGATTGCTATAAAGTACGTGGAGATGAAATCGTCGAGAAACGGATAGCGGCCAAAAAAATTGCTGTCTATGGGCGAAAAGAAGGCGGTACAGAAACCCGGGAGATCGATCCCGATCAGCAAAATGTTCAAACGCTTAATGAACAACAGATCTTGCAACTGTCACGCATAGGCAGGCAGATTGAAGCTTACTTTGGCTGCCCGCAGGATATCGAATGGTGCTTGGCAAATGATACATTTTATGTGGTCCAAAGCAGGCCAATCACAACCTTGTATCCGATCCCGGAAGCGAGTGATCAAGAAAATCGCGTTTACCTGTCTGTCGGCCACCAGCAAATGATGACGGATCCGATAAAACCGCTGGGCTTGTCTTTTTACCTGTTAACGACCCCGGCACCGATGCGTATTGCCGGAGGCAGATTGTTTGTTGACATCACAGCCAGATTAGCTTCACCTGTCAGCAGAGAAGCTTTGCTAAATACGATAGGAAATTCCGAACCGCTTATGAAAGATGCAATTATGACGATTATTGAGCGTGAGGATTTTATCCAAACAGTACCCGTTGAGAATAAAGAAGCAGGTCCCGTTAAAAAAGGAATGCAGCCCTCAGCTCTTGAAGCACTGGCCGAACCTGATCCGGCAATCGTATTAGAATTGATCAACAATACTCAAGCTTCGATAGAAGAGCTGAAGCAAAACATTCTCACGAAATCAGGAACAGAGTTATTTGATTTTATCCGGGAAGATATTGAGCTGCAATTAAAGAGGATTTTATTTGACCCTAAAAGCACGAAAGTGTTTATGGCGGCTATGGAAGCTTCAGCATGGGTTAATGAGCGAATGCAGGAATGGCTGGGTGAAAAAAATGCAGCAGATACGCTTTCTCAATCTGTTCCCCACAATATTACTTCGGAAATGGGCCTCGCGCTGCTGGATGTCGCAGATGTAATTCGTCCTTATTCAGAAGTTACTGAGTACTTACAGCATGTAAAAGATGACCGCTTTTTGGATGAGCTGGTTAAGCTGGATGGGGGGCAGGAAGCCCAAGCTGCTATCTATAGTTATCTCGACAAATACGGCATGCGATGCAACGGAGAAATCGATTTGACCAAAACGCGTTGGAGCGAGAGGCCAATTACACTTGTTCCGATGATTGTAAGCAATATTAAAAATTTTGAGCCTAATGCCAGCAGGAAGAAATTTGAGCAAGGACTGCAGGAAGCTCTGAATAAAGAGCAAGAGCTGTTAGAGCGATTGAAGCAATTGCCAGACGGCGAGCAAAAAGCGAAAGAAACAAAACGAATGATTGACGTCATCCGGAATTTCATCGGTTATCGGGAGTATCCGAAATACGGCATGGTTAGCCGCTATTTCATTTATAAGCAGGCTTTGCTGAAAGAAGCCGAACAGCTTGTCGCAGCAAGTGTTATTCAGGAGATGGAAGACATATATTACCTCACTTTTGAAGAGCTGCATGATGTCGTACGTACGAAAACGCTGGAGTATGAGATGATCAGGAAACGAAAGGACGACTATAAACGGTATGACAAACTAACCCCGCCGCGAGTGATTACTTCAGATGGGGAAATCATTACAGGCAAGTATAAGCGGGAAGATTTGCCCGCCGATGCAATTGTAGGCCTGGCTGTTTCTTCCGGCGTTATAGAGGGACGGGCACGCGTTATTTTAAACATGGAGGAGGCTGATCTCGAAGCGGGTGACATCCTAGTTACCGCATTCACTGATCCTGGCTGGACAGCTTTGTTCGTATCTATAAAAGGCCTAGTGACCGAAGTGGGGGGGCTGATGACCCACGGAGCAGTTATCGCGCGCGAATACGGCTTGCCGGCAGTTGTTGGAGTAGAGGATGCTACCCGGCTGATAAAAGATGGACAGCGGATTCGGGTGAACGGGACTGAGGGGTATATAGAGATATTGTCAGAGTTAGATTAGTCATTTTATTAACAGCATTAATTTCTTTGGAAATTTTTGCTGTTGGATGGCGGGAGTGAAATATCTTTCGGCCAAGAGACGGAAGAATAATTTTATTCCAGGCTGCTTGACTTAGACCATACTCTAAGGCGTAGAGTGATTGTGCATCGGAAAACCGAAGTGAATGCTGGAATCCATCGATAATTATAGTTGCCCTTCTGAAAAGAAACAATAAAGATGGGCAGCATTCCGTGGGGATGCATCATCACTGAATCTACGACGAAGGGAATGACTGGTCTTGAACGACAAAACATATATTGAAATTACTGAGGAAATAACACCGTTCGAGGTCCACGTTCCGCAGGAAGCGATCGATGACCTGAAGCTGCGCCTCAGCTTGGTGCGCTGGCCGGACCGTGAATTGGTCAATGATTGGACACAGGGTGTTCCGCTTGCCGCGGCACAAGACCTCATTGCGTACTGGACGGAGGAGTATGACTGGCGCTTGTTCGAGAAGCGGCTGAACTCGTTCCCGCAGTTCCGTACGAGGATAGACGGAGCCGGCATTCATTTCATCCACCTGCGTTCGAAGCACGAGAATGCGATGCCGCTGCTGCTCAGCCATGGCTGGCCGGGCTCGATCATTGAATTCCTTGATTCGGCCGAGCGTCTCACCGATCCGGAGCGCTTCGGCGGCAGTGCGGATGATGCATTCCATGTGGTCATCCCATCTATGCCAGGCTACGGCTTCTCGGAAAAGCCGCGTGATCTCGGCTGGAACCCTGGCCGTATCGCAGCAGCGTGGGCACAGTTAATGGAGCGTCTAGGCTACGATCGCTATGTCGCGCAGGGCGGAGACTGGGGCTCAGCCGTCACCACTGCCCTCGCGTCGCAGGCACCTAGAGGATTGCTGGCTGCACATGTGAATCTGCCGATGGTGGTTCCCGCCGAAATCCCGGCGAACCCCAATGAGGAGGAAGCAAAAGCCCTAGCAGGTATTCATTTATTTGTTACAAATAAAACAGGCTACGCAGACGAGATGAACACCCGCCCGCAGACTATCGGCTATGCACTCAACGACTCGCCGGTTGCTCTGGCGACTTGGATGTATGAGAAATTTCACGAGTGGACCGACAATGAAGGACGACCTGAAGACGCATTGACCCGGGACCAAATGTTGAACGATATTTCGCTTTACTGGTTTACTGGCACTGGCGCATCTGCTTCACGATTATACTGGGAGGGTGTAGGCGCCACTATTCAAGGTCCGGAATTTTTCTCGTCTGCACGTTCTGGCGGCGGTCGCATCACCGTGCCAATGGGTGCGAGTCTATTCCCGGCTGAGACCTATATCCCGCCGCGTGAATGGGCTGAACAAGCATGGGAGAATCTTTTCTACTGGAATCATGTCGAGGCTGGCGGGCACTTTGCTGCATTCGAGGAGCCAGTTATCTTCGCTCGCGAGATGGCCGAGGCATTCCGGCAGTTCCGTTCTTAACATTTCCCGGCCCCAACCAACAGAACCGTTAGGATGGGCAAAGGAACGTAAATACCTTTATAGATCATTGGAGGAAGCACTGCTTACGAGCAGTGCTTCCTCTTTTTTTATAACCTCGCGAAATTCAGCCTGGTACGTCTGACCTCGCATTGGAACTCAGAATCGTTTGAACGTCAAGCATCGGCGGCCGTCCATACACACGGGCATACTCCCGGCTGAACTGGGACGGGCTTTCGTAACCTACGCGAAAGGCGGCGTCGGAAGCCTGTACCGTTTCCGTCAGCATTAAGCGCCGGGCTTCTTGTAAACGAACTGTCTTCTGATATTGCAACGGGCTCATTTCCGTCACGCGCTTAAAATGTTTGTGAAAAGCTGATGTGCTCATATTAACTGATTTGGCAAGCTGATCGACCGCAAGAGGCTGGTCGAATTCCCGGTTAATCTGATGAATCGCTTGGGCGATATTATAGGCTTGACTGCCGATAATCGCGAATTGATGAACTTGCGCGCCTTGTTCGCCTTGAAGCACACGATATAAAATTTCACGAATGACGAGGGGCGCTAAAATGGGTATATCCTCCGGTTCGTCAAGCAGCTTCATCAGCCGGACGATGGCTTCAAGCAATGTTGGAGCCGTGCGGCTCACGGCTATGCCTCGACTGGCTTTCGATAGTACAGATGCGGGGCGGCTTGACTCTTTTACAATATCCAATATGACATCGGAGTCGAAGCTTAACCTCAAGCTTAAATGAGGAGTATCTTGTGAGGCTTTCAGAATTTTGCTGATAATCGGCAATTCAACGGATATGACGAGATATGTCAAAGGATCGTAAGTATAGATTTCGTCTGCTAATGCTGCCGTTTTGGCTCCTTGTACCACAACGCAAATGGAGGGCTTATATACAGATTCAATCGGTTCAGACAACTGTGTTGCATGCATCAGCGACAAAGAAGGTATGACTGTCTGATAAGTGCCGCCGGATGGAGCATGTCGCTGGATCAGAAGCGCCAATTGCTGCAGTGCTTCCTCTATCCGTGCGGATTCATTATGGTCATTCATGCTGCGGACTCCTATCTCAGGATGGATGTATATCGCCTTTTATTATATGGAGACAGAAGAGAATTAGGCAAGCATCAGACAGGATTGATCTAACGGAATCGAAGCAGCGCTTACTATAATGAAATAGCAAACGGCTAATCAATATCATTACAAACAAAGGGGCGGGAAACATGAATGAAAAAGTTGCGATTGTTACAGGAGCATCCCGGGGTATTGGGCGGCAAGCGGCTATTCAATTGGCGCGATCCGGGGCGAAGGTAGTCATCAATTATTTTTTTAATAAAGACAAAGCGGACGAGGTTGTTCAACAAATTGAGCAATCTGGCGGACAAGCAGTAGCCATTCGGGCCGACGTAAGCAAGGTAAAGGAAATTGAATCCTTGTTCTCGCAGACGATCAGTCAATTTGGACGGATCGATATTCTGGTCAATAATGCAGCGATAATGGAATGCAAGGCTATCGCGGAAGTAACGGAGGAGATGTTCGAGCGGCATTTCGCAATTAATGTGAAAGGCACTTATTTTGCTTGCCAGCAAGCGATGCGCGATATGGAAGAAGGCGGGACGATCATCAACTTCTCAACTTCCGTATCAGGTGCGATGCTTCCGACGTACAGCGTCTACGCCGCAACGAAAGGAGCAGTCGAGCAGTTGACTCGCCAGTTAGCCAAAGAATTCAGTACCAAAGACATCGTCATCAACTGTATAGCACCCGGTCAAGTTTCGACGGAGTTGTTCCTGAGTGGTAAATCACAGGAGTTAATTGATTCTTTCAGCCGAATGAATGCTTTTGGCCGGCTTGGAGAACCGGAGGACATCGCCAATGCAATCGAGCTTCTCGTTAGTGACAAAGCACGCTGGATAACGGGACAGACGATTCGTGTAAATGGCGGGTTCAATTGAGTATTCCAAATCCAAGTCCGGGTCATACATGATTTTTTCTATTGCAGCAGGAAAGGAAATGACTCTCATGTCCAGTACGCTTAAAATTTACATTTTGGCAATTCTCAGTTTTCTTGTCGGTACTTCGGAATATGTTATTGCAGGTATTCTTGATCGGATTGCCGTATCGACGGGCGTTTCTCTTATTACAGCCGGACAGTTGATTACGGTTTTCTTACTGGCTTATGCCTTTGGCACACCGCTAGTGATGGTAATGACAGCAAGGATGGAGCGAAAAAAGTTGCTTCTCTTCGCCATCGGATTTTTTGTTTTGAGCAATGCGCTGGCTTACTTTTTGCCAGGAATTGCACTGCTGAATGCGTCCCGGATTTTAATGGGAATCAGTGCCGGTGTGGTCGTAGTGGTATCGATGACCATTGCGACGAAGGTCGCCCGGCCAGGCAAGGAAGGAAGCGCGCTGGCAGCTGTACTAATGGGCTTTACCGCTTCTTTGATCTTTGGGGTTCCTCTTGGCCGAATCATGGCTACCGCTTATGAATGGAAGTCTGTGTTCGGAGTTATTGCTTTGCTTGCCTTCGCGGCCGTCTTTCTCATCGCTCTGCTTATTCCGCCTGTAGAGAGGGAAGAGGTCGTTTCCTTGCGGCAGCAGCTTGCGTTGCTGAAGCGGCCTAGAGTGCTGATTGTTTTATCCGTGACATTCTTCTGGATCATTGGCTATTCGATCTTTTACTCTTACATTACGCCGTTCCTGTTGACTGAAGCGGGCATGAGTGACAGCACTCTTAACACGATATTGTTCGTAATTGGCCTAGCCAGTTTGATCGGCTCCCGCTCTGGCGGTTATGCGACGGACAAGTGGGGACTTCACCGTGTGCTTATCATCGGGCTTGTACTGAATGGCCTTGCATTAGTTCTGATAGCGCTTGGCGTGCATGCTCCGGTAATGCTTATTGCCATGCTAGTTCTGTGGTCGATCGCTGTCTGGTCTTTGGGACCGCCCCAGCAGCTGCATGTCATAACGATCGCTCCCGAGTCGACGGGCATTATGTTGAGCTTGAACAGTATGATCCTTCAACTGGCGATGGCGGCCGGTGCTGGTGCAGGAGGCCTGGTGGTTGAGCGGATCTCATTGTCTTCGATCACATGGTTCGCTGCCGCAGCCATAGCTCTGGCCTTCGGTGCGGTACTGCTGTCAAGGCGAATGAGTAATCATTAACCTCGCTGGTCAAAAAGACGAGTAATACCGCCCTCTAATGGCTGAAAGGCTATTTTAGAGGGCGGTCTTTTATTGTTAATTAGGGCAATAGCAGCTTGTCCGCTAAAGCAGATTCATGATGGCCTTCTTTAGCGCGAATACCAATAGAGCGGATGTCTTTTAACGGCGGCAGTCCGAAGAAGCGTTTGTATTCGCGGTTGAACTGCGTAATACTTTCATAGCCGACCTCGAAAGCCGCTGAAGTGACATCAATGTCATCAGTAAGCAAGATTCGGCGTGCTTCCTGAAGGCGGAGCTGCTTCTGATACTGAATCGGACTCAGCGTAGTAACAGCTTTGAACTTATGATGCAGGGTAGAAGGGCTCATGCCGCCTGCTTGAGCAATCTCACTAATGGTAAGGTTGCGTAAATAATTTAATTTGACATAATGGATCGCCTTGCTGATGCCTGCCGCATCATGATGAAGCAGCATATTGTTGTAAAAGCGCCTGCCACCCTCGTCAGTCAGCAGCCGGTAAATCAGCTCCCGCTTGACGCCTGCTGCGAGAAAAGCAGCCGCTTCACGATCAGCAGTCAGATGCAGCAGTCGCTCTAATACATGCAAGACTTCAAGTCCGGTATTGCCAATAAATGCGCCTTCTGACAGCTGACTCTCATCTAAGGCTTCCAGCTTGGCCTCGAGAGCGGCGGAGGCAATCTCGTCGGTTGAAAAGGCTATCCGGATTGCTATATAGGGTGCCTCCCTTGATGCGTCGGAAATTTGGCCTTTGATCGGCATATCGAGGTTGGATGCAATATAATCCCCAGCTCCATAGTTATAAGTGTTGTTGCGCACAATAACAGTTTTTTTGCCTTGCAAAACTACACAGATCCCTGGAGTGAAAAAACCATACTGAACCGTCGATGGATGATCTGATCGCAGCAGTGAAACAAACGGAATATCAGTCTCGCATATACCGCCGGAATAGGAGTAAGCCTCGCATTGGTGCAGCAGCCGCTGTATGACATCTGAGAACTCTTTAGCAGAATTGGGCAAAATGTTCATCCTCTCTTTAGGACGGTACAATCAATTAATTCATCGCTTTGACGTCGATATTATTATGGTCAGAGTTTTAGGCAATAATCAGGCATGATCCGACTATTTCCTCCATTATAATTTCTTTATAATACAAGACACAAGGCCGCTTGATTGAGGCCTTCCAAACCAAATTACAGGGAGCGGATTACATGTCAAAAGTATGGTTAATTACCGGCAGCGGAAGCGGGCTGGGCCGAAATATTACAGAAGCTGCACTTGCCAAAGGCGAACGCGTAGTCGCAACAGCCCGCAATATCGAGCAACTGGATGATCTGGTTCAGCAGTATGGTGATCAGATCCGTACGTTTACGCTGGATGTGACGGTGGAGGAAGCGGCACAAGCCGCAGTACAACTTGCGCAGGACGCTTTTGGACGGCTTGATGTCTTGGTTAACAATGCAGGCTATGGTGATATACGCCCCTTCGAAGATACCAGCTCCGAGGATTTCAAGAGGCTGATGGATACTTGCTTTTACGGCGTTGTATACCTGACGCGTGCGGCATTGCCTATTATGCGTAAGCAGCGCAGCGGGCATATTCTTCAGATCTCTTCGGTTGGCGGCCGGTTAGCAACTCCGGGAAGTGCGGCTTACCATGCAGCGAAATGGGCGATTGGCGGCTTTACAGAAGCACTGGCTATGGAAACAGCTCATCTTGGTGTGAAGATTAGTGCACTTGAGCCTGGCGGGATGCGGACGAACTGGGTCAATCGCGCGATCCATAATCAGCCTCAGCTGCACCCTGATTATGAAGCGTCTGTAGGCCAGTTGCTTAAAATGATGGATGGTTTGCAGGGCAATGAGAAAGGTGACCCGGTAAAGGTGGCAGAGGTTGTCCTTCAGCTTGCTTATGCGGACGAGCTTCCTGCACATTTGCTGCTGGGTAAAGATGCTGTACAGGGTGCTGCGATGGCTGAAAAACAACGCGCTGCCGACGCTGAACGCTGGCATGAAGTTAGTTTCTCAACCGAATATGAGTGATTGCAGTTGAACCAATCATGATAAAAGAGGGCGCCGAACCGCTAAGGATCGGCGTCTTTTTTGCACTATAGCCAGGCTCAAGCAGCGGCTTGAATTATTATTTTTTAAAAAAAGCATTTGCAAATTAAGGATGAACCGTCTATTATGGATAACAGAGATCGTTAATGGTTATAATGTTGGAAAGGGGGGAGGGCATCAGTATTACTAAAGTATAAGAGGCAGTGCTTATTTTCTGTTAGCCATTCGCTTCGCATGGTGAATTAGCAGAATAAGAGTTTAAATTTTTTTATTTTAATTATGGATATAAAAGATCTATGGAGGTGCATTTAGAAAGATGGAAAAACAACTTTTCGATGTGACAATTATTGGCGGTGGACCAGCAGGATTGAACGCTGCTCTGGTACTCGGGAGAGCAAGGAAAAAGGTTGCCTTAATCGATGACAGCCGTCATCGCAATGCGGTGACTAAGGCGGTCCATGGTTTTCTTACGCGAGACGGAATTAGTCCAAGTGAGTTTCGGCGAATGGCGAAGGATGAGATTAGCGCTTATCCTTCCGTGTCTTTTGTATCCGATACGGCGGTGTCGATTACGGGAAGCGACGGCCAGTTTCATGTGGAGACGGGGCAGGGAGAAGCTTTTACAAGCAAAAAAGTGCTGTTTACTGTCGGTATGAAAGACCAGCCGCTGAGCATTCCGGGACTGGCAGAGGTATACGGGAGGAGCGCCTTCGTCTGTCCCTACTGTGACGGCTGGGAGCTGAGGGATCAGCACCTTGTCATCATTAATAAGGGCCCTGAGCTTATGCATTTCGCTCCCGTTATATCCGGGTGGACGAACCGTTTTACCATTTGTACGAATGGCCCCGACGAACTGACAGATGCAGATCGGGATGAGCTCAAGCAGCATCATGTGGCTCTATACGACTCGCCAATCCGACAAATTGATTCTAGTGACGGGATCGTTCAGCAAGTTGTTCTTGAAGACGGAACGATCATTCCGTGCAGGGGGATCTTTTTCAAGCCGGATCTGGTTACAGGATCGGACTTGCCGCAAAGAATGGGATGCGAAATGACGGAATGGGGTGCTGTCGTCATTGATGAATTCGGAAAAACGAGCATTCCGGGCATCTATGGCGCCGGTGATGCTGCATCGCGAATGCATCAGGCTATAGCTGCCGCTTCGGCGGGAGCCTTTACTGCCGCAGTCATAAACAATGAGCTCAATGCAGAAGCCTGGGGGAGAAACGAATGATCGATTTAAACCATATGAAGCGCGGTCCAATTATGTTTGCTCTTATTGTAGGCATGTTCGTCGCCGCTCTGAACGAGACGTTAATGGGCAATGCCCTTCCTGAATTGATGAAATCATTTGGCGTATCTGCTGCAACGGCTCAGTGGCTTTCGACCGCTTATATGCTTGTCGTTGGCGTGCTGGTTCCAGTGACGGCGATTTTGCAGCAATGGTTCACAACCAGGCAAATTTTTCTGTCGGCGATGGTGCTGTTCTTCGTCGGTACTGTTACCTCGGCATTCTCGCCAGAATTTAGTGTGTTGTTGATTGGCCGAATTATTCAAGCAATTGGAACAGGTATGCTTCTGCCTTTGGTTATGAACGTAATCATGACCATCTATCCGCCGGAAAAGCGGGGAGGCGCAATGGGGATGTTAGGGCTCGTCGTTATGTTCGCACCGGCGATTGGCCCGACA
This sequence comes from Paenibacillus sp. NPDC058174, assembly GCF_042883865.1. Lineage (NCBI taxonomy): Bacteria > Bacillati > Bacillota > Bacilli > Caryophanales > Paenibacillaceae > Paenibacillus > Paenibacillus sp. NPDC058174. Next base: position 592,853 of record NZ_JBHVUY010000001.1, read on the forward strand.
ATATCGGGTTTGATCGTTGATGCACTCTCATGGCGTTGGCTGTTTTATCTCGTCACACCGTTTGCGCTGCTCTCCATTATTATTGGAGCTTCAGTCTTAAAGAACGTGTCGGAAGTAACCAGACCGCGAGTGGATTTCTTATCTATCGTATTGTCGACAATCGGCTTCGGCGGAATCGTCTACGGGTTCAGCAGTGCAGGTGAACAAGGCTGGTCTGAGCCTCAAGTCATTTGGACGATTGCGGCAGGCGGAGTTTCCTTATTGCTGTTCGTCTGGAGGCAGCTGCTGCTTAAGCAGCCGGTCATGGACTTACGTGCGTTTCGGTATCCGACCTTTGCGCTTGTCGCAGTGCTGCTGTTTGTGTTGATGATGACCTTCTTCTCATCTGCGATCATGCTTCCGATGTTTATGCAAGGCGTACTCATGGTAACAGCCTTCAAATCTGGTCTAATCCTGCTTCCTGGCGGAATTGTGAACGGGTTCATGGCTCCGGTCTCGGGCAAGCTGTTTGATAAGTTTGGACCTCGCGTGCTTGTCATCCCTGGGCTGGCTATTGCTGTCGTCTCATTGTGGCAATTTACCCGGTTTAATGAATCGACGAGCACGGGCTTTCTAGTTGCCGTTCATATCGCGCTAATGATTGGTATTGCGTTAGTTATGATGCCTGCACAGACAGCCGGGCTTAACCAACTGCCAAGCCATTTGCATCCGCATGGTACTGCGATATTGAATACGCTGCAGCAGGTGTCGGGCGCAATCGGTACTGCCCTGTATATTAGCATCATGTCTGGCGGACAAAAACAGTACTTAAGCGGAGCAAGTGATCCGCAGGCTCCAGGGGAAATCGTCAAAGGGCTCGCAGCCGGTATCAACAATGCGTTCTGGTTTGGCGTTATCATCGCGCTCGTTGCACTCGTACTCGGTATCTTTATTCGTAAAGGGAAAACGCCAGAGCATGAGCAGCAGGCTGTTGGATAAATCAATCCGTACGTTTCACATGTAAAGGTCATTAATGATTTGGAGGAACTAGGCTATGAGAATAGAGGTTTGGTCGGATTTTGGATGTCCATTTTGCGTGATTGGCAAGAGAAAGCTGGAGAACGCTCTTGGCAAGTTTGCAATGCGGGATAAAGTCGAAGTGGTATATCGAAGCTACCAGCTTGATCCAAATGCACAGAATCGAACGGTTACTGCCGAGCAGCTGGCCCGCGAAAAGGGAATGACTGTGGAGAATTTGAAGATCAAGCAAGCACAAGTAGCTGAAATGATTAAACGTGAAGCTGGACTGAATGTCAGCTATGATAAGGTTATTATCGCCAACACCTTCGACGGTCATCGGCTGGTTCAATATGCGGCAGAAGCCGGAAAGGGAGCAGAATTAACAGAACGGCTTATTCGAGCTTATCTTGCGGACTCCATGAATATTGCTGACCACAAGGTACTTGCTTCTATCGGCAGCGAGGCGGGACTTCATGAAGAGGAAGTTGCGAAGATGCTTGCATCTGATGCCTATAAAGATGCGGTCAAAGCAGACATCACGGAGGCGAAAATGCTGAATATTTCAAGCGTACCTGCCTTTGTATTTAATAACAAATACGCCATCTCGGGCGCTCAGTCGGAGGAGGTGTTTCTGAATGCTCTGCATTCGGTCTGGGAGGAAGAAAACAGACTTCAAAGCATGGAGATAAAGAGTCCGTCTGAAGGTGATGACAGCTGCGCTGACGGAACCTGCAATGTGATGAAGTAATTAAAATAGATAGAATAGTGACATCATTGGTATGTGATTGCAGCAGCATTGAATCTTAATCCGATTGAGCTATAATAAATGGACGGCATTAGATAAACAAGTAAGGAGTGTCTTCCACTTATGAACAATGATTTTACAATAGTAAATCCGCATATTAATGGAGATTATACGGTTAGTGTTGCAAAGGATAAGGAAGCAGCTGAAGTGATGTCCCTGCTGGTGGATACAGCCAAATGGCTTCAAAGTAAAGGTTCTGATCAATGGAGCGGGCTGCTGCACGGGTATGACTCTCACGATACGGTAGGATCGATCAAGCAGGAAGAAGTGTTTGTGTGCAAGCATGACAAAGAAATTGTAGGCGTCGTTATCCTGAAACGTCAGCCTAGCGCATGGGATTCCGAGCTATGGGGAAGCAAAGCTCATACAGATGATGAAGCGATTTACTTGCATCGTTTGACAATTAGCAGGAAGCATGCGAACTCGGGGCTGGGAGCTGCTCTGCTCCATTGGTGCGATTCAGCTATTAGCTTCAAGGATAAGAAAGTGATGCGCTTAGACTGCATTGCCAGCAATCCTAAACTTTTTGCTTTTTATGAAGGCAACGGGTATGAATATATCGGACAAGAGGGAGACTTCAAGCTATTTCAGAAGAACCTGCTGACCCCGCAAAAGTAATCGAATGGCAGCCAGTTATGGCTGTCATTTTTTTGGTTGGAAAATAAAGCTGGAGGCCGGAAAATCCGGCTTCCTTTTTTTATGGATAGAAAAGCAGAGCCTGCTCACAATGTGTCCCGATTTGCCGTTGCAATGGAAATGAAATCGCGCATGTATGCTTCCATATCATCCGCATCATGAGAGCATAGGACAATATTGTTGGCAATACGGACATCAGTGACATCTACGACAGCCAATTCCCCTCGTTTGATAAATGGACTAGCCACCAGAGAAGAGACAAAGCTGACGCCATAACCGGCGACTACCGCCTGAATGATTTCATTAATGCCATTAAATTGTAGTTCGATTATTGGCAGGCTAACATTTTGAACACTGCATACTTCAAGAAGCTTTTTACGGGTTGCACTGCCTTCCTCCCGCATAATGAATGGCTCTTTCACCAAATCTTCCAAAGTAATTTGCCTATTAGCGTACTTGTGATTTGGCGCAGCCACGAAATTGAATTCATTTTGACATATATCTGTAAAATGCAGCTGATTTGCTTTGTGATTAGTAATCTCGCTGCTCCCAAAGATTGCGATATCCGATTCGTAATTCATTAATTTATCAAGGGCTGCTTGTGAATTTACGGTCGTGATTTCTACAGCAACTTTCGGATATTTTTGCTTGAAGAGGGAAGCCCACTTGGGAATCAGAAAGCTGGTTGCTAAGTAATTTCCAGAGATTCGAAGCTTTCCTTGCGGATGTTGATGATAATCTTCGATCATGCTTTCAATTTGCCCTTCAAGGATAAACAGCTTTTCAGTCGGCTTTAACAGCTTTTGACCAAAAGGGGTCAGAACCAGTCTTCTTCCTTTTTTCTCGAATAACAGGATGTTGTATTGCTTCTCGAAGCTCCGAATTTGAGCAGAGATGGCCGGTTGACTGATATTTAATCTCTTGGAAGCCTCCGTGACGCTGCCGGTCAGGGCAACGTTATAGAACAACATTAATGCATGCAGATTGATCGTCAATCCAATCACCTTCTATATATTTTGTTTATGCACAATAAAAAACTTATATTTTTATTTTATAGATCAAGGACTTATACTTCAAATACATAAAAAAGGAGGACAACAGCATGACAACAACTACGATTTTTTTCGTAAGACATGGACAGACCCAATGGAACTTGGAGCAGAAAATGCAAGGCCATATGGACTCACCGTTGACGCCTGAAGGGAGACGGCAGGCAGCCCGATTGGCTGATCGTTTACACACGGTCAAATTTGATGCGATTTATGCGAGTCCAAGCCCAAGAGCATTGACGACGGCTCAGATCATTTCTGGAAGCACAGCGGAGAACATCGTGAAATTAGATGAACTGAAGGAAATTCACATGGGGCTGTGGGAAGGACAACATGTTCCAGCTATACAGAATGAGTATGCCGAGGAGTGGGAACACTTTTTTGAACAACCGCATTTATACCGTCCTTCAGGACAGGGGGAGACCTATGCGGAGCTGCTGAATCGCGGTGTAGCGGCTGTGGAGAAGATTTTGCAGGATTGCAAGGGGAAAAACGTTCTTGTTGTAAGCCACCGAATGACGTTAAAGACGATAATGAACCAATATTCCGGTAAGCAGTTGAGTGAAATGGGGAATTTGCCCGACGTACCTTCTGCTAGCCTGAGTAAAATTGTATTTCATAATTCGGAGCCGACAATTGAGTTGTATGGGGACAGCTCTCATTACTGAAAGCTATAATACGGACTTTATCAGGGCAGTGGAGACACTGTCCTTTTCATGATTTTCAAAGACTGGGTACACATGGTTAGATCCAAACAGAGATTAGTGCGAATGGTTAATATTGCTCCATCAATCGAATTGATTTACGATGAAGATAGTTTACTAACAATGCAAACATTCAGAGGAGTGTAGTCTAGTTCATGAAAACAATAGGTTTAATCGGTGGAATGAGCTGGGAGTCGTCGTTGCTTTACTACCAAATCATCAATCAGCGTGTGAAAGAAAAGCTGGGAGGACATCATTCCGCAAAGAGTCTTATGTACTCAGTAGATTTCGATGAAATCAAAACGCTTCAACATCAAGGGAAATGGGATGAAGCGACAGAAATGATGATTGATTCGGCACGCAGGCTGCAATCTGGCGGGGCTGATTTTATCATTATCTGTACCAATACAATGCATAAGATGGCAAAAGAAGTGCAGGAATCGATCAAGATTCCGTTGCTTCATATTGCTGATCCAACGGCAAATGCTATTGCGAAGGATGGAATCAGAAAAGTTGCGCTGCTGGGCACTGCTTTTACGATGGAGCAAGATTTTTACAAGGGCAGACTTGTTGAAAAGTTTGGACTTGAGGTTATCGTTCCTGATGAAACGGATCGAATGATCATTCATGACATTATCTACAAAGAGCTTTGTCTGGGTACAATTAATGATGAATCTAGACAGTCTTACTTAAAAATCATCAATAAGCTCAGTCAACAGGGAGCAGAGGCCATTATTCTCGGCTGCACCGAGATAACCTTACTCATCTCACAGGAAAATTGCGATATTCCTCTGTATGATACAACAAGGCTTCATGCTGAAGCTGCTGTTGACTTCGCACTGGAGAACTATAATACTACGTTAATTTAACGCGTGCTGCTTAATTTAAGGTGAACTTTCAGGAGTACTTACTAAGCATTGCAAGTAAATAACTTTTAAATTCATCAACATATGATTTAGGTTCAATGATTTCTAAATTGGTGCCAAAGCTTGCTAAAAATTGAAAGCCAATGCTGTTCTGAGGGATATGAAAAGCGGCTAAGAAATAGTCAGAGCTATAGGGTTCAATGCTTTTTCGGCCATACCTTTCAATAAATTGATCTTTAATATTGGGGGATATCAACGCTTTAACCGCGATTAATTGCGGCTGATATTTGGTTTTATCTTGCTCTGATACAAAATCTCTGGGTTGGAATGTAGTGCCATCCGTACTGAGATTATCGACCCTGGATAATTTGAATGTCCGATATCCCTGACGATCCAGACAGTATCCCTTTAAATACCAGCTTGCTTCGCTAAAATGAAGCTGATAGGGCTCAACAATTCGAGTGGTTTTCAGGCCATCTTTATCAATATAATCAAATGAAATGATCTTGTTCTCTGATATTGATTGCTGGCACGACTTTAAGGTTTGAAGAATCTCGGACCGGCCTTCCCAATCATAAAATGACAGTTGGATGGAACCTTTCCTGGATAACGGGTTAACCATGGCTTCCATTTTTTTAATCGTTAATGCAACCTCTTCGCTAATCAGAATTTTTTCCAATCCGCCTAGTGCAATCAATATGTTTTCCAGATCGGAGCTGTTTAAAAGACGCTTGTCAACCTTGTATTCCTCCATAATACCGTATCCGCCATAAACGCCATGAACCGAATAGATTGGAATGTTGGATAAACTCAGCGTTTCCATGTCCCGAAGAATCGTTCTTTTGGATACGTTAAATAATTGTGTGAATTCTTTTGTAGAAACGAGATCCTTTTTCAGCAGTATCATAATAATTGAGATTAATCTCTCCACTTTTTCCATCGTCATCACTCTTCCTAATCGATTTATGAATGGTGACATACTGGTGTCACCACTCCTATATTATACTTCCTTTATAACAAAAAGGAGGAATTAATCGATGTCAGCAATTATATATTTAAACTTTAATGGTGAAGCCGAACAAGCAATTGATTTTTATGCGGAGGCTTTGAGTGCCCAGGCAGTCAAAAAAGTGAAATTCAATGATATCCCGCAAGATCCGAATTACCCATTGCCGGAAAATGAATTAAATATGATCATGGAATCTTCTATCGAATTTGCTGGCGGGAAAATGATGATGTCGGATATTTTGCCTTCCATGACGGCGGTAACAGGGGAAGTCGTGAAAGGAAATAATGTCATGATCAGTGTCATTAATGAAGATAAGCAAATATTAGAGCAATACTTTAGCCAGTTGTCCGTTGGCGGTCATATTGTAATGCCTTTGTCGGCGGTACCTTGGTCATCGTGCTTTGGAATGCTCGTCGATAAGTTCGGAGTATCCTGGAAATTTAACAGTGATGCTGATAAGTTTCTTGATCAAGTTATTTCAAATAAAGGTTAATACTTTCTGAAAAAATGGTCTTGCTCATATAAAAGTAATAAACAATAAGCTCCCAATCGGCTTGAATGGAAATCTCCATTTACCGATTGGGAGCTGCTCTGCATATGATCTTATTAATTTTAATCAAGGATAACTTCTTTAGCTGGATTCTCAAGAAACTCGAACATGGTTTTAATTTGTTCTGCAGTATTTCTCTCAAGGGAAAGTTCAGGCAGATCGTCATGCTCGAAGAAATCAACCGCGCTTGTTTCTACACCTGTTGCAGCTTGTCCTCCAACAATCTCACATCGAATAAATAACTTATAGACATGATAGGGTTCTGGGGGATGATTGTGAAATTTCTTGTCTAATACAGCTAAAAGGCGAACGGGTACGACATCAAAACCAGATTCTTCTTTAATTTCTTTCACTGCTATTTCCGTTGGCGATAAACCAATATCGGCCCAGCCCCCTGGTAAAGCCCATGCCCCGTCAAGCTTTTCCCGAACTAACAGTATTTTATTCCCATTAAAAACAACGCCGCGAATATCAACTTTAGGAGTCGCATAACCAGATTCATTTGCAAATGCAAGTGAAATTTTCTCTTGGCTGACAGAAGTATAGTTAGATAAGATATCTACACTAATCTGCCTCAGTTCCTCATATCGTTCGAGATCATAAACGTCCTTGGCATAGGTTAATCCTATTTGTGCAATAGCTTGTATCTGTTTTGCCCACTCCAACCACTTAGTTTCCATGGATAACACTCTCTTTCTCCAGAAGTTCACGAAATTCAGTGACACTGTCAAAAATACCGTCCGGCGATACATCGTAGACAAGACTTTGGTAAGTAGATAACCAACGGACGCCATAAGTACGTACCCCAGCAGCCTTACCTGCGAGTATGTCCGCATTGCTGTCACCTACAAATAAAGCATCCGACTTATCTATGCCCAAAATATTTAATGCTTTATTTATTCCTTCGGGATCTGGTTTAGCTTTATCAACGTCATCCCCTGTAATAGTAATATCGAAAAAGCTTAGTAAATGTAAAGCCTCAGAAGATATCTGAAAGGCCCGCTTACTTTTTCCAGTTATGACTCCAATTTTGATCCCTTTTTCCTTCAAAAAATGAAGTAAACCTACAATTCCTTGATCGTTCTGAAAATCATCGAAATGACCCTTTTCGTATAACGAGTAATAATCCTCTATAGCTTGTTGTACTAGCACTTTATCTTTGAAGTTTTCCCCAATAATGTATTCCGCTGTCGGACCAAACATTGCAATAAGTTCATCGTTGGTAACATCTCTATTATCATATTGCTTAAACACTGTTTTAAACGCAATGAACGATAACGGCAAAGTATCAGCAAGCGTTCCATCAAAATCAAATAATACAACTTTAATTGACATACAAAGAACACTCCTTAGATCCAGATGGTAAATAAAACTAATTATAGTAGAAGAATTCTACTATTGCCATAAATGAATTTTAAATGCAGATGACTCTTGATTCTCTTCGAACCCGGCAGGAACCAGTTTACCGCCCGTTTTATAGATGTCTGCGGATTTCTGTAATACGATCATGATCATCATCCCTTATCATTGAAATAGAAAGTATATACCAATTGATCGAAAAGGAGCTTATAATAATGACAAACACATCCAAATTACGCGGAATGGCAAATGTTAGTTTTGGGCGGAGGATCTCAAAGCTGCAAAAGAGTGCTGGATGAGTTAAAAGAACTGGGAGCTTCTGAATATAAACCCCGTATAGAGCGTGGCGTTGACTGGATCACCGCATCGGTCGTAGATCCTTTTGGCAACATCATTGGTTTGATCCACAGCCCGCATTATAAAGAAATATGGAATTCGATTCATCAATCTTAATACACAAACAATACCTAATTTTGCCTTATTGCATGTATTTTTCACAAGATGCCGGATAATTAGAACTAGAACTGAGGGATAAGAGATGAGTAGCATAATATGGGAAAACCCATCAAGCATGATAACAGTAAGTATGATTAACGAGGTTGAACACACACTGGACGTAAAGTTCCCAGAAGATTTCGTGAAAATTATTATCGAGCATAATGGAGCGGGACCAAATCCAGCTGTTTTCAATGTAAAGAGTACAAGCAAAATATTCGGATATCTTTATTCCTTTCACGCGGCCGACTCCAATTTCATACTTGAAGTCCACCAAGCAATAAAGTGCATGCTTCCTGAAAAAGTTATTGCAATAGCAAATACGGCTGGTGGAGACTTTATTTGTTACGATTTCTCAGAGACAGATCCTGCCCTAGTATATGCATGAATGGATGCGCTGATTTCAAAGGATGATCTTACCGATGAGGAATTGGAACAACCAGAATTAGTTGACAGATTGAAACGGGAAGGAATACATCCTCTTGCACCAACTATGTCAGATTTGGTAAAAAGACTCTACGTGCCTGAAGATTAGCAATTATGCTGGTTGTCTAACTTAGTTATATATCTGAAATAGAGAAATATAACATATAAAAAAGCTGTCGTTACATACGGCAGCTTTTTATTGCATGTATGATGGTTAACAAAGGAGCCCCATCCTGTGTATAGGAGGGACTCTTCAAGCTTACGAAGGTTTAAATTAATAAAACAAGAGCAACTTTTTCCATTTATTAGAGCGTCTTTATATATGAGGAGGGGCACACATTATGAAGCCGAAATATCTATTATTTAGCGTAAGCTGTGGTTTAGCATTGACTATCGGAATTGCTGCATATACGAATGGGAATGTGAACAAGTACCCTAATCAGCAACAAGTAAGGCTTAGTTCTGCTAAACTCCAAGTTTATAATTTTGAAGAAGCAGTAAAGAATTCTGATTTGATTATAAAAGTTGAAATCGGAAAGAAAGTAAGAGAATTAATAGAACCAAGCGCTAAAACACTTTTCCAAGCGACAATTATTGATGAATGGAAGGGAGATCCATTATTAGAATCAAAAGAAATCAATATTCTTCAGCAGGGCAATAGCCAGTTGACCTTCAACGATAATGACTTATTTGTCGAAAGAGATCGTTATGTGCTGTTCCTCAAGAAAGCGGTAACCGTATCTGAGCCTAATACTTATTGGATATTAGGAGAAGAAACAGGTATCTATAAGGATGATAGTAGCGGTAAACTTGTCAAACAATCATTGTATGATAAACAGTTGGAAGATATTGAGGACAAGATACTTACAGCTAATCTCCAAAAGAAAAATAGGAAGGAAGTTCAAGTGATTGACGAACAGCTATTGAAAGAAAAAATCATGGCATCAAATGAAGGATTGTAAAAGGTGGTGATTCCCTTAATTAACTTAAAAGTTTTAAGCGATTTTAGCGACGTGAAATATCTGTTGTCTGAATGCATGTGGTCAGACGAAGAGAGGATTCATGCCGAACTAATTAAGTATCTAGAAGATGACACTAGAGAACTTTTTGGCAGGTTCTTTGGTGATGAGCTAGTGGGGTTAATTGGGACAATATGCGGCTCAATTGGTGAATCGGAACTAAAACACATGGCTATAAAGCCAAATTATCGCGGCAAAGGTCTTGGAAGACAGTTGATATATGAATATATGAAAACCAAAGATCTTGTAAAAATGAAAGCTGAAACGGATAAAGATGCGGTGGGATTCTATACCAAGCTTGGGTTCTCGATAATAAGCCTAGGGGAAAAATACCCTGGTGTAGAACGCTTTGAATGTACGTTGTTGCGACATAAAGAATTGAGCTAAATAGATCATTAAGAAATAAAGGCAGTCGGTCGTAACGATCGGTTGCCTTTATTTTATTTAATGGTCTTCATTTTCTTTCTCAATGTCATATGGATCTTAGCCTTATGTTAGGCTGTTCCTATTCAGTGCTTTAGGAAAGGGAGGATTACGATGGAGCGGGATATGACAAGTCAAATTACGGATGATTTTAAAAGAAATCAGGATGTGCTTGCGGCCATCGGGAATGAGACACGCCAATCGATATTGATTGCTCTGGCTCAGGGATCACAGAGCTTAGGCATGCGAGTAGGAGAAGTTGAACGGCTTACCCATTTGTCTCGTCCTGTATATCTCATCACCTTAGAGTACTAAAGGATGCCGGCATCGTTGGTGTTCATAGGGAAGGGACAAAAAACTATTATCGGCTAAATGCTAAAAAAGCAATGTTGGATTTACGAGGCCTGATTGATCAGGTCTTGCTGCTATGCGATTAAAAAATGGATCAATCCTAAGTTCAAAGGAGAATACAAATGAGTCCGTTTATTGAGATTGTTAATGGCGTTAAAATATTCCTCGAGTGGGGTTTGGCGTATACAAAATCAAACAAAATAAGAACTTTGAAAAAACCATTAATGAAGCGATTCAAGCGGGATATCGCCATTTTGATACGGCACGAATTTACGGCAATGAAGAAGCATTGGGCAATGCAATACGGAATAGCGGGATTGCTAGAGAAGATTTTTTTCTAACCTCTAAAGTGTGGACAACCGATTTGGGGTACGAAGGGACATTACGGGCTTTTGAGAAAAGCTGCAGAAGACTGAATACGACCTATCTTGATATGTATTTGATTCATTTTGCCGGACCCGGTTTTGTCGATTCTTGGAGAGCATTAGAGAAATTATATACGGAAGGCAAAATAAAAGTGATTGGTGTAGCCAACTTTGAGATCGAGCATTTCGAGCAATTAAAGAAGCAGACTAAAATAATGCCGATGATTAACCAAATTGAGACACATCCCCGATTTCAACAGCAAAGGCTGCGTGAATATATGTCGCAACATCAAATTTTGCATGAAGCATGGGGGCCATTGGGGCAGGCGAATAAGTCTTTGCTGGAAAATGTGACGCTACAAACGATTGCAAGCCGCCATCAGAAGACGGTTGGACAAATTATTTTACGCTGGCATTTATATCGCGACACTATCGTCATACCAAATTCTTCGAATCCTCGCCGGATCAAAGAAAATATAGATGTATTTGATTTCAATTTGAGCGAAGAGGAGCTGGAGCAGATCGCCTTATTAGACACCGGGAAAAGATATGCTGTAAATCCAAAAGGACTGCAAGTAAATCCGATTTATGTAGGACTAACGAAGCTCTTTTTAAAGTAGTACCGACTGTCTTAATAGAGCGAGACGATCTCATTGCATAAAACGACAAGAAAACAGACAAAGGGCAGCGAAAACGCTGTCCTATTTTGTCGTGTGGGCGATATAATAAAATAGGAATATCGTGGGATTCCTATTAGAATGATGTACTAGAGAAAGTTGATAATTCACAAAAATAAACAGAATATTATTTCTTATATGACTTATTTAATTCTTAATTAAGATAACAAACTGCTAAAGCATTACAGAATGGAGTGATTCGTGCGTGGCGAAAGGCATGGCGACAACAAGAGGTCTTGATCAATTGCTGATTGACATCGGGCTTGATGAACTAACAGCTGCATGTAGCGTACAATACATTGAAGGGGAGGGAGAAATGCCGACGGGATTGCCGTTTATCACATTCCGGAATCATGATCGGGACGGTATCGGACGAATCTGGACTCATTTTCGAAAGCTTCATTTAAAGGGGCTTGAACCAGAACAGATTGGAAAACTGCTGACTATTATGCTCCATATTGGCAGACAATCATTTCTTGAAGCTAGCTGTGGATATGTAGAGGATGTCCTTTGGCGAAGAGGATGCCTGACGATGGTAAGCAGCTACGATATTCCGCTGGAAATCGTATGGGAATGGTTTTTTGAGCACCACGAATTATCGAAGCGCTTGGAAGAACACCGAATCACTTTTCTAGATCAAGTCGCTCAAATAGAACCGGCATTAATGCAAAATCAAGCACAGCAATTAAGCAGCTTCGATGACTTAATCATAGCAGTTGCCCTTTCAAAGGCGGGGCAATCAAGCTCTGATACAGCAAACCGTTTTGAGAAGGCGTTCATTCATTGCATTGAGCGTGAGCTTAAATTTGATCATCAAACATCATCGCTTGCTACTTCAATTCTGCATGCGATACTCAGTGATGCTGATAGTGCCGCAATCAAATTACTCATGAAAGAAGTGAAATGGGGCTACATAGATCGTGACCGGTGGTTACATAAGGCGGTCTATTTGGCAGGGGCAACAGAAGCGTACACTCCTTTTTCAGAGTCGTTCATCCGGTTTCTCATCTTGTGGGATCTTTCATTCTTCTACACAGTCTACTCCGGAGCCATTCCGGAAAGGTATGAAGAACGGCGTCTGCGGATTCCCGATTATTATGAGCGATACGGTTTCCCGCGAGAGGTTTATATTAGTGAGCTATCAAATCATTACGATCATCAAGATCTGCTTCGAGCTGAACTACTCAGAGATCGAGCTTGCTATGAACGAGCGATCTTGCGCTCTTCCAAACTTGAGACGCTGCATCTCTGCCAAATACTTTGGGAAATCGACGATGAACATCCTTATTTGAAGCATATGGAGGAGCAATTTCTGTTTAAGATAGAGGAAATCCTGCAAACTGAGCAATTAACAGCAGAGGAATTACATCTAAATATGGCCTACTTCCGGGGAGATCAGCTCTCCTCTGAATTGAAAGAGATATGGAGTGGTTATAAAAAGAATGGCTTGTCATTCCGCGGTTTGTACATCGCTCAGCATCTATTGCAACATTCTTTTCTCTTTAACCGTGTCATCTGTTTTCTTGCGCATACGGATGAAGATACTTTAATAATTCTTTGCAGGTGGTCCTTGGAGCCGCAGATGTTGCCATACAGCTTCTTCATCGAGGCTTATAGGCAAGAGGGCGGAGCGATGCAGGATTTGATGCCCTATATCGTTAATACGGCTCAAATTGAACGTGCTCATATCGATGAACTGGCTTGGTACCAGCTTACGTTAGCTTATGTTAAAGCTAACATGGATGAACTCAGCAGCTATTTCATTGCTTATTTGCATACGCAAGTGAATACGCCCCAAGCAAAATCTTTCGTTCTTACTCTGCTCATGACGCATGACGCACAAAGGCACGCCGTAATTGTCATTCCTTATTTAGCGGATGACAGCAAACTGGTTAGGAACAAAGTCGTTGTACTTTTGTCATCCAATACCGATCAGGCAGAAGCCATCCTGCCGCTGCTTGCCCATAAAAAACCAGCCGTTCGCGAGAGCGTCGTACGTCTGCTAAGTCAATGGGATAGCAAAATGGTCAGACAAGAGCTGCAAGCATTGTATAAGCGTGAGAAGAACGCCAAGATCAAAGAACTGATAGCCAATGCACTGCAAGATAAGCTGGGAATACCGCTTCAAGAAGCAATGTCAGTTTCTGCCGAAATTAATATTGCTCATCTGAACTGGATTGAGCTCGAGACGCTTCCTCGGATGCGATTACGAGCATCTAATGAGCTTGTCGACGAAACAGTAACGTATGCAATCTTGAATGCCTATGCTGTTCAAGAGGAAATCAATCGCAACTGGAAGGCTCAGGAGCTAGCCGCACTGCTAAAAGCAGAGGATTTGTCTGTGCTGGCTAACGAAGTGCTGCAGCGGTGGCTTGGCCAGGGAGCGCCTGCGAATAGAAAGTGGGTAATGGCCTTCGCGGCCGCATTCGGCGATGAGCGTGTCGTGCTTGCACTTCAAGCACGTATCCTGGCATGGCCGCTTGAATCGCGGAGCGCAATCGCATGTGAAGCCGTGAAGTCACTGATGTTGTCTCCGTTAGAATCGGCGCTGCTGTTTATTGATCAAATTTCGCGCAAATTCAAATTCAATCAGGTGAAGCAAGCGGCTGTTGCAGCATTCGGTCAAGCAGCAAGGATAGCAGGCATCTCTACAGAGGAGCTCGCAGACCGGGTTGTACCACATCTGGGATTCGATGCAAATGGATGCCTAACCGTCGATTATGGTCCAAGACAGTTCACGCTGCAATTGATGCTGAATCATGAAATTCGCATTACAGACAGAAGCGGTAAGATCTACAAAACTTTGCCCGCTCCCGCTGCTGCGGACGATGTGGACTTGGCTGCGGCAGCTTTAATGGAAGCTAAGCAACTGAAGAAACAACTCAAATCTGTCGTAGAGTCTGTGAAAATTCGGTTAGAGCAGTCTTTTGCAACGAGAAGACGTTGGACTTACGTCGCTTGGCACAAGCTGTTCGTGGACAACCCGGTTATGCATGTTTTTGCATCAGGACTCGTATGGGGCGTGTATAGGGACGAAGTGCTTGCAGCCACATTTAGAGTTGCAGAAGACGGCAGCTTCTCTTCTGAGGATGAAGATAAGGTTGTTTTATCGGAGGGAGATTTTATCGCTTTGATCCATCCTCTGGAACTGGAAGAGGGGTCAAGAAAGCGATGGATTCAACAGCTCGCGGATTATGAAGTGACGCAGCCTCTGCTTCAATTGACAAGAAATACGTTTACTGTATTGAACGAAGAAGAGAACGTCTTGAACATTATGCGTTTCGCAGGAGTCACGATCAATGGCTTATCGCTTCTTGGCGGGCTCACTAAATTCGGCTGGTCGAAAGGCTCGATCCTGGATGGCGGCTCTTATATTGATTTTTACAAAGAGCATGAATCCATGGGTATCGGCGTACAGTTGGCTATCAGCGATCTTTCCGTCGGGATGGAAGACGAGACGGTCACAGTTTATGAAATGGATTTTTACAGTGCCGGCAAGGTTACACGAGGAAGCTACATTTATAGTGAAATTAAGGATGAAGACCGCATTCTTCCGATGAATGTTCCGAAGTCACTGTTCAGTGAACTGTTATTTGAAGTGGATACTGTTCTGGCAAAGCGGCTTGGTTTTAACGAAGATTGGCAGTTGAATCGACGCTCTTAACCAACAAGTTTATAAATATATGGTATGGATGTACGTGCTTTATAACTAGCAGCAAAACAAACAGCTTTTTATAGAAGAGTCAGAGTGTAGAGAAATCCTATGATATTCAAAAACATCGGGTTTCTCTTTTGTGTTATAGGGATTGATTTTTAAATTGATCCGATTGATATAGGACTTACGAAACCCTTTTAAAAACATTTCCAAACTGAGGCTGCTTCAAATACCGGAATTCAGGTAAAAAGTAGGTAGATTCCGAATAAAAGAACTTTATAATGGAATTAGATGTAAATTAATTGGTGTTATTCAATTGCTAATGAGCATATAGCACCTTTTATTTGTAGGAGGTTACCCGTGGGGAGATCATTCGCTAATTTGCATATGAAGTCGAAAAACCTTGAGAAGACGATCGATGCACTGAGAGAACTGAGTAAAGAGCACTCCAAAGTATTGGGCAGAAATGAAGCTCAAGAGACCGAAGAAGTCTTTTACATAAGCCAAAGCAACGAGAACTGGATCAGTGTGCTCCATGAATATTTTGTATGGGGTACGGTGAAGAAAGTCGGCAGAACATTGTCCCTGTTTACCGGGGAGCCAGTGATCACCGCTGCGTATATGAACGAGGAATTATTGGAGTTGTCGATATTTGCGGACGGAAACTTGCAAGCTGAAAGAATCTTTAGCGAGCCGTGGACGAGGGAAGAATATGAAGAGCTTAGAGAAGAACGGATTAATGATGACTATCTGGTAAAAGCGTTGAACATCCCAGCTGAGGATATTGACGCTCTGTTAAAGCTGACTAGTCCAGAACAAGCGGCAAATAAGCTGTCGGAGCTTCTGCATATATCATTATGGAGCGATTTCGAGTGGATTCCGTACGAAGAAACGCTGCAAAATCAATTTGTGAAATATGAGTTTTAAAGATCTAAGGAGGCATGAATGAAGCTAGATTTTTTATTAAATACATATGGAACATGCGTTGGTCAATTAAGAGATGAACTGCTGCCGTTAGAAGAATTGGCGGAAACATGGAAGTTTCCGTATAATATTCATTTTGTCTTGCGTGTTTTGCCTGAAAGCTACGGGCGGAAAACATTCAGACGTTTTGATAGCAGGGATCACGCTCTATATGTAGACATCAACATCATTTATGAGCACTATCAACGGCTGTCTAAAAATGAGCAGCGCGAAGCTTTAGGTATTTATCTTTATCAGTATATGTCGGAATCTGTAGCCAAATATAAAAAGCACGCAGACAAGGAAACACAAGATCAATTGTTGATCCTCGTCAAAAACTGGATGTTAGAAAAAAATTGGCTGGATGGGAAGATCCATAGAGCAAGGAGACTGCTAGCTCAAAATATGGGGCTTTACGAGGTCAGCCAACAGCTGCAAATGCCTTTGGAAGAAGTGGAATATATTCTTCTCCGCATGCATGACTATGAGCCAGCCGAAGCTCATCCGGATAATAGTGCAGCAGAAAAAGCCCCGCCATATCCTTTGTAAATATATATAAATCGGAATCCAAAATGTAGAATCCGATATTTAATAACGGAAGAGGGGCGATTTTTATGAAAATGACACCGGAATTAGAAGCGCTGGCGGCTGAAATCGCCGGAGCAGCCAGAACGGCCTTCCGCACTCTTTTTGAAAATGGCGAACGCTACTATTATTGCACACTCTATACTTAGATTTTGAGATTAGTCGTGCCCAAGGTAATCATGGCGCAATTGGGGGTGAAATAAATGAACCGGTTAAAACACAGCGGATTCTATAAGCTTAAATTTCTGATCACACCAGAAGAATTTAAACATGTGATGAAGCTTTTCGAGCAGCAACAAGCACAATTTAATCATACGAATTATGCGCAGACCAAACATGACTACAAACAAGTGTATGAGGCGTATGAAAAGTTTTATCAATATTTTACAGTACAAGAAAAGCCGCAATACCACCCTTACTTTGTCTATTCGATTTCATTTGCTGCTGGGAACGAAAGCTCTGGATTTTTTGTAAGAAACGAAAATATCAGCTTTCCATATCTCGGGCAATGGGCAGAAGATGAATTGCCATCTATCATGCTTTCTTTGCCGAAAGGATTTCAAATTAATTTGGAGGACCAGAAGTATTATGTTTATGAGGATATCCGTGAACATCAGCCGGTAACGTATACATTCTATACCGATATAGTTAACGATATTAAGAAAATCACAAAGCCGTTCCGTTTTTTTGTACCTGGAGCAGATGCCGTGCAAGAGCAAAAGCCGCCTGTTCGCATAAGCAAAAATGCAGCTGCTGACCTGATGAACGCTTGGATTTTTAAAAAATACAAGCTTGTTATGGGAGGTTTATGAATGCGCAAGAAATGGAAACGAAAAATTCTGATTAATGATCCTGTTGCGCTGGATCGGGTGCAGATTAAGCAGGACTTGCGCGACGGTAACCAAGTGATTGTTCAATTCTCTCACCCGGATTTTTATGGCTCTATATTGGAGGAAGTGGATGAGCTTTGCGACCGTTTGGATGAAAACTTTGGCGTACGTTTCTACGGGCATAAATCCATCTCGTTCGATGGCCGTACGCTCCTCAGGATTCCTCATGTCAAAATGCTGCATCTCAATTCTCTAGTCCAGGCGCATAACACGGATGCATTGGCCGGGCTGGGACACTTGTACAGTTTACATCTGGGGATATATGAGCTGGAGAATCCGGATATTTTGGGAATAGATTCGCTGCAATCATTAAGAGATTTAACTTTTATTTCGGATAATAAGGTCATCAACCTGCAGTATTTCAAAGAGTTCTCTCATCTTCAGCAATTACATATTGGGGGCAAAGTGAAAAACCTGGATGCAATAGGCCATCTAGAAGGTTTAGATTACCTTGCGCTGCATTCGATTAGCAAATTACCGTTACATTTTATAAACCGATTGAAGAAGCTGAAGCATCTTCGCATTTTGCTTGGCGGGCGAGAGCATATTCAGGAAATCGAAGAGAATGATATCGACGATTTAGAGCTCGTTAGAATCCGGGGTTTTCATGACTTGAGCAATATTACGAAGTTCCGAGCACTGACAAGTCTTAGGATTGAGGATCAAGCCAAGCTGCTGGAAATCGGATTTGATCGCGGGATGGAGGCGCTGGAGGAGATAACCATTTCGAATTGTAAAGGGTTGACTCATTTACCGGGAATAGAACAGCTGCCGTCGTTGCGCAAGCTTCGCATTATGAGGACAGCCATCGATTTTGACTCCTTCATCGCGCAAGAGCTTCCGAGTGCATTGTCCGAATTGGAATTCACAACCTCCAAAAGCAAAGCAGATCAAGAAATAGAAGATTCCTTACTCAAGCTGGGTTATCACAAATGGAGCCTATAGATCAACCTCCTTATACTTTTTGTACTTGACGGCTTTCCTTTCTGCTTTTAAACTGACGTTGATTTAAAGTAAGCACTTTGCAACGATTGGAGTGAAGCGAATGGAGCCGTTAATAAGTATTGTTATGCCAACGTACAATCGTGCGAACATCATTTCCGGGGCGATCGAGTCTATCTTGAATCAGTCTTATGCCAACTGGGAGTTGATCGTCGTCGACGACGGCAGTACCGATCATACCGAAGAGGCAATCCGCGAGTGGACACGCAAAGATGACCGGATCCGCTATGTATGCAATGAACGGGCAAAAGGACCTGGCGGTGCGCGGAATACGGGGATGCTGGCGGCGAAAGGGGAATATGTAGCGTTTCTTGATTCCGATGACGAATGGTATCCTTGCCATTTGACCGACAGTATGAGGACACTTGACCTGACAAAGGCGGACATCAGCTTTGCGCTATGGGTCGAACAGCATGGGGACATTACCACTTATAACTTCGACAATGAGGTTGAGCGGTACTGGCTGCAAGCAATGCGAACAACTTTCGAGACATGGAATGACGGAGAGACGATTGTTTTTGAAAAAGGATTGTTCGAAGCGTTCTTGTCACATACGCGCAATTTTTTTCAGCTGAATACGATGGTATTCCGCCGGAAGCTGCTGGACGAAGTCGGCTTGATCAACGAACAGTTTCATCTGGGGGAGGATACGACCTATCTGCTCCGTTTTTTCGACAAGTACAAAATTGCGCTGCAGACCAAGCCTCATTCCGTCTATCATGAATCCCCCGACAGCCTCTATTTCTTCTGCGACCGCTGGCAGTTAGATCCCGATACGATTCATCTCAACAAGGAAATATATATAAAAATCGAAGGACTTAGCTTCAAATCGATCAAAGTGCGTGAGCATATCCGGGAATTGGTCGACAAGTCGGATTCCATCAGCAATAAAGCGAAACAGCTCTCTTACATTGACATCGGCATTGCAAGTAAATACTATACGCTAAGCTATTTGAACCGCTGCGACCGTAAAACGGCGCTCCGCTACTGCCGCCAATCCCTCCGCTACAAGATTTCGATTTTTAATCTGTTTTTGTTTGTCAAATTGCTGGTTTCAAGCAAGACCGGGAGTGTTTTTTTGCAAAAGGCTCTCAATCTATGGTAGATTTTATCAAAAAAAGTAAAAGATTTTCCCCCTCTATTATATAATTTTCACCCTTTCACAACTAAAAGATTCGCACTACTATAAGGGTATGCTTCAATAAATTTCCTGCTTCACACCTTTTATCGCTTTAATCCTTCACCGCTACACCTGATTAAACCATTCTGCTCAGCATAACCTCGTTTTAAAACATGATCTGACCCAATCAGCAGTACTCCACGCAAAATCATGAATTTTCTAGTTAGCAAGTCCCCTCACTTGGCACCAAGATCCCACTCCTAAGCATACGCATGCTCAAATCTGAACAAACAGCCGCATTGGCAAATAGCCGTACAGAAATTCACTTTGAAAGGCTTGATTGAAATAGCTTTAAGTTTCTCAGCTAGTGTTTCTATTTTTCCAAACCACTCCAAAAGGAGAGTGAATTTATGTTCAGAGAGATGCATAAGTCCAAAATTCACCGTGCTGTTGTGACAGAGGCTAATTTGAATTACGTTGGGAGCATAACGATTGATCAGAACATTTTGGATGCATCGAATATTTTAGAAAACGAAAAAGTGCAAGTAGTCAATATAAATAATGGAGCCAGGCTGGAGACGTATGTCATCTCTGGTCCAAGCGGCTCCGGTATGGTGTGCTTGAACGGCGCCGCTGCCAGACTGGTTCAGCCGGGCGACCGCGTCATTATTATATCTTACGCAATGATGGAGGATTCGGCAGCCCGCACCTATCGCCCGCATGTGGTCATTATGGACGAGCATAATCGTATCGTGACGGAGGATTATCAAGAACTCCACTCCACAACGGTGTGATAAAACACAGAACGGAGGGCCGCCTATGACAACCATCCGTAATTTGTCTGGTGTATTGCTGGCACATAAGGAAAACGATGCAGGAATTCGATTTTGCGAAAGCGGTCAGGAGCGCTATTTATCGTACGGCCAATTACTTGCATTGTCCAGAAGAGCGCTTCATCTGCTGCGCCAGCGGGGTCTTGAACCAGGCGACTTTGCTGTCATGCAGACGGAAGGTAACGAACGGTTCATCCTTCTGTTCTGGGCTTGCGTGCTCGGCGGCATTGTCCCTGTACCTGTAACGGCAGCCCGCACGGACGAAGGTCGCAACAAGCTAATTCAGGTATGCAAGCAGCTGGAAAACCCGAGATTACTTTGTGATGAAGAGCTTTGGCCAGGCATTCAAAGCTATGCTTTGAAGCACGGCGAGGGGGAGACGCTTACCCGGCTGGAGTCCGGCAGTGTACCGATTGCAGAGGTGCTTGCGGCAGCTGCGGATGAAGGCCGTCCCGAGGCTGATCTCTATGAGGCAGCCGAGACGGATATGGCATTCATCCAGTTTACATCGGGCTCAACCGGAGACCCGAAGGGAGTCGTGCTGACGCATGGCAACCTGTTGTCGAACATGGCCGCCATTGTTCACGGTGCGAAGTCCACAGAACGGGATTCTTCGCTAAGCTGGCTTCCGCTGACGCATGATATGGGGCTTATCGGCTTTCATCTGTCGCCGCTTTATTGCGGCATGAATCAGCTGCACTTGCCGACCTCGACGTTTGTGCTTCATCCGATGAAATGGCTGGAGCTTACTCATCAGCATCGGGTGACATGTCTCTCTTCTCCCAATTTCGGTTATGTGCATTTTCTGCAGCACTGGAAGCCGGAAGGAGCAGCGGAGTGGGATTTGTCTTGCGTTAGGCTGATCTTTAACGGTGCTGAGCCTATTTCTTCTGCTCATTGCCGCGAGTTTCTGAAGGCGATGAAGCCTTACGGGTTGAAGGAGAATTGCATTTTTCCCGTATACGGGCTTGCAGAAGCGAGTCTGGCTGTGACGTTTCCTGGCACGGATGAGCATCTCAACACCGTAAAGCTTGAGCGCCAATCGCTGGCTGTCGGACAGCCTGTGCGTATTGCCAATCATGAGGATCACACCTCAATTGAATTCGTTGATCTTGGCTTTCCAGTACAAGAGTGCGAGTTGCGCATTTGCGACGAAGCGGGGAACACTGCGGCAGCAGGCACTATTGGCCTGATTCATATTAGGGGCGGCAATGTTACAAGCGGTTACTATAAGCGGCCCGATGTAAACGAGCAGATGATTTCCCCAAACGGATGGCTGAACACCGGGGATCTCGGTTTCCTGTTGGAAGGCCGTTTATATGTGACCGGCCGCATGAAGGACGTTATTTTTGTCAACGGGCAGAATGTGTATCCCCATGACCTGGAAGCGCTAATCAGCATCCTGAAGGGGGCAGAAATCGGGAAAACGGCGATTGCAGCCATTCAGGATGACACGACCAAACGGGATGAGATCGCCGTTTTCATTCAGCATCGCGGCAAGATTAGCGGGTTCGTACCGCTGATGTCTGAGGTGAGAAGATTATTGAACGGGTCCGCCGGCCTGAACGTTGCTTATGTTGTTCCTGTTCGGCGAATTCCAAAGACGACCTCCGGTAAAATTCAACGCTATGTACTGGCGGAAGCGCTGCGCCAAGGCGAGTTTGCGGAGGCGCTTGACGATCTTGCAGTGCTGGAAGCAGCTGCTGCATTGGGGCACAGTAATGCGGAAGACTGCGCTGCATTGCGCGCGAATATCGGACTGGAGCCAGCTTCGGGAACGGAGAAGCGGATCATGTCCATCTGGTGTGAGGTATTGAACAAGGATTACATAAGCCGTGAGGACGGTTTTCTTGAACAGGGAGGCAATTCGCTTAAGGCAGCATATGCCGCCGCCAGGCTGCAAGAGGCGTTTGGCGTCGAGCTTACCCTTACCGAGCTGTTCTTGTATGATAAAGTCCGTTCACTTGCCGCTTTGCTGGAGCAGAAGATGCAGGAGGGCGTAAGCACCGCTTTTGCTGTTTCTCCAACGGTAACCAAAGCAGAGGTGCAGCATGTTTATCCGGCGACATTGGCGCAGAAGCGGCTATTCCTATTGGAAGAGCTGAATCCCGGGCTGCTCAACTATCATCTGCCTTTTGCGGTTCAAGTGAAGGGGCCGCTCGATATTGCGTTATTCCGTTCGGCATGGCAGTCCCTGATCGAACGGCATCCGGCGCTGCGGACGTCCTTTTATAGGGAAGAAAGCCATGTGATGCAGCGCATCGATCAGATGGTCGAGCTGCCTCTTGCCGTGATTGACGGAAGCGGCTGGACGGCGCAGGAGCTGATGCAGCATCAGCACAGCTTCTTACAGCCGTTTTCTTTGGAGCAAGCACCGCTGCTGCGCATGGAGCTTATTCGCATGGAGAGCGAGTTCAGCATACTGCTGCTGGATATGCATCATATCATTACGGACGGCACGTCGATGGGCATTTTGATGGCCGATCTTATGCGGTTTTATGAAGGGAACTCAGCTAAGCCATTGTCCATTCATAGCGGGGATATTGCACTATGGGAGGAAGCAGGCCGTAACGGCGGCTGGCTGGAGCAGCAAAAGCGGTACTGGGAAGAAACCTTCGGGGACGGCGTGCCGTCTATAGCACTTCCGACCTCTTACCCAAGGCCTCAGTCGCTAAGCTATCGCGGGGCAATTGAGGTCTTCGAGCTGGAGCCGGAGCTCGCTGAATCTCTGCGGGCATTAGCTAGACGTCAGGGGGTAACGTTATATACCGTTCTGCTGTCCATTTACTATACGCTGCTTGCGAAGTATACGGGCGAATCCGATATCGTAGTCGGCACAGCAGCCGCGAGACGGATGCGGCCAGAGCTGCAAAGCGTAGTTGGAATGCTGGTCAACATGGTTCCGATTCGTCTTCACGGACAAAGCGGTGTTCGCTTCGATCATTGGCTGAAGCAGGTTCATGGGCAGGTGCTGACGGCACTTGGCAATGGGGATGTGCCATATGAAGAAATAGCGGAGCTGGCGAATGTGAACCGGGAATACGGGCGGAATCCACTATTCGATTCGGTGTTTACGCTGCAAAACATGGAGCTGCCCGAATGGAGGAGCAAGGATGTCGTTTATACCCGCCAAGCTATCGACAGCGGATCGGCCAAGTTCGACCTGACTTGGGAGTGCGTGGATACCGGTGAAGGAATCTCCTTTTCGCTGGAATATGCGCTGGATTTGTACGAAAAGCGAGCCGCTGCACAGTGGGCCCGGCATTATACCGCGCTCGCCCGGGCAGTCGCCGCACAGCCGTATGCGACACTTGACGAGCTTGATCCAGTCGATGAGCAAGAGCGGGCACTGCTGCTCGAACTGAGCCGTTCATCCGCCGCGCCTGCACAAGATCTGTCACTGCACCGGCTGTTTGAACGTCAAGTACGGGAGACCCCGCAGAACATTGCCGTTGAAATGGGCAATCTGGCGTATACCTACAGCGAGCTGAACGAACGTGCCAATCGTTTCGCGCGTATTCTTGTGAGCCGCGGCGTTACGCCAGGGGCGAAGGTCGCTCTGCTGCTGCTGCGGTCGCCAGATATGATTACTGGGATACTGGCTGTGCTGAAAGCTGGAGCTGTCTATGTTCCGATTGACCCGCAGTATCCCGAAGAGCGGATTTTGTTCATGCTGCAGGATACAGAAGCGCGGGTTATTGTAGCTGCGGATGCAACGATGGGGACGGGCAACCGAGCTGCAGGTGACAGCATCGATGTTGTCAACATGGATGAACTCCATACGAGAGGGAACGATGAGTCCGGCCATAATTTGGATAACGACAGCAATGGTGATTCTTTCGCCTATATCATGTACACATCCGGCTCGACAGGCAAGCCGAAAGGGATAATGACCACTCATCGCAATGTGTCCCGGATTGCCGTTCATACCGATTATGTAAGGATTTCAGAAAATGATGCGCTGCTGCAGCTCTCGAATTATGCCTTCGACGGTTCAACCTTCGATGTGTACGGAGCACTGTTGAACGGTGCGAAGCTGACGCTGGTTGGCGAGGAAGAAGTTGCCGATGTTCTGTCGTTGAGTGAACTGATTAAAGAAAAAGGCATTACCGTGTTCTTTGTGACCACGGCGCTGTTCAATACACTGGCCGATCATGGGCTTGATGCGCTGCGCGGCTTGCGCCATATTCTATTCGGCGGAGAGCGTGCTTCTGTACCGCATATCCGCAAAGCACTCCGTGCACTTGGACCAGGTGTGCTGCTGCATGTCTACGGTCCTACAGAAACGACCGTGTTCGCAACCTGCTATCCGATTACGGAGGCATGGGACGAACAGGGACAGGCTGCTGTGCCGATCGGGGCGCCCATCGCGCGTTCAGAGACACTGGTGCTGAATGAGCAGGGCCGATTGCAGCCGGACTGGGTGCCGGGCGAGCTGTGGATTGCGGGCGACGGTGTCGCATCAGGCTATGTGAATTTACCGGAGCAGACGGCTTTGAAATTCAGGCCGCATCCGTTCCGTGAAGGTGCAACAGTCTACAGAACCGGCGACCTGGTGCGCCGCTTGCCTGATGGAAATCTGGAGTTTTTGGACCGTATCGATAGTCAGGTCAAGCTGCGTGGTTACCGGATTGAATTAGGCGAAATCGAAAGCAGGCTGCTGGAGTGTACGAGCGTCAAGGAAGCCTTTGTAACGCTAATTGAGAATGATGGCGCACCATATTTATGCGCCTATATCGTTGCGGAGCAGGCCGAGGGGCAGGCAAGCATTAAGATCCAGTTGACTGGCAAGCTGCCTGCATTTATGATCCCAGCCGCCATTGTACAGTTGGAGAAGCTGCCGCTGAACGGGAGCGGCAAGGTGGACAAAAAAAGTCTGCCTGCGCCAGAGCGGACAGTCCAGCACGAAGCACCTGCTACAGAAACCGAGATCATTGTCGCAGAATTGTGGCAGGAAGTGCTTCATGCAGGAAAAGTTGGCGTGCTGGACCACTTTTTTGAGCATGGAGGCCATTCACTGAAGGCAGCATCATTGACATCGGCCATCTACAAGCATTGCGGGGTACGCATGCCGCTTCAGGAGGTTTTCAAGCTGCCGACAGTCAGAGAACAGGCGGCTTGGATCGACAAGGCAGCTAAGGAAGCATATGAACCTGTTACGGTGGCGCCTAAAACTGCCTCCTATCCGCTAAGTCCGCCACAGCGGCGTATGTTTTTAGCAGAAAGCATGGCTAATATCGGGCTCACTTACCATATACCGCTTGTGCTTAAACTAACGGGTACGGTGGATGAGAGCAGAATCGAGCGAGCGCTTCAGAAGCTGGTTGACCGGCATGAACCGCTGCGGACCTCCTATCATTGGATTGACGGGATTCCTGCCCAGATCGTACATGATTCGGCTGCCTTTGTCCTGCAAAGAGCAGAACTGACGGAGACAACGCTAGCGGAATACATGAGACAGTTTTTTCAGCCGCTTGATCTTGCCGCAGCACCGATGCTTGCTGCATGCTATTGCCGGCCTGCTTCAGAAGGGGCGGAGGCCTATCTGCTGTTCAACATCCACCACATCGCTGCGGACGGCATATCCGTCAAGCTGCTGCTGGAGGATTTGACTGCATTTATTGAAGGAGCGGAGCTTGAGCCGCCAGTTCTTCACTACAAGGATTATGCCAACTGGCACGAGCAGCAGTCCGGCTCGGAGCGGGCTAGAGCAAGTCGGGTATTTTGGAGAGAGCAGCTTGCAAAGCTGCCGGCACCGCTCGATATGCCACTTGATCACACGCGCGGCGACCGCCAGACGTTTGCAGGTGATACGTATACCTTTCACATTCCGGCGGCGCTCACCGCGCGGCTGAAAGAGACAGCCGCAAGTGCCGGAGCGAGCTTGAACAGTTGGCTCTTTGCGGCTTATGCGCTGCTGCTCAAGGGAATAGCGCATCAGTCGGAATTTGTAATCGGTTCTTTGGCTGCCGGCCGGGCACATCCCGACACGGAACAAATGATCGGCATGTTCAATCAGTTTTTGCCGATAGTGATGCAGGTAACGGACGAAATACCGATTACGACGCTAGTTGGTGAGACCCATCGACGTTTGCTTGCTGCCTATAGTCATGGCGATGTAAGCTTCGAGCACATGATGGAGGCAGCCGGGGATCATCATGACCCATCGCGCAACCCGCTATTCGATACGATGCTGATTCTTCACAATCAGTTCGAAGATGAGAAGCTGGCGTTACACGGGAATGGTTGGAGCATGGAGCCTCTGCCCGTCAGCCACGGCACATCCAAGCTGGATTTCAAGCTTGATCTGTACAGCGATGGAGATAGCGGTCATAGAGCAGAGCTAGAGTATAATACGGATTTATTTCATAGAGACACAATGGAAAGGCTGGCTGCTCGGCTGCTTTACATTTTGGAGCAGACGGCAGGCAATCCTGACCTGATCTGCGGGGATGTCGTCATGACAACGCCTGCCGAAGAAGACGCTTTTGCGGCATGGAATGATACGGGGAATTCATATCCGGTGGATCAGACGATTCACGGATGGTTCGCCGAGTCCGCTCGGCAGTGGCCGAATCGGACGGCAGTACGTTCAGCCGAAAGTACGCTGACCTACGAGGAGCTGAATGACCGTGCCGACCGAATGGCTGTCGTTCTAAGAAGCAAGGGAGTTGCTATCGAATCAATTGTGCCGATTGCCGCGCAGCGCTCGTTGTCTATGATGATTACGATCATGGCCGTGCTAAAGGCGGGCGGGGCCTATTTGCCAATTGACCCGGAGCATCCGCCTGAGCGGATCCGAGGCATTCTGGAGGATAGCGGAGCCAAACTGCTTCTGGCGGGTGCCAAGTGGGCGCATACGCTCCCGTACTTCGATGGAGAAACGCTGGATTTGGATGACCTGGCTGCTGCTGTATCGGAGCTGCCATTGGGCGAAGAAAAAGTCGACCTGCCGTCTCAAGCTGGCCCCGAGCATTTGGCGTATGTCATTTATACGTCAGGCTCCACCGGCAAGCCGAAAGGCGTTATGGTCGAGCACCGCGCGGTGATCAACCGGCTGAACTGGATGCAGACGGCGTATCCGCTGAATGAGCACGACGTTATTTTGCAAAAAACACCAATCACATTCGATGTTTCGGTATGGGAGCTGTTCTGGTGGAGCTTCGCCGGCGCCTCGCTTTATTTGCTTGAGCCGGGCGGGGAGAAGGAACCGTCACTCTTGCTGCGCGCCATTGAAGAGCAGGCGATTACGGTGATGCACTTTGTGCCGTCGATGCTGGGGGTCTTTTTGCCCTATGCAGCTGACAGCGGAAGGGGAGGCGAGCTTCATTCCCTGCGATACGTCTTTGCGAGCGGCGAAGCTCTCAAGCCTCGCCATGTCACAGACTTTTACAGCCTCATTGATCGCGGCGACAGCGGGTGCCGACTCATTAACTTGTACGGTCCGACGGAAGCAACGGTCGATGTTAGCTACTATGATTGTCCGGACGCTCAAACAGGTACGATTCCAATCGGCAAGCCTATTCATAACATCCGGCTCTATATCGTGGATGAAGGGATGAGACCACAGCCGATTGGTGTGTCGGGGGAATTGTGCATCGCGGGTGCCGGTCTTGCGCGAGGCTATCACAACAGGCCGGAGCTGACGGAGCAAAGCTTTGTTCCGAATCCATTTACCGCAGGGGAAAAGCTGTACCGGACTGGCGATCGCGCAAGATGGCTGCCGGACGGCAATATTGAATATTTGGGCCGCTTCGACCATCAGGTCAAGCTGCGCGGTCTCCGCATCGAATGCGGTGAGATCGAGCACGCGCTTCTTGTACAGGCTGAAGTCCTCGATGCGGTAGTGACAACGGTGACAGACTCAGCGGGAGAGCCGGCGCTCTGCGCATATCTCGTGACAGTTGACGGTGAAGTGCCGCAAGAAGGCAAGCTTCGGGCTGCTCTGCAAGGACTTTTGCCGGTGTACATGATTCCTTCGTATTTTATTGCGATGGAAGCGTTTCCGCTTAGCTCAAGCGGCAAAGTCGATCGAAGCCGCTTGCCTCAGCCTCATTTCACTGCGTCGTTGGCTTGCGGCGGCGAGGCGCCGGTTACGCCGACAGAGCAGCAGCTGGCTGAGCTTTGGCGGATCGTGCTTGGTCTGAACGCCGGCGAATCAGATACTCAAGCAGCGCTCGGAAGAGACGCTCATTTCTTCCAATTGGGCGGCCATTCCTTGCGTGCCGCACAGCTTGCGGGCTTAATCGAGCAGCGTTACGGAACGGCGTTTGCAATGAAGGATGTGTTTAGTGCCCCCTTACTGAGGGAAATGGCGATTCGCATCGACAACGCGCCCCCTAACCGGCCGGCGGTTATTACCCGGGCGGTAGAGCGGCAGTTCTATCCATTGTCGCTTGCGCAGAACAGACTTTTTGTGCTGCAGCAGCTTTATCCCGACAGCACAGCCTATAATCTTCCTCTTGCTCTGAATTTGAAGGGCGAGCTGGAGCAGGACAGGCTTCGTGAGGCGATTCAAGGACTGATTGACCGCCATGAACCTCTGCGCACCAGTTTTGAATGGATAGACGGCAAGCCGGTGCAGTATGTTCATGATCGCGTTTCATTTGAACTTTCAGAGCATGCGTTGTCAGATGCTGCAGATTTAAATACATTTGCGCGTACCGTCGTCCGTCCGTTCGATTTACGAAAGGCTCCGCTAATTCGGGCATTTCTTGCGACGGACGGCGAAAGCCGGCATACGCTGCTGCTAGACATTCATCATATCGTCACGGACGGTGTATCCATGAATGTCATGGCGAACGATTTCGGGCAGCTGTATCGCGGCGGAGCCTTGCAGCCATTACGAATCCAGTATAAGGATGCTGCCGTGTGGCAGCAGGAGTGGATGGCTTCAGAGGCGAGGACGCAGCAGGAGCAATATTGGGTATCCCAGCTAGCCGGTACGCTTCCTGTGCTGCAATTACCGGCCGATTATTCGCGTCCGCCCGAACAAAGCTTCGAAGGCGCCAAGCTTGCACTGCCGATTCCAGCTGAGCTTGTCCAAGGAATCGCCAGTGCGGCAGAGCAATGGGGCGTTACGCCATTTCATATCTGGCTGGCTGCTTACCATACGTTATTGCATCTGATGACGGGGCAGGACGATCTGATTGCAGGTACGCCGATAGCTGGACGCTTCCATCCTGCAACGGAGTCTTTGGTTGGGATGTTTGTCAATACGCTGCCAATTCGCAGCGGGCCATCTGGCGAACTGCCGTTCAGAGACTTCGCCGGACAGATCAAAGAAACGATGCTTGCGGCGCTGGACAATAGCTTACTCCCCTTCGAACATATGGTGACGATGCTGGATGTGCCGCGTGATCTGAGCCGTAATCCGCTGTTTGACACGATGTTTGTCATGCAGCATATGGAGTCCGGACAGGCGGCAGCGGATGCCTTGCAATTCGAAGCGCAGGTGCCGGATAATCGCGTATCGAAGCTGGACTTGACGTTTGAGATTGCAGATCAGGGCGCCAAAGGCACGGCCTTGACGATCGAATATGCGACAGCACTGTTTAATGAAGACAGCATACGCAGAATGGCAGAGTGGTATTTCCGCATTATCTCTGTTGCACTAGCTGTGCCAGAGATCCCGCTCGGCGAGATCGGACTGCTTGACGACACGACGGCGCAAATGATAAGCCAACAATTCAATCGCACGGCTGCACCGTATGCAAGCGGCGATACGATAGAGGTATATCTCGAAAGACAAGCGGCACAAACACCACAGGCGGTTGCGGTTGCAGCCGAGGACGGACAATTGACGTATGCGGAATTGAACCAGAGGTCGAACCGGATGGCGCAGGCGATCAGAAAGCTAGGCGTCAAACGCGAAGATCGCGTAGCTGTCGTCATGGATCGCAGTCTGGAGATGATGATTGCCATCTTTGGCGTGCTGAAGTCGGGCGGCGCCTATGTGCCCGTTGCGCCGAGCATGCCGACGGAGCGAATCCGCTACATGCTGGACAATTCCGGAGCCAAGCTTGTCCTGACAAATGGCAGTGTACCGGAAGGATTGGAGACGCTTGTGCCATGTATTGACGTACATACTGCACTGGCGCATGAGCAGGATGATTTCCCAGTGGAGAAGCTGCATGATTCACGTTCGCTTGCTTATGTCCTGTATACATCAGGATCGACTGGACTGCCGAAAGGCGTCATGATCGAGCATCATTCGGTCGTCAACCGGATTGGCTGGATGCAGAAGCAATACGGACTGGACGCGAGCGGAGTCATCTTGCAAAAAACACCAATTACCTTCGACGTATCGGTCTGGGAGCTGTTCTGGTGGAGCTTTGCGGGAGCGAAGCTGGTTCTGTTGCCTCCGGGCGGCGAAAAGAACCCCGCACTCATGATAGATACGATTGCGCAGTATGGCGTAACGACGATGCATTTTGTGCCCTCCATGCTGCATTTGTTTCTGGAGCATTCCGGCCTATTGCGAGGCGAGGCGAGGCTGGAGAGTCTAAGGCATGTGTTCGCCAGCGGCGAAGCACTGACTGCGGATCAAGTGCGGCGGTTCCGCGAGCGAATCGGCATTCCATTCGATACGAGGCTTGTGAACTTGTATGGGCCGACTGAGGCGACAGTGGATGTCACCTATTACGATTGCTCGGATGGTGATCTTCCCATTCAAGTGCCGATTGGCAAGCCGATTGACAACACCTCCATTTATATCATCAACGAAGGAGGAAAGCTTCAGCCTGTCGGCATTGCCGGGGAACTGTGCATATCCGGCGCGGGTCTTGCGCGAGGTTATATCGGTCGGCCTGACTTGACAGCAGAAAGATTCGTCGATAATCCGTACGAGGCGGGCAATCTGATGTATCGGACAGGAGATCTTGCCAGATGGCTGCCTGAGGGAACAATTGAATATTTGGGCCGAATCGACCATCAGGTAAAAATTAGGGGACAGCGCATCGAATGCGGGGAAATCGAGCATGTGCTGCTTCAGCATCCAGCGGTATCAGAAGCAGTGGTTATAAAGCGGAGCCATGCTAGCGGAAGCGAATCTTTATGTGCGTACTTCGTTGGCTCCGAAGCTGTGGACCATCTGGAGCTTCGGGATTTTGCAGCGCTGCGTCTGCCGGATTATATGGTTCCTTCGACCGTAATCGAGCTGCCAGCCATGCCTCTGTCTACGAACGGAAAAATCGACCGTAAGGCACTGCCGGAGCCGAAGCTTGAGTCAGATAGCGGCACACTGTTCGTCGAAGCGGCAAGCGATATTGAGAAGGCGATTACCGCCGTATGGCGTGAAATTCTGAACCGGGATGACTTCGGCATTCATCATCGTTTCTTCGATGTGGGGGGAGACTCGCTGCTGCTGGTTAGGGTGCATCAACGGCTGGAGGATTTGTACCCTGGTTCTCTCGGTGTAACAGACTTGTTCACTTATCCGACGATATTATCACTTGCCAGCTATCTGGAGTCGAGAAACCGCGAGCTTGCAAGCTGGAGCTGGAGCGGCCTGCCGGTAGCAGATGACTGTGTCAATACCAGCTATACCACAGAACGGTTCGGCAGCATTCAGTTCCAAGTGGATACGATGGTTGCGCAAGAGCTTGCGGAGCTTGCAATATCCCGTTCGGTAACCGTTGAAGTTTTGGCTTATGCCGTATATCTGTACTTCTGGCGCGGAGAGTCCGGCATTAACCGGCTTGTGCTTCCAGCCATGACGGACAACGGACTGATTGCCCCGAAAGAAATCGACTTCGCGGAGGTGCGCAATTTCGACACGCTGCTGCATCATGCAGTCAAGCGAGTGAGCGCAGGAGATTGTTATAGCGTAAGGCAAATCAGAAAGCAGCCGCATACCGACGCCGGGTTTACCTTGTTCCCGTTATTTGCAGGCGCAGTCCGGCACGGGTTCCAGGAGCAGCTGCTGGAACGATTCGATGTTGTGCTGTATCTGAATGGCGCTTCGTCATTAGACGGTTCGGAAGGATTAGAGCTTGGCGGGGTATGGGCGTACGACGCTCGGCGCCTCAGCAAGGATGCGGTGCTGGAATGGGCTTCTGCTTATCTGGAGCTGCTGTCGAGTGTGGTCGAGCAGTATCGTGCTGCAGCAGACAGTGCGGCCTCAAGAGAGTAGCATGCCCCATACCGGGCTGTGCCTGGCCTAAGGATACATCTGACAGAAGGAAGAAAGGAGCTTTGCTATGAAAAAAGTGTTGATCATGATAGGGAATATTGCGCTCTATATCGGGGTCTTCTACGCGCTGCTCTATCTGCTCCGTTCTACTTACAATTACGAAGCGACGCTGAGCTTCGCCAAGTTTCTGGATGTTAACCCGGCCATGTTTATGGTCGTTCTGTTCACGCTGATTACACTAGTGTACGTGATTATCTTTCGTATCAAAGGCTGGATATGGCCTAGTACGGATAAAAATCTGTTCCGCGCAGCAGGCTTCAGACGGCTGAGTGCCTCGCGCGTCTTGCTGATGATTGCCCTCGGTCTTGCCGGAAGCCTGTTCAGCATTGGACTGATCGTCATCGACGATATTGCGAAGCAATTTCCATCCATTCCTGCACTTGTCGACGATCTGATCAGGGGAGATTCCATCTGGTATGTCATTTTAGGCGCCGGCTTGATTGGGCCTGCATTTGAAGAAATATTGTTCAGGGGCCTGATTTTTAGAGAGCTTCGCAGGGTTATGCCCGTATATGCAGCCTTGGTATTGCAAGCAGGGGCTTACGCCTACTTCCAGCCGAGCGCAGCACTTTCGGTCATCAGTATCGGTTCGGGTCTGATATATGGGGTACTGTATTTGCGGACCGGGTCGCTGTGGGCACCAATTCTCGTACAAAATACAGCCATGAGCACAATCTTTTTATTCAAATACATTGGATTCTACGAATGGTTCGGCAAGCTTGGCGATGTGTGGCTGTATATCATTACAGCGCTCTGTCTGATTGCATTGGTAGGGGGCTCCGTCTATGTCTGGCGGACCTCCGGCAACGGCGGCATCGGCGTACGCGCTGAAGGCAGCACAAAAGGGAGGCTGACTGCATGAAGGCTTGGGGAATGATGCTGGCACGCGCAGCTGTTGTTATCGGTCTGTATTTTGCTTGGTTTTTCACGGTGACGACATTATTTTTCGATTATGTGTACCCCAGAAGCACCTGGTTTGAACAGAACACCGTAACCGTCATTATCTTAAATGATCTGGTAGGTTTGCCGCTTATGGTGCTGGCTTGGAGGTTCATATTTAAAGAAAATTTGTTTAAGGAAGCTAAATTTCGCGTCATGAGCGGAAAATCGGTGGCGATAGCATTATGGATCGGACTTGGCGCCGGTCTGTTCACAGTCGCCTTCTCCAGGCTGCCCGCCATTGCTTCGGACGAGTATAAGTTCCGTGAATTGTTCGATTACTTGAACCGTGCGGAATGGTATGTATTTCTGATTTTCCTGATTCTCGGAAATATTTACAAGGAGACGTTGTTCAGAGGCATTCTGATGAATACATTCAGGCGCGTACTCCCGGTTTGGACCGCGATTGTGATTCAGGGCGTGTTGTACGGAGCATTGTTTTTCTTCGGAGACATTCCGCTATCGCTGTACGGTTTTCTCGGTGCCGTTATTTTTGCACTGCTGTATGTCTGGTTTAAGTCCATCTGGGCACCGATTGCCGCGCAAATTGCTTGTCAAGGCAGCCAGTACCTTCTCTGGCATTACGGGCCGGAGTCAACAGACGTCAGCCTGATGTCCATCGTGATGGCTGTGGCGGCTGCTATGATTACACTTGGCATATTCCTGGCGGTTAAGCATCGCTCATCGATCTCCACGCGGCCGCCTTCTGAGGCGGTGAAGCCGGCGTGAAGGGATTGCGTATAGCGGGAAACAGCCTCTTATATCTGGTTATTTATGCAGCGGTCGTGATGCTTGTTAATCAAGCGCTTTATAACGGGATCAGTGATCCCGGACTGAAGGACTGGATAGGGAGCAATTCCGGCATTGTGCTGATTGTATCTAACATTATCGTGCTGGCAATCTATCTTCCGCTGCTGCGCTGGCAAAAAATTTCGCTAAGGGATTTGGGATTTTCTCCTGCGCGTAGCGGATCGTTGCTGCTTTCCGCAGGAACGGGTGTCTGGCTCGGTTTATTCATCGCCTCGTTTACCCGTCTTCCGTGGATTCAGACGGCCTTTCCGGCCATTTCGGATCTGGTCGCTTTTGTAGCTGGCGGCAGCCTGATTATATTTGTACTCGGCAGCTTACTGCTGGGATCCCTGCTGGAGGAATGGCTGTTTAGAGGCATGTTATTCCATACGCTGCGTCAGCGTCTCTCGGTTCCATGGACAGTTCTGCTCCAAGCCGTATTGTTCGGTGCGGTATTTATGAATGTGACGATTGGCGCATTTGCGGCGCTGGGCGCAATTGTATACGGTGCCGTTCGTGCCGGCTCCCGTTCGCTTTGGGGCTCCCTTGCGGCCCATGTGTGCAGCACAGGCACCTTGTATATCATTCTGCAATGGGCAGGCGATTGGCAGTCCGGTATGCTCGGATTAATGACCCTAATCAGCGGATTTGGCATTGCTGCTCATGCGTTCCTGCTGCTGCGGGGAAGCGGCGAAAGGGCGAAAAAAAAACAGGTCGTCATTGATTCTATTACCAGCTAGGGGGAAGACGCCATGTTTCAACTGGATTTGCTAGATAACAAAAAAGAGTCAGCAAGGAAGAAGGAGCGGAGCGGGGGCTCCGTCTCCAACGTTTCCTTCAAGGATATTGCGATTATCGGGATCTCCGCCAAGCTGCCGCGCGCAGAATCACATGAAGCCTTCTGGGAGCTTCTACGAAGCGGCCAAGATCTGGTAGCCGGTTTTCCGGATTCCCGCAAGGAGGAGTTGAAGCCGTATTTGCGTCGTATGGAGGCGCAATACGGCTCTGTCTCCTTTTTTGACGGGGCGTATATCGAGGATATTTCAAGCTTTGACTATTCTTTTTTCCGGCTTTCGCCCAAGGAAGCCTCGCTCATGAGTCCGGCGCAGCGCCTGTTCTTGCAGACAGCGTGGGGAGCGATTGAGGATGCGGGGTATGGCGGAAATGCTCTGCATGGTTCGCGTACTGGCGTCTTTATCGGCCATAACGCTGACGCGCTCCATGATTACAAGCGGATCATTGAAGCAATGGACCCGGATGCCTTATCTATGGCGGCTCCCGGCAATCTAAGCTCCATGATACCAAGCCGGATTTCGTATTTGCTTAATTTGCGCGGACCGGCGATCAGCGTTGACACCGCCTGTTCCTCCTCGCTGGTAGCGGTCCATCTGGCATGCCAATCGATCCGCAGCGGCGAATGCGAGACAGCGATAGCGGGAAGCGTCAAAATTAACTTGCTCCCGCTGGATACGGGGATACGGCTTGGCATTGAGTCAAGTGACAACAGAGCCAGAACGTTTGATGACTCGGCAGACGGAACGGGCATTGGCGACGGCGTTGTTGCGCTGCTGCTGAAGCCGCTGGCCCGCGCGCAGGAGGACGGTGATTCCATTTATGCCGTCATCAAAGGCAGTGCAATGAACCAGGACGGCAGCTCGGTCGGCATTACCGCCCCGAACGCCCTCGCACAGGAGGATGTTATTGCGCGTGCCTGGCAGGATGCGGAGATTGATCCCGAAACGGTAACGTATGTGGAGGCTCACGGTACAGGAACTTCGCTGGGTGATCCCATCGAAATCGACGGGCTTACACGCGCTTTCCGGCGATATACCGATAAACGGGGATTTTGCGCCATCGGCTCGCTGAAGACCAATATCGGTCATCTCGACCATGCCGCCGGAATAGCCGGGCTGCTCAAGGCAGTCCTGTCGCTTACCCACAAGCAGGTCCCGCCAAGTCTTCATTACCGTTCGCCAAACCGCAACATTCCGTTTATCGATTCGCCCGTCTATGTCAATGACGAATTGACGCCATGGGAGACAGACGGCGAAGCAAGAAGATGCGGAGTAAGCGCGTTCGGTATGAGCGGGACGAATTGCCATGTGGTGCTGGAGGAGGCTCCTGGCAGAATGCCGTCAAGTCCATCAGACAGAGCAGAGCTGTTCTGTCTGTCCGCACATAGTATGACGGCGTTGGAGCAGCTCGTGCTGCAGATGCGGGACTGGACTGGGCAGCAGCATAGCGCTGAAAGTCATAGTCTCGCCGACCTGTGTTATACCCTAGCTGTGGGGCGGGGAGCCCATCGGTATCGTTTGGCGATTGCGGTAAACGGCTGGGAAGATCTTGTTCAGAGTTTGCATGCCATTGCCGCGAACGGCCTTATCGGTCTTACGCTGCCAAACGTCCGCTTCGGAACGGTCGATCAGCCTATGAATGGGGATACGCGGCTTCTTTCAGATGAATTGGAAATGAAAGTGCTGGAATTGGCCCAGCGTTACGTGGACGGAGAAGAGATCAACTGGCAGGCGATTTATCGGGGACAACGCCGGCAGCGGCTGGCGCTTCCGACTTATCCGTTCGATTCTCACCGTTGCTGGGTAGAGGAAGCACGCGGCGGAACGGCGATCCATACACCGTTTGCCATCTGGAGCAAAGGTTCACTCACGGGGGATATTCCAGAGGAGCTTCAACAAGAAATGAACGAGACGTTTGCCAGATGGCAAGCTGCGCTAGAGCAAATTGGAGAAAAAGCGAATCAGCGGCGTGGTGTTGCATTAACCGGAGAGCGTTCCGGTCTGGAGTGGGAGCAGCGTGTCGCAGATGTCTGGGGAGAACTGCTTGGTTATGACGAATTGCCAGCGAATGCCGGTTTTTATGAGCTTGGCGGAGATTCTATTATTGCACTCAAAATTGTAAACCGTCTCAGCGAGCTTACAGGTGTTCGCGTTCAGGCGGCTGATTTGCTTGGGCATAGCGATCTGCCTTCGTTTACCGCCTTAATCCAGCGGCGGGTTAAGGAGAGCAGCGCGGCAACCGTGCAAAGAACGAACGTCCGGCTCAATGAAGAAGAAGTAAACGTTGAGAATGGCGGATATAGCAGGCCGTTAAACGACCATTTGTCCGGCGATCGGCTGGAGCCGATTCCAAAGGCAGAACTGCAGGAGCACTACCCGGTAACATCTCCGCAGAAACGCATGTATTTGCAGCAGCAAGCGATGCCGGATGATCGCAGCTACAATCTGCCTGAATTGCTGTACTTGGACGGAATTGTTGATATAGAGCGGTTGGAGGCTGTCCTGCAAGCCATTGTAGAACGTCACGAGAGTCTCCGTACCACCTTCCATGTCATCGACGGAGAGATCAGGCAGCGTATTCACGACGCTATTCCTTTCCGCCTGATTACAATGGAAGTTGGTGAGGATGATGCGGACGGCGTGCTGCAAAGCTTATTCCAGCCTTTCAGCCTCGATACAGCTCCGCTGCTCCGCGCAGCCTTGCTAGCGCTGGGGCCAGAGCGCCATGTGCTGTTTCTTGATATGCATCATATTGCATCCGACGGGATGTCTGCGGGCATTCTTTTGTCTGATCTGATGACGTTATATCAGGGCGGTTCCTTGCCTCCCCTGACGCTGCAGCACAAGGATTATGCAGTATGGCTGGAGGGCAGGCCGCATTCCGGAAACGCTGAACGGTATTGGCGCGAGCAATGCCAGGGGGACTGGCCGACGCTGGAGCTTCCAGCCGATGCCAAGCGCCCGCCTGTCAAAAGCAATCGCGGCGAAACGTTTGATGTGTATGTCGAGTCCGGATTGGCTTCGGCTGTGCGAAGCCTTGCTGCCGAACGCTGCGTGACCCCGTTTATGGTGCTGCTATCCGCGTATTATACATTCCTCGCGCACTATACCGGAGCCGAGGACATTGCTGTCGGTACGCCAATTGCTGGACGGAACCGACGTGAGCTGGAAGCCATCACCGGCATGTTCACCGGCACACTGGCATTGCGCGCTTACCCGCGCGCCGACAAGCCGTTCAGCGCTTTTTTATCCGAAGTGAAAGAGATCGCTACAGGGGCTTACGCCCACGCTGATTATCCATTCGAGGAAATCGCGCAGTGGGTAGACAGAAGGGATGCCAGCCGCAGTCCGCTATTTGATACGATGTTCATCATGCAGAACCTGGGCATTCCTAATTCTTCGTCAGAAGGATTGTCCTATCGCCACCAGCGCTTTGATCATGGTACAGCCAAATACGATTTGATGATTCAGGCGGTGGAAGATGGCGAGGAATTGCGGCTTGTTGTTGAATACAGCGCCGATCTGTTTCACCGTGAGACAGCCGAGCGGTTCATACGGCATTATGTACAGCTGTTGCGCAGCGTGACCCTCTGCCCCGACACTCTGCTTGGTGAAGCGGAAATGCTGACGGAGGAGGAGCGTCTTCAAATGCTGGCAGTGGGGAGTCGTGCTGCGGACTTTCCGCCGCCGCGCTGTCTGCATGATTGCTTCAAGGAACAGGCGGCGTCCGTTCCCGATCTGCCAGCCGTATCTTGCGGCGGCGAATCCCTGACCTATCTGGAGCTGGATCGCCGTACCGATGACCTGGCGGTATCTTTACGCGCAAAAGGTGTGGGACGCGGCAGCGTAGTTGGCATTATGGCAGAGCGCTCCATCCCTATGCTGACTGCTATGCTCGCTGTGATGAAAGCCGGAGGCGCTTATATGCCGGTAGATCCGCATTATCCCGAAGAGCGCATTCGCTATATGCTGGAGGACAGCGGTGCGATGCTGGTATTCACGGATGGTGCGCGTTCTGGAATTGAGGCTATAATGCCGGCTGGCTTGCAGGTGCTGAACCTTGCCGATGAGATGCTGTTCTCCGGGGGAAGCAGAGCAGCTAATACAATAGAGCAGGATGCCGCCGATCCGATGTACGTCATCTATACCTCCGGCTCTACAGGTCAACCGAAGGGCGTTATAGTGCCGCACCGCAGCTTTTACAATTTTGGACAATCGCTCCGGACGTTTTTCGACGGGCAATATGGCCCGGGAGACAGATGTCTGAGCCTGACCAATATCTCGTTTGACGTCAGTGTAGCGGAGCTGTTTATGCCGCTTATGTTCGGCGCTTGCACTGTGCTTTATCCGGAGCCGAAATTGCTTGATCCGCGGCGCATGGCAGAGGTGATTCAGGAAGAGCGGATTACTTTCGCTTACTTGCCGCCGTCTTTGCTGAGAGAGGTAGCGCAGCTGCTTAAGCAGTCGGATGCCAAGCTTACACTGGATAAAATGCTCGTTGGAGTAGAGCCGATTAAAGACGAAACGCTGGAGCTGTATACGAAGCTTAATCCGAAGATTCAGATTATTAACGGTTATGGCCCGACAGAGGCCACGGTTTGCTCCAATATGTATGCCTATAAGCCAGGCGCTTATCAAGGCGGCTATGTGCCGATTGGCGGGCCGATGCACAATGTCGAGATTTATATATTTGGTTATGGCGGTAAGCTTGCCCCTGTCGGTGCAGCTGGTGAGCTTTACATTGCCGGAAGCGGGCTTGCTCATGGTTATGTGAACAAGCCGGAGATGACAGCCGAACGCTTTGTGCCGAATCCGTACTGTGAGGGCCGAGTCATGTATCGTACCGGCGATATCGCGAAGTGGCTGCCGGACGGAAACGTCATGTATGTGGACCGAGCTGACCAGCAGGTGAAAATCAGAGGTGTGCGGATTGAAATGAATGAGGTCCGATCACAATTGATGTCCCTATCCGAGGTAGAAGACGCGGTTGTGGTCGTCCGCGAAGGCGCAAGCGGCGAGAAGGAGCTATGCGCCTATGTGGTCGCTTCTGAGAAGCTCTCTTCCCGGGAATGGCGAAGAAAGCTGAAGGAAAAGCTGCCTGAGGCGATGATTCCGGCCTCTATTGCGTCGATTGATGCGGTACCGCTGACGCCGAACGGGAAAGTAGACCGGCGTGCCCTGCCGGAGCCGGAATTCGGGCAACGGGAACATGGAAATGCAGAGCTGCCGCGAGACGAGATGGAAGAGGTAATCGCTGCGATTTGGAAGGAAGTATTGGGTGAACCGGCTGGGACAATAGGAATTCACGACGACTTTTTCGAGATTGGCGGGCACTCCTTGAAGGCTGCCGTACTGGCAGGCAAGCTGCAGCAGGCGACAGGCGCCGCAGTTCCGCTCAGCCTCCTATTCGAGCTCACCTCCATTGCGGAAATGGCGGCCTGGCTGAAGGAGCGAGACGGCTCCATTAAGGGGGGCGGCCCGCTGGTTCAGCCTATTCCGAGGGCAGAGCACCGGGAATGGTATCCGATGTCACGCGCCCAGCGCCGTCAATATATGATGCAGATGCTGGCTGGCGAAGCCACCATGTACCATGTGCCGTTCGTGCTCCGTTTGCAGGGCAAGCTGGATGCTAGTCGGCTGCAAGATGCGTTCACAGCATTAATCAGCCGTCACGAAAGCTTGCGGACAAGCTTCCATTTGAACAAGGACGAGTTCAGGCAGATGGTTCATCCGCCGTATGAATTCAAGCTGGAGGTTCTGGATCGCACTGCGCTAGCCGGGGACGAAGAATTATGGGGACCGCCTGACATCATCACGGAAGCTGCCGAGGTAACAAGGCTGATGGATATTTTCCAGCGCCCGTTCCAATTGGATAAGCTGCCGCTCTTGCGAGCAGGGCTGCTGCAGTTGGATGAGGGGGATCATCTGCTGCTGCTTGATATCCATCATATTATTACGGATGGCGTTTCCTCTGGTTTGCTGGTCAAAGAGCTGTCGCGTCTGTATGCCGGACAATCACTGCCAGAGCTGAGTGTGCAGTACAGTGATTATGCAGTATGTCAGGAAACCGAATTTGCAACTTATGCGGAACATGAGCGTTACTGGATGAACGTCTTCGAGGGTAAGCTTCCTGTTCTGGAGCTGCCGGGCGACCGGCAGCGTCCGTCTCTCCCCAGTTATAAGGGCCGCCGGCATCGTTTCCACTTGGACGCATTGACTACGGCAGAGGTGCGAAAGCTGGCACGGGAAGCAAAGACAACGCTATATACAGTGCTGCTAGGTGCTTATGCCGCAATGTTGGGCAAATACAGCGGACAGGCTGAGGTCATTGTTGGCACCCCCGCCGCCGGCCGAGAACATGCCGATACGCATGACATAATCGGTATGTTCGTCAATACGCTGGCACTTCGGACTGGGCCGGCAAGAGACAAGACGGTACGGGCTTATTTGAAGGAGCTGCATAACCATGTCGTTGAGGCGCTTTCGCATCAAACCTACCCTTTCGAGGATCTGGTCGAAGGGCTGAAGGCAGACGGGGACAGAAGCCGCAATCCTTTGTTTGACGTTATGTTTATCTTGCAAAATATGGACCGGGCGGTAATGGAAGCCGGGGATATCGTCTTTGGCGAAATTCCGTTCGAGGCCGGGACGAGCAAGTTCGACCTGACTTTGGAAGCGGTGGAGCGGGAATCAGAGATTGAGCTGCAGCTGGAATATGCAACGGATTTGTTTCGCGAGGAAACCGTGCGCCGCATGGCAGAAAGCTATATTGTGCTCCTGCGGGAGATGTGCAAATGGCAGGATCGCAAGGTCGGCGAACTTGAACTGATGAGTGAAAGCGAGCGAGACCAATTGCTGGCTCTGTTGACCGGAGGAGGCAGAACGGTCCAGGCAGCGAGTAGAGAGGGGAGCTATGGCGGGATGGAAATTCGGGCAGAAGAGGGCATGATGGACCAGCAAGGAAATGCACCAGCTTCCACACAAGTCACCACAGAATGGACGGGTTTCGTGCAGGAGGTGGAGCGTCAGGCAGCGCGCACACCGGATGCGGTAGCGATTCATTTCGGCGCCGAGATGGTGACGTACGCTGAACTCAACGAACGTGCGAACCGGCTTGCCCATTCTTTGATGGCAAAGGGTGTAGGCAATGAACGCATTGTTGCGCTGATGGCGTCCCGCAGCCCGCAGCTGTTAGTCGGCATTTTGGGTATTCTGAAGGCCGGAGGCGCATATGTCGCCATTGATCCTGCTTACCCGAAAGAGAGAATCGACTGGATGCTTGAGGACTGCGGCGAAGCGCTTCTGCTGACGGAAAAAGCTTATGCCGGACTCATAACGAGTGCCGCTAGCGAGTGGTATCTGGACGATCCGGAGCTATATGCAGCGGACAGAGGCAATCCGGAGGTTGTCCATAAGCCAGAGCACTTGGCGTATGTGCTGTATACATCCGGTTCGACTGGGCGCCCTAAGGGCGTGATGATCGAGCATCGCGGGCTGGCGCACTTCATCAGCGGCTTCCGGAAGCGAATCCCATTTGAGAAGGGCCAGCGTATTCTGGCTATGGCATCGGTCTCGTTTGATATTTTTGTCGTTGAAAATCTGCTTCCGCTGACGCTGGGTATGGGAATTGTACTTGCGAATGATGAGGAACGGAGTGATGCTGCCTTACTGCAGGGACTGATCCATACGCACGGCGTCGATGTGCTGCAAATTACGCCATCGCGCTTCAAATGGTGGATGAATCAGCTAGGAGAGACGGACGGACTTCAAGCCCTGCGCATATTGATGATCGGGGCGGAGCCGCTGACGGCTGATGTGCTGGGCAGGCTGCGCGCCGCTACCGGCGCCAGATTGTTTAATCTGTACGGCCCAACGGAGACGACGGTGTGGACCTCTATCCGGGAGGTAACTGAAGGTGACGACATTACCATCGGTACGCCGATTGAAGGCTCTGTCATGATGGTGCTTGACGAAGAATTGAAGCTGCAGCCTACAGGCGTGACAGGCGAAATTTGCATTGGCGGGCCGGGCGTCGGGCGCGGATATCTCAGCCATCCTGAATGGGATGCTGCTTTTGTGCCTAATCCGTATGCGCCAGGCGAACGAATGTATCGCACAGGCGACCTTGGACGCAGGCTTGAAAATGGAGAATTTGCTTATGCGGGCCGCCGCGATTTCCA
This sequence comes from Paenibacillus sp. NPDC058174, assembly GCF_042883865.1. Taxonomy (NCBI): domain Bacteria; kingdom Bacillati; phylum Bacillota; class Bacilli; order Caryophanales; family Paenibacillaceae; genus Paenibacillus; species Paenibacillus sp. NPDC058174. The sequence goes on from NZ_JBHVUY010000001.1 coordinate 636,529, forward strand.
AGTGAAAATCAGAGGGCACCGGATTGAAATCGGCGAAATTGAGCAGCTGCTGCTCCGGCATGAGCAAGTAAGGGAGACAGTCGTCACTGCGTTTGAAGAAGAGGACGGGGAATATGCGCTTTGTGCGTATGTCGTCATGAGGATGCAGACGGGAGCGGATGCCGAGCAAGGCGGCGGTGCCGGGCTATCTGGACCGTTGATCGTTCAGCTGCGCGAGTATCTGGGGGACAAGCTGCCTTCTTATATGGTTCCGGCCTTTATAGTCGTTCTTGATGACATTCCGCTTACACCAACGGGTAAAATCGATCGAAGGGCGCTGCCGGCACCGGGACCTGCCGACGCGGGCACGCGAGAGCTTGTTCCCTTATCTACGGATACGGAGCGCAAGCTCGCAGAGATATGGAAGGAGCTGCTCGGTACAGATGTTATCAGCGCCAAGGACAGCTTCTTCGAGCTTGGCGGCCATTCCCTGAAGGCGGCGGGCATGGTCAGCCGTATTGCCGAACGCTTTGGCGTCCAAATGCCGCTGCGCGATATTTTTATGAATCCTACACTGGAAGGTCTGGCGGCTCATCTGGACACTAGCGACACTATGGAGGCTGCACGCATTCCGAGGCAGCCAGAGCGCGAATATTACCCGATGTCCCGGGCGCAGCGGCGCCAATATATGATGGGGATGATCTCGAACGAGGCGAAGATGTATCATGTGCCGTTCGCTGTTCATATGCAAGGCAAGCTTGATGTGGAGCGGCTGGAGGAAGCTTTCCTCGAGATGATCCGGCGTCATGAATCCCTCCGCACAACGTTCCATCATGAGGAGGACGAGTTCCGTCAGCGTGTGCATGCGGAGCCGATATTCACGCTGGAGCGGGGCGCCAGACTGAGAATGGCAGCCAGCAAGATGCTTGCAGAAGGCGGCGACGAAGGCTTGTTCAGCGGCATCAGCTCGCTGATGGAGCGCTTCATCCACCGGTTTGATCTCGGCAGTCTCCCGTTATTCCGAGCCGGATTGCTGTCGCTTGGCGAGGAGCGCCATTTGCTGCTGCTGGACTTTCATCACATTATTACGGACGGCGTCTCGGTTAGCGTCCTGCTCCAGGAGCTGACCACGCTATACGGCGGCGGCGAGCTGCCGGAGATGGATATCCAGTACAAGGATTACACGGTATGGCAGGAAGAACGAATTGGCAATGAGGCTTATAAGGAGCATGAACGGTACTGGCTGCAGGCTTTCGAAGGGGAACTGCCGATACTGGAGCTCAAGACGGCTTTGCCAAGACCGGAACTGCAAAGCTTCAAGGGCAGTCTGATCAATTTCAGACTGGATGAGGAGCAGAGCCAGAAGATCAAAGTATTTGCGCGCGAGCGCGGCACGACATTATATACGGTGCTGCTCGGGGCCTATTCCATACTGATGAGCAAGTGGAGCGGTGAAGAGGATATCATTATCGGCACACCCGTAGCGGGCCGCAGCCATGTACAGCTGGAAGGGCTGATCGGGATGTTCGTCAATACGGTTGCGATCCGCAGCTTCCCTGAATCGTACCGCAGCGTTGGCGATTATTTGTCAGAGCTGCACGAGGATGTGCTGCAAGCGCTGGAGCATCAGGATTATCCGTTCGAGGATTTGGTGCAGAAGCTGGGAATCGAACAGGATCATAGCCGTAATCCGTTATTTGATACCATGTTTATTTTGCAAAATATCGATCGCGTTGCTTACCGTTCTGGAGGCACTGAATTTGAACCTAAGGAGTTTGATCCGGGTGTCAGTAAATTTGATTTAACGCTTGAAGCAGTAGAACGGGACGGCAGGATCGGCTTTACGCTGGAGTATGCAACCAGCCTCTTCCGTGAAGAGACCGTTTGGGAGCTGGCGGATGATTATATGGCAATCCTGCACGCGCTGATCGACGATGGAGCAAGAAAAAAGATTAGTGCTGTGAGCTTGAACCCACATTCTAAGCTTAGGGAGGCGGCGAATAATGATGCTGTCAATGAAAAGGAAACCGTTTAACGAGTTTTGGATGAACTGCATGCTGAATCAGGCGTTTTCCATCGCGGTGTCGGAGGAGCCCAGCTACAGAGATGCCGCCTATTTGAACATTTACCGCTACTATCCTTGGAATGCGGCAACGGACAAAGATTTTCGTTATCCGACTATAGATACGCTATATTATCTGGACGATCCGGCCAGATTTCCGCTGTCGCAGGTGATCCGCTATATCGAGCCCGGTCATTTCCGCAGCAAGGAGACGGTACTGGAGGAAATCCGAGCAATGCTCGATGGCGGACGCAGCTTGAGTGTAAACGTTGATTTATTTGACTGGCTGCCGGGGAGTATGGCTTGGAAAAAATTCCATTGGTATCATTATTCGCTGTTTAACGGATACGACAAGGATCGAGGTGTCTTCTACGTCATTGACGATACGCTTGCGGGCTATGAGGAGCATGAGGTGCCTGAGGAGAGGCTGCTCAAGGCGTACGGCAATTCGGAATACAATGTGAATCCCAACTATCTGGGCCCAGCCTTTTACGTATACAACCTGGCGGAAAAGATTCAGCCTTATGAATTGAAGCTTGCTGAAGTGGTGCAAAATGCGGAGCGGCTGGCGGATGAGCTTAGCGAATTCTCCATTGAGGGCATGTGGAATGTAGATTCTGATCCGGAGAAAAGGCAAGCTCACTTAACCTATGGCCTTGTTGGCGTCAACATCATCTGTAACCGGCATATCGCGAACCTGTCACTGCTTCGCTCCATGCGTGAGAAGAACCTGATTGACGAAGCGCTGCATGAGTCGCTGTCTAGTCAGCTTGGCGCAATAAGGGACGGATGGGATCTGGTGAAGGACCGCTTTGTGACAGGGGACTTTGAACGCAGCAGAGAGCTAGACCTGGCGGGCGATTTGTATGCAAAGGAAAAAGCATTCTGGACCACTCTTGCCGCTGGCGCTTAAAAAACATCTAGAATCAACATGTTACACGGGAGGCGAGCATAATGACGATATCTTTAATTTGTCTGCCCTATGCTGGAGGTTCCGCACAAGTGTACAAGCGCTGGACGAACCAGCTGCATCCTGACGTGCGTCTGGTGCCGGCCGAGCTTTCGGGCAGAGGCAGCCGCATGGATGAGCCGTTCTATAGGGACGTGGAGGAGGCTGTTCAGGATTTGCTCCCGTTTGTATTAAAGACTGCGCTCAAATCGGATGCATATGCTTTATTCGGCCACAGTATGGGCAGTCTGCTGGGATATGAGCTGCTGCATGCACTGCTGGAGGAAGGATTGCCGCTGCCTTCGGCAGTCTTCCTCTCCGCCAGAGGCGCGCCGCATTGTGAGAAGAAGGAGGCTCGCCGGATTCATCTGCTTCCCGATGATGAATTTCTTGAGGAATTGAAAGGGATGGGCGGCATGTCTGACGAGCTGTTCCGGCACCAGGAACTGCTCGATCTGTTTATGCCGATCTTGAGAGCAGACTTCAAGCTTGTCTGCGAATATGAGCATAGGATGCGGCCGCCGCTGCCGCTCCGGCTCACGATCTTGAGCGGCAAGGATGACGGCTGCGTTGCCGGTCCGCTACGTGAATGGGAAGGTTATGCGACAGGAGGCTGCGAACTGGCGATGTTCGAAGGCGGGCATTTTTTCCTGCATGAGAGAGAAAGCGATGTGGTAGCCATGATCAACAAAATACTAATCGGGATTGCTGCCCCAATCTGACTCTGAGGAGCGTGACGGAATGCTGAACAAACATGCGATTTGGTTGCCCGGTCAGGGCTCTCAACGCGTCGGAATGGGCAAAGTGCTGAGCGAGCGGTACGCGGTTGTTAAAGACGCGCTGGAGGAAGCGAATGAAGCACTGGGCATGCGCCTGGATAACCTGATGTATGAGGGACCGATGACAGAGCTGACGCGTACGGATAATGCCCAGCCCGCCATTCTGGCGCTAGGTGTAGCGATGTACCGCGTCTATAGCCAAGAATGGGGATACACACCTGAAATAGCTGCTGGCCACAGCTTGGGCGAGTTTACCGCTTTAACCTGTGCGGGGGCCATCACGTTCCCGGATGCGCTTCGGCTTGTACGCTGCCGCGGTGAGCTGATGCAAAGTGCCGCGGCGGCAGGGATAGGCGCGATGGCTGCTGTAAACGGGCCAAGCTCCGATGTTGTCGAAAAAGTATGTATGGATATTAGCACAGAATGCGTGGACGGAAGCTGTATTGTTGTGGTATCGAATATTAATTCTGAGCAGCAAACGGTCATTTCCGGCCACAAGAAGGCTGTCTTTGAAGCGTCAGAAAGGCTGTCCACCCATGGAGCCGCAGTCATTCCGCTGCAGGTGAGCGCGCCGTTCCATAGCCCGTTGATGGCGCCGGCAGCGGAGCAGTTTGCCGAAGTACTGAGCAGTGTCTCGTTTGGAGGGCTGGCTTTTCCTGTCGTGTCCTCCTTGACGGGTCTGCCTTACAAGAATACAGCAGAAATTCCAGAGCTGCTGGCAAAGGGGCTAACGGACCCCGTCAATTGGCCGTCAGTCCTTGCCTACCAGAAGAGCATTGGCGTGGCTGCTGCTGTGGAATTAGGTCCAGGCAGCGTACTGAAAAGGCTGGCTCAACGGGAAGAAATGCTCGTACTATCTTTTGATGATAAGGAAGATGAAGCGCATCTGGCTGGCGCAAGCAAGCCAAGAGAAGCTTATTCCATTGAACTGCTTAATCGTTGCCTGGCTATTGCCACTTGTGTCCGTAACCGCAACTGGAACGCATCCCAATATGAACAAGGAGTTGCTTTGCCTTATCGCAGAGTGCAGCAGATGATTGAGACCTTACAGGAGACAGGCGGGAAAGTGGAGGAGGCACATGTCAGACAGGCGCTGACGATGCTGGAATCGGTGTTTGCTACCAAAGGCACTTCCGCCGAAGAGCAAGAGCGGCGGCTTGCGAGACTTCGCACTGAATTCGGCCTGCGCAGCTTGCCAGATGTTTCTCTTGCTAAACGGCCATACACATACGCGGGCAGTTTACTATAGAAAGGGATTGAGGTCATGGCTATGCAGCTGGCCCATGATGAGCTGGAACAGGATGGAACCCCGCGCACTAAGGATCTGCCGTCGCCGGTGGAGATTTTGCAGACCCTGATCCGCTTCAATACAACGAATCCTCCTGGCGAGGAAGCCGCATGCATCATGTATATCCGGCAGCTGCTTGAGGATGCAGGTGTGGAGACGGTAATCGAGTCGCTTGATCCAGCCCGGCCCAATCTTCTAGCCAGGATAAAGGGCAGCGGGGAGGCAGCGCCACTGCTGCTGTACGGGCATGTCGACGTTGTTGGCGTCGATAAGCAAGGCTGGAGCCGCGACCCGTTCGGGGGCGATATCCATGATGGTTTTGTCTGGGGGCGGGGGGCTCTTGATATGAAAGGCGGTGTGGCGATGCTGGTATCAGCCTTCCTGCGCGCTCATGTCAATAAGTTGCCGCTGCGCGGTGATCTCATTCTGGCGATCGTCAGCGATGAGGAAGCGGGAGGCGAATACGGAGCTTCCTTTCTGGTAGAGCGGCATGCCCATTATTTTGCAGGCGTAAAGTACGCGCTTGGCGAATTCGGCGGGTTCACGTTTCATGCGTTAGGGAAAACCTTCTATCCGATAATGGTTGCGGAGAAGCAGCTATGCTGGCTCAAAGCGACGATTACAGGAAACGGGGGCCACGGCTCCATGGGCAAGTCTGGAGCTGACTGCATGGTGCAATTGGCGGATATGCTTCAATCTCTTAATAGCATTAAACTGCCCATACGTGCGACACCAGCGGCCCGGCTGATGATTGAAGGCATGGCGGCCGCGCTGCCGTTATTGCCGGCACTGCTGCTGCGAGGGCTGCTTCATCCCCGGTTGGGTGACATTATTCTGAAGCTGCTGGGGGACAAGGGTGCGACGTTCGCTCCGCTTCTGCGCAATACAGTCAACGCGACCGTCGTTCACGGCGGCGAGAAAATCAACGTTCATCCCAGCGAAATAACCGTTGAGCTGGACGGCCGGACGTTGCCGGGTGTCACTCCAGAGCAATTTATCGAAGAGCTGCGCCGTAACGCGATTCATGATGACATCGGCCTTGAAGTGCTGCGCCATGATCCGTGTGCTGCAGCTCCCGACATGGGATTGTTCGATTTGCTGTCAGATGTGCTGAAAGAAGCGGATAAGGAGGCCGTTCCTGTGCCGATGCTGCTGCCCGGAGGCACTGACGGCAGATTGTTTGCTAAGCTCGGCATCCAAACCTACGGATTCCTGCCCATGCCGCTGCCCAAGGATATGCAGTTTACCAAATTGATTCATGCAGCGGATGAACGCATTCCTGTAGCTGCGATCTGGTTTGGCACAAATGCGATTTATCAGGTGCTAGAGCAGTATGAAGGGGAGATCTGCTAACCTGAGAGAAAAATAAAAGCTGTTTAGCAAGTAAAAGAAATCCGGAGAAAATGAAGAAACGGCATCTCCAAGTTGTGCACCCCTAAGAATAGACATTGGCCTATCCAATGCGTATTCTTAGGGGTGTTTTTTATGGAAAGAAGGGGCAGTCGTTAAGTATAATCCTAAGGCCTAAAGACTGAAGCCATTCGACTGCGTGTGAGGAGAATGTAAAGCAGCAGCATCCAGCGGCTGCTTCTAGTTTCCAGAATTCAGGTAAAAAGTAGGTGGATTCAGAATGAAAGAGCTTTATAATGGAAATTAGATGTAAATTTAAGATCGCTAATTAATTTCCGAATGCAATGTCTGAACTGCAATTCACAACCTCCGAAAGCAAAACAAATCAAGAAATTTAATCAAGAAATTCAAGTTCCTTATTCCATGTGGCTTCTCACATAGGGAGCATATAGGGCAAGGAAAGAAAAGAGGATGATAGAATTGCCAAATGATAATCAAACTGGTCCTTCAGCTTTTACTAGAGAAGACGCACGTTATCCCATTGACTTGACGGGGCCTCAAAGCCACACGCTAGTTAGGCGGCCTGGCGTGGGCAGCCTATCAATTGGGCCATCGCAATTGGGGAAAAAGGCGGACCTTCACGTCGCGTCAGACGCGCGCATCGATTGGACGGTATTTGATCCCTTTACTACACCTGCAGGCTCACCGTGGCCGCGATTTCTATACTATTCAGGCAGTGATGACAATTTCTTGGAATGGGCAAAGAAACGCCCCATTGAAGAGATGACATGGGCTCCGGTTCTGTCGGCCGATACAGCAGCAGATGCAAGTAATTCTATCTTGCATAGCTTACATATTGAGCTCAGTCAGTCTGGAGGGCGCTTGAGCCTGAGGCTTCCGAATGCTTCTTGCCGCTTGAGTGTGTCTGGCAATCTAACACGTTTCTCGGCCACGGGGAATCTGCCATCTTCTCTGACACTAGCGCCGCGCACTAGCCGGCGTAAGACGGATCCTCCTTTCAGGTTGCCTGACTTTGGTGAATTGCATGGGGTAACGAGCCTCACGCTGCAAAACGAGCCGCTGGGACAGCCCATCTCACTGAGTTGTCTAGATCATTTTCCAAACCTTGAATCACTGAGCTTGTGGGGGAATTTCTGTGACATGGAGTTGTTGGCGTCTCATGTCCAGTTAACGAATCTGGAGCTGCGTTTTATGCCTGATTTAGAGGGTATGCCTTCCTTGGAGACGTGGCCGTTGCTTGAGAGATTTATCGCCTACAATGTGGAAGATGCTGCAGGCAAGCGCCTGAAGCAGCAAATGAAGGCACGCGCAAAAATCCGTCCGTGGGCCGGTTATGTATCCGTGAGCCAGTTGCGAAAAGCAGAGTGGTGGGCTGCTGAATTTGGCCGGCCTTTCTCTTCCTGGCCTAAACGTATCGCTAAGCTCGCAAACGAAGCTTACAACGAAGCACAGGCTAGCCTGGCTCAAGCCCGCAGCTTTGCCGAAGCCGAGGCAGCGATTACTGCGTTCACCGTACGCTTTAATAATCTCAAAGGCATTGAAACGACCGAAAGGGAAGATCTTGGAGAAGCGGTATGGCAGCTCAGCCAGTCCGAGAATTTAATTGGTCAGCCTATAACAGAGGAGCTGGCTCAACGCTGGTTCGACGAAGCTCGAGATTACTGAAATAACAATTTCTATGAATGGCAGGAGAGGCAGAGATGATCGTACTGAAAGACATCGGAAGATTCGAGGAATTGCCGGAAAGAGCGATGCATATTTACAAAGGCAATCTTCCGGCCTTAGATGCTGCAATTAAGGCAGGATGGAATATTGAAGAGGGGATTGTCCTTAGCAAGCATACGACACTTAGTCCATTGGATCTGGCACTAATATCGCAGCAGATGGAGGTCGTAAAGCTGCTGGTGGAGCACGGTGTTAATCTGAATGCCCGTCAAAATCCGGCTTTTTTGCGGGCTGTTCGTTACTGCAAAGAGGGCATCGTCCGCTACATTGCAGCGCAAGGTGCCGAGATGGACAAGCACAATCATACGGGGTCAGGGGCTTATTCACAGGCCTACTATGGCAACAAAAACAATATTCCGCTTATTCATGAGCTGGGACTGGATATCAGGCAGCATGGCGGTGCCGTATTGCGTCAAGCCGTATCGGACCACGACTATAAGACACTTACGTATTTGCTCGATCAGGGAGTGGATATCAATTATAATAAACCGGATATGGTCTATCCTTATGAAGCGACTCCATTAACCGTGGCTGCTCGTATGGGGGTCATGCCTATGGTCAAATTTCTGATTGAACATGGCGCAGACGTGACGTTGGCGGAAAAAGACGGCGATCGCCCATATACAATTGCGGTCAGTAATAAACAGACCGATTTGGCGGATTACTTGAAATCGCTGGAGCCGGTGGACTTTCATAATGCGGAAAATAAGAAGTACGAGCTGAAAACATATAAATTAACCGATGAACTGGTCCGCTTTCTAACAGGAGACAAGCTGCGCCTTGAGCTGGCGCAAAATGAATATGGTATCGGTTATATCGACTTTTTCACATTGACCGATACCATTCAGATGAAAGTAGGCAGACAAAAGCTGCTGCGTCTTTCAGCGGATATCAACAATTATTCAGGTCTGCAGCTGGTTTGGAATCCGAAGAAAAAAGGCCTGATAGGCTGTTATGACGTGGAGCACCAGACCTATGCGGATTTGTGCAGCTTTGCAGAGTTTGTCACGCAGCCTGAATTTTACCTCATAAGATTTCTAGAGGGTGAGTTACATACTAAATGACTAAGCGAAAATAATTTCGAAAAGAGGATTGCACATGTCTCAGAAATTTCGAGTTGTTTTACAGAAGGTTGTTGATTATTCCTATGAAATTGAGATTGGGGAGCGCTTATTCGGTTCCCTTATTAAGGATTTAAAGCAAGGGCTTGTCCTAAACGTAAGCAAATACGCAATTATTACCGATTCCAAGGTAAAACCGCTATATGGAGAACCTTTGCTCGATCAGCTGCTTCAAAACGGCTTTCAAGCTGAGCTTTTTACGTTTCCTGCCGGTGAGGGTTCGAAAACCCGCGAAACGAAAGCAGCGCTTGAAGATCAGCTGCTAAGCCGGTCTTACGGTCGAGACAGCTGCATTATTGCAGTGGGAGGCGGCGCAGTAACCGATTTGGCAGGCTTTCTTGCCGGAACCTACGGCAGAGGCGTTCCTAGCTTAAACTACGCGACTACACTTTTGGCAGCTGCTGACGCATCTGTTGGCGGTAAAACAGGCGTCAATACGCCGGTTGCTACCAATTTGATCGGCGTGTTCCATCAGCCTAAGAAGGTATACATCGATTTGGCTGCCTGGAAAACCCTTCCTCTGCGTGAGTTTAGAAGCGGATTGGCGGAAACCATCAAACATGCCTGTATGGCAGATGCAAGCTTTTTCAGCTTTCTGGAAAACAACATGGAAAAGATCGTCTCTGAGCAGGGTGAGCTTGTGCTCGATCGAAGCGTGTGCGAGCAGATTGCACTCAAAAATTGCGAGATCAAATATAATGTCGTTGAACAAGACGAGTTAGAGAGCAACCTGCGGCAAATTCTTAACCTTGGGCATACTGCGGGGAGAGCGTTAGAGGCTGTAAGCGGCTATGAATTGCTGCACGGAGAGGCGATTTCCATCGGGCTGGTCATTCAAGCGAAGCTTGCTGAAAAGCTGGGTTATGTAACAACAGACCAATCGCAGCGTGTTATTGAGCTATTGAAGAAGGCGGGCTTGCCGACTGAAATTCCTGCCGCGATTACAAACCGGATGTTAATGGACAAGATGTATACGGATAAAAAGGTTCGCAGCGGGCGTATCCGGTTCGTGTTCCAGGATGGAATTGGCGCGATGAAACAATTCGAAAATGGCTCTTATTCGACTCCGGTCGATGAGCATGTAGTTATGGAGCTTTTGGAGCAAATTCGTATCTAGTGATGCATAAAGGCCATCCCGTAGTGGGCTGGCCTTTGGCTTGCCATTTCGATCGCATTGGCTATTTAATATTGCATTTATGAGAACGATTAGTAAAAAATAAATCTTTAATGATGTTATCCAGTATGATATAACTATACAGAACGGTAATAAGGACGATTGCTGCATGTATGGAACTTTTTTTTGACCAAATTAGAATGATTGTTCTCAATGTTATGGAGGTTTATTCAACAGAATTGTTTGCGAAAGAGGAGTGGTCACAATGGCGATAACTTATGAGGTTATACCGGTTGAGAAAGCGGAAGAATGCAGAGCGTTATGCAATGAACTTATGGTCTTTCAGAAGTCAAGAGCATGGATTAAAGCGGAACTGTTTGACAGCATGAATTTTGATACCAGAATGGTGCCTTCCATAAAAAATGCCGTACACAATCATATTGTCCTTGTTAAAGATAATGATGAGAATATTGGGTATGTGTATTCCAGCATCTCACCTAAATGGGCTTATTCCAATGATTTTGCCACTTTTTTTGACCTTTCTTCGGTTGAAGGGGAGCATGTAGGCAGCTTATCTCAGTTTTACATTAAGGATGGTTACAGAAAGCATGGAATCGGATCAAAGCTCTTCCAACTGTCAATGAACTGGCTGAGTGAATTTGACTATGTCAAAGACCGTTTCATCTTTGTGTCGAATGGCAATGATGACGCCTTGGAATTTTACAAACGAAAAGGCTTTGCCGTAAGCCATCAAATATTGGACGGGTTTATAACGGTGCTGCGAAACAAATAATTCAGGTAATTTATAATATGCTCCAGAAAGCGGAATTCGAAACAGAGAAATGGCGGTGTCAGGGATATCTTCCCGGGCATCGCCATTTCTCTGTTTTCTTCGAATGTCATTCAAATGAGAAATGATTATTTTAGGCAAAGTACCACATTTGAAAAACTACCTTGACAGTCACAGTAATATATCTTATTATCCAATTATGGAGGTGATGAAATGAGCGAGAACAAGATCACATCCGACCTGCTTCGCGGCCACACAGACACGATGATATTAAGGCTATTATCTGAGGCCGATCGTTACGGTTATGAGATTGTCAAGTTGATTGCCGAGCGCTCGGGCGGCGAATACGAATTAAAGGAAGCTACGATGTACTCCAGCTTTCGGCGGCTTGAAGCTGATGGCGATATTGAGTGGTATTGGGGCGATGAATCGCAGGGCGGACGGCGGAAGTATTTTAGAATAACCGGTAAAGGCAAGGAGACTTACGCCCGTAACAAAAGCAATTGGGAGTATGCAAAACGCGTGTTGGAAAATTTATTATAAGGAGATTGGATACCATGATGAATCCCAAATTAATGGATTATTTGAACAGCGTCTTTACGCCATACGATGGGGTGAAAAGCGTCACCGAATTAAAGGCAGATCTGCTGGCGGATTTGCAGGAGCGATATGGTGAGCTTCGTGCAGAGGGAAAGGACGATGAAACGGCATTTAAGATGACGATTGAAAGCATTGGTGACATCGAGGAAACCATTCTAGAGGTCGCGAATCTCTCCCGGTCGCTGGAACGGCAAGTACTAACGAATTTTAATTCAAGTAATCTGGCGAAAAGCGATTTCGCAGGCGTGAAAGCTCATAAAGGACAATTTCAAGGCAGTGCGCTGCACGGCTCCGATTTTTCTGGCGCAGATCTGACTGGCAGTTCGTTCAAGAGCAGCGATGTACGGGAAGCCAATTTTGACGGCTCGAATCTAACGGACTGCATTCTGTCTACGCTGGATCTGACCAATGCCAGCTTCAACAAGACGATCCTGGTAAGAACCAATTTCACGAAATCAGGTCTTGAAGGAGCCAGATTCTCTGGAGTAAGACTGACCGATGTCACGTTAACGTTGACTGATCTTAGAAAGGCAAGCTTTGAAGGCTGTTTATTTGATGGTGTCGACTTCAAGTACTCCGATCTGAGCGGGCAAAACTTTGACGGACAGACGTTCATCGGCGTTAAGTTTGAAAAGGCGGCATTAACCGGAGCATCCTTCAAAGGCGCTACCTTTAAAAATGTTTCATTCCAGCCGGGTTTCACTTTAACTAAAAAGTATTATCGGATGATCAAAACCGTCTGCTTTGACGGAGCAACGATGGATAAACTGACCTTCGCGCTGCTTAAAGGCATGGAAGCCGATTTATCGAAAGTGACAGTTATTTAAGGGAGGTAATCCTATGCCAACTGTGCAAACTGTGCCAACCAAATCGATTCATGTAAAAGGATTGCAAAAAAGCTACAAGGAGCTTCAGGTGCTGAAGGACGTCAATTTCGAGGTGGAAAAAGGCAGCATTTTCGCTCTCCTTGGCTCTAATGGAGCAGGCAAGACGACGGTTGTGAAGATTCTCACCACTTTGCTCAAACCAGACGGCGGAACAGCAGCTGTTAACGGGTTCGATGTTTCTTCGCAGCCCGATCACGTGCGCCAGAGGATCAGTCTAACCGGCCAGTTTGCCGCGGTGGATGAAGTATTGACCGGACGGGAAAATTTGATCATGATTGCCAAGCTGAGATACCTCCATAATCCGCGCCAGGTTGCGGACAAAATGTTAACACGCTTTGGGCTGACTGATGCTGCAGACCGCAGAGTGTCTACCTACTCTGGAGGGATGCGGCGCAGGCTCGATATCGCTTTGAGTATCATCGGAAACCCGCAGATTATTTTCCTGGATGAGCCAACAACGGGACTTGATCCCGAGGCCCGGATCGAAGTATGGAAAATTGTCAAAGAGCTTGCCGATGGCGGGACGACAGTATTTCTCACGACACAATATCTAGAGGAGGCGGAACAGCTTGCTGACCGCATTGCGATTCTACATGAAGGCAGAATTATAGCGAGTGGAACACTTCAAGAGCTAAAGCTGAGGTTTCCGGCTGCAAAGGTTGAGTATGTGGAGAAACAACCGACGTTAGAGGAAATTTTCCTCGCAATCATCGGCAAACAGGAGGCGAAATAAGTGGAGACGACAAAGAAACATTTCTTTATCGACATAAGCGTCATGCTTGGACGCTCCATGCGTCATATTATCCGCAGTATGGATACCATTATTACAGTTACGATCACGCCGATCGCGATGCTGCTGCTATTCGTCTATGTTTTCGGCGGGGCCATTCAAAGCGGAGCAGATAACTATGTGAATTACTTGTTGCCTGGAATTCTTCTGATGGCGATTGCCAGCGGAATTTCCTATACTGCTTTCCGGCTGTTTACCGATGTACAACGGGGCCTGTTTGAGCGGTTTCAGACCATGCCGATCTCACGTTCCGCCTTGCTTTGGGGTCATGTGCTTACTTCGCTTGTATCCAACGCTATCTCTGTAGTCGTCATCATCCTTGTCGCGCTGCTCATGGGATTTCGTTCTTCAGCGGGAGTGCTGCCATGGCTTGCAGTAGCCGGAATACTCGCTCTGTTTACGTTAGCCTTGACATGGGTAGCAGCTATAGCTGGACTATCTGCAAAAACTGTCGACGGTGCTAGCGCCTTCTCTTACCCCTTGATTTTCCTGCCGTTTATCAGTTCCGCATTTGTGCCAACCAAATCGATGCCAACCGTCGTTCGTGTCTTTGCTGAGAATCAGCCGGTGACCTCGATCGTCGAATCCATCCGTGCATTACTGTCGGGCCAGCAGGCGGGCAATGACATCTGGATCGCGCTCGCCTGGTGCGTTGGAATTATGATTGTTGCTTATTTTTTTGCAATGAGAGTTTACAAAAAGAGAGTATGAACAAGACGAATGCTTCCACAAACAGCTACGAATGTTGAAATCCAATTTGGAGGGTATTGATTGTGCAGCAGTTACGAAAATAACGAACCGTTCCCCGAAATACTGAGGAACGGTTTTCTTTATTTCAAAATGCAATTCGTGACCCCTCTTTACTTTTGAACATCATGGTGATAATATTGACTTCGATAGTTATAGAACTGCTGAACAGATTAAGGGGAGGTGATCATAATGGGGAACATTCAAGATGATATGGGGCATGCGGTTAAAGTCTATAAAGCTCTTGGTGAACCTACCCGGCTAAAAATCGCTTTACTGCTCACTAGAGAGAGTAATTTATGTTTTAGTGCCATCGGAGAAAAACTTGAATCGGTTGCAGGCTCGACACTATCGCATCATCTGAAGCAATTGACGGATTCTGGCTTAATCGATTCCCGTAAAAGCGGGTCGTTTATTCACTATAACGTGAATCGTGAAATTGCGGAAAAATTTGCGCCCTATTTGCTGGCGTAAATTTTTTTAATCATGATTTCTACAGATATAGAACTGTAGAAACGATGGGCGGATTATGCCCAAAATGCGAATAGATAAGAAAAAGGAGAGAATAACGATGAGCGGTCAAACAAAAACAATGGAGATTGGTATCAGCACATTCCTTCATGCAAGTCCTGCAGATGGCGGTGTATCGCATGCCGAGAGGCTGCGTCAAGCGATTGAAGAAGTTCAATTAGCAGACCAAGTCGGCCTTGATGTCTATGCCATAGGTGAACACCATCGAATCGATTACACCAGCTCGTCGCCAGCCGTCATTCTGGCCGCAGCTGCCGCAACAACGAAGCGGATCCGGCTCTCAAGCGCAGTAACCGTACTATCCTCGAACGACCCGGTACGGGTATACCAGGATTTTGCAACGGTGGACGGTATCTCGAACGGGAGAGCGGAGATTATGGCCGGCCGGGGTTCGTTCATCGAATCGTTTCCGCTATTCGGTTATGATTTGGAGAATTACGAAGAATTATTCGAAGAGAAATTGGAACTGCTGTTGAAAATTCGCTCTTCGGAGAAGGTGACCTGGCGCGGCGGTCATCGCCCGGCAATTGACAACATGGGCATCTATCCTCGTGCCCAACAGGAGCTCTTGCCAGTATGGATAGGCTCAGGGGGAAACCCGGAATCAGCTATACGAGCCGGCCTGCTGGGACTTCCGATTGTCTTCTCCATTCTGGGCGGAATGCCGGAGAGGTTCGCGCCTTTAGTGGAGCTTTATAAGGAAGCTGCCGTGAGAGCAGGTCATGATCCGAACAAGCTGCAGATTGCAACACATTCACATGGTTTTATATCAGATACGGCACAAGATGCAGCAGATCGTTATTTCCCAGTCATGGCGGCTCAAATGAACCATATTGGACGGGAGCGGGGCTGGCAGCCTTATACTCGTGACACGTACGATGCAGCCAGCAGTCTTCAAGGCGCTCTATACGTCGGAGATCCTGAATATGTGGCAGAGAAGATCATCTTGCTGAACAAAAACCTAGGCTTGACCCGGTTTATGATGTACGTTGATTTCAGTACACTGCCGCATCGCGATTTATTGCATACAATTGAGCTTCTCGGCACCAAAGTAGCGCCTATTGTCCGGAAAGAGCTTGCCCTTCAGGCATCTGACCGAAACGTTTAAAGGAGCAGGCAGACGAATAGTAAGGAGCAGTTATTTTTTTTGAAACAGATTTCTACAGATGTAGAACTGTAAAAATGAAAAGGAGAGAACCACATTGAGTATGAAAATTTATATTTTAGCCATTATCAGCTTTTTAGTCGGAACTTCAGAATTCGTAATTTCCGGTATTTTGGATATGTTGGCAAGTGATGTAGGCGTGTCGCTAGCGGCCGCCGGACAACTGGTCACTGTCTATTCGCTTGCTTATGCTATAGGGACCCCAATATTAATTGCAGTAACTGCGAGAATGGATCGAAGAAAGCTAATGTTATGGGCATTGAGTTTATTCTTCATTGGAAATTTGATTACGGTCTTAACCAGCGGGTACGCTATGCTGCTTGGAGCAAGAATTATACTGGCGATAAGCACAGGGGTATTTATGGTTGTTGCCCTGACTGTTGCAGCCAAGCTCGCTCGTCCTGGCAAACAGGGCAGCGCTATTGCTACCGTTCTCCTAGGCTTTAATCTCGCCCTTATTCTCGGCGTTCCGCTTGGAAGAATCATTGCAGGCTCTTATGATTGGAAAATTATTTTCACGGGAATTGGATTGCTCAGCTTGCTCGCAATGTTCATCCTGATGCTTACAATTCCGAAATCGGAAGGAGAGGCGCCTGTTCCGATTCGTCAGCAGCTGGCTTTGTTGAAAAATCCTCGAATTTCTATCGCGCTGTCCATCGGTTTCTTCTGGATATTTGGTTATATGATTCTGTACACGTATATCACGCCGTTCCTTCTGACCGTTACGGGCATGAGCGAGCGGATGGTCAGCATTGGTTTGTTTGCATTTGGGCTTGCCAGTTTGCTGGGCTCCCAAGTTGGCGGCTATGGTGTAGATAAATGGGGCATTCCCCGCACGATGATTGGCGGCTTGATCTTTCACTCCGGTATATTATTTTTACTGACGGCTTTATCCCATTCGACCCTGTTCGTTCTGCCTTTGCTGATGCTATGGTCCTTTTTCGCTTGGTTCACAGGGCCAGTACAGATGGGTAACTTAATTAGCATGGCTCCTCAAGCTTCGGGTATCATCCTTAGTTTGAACAATTCGATCGTACAGCTGGGTATGGCAGTAGGGGCTGTAGTTGGAGGTGTCATTGTAGATAACATGTCGCTTACGGCGGTCGGCTGGTTTGGCGGAATTGGCGTCGCACTTGCAATTATCCCGGCTATCCTATCCCTGTCCATGCGCCGGAGATCTGCATTAACGGCACAAAAATAAGCGTACCCGAGCATCTCGGAGGCATAAAATCGGCCTTTGATTATAATCGAATACCGCTCAGCAGGTTCTATTACAAATCAGCGTTGCCGGCAAAAGAGGCAGCGCTGATTTTTTTTGCTCATAGCTAATCAGCACTTGCCTATACCTCTAGTTGTGTTTATTCATAATATACATGGTTACTGCCTAATTGTTGGACTTCATTTGTTAAATAACTCAAGGGAGTTGGATGCATGAAATCCAAAACAAAACTTACAGGGCGAGTCATTTTCAAAGGAGATCCTGGTTATGATGCAGCGCGTAAAAACTGGGACCCCCATACGAATCGCTTTCCTAAAGTTTTTGTTTTTGCTCAAAAAACACGAGATGTGGCAAATGCAATCAAGTGGGCTCGTCAGAACAATGTTCCTATTCGTCCAAGAAGCGGAAGGCATGCTCTGGAAGGCAACCTTTCACAGGTCAACGGCGGCATTGTCATTGATGTAAGTGATATGAATAAGATTAAGCTGAATAAGAAATGCTTAACGGCAACGGTCGGAACCGGCAATCGTGTCGGACGTATCGTAAGAAGGCTGGCTGATCAAGGCTATATTGCTCCATTTGGTGACAGTCCGTCGGTTGGGATCGGCGGCATTACACTTGGCGGCGGTATCGGACCGCTGGGGCGGACGACCGGCTTAATCAGCGATCTTCTGATTGAGTTGGAAATGGTGGATGCCAAGGGAAGAGTTATTGTCGCGAATCGTAAAAAGAACTCAGACCTGCTGTGGGCATCCCGCGGCGGTGGCGGCGGCAACTTTGGGATCTACACGAAATATAAGCTCAAGGTGCTACGCGCACCGGCATTTGCAACCATATTCCGGGTCATCTGGCCATGGGAGCAATTCGAGAAGGTGGTTAAGAAGTGGCAAAGATGGGCCCCTTCAGTCGACACCAGATTGGGCACTGAATTGAATATCGGCCCTAAAAAGGGCGGCAATGTCACGATGATCGGGCTGTTCCTAGGTTCAAAAGCCGAGGCGGTTCGCCTATTAGAGCCGATTACAAGCGTAGGTACGCCTACGACGAAAACGATTCAGCAGCTGCCTTATGCGAAAGTGCCGAGAAGCTTTTTGCTAGCACCCGATCCGATACTCCCTCAAAAATTCAGCAATCAGTTTTCTAGCGGCTTCGGAAGACGTCCATTCCCGGATAAAGCAATCAAAGCGATGCGTACGTTTTTGGAAAAGGCGGAGGGGAATACGCCAGCAGGCTTCTTCTTCCTGAACTGGGGCGGTGCGATCAGCCGTGTCGCGCCAAGAGCAACTGCCTTTTACTGGCGTAAAGCAAAGTATTATGTCGAATGGAACAGCTCATGGGTTAAGCAATCCAATGCAGCTCGAAACATCGCCTTAGTCCGTGAAACCCGCCGCAAATTGCAGCCGTACATCGTGGGATCGTATATTAACGTTCCGGATCAAGGCATTAAAAATTCGGGGCCGGTGTATTACGGTAAAAACTATGCAAGATTGAAGAGAGTAAAGGCGAAGTATGACCCTCAAAATGTGTTTAACAATCCGCAGAGCATTCCTCCAGCATAGAGGATAGAATAATGGAATATCACAAAAAAGTGGTTGCCTTCGCAATCACTTTTTTTTGCTTTTGCCAACGGTCAAGGTATACAATTTAGTATAATAAAGTTTATGAATGATCGTTCGGGAGGACAAGCCATGAATAAGGAAGATCAGGTCATGAAGGGTTTCAGGGACTTATATAATAAAATAGTTCTGCTTAACAAAGATAAGATGGAAGAAAGTCTGAAGGGCTACAAGCCTTCAGAGGTACATTGCATGGAATATATTGAAAAAAACGCCGATTCCAATGTGACGAAGCTTGCTGACGCCTTCTACATGACTCGCGGCGCCATAAGTAAACTCACTAAAAAGCTCATACAAAAAGGCCTTATCGAAAGCTACCAGAAGTCAGATAACAAGAAAGAAATTTATTTCAGGCTTACGGAGCAAGGGAAAGTCATTTATAATATTCATGAGGATCTGCACAAGGAGTTTCAAGAACGGGATAAAGTTGTATTTGAAGAGGTAACGGACAAACAGTTTGACACGATGCTTCGCTTCTTAGCGAAGTATAACAGCCATTTGGATGAAGAAATCAAGAAAGCGGATATCAGGTCAGAATAAATAGATAAAATTAGAATGGAAACCTAGGCAGCCCGCTCTTATTGAGAGGGGCTGCCTTTTTAGTCTTGATTATTTGTTGACAGGGAAACAAAATGAATATAGTATTTTGTTGAATAGGAAACTAAATTTTCAGGAGTGAATCCGTATGTCCATCTTAAACTCGCATCATAACAACAAACAAACCGTTGATAAACATGCCTTGCTATTTGGTCTCATCTCAGTGTTTCTGTGCGGGCTAGGCTTCAGCATCATAACACCTGTCGTCCCATTTTTAGTACAGCCCTATACCAGCAATCCCGGAGAGCAAGCAATTGTTGTTACGCTGCTTACTTCTATTTATGCAGTTTGCGTGTTTTTTGCGGCTCCTGCGCTGGGAGCGTTGAGCGACAAATATGGCCGTCGCCCTTTACTCTTAATCTGTCTCACTGGTTCTGCAATCGGATATTTCGTCTTCGGCATAGGAGGAGCTATATGGATACTATTTGCCGGCCGCATAATTGAAGGTATAACAGGCGGGAGTATAAGTACGATCTTCGCTTATTTTGCCGATATCATTCCAACTGAACAGAGAACCAAATACTTTGGATGGGTGAGTGCGGTTGCCGGTTTAGGCAGCATAATTGGACCAACGGTAGGCGGATTGCTTGCCAAGATTGATTACGCTGCCCCTATATATTTTGGTGCTATTATTACTTTATTGAATGTTGTGTACGGGTACTTTTTTATGCCGGAAAGTCTTAATAAGAACAATAGACTGAAAGAGATTCGCTTTGTAAGACTAAATCCATTTGCACAGCTTGCAAACCTGCTTACCATGAAAAATATAAATCGGCTGCTTATCGCAGCATTCTTGCTATGGATACCTAATGGAGCTCTGCAAGCGGTTTTCTCGCAATTAACAGTGGATACTTTCAATTGGAAGCCTGTACTGATCGGACTTATGTTCTCGATTATGGGATTTCAAGACATTCTGTCACAGAGCCTCATTATGCCGAGGCTTTTGTTAAAGCTTAAAGACAAACAGATCGCGATCCTTGGAATGGTTTCGGAGATCATGGGCTATTGTCTTATTGCGCTATCTGCGTTGTTCGCATTCTATCCTCTATTAATTGCTGGTGTGTTTTTATTTGGCTTCGGCGATTCGATCTTTGGGCCTTCATTTAATGGAATGCTCTCCAAATCCGTCGATGCCAGTGAACAAGGACGGATTCAAGGCGGCAGCCAATCGATTCAGGCTCTAGCAAGGATAATTGGGCCTGTCATCGGAGGTCAAATCTATATAGCGCTTGACCATGCTGCACCTGCTTTTATGGGGATGATCCTTATCTCAGCTGCAATAGCTGTTCTAAAGGTCGGGAAGCCGTACCATAAGCAGGTCGAAAAGCTAATCGAATGAGGTTGGCTTTTTTTCATGTTGAATAAAAATATAAATTATTTTTATAGCTATTTTTCGACATAAATAACAAATATAATTGAATAATAGCTCGAAATATACAGCGTAATTTTTTCCTATCCATTCTGATAGAGGTGCATACATGTTGGCGAGATCAAAGGCTATCGTTATTTTAGGAATGCATAGAAGCGGGACTTCATTACTAGCTAAAACTATAAAAGCGTTAGGCGTTTATATAGGTCGAGACGAGCAAATGATCAGTCCGCGCGAAGACAATCCTGAAGGCTTCTGGGAGCATTCAGATATCGTAGATATTCACGAAAAATTGCTTGGCAGCTTGTCTTCATCATGGGATACTACTAAGCCATTGCCTGCAGAATGGTGGTTGTCAGAAGAATTGCAGTCTTACCGTTCAAGAATGAAAGATATTATTGCTAGCAATTTCTCTAACTATGCTGTATGGGGATTTAAGGATCCGCGAACTTGTTTGCTGTTGCCGCTATGGAAATCTGTATTTCAAGAGTTGAATGTAGAGCCAGTTTACATTATTTGTTTGCGTAATCCATTGAATGTTGCAGCTTCTCTGTATAAACGGGATAGATTTACGAACGAGAAATCAATGGCGCTCTGGAACTTGTACGTCATGTCCAGTTTATACTATACAATCGATGAAAGACGTTTAGTCGTCAGTTATGATCGTTTGATTGAACAACCTGTTGCAATGGGAGAGAGGATCAGCCATTTTCTGAACATCCCCTTCAATGAGACTGAGCGGGATTTGATGGGTTCATTACCTAATGGCGGATTAAGGCATGGCAACTATTCATCAAGCCAACTGTGGCAGTCGCAATCGGTACCATCAGTCATTAAGCAAATCTATCAGTTATGCTTGAGCGTGGAGAATGAGAACAATTCTAATAGTACTGATGTAAACGCTAGTGTTACACGAACATACGAGAACTTGGAACAAACTATTACGCTAATGAACCACGAGCGGGGCTGTCGATTTCAATTTTATTGGTCCGGGGCTGATGAACAATTCTCGGAGGAGAAGTCCTCTTACATAACAGTCGATACATCGGGAAAAATGGAATCCTACCAGATCACGATTAAGGAAGTTATCGGTTCCGTTCTGCGAGTAAGTCTTCCCCAAGAACTGACGATGATTAATTGCTCAAAACTGATGCTTACAGATGGACAAGATGAGATAAACCTCCATCAAAGCAGTACGATAGAGTACGCTGATTTTCTGGAATTAGGCATACCGAATTCAAAAACAGATTCGCTGACAGGTCTTACAAATGGGGAGGATCCGCAGTGGGTAATCAAAAATCTGCCTCCGCTGCGAGAAAGCGTTACCCTACATATTGATATTAGTTGTTCGTTTCAGTTGAACGGGGAATTAGTCAAGAAACTCCAGCAGCAGCGTACTAGTGAAGAGATAATGAATGCTAGGCATGATGAAGTCATTCGTATAACGGAAAATAAACTCCAACTGGAAATTTCTGAAAAAGAAACGCTTCGTTTGGAAAGGGAACAGCTGGAGCTGCGCTTACAATTACAAATCAAAGAGCTTCAATTGCTGAATGTTGAGCAAGAAGCGACAATCCGCTTGGCTGCGACTCAAATTGAAAAGCAGCTGGAGACGCTGGAATTGCTTTATGAAGAAAGGGTTGAAGCTAAGCAGACTTCACTTAATCAAGAGCTTCAGGCTAAAATTGATGAACTTCAGACCCGTTTACAAGCAAAGAACAAACTTCCAAGCAACGATCATGTTCTTCTATTAAGGCAAAAGGATCAAGAAGTCGAACAATATCGCCGGGAAATTGATATTTATAAAAGCTCTATGTCATGGAGAATCACAATGCCAATGAGATGGATGGGTGATAAGGCGAGAAACTCCAAACGAAGAGGCAAGATGCTGGCTAAACACATGCTGAAGTGGTATGCCATCCAGCATAACAAGTTTACCCGCTCTACAGGGCTGGCGGGCAAACTAAGCTATAAAAAATATGCACTGATTATATCTCACACCAACTATTTGGAGTCAATGGGAGGCACGGAAAAATACATTTATGAGCAGACTTCACATTTGGCTTACAATGATGTAGGTGTTATTCAAATTTATCCGGCCCAAAGCTACTCTTTTCTGGCAACGAAGGAAGGGACCTATTATGGCGTTGTTGCAGACGGTCAATTTAAAGGCTTTCATACCATCATTGACATTGTCAGTTGGTTAACTAAGCTTCATATTCAACTAAGGTTGCTATATACACATCACTTGCTGAATTGGCAAATAATCGATTACATGACCTTATACCAGCAAACAAAAAATCATTTTTCTTTTGTACATACCTTGTTTATTCACGATTTCTTTGTGCTATGTACCAGTTATCACATGATGTACGAGCCAAAAACAGAATTCAGTGTCAAGCAAGCGGGAGATCGAAGATCCTGTATTTCTGAAATTGCAGCAGCATCGGAATGCGGTCAAGAAGCTGCAATTTGCCAAAGCTGCCGGTATGGCCTCCACTTATCAGATTGGAGACAGGCTATTCAACCCGTCTTGGATCATGCAGATCAAATTGTTGTACCCTCCTTTTTTGTTAAAGATACCGTCTCTGCCGTATACAGCGACATAGCCGATAAAATCACAGTTAAGGGTCATTTGGTATTTACGGGGCAATCGATCGTGTACAAACCAAAGCCTAGCGAGCGTAAGATAAGAATCGCTTATCTGGGCTATAGAATGGACAATAAAGGCTGGCAGTTCTGGGAGCGTCTTTACAAGGATCAATCATTGAGACAGATCTATGAGTTTCATCATGTTGGTTCCCAGGAAAGCTATGCGGATCATGTCATCATGCATCAGTATTCATTTCTCAAGGATGGCAAAATGGCGGCGACTAACCTCCTTATTAATCATGAGATTGATTTGGTTCTGCTATGGTCTATCGTACCGGAAAGTTATTCCTATACGCTTCATGAGGCTATCGCTGCGGGAGTTCCGGTCCTAACATCCCCTAAAAGCGGGAACATTGCAGCTACTATAGATTTGCACCCGGAGTTAGGTAAGGTGCTTCATAGTGAGGAGCAATTGCTGACGTTTTTAGCCAATCCCGAGGAGGTTAAGTGCTATGTGTCGGGTGAAAAGGCTAGATACGTTTTGGAAAGCAATCACTTATCTTTGACTAAAGAGGAGCTGCAACCATGATTATCACGACTTCGATTTGTGCCAATTATTTACCCAAGGCAATGGTTCTGGCTAGATCGGTTAAAAGAACCAATCCTGACGCTTATTTTATCGTCTGCTTGCTTGAACGGGAGATCCATCCATCGGCGTCGACTTGCGATGCCTTTGATGAGATTGTGTTAGCTCATGATCTCGGTTTTGAGCAATTCGACAAATTTATTTTCAAGCATTCTATCGTAGAGGCCGCTACCTCGGTAAAAGGTCAGCTGTTTGTATATATGTTGGAGCGTTATTCGGAAGAGAACAAGTTTGTGTACTTAGATCCCGACATTGAAGTATATGATGAGCTTGTTGAGCTGAAGGATGCTTTGGATGAGCATGCCATTGTGCTGACACCGCATTTATGTCATCCAGAGGACATTATGGATGCTGTCATGGATAATGAATTAAGTGCACTGCAGCATGGGGTATTCAACTTAGGATTTTTGGCTATATCGAGATCCCAGGAAGCGGAGCGGTTTGCGGCATGGTGGGCTAGCCGATTATCCATGTTTTGCTATGATGACATTCCAAGAGGAATCTTCACAGACCAGAAATGGATTGATCTTGCTCCATGCTACTTCGATGTATATATATTGAAGCATCCAGGCTATAATGTTGCGCCATGGAACTTATCCAAACGCAAGCTAACCTACTCGGACGGATACCTAGTGAACGGACAAAAGCTGCGGTTTTTCCATTATTCCGGATTCGATTCCGGTGCGAATGAAGGCATGATTAGAAAGTACGTGCCAGATTTAAGCAACTGCGTGTATAACCTGCGAGACAATTATGTCAGGCAGCTGGAAGAAGCGGATCAATCGAAACTTGGTCAGGAAGAGTGGTCTTATGATTTTTTCCAAAGCGGAGAGAAAGTGAAACGCAATTCACGCATTATTTTCCGTGACGTTCCGGAGCTCCCTTACCGTGTGGAAAATCCATTTGCAGAAAGTAACGATTTTTTTGAGAAATATGTGAGTATTGAAATGGTGACCAGAAATGTCATTCAACAAGGTAAAAAGCTGCTGAAGCGAATCATTAACCGCTAAAAGGCCGGAATTAGGAGAACTGTTGCATGACGAAATCAAGATCGATCTATCCAGACGTTTTGCGCATTACGGCCTTAATTGGGGTTGTGTTGATTCATATAACTGCTCCAGTAATAGGAATCTTTGACGTTATAGGAGATGTCAAGTACTGGTGGGCGGCCAACATTATGAATTCTGCCTTTCGATGGAGCGTGCCCGCATTTTTTATGATTAGCGGAATGTTCTTGCTCAACCCGAACAGAAATGAATCGGCAAAGCAGTTTTATTTTAAAAGATTAGCCAGGCTGCTTCCAGCTTTTATGATTTGGAGCTTTATTTATTATATATGGGGGATTCGGCATGAGTTAAGCCGATTTGAGTTAGGTTCCTTCTTAAAGGGTCTTGCTGAAAATACTCTTCATTATCATTTATGGTTTGTTTATATCATTATTGCAATATACGTTCTTGTTCCGTTGCTCCGATTGTTTGTTAAGCATGCTTCTCATGGAATCTTATATGTTTGTACAGCCTGCTTTATTGGGTCCAATCTATCGGCGATTTCTGGCATACTAGGCTGGCATTTAGCGACTGAGATTCCGCAAATAACAGGGTATATCGGTTATTTCTTACTCGGCTATTATTTATCGATTACTAGTTTGGATTCTAAAAAGCGGCGGCTTTTATATGGGGTAGGAATCGCTTCGTATTTCATCATTCTGTTTGGTCAGTATTGGATGATTAAATCCTTTCCTAGCTTTGCGAACTATTTTTATAACTATATATCTTTTACTGTAGCTATAACAGCGGCGGCAGTGTTTGTATGGTTCAAACAAATCGGATTCGATTTTGTCGCAGCTAGAGCTTCAAAACGTATTTATTTGATGAGTTCATCTGTCTATAGTATTTATTTAAGCCATGTGTTAATTATGGAATTCCTTTACGAAAGACACCCTTGGGATATCGTCAATGGGAATCCGTGGCTGTATGTTTTTGCTGTTGCGGCATGCATGCTTCTAATTTCTTTTTCATTCTATTTGATCTGGCATGGGGTGCAATATACGTTAAATGCAATCTTCCAGCTTCCTATCCCTTCTCTGAAGGTGCAGGAGTTATTTGGAAGGTTAATGGAAATTTATAATTATAGAGAGATGCTTCGCAACATGGTGTTAAAAGATTTGCGGTCAAGGTACAAGGACTCTGTGCTCGGCTTCCTCTGGACGTTTCTGAATCCGCTGCTTATGCTGGCCATATACAGCTTTGTATTCTCATCGATTATGAAATCCGATATTGCTAATTTTCCGATGTTTATTCTGGTGGCACTACTGCCTTGGAATTATTTCTCTCAATCAGTCCTGCAAGGAGCACGAAGTATCGTAAACAACGGAGATCTGTTGAAAAAGGTATATTTCCCAAGAGAGATTCTGCCGTTATCCGTAATTGGCAGCAATTTAATTAACTATTTGCTTACTTTGGTCATTCTGATTCCTGCGCTTTGGATTAGCGGGGCTCACATTACAACGGCATTATTCTCTTTCCCAGTCGTTCTGTTCATACAAACGATGCTTATATTTCCTATTGTTATGCTGGCTTCCTTGGGTGTTCCTTACTTGCGAGATTTAGAGCATATCCTCCATGTACTGATGATGATTTATTTTTATCTGACACCGGTTTTATTTCCTTCTTCGTTCATTCCGGAACGGTTCAGATGGATATTTGATTACAATCCGATGACATCGATAATAAACGCTTATCGAGATTTGTTTTTATACGGGAAGTGGCCAGACTTTGGAACGCTGCTTCCGATGCTGATGGTGCTGATGGTGTTAAATACAGTGATAGCGTTCGTCTTCTCGGTGCTTCAAAGAAATGTGGTCGAAGAAGTATGACGCCTGCATGCAGGGGAGGATCATCATGAAAAATGCAGTTGAAATTCGTCATCTCTATAAAAAATTCAACATGCATAGCGGAAAGAATAATACATTAAAGGGTAGAATTTTTAGTTCAGAGTCGCCTTCAGAGAAGGAAAAGTGGGTACTGTCAGATATTAATCTGGAGCTTTCTCCAGGATCAAGCCTTGCGTTAATTGGCAAAAATGGTTCAGGAAAAAGCACGCTTCTAAAATTGATCTGCCGAATTTTGCATCCTACCTCCGGGGAAGTAAAAGTGAATGGAAAAATAGCAACATTGCTAGAGCTCGGAGCGGGATTTCATCCTGATTTCACAGGCCGGGAAAACATATTTTTTAATGGCTCTATTCTTGGATTTACCCGTAAGGAAATTCAGGCTAAGCTAGACAGCATCATTGCGTTCTCAGAACTGGAGCAGTATATTGACATGCCGGTACGCAATTATTCTTCGGGTATGTATATGCGGCTTGGTTTTTCCGTGGCCATTCATCTGGAGCCAGATATTTTGCTGATGGATGAAATCTTGGCAGTAGGTGATATTGAATTTCAGAAGAAGTGCATGAATGAAATCCTTCGATTGAAAAGTGAAGGTAAGACGATTGTGTTTGTAAGCCATTCAGGGCCACAGGCACAACAAATATGCGATCAGGCCATTTGGCTTGAAGATGGTCGAATTAAGATGAGCGGAGCTTCATACGAAGTAGTGGCAGCCTATGAGAAAAACAGTGCGAATGGTGAATATGTTCCGGAATATTATTATCGGATGGGATGCAGAAGCCAGCAACAGCAGAACTTTGAGCAGGCGTTACATTATTTTAATCAGGCGTTGGAGTATGGGTTTAGCGAATTTTCGGTTAAAATTTTACGTTCTTCCGTATTTCTCGAATTGGATATGAAAAAGGAGGCCCTGCTTGATGCCGAATGCTGTCTAGATATTGCCCCTCCAGATGCAGATAGAACGAGCATACTTCAGCATATCCAGTTTGTTAAAAGCCAGGCCGAAGCTGTGGGAACGGGACCTTTTCGCGCAGTACTTACCGATAATACAACTACAAAACCGGATTTTCTTATTATCGGAACGCAAAAAGGAGGGACAACCTCTTTATATCACCACTTAACCGGTCATCCAAACATTCAAGCTGCAGCAATTAAGGAAATTCACTATTTCGACGAGCAGTTTGGCCGAGGATTTGATTGGTACAAGAGACATTTCCCGTCTAATCTGCCGGCTGGAATTATAACAGGAGAAGCTAGTCCATACTATCTGTTCCATCCGCAAACACCAAGAAGGGTGTATGAATTGCTGCCGAACGTGAAGTTGATTGTTGTACTTCGGAACCCTGTCCAAAGGGCATATTCTCATTATCGAATGATGGTGAAGCGGGGAATAGAACAGTTGTCATTTCCGGATGCGATACTAGCTGAACATGATAGGGTGAATGACGATTATAATAGAATGGCGATGGATTCCAGTTACTCAAGTCCAAACTGCTCGCACTATTCCTATTTGAAGCGAGGATTGTACGTGGAACAATTGGAAAGATGGTATCAATATTTTCCGAAGGAACAGTTCCTTATTATGAATAGCGAAAAGCTGTTTCAGAATCCTGTAGAATGTTGTACTAGAGCAGGTCAGTTTCTGAACATACCGGACTGGACGGGTAATGACTTCCCGCATTTGCTGGAGGGCGATGAGGGACCAGAAATTCCTGCTGATACATTGGCGTGGCTGCAACAATATTTTACCGATCCGAACCGTAAATTGTTTGAATTAATCGGCGAGGAGTATGATTGGAACAATTGAATGTAGGGGGACAACGGGCATATGAATCCATTAATTTGGTTAACGGGTCTATCCGGGTCAGGTAAAACTACGATTGCGGATGCCTTGAAGCAGCAGCTTCCTAATTGCTATATACTAGACGGCGATGTACTGAGGAAGGGGATTAATCAAGATCTCGGATTCAGCATTGAAGACCGGATTGAGGTGGGAAGAAGAATTGGTGAAATCGGGAAAATTTTGCTCGATGCCAATCACCATGTTATTGTTGCTTCGATCTCACCGCACAGAGCAACACGTGATAAGGTCCGAACTCTCATTGGAGATTCGTATATAGAGGTATACATTCAATGTCCGCTGGAGGTATGTGAGCAACGGGACCCTAAGGGCTTATATAAAAAGGCGAGAGCCGGAGAAATTAAATTTTTCACCGGAATTGATTCCCCATATGAGGAGCCGGTTCATTCTGAAGTAACCGTAGATACGAGCATATTGTCTGTGAATGAATGTGTTAAACAGATCATGAAGTATATAGAAACAAGGTGGTAACACCAACAAGCAAGAGTGCGAATGCGCAGCTCTTGCTTGTTTTTCATTGCTAAGTTATTAGGTATGCACGAGTTAATGGATTTCAACCGAAATGACCGAATTGAGATTTTGAATGATGGTGAGCAGCTGTTCCCGTCCGTATAAGCGGGGCAGACGAATGGACATCTCAAGCTCGATTTCGCCGCCTTCCTTGATACTGCTCTCGGCATGGAAGGAGAGAATCGTAATATTCTCAGCTTTAATTAACTGTTGAATACGGAGCATGGCGTCAGGCTCATCTTGGATACGAATGAGAAGCTGGTCAGTCTTGGGCGCAGCTAAGGAGTAGAATCTGCCGTGCAGCACAATTTGAGCGAGTACGATAATGATCGTGACACCTCCGCCTACCCAGTACAGGCCAGATCCCACGGCCATCCCCACCCCGGCTGTAGCCCAGATGCCAGCAGCTGTAGTCAGTCCCTTCACAGTCTGGCGCTGCATGAATATCATACCGGCGCCGAGAAATCCGACACCGCTAACTACCTGTGCAGCGATCCGGGAGGGGTCGAGGGACAGATTATCCCAATGGAGCTGATCTACGAAACCGTATTTAGATACGACCATCATAAGAGATGCGCCTACGGCAACCACAAAGTGGGTGCGTATCCCGGCTTCCTTCATCCGGTTCTTACGTTCATATCCGATTAGTGCGCCGCATAGCCCAGCTATGACTACACGAAGTAAATAAATAAGTTCCATGATCCAAACACCTTTCTTTCTATTCCATTAAAATAAACAGTTTATTTCGTTTTGAAACATTTTAGCCCGAAATTTATAGACGATTTCAGTTTTTTCTCGGTAAGCTGTAACTTTCGTTCGTCTGAACCGTGAATATAACAGGGGGGAGAAAATGAAGGGAAACCGCCTGGATCGTATTTACGAGCATTATGTGCAGGATGTCTATCGCTACTTGCGCTCCCTCTGCTACGACCATCATACAGCAGAAGATTTGATGCAGGAGACCTTTTACCGGGCTTATCTTTACTTGGAGAATTGTCAGGACGATAAGGTGAAGCCATGGCTGTTCCGGGTTGCTTATAATGCTTATATAGACTATAAGCGCAAGGAGAGCCGGACAACGCTGCAAGCCCCTGGCTTTTTTCAGCGGCTTACTAATCTACGTACTCCGGAGGATGAGCTGCTGCGTCAGGAGCGCTGGAATGAGATCGGAAGGGTTTTGACTGCTCTGCCTGAAAATCAGCGGCAAGCCATGCTGCTCATTGATTTCAACGGGCTTACCTATCAGGAGGCAGCAGACATTATGGAAATCGGATTATCTCATGTGAAGATTTTGCTGTTTCGAGCAAGGCAAGCGGTACGAGGACAGGGTCGGAAGGAGGAGCAGAAATGAGTGAGGATTTCAAACGAAAGCTACAGAATTATGCTGAAGGCAAGCTCACTGATGAAGAGCGTGAAGAAGTTGAGCGTGAGATGGAAAAGATGGAGGTGTATCAAGCATATTTAGAGGAGGTTATGACAAATTCGAACCAGAAGCTTTCCGGTGATGGGGGAGAGGCGGGGGACGCTCGCAATCGCATGCCGGCAGCCCCGTTGAAAGAAGCCGTTATTATCCGGCGGGGCAAATGGAAGGCACGGATCATGAATGTCTTTACGTTACTTTCAGTCCTCTTGATATTTGCTGTAATTAGCATGATTATTACTAGCGTATTCTACGGAAGCGGCACACCGAACCGGATGGAGACTTACCGGAATGTTGTGGAATCAGCAGTCGCGGTATCCCAGCCTAATATGAAGGTTAATGTGAATGGAGCAGGCAATGCCTTTTTTACGATGGACTTTACAGGCAAGCTGAATAAGAGAGTCGGAGACGAGGAAATTACTGCAGCCGATTTTTCAATGCGTTTTCTAATGAATTTAGCCTCTGCACCAACGATTACTTGGCAGAATAGGGGTGGCAGTATTTTTTTCTATCATCCCGATTATAAGCCAGCAGTTCAGAGTGAGCAGAAGGAGACTAACAAAGGGGGAGAGGATCGCCAAGACCGAAATGAATGGGCAAAGCTCGAGAAGCTCCCGGAGGGAACAGTGGCAGAAGTATATGTGTCATTGGACCGGTTATTCTCAACCGATGAGCTACTGAAGCAATTCGAGCATAGGAACATGGAGCCCGTGTGGTTTGCTGTGGATACCGGGCTTGATCCGAAGCGTGCTGACAGCGGCGGAGTTATTATCAATCCTGTGGGTTTTCCTTACATGCCTGTCTGGCAAGCAGATGATCTGACGGTGGACTTCTACTCGGAAAAAAAGACGAAATTCGGAAAAACAGTGTCCAGCGGCGGACATTATCCTTCACTCGAAGCCTATGGAGACGGAGAGAAGCGAAACGGGTATTTCAAGAAAACCTTATACATGCTTCAGAAAAATAAGGGGATAGCGGCCAAAGCTGCACCGTTTCTTCAGTTAGACTACACGATCGATTACGTGGACAAACATGGTGTAAAGCTGTATGGAGTTGTCATTACCGGGCCTGTCAAAGAACTGCTAAAGCTTCGGGAGGAGTCGTGGATCAGAGATTTAAGGGTTGGTGAAGTTCAGCTGTGGAACTGGCAGCCGCGTGAGTAGACAGGAAGTTGATTATAACGAAGAGGATAATGCCTGTTATTTGGAGAAATGGTGTATATTGAGAAACGCTATTTCCATTATGCAGGAGTGATAGAAGTGAAATGTTTTATTCTAACAGGTGCTTCGCAGGGTATAGGTGCAGCTATCGGCAAAAAACTGCTAGCAGATAATCACCATCTGATATGTGTTTCAAGAGAAAAGAATGAACTACTTCTTTCGTTGGCGGATTCCGAAAAGCAGAGGATCGACTACTTTGAATTTGATTTGAAAGATGTTGAAGAGATCGATAAACTAATGGGAAATATTTTCGAGAAGATAAGTTCTGACGTAGATGGATTGTATCTAATTAATAATGCTGCCATTCATTTTAATCAGCCTATAGAGGAGACCGATCCGAGTCTAATCGCCCGGTTGATGAATATCAATCTGGTTACACCGATGATACTAACTGCAAGTTTCATAAAGTATTCGAAGCATCTGAATACAGAGAAAAGGATTTTAAATGTTTCCTCCGGCTCATCATTTAATTTGTCGTCAGGCGGCAGTTGTTATTCTACCTCTAAGGCGGGCTTAGAAACATTCACGAAAAGCATTGGAATGGAACAGAGCGATGTCAAAATCATGTCTGTTAGACCAAATAAGGTCGATACCAATATGCACGCCGCCACAGAGAACAAGAAGCAGCTAAAGACTCCTGAATATGCAGCGGATCGAATACTTACATTTCTCTTGGAACGGTTTGAACACGGGAAGACGGTAAAGGCTTGGTAGGCGTCTACTAATCAACCGTGAAAATATGTGATGAGCTGCGCAAAGAACGAGAACACGGTACAAATAATGAATGGTTAGCTAATTAATCAGGTAAGAGGGCGTATCAGCAGCTCTTGCCTGTTTTTTCTTGTTCATATGAGCGTTGCTGACGAATGGCCAAACGTCATTCTCAGCCTTCACCCGCTGCTGAATAAGGAGCATGGTCATCTCGTATTAATATTGCAAATACAACAAAAATATAATATACTCCCTTTATTGTATTTACAACAAAAGTGGCTGATCAAAGCGATTATAATTTTAGTTTTAGAATAACGGAAGGTGACTTTAAATGAATCATATTCACATTGTAGAATGGGATGAGAAGAATCACAGCAGTTTTATTAATCTTTCTATAGAATGGCTTGAAAAGTATGTTTCTGTGGAAGAAGCTGATTTGAAAATGTTGAATGACCCGCAAGGACAGATTTTGGATAATGGAGGTACTATCTTTTTTGCTATATCGGAATCAGAAGCAGTAGGAACGGCAGCCATGATTAAACTTGACGATACGACATTTGAATTAGCGAAGTTAGCTGTGAAAGAGGAATTTAAAGGCCGTAAAATTGGCAACCAATTGATGGACGCCTGTATTCATTATGCTAAAGCACACAGTGCCAACAAAATTATTCTCTTTACGAATCATAAATTAGTCCCAGCTATACATTTGTATGAAAAATATGGTTTCCATCAAGTATTACTTGCTAACAACAAATATATCGAAGCTGATATAAAAATGGAGCTAATCCTCACTCAGCAATAACAGCCGTTCAAGTCCGACGCCGCTAATTAAACAGCGCTCCTTTTTGCTGCCGAGCATTTGATTCATCCAATCAACAAATCCGCCATCGCCTATTTCTATTTTTTCATGTTCTTTTTCCATATAAATTTTAAAGTTGATACCCTGATAGTACTTATTGTCTTCATTGTCATAGTCAAAAGTAATCATCGTATCAGGGAGTATGGTTTGTACGACTTCAGTCATTCGTGTAAAGAAGCCATCTCCGTCTGTATATCCGCTTCTTTTTCGCATGACAATGGATAGACTTGCGTTGTAATGTTCTCGGATTAACTCTTTATAGAACAGAAAGTGTTTAGTAATCAGTTCTATCTCACAGTTGTATGAACCATTATCTTTGCCTGAGGATACCATGCAGAATAAGCCGAAATGAGCAGTAAAGCCGCTCCCGGAAAATGCTTGTGCTCTAACAACTCTCGCTGTTGCAGCATAATGCAAGGAAGGAGCATTGTTTACTGTTCTGCTCTTCAGCTTGTCTGCTATAATAATGGCCAGCATGTTGGAGGGATCAGAAAGTGTTTCCGTTCCGCGTAAAGCACTTACCACATTATATTGGTCTACACATCCAAAAACGCTGCAGCTTCCAAGAGGTGCTGACGGAGAAAGCAGAACCGTTTCTATATCCATTTTTTTAGCTGTAGTTAATAACTGGGCTTCTAGTGCATGAAAGCTAGCTGGATTTGCTTCGCTTGGGATAGAAAACCGGTTGGATCGGAATGTTTTTAATATATCCGCTGGAGTAGTCTTTTCCGTTTGTTTTTCAAAAAGCTCTAGCAGCAGAGAATTTAAATCTGCATTTGACAACGCAAGGAGTTTATCTAATAATTCTGGATCGCCAATCTGGTTCAAAATCCTGTTAAGGATTGGGTTCATAAATACCACCTCATCGGAATGTATATTTGTGATTTTAATTATAGGATATATTAGAAATTATATGAAATAATTTCTTCGCAAACAGCGATTCATGTTATTTTATAAAAACCATACGAGATGGGGGAGCGGTAATGAATATTCAAACAGATAGACTAGCCCTTCGAAATACTGCGATTACTGATTTGGATTTTGTAGTAAACACGGAAAAGGATAATGAAAATAGAGCTTTTATCGGGCAATGGACATTTGAGCAGCACCAGGAATCTTTAACGGATAAGAATATTCTTCATTTCATTATAGAAGACAAGCTGGGCGAAAAGGTTGGTTATGTGATCCTATCCGGCTTGCTGGATTCTAACCAGGCATTGTGTATTAAACGCATTGCAATTAATGTTAAAGGTCAAGGCTATGGAAAAGAAGTCATGGAAAGCATTGTTCAATGGGCATTCGAAAAAACGCCAGTCCACAGATTATGGCTTGATCTCAAGGACTTTAATCAACGAGCCAGACATATTTATGAGTCTATTGGCTTTGTCTATGAAGGTACGCTGAGAGACAGTTATTACAACGGTGAAAGTTATGAATCGATGATTGTAATGTCGGTGTTAAGACACGAGTACTGTAATTCGTAGACGAAAAGGGTGACCATCGTTGAAAGAATTAATATTAATCAGGCATGGAGAAGCTGAACATCTCCTTTCCGGGGTAGTTGGCGGCTGGACGGATACCAAATTAACGGAGTTGGGCAGAGCGCAAGCAAAATGTACGGGGCAAAAACTAGCAGAATGGTTATCAGATGCCGCTGTTCGTTTATACTGTAGTGACTTATCAAGAGCTAAGGAAACAGCCCAGATTATTGGCCGCGCTCTTGGAAGCGAGCCTGTACCTGGTGAAGATTTGAGAGAACTGAATAATGGAATAGCTGCTAATTTGACTGCAGGGGAAGCAGACAAGGTTAGAAATCCAATAACTGAGCCGGTCATTGACTGGGTTCCGTATCCAGAGGCAGAAAGCTGGAGGATGATGTACGCGCGTCTGTCAGCATTTATGGACAAATTTAAAAATGACACTAGCGATGATGTCATCTTATTGGTAAGTCACAGCAACGCAATGATTTCGCTCATTCATTATTGGCTGGAATTTCCGCCGGATATGTTTAAGGTATCATTCGATATAGAGCCGTGCAGCATAACACGATTGCGAATAAATAAATGGGGCGAACGCACAATTGCAAAATTAAACGACACTTCGCATTTGAACCATGCTTTCGTTTCATTCTGTTGAGGAAGTAAAATGTTTTGGTTAGGAGGCGACATTGCTTATTTATTAGCCTAGGCCTAAGCAGTAGACCGGGATACGTTCCCGTCTATTTCTTGGGCTTATGTATTTCCCGCTTCCACCTCATATTAGAATAGAAAACGAAATTACTATCGTTATTATCTGGGATTGACGGCATCTGTAATAAGTAGTATTATTTTACCAATTTAGTTTTGTGGGAGGATATAGATGTCAAACATTCAAGCAATTGTACTGGATCTGGACGGAACCTTGCTCGGCAGTGATAAATCAATATCTCCTAGAAACTATCAGGCGGTTAAAAGATGTTATGATTCGGGAATTCATATTATTATAGCAACGGCGCGACCGCCTAGAGCGGCTAATCAATTTTTGAAGAAGTTTCCTTTCGCAGACTATATGATTTATTACAACGGTGCTCTAGTGACATGCAAATCTAAGCAAAATCAGCAGCATATTAGCATCGCAACAGAGATTAGTCAGCAGATTACTAATTTCATAGAGTTACAAATGTTACAATCGATCATCTTATATGAGGTTAATGACTCATGTTATACATGCAGACCGATTCCCGACTCCCATTACGCTCAAGCAGGCTTTCGCTCGAATGATCCGAAACCTCAGGTTGTTGATAGAGCGTATATTCATACAATTTCTCCGACTAAAATATTGGTTTTGGGCTATAAAAATTGGAGGGATTTATCCGAACAATTGGGTGATCATGTGAACGTAATCGGAACCGATGGAGGAGTGCTGATCCAAATTATGCATAAATCAGCATCTAAGGAAAAAGCCGTACAATGGGTTTTAAGCGATATCGGAGTTAAGTCAGAGCATGTCATGGTGTTCGGGGATGATTATAACGATTTAGGCCTATTTCATATGTCCGGCTTTCCAGTCGCAATGGAAAACGCCATAATCGAACTGAAAAATAATGCAGCTCACGTAACCGATTCAAATGATAATGATGGTGTTGCTGCTGCCATTGAGAGATTCGTAGTGTAGCACCTAGTTGAGTACCCTAATAGCAGGTCGAAATAGATGGCGTTTCCGACACATATTGTATCAGCAGGCGGGATTGTTGAGGATGGGCACGGTAATATTTTATTGGTAAAGGCCCATGATGATGGTTGGGTGTATCCTGGCGGTATAACTGAAGTTGGGGAAAATCTGATTGACGGCGTCATTCGTGAGATCAAAGAGGAAAGCGGAATAGAAGCCACGGTCAGCCACTTAATTAGTATTGTTTCCAATACAGCGCTCCATAAATGGTATGACGGTGTTACTGATGTTCCTACGAAGGTGATGTTTGATTTCGTATGCAAGGCTGTCGGCGGAGAATTATCTATTTCTGATGAGACAAGCGAATGCAAATGGGTTCCAAAGGAGAATGTTCTCGATTTTATCACTTTGCCGGGAATTCGAAAGCGTTATGAGGCTTATTTGAATTTTACCGGCTCAGTGAATTATATGGAGTACGCCACTGCGACGACGACAGAATGCGAAGTAAAGCTTCAGAGGAAGGTTTAGTTGCAGATTTCTATAGGTGGTGACTGGAATCAAGTGACTCTTAGTACTGATTGTATAAGGAACAAGAGATACTGTTTTTATTTGATGAAGATCATTGGCAAGGAACGTGGAAAGAAGAGAGCTTGGAAGATTACTACAGCAGGGCTGTGAAATGGTCAAAAAGATAGTATAGACCAGACGATATCAAGTTTGTTGAGATTAACGGTCATACTGCAGCATATATGAAAAAGGGTGAATTAGTTGGGATTGCTACATCATATCGAGATTAACGTATCAGACCTCAATCGTTCGGCTGAGTTCTGGGGCTGGTTTCTGTCAGAGCTTGGTTATACACCATATCAGCAATGGGAGGAAGGGCGTAGCTGGAGGTTAGGAGATACCTATATTGTATTTGTTCAAGCGAAAGAAAAGCACTTGGAAGTGCCATACAATCGTTGTCGGGTAGGACTGAACCATTTGGCATTCCATGCGATATCTAGAGAACAAGTGGATGAGTTGACTATAAAGATACGTTCTAAGGGAATGAACCTGCTTTACAAAGAGAAGCATCCTTTCGCAGGCGGAGAAAATTATTACGCTCTGTTTTTTGAAGACCCCGACCGTATAAAGGTTGAATTAGTTGCTCCTTAAAGATCGGGTTTATGAGCGTGTTAAAGAGATGTTTTGCACAAACCAAAGTTAGATGCTTAATTAAGTTTTCGGGTAAAAGGCTTAGATCTATTACTAGCATAGCTCTTCCTCTATAAATTAAACTTCTCCTTGAGTGCTGCGTCAGAAAGTTCTCCGATAACCAGTAGTTCAGTATAAGGATTCCCATCAATATTAAAGTATTCTCCAAAGGCAGGCTCGGTTTTTAAACCGAGTCTTTTTAGTTGACGAATTTGGTCCTGTGCATCTCTTCCTGCTAACACCAATAGTCGATATTCAATCACCATATGTAAGTATCCGTTTTGCTTGAGAACAGGAATACCTTGTCCAAAAATCTCAATAGTAAAGCCTTCATAATTGAAATTGCATACAATTGCGGTTTGATTTTGTACTATGGATTGATGGATCTCAAACTGATTACACGTCCCGTATAACGTTGTTAACGCTTGAGTGAAATGCGGGAAATTGCGCACTTCACAAATAATATCTAAATCGCTTTCCTCAATGTCTATATCAATTGGGATTGTACCGACCAATAAAGGCGTGTAAGAAGAAAGGCTTTCAAATACGTTCAGACTTGATAAGCAAACAAAAGCATCTCTTTGTCTTTCTGTACCCTGAGAGAGGTATTGTATGTCCGCCCAATTTATATTCATTAATAAGCTCCTTAAGGGTAGAATGGAATGCTTCACATTCAAGATATAGCATCTACTGCTTTCCATTAATATTTGGTTATTTTAAAGTTTTAATATACCAGGCATTCATAGCAGAATGCTCAGAACCTGGCAGTGGTTCAGGTAAAAGTGTAAATTGAAACTTTTCATATAATTTGCAGGCCGCTTTTAATTCATGCTGTGTTTCTAAATAGCATTTGTCATAATATTTTGATGCGAATAACAAAGCGGTCTCCATAAGTAACCTTGCAATCCCTAAGCCTTGCGCATTTGGGGTCAAGTAAAGCTTTTGCAATTCGCAAATTTTATCTTGTTCGTTAAACGGTGCTATACCGATACCGCCAACGATCTCATTATCTATTTCTGCTACCCAGTAATTTGCATGCGCTAAGCTATTATAATAGCCATGAAGATCATTCAGTTGAGGGTCAAAGTAAGCTGTTCCGGGAATCGCTAAGCCAAGCGATTCTAATGAATCTTGTATTATTTTTTTGATAGCGGCATTGTCTTTATTTTCAATTTCTCGAATTTTCATATAGGCTCTCCTCAATTAGAAACTCACGTAATAGTTTGAATAGTTGACTTCGTCCACTTTTAGAAGATACAGTTATGTTAAGGTTAATTGTTGACGGAGTCAACTAAAGGAGAGCATATGGATAAAAAAAACATTTATGAAATTAGAGAATTTAACCGCTTTTATACAAAGGTACTTGGTTTATTTAATAATCAAATTTTAGGTACAAACTATTCATTAACCGAAGCACGGATACTATTTGAGATCAGTGAGAGAACAGAGTGTATTGCAAATCACCTCGTGCGAGAGCTTAATATTGATAAAAGTTACATGAGCCGGATCATCCGTAAGCTAGAGCGGGAACAATTGATTGAGAAAAAAAGTTCAGCAATTGATAGCAGAAAAAGCTTTCTCTTGTTAACAAAAAAAGGGGAGGAGATATTAGATAACATTAATATTCAGTCGGATATACAAATTAATCAGTTATTTAATAGACTAAGTGATGACGAGGTTAACGAAATTGTTGATTCAATGATGCAAATCAAACATAAACTATCGACAACGGGGTTGTCTCCAGCCTAAGAGCAGCAATGCCCGAACGATTGCGGCTAACTGTTTAATAAATCATTTGAAAACGCACAAATTCTGTGCTATTCTTGTGACTAATATAATTGCGTTGAAGAGAAAAAAGTACGAAGGCTCTTATGTCCAGAGAGCAAAGGAACCGCTGAAACCTTTGCCATAATCCTAAGTACGAAGTCATCTCTGAGCTTTTGACCGAAAGTTGAACCTGGCAATGGTTCGATGAGTAGGCTCGAACGGAATGGCACACGTTACTGTGCTGCAGGCAAGGTCAACCTTGCCTCATGAGGCTGGAATCGGAAGATTTCCGGCAAATCAGGGTGGTACCGCGAAATGATCCCCTTTCGTCCCTTCAGGCATGGCAGCTGTATACTGTCGTCTGAGGATGAGAGGGGTTTTTATTTATACCTAAAAGCGATGAAGAGAAAAGAGTACGAAGGCTCTTATGTCCAGAGAGCAAAGGAAACGCTGAAACCTTTGCCATAACCCCTCGTACGAAGTCATCTCGAAGCTTTTGATCGAAAATTGAATCAGGCAATGGTTCGATGAGTAGGCTCAAACGGAATGGCACACGTTAGCGTGCTGCAGGCAAGGGCAACCTTGCCTCATGAGGCTGGAGTCGCAAGATTTTCCGGCAAATCAGGGTGGTACCGCGAAATGATCCCCTTTCGTCCCTTCAGGCATGACAACTGTTTACTGTCGCTTGAGGATGAGAGGGGTTTTTATTTTTTATATAGAAGCGATGAAGAGAAAAGAGTACGAAGGCTCTTATGTCCAGAGAGCAAAGGAACCGCTGAAACCTTTGCCATAATCCTAAGTACGAAGTCGTCTCTGAGCTTTTGACCGAAAGTCGATCCGGCGATGGATCGAATGAGTAGGCTCAAACGGAATAGCACACGTTACCGTGCTGCAGGCAAGGGCAACCTTGCCTCATGAGGCTGGAGTCGCAAGATTTTCCGGCAAATCAGGGTGGTACCACGAGATGATCCCCTTTCGTCCCTTCAGGCATGACAGCTGTTTACTGTCGCTTGAGGATGAGAGGGGTTATTTATATTTAAGGAGGAAATGAAATGAAACCATTATCCAATCCGAAGATCGAAACGCCTCAGCATTTGTTAACGGGATCGGAGGTGCTTTTACAATGCTTGCTGCTAGAAGGAACAGAATGTGTATTTGGTTACCCTGGCGGCAATGTCCTTTATATCTATGATGCGATGGTTGATAATCCAGACTTCAAGCACATTTTGACCCGGCACGAGCAAGGCGCTATCCATGCGGCGGACGGGTACGCCAGGTCAACAGGGAAAGTCGGCGTGTGCATCGCCACATCCGGACCGGGAGCAACTAACTTAGTGACAGGAATTGCAACGGCTTATATGGATTCTGTACCGCTTGTCATTATTACGGGTAACGTATCAACAACAGTCATGGGCACGGATGCATTTCAAGAAGCGGATATTGTCAGCATGACCATGCCCATTACCAAGCACAACTACTCTGTACGTGATGTACATGATCTGCCCCGCATCGTTCATGAAGCCTTTCATATTGCCAATACGGGAAGGAAGGGTCCAGTATTAATCGATATTCCTAAAGACGTGTCCAATCACAAAATGCAGTATCGCCCATCAGACAATCTAAGTATTCGAGGTTATGACGCGGCTCCGAGTGCGGATCCAACGGAGATCGATCAATTGCTTCAGGTTATTGCGGAATCAGAAAAGCCGGTTATTATAGCTGGGGCCGGGGTGATTTATTCCGAAGCATCAACTGAGCTGCTGGAATTCGTAAATAAAACAAAAATCCCAGTGGCGACCACATTGCTCGGTTTGGGCGGTTTTCCTAGCGGCCACGATTTGTGGTTAGGAATGCCAGGACACCATGGTACGTATACGGCGAATACGGCTATTCAAAACGCTGATCTCATCCTTTCCATCGGGTCAAGGTTTGATGACCGGGTTACGATGAAGCTTGACGGTTTTGCGCCACATGCCAAATGGATTGCTCACATCGATATTGATCCTGCTGAAATTGGCAAGAACATCAAAACGGATATTGCATGTGTCGGCGATATAAAAGCTGTTCTGGCATATGCAAATACGAAAGCGATGCCCTCTAAATCAAGCAGTTGGATCAATAAATTGCAGCACGACAAGTCTAAGTATCCATTACGGTATAAAGATTCGGATACGGAGCTTAAACCGCAGTATGTTCTTGAAATGATTCATAAGACAACGAAAGGGAATGCCATTATTACCACTGATGTAGGCCAGCACCAAATGTGGACTGCACAATTTTACAAATTCAATCATTCCCGTTCATTAGTAACCTCCGGAGGTTCTGGTACGATGGGATTCGGTTTTCCCGCTGCTATAGGTGCCCAAGTAGGAAATCCCGATCGGCTCGTTATTTCGATAAACGGTGATGGGGGTATGCAAATGTGCGCACAGGAACTGGCGATCTGTGCCATTCACAATATTCCTGTCAAAATCGTCGTCATTAATAATCAAGTGCTGGGTATGGTCAGACAACAGCAGGAGCTTTCCTACGAAAGCCGTTACAGCCAGATTAATCTTGCTGGCAGTCCTGACTTTGTAAAGCTAGCAGAAGCTTACGGAGTCAAGGGATTAAGAGCAAGCAATAAAGCTGAGGCACACAGCGTATGGCAAGAGGCTTTGGAGACAGCCGGACCTGTACTTGTGGAGTTTGTAGTACCAACTGAAGAAAATGTATATCCAATGGTTCTCGGCGGAACGACATTAGACCAGATGATAATGGGGGATTTCGAATGATGAAGAAGCATATTATTTCTGTCCTGGTCAATGATCAGCTTCTACAGCGGATATCAAGCTTGTTCAGCCGCCGTGGTTTTGACAGAACATAAACTTATCTACTGGCAACAAGGCTGCAGGGACAGCTATCCGGCAGCCTTGTTTATCAAACTAAGTTTCGATTAATTTCATCTATTATT
The DNA here is from genome assembly GCF_042883865.1 of Paenibacillus sp. NPDC058174. NCBI lineage: Bacteria > Bacillati > Bacillota > Bacilli > Caryophanales > Paenibacillaceae > Paenibacillus > Paenibacillus sp. NPDC058174. Next base: position 679,007 of record NZ_JBHVUY010000001.1, read on the forward strand.
TCTATAGAAAAAATGACATTGATCTATAATAATGAATTTTTATAAAATAAGCTAAATCAAAGAAAGGAGGACAACTTCAATCGGTCTGCTTGCTAGTGGACTTGATTTAATAAGATTTCTTAGTACAATGTGTTTATGACTAATGAACAAGTATTGAATGATGAGACCCGGGTCAGAATATTTAAGGCATTGGCTGATGAGACGAGATTGGAGATCATACGGAATCTTTATGCCAGCAGGAAAGAAATGAATTGCGGAGAAGTGGGGGACATTCAAGGAACTTCAAAATCGAATACTTCGTACCATCTACGTACTTTACGAGAAGCGAAGCTGATTAAGGTGCGAAAAGAAGCTCAAACGAGGTATATGAGCATTGAATTGGAGACTTTCGAAGCGTACTTACCCGGATTTCTGGATACTTTGTAGAAGGAAATCTCTTTTTTTTCTCTATAGTTCAATACTTATTGAACTACTGAACTAATACTACATGAACTACACATGCAAAGGGTGAATCAGAATGGGTAAACTAACTGTTTTATTATTTATGATCATGTTTTTTATCGGCACGGATACCTTTATCATTTCGCCGTTAATTCCCACTCTTCAGGAGTTATTTGGTATCCCGACCCAATATTCGGGCTGGATGGTAGGGTCGTATGCATTAGGCTACGCCATATTTGCACTGATTGCCGGGCCGCTGTCCGACGGGTGGGATCGCAAGAAAGTGATGTTTTACGGCATGATTGCTTTTTCAATCTCTACGATTTTATGCGGATTTGCTACGGGTTTCTGGTCGATGATTTTATTCCGTTTTTTGGCTGGAATCAGCGCAGCGTTTACTTCCCCTCAGGTCTGGGCTTCCATTCCAGTGTTGTTTCCTGCATCTAAGAACGCCAAAGTGTCCGGAATCGTGATGGCAGGCTTGGCTTCCGCTCAAGCATTCGGCATACCGATTGGAGGCTTGCTCGCTTCAACCCATTGGTCCTATCCTTTTTATGTAATCGGCTTATTTTTCCTAGTAGTGTCGATATTTATCCATTACACCTTGCCTTCAATGAAGCCGGTTCAGAGCCAAACGACCAAACTTTCGATATTTAAAAGATATATCCCGCTTCTGACTAGCAGAATGGCGAGAAGGTCCTTGCTGGGGCACTTCTTGTTCAATAGCGGATTCATGGCTGCCTTTGCTTTTATTGGAAAATGGATGACGGATCGCTTCGAGCTTTCAGTTGATCAGGTAGGGTATGCAATCCTTTTTTTAGGTGTTGGTAATTTAGTGGGAAGCTTTGGCGGAGCTTATGTGATTCAAAAGTTCAACCGTTTCAACACGCTGGTAGCGGGATTTCTGCTCGCTATCGTATGCTTTATCATTGTGCCTTTCCTGCCATCGGTTGCCGCATTTGATGTTGTGTACTTTTTCATATTTCTAAACATGGGCATCGCTTATCCATTAATTATGGGGCTGCTGACATCATTAAATCCGGCGATCCGCGGCACAATCTCCAGCTTAGGCAATTCGGTTATGTATGCTGCGACAACTATCGGTTCTGGTATTGCCGGCGTAATATATGCGACGTTTAACGGATTTACCGGCGTTTCCATATTCGCGGCTCTATGCTTTGCCGGTGCGTTGTTCTATTTCATATCAAGCGGGATATTAACGAAGCAATCCGAAATGAAGACGAAGCTTGCGTCATAAAGATAGGGGACTTGACTTGGTAAAGATTTGGATATATCTTTTGTTTAGGAGATATTGGAAGGAGCAATTTTCATATGCCAGCTAACCTGTAATGGTCGATCTGATTAGTTAGTGCAGTAACCCTGTTTTGACCAAGGGGGACGTCTGCCTAATTTGACCATTATGGGAACGCAAGGCATCGTTTATAGAATGAGCCGAAGCGGAACCTTTAGGGTACTCCGCTTTTTTATTTTCAAAATTACATCTCCCGCTCCACGAATACTTGCGTTCCTTCTAAAATCGTAAAGATATAGGAGGAAATAAAGCTATGAGTAAAAATCAACATCAATTGAACGATGACGAAACCTGCTATAAATTGAAAAAGTATATGGATGAATTAGCACATCGCGGTTATTTTAATGGTGCTGTTTTAGTCGCTCAGAATGGTCGCATATTATTAAGCGAAGGCTACGGCCGTGCCAGCTTGGAATATGATGTTCCAAATTCACCGACAACAAAATTTCGTATCGGATCACTCACGAAGGCTTTTACGGCTATGGCAATATTGCAGCTTCAAGAACAGGGGAAACTAAACGTTCATGACAGTATCGATAAATATTTGGAAGGTTATCCGAATGGACATTTCATTTCGTTACATCATTTGTTATCTAACTCTTCGGGTATACCGGATTACCCGGGTTTCCCTCGATACTGGGAACAAACGCAGAGGATGTATTCAACACTTGCAGAGACGATACAGACGATAAAGGATAAACCTTTGGAATATATGCCGGGGGAAGAACACAGCTACAGCAATTCTTCCTATATTTTACTAAGTGCAATTATCGAGAAAATATCGGGAATCTCTTACGGGGAATATATCAAAGAAAATATTTTCTGGCCTCTTCATTTGGAAAATACAGGAGTAGAGGATTGCAGGACCATTGTTAAAAATTTAGCTTCTGGGTATTCCGTTTGCAAAGAGAAAATTCATGCTGAATATGTAGATATGACGCTTCACCTTGGTGCCGGTGCAATGTATTCAACGGTTGAAGATCTTTACTTGTGGGATCGTGCTCTTTACAGCGATACGTTAGTCAGTAAAAACTCGCTTAAGATCCTCTTTGACCAATACACCACGTATTGTGGAAGTTATGGCTGGGTAATTGATGCACATATCATTCATAATCAACCAAAGAAACGAATTGGACATTTTGGAAGCATGAATGGTTTTTGGTCTGATTTCAACCGATATGTGAATGATGATCTTGTTATTATCGTATTGAGTAATTTTGAGCTAACACCTGTACAACAGATTAGCCAGATTCTAGCGGAGATAGCATTTGGGGGTGAGGTGCAAGAACAAAAGATAACACCCCCTATACAAATTAACGAATCAATAATGAAGCAACTCGAGGGCATTTATGAATATGGAGCAATCTTAGAGCAATGCGCAAAGAGAAATCTGAAGGAGGCCTTGATTGGATTAATCCAAATGGATGTTCCTCAAATAACAACTGGCCAGTTCTATAAAGTATTTCAGGAAAATGAGATACATCCTTCCTCGACGATAATAGTAACTTATGAGAATTGCAGATTGTACCTATTTATGCAGAAGAATCATGGCGCATGGTTTAAGTATGAAATTTACCCGGTATCTGATCAAGAGAATTCAATAACTTGTGTGGCGAAGGACATTGATGAGAAGGTGATTTTCACTATAAAACCAGATGGCGGGATTCAAATGGATCATTTTGATGTATATGGTACTGAAATTACTGGCTATAAAATTTAGTAGGATTACAAGAACGGCATGAAATGAACGATGGCAGATATAAAAAATGAAAAGCCTGATACGTCAGGCTTTTCATTTTTTATATAGGAAACGATTGGGTTACGCTAATTAAATATATGTAATCAATGTACCGCCCACAGCGCCGGCAATTACAATGACCCAAGGCGGTACTTTCCAGAATATGAGCATTAGAAACAGAATGGCAGCTAAGGCAAAATCAACAGGAGCCAGAATTGCTGTTGTCCATAGAGGATTATACAATGCCGCTAGCAAGATCCCTACAACGGCTGCGTTGATCCCGATTAGTGCGCCTTGAACCCTCGAGTTTTTCCTCAGGGAGTTCCAGAATGGCAGCGCGCCTGCGATTAATAAAAAAGCAGGGAGAAAAATAGCCGCAGTAGCAATTAGCGCGCCAGTCACTCCGTTAATCATCGCCCCCAAATAGGCGGCAAAAGTGAATAATGGACCTGGTACAGCTTGCGTTGCGCCATATCCTGCCAAAAAGTCGGCTTTGTTAATCCATTCTGGCACGAGCTCTCTTTCGAGCAGAGGCAGCACGACATGACCTCCTCCAAACACAAGTGAACCCGAACGGTAAAAGCTGTCGAACAAAGTCAGCCAGTCGGCGCCAGCAAATTGACTAAAGAGCGGCAACAAAATCAGGAGCCCGAAGAAGACGATCAAGCAGATAGCCGCGAAGCTGCGGCTAATGGGGACGGAGAGTTCCGCAGTTTCGGGAATTGTTGATTTTCTGTATAAGATCATGCCAATTAGACCTGCAATAACGATCAATAATATTTGGCTAAAAGCAGTTTGCCACATTAGGGTAACGGCCGCAGCAAGGATCGCGATGGTTGCCCGGTTACGGTCAGGAGTCAGCTTCTGACCCATACCAAGTACGGCCTGAGCAACGATTGCTACAGCGACGATTTTAAGTCCATGAATCCATCCCGCATTGCTAATATCAAATCCCTGCATTAGAAAAGCGAACAGAACCAAAGCCACGACCGACGGAAGTGTAAAACCAAGCCAAGCCGTCACTCCGCCTAGAATTCCAGCACGGATGATGCCGATTCCAATGCCGACCTGACTGCTGGCGGGGCCGGGCAAGAACTGGCACAGCGCGACCAGATCCGCATAGCTTCGTTCATCCATCCATTTGCGGCGGCGTATGTATTCGTTATGAAAATAACCAAGATGAGCAATTGGTCCTCCGAATGAAGTAAGACCAAGCTTTGTTGATACAGTGAATACTTCCAGAAGTGCAGTTAACTTGCTTTTAGGCGGATGCTGGTCTGTGTTACAGCTGTTCATTACACACTGCTCCTCTTGTCAATATAAACTGCATGTCTACGACATTATGTAACGGACATATGGAGAGCCATTACTTGTTTGAAGCTGCTCTATAGTTATAATATCTGATCAATTGAGGAAGCACAAAGCGAATGGAGGACTTCATATATTTTTTTATTATTAACATTGTTGAAAGGTTAACATTGATTGATCGGAGCCAGCAATATGGATATAGGCAACAAAAAAAGCTTGATTTCTCAAGCTTTCTTACCATTTACTGAAGACCCTTTAGTACAGTGTCTATCATTTTCTCGCTCACTTTTTCAATATCATATTCAGCGTCTGAGAGGCACCAAGTAACAATAGCACCTGTTATAAAAGAGTAAACACAATTGACAATGTCTTCTATGGATAAATCGGCTCTAAATAATGACAGTGATAATCCTTCCTCAATAGCTTCATAAAACAAGTCCTGCTTGATGCAATCCGCAAAATATGAGGGTTCTGTTGAATTTAGTGAAAGATTAATAATAAAAGTAAGTTTAGTAAGTTCTTCTCCAACCACTAATGGAAAGCCCAGTGCAACCATCATGAATTTTTTCAGTCTGTCAACTGGAGAAGCATCTGTATGTTCCCGGACATATTTCCCGAAATTCTCGTCCATGTACTCGGAATAATCATCCCGGAACAATTTTTTGACGATATCCTCTTTCGACTTATAGTGAATATAAAATGCTCCTTTAGAAAGGGTGCATTTCTCACAAATTTCATCAACCGTTACGTTGTTATATCCCTTAGTAAGAATGAGCTCTTTCGCCACGGAGAATATCTTATTCTTCGTGGCTTTCCCCTTGGTATGCCGACTTGTATCTTTAACTTTCATCCCGAACCCCTCCATAACACCAACTATAACCCATGAGTTTTTGTTAGTCAAAACGCGACCAGGGAATTGACAAAATAAAAGTGACCGGAGTATACTGACTGCAGTCACTTTTATTTGTGGCCAATCAAACTAAAGGAAGCAGGGTGTAATAGATGAAAATTGGTATTGTAGGAACGGGACATATTGGGAGCAATCTTGCCAGGATTTTCAGGGGAAAAGGGCATACAGTCACAATCGCAAACTCCAGTAACTCCGCGACCTTGCACAAATTGGCGCAGGAGATTGGAGCAACGCCAACTACAGTTCAGGACGTTGCTAAAGGCGCAGATATTGTTATCATTTCGACTCCCTTAAAAAGCATTCCCGAATTGCCGGCAGGTTTTTTGGATAAAATTAATCCGGGAGCGGTTGTTGTGGATACCACTAATTATTATCCTTTGCACCGCGATGGAGCCATAGAGCCTATCGAGAAGGGGCTGCCTGAAAGCAGCTGGGTTGAGCAGCAGCTCAAGCATCCGGTTATCAAAGCGTTTAACGCTACTAGTTTTTATAATTTAACCGAAGAAATTCAGTCGGAACTTCCGCATCGCTTGGCTTTGCCCATTGCCGGTGACGATTCCGCTGCTAAAGCAATCGTATCCCAATTAGTGATCGAAGCAGGTTTCGATCCGGTTGATGCTGGCGGTCTGGACGAATCCTGGCGTTTACAGCCTGGTTCTCCTGCTTACTGCACTGATCTCGACGTAGAGCGCATGCATGAAGCACTTGCTCAGGCGACCAATGAGAGGAAACTGGAATCATCGGGCATCCGTTCAAGTGAAGAAGAATTAAAATTGGCGAGAGAAATGCAAATTGCCTTTTATCAGAGCTTTGACCAGGCGATTCAAATTTTGATGGAATCAAATCAGTGGACGGAAGCCTTTGCAACTAAGCGAGTGGTTGCCCAATTCATGGAAGGCAAACAATCTCCGGCAGAAATTTTTGGTTTAATATTTGAGCATAAACGGCTGGATTAATTAAAGTCTTAGGATCACTTATAGAAGTCTGATGACGGAACTGGCTAGAGCAGCCGGTTCCGTCATTTATCTTTTTTTTCAGATCATGTCACAGATAGGTTCCTTCAATTGTCTTAATAGCTGTACAAACAAAAAAACAACATGGAGGAACCATACTATGAGCAAACTGCTTGTCATTAATGCACACCCGGAAGTAGAGTCCGCCTCTTCCTACAGCCTGAATGTATTAAATTACTTCTTGGGACAATATAAAGAGCAGCAATCAAGTGATGAGGATATTGAACAAATTAATTTATACAGCGATTCTGTACCCGCGATCGACGAGACTGTTCTAAGGGCATGGGGAAAACAACGTAATGGCGAAGAACTGACCATTGAAGAACAAGAAGTAACCGGAAGAATGAATGAAGTATTGCAGCAATTCAAAAGTGCAAATAAATATGTAATCGCCTATCCCTTGCATAACTTTAATATCCCGTCCAAATTAAAGGACTATATGGACAACATTCTGATTGCCAGGGAAACGTTCAAGTATACCGAAACCGGTTCCGTAGGTCTGCTTACAGACGGAAGAAGTATGCTTGTCATCCAGGGAAGCGGGGCGGTGTATACCAATAATGACTGGTACACGGAAGTTGAATACTCCCATAAATATTTGAAGTCCATGTTCAATTTTATTGGCATTGAAGATTACGATATACTTCGGGTTCAAGGAACGGCGATATTGGATAAAGATGAGATACTGCAAAAAGCATACCGGGAGGCCGAAGCAGCGGCTACAGTACTTGCAAGTAAATAATTATTCCTCCACGGTAGTACTAAGATCATCTATTTTATCCTAGCCTTTCCGGTCATTCTTGAAGTGATCGCTTCGAGAATCATATTAGAAATAAAAGTGCAGGTTCCCAGAGTAACACTTCCGCTTTGCCTACAATATGATGTGTCTAGAACGCTAAAGAGGTGAGTCAATGGGAGTTGTAAAAGCCAGACAGCAGGATATCGATATGTTGGCAAGACTGCTTCGAGCTGAAGCGGAGACCGAAGGAGAAATGGGTATGCTTCTTGTTGGAAATGTCGGCATTAACCGGATAAGAGGGAATTGCTCCGATTTCAAAGAACTCCGGACCATTCCCCAAATGATCAACCAGCCGCATGCTTTCGAAGCGCTGCAGCACAGCTTATATTATCAGGGCGCAAGAGACAGGGAGCGCCGTCTTGCCCAGCGGGCTGTGAATGGGGAGCGGAATTGGCCGGCCAAATTTTCTCTCTGGTATTTCCGGCCAGGATCGTTCGAGAATCCCGGACCCTGCCCGGATACTTGGTATAATCAGCCGCTCGCAGGACGATGGAAGAAGCATTGTTTCTATGAACCAACCGGGGAAGAATGTGAAAACATCTATAATACGTATTAACAAAGTTATACTCTTAAGAGCCGCGCAGCACGCGGCTTTTTGTTGTTTAGTCAGGACTGTGAAGGATATATAGAGTGTATTGAAATACTTGCTCCTTACTTCTAAATGATGTATATTGTTTTACATTGACATATCAGCAGGTCAAAAAAGGAGGAGCCATGTCACCACGCACGAAAGAACAAAATGATGCGATCCGGGAAATGCGGATGAGCCAAATTATGCAGGCGGCTGCGGAAGTATACTTGGAGAAAGGCATGCAATTGGAGATCCGTGATGTTGCGGTCCAGGCAGAGCTTGGTTACGGAACCGTGTATCATTACTATAAAAACAAGCAAATGCTCTTGGAAGATCTACTGTGGGATGCCTTGAATCAGGCCGAATCCGCAGTAATCCCCGCTTTAACGGGGGACGTCGGCAATAGGCTTAAAGCGGAGTCATTCTCCAGGCTGCTCTTGCGGAAGTGCATTCAGGATCCTTCCGTATTTATTTTGCTAAAATCAGTTGCTGATAACTTTCATCATTTCCCGGGAAACCGGTTCAGCAAGCTGTTTGGCGAATTTCAGGAACGGGTCTATTTGCCCTTTGTGGAAATGATTCGTCAGGAGATCGATTCCAAGTCACCGGAGAAAACAGCAAATCTAATATTTGGTTCGCTTGTAGGTTATGCAACTTTGAACATTCACCACAATATGCGGAATGAGATCGATGTGGATGGAATCGTCGATATGATTTTTTCAGGCATACAGTCAAGGGAGAGATGAATGGAATGATCATCTTGAAATCGAGAACAGAAATCGAGGAGATGAGAAAAGCCGGCGGGATTGTCGCTGCCTTTCATCGGGCAATTGCGGACAGGATCCGGCCGGGGGTCACGACGCTCGATATCGAGTCGTTCGCGGTCCAGTTCCTCAAAGAGAATAAAGCGAAGGCTTATACCGTCGGGTACAACGGCTATCCGTTTGCGACATGCGCGTCGGTCAACGACGTTATCGCGCATGGCTTTCCTAATGATAAGCCGCTCCAGGATGGCGATATCGTCACAATTGACATCGTCGCGCAGGCAGATGGCTGGGTCGGTGATTCGGCATGGACGTATACGGTAGGCGAGGTGTCGGAAGAAGCCCATAAACTGATGCGGGTCACGAAAGAAAGCTTATACCTCGGTATCGAAAAAGCTGTCGCCGGCAACCGGATTGGCGATGTCATGCATGCCGTTCAGTCTCATGCCGAGCGAAACGGATTTTCGGTGGTGCGTGATCTGCTTGGTCATGGCGTCGGAAGGGAGATGCACGAGGAGCCTAATTATCCTCATATCGGGACTCCGGGCAAAGGTTTCCGCTTGAAGGAAGGGATGGTTCTGACGATCGAGCCGATGCTGAATGCCGGAAAAGCGTTAATGACAATTGATGAAGACGGATGGACGGCTAGAACCGCTGATGGTTCACTGTCCGCACAATATGAGCATACGATCGCAATTACTGCAGACGGTCCGATTATATTGACTGAACAATAGAGTTAATGGTGAGGTTATTAAAATAAGCAGATCTATCAAAAAACAAAGCTGCTCTCAGAGTAGCTTTGTTTTTTTGTGGGAGTAATTTTATAAATATTTATCGGATCTTTAGAATTATTCCTTATACTGTATTCCTTGTAACTGCCATTGGCTTTGGCTGCTTTTTTATTGTGTGAAGAGTACAGGGGATTTCCATTTTGTGTTAGTATGAAAAAGGGAATCCTTGCATTCTTATTATAGTAAAAAGAGAAAACTATGCAGGTAAACATACTTCCACGAGATTAAGGGGCGATCAACTATGGTACAAATCGAGCAGGTATACAAAATGATAAAAGACGGAGACATGGAAAGCCTCCGGCTTCTTTTGATAAACAAATTTAACCCCAATCAGCCTGTCAGCAGCTATGAATCACTTTTAGAGTGTTCATTGGATTATGAGCAATATGATATTGCAAAATTATTAATTGAATTTGGAGCAGCGCTCCCAACTGATGTAATGGTAGATGCAGCAAGAGGAGATCGCAATATGTTCGAGTACTTGCTCTCCAAAGGGGCTGATCTCAACGCTATTAATCATGTCGGTCATTCTGCCCTAAGTCGTGCACTAGCTTTTGAAAATATGCAAGGTGCCTATACTCTTATTGATTTAGGTATTGATTTGAGTGCAATAGGAGGGGGAGCTTTAATTCATTGCGCTTATGAAGGTAAGATTGAATTTTTAAAAAATCTAATTAACCTAGGTGTAGATATTAACTTCTATAGTGAGGACAATATATTTACTAGTGGCGCTACGCCTCTTATAGCTGCAGTTATAGGTAAACAGTTCGAAACGGTAAAATATTTAATTAATAAAGGTGCTGACACCTCATTGGTCTGTAGAGAAGGATGTCGTGCATATAATTATGCTAGGATACAAGATACATCCGAAATAGCTTCATATATCAAACTATTTGAACCTCATGAATATCACGATATTAATAAGCGGACTGAAGAACTTATTGATGGTGGCGTACCTTTGGAAGTCATTGAGGTTTTAAAAATAAACAATAAGCGACTAGAATATGAATCTGAAAATTATTCTAACTATCTGGTTCTTGGAGATCTTTCTGACGTAGTGTACTTCGAATATCACGATTTTAAACTATATAACCTATTGTTAGAAGTTGATAATTTCGAGGCCTTTGGTATGATAACCTGGTGTCCACACATTAACTTATTTGTAAGTGTTGATATAGAACATGAGTGGATTTATCTCTTGCATGATATGACTTGGGAAAGTTTTCTAAATAATCCGGGATTGTACATTGATCGCATAATTGATGGCTACTACGATTGTGAGGAAATTGAAGAGGAAGCAATGATTTAATTAACCTCCTGCCTTAGCTGATGACTCGATCAGCTAAGGCTTCGCTATCTATTTTAATTAGATAGAATTGATAGTATGAAAAATAAGAAAGCATGCATCGTTCCCTTATTGGATCGGCGCATGCCTTCTTATTTTTACAATAGTAAAGTATGAGTGTGGAACAATTCTATATCATTTAATCAACGGCGCTTGAATTAAAGTCGAGAATTTAAATTGATGGACATGGCCATCGTTAAAGGTCGTCTGGCCTTTTACAAAATGAACATGCTTGCCTCTCCCGACTCGGATAGCAGGACCCGTCGTTATTTTTTTCAATTTATGAAAGTGATTAAGGAAATCTGTGTTGGCCAAATCAATTTCATGGACATGGCTATTTCCTCGCGGTATCGCTTGACCAGTAACTCCTGCGAATCGGTGGTTATGACGATCATTTCCTTCTTCAGCAAGCTGAGTGCTGCCCTGGAACTCATGAACATGCCGTTGGACCTTGTAACAAGGTGCAGCCTTTTTGTTAATTGTCGCTCTTCTTCTAACCATTGTTAATAAACCTCCTAATGATAGAACTATTATCATCGTATTAAGGAGAGGATCGAACCGTTCTAGGCCGGCTCATTGTTTATTCAAATGGAAAGCAAAGAATTAAGGGTTGATTTATGCTGCGAAAGTGTATAAGATTTAGTTGACCAATCGAATACACGGGAGCTTGGGTTAACCAGGCTGAGAGGATAGCTGATAATGCTGTCGACCGTAAAACCTGATCTGGGTAATGCCAGCGGAGGAAACGTTCAAGCCTTTGTGTATACAAAGACCGCTTCTTTTCGTTGCGGTCTTTTTTGTATGTATAAGAGGCGTCTCCGCTTGCACACATTGATTTTCTAAGGAGGCAATGAAATGGCAAGCGAGTCCAACAGCAATAAAATCATTCCTGATCTATCTTCTTTTCCCGGCAGCAAAAAGGTTTATATTCAAGGTTCACGACCGGATATTCATGTTCCGATGCGTGAGATTGTATTAAGCCCAACTGGCAGTGGCGATAACGAACAACAAAATTCACCTGTGAGAGTCTATGACAGCAGTGGTCCATACACAGACGCACAGGTGCAAACGGATATCCATAAGGGTCTCCCGCCGAATCGGCTAGATTGGATACGGGAACGCAACGATGTCGAACCATATTCGGGCAGAACCGTCCAAGCGGAAGATAATGGCCATCGAGCAGAGGAGCTCGTCAATCAAGCAGATCTGTTCCCTGGAATGAACCGCCGTCCATTGCGAGCTGCAGCCGGAGCGAATGTCACTCAAATGCATTATGCAAGAAAAGGAATCATAACCCCTGAAATGGAGTACATAGCGATAAGGGAAAATGTCGCTCCAGAATTTGTGCGTAATGAGGTGGCTGCCGGGCGAGCGATAATCCCATCCAACATCAATCATCCGGAAAGTGAACCGATGATCATCGGGCGAAATTTCTTAGTGAAAATCAATGCCAATATTGGAAACTCTGCTGTAGCATCATCTATTGACGAAGAAGTTGAAAAGATGAGATGGGCAACGCGGTGGGGGGCGGATACCATTATGGATCTCTCCACGGGTAAAAACATTCATTCCACACGGGAATGGATCATCCGCAATTCTCCTGTACCAATAGGTACTGTTCCTTTGTACCAAGCACTGGAGAAGGTAGGCGGCAAAGCAGAGAGATTGAGTTGGGAGATTTATCGCGATACGCTTATAGAACAAGCTGAGCAGGGAGTCGATTACTTTACGATTCACGCCGGAGTCCGATTACGCTATATTCATCTGACTGCGAAACGTGTGACAGGTATTGTGTCTCGTGGCGGCTCTATTATGGCTGCATGGTGTCTTGCTCATCACCAGGAAAATTTTCTTTACACTCATTTCGAAGAAATCTGTGAAATTATGAAAACGTATGATATCGCATTTTCTCTGGGAGACGGGCTGCGTCCGGGTTCCATTGCAGATGCTAATGATGAAGCACAGTTTGCCGAACTAGACACGTTAGGCGAACTTACTCAAATAGCTTGGAAGCATGACGTGCAGGTCATGATTGAAGGACCAGGCCATGTTCCTATGCATATGATTAAAGAAAATGTAGACCGACAGATGGAAGTTTGTCAGGAAGCCCCTTTTTATACACTGGGACCGCTTACTACGGACATTGCTCCCGGTTATGACCATATTACTTCAGCGATTGGTGCAGCAATGATCGGATGGTTCGGAACCGCTATGCTTTGCTATGTTACGCCTAAAGAGCATCTTGGCTTGCCCAATAAAAATGATGTTCGGGAAGGGGTCATAGCGTACAAAATTGCCGCTCATGCGGCAGATTTAGCCAAGGGTCACCTAGGGGCACAAGAGCGGGATAATGCTTTATCCCAAGCGCGTTTTGAATTCCGCTGGAGAGATCAGTTTCATTTATCATTAGATCCAGAGAGAGCCCTGGAATATCATGATGAGACCCTTCCGGCAGAAGGGGCAAAAACAGCTCATTTTTGTTCCATGTGCGGGCCTAAATTTTGTAGTATGAGGATCACGCAGGACATACGCGATTATGCGAAGCAGCATGGGCTTGAAGAGCAGCAAGCTATTGAGCAGGGGCTAAAGGAAAAATCGAATGAGTTCATGGGCAGCAACATTTATCAAGAAAATAATCGATAATTTACCCAGTCAAATTGTAAGCTGAAGCTTCGTCTGTTGGAACAGGCCGCTGAGATTTAAATAATTGAGTCACAAGAAAGACATCACCCCACTTATCTGCGGTGATGTCTTTTGCATTTCATCAACTTCATAGGTTAAATAGATTTGTGAATTATGGAAACATTTACAAGAGAACATATGTGCGCTAAACTACTATTAACTAGAGTCACTATGTACATGATGAGTTGTTTTTATTTATAAATTCTATTTACCGTGCGGAGGGAAACATGAATGAATTTATTGAAATAAAAGGGGCTAGGATACACAACCTGAAAGACATCGAAGTACGAATTCCGCGTAATAAACTCACTGTAATTACCGGTGTCTCGGGAAGCGGCAAATCAAGCTTGGCCTTCGATACTTTATATGAAGAAGGTAAGCGAAGGTATCTCCAATTCTCAGGGGAACCGTATATGTTTGATACGAACCCTAAGTTTGACATGATTTCCGGTTTGTCTCCTACTGTTGCGGTTGAACAGCGGATTATCCGCCAATCCAACCCGAGAAGCACAGTAGGCACGCGATCGAAGGTCGGGAATTTATTGGCGATTTTATTTTCCGCATACGGATATCGCGAACCTATGCACGACGATGGATTGCCGCTTTCTATGGAATATTTCCAGAAAAATTCGCCTAAAGGAATGTGTGTGAAATGCTTAGGGACCGGCCGATACCATGAAATTGATGAGGATGCCATTATTAAGCCGGATCTCGCAATCAAAAATATATTTAATGGTTTTCTGATGAAGCATAGATTCCATAAAGCGAATTTTAAAAAGTTTTGCGAACTGCATGAAATAGACGTGAATGATTCAATCGGCACATTATCGGACGAATCATTGCTATTGTTTAAATATGGATGCCGCAAAAGCGGGTTTGTCGGAGCTGTGGTGTTTTTTCATGATATGCAGAAGCATGTGACAAGCAAGCATATCCGGCACAATAGTTTCGATAAAGAAATAGACTTATGGGGGATCAAAGCGGCTCACGTAACATGTCCCAAATGCAAAGGCTCAGGTCTTGGCGCACAAGCCATTCATACTACGCTCTCAGGCAAAACGATTACAGATCTTGAGAATATGTATATAAATGAACTATTGGACTTTTTCATTAATCATAGAGACGCATTGCCAGGTAAAAATCTCATTGGCGAGATCATCATAAAGCTGCGGTGCATGATAGATGTCGGTCTGCACCATCTCGCTCTTTCTCGTCAAGTGCCTACTCTGTCAGGCGGCGAAATACAGCGGCTTTTCCTCGCATCGTTTATAATCGCAGAAATGGATTCGATCATATTTATTTTTGACGAGCCGACAATTGGGCTTCATGAGGCGGAAAAAGAATCGCTGATCAGCATCATACAAAACCTTGTCAAACGCGGAAACACAGTTGTGGCAGTGGAGCATGACGAAAACTTTATGCTTGCCGCTGATTATATTATAGATCTTGGTCCCGATGCCGGTATTTACGGAGGCGAGCGGATATTCCAAGGCAGTCTACAGGAGTTTAAGTTATGTAATACCTCTAGAACTGCACCCTATCTCGCTGGTGCAAACATAGTTAGATTCAAAAACAACTATAAACCGGTTGATAATCAGAAACTGCTGACAATCGAGCATGCGAATCTGCATAATTTGCGTGATGTTTCCGTCTCGATACCCCTTGGATTAATGGTGGGGGTTGCAGGAGTTTCAGGCAGCGGGAAATCCAGCTTGATTCACGATACATTGGTACCTAAGCTGAAGCAATTAATGAGGAACAAACTCGTGCATGAAGTTGAGGACGATGACATTTCAACGATAATTGATGAAGCATTCGTAACTGGAACTGAACTTATCAAAAGGTGTATCGTAGTCGATCAAAAGCCAATCGGAAGAAGTAAAACTTCTTGTCCGGCCACTTACACAGGCATTACGGATCGTGTCCGCGTGATGTTTGCCAAAAAGCCCGAAGCGATCGAGAACGGCTATGGACCCGGGATGTTCACAGTAAATTCCGAAGGTGGATGCAGAGCCTGCAAAGGGGAAGGTTTCAAGAACTATTATATCGGATTCGGAAACTCGATCGAAGTGGAATGTGATTCGTGCAGTGGAACAGGCTATGTTGAAGAGGCATTAGGCGTGACGGTCGATGGGAAAAACATCAAGGACATCATGGCTATGAGTGTAACGGAAGCCGCGGAATTTTTCGGGCGAATAGAATCTGAAGGCTATGACAAATCGATATCTTCCATTCTTGCCACCCTTATACGTGTTGGTTTGGGCTATATTACGCTTGGGCAAAAGACTCCGACGATTTCAGGCGGCGAAGCTCAACGTATCAAGCTTGCAAAAGAACTTTGCAAACAAACTGGAAGCGGCAATGTCTATATTCTAGATGAACCGACAACAGGACTTTCCTTATACGATACTGACCGCCTGATTGGGTTGATGCAGCAGCTTGTTGATGCCGGGAATACGATAATCGTTACGGAGCATGATCCAGCTGTTTTGGCAAACTGCGATTTCATTATCGAAATGGGCCCTGGCGGCGGCAGCGACGGAGGATATGTGATTGCACGAGGCACTCCGGAGGAGTTAACGTCAGACAAGAATTCGATTATAGGGAAATATCTGAAGCGGGTGCATATATGAGCTATGAATGGATGATTTCTACTCCTGAAAAAGAAGGATTGGACAGCAGCATTATAAGTCAAGTAGATGATTATATCAGGCAAAAGCGATATCGTCTTGTAAACAGCGTTTTGATTGTGAAAAACGGAAAGATTGTTTTTGAACGATATTATAATAAGTATAACGAGAATAGCAGAAACAATATTAAATCCATATGGAAAAGCATTCTTTCGATCACGACAGGAATATGCCTCGACAAGGGAATAATCAAAAGCTTGGATGAACCAATTGGAAACTATTTGCAGGAATTCGAGCTGAATATTCATCCATACCACAAGCTCATTACGATTCGCCATTTACTTACTATGTCGTCCGGTATTTATTGGAATGGCGGAATTCATTATCATTGTCCGATGATCGTTCAAATGATGAGAACGAATGATTGGATATCGCATATTGCGGATATCCATATGAATAGCGTACCCGGCATGCAATTTCAGTACAAGGAATGGGACGTCATGCTTTTATCTGCAGTGATTGGCAGAGCTTGTGGAAGTACTGCTTATGACATTACAAATGAATTTTTGTATCAGCCTCTCCATATTTCAAGCGGCAGATGGCCTCAAAGTCCTTGCGGCTTTTCCTATACAGTCATGAAGGGTGAGGAGGATTCCGATTTATCTGCAAGGGATCTTGCCAAACTAGGGATGTTGTTTCTTGATAATGGAAAGTACAATGAAAGCCAGATTGTTTCTGTGGATTATGTAAAGCAAGCTGTTAACTCGTCGCATACTAATGCTTCGTTTGGCTCATCATCAAGTGATGATGATGCATATGGTTTTCTATGGTGGCTTTTTCCTAATGGATATAGATGTCGAGGGTTTGGAGGACAGGAGGTAACTGTAATTCCAGACAAAAATTTCGTTTCAGTTATTCAAGCTACACCAACGCCTTCGAGTAAATCTTACGGAGATATTTATGAAAATATATTGAGAAAAGCAATTTTGTAGAATGATCAGTTGCGGAGCAGTTGCCTCTGGCAAACTGCTCCATGGTTTCGACGAGGGATGGAAAGTCGCGTACCGTCAATGTTGGGAGATTCTGTTAGTTTCTCGTTTTAACAGCCAGCCCACTAAATGAAATTGGTCCTACTACATCTACTCTAGTATTTGCAGTACGATTTTCTGCTGTGACCGTATAAGAATGAGTACCTGCTCTAACATTTCGATCTTCCGCTTGAAAGGTAACAACATAATTCTGCTCTGAACCCGTAGATTCGATACCTTGTTGTGTATTGAAAATTTCTGTATTACCGCGAAAGACTCTAAAACGAATTTGTCCAATGCCTGTGACACCTTTCACACCAACGGATACCACCAAATCTACCAGGTTCGGCTGAGCATTTACAGGAATCCGTATTCGGATCGCTGCAATACCAGATTTCTGCGGGGCACGACGGATCGTAAACGATTTGGCCGGATTGAAGCGGCTAAGCAGCTGGACGGCTGCTTTATCAAGGATACGCACCATAATATCAACTCCTTTTTATTTATGCTTCAATCTATGAAAGTGAGAATGAAAAGGTTTGGACACATTTAAGAGATTCATAGATTTGTCAGATGTCAGGAAAAAAACGCCGTCTGCAAGTATGGGTACATCACCATAGTTGCAGACGGCGATTTTCGGCATGTCACAGATTAACTTCATTTGAAGAAAGAATTGGTATTAAAAATGAACGATGAATTGGTTATTAACTGGAGGCGCCAACTGCGTTAAAATTCAGGACATTGGTTTAGCGGGAAGGAGCGTGATGAATGACTTGTGACAAAATGTTTATGCCGTGCCTGATCTGATCCTCAGTAAGATTAGCATAGCCGAGCATAAAAGCAGGACGAGCGGGCTTCTGCAGAGCAAAGTAATCCGTGGCCGGATAAATTTGTATGCCTTCAGCCAGGCTCATACGCTGTATGCCGTGGCCGGATAAATTTGTATGCCTTCAGCCAGGCTCATACGCTGTATGTGTTGAACATCAAGCTCCGTGTCCAATTCAATCATTAGATGAAGACCGGCTTCAGCTCCGTAGACCGTTACCCGCTTCCCGAAAGACTGCTTTAGGGCATGTACCAAGCATGATCGCCGTGCAGCGTAGATTCTGCTCATTTTGTAAACATGTCTCGCATATTTGCCTGTTGTAATGAAGCTTGCGAGCGCTTCTTGCTCAAGAACGGGACTTAAACGGTCTGTGATCCATTTAACAGCCATAAATGCCGGCTTCAAATAAGCGGGCAGAACGACATAGCCGAGCCGCAGTGATGGGAATAAAGATTTACTGAAGCTGCCGATATAAATCACATTTCCCGAAGGCAGCAGTCCGGCAAGGGAAGATTGTTTATTGCCTTCATACCGGAATTCACTATCGTAATCATCTTCAACGATTAGTGCATGATGAGCGCTTGCCCATTCCAGCATTTGCAGGCGGCGTGCCAGCGACATGGTAACACCAACCGGAAATTGATGAGACGGAGTAACATAGATCAGCTTGGGCGGCTTTGCTTTTTCTGACGTACGTTCATTAATTTGGTCCACACATAATCCATCACGATCTACAGGAACAGGCACAACTTCTGCACCGGAGAAGGCAAATAGATCACGCAGCACGGTATGCGCAGGATCTTCATCAACAACCGATCTCCTTCCTGAAGCAGCACCCGGGATAAAATATCCAGAGCTTGCGTGGCCCCCGTTGTAATAATGATATGGTCCGGATCCGCATTCAGAGAACGTGTGTGCCGTAATAGAACGGCAATTGCCAATCTCAGCGACAATGATCCTTCAGCAGCTGCATAGGTTAAGTGCTCGGGGGTCGACTGCCGGCAAGCTTCGGAGAGACAGTTTGCCCATTGTTCCATAGGAAATTGATCCCATGCCGGTATTCCGTGCTTGAAATCAATTATCGGCCGAGGCTGCTTATTGTCAGATGCAGTCCATAAGGGCAGATCAGCAGCTCGCTGCATCAAGTCAAGAACCTTGCTGTTTAGTTCGGCGTTGTAAGTCTCGCTAGTTTTATTGGCCAGTATTGTAACTGGCTCGGATGGTGCATTCACATATGTTTTGGACCCTTGCTGCGACAGGATAAAGCCTTCACCTTGCAGTTGGCTGTATGCTTCCAAGACGACGGTTCTGGAAACACCAAGCTGTTCCGCAAGAACCCGCGAAGGGGGGAGCGCCGTCTTGTGCTGCAGCAGGCCTGTTAGTATCGTATGACGCAGCTGCTCGTAGATCTGTCTATACAAAGGAACGGTAGCATCGTTATCTATGCGGATCAGAATTTCTGAGATCAAGCGAGTTCACTCCAAACGATAGAATCTAGCTATATTTTTAAAAAAGTATATCACAGCTTGTGGAAGAAGGAGGAAATTAAATGCAAATCATGCTAATACTAGCTCATCCCAAGAACGGGAGCTTTAATCACGCCATCGCAGAGCGAATTCATGAAAGCTTGCAGATGCTGGGACATGCTGTATGGTTCCATGATCTTTATGAAGAAGCGTTTGATGCTGTGTACAGGTTCGAGAAATTAGATCAAGAGGATGTGCTGGTACAGAGGCATCGTGATCAGCTAACTAATTGTGACGGGCTTATCATTGTGCATCCCAATTGGTGGGGACAGCCTCCGGCAATATTGAAGGGATGGATCGACAAAGTGCTGGTAGAGGGCGTGGCTTACGGCTTCGATCCAGACGATAATGGCGGCGGCATTCCTGTTGGTCTGCTTCACGCAAAGCATGCGCTTATTATGAATACATCCAACACACTGCTTGAACGGGAACAGACCGAATTTCAAGATCCGCTTGAGACGATATGGAAAAATTGCGTACTGCGTTACTGCGGCATTGACAATGTGGAGCGTACAGTATTCCGTGTTATTGCGGACAGCACTTATGAGGAGCGAACAGCATGGCTAGCAGAGGCGGAAAATAAGGTGCGGCAATATTTCGCATAGCCTGTTTATATAGTTCGATATTACTATTTTATTCCTGTTCCTTTACACCTGAATCTGCTATTATATAGCAAATAACGGAAAGGCGAGGAACATAAGCATGGCTACTAAGTTGAGTTTCACATTATCTTTTATTATTTCACTTCTTATCGCATTCATTTGCGGCGTGTATTTCTCGGATGAAGTGAAGTCTAAACTCAATCTCGCAAACGATAAAACATTGGCTTATGACCGGAATGAACCGGCGCCAGCTGTAGCTGGGGAAAAAGCTGCTTTAGAAGATGAGCAAAAGACGGCATTAGATGAAGAGCAGAAGACGAATACGGAAAAGGAACCAGCTATTGATGCTGTAGAAGAAGAAAAAGAGACATCTGGTGACGGGAATCAAAGCGGCAATGAACCGGCTATTGACGAATCCGAAGGGAACCGAGTGACAGCGGAAGATCGTTTCAGTGAGCCAAATAAATTCAAATATGCCATTAATTCCGCGAACGGTATCACACTGACGTGGCAAGTAAATAATTTGACAGGCAAAACGATCAATTACTATAACGTTAAACTCAGCACGTTTAATCCTGTAGGTGATCCTTCGTATGACGAACACTCTGGAAAAAATACCTTTAAGCTTCGTTATGTCGGACCGATTGAGCCTGATGATACTCTAGTTGTATTCAATCTCTTCTCTTATCAAGGGGCATTGGAATCGATCCGAATTGATGAGGTTGAACTGGAATATGCGGACGGCACCAAAGAAACTGTCGTCTACGATCGTACGACTTCAGACAACAGCGGGCTCCATGCCAGATAGGTATATGCCATACAAAAACAGCCGATCTTCTGATCGGCTGCTTTTGTTATGGAAGTGATGAGGATAGAAATATCATGCTATAGGCATACTAGCGCAGAAACAGGGGATCGCGCTGGAAAAGTTAATCATGAAAAGGAGAGTTATAAAGATGGATGTTATAGAAAAGAAACTGTACACAGCTACTGTAACAGTAGAAGGCGGCAGGGAAGGCAAAGCGTTATCCAGCGATGGTGTTCTGGATATGACCCTAAAGGTTCCTAAAGAATTAGGAGGACCGGGCGGACACGGAAGCAATCCGGAGCAGTTATTCGCAGCCGGATTTGCCGCATGCTTTGAAGGCGCGATAGGCGTTGTTTTGAGGAAAAAGAAAATGAAAGCAGAAGGCACCCAAATCACATCGCATGTGACGATTGGCAAGGATGCCAACGATGGTTTTGTCTTGTCCGTATCCATGGACATTTCTATTAAGGGGCTGGAATCGAGTGTCTCGAAAGAAATCGTCGAGGAAGCTCATGAAGTTTGCCCTTATTCTCGAGCAACCCGCGGAAATATCGAAGTTATCACAAACGTAGTAGAGTAAGAGACTATGGGATAAAGTTCTTGTTGGTTATTTTCACAAGAATTTTATCCCATTTTTGATCTGATCACATTTTCGCCAGCAGACAAGTTAATTAGCTGTGATATGATAATATTTGTGAATATAAATAGAAAGGAGTGCTAGTATGAGTAATCGAAAAGATCAGTATATACGGTTCAAAGAGCTTCATCATCTATCTTCTACGTTAATTCTGCCAAATGCTTGGGATGTAAGCAGCGCGCGAGTGTTTGAGGCCGCTGGTTTTGAAGCAGTCGGTACAACAAGTGCTGGAATTTCTGCTTCTCTTGGTTATATGGATGGGGAAGAAGAACTGCCATTCGCAGACCTTTTAAATATCGTAAGTAAAATGACCCGGTCTTTGTCTATCCCTGTTTCTGTTGATATCGAGCAGGGATATGCACAAGATGAGAATACATTAGTACAAAATATTACCCGTCTAATTGAAGCTGGGGCTGTAGGAATCAATATTGAGGATGGGTTTCAATACTTAGAAAATGAAAGTAAAGAAGCTTTTAGTATGGCAGATCGAATAAAGGCGATTAAGGATCATTGTAACCGATTAGATGAGCCTGTTTTTATTAATGCCAGGGTGGATACTTATTGGCTGCAAGTATTCACTGAAGAGGAAAGATTAACGCGTACGATCGGGAATGCAAACTCTTATTTAGCCGCAGGAGCAGATTGTATATTTATACCTTCCGTCGATCATATAGAGCTAATGGAACAATTAATTTCCCAAATAAATGGGCCGATAAATTTCCTGCTGGGGAGAAACACGCCAAGTCGAGACATTTTGTCAAAGATAGGTGCGGCACGATTAAGTACGGGTTCAGCTCCTTTTAGAAAAGTAACCTCTGCACTCCAAGCTCTTAGCTCGGAGCTCCGAGCAGGAAGCTATGAGTCATTGATTAAAGATAATATGTCGTATTCGGAAATGTTTGATCATTTAAAGTAAAGCTGAACTTGTCTAACATCAGCTGATAGAATTGCTTCGAAGTGAATATGGCTTGACGTCTGAGAAGCGAGCGGTTAGACTATAACAAATATGTGAAATGGTGGGATAGCGAAATGATGATGAATGTGTTCCTGACAGCAGTTATCGGTTAATCGATATCTGAATAATACATGAACTTGCTAAAGGGTTTCAAACAGCAGCCTGTCCAAGGTTTGTTTGTGTTGCCTGAGTTCATGTACTACTGTCATGAACATTCATCATTATAGCTATGTATACATGAACCTCAAAGGATTCATTTTCTTTGTGATCTCATGTTGCCTTTAGCCGTAGATGGACATCTGTTCATCTACGGCTTTTTTGCGTTCATTTTACTATATTTGTTTAAATGAAAAGGAGATATGAAGTATGCATCTAAAGCCAGATGTATCTATTACAACGGTTCAAACGGTATTACAGCAGCACTGGGGGCGTCCTGCGGAGGAATTATCTGCAGTTGCTGAGAACGGCAATTTCAGCACCGTCTATTATTTTTCAATGGAAGGGACACAGTATGTCATTCTGTTTAATCAAGCTGATCAGGGGGAGGATGGCTACCTAAGAGAGCAATACATTGCTGACTTACTATCCTCTCAAGGTGTGCGCTATCCCAAAATGCTAGGGAAAGGGATTACAGGAAGCTATCGTTACTGCATTTCCGAGCGTATACAAGGGAATGTGTTGGCTGATTGCCAGCCCTTACAGAAGGTTGATCTGCTTGATGATTTGGTGCAATCAATTACTGCCATGAATCAGGTTCGACTATCTGAAACAACAACCGGATTCGGGCCTGTGAGGGAGGACGGCAACGGACAATTTCCCTCATGGCTAGACTTTATTCAGACATTTTATGCTGAGGATCAGACGGGGACTTTCTGGGAAAACTGGCATGATCTCTTTCATACCACTTGCCTGGAACGGGATGTCTTCGATGAATGCTTTGGCCGGCTGCTTACGTTTAACCAATACAATGCGCCGTACCGTCATTTTGTCCATAATAATTGTCATGCCTGGAACATTCTATCGGATGGCAAAAGGATCACGGGCATTATAGATTCCAATGCGTTATACGGCGATTTTCTCATTGATATCGCGACGATTGAAGATGCTGTACCAGGCAGGGATGTGGCAGAGGCATTCCGTATTTATGCTGAGCAGACAGGCAGGCCGATCCACAACTTTGATGCGAGACTGACCGGGGCAAGGTACTTTAAGGGTCTGGATGGCATGCGATTCTATGCGAAAATGGGCTATACGGACGCCTATGCCGAGCTCCGCGATAGCTTGCTTGCGCTTCCAACGGTATTTCGATAGTGGAGTACTTATATGAGAAGCAAGTCAATAATTATGAAGATTTCGCAAGCGGAAGGGTGCTGTACAATGCCCGCGGCACAACTTCTTTTCCAGTCAGACTAGCCAGTGAAATCATTCAAAGATGCTTCAATTTACTCGAGATAAAAGGAAATAAAGGTCCTTATTCCTTATATGATCCATGCTGCGGAGGAGCGTATATGCTTACTGTAGTTGGTCTAATGCACGGCCATCGAATGAATCAGATCTATGCTTCCGATGTTAATCCTGAGGTTCTTCAAGTAGCAGAACGAAACTTATCTTTACTTTCGCCAAGCGGATTAGCTAAGCGTAAAGAACAATTGATCCAATTAACGGCTTTATTTCAGAAAGAATCACATAAAGAGGCTTTAGCTAGCTTGGAGAGACTGTATGGATTTGCAACACGATTAAATATAGAAGGGATATTCGTGTCTCAAGGCGATATTACAGCGACTCAGAAGAGCAGCGAGCCGCATTGTGAGGTTAATATCATTATGACAGATTTGCCCTATGGCGGCATAGTCAATTGGAGAACGGATAGCTCAGACCCGGTATCGGATTTCTTTGATCAGATCCTGCAACGGTTAAATCCAGATCGATCGGTTGTGGCTATTATTGCGGATAAAGGCCAAAAGCTGAAGCACAAAAGATTTAAAAGGCTGCAATACTTCAAGATAGGGAAAAGGCAAGTCGGGATATTTGAGCCGATCCGTTAGTTAATTATTTAAAATATAAGATGGCAAACGAAAGGTGGAGTATATATGGGAAATGAACAAAACTCTCTCATGATGAAAAAAATACCACTATTTATTGTGACAGGCTCAAGCGGGTCTGGAAAAACCTACGTGATCAATGAGCTTCGAAAAATATTACCTGATTTTGATATTTTTGATATCGACAATCTTCGCGAATTAGGTGTTTCTGACGAGCAGCAAATACGAGAGGTTTGGCTTAGGGTTGCACGAAATACGGCTGAAAGCGGGCGGATGACTATAATCTGTGGAACAGCCATGACATGGGATATTGAGAAATGTGTGGACTATCCTTATTTTAAGCATGTCTATTATTTGAATTTGCATTGTGATGATGCAACCCGTGAGAAACGATTACGTGAAAGAAATTGGCCGGAAGACATGATTCAGGACTATAAGGAATTTGCAAAATGGCTGGTTGATAATGCGGAGAAAGCATACAACCCGCCAATGCCTATTGTCGATACTTCGGTTGCCGAGGTAGCAGTTGTAGCAGCTCGAATTAAAGAATGGGTAGATAAATACGCATACGTGTAAGTCAACGCTTTCAGAAAAGATGGATAACTGCGAGTCAGTTGTCTATCTTTTCTATTCTGTTGTTTTGGGTGCTGGTGCGGGTATAGAATCGAAAGTTGCTTTTAACAATCCCGCCCAGAATAATGATGACTCTAATCCACTGAGGCCAACTTATAGCTTCACCCAGCACTAAAGACGACATGATAATGACGACCGGCAAATAACGGTCACTGCATAGTGCCATAATTTCATTTAATCATGCTCCTCCTTTGTGAACGCAAAAAAGCCACACAAATGACCGTACGGTCTTTGCATGGCGAAAATAGAGGTTACTCTCCAGAAAAGTCCACTTCATCCAAAATGGTTTTAGGCAGATATTCAAAAGCTTTTATAGTAAAAAAGCATGCTTTGAATATTGTCAATTGCTATATACAATAAAGGTACATGTACATAGGATATTAACCATGAGCATATACAGCAGTGAGAAGGTGATGAAATGAAGTTAATCGGCAGCATAACAGAACGAGACTTTAGAGATGAATTGATGAGATCGCATGATCATCTGTTTAATTATGCAGCAGAAGGTATTTCAGTATTGCAATAATCGAAACTAACCGTAATGATTTAAGTATAGAGTCTATTATAGAAACAATGACAATATCAGAATATTTGATTGGATTGAGTAAGATTAAACGTATTAAAGTAACAGTTGCACTAGCGATGGCAAGAGAAGATATTGAGCGCAGTACAGCAGCGGACGCATAACGACCCAATGAACAAAGTCATTTTAGGAGGGAGTATTTAGATGATGTTTGAAAATAACGTATGGACTTTTAAAACAGATTATCCTTCATTTTTGTATTGCCGGGACATATTAATTGATTTGATAAGTCGATTTCCTCTAAATCAACAAGAAGCAATAAAACTGATAAATACAAGGTGGGCACATATAGAAGAAATTATTGAAGGGGACATCACGTACCATGAATTACCTAAGTTTTGGTCGTCAGATATGTATTGGGGAAGAGATTCGCGTTGGTGGAAACAAGGAAATGAAAGAGATAGTTATAATCTGCCTGAATTAAAACCATATCGACCGGATATTGAAACAACGTATGAGCTATGGGAGCCGCTTAATAACAGCTTAACTGATAGCGAATATGTTGACGATTATGTATTTGTTGATAACAGGGAAATTAATGAATTGATAGAACACCAGCTGATCATTGGGCAATACAATAAAACATGGGAAGTGACGTCAAAAAATTATAGAGAAGCATTGAAGCTATTGCATGAGTATAAAGGATGGGGGACGTATTTTGAACTATACTAATGTCCAACGGAAGTCGCATAAACTGCGGCTTTTTTTGTTGTAAGATTAGCAAAAAATCCATTATTTTCTTGACCATGAAACTGACCGTGTTATCCTTAAGAAAAGGAACTTTGGCACTCTAAGGTGTAGAGTGCTAAAAGAGATTTCAAAAGAAGATCAACGGTGGTAAATATTAATAATTTCTGTATTGTTCTTGGAGCTAATGGAGATGAATGAATGGACAATTAAACTAACGGAATAATATAGTTCAATCATTAAAGCGGCAGCAGATCGAAGGATCTGCTGCCGCTTTTCATCTTCACTCAGGTATTCCAACATTCAAGCTTTCCAAGCCGTAATGACCGTGCTGCCCATTACATTGGAAAACTTGCTCATCAGGCGTTCATTTTTCATCATCATGGCAACTGCATCAGGTTTTGTAAACAATTCGTGATCGATAATCCTTAATGAATCGTTATCATTGGCCTGTTGTTTTATTTTGGAAAAAGCAGACGCGGAGTACTTATGAAACCTTGAATTGCTCATCAGCTTCAGCCATTCCGGAACGGTTCGCATATGCTGCAGTCCGTAAAACGACTGTAATTTTTTCTTTTGCACCATGGTTAATGTTCTGGCAAATGCCAGCTCGCGATCGTATAGAACTCCTTTTGGCTTCAGCACTCGCCAGTATTCATGTATAGCGGAGCTGCCTTGGGTAAAAGCCGTAACTGACTCCGTAAAAACCGCATCAAACGTCTCATCCGGGAAAGGAATAGAAGTGGCATCCGCCTGTACGATGCGGACGGGCAAATTGCTTATTTTCGCGCGATTTAGTGCTTTATGAATCATGTCTTTGTTACGATCTATCGCAGTTACGTTACAGCCTAAGCTGGCTAAATAACATGCAGTCCGGCCTGTGCCGCATCCTGCCTCTAGAATTTTCGTGCCGCGCGGAAAGCTGATTTGAGTAATTAACTCTTTGGTCGCTTGAAAACCGCCAGGATGCGCACTTCCTTCGCCGAGCCGTGCTAATAAGGTAGGGTAATCCATCGCCTTCTCACCTCTTCCGATATTCTATTCATAACCTCCGTCATGACTGCGCCCATTTCTTCGCTTCTTTTGAATAACTGCTCTGTTGTCATCTTTCAGCCTTTATCATGGCTTGAGAGAATCGAGCACATATCTTTTTTTTTCAAATAGAAGACAATCGTACAAACCTTATAACAGATTTTTTCATAGTCTAAGATATACTGCATCAAATTAGGAGGAATAAGATTATGCAGGAAGTTTATCCGGTTAGCCAGAAGACGATCTATCCGTACATCGGACGGAGGGTTAGTGCGGTTACGCATGACGGGAGGCATTTTATCGGTACTATAACAGGAGTGAAAGACGGTAAGTTAATGGTAGAGGACTGTACGTTTGACAAGAAGCCTTTAACTCTGTCGTCCGTTCGAAACGGAAAGTCTTCAACCAAACAAACCCGCTCCCAGCACAAAGCCAGAATATCCGGTTATTATGACAGTTATAGTAGCGGCTATAACAATTATGGCGGGAACTATAACGGCTACGGTGGCGGCTACGGCGGGGGTTATGGCGGAGGTTGTGGCGGGTTCGGTGGCGGCTGCTTCTTTTTTCCATTTGCAATTATTGCTTCGCTTTTCATTTTGCCTTTCTTCTGTATTTAATTGTGGACACGATTACCAAACGTGAAAAGAGGAATTGCGATGGCATCCAGGAAATCTCCTAAAAAAAGAGAGCCTGAGGGAAGAGTTCATGCAGTCAAAAAAGCCAGACGCTGGGTCGGTCAGCCCGTTTGTGTGCTGTTAAACGATGGCCACTGTTATATCGGAACGGTGCAAGCCATTTATGATCATAAGCTAATTCTTTCCGACACTAGAAACTGCGGGAGAGTCAAGCATTCTGATCGTTCCAAGACACCGGAAGTCCAAGTATCGGGACTGCTTGATACCCTGATAGGAGGAATCGGTGCGCTCAATTCTTTTGGTTCAATGGCATCAGGCTTATTCAAGCCCGTGTTATCCGGTCCGTCAGTATTGTCTGGAGCGGGCAGTCCTGCAAATCAAAAGGATGTAAAAGGTCAGTCAGGGCCGACAGGTGGAGGGCAGCAGAGCGGTTTTTTCGGATCTATTACACAAATGCTGCCGAATATCCAAGTTGGTCTTAAAATGGTCAAGTCGATAATGCCTTTAATGGGGATGTTCAAAATCTGATGCTCTATTCTGTATATGTTGAGCCTGCCGGGAAATTCTGGCAGGCTTTTTTTGGGGGGAAGAAGGCAGCCAGTATTGTCGGTGCCTTCTCTTCGCTAACGGACAAGTTAGTACTGTGCTAGAAGATTCCAAAAACCTTTTTGCAAGTATTTTTACGGTTCAAGTTAACGACATCATCCGTACCTACCTTATTGAGCTTGGCAAACAATGCCTCCATACCGTTTTTGAGCTTATAGTCCATTTCCTCTTGATATATTGGAATTAATGAGAAGAAATGTACGACTATTTCACTGGAGATAGATAGATTGAAAAACTCTTTTTTATCCTCGACGTCTGGAAGTGAAAGCAGCATACCTTGAAATTTAACGTCCTCGCTATAAGGCTTCGCCGGTTGACTATTCGCAAGGGTATGCCCCATGTAAAGCCAGGTCTGATGCTCATGCGGAAATCTCGCCACTGTTTTCAGAGCACGAAATGGCCAGTAGTTTCGTTCATCTTTAAAATCTTCATCCGAGATCTTCCAAGAAGGGGGCAAGCAGATCATAAGTTCAGCATAACTGAAATCCTCCGCACCCTCCGGAACCGTCATAGGCAATTCACTCATTCCATATGTAACCAAAGTATAATAATTGCGTTTCGAAGTTGGGGCGGCCACTATAATGTCAATCGCTGTAAGATCCGAAATGATTTCCCGAAACACGCCTTCAATTGGGCCAATATATTTTTCTACATGGGCATAAAGCTTCTCATAATTCTCTGATGAACGAACCATATGATTATCTCCTCTTTCAATTATATGATAAAATAATAATTTTCGACAATTTCCATCATTATCCTTCTTTTGAAGGTAATAAGATCAGTGTGCATGACTCTATTAGAGTTATAGCTATAAGAATACAGGGTACTGCGACTCAGCAGGTCATTTTACATCGTCTTAGTGTTTAAGTTATATTTGAGGTTACATAGCACGACAAGAGTGTTCCTTGTAACTTATATTAATCCGCTTCAAACGAAAATAGGCACCTAGCCATTAAGGAATATAAAGATGAAGTACTTTAAATGGTATGTTTTTTCCTTTTATTTGATAGTAATCTTTGTCACAATTAATAATCAAGAAGCCATTTTCAACTGGATACGGGCTGACGGCAGCGGACAGTTGGGGATCATTTTTATATGTGCTATACTACTTGCCACTATACCTTTCGTTCCATTCGGAATCGTTGGGGCGATAATAGGCGCAAAGTACGGATTATTTCTTGGTGGAATCGTAAATTTAGCAGCATCTTCAATTGCAGCTGTACTTACTTATCTCTTATTTCATTCTCTTTTTCGAAAACAGGGGCTAGCCTATACCGTAAAGTCTGGCCGGATACAATTCATTGAGAGATCGATCCGTAAGAACACGTTTTGGTCTGTTTTTATAGGTAGGTTGATACCCGTCATGCCGGCGTTTTTGATCAACTGTTACGCCGGTACATTTAAGCTCGCGTTTAAGCCATTCCTGATTGCGACTGTTCTAGGGAAGATACCGGCCATGCTAGTATTTGCATACGTCGGGAATAATGCTGTAACAGGTGCTAAACAATGGTTGTTGGTTCTCACTATTTATGGTTTGTTTATTCTGATTATTTTTAGTATTTATAAGATGTATATTAAAAGAATCGCCTAGTAATTTGAGCTATTTCTTTAAATGGCGTTTAACGCGTAATAAGTATAGAAGGCAGAACTAAATTATTGACGGAATTTTAAAAGGATCTCTCAAGCCTGTGTTTTATCACGATGAAGTATTGGGCGAGTTCTCTTATGAAAGAGACTTTGATTGGTTTAAACAGAATGTTTGGTGGGGCGGGCAGAACGGGAGTTTATATGTCAATAAAGACTTATTGATGATGGAGATATGTTCTGGTGTCATTCCATCATCGTTGCCGGGAATATAAATGGACAGATGGAATCGGTACATATTAAATGATTGGAATGGTGAAAACAAACAATCTCCAGCACTATGCTTATCTGGAGATTGTTTGTTTTTATTTGCTTATTGGTGAAGCTGAAGCTGCGCTATTCCTCATCGTGAGACAGGATAAGCACCGATGCTTCGGCATCTTTCGGACCGACTTGATCGGCTTTTGCGGCCACTCTGTTTACAATTACTATATCCGTTTCAACATCAGGAGTTGCGTATGGAAGACGAATCGTATAGATAGCATTGGCAGTGAATAAGTCCACATGCAAATGAAGATTAAGCTTCCGGTCCTCAATGATAAAGTTAGTCAGATTAACATTGCCTGTATTTTGAACCCTAATCGTAAAATAAACCGTTTCTTCTCCTTGTACAACTGGACGATCGACAGTCTTGCTGACTGTGAAGTCTGCAGTCGTAATTACGGGCGGCGGCACTGGAGGCGGAACAGTTCCTGGAGCAATCGTCACTGTCGTAGCGACTGTAACCGGAGAAAGATTGTCGGCAACATTAGTTACCGTATTCAAGACGGCATTGTTAGGAGTATCGGCTGGAATGGTGTAGGGGAAATCTGCCGTTACCGTCGTACCAGCTTGGATAATCGCAATTGTCGTATTGATTCCTAAAAGCGAATCGGTTACACGTACATTAACGAGATCAACATTACCGTTATTTGTTGCGGTTATCGTGAAGATGACGGTTTCTCCTGGCGAAGCCGATTGTTTGCTAGCCACCTTCGTAATTTGAAGTGAAGGATACGGGCCGATAACGACAGCAGCACTTGAGCTGAGCGGATCAGGAATGGCATCAACAGCTGCCACAGCGGTATTCAAATACGGCCCTGGCGGTGTATTAGCCGGGATGATATGAGGAAATGTATTCACCACCGATTCTAGCGGGTTCAGAATAGGGATGACATAGCTGATTCCTAGCTTAGCATCATTAACCGCAATATTGGTCAGCGTCTGTGTACCTGTATTAGTCAATTGAATCGAATAGTTGACGGTTCCCAATGGCGCTGTGTTTGTGCGGTCTGCCAATTTTAGCAGAGAAAGCCCCGGAAATGGCGGACAGGTGCAGGCAACAATTGGTGTATGGAAGAAGAGTTGTCTCGCAGAAGCTGAATAATTAATTATTGGAAGCGTACTCTGCAAATGATTCGGCTCGATGATGGAGACATAGGTTTGGTTGTCGGTATTGGTATGCAGATGATAGCCGTTCGCAAAGGCGGTTGTTTTAACCTGGTAAGTCAGTGTTATTGTCGTCAGACTGTCAGCAGATAAGAGACCCAGCGGCATGATTCCGAAATCAACGGCTATTTTACCGTCTGCTACCGTACTGTCACTGACATCTGGGAGCAGTGGAGCTTTCGGATAGAGGGTGAAGTCAGGATCAGACGGATCGGTAATTACAAGCTGTCCTGGAGATTTGAGCCTCAACCCGTCTCTCACGCCGTGAATTTGAATGGAGCCTGGTACATACCGGAATAAAACATTATTGATGACATCGTTTAAGACGAGCCGGCAACCGGCATACAAGTGCAATACATCGTACACCAGCACGCCTAATAACGTATTGATAGCATCAGGATCGGCTGAATCCGCTTCACGCAAATAGGAGGGTGCTGTTACCCAGCTTTTCATAAGCTCAATAACATTTTCCCTCGTATACGGTCCAGGTGATTGAGCCGCAATATCAATGCCTAAAGCATAAAGCTGAGCATTGCCATCCAATGCATCCTTTAACCTGTCGGCTATCTCCTGTGTGCGAGATGAGGCAAGAACGATCTCTTCATTAGTAGCAGAACGGAGCGAGATCTCTGCTGCAAGTTGCGGCAAGGTCTGCTCCAAATAAACGGAGTACCTCCATGGCTCACCAGGTATATCAGGGAAAAAGGTGGCATCGGTGTCTCCAGGCTGGACATAAGTAACCGGATACTGCGAGTTAATCGACCGATTGGCTTGACCGTCGGTAATAAGAATTACAACACGGCGGAATCGATCATCCGATTGAGCGAAGCCCGGTGTCTTGAATAGATTGTAGGCTGCAAGAAGCCCAGCCTCCGTATTCGTATCCTCTGAGTAGGGAATGGCCCATACCAAATTTTGTAAAATGGAATTATTCGCGTAGCCGTCATTATTCATACTGTACGATAATTCAACGGACGTAAGTGGTGAATTGCTTGCAACTTTGACAATTTGATTGCTTGTATAAGCGGAAGGCTGCGCATTATATACATTGGCAATGTAAGCAGATAGAACCGTATCCGGAAGCGGGTTGCCGGACGCATCATAAATATCGTTGTAAGTGAGTTTGTAGTAATTATAATAGTTGTACAGGCTTTGCTCCACGTTTGCTTCAAGCGGTGTCGCTTGTGTGATGAAATTTGTTAATTCGGTTGTACTCACAAAAGGCTGGTTGCGGTATCCGAGAATTTGGCCAATATAGTTCGTATTTGTTGGAGGCGGCGGATTTGATGAACGTCTCCACGTATAGAGGGAACCGACATAATTATAGCTGAAGCCTGAACCCGGAGAAGGATTCGGTACAAATGCATCCCGTCCATATGGAACTATGGTTACTGTTGTATTCCGGTTAGCTGCCCATAGCTGGTTAATCGTGTTAATTAATGCCCGCTTGGCCTGAACAAACTTCATACTCGCACTGCTCATCATGCTGGAGGTCACATCAAGCACAAAAACAACGTCAAGCGGAGTAGGCGGATAATACTCAAAGGCTGCTGCCTTTGCTTCAATATCGACGGTAACCGTCGCTACACAGTCGCATTCCTCTGAGGACTCCAGAGCAGCCTGCTTGGAGATGCGAATCAAATCATTATCAACTATATTGCCTCCGCTGCCGCTGTTCGCGGCAGCGTCAAACAGGACTGATTTCCCTGAGCCAATCCAATAATTCGGATCGTTTGGATCGTCTGTTGGCCGTTGGTTGTCATAGCCTCCTATAAAAATTGGATTTTGTTTGCCAGGTCCTTGGAAAGGACACATTTCCACAGTATCATCTCCCTAATTATTCCTTTTAAATATAAGTATGTTCAGATAATAAGTGGTATACAAATAAGCGGGATTTTAATATTAATCAAAATAACTTGATTTAATGATTGATCTTGCGCTAGTGTCGTGTTACGATCGTTAAATCAAATATATTTGATTTAACAGAATCAAAGCATGCCTATTCACTTAGAGGGGGGAAGAGATAGAACTAGCCGATGAGCACCACATATGCCATACTTCTTGTTCTTTCATCTGCAATTGCACATTCCGTTTGGAATTTATTTATGAAAAAGAGTGTGCACAAAGAAAGCTTCTTATGGTTGATTCAGACGATTGCTGCAGTTATTTTTATGCCGGCATTTTTACACGATTTATTTACAATGGATTGGACGTTCCAAAGGACCGGTCTACTTTTGACATCATTCGTTTTTCAAAGCGTCTATTTACTCCTTTTGGCCAAAGCGTACAAAGCAGGGGACATGTCGCAGGTGTACCCGATGATGAGGGGATCGGCTGCCTTATTGATCCCGTTGCTTGGTTTAGTGATCTATGAGGAAGAACTTACACATTCCGGCTGGTTAGGGCTAGGACTTATTGTTGTTGGTTTATTTGCGCTCAGCGGCATTTTCAAGAACCGTTTAACTAAACAGAGTATTATCACTATACTGCTTACGGGGACTATAGGGATCTCAATTACAGGATATACTCTGGCAGATAAATCTATCCTGTTGTTTATGAGTCCGTTAGGATTGTTACAGATTTACAATTTGGCTGGGGTTATTGCCTTAGGTGCGCCAGCACTCCGCAGTAAAAAAGTGAGACAAGAGTGGATGCTGAATCGGCGATTGATCCTAATCGGCTCGATTATGGCACCAGGCTCCTACTTGTTGTTTTTGATGGCCATGCAATTTGCGCCGATTAGTCACATCTCGCCTATCCGTGAAATCAGTATTGTATTTGGCACGATATTAGCATGGACTGTACTGAAAGAAAAGCAAGGAGCGGGAAGAATCGGCTATTCTGCCATCATTTTATTAGGAATAATACTGATCGGTTTTTTCTGATCCAAACGAAAAAAAGGATGCAATCCATAATAGGGAGGAACCAGGGATGAATTCAACGGTGTATGATGCAATTATTATTGGCGGAGGGCAATCTGGTCTTGCGGCCGCCTACTATCTGCAGCAAGCGAAACTCAATTTTATTATTTTGGAGAAAAACTTTTTAAATTTGGGCTCCTGGGCACATTATTATGATAGCCTTACGTTATTCTCACCAGCACAATATTCGACATTGCCAGGGCTCGATTTTCCAGGGGAAGCCGATCGATATCCGCATAGAGACGAAGTGGTTGCTTACCTGAAATCGTATGCTGCTCATTTTAATTTCCCAATCAACTATGATGCTGAAGTATTGAATGTAGAGAAGGATGAAGGGATTTACTTCATTCAAACCGCGAAGAATGAAAGTTACCGTACACGAGCAATTCTATGTGCTAGCGGGTCTTTTACAAATCCGAACATACCTAATTTAACAGGCTTAAATGATTATAATGGATTAATTATTCACTCAAAGGATTATACGAATGATCTGGAATTTAGAAATAAAAGGGTGATTGTTGTTGGAGGAGGGAATTCGGCGGTTCAAATTGCAGTAGAGCTTGCCAATACAGCAGATGTTACGCTAGCGACGATTAGGCCTCTTAAATTTGTGCCGCAGCTGTATCTGGGTAAGGATCTTCATTATTGGCTCACGCGTACAGGATTAGATCATACCCAGTCATTGGAGGAAAAGCGCTCATTAATGAAAAGTATCGATGGCGTCATAGACAACGGCTTTTATCAAAACGCGATCTCTCAAAATAAACCCAATCATAAAAAAATGTTTAAAGCGTTCACGCAATCCGGGGTGGTATGGGATGATGACAGCCGTGAAGAAGTGGATGCCGTTATACTTGCAACGGGCTATAAACCGAATTTCAATTATCTAAATAACCTTAGTGTGCTGGATGACTCAGGGAACCCGATGCAAGAAAACGGGATCAACCAATCGTCTGAAAAGATCTATTTCGTCGGGTTGCCTTGGCAAACGTCCTTCTCGTCAGCAACCATTCGCGGATCAGGTGCTGATGCCAAAATCGTTGTGCAAGACCTCGTGAAAAATCTGTAAATGAAAATGAAGGATGCTCTTTACATCAATATTTCTTGATTAATTGTTGTTCTCGTTGTATGATATGATTCTGTATAAAATCATGAATCGAAGAAAGCAAATGATTACCGCACAGGAGGGAAGAAAATGACTAAGAAGCTTTCGGTAGTTGATCAGATCGCGCCAGCCGTTGATTTTTCAAAATATGAAGCAAAGTTCAAGGCGTTAGCGGATCAAAAAAGGCTGCAGATTATGTATGAGCTTACGCAACGCGGCAATACCTGTGTATGTGATCTGGCGGATGTTGTTGAAATGCAGCAGTCTAAGCTGTCCTATCATTTAAAGATACTGTTGGACGCTGGGCTGATCAAGCGAGAGACAAGAGGCACTTGGAGCTACTACGAATTGAATTCGGCAGAAGTCAATAATCTTCTTTCTCCTGAGCTCTGCTGCATCTTCCGAACGGTCGAAATCGAATCAAGCGATTGTACTTAATCGCATTAATTTTCAAGTGATTAATCAAATAAAATGGATTTAAAGACAGAAAACATTATCTATAATGTTTGATTATAAAAAAAGATGAGCCTCCGCAATCTCCGGGGCTCATCTTTTTTTCAATTAGTTCATCGCTGCATTCAGCCGCTGAAGCAGTACAACTGCCTCGGCTCTGGTCGTCGAAGCCTGCGGGCGGAACGCATTGCCTGCTTGGCCTTGCACGAGCTTTGCTTCAGCCGCTGCGGCGACCCAGTCTCGAGCCCAGCCGGCGATTTGCGCATCATCCGCGAAGGAGGTACTGGCGTTCGCTGAGGTCAGACCGGCTGCTTTCGCAATCATGACTGCTGCTTCCTCGCGCGTAATGTTCACGCTTGGACGGAAGGTACGGTCCTCGTAGCCGTTCAAGATACCTGCCTGCGCAGCCGAAGCGATCGCAGCGGCAGCCCAATTCGGGATGCTGTTCGCATCCTTGAACGGTAAGGATTGTGCTGCTGGGAGGTGAAGCACCTTGCTCAGCATGACAGCGAATTCTGCACGTGTGACGGCTCGGTTCGGCAAGAACGTACCGTTCGGATAGCCGTTCACCCAGCCAAGCGCGGCGCTGGCTTGGATTTCTTTTTCAGCCCAGTGGCCTGCAATATCATTGAAAGATGGTTCCGTATCTCCCGGATTCTCGGTCACTGGCAAGACAGCAAATAGCGTAAAGTGATCGGTTTCACCGGCTATTGTTGTGCCTGTAGACTTACCGGGAAGCCGCTGCCATTTCTTGGCGGCCTCATCATAGTAGAACACAGCAGAAGTCTGTCCAGCGTCAACATTTTCGCTGCTGCGCGTCAGAGTTAAGGTGATCGGGGAGGCGAACTTCCCGTCGACATCTTTCGTCAAGCGGAATGCATCGCTCAGCAATACTTGATCGGTGCCAAGCAGTTTTTTCGCATCGCTGGTCGCATTTTGAACGGAAATGGTTGTCTTCTGAGTAACTGCACCTGCCGGAATGTGCAAGGTCAGACTGCCATAGTTGAACGTATAGGCTTGGCCAGGCAAAACAACAAATTGACCAGAAGAAGCTGGTGGCGAATTGGTACCTGTACCAGAATTCGATGGCAAGCTCGACACAATCAATGTAATCTCGATGGAAACCGTTTTTTCATTTCCAATGGAGTCTTTCGCGTACACGGTATATTTGCCATTTTGCGTAACCGGAATTCGATTCGTGGCAGCTACAGCCGTTCCAAACGCTGGATTCGAGAAGCTGCCGATGTTGAGTTCACCTGGCGCCCACCGCAAGTCGGTGATTGCATTACCGGATGCTTCCGCATTAGCTGTTGCAGCAACCGTAATATCAACATTTGTTGGGTTTCCAGTTTTCGGTGTGTAATCCAGCACGATTGTTGGCGGGCCGCCTACGATGTTGCTGATTGTGATCGTTTCAACGTGACTGTTGCCAGCAGCATCTTCGGTATAAACCGTATAAGTCCCATTGCCCGGCACCTCGAATTGGCCTGCGTCCACAACCGTTCCACCACTTGCAAAATAGGAAGTCGTCTGCGAACCGGCAGCCCACTTCAATGAACGGATCGCACTGCCGGTTCCATCAGCTGCGACCTGAACGAACAGAGGTCCGTTAACAGGTGCCGTAGTCGATGGCGTCAAGGCGATAGCAGGGAGGACGCCGTCAATGAACACGCCGCTCAGCGAAGGTACAGCAGCAAGCGTCAACGGCACGGCATCGCCGATGGATGTGATTGCAGCTGGCGTCACAGTTGTCAGCGCACTGCCGAGGGCAATTCCATC
Source organism: Paenibacillus sp. NPDC058174 (assembly GCF_042883865.1). NCBI lineage: Bacteria > Bacillati > Bacillota > Bacilli > Caryophanales > Paenibacillaceae > Paenibacillus > Paenibacillus sp. NPDC058174. The sequence goes on from NZ_JBHVUY010000001.1 coordinate 717,244, forward strand.
CGAATCAAGGTCGCCAGCTTGCACCGTATAGGTGAACGTTATCTGAGCTGGCTCACTTGTCGAATGTCCCGTATAGGCTGCGTTAATGTCTGAGCTGTTCAAGTGAATCGGGAGCAGCGGCGATCCCGCAATATCGACCGGATGATTGAATGTTACGGTAAAGCTCAGTGTCTTACCGATTCCGTAGGTTCCGTTGGCCGGCACTTGCACCGATTGGATTTGCGGTATAGGTACCGTGAGCGTCAACACATACAAGCCTTGCGACAGCCCGTCCTGTGAAGTGACAAGCACATTGATCGTATTGCTTCCCAGATGAAGATTCAGGCTTGAGGAAGCTCCGCCGTTAAACGTCACAGTTGAGCCCGCGGCGGCAGGAGTCGCAGCGATGACAGCCGTTGGCACCGGTGTATTTAAGGTTGCGTTGTAGCGTCCTGTATGCGCATCGAAGCTTCCGAGCGAATGCGATGCACCTGGCGTGCTTAGTGTCAAACCGGATAACATAACATTAGAAAAGCTTGCTTTCGGCATCGGATAACCAGTACCTTCAATCAGATCCCAGTTTTGGCCGCTGCCGACTGACCAATTGTCAGACGTGTAGGTTGACTTTTTCATAAGCTCGATGGTTGTCTTTCCTGTAGCGCCTCCGCTGGACGCTGATTGCCGGCTAGTCTCCGTGTCCCAGAAGGAGTGAGTGACCGATCCAGTGCCTGCATCCGCGACGAGTCCTCCCGTAATTCCCGGAGCAGGGGCAGACACAACAGCTGTCGATAAAGCATAATTGATCTGCGATGATCCGCTCAGCTCACCGACCAGACCAGCCGCTCTGTCATTACCGTAAATGGCGCCATGCACAGTTGCGTAGTTAATGGCCGTATTATCGGACGTACCGATTAGTCCGCCAACAGAATTGCGGCCGGTCACGTTCACATTCGTTAAGGCCAGATCGGCAATTTGTGCACCGTCTGTTTTTCCGAATAAGCCAACCTCGTCCGTTAACGGGCGGTTTACTTTCAGATTTGCAATTGTATGCTGATTGCCGTGAAAAATGCCCGTGAAGGGGGCAGAACTGCTGCCGATTGGCAGCCAGCCGCTGCCATCGGCATAACCGGATAGATCAAGATCCGCTTCCAGCTCGTAGACGTGATTCATGCCATATCCTATTGCCTGATGGCTGAGATCGGCAAGCTGGGCCGCAGTCGAAATGCGATGCGGGTATTGCGCTGTGCCTGCGTCTCGAATGACGTTCAGCTTATACTCAGCAGTTAATCCAGCCGCCGAGGTAACCTTAATGATGATGGTGTTGGCACCTGGATTTAGTGCAACCGTCTCCAAGCTGCTGTTATTGTTAATCGAAACGGAAGATGTGCCTAGCTTGGCGATCCCTGCAAGGTTTAGGTGATCGGTCTGGCTCACTACTTGTGCGTTATAGACGCCATAATTGCTGGAGAACTCACGGTCGAGGGAAATGGCAGTGTTGTCGGCAGCATTAACGACAGTTAGTGAATCTAAGGCAATGCCGTCGTATTGACCGATGAGCAGCGGAGAAGTTGCCTCCTCCACGATCGCCCAGACATTAGTAAAATCCCATCCTGCAAAAGTCACCTCACGCTTCATGTCGGCAGTGGAGTGCCCTGTACCGCCGCCGCTTGATGTTGAGTTTCCACTTGTTTCAGTATCCCAATGCGAATTACTTATATTGGGAGGACCTTCTGCTAGGCCAATGAGCCCGCCCGAATTCGAGCTGGCATCGACTACGGTACTAGAGTAGACATTGCGTATAAGTCCTTTTATGTTAGAAAAAGTGGCATATCCTGCAATGCCTCCTAGCTGATCAGCGGATGAAGCATCTCCGGCTACGATTCCCGCCATATAGCTGTCGGTTATGCTCGACAAACTGCTGTATCCGGTTATACCGCCAACAGCTTCATGTCCGGTGACTGTTCCAGATACCGATGAGCCAGACAGTTGGGATGAGGTGAAATCGCCAACAAGTCCTCCGACGTACGTGTATCCATGTACATTTATATTCATTAAATGTACATTCATAATGCTGGCACCATCCGCTTGTCCAAACAAGCCAACATTGTTCTCTCCCGGGCGATCAATTTTCAAATTGGAGATCGTGTGTCCTTGACCGTCGAATTTGCCGGTGAAAGGGGAGGTGTTGTACACGCCAATTGGGCTCCAATTGGCATAACCCGAAAGATCGATATCCTGAGTTAGCCTAAAATTTTCGGCAGGATGATTCCTAATGTCATCCAGCTCTGCAGGTGTACTGACATAAATCCACGTTTCAGCCGCAGCGACCTCCTGCACTGCTGCAAATGAGGGTGCCAGCGTCATAACAAGCAGCAGGAGCGCCGTCATGAGGGAGAAGCGCTTCTTTTTCAAATCATTCACTCCTTCGAGGTTCGTATTTCAATAAAATGCAAACTTATATACATTATCCTTTTGTCCTCAAAATCCTTTATTTTTGCGGTCTAAAATGACCAAATTCTAGCAAACTGATCTATATTCATGTATATTAATGAAAGCTTTCCTACAGAGTTCAAAACAGTAGTTCCTTTAACATCATTAATTGTCGAAATAGAAAGGAAAGAGTAATATGAGCGACTGGAATCTATGGGAACAACGGCTAGTTTCGTTTATAGCGGAAATAGAGAAAATAGGGGGAGAATTTGAAGGTTATACAATCAAGCCTCCCGCTGATCTACTGGAAATCAAAAAAATCGAAGAGCAGCTTGGACATCGTCTTCCGCAATCATTTGTACGAGTGATGACTGAGTTCTCAAGAGGGATGAAGGTATCCTGGTCATTACCGGATGAGGATTCACTTTCAACGCCATTGCCAGAAGAATTACAAGGGTTATTTGCGTCTAACTTCTCTTGGGACATTGATGAAATTCTCTCGATTGAAGAAGCCAGAAGGGGCTGGGTGACAGAAGTGTTCCCTGATCCTAATGATCCATATGACGCTGTCTGGCACAATAAATTAGCTTTCATGGAAGTAGGGAATGGTGATTATCTAGCATTCGATTTAGCAATTACTGAAGACCCTCCGATCGTTTATTTATCTCATGACGATGGTGAAGGGCATGGATTTCTTTTAGGCAGCAATTTTATTGATTTTTTCAATAGATGGACTCAAGTTGGTTGTGTAGGATGTGAAGATTGGCAGCTGCTTCCCTTTATGAAAGATAGTAAATCAGGAATAGATCCGTTATCAAAGAATGCCGTGCTCTGGCGTTCTTGGTTAAGCACTACAAAAAAGATTGTGTAAGCAATTCAAATAAACCCGGCAGCAGATTAAAGATCTGCTGCCGGGTTTATTTAGCGAGAAGTTGTCCAGCAGCGATATATAAATAAACTTAGTTTGTTTAATAGACAAACTAAGTTATAAGTGCTATCATCACACCATGATAACCAATATGTATACTCGTACAGTGTGAAGGAGGAGCAAGCCATCATGGATCAGAATAGTAAACATGCGATAGTCCGGGGAGAAACCTCGCTTGGCATCGAATTTGGATCCACACGAATTAAGGCTGCACTGATTGATTACAATTATGAAACAATCGCTTCCAGCAGTTATGAGTGGGAAAATCAATGGATTGATGGTTATTGGACCTACGATCTCAATGAAATGATTAACGGACTGCAAGCATGCTATCGCCAATTAAAGCAACAGGTTGAACATAAATACGGCGTAACACTGCAAACGATCGGCTCAATTGGATGTTCGGCCATGATGCAGGGCTATATTGCACTAGATAAAGCAGGGCATCTATTGGTTCCGTTCCGGACATGGCGCAATGCCACAACGGCTGCAGCTGCAACGGAGCTAACCGAGAAATTTCATTTTAAAATTCCTCAACGCTGGAGCATCGCACATTTGTATCAAGCGATTTTAAATGAAGAAGAGCATGTCGCTCACATCGATTATGTTACAACCTTGTCGGGTTACGTTCATTGGCTGCTGACTGGCAGCAAGGCTCTTGGTTTAGGGGATGCCTCTGGCATGTTCCCAATTGATGAATCTCGGCTGCAATATAATGAAGAGATGGTGAAGCAGTTTGCCGAATTAATTGCGGGCAAAGACTACTCGTGGAATCTTAAAAGTGTTTTACCTGAAGTTTATACTGCGGGTGAACATGCTGGATATCTCCATGAAACGGGTGCCCGGCTGTTAGATCCATCAGGCTGCCTCCAATCAGGTATTCCGCTATGCCCTCCAGAAGGCGATGCCGGAACAGGCATGGTTGCTACGAATAGTGTGAAAAAGAGTACCGGCAATATTTCGGTAGGCACGTCTGTTTTTGCCATGATTGTATTGGATAAAGCTATATCCGTATATCCCGAGATTGATATCGTGACTACACCAGACGGCAGTCCTGTTGGTATGGTGCTTGCTAATAACTGCTCCAGCGATATTAATGCATGGCTCGGATTGTTCCGTGAATTTTATGAAGCAATGGGATTGAAACCTGATAGGAATGAGTTATTCAGCGTCCTGTTCAACAAAGCGCTGGAAGCAGATGCTGATGGCGGCGGCTTGCTGAGCTACGGCTACTATTCAGGTGAGAACATTACCGGGATTTCAAAAGGCCGTCCACTGTTCGTCCGTTCTCCAGAAAGCCGCTTCAATCTGGCGAACTTTATGAGAGTACATCTTTTTTCCGCGTTTGCTGCACTAAGACTCGGAATGGACATTTTGACACAGAAGGAGCAGGTGACGATTGACCATATTTTGGCGCATGGCGGATTGTTCAAGACACCGCTAGTTGCTCAAAAAATGTGCGCCGCAGCACTGAATGTTCCTGTTTCGGTTATGTCCACAGCAGGAGAGGGCGGCGCCTGGGGAATGGCAATATTGGCATCCTATATGGTTAATAAGGAGAAGAACGAGCGCTTGGCTGATTACCTTGCGGCAAAAGTGTTCAAGGATGCAGAAGGACAACAGGTTTATCCTGACAGCGCAGATGTGAATGGCTTTGCCTTGTATATGGAGAGATACACGGCAGGGCTGGCAATTGAACAGGCAGCGGCAGATCATTTTGTAGAAAATGGGAAGAAATGACTCCCGTAAAAGATAATAAATTGATCATCGCATACGTTAATCGATAGGTATCAGACTGTACCTCTGAGGCGGCCTGTATCGCGATGACGGATAAGAACATTTATACAATGGAAGCCGCATAAACTGCGGCTTTTCGTAATATTAAGGTCAGCCAGAATTTTTAGGTTGGCCTATTTTTTTAGCTATCATATGATGGCGGTTACCGAGAGAACGTGCGGCTTTCAGGCTCTGAAGAACCCGGTGTTCTCCCGCTGCCCCGATGACCATGTTTGAACTGGTAGCGGCTTGACCTATTATAATTGGCGAATTTATGGGTTTGAAACTATCGTTGGAATGCCAGAAATTGCAGATACACAAGGAGGAAAATTGAACCGTTCATTGGAGTCAATGTTCGAAAGGTACCAGTATATAAGTTCGCTTCCTAAATAACTATTTATAAGAGTCATTATCATTTTATCCAGCCATGAAATTGATGCTAATAATAGATATCAGAATATTAAGAGAATTAGAGAAATAAATGCTCAATAAATTTGGTGTAATGCAAACAATAAGAATCATCGAATCGTTAAAGACCATAATATAAAAAAATTTCATCTTATTAAAAATGAGGGCAGGTCAGTGTCATGCAGCGACAAGCACTAGGAAGAGAGTATTAAGATTACATAGTAGTTATGGATTAGAGTACATGCACTAATATGAATAGACTCTTCACCTAGATATAACAAAATTTTTTACAAACTACAATAAATAGTATATTGTTGTAAAAAAATAGATATTTCGATTAAGCTAGCAAATATGATAGAGTGGCTCTCATCGCAATATCGAGATATATAAACAGTTCTATCTTTCATAAAAGAAGTTTCACTCCATAAATTACAAAAATATGAAGAAAAATCAAACTTCATTTAAGTATTTAATGCAGTTTTTGATTCGCACTGTTTTTTCTTTATTAAAAAAAATTATTTTTACAATATTTATATGATGCAAGTATTTTTGGGAGGGGCGATAAAACTAACGAGGTATAGAAAGCATGAACTAATAAATCATAAGAGGTGAAAGAGAAATGAGAAGTGTCAAGTATATTATAGTAGGAACTCTTGTTCTTTCTGCTATCCTAGTAGGATTTGTATTTGCACAACAAAACTCTTGGGATTTATTTAAAAGATCGGATGGTTTTATCATTGCGCAAGACGATGTGGTTGTCAAACTTGTTGGAGAAAAGGAAAAGAAAGAAATCGTTGATTCGTTAGATCCATTATCCAACAGACCAACAAAAGTACTCGACAGCAAGAGTATTCAAAATGAAAATACTACTCATAACGTACGCCTACAAGAGGATGGTCTTGATGATGAACTCGTTATCTTAACCGCCAAGAAGAATGGAAAATCTATAGCGTTACCAAATCCGGATCGCGGATATACTGTAACGAATGTCCCTGGAACAGAACAAGCCATTATTGGGTACAACGGGTCTTTGTATTTACTTGACATAAGCAATGATCAGGCTCAAATAAAAAAATTCCTCATGGATCAGGTTCAAGGTTATGATAAAAATAAAATAATGAAACGAGCTACAGAGAAGGAGGGCGAGTTTGTTCTCTGGGGAACTGAACCTTCAGTTAATCCAAAGGGTACCAAAGTAGTCTTTTCAACCAATCGCTCCTCCGAGAATGACGGTGAACTTTGGGTGAAAGATCTTATTTCTGGCAAAGAAAAGTCTATTGGGTCACCAGGTGCAGTACTAGCATGGGATGATCAAGATCATGTTTATTTGCAGAGTGGTCCTTTGACCGTACAAAGAAACACAGATTCCGGTGAGAGTACAACCCTTCTTTCAGATTGGGTTAATAGTGTTACGATTTCTTACCCATACATGGTTTATTCACCAGATGAAAATAAACTTATCATTCAGAATCTGAAGTCAAAAGAGGAAAAATCAGTTGGATTAAACGGTGTCGTACGAAAAATTGTTTCCACCCCTCAAGGCCTATGCTTTGCTATGATGATGTTGCTCGATGCAACAGCTCCTGGCATGGAAATTATCATTTTGAATGCTGAAACAGGTGAAATAAAAACAATCAAGGAACCGAAAAATGCTTTCTTTGAAGAAATATCTTGGTTAGATGCGGAGCATCTTCTTATTGCAACACGTGAACCGGGAACAACCAATCAATCCACCTATGAAGTTAATATTCATAAGTTGAAGTAGTTAACAATGAAGAAAGTTATGATACTCGCACTAGTCCTGTTCTTTCTTTAGCAATAGCGATTCCCGTATCAGCATATACTACTGATCATACTAATGCATACACCAAGTAATATGGGATTTTAATGCCAGACCTCCGCTGAGGACCTCTACAGGTACGGACAATTGGGTAGGTGTTTCTAGCGATACAAATGGGACGATCGTAAGCCGCATAAACTGCGGCTTTTGCTTATTGTATAGAAGTTCTTGTTGCAAGCTAAATTCAAGAAGTCTATATGATGTAATGACCGATTTTTAAGGGGGTTCGGGTCCCGCGGGCGGAATAGCTGATATAATAGATAGTGAAGTTTTATAGAATACATAACGATGTAATCGGGAGTCAACGGATTATGGATATGGACTACATGCTGAATGACAGCGCGTGGCGGATGCTGCTGGAGGGCGTAGCCGCGCATTTCGACGAACTAACGATTATACGGGGGTTTCAACTTTATAAACAGGGACGGGTTGAGGAGCTGGCGCTGCGCGACGACGGTGTACATGTGGACGCTCGCGTCAAGGATAACCGGATGCACGATGTCGCCGTCGCTCTGGACGACCTCACGGCGAGCGAATGCGCTTGCTCTGTGAATCGGGCCTGCACGCATATGGCCGCAACGATGATGGGCTATGCGGAGCGGTGCGGCCGACCGATTCAAGCGCTGGTCAACGCGCATAGCACCTTGAAGAGAGTAACTGCCGCCGGCAAGCCAAGCGCGGCTCTGGACGGCAAACAGGACGATACCCGTGGGGGTACTAGAGGGGCTGAATCGGAAGCATCATCCCGGTCTAGCCACATCGAGGACGGCGAGAACCGCAGCGTCACATCGGCAACCCTTCAGACCGTCGGGCCGACATTAACAGAGGCGGAGCTGACCGAGCTCCCCGTGGCCAAATGGCACGAACGGTTCCAAGAGAGCTGCGGGCCGGAACAACTGCACATCCGTACTGCACAGGAGGCGAACGAACTACTCACCGACCTGCAAGCGATGCGGCCTGAGCTGCCTTGGGCGCTGGAGCAGTTATTCACACTTCATGCTCTGCTGTTCGTTCTGGAACGGATGGTAACGCCAGTTCAGACGGACGGGCGCCAATCGGGCACGTTCATGGGTTATCATACGCAGCTTGCATTGGACAAACTGCGCGGGCAGGCGCAGAGCCTGCTTGAGGACAAGCTCGCGCTGGCGGACGACAGCTCCGCATACTGGGGCCGCCTGATGGAGACAGCGGATTTTCTCCGGGAGCGTATGCTGATCGAGGATAAGACGCTCGGCTGCTTCTCGGTGCTTTATAGCTCGCTGTGGCTGGGATGGCTCGGACCAAGCTCAGTTGGAAGTTCGGCGCTCTACGAGGAGGAGCTGCGCCAGTTGCAGGCGGCGAAAGCGGAGCTTGGCCCATCCTTGTCACGGCTGCCGTGGACGCTCGCTCAGTGTCTGATTTTACTCTACTTAGCGCGCGACGCAGAAGCGCTGGAGCTGCTTGTACGGGATGGAAGAAAGCTGATGCTGAAGCCGGAGCATCTCGTGCTACTGCTCGGCGTCCTCGAGCGCGGAGAGCAATGGGTGCAGCTGCGTGACTGGCTCGTGAAGTCTGCACCGCTGCTCATTGGTTTCCGTGAAGAGGATCTGGCGCCCTATGGCAACTTTTGGGGTGTCGTCACAACGCAGCTGCCAGAGGCGGAGCCTGTAATGTGGCGTACGCTTCAGGAGATGCTGCCATTCTCGCGGACCATCTACGAGGATGCGCTGACGGCATACGGCCGTTGGGACAGGTGGATCGATCTGCAAATGTGTATGGGTGAGGATCCGCTGTCATTTCGTGTGGCCGCTTTGAAGCCGATCGAGAAGGAAGCGCCGGAGCTGCTGCTGCCCTTCTACCATCAGGCGGTGGAACGGTACGTGCTTCAGAAGAACCGTGAAGGATACCAGGCAGCGGTGAAGCTGCTGAATCGGCTCGCCAAGCTGTACGCACAGCTTAAAAAGGACGAGCGGTGGGAGCAGTTCATCGACGCGTTCGCAAGCCGGAACAGCCGGCAAAGAGCGCTGCTGGAAGAACTGCGTAAAGGAGGACTGCTGTCATGAACGCGTACACGGATACGCTTACGATTCAAGTGAGACTAACTGAACAAGGCGATGCACTGATCTTCGGCGCAGACGCATCCGGCTATGTGCCGGGGCTGCTCGTTAAGCAGCGGTTGTTCGCACGGCATGAACCTTCGTTCTACGGTACGGAGCTCGATATCGAAATGCTGCAGGACGAGCTAGAGCTTGTCGTGCTGCCGGCCGAGATGGTATTGCCATTCTTCGCCGACCCTGAGCTGCTGCCGATGCATGTGAGCTGGCGGTTCGAAGGGGACGCTGCGCGGCTCGCCGCGATTGCGCCGGCGCTAGAGCGCGGTATCGCGGAGCGGAAATTTGTACCGAGCTTCGAGGCCTACAAGGCTGGCAAGCTGCTTTGGACATGGGACACAGAGGCGTTCGATGTAAAGTCGCGCCGGGCGCTGCGCGCACTTGCGGGCGGTGGCAATCGTGAGCCTATCGGTCTGTATGACGGGCCAGATGAGGATAGTGAATGGGATGAAGATTCCTCGGCCCTGACCGGTCTCGGCGCTGCCTTCTCTGCGGCAGTGTTCCAGCGCTATTACGCTACAGAGGAAGCTGCCGGCGATCTGCGCCGAGATTTCCCTCTGCTGTTCGTCCGTGACCGCGCTGTTTCGGCTGCAGGTCTCGACGAGCGAGGCTGGCTAGTTGCCACCGGCTGGAAGGCTGATACGCGGCCATTCCGGCCGCTCCTGCAGCTGCTCGAGCCAGAAGACGCCGAAACTGGCGGCTGGCGCCTCGCACTCCTGCTGCAGGACAAGTTCGAACCGGCGAAGCTTGCCCCGGTTCGATTGGCCGCGGATGGCAAAGCCTCCGGAACTTGGCCGTCCAATTGGACGCCGCACGTGAATGAGCGCTCCGCGGCTTGGCTCGCGCATCTGCGCGCGAGTCTGCCGGCGGACCGGCTGGCCGGCAGCTCCAAGGACGTGCTGAACGCCCCGCTGTCGGCCGACGACGCGTGGCGGTTTCTGACTGCGGACAGTCAGCACCTTCTGGCCGCAGGCTGGCAGGTACTGCTGCCGGCCTGGTGGGAGGAGGCGAGCCGCAAGAAGCCGCGCATTCGCGCAAAGGTGCGCCCCGGCGAAGGCGAAGGGGAGCGCGCGGGCGGCAGCCGGTCCTTCTTCGGCCTCGACGCGCTGATCGAATTCGACTGGCGCGTGTCCATTGGCGACACCGACCTAAGCGAGGCGGAGTTTCGTGAGCTGGTCGCCCGCGGTGAGCGGCTTGTACAGTTTCGCGGCCAATGGGTGCCGCTTGATCCCGCTCTGCTCGCACAGATCCGCAAAGCGATGGCAGGCGTCGATCCTCGGCGGGGCTTGTCCTTTCAGGATGTGCTGCAGCTGCAATTGCGACGAAATCGCGCCACTTTCATGCCGGCAGCTGCGGAGAAGGCCGGCGAAGGCGGTCTTGGGGAGGAAAGCGAGAGCGAAGGCGAACTGGAGATGGTCGTCGAGCTGAACGATCAGCTGACAACCGTCATGGCGCAGTTGACGCAGCAGACGGAATGGCCCTCGATCCCCGTGCCGCCGACGCTGCACGCGGAGCTTCGCAGCTACCAGCAGGGCGGATTTTCCTGGCTCGCGTTTCTGCGAAGGCTCGGAATCGGTGCCGTCCTGGCAGACGACATGGGTCTGGGCAAGACGATTCAGTTCATCACATATCTGCTTCACGTCGCCGAAGAAGCGACCGCAAGCGGGGAACGGCGTCCCGCTCTGCTGATCTGCCCGACCTCAGTGCTTGGCAACTGGCAGAAAGAGGTGAACCGCTTCGCGCCTTCGCTGCGAATCCTGCTCCATTACGGCAGCAAACGGCTGAGCGGCGATATGTTCTATAAGGAAGCGGCGAAGGCTGATCTTGTGCTAACCTCGTACGCAACGTCGACGTTGGATCAGGAATTGCTCGGCGGCTATACTTGGTCGGCGGTTTGCCTTGATGAGGCTCAAAATATCAAGAACGCCGGCACGAAGCAGGCTAAGGCGGTCAAGAGCTTGCCGGCGCGGCACCGCATCGCGCTGACGGGTACGCCAATCGAGAACCGGCTTGCGGAGCTGTGGTCGATTTACGATTTTACCAATCCGGGTTATCTCGGCACTGCCCGCGTCTTCACTGAGCAATTCGGGCAGGCGATCGAGCGTGAACGGGACGAGAAGCGTACGCAGGAGCTGCAGCGCCTCGTGAAGCCGTTCATGCTGCGGCGTAAGAAGAAGGATCCGAACATTATGCTGGACCTGCCGGATAAGAACGAGATGAAGACATACATCCATCTCACCGGCGAGCAGAGCGCGCTTTACGATCGGACCGTGAAAGAGCTAATGGATGAGGTCAAGAAGGTGAAGGGCATTCAGCGGAAAGGAGCGATTCTCTCCGCACTGACGCGGCTGAAGCAGCTTTGCGACCACCCCGTGCTGCTGACGAAGGAGGCCGTTCCGTTGCCGAGAGACGAACGAGAGGAAGCTGCCGAATCGGCGATGCTCATCGGGCGCTCTGCCAAGCTCGAACGGCTGCTCGAGCTTGTGAAGGAGCTGCGTGATGAGGGTGAACGGTGTCTGATTTTCACGCAGTACATCGGTATGGGGGAAATGCTGCAGCGGCTGCTCGGCCGGGAGCTTGGCGAGCCAGTCCTTTATCTGCATGGCGGCTCGTCTAAAACAGCACGCGACCGGATGATCGAGCAGTTTCAGTCCCGGGAACTGCCATCCGCAGAACAGCCGAATGTGTTCATCCTATCGATCAAGGCCGGTGGCGTCGGGCTCAACTTAACGGCGGCGAACCATGTTTTCCACTTCGACCGCTGGTGGAACCCCGCTGTAGAGAATCAGGCAACGGACCGCGCCTACCGGATGGGACAGACGCGCAACGTGCAGGTGCACAAGTTCATCTCGCTCGGCACGTTGGAAGAGCGAATCGACGAGATGCTCGAGAGTAAGCAGCAACTGAGCGATGATGTCATCACGAGCTCTGAAGACTGGATCACGGAGCTGTCGACGGACGCTCTGCGTGATCTATTTACGTTGCGGCGTGACTGGTCGGAATAGCGGAGGGAACCACTGATATGAGAGAATTTATGAAGTCTGCAATACTGCAAGGCAGTTTGCTTGGGATTATCGTGTTAATCGTACTTTTCACATTGAATCATCGTGTAGTATTGGGAATGCTTAATACTAACAAGCAAGAGGATTTTTCATATCAAGACAGTTATTTTATCGTTTATCATGGTATTCTTCAGGATGCACCTAAACTTGCTATTATGTTTTGGATATTAATCGTTGTTATTGTCTCCATTACTATCGTAGTAGTTGCTAAGTTATTGTGGCTTAGATTTATAATGAAAGAGCAACTTCGTTTAACTAACAGGAAACAATAGCTTATTAAACCAGTAAAGCCGCACTTATGCGGCTTTTTATTTTTATACAGAAGTCCTTGTCGTGAGTTGCATCTGGACAACAGAGTATTGCCAGTAATGGATGGACAATATCCTGTTTTGGATTGCAAGGAATCAATGTTTTTGGATGTTAAGGATCACTCCATTAATTGCTATACTAACTAGACTAATCATCAATATATAGGAGTGAAAATATGGAAAAGGTACGCTATCAGGTTAGAGAAGTGATAGATAAGGCGAGAATCGAGGATTTTCTGAAGCAAGCCCGAATTGGGCATCTTGGAATGGTTGATGGACAATTGCCTTATGTTGTCCCGCTTAATTTCGTTTGGACTAACGAAAAGATTTATTTTCATGGTGCTGCTGGGGGAAGAAGAAATCAGGTTATGATGGCTAACCCAGAGGTTTGTTTCACGGTATGTGAGGAGTATGGGACGATTACGGATCCTGTGCCGGCAAAAACAGATACAGCATACATGAGTGTAATCATTTTTGGAAAAGCAGAAAGTATTGATTGTTTGGATGAGGCCACACACGTACTGCAGGAGATGATGAATAAGTATGTTCCCGGGTATTACAAACGTCCATTGCCGAAACAGCATGTAGATAAATACCGTTCCTCTGTATTTGGTGGTCCGGTACAGGTGTACCGCATTGATCCTGAACATATTACAGCGAAAGAAAATCCGGTTGAAAAAGAGAAAATGTTTAATTCGAATAAATCGATCTAGACATTCAATTGAAAGAGACTTACGGGAAAAAGCTGGCGCTTAATCAATATTGAAGCCGGCCTATTGAACGCAATTAAAGGCAAAATCTCCATCACTTTTTTATGATGGGGATTATCCTTTCCTAAGCCTGTCTTCTAGGTTTGAGAATAGAACACTGAAAGGGTTGGATCCATGGATCAGCTAGTAGAGCAAAACCTCAATACAGTCAGGCAGCAGATGGAATTAGCCTGCATCGCTTCCGGCCGCCATATAGATGACGTGAAATTGTTACTAGCCACCAAAACCGTTTCACTAGATAAATTGCACCAGGCAATTCAAGCGGGTGAGGCGTTATTTGGTGAAAATAAAGCGCAAGAGCTGCGAGACAAATTCCCGCTTATGCAGCAGCATAAACAGGCGGAGTGGCATTTTATCGGGCATTTGCAAACAAACAAGGTGAAGGATGTTGTGAAATATGTGACACTCATTCATTCTGTAGATCGTTTAAAGTTGGGGCAGGCTTTGCATCAACAGCTTACTAAAGAGAACAAGTCGATGGATATTCTGGTGCAAATCAATACGTCCTATGAAGAGAGTAAGTTTGGAGCCCCTCCGGAAACAGCACTGGAATTGGTAGAACAACTATGCCAATTCGATACCTTAAAAATTAAAGGCTTGATGACAATAGGCAAATTAAATGCCACATCAGAAGAAACACGGGATTGTTTTCGATTGTTGAAAAAAGTGCAAGCACAAATTAAAGACAGAAATGATCCCCGAGTTGAGATGGACACTCTTTCAATGGGAATGTCCGGTGATTTCAAAGTAGCGATTGAAGAAGGGGCCACGATCATCCGTGTAGGGACAAGCGTATTTGGCCAAAGGTACTTGCCGGATTCCTACTACTGGAACGAAAACATGCGCGGAGATGATTAGGCGAGAGGCAGGAGAGCTCAGAAAACGATACCTTCCATAAACTTCGTGGCCTTGATTTCAGAATGTCTACAAGGAATGTTCTGCAGGAAAAAAAACTGGCAAGGGTACCTATTGCAACAGTATCCTTGCCAGATGCTCAATGCCTCGCTCGATAGCGATTTCATCTACTTTAGCAAATCCAAGAACCCATCCTTTTCGCTCACTTTTCAAGCTATATTTGCTGAGCGGATAGATACGAATACCTTCTTCAAAGGCTAAATTTGTCACTGTTTCTTCGTCAAAGGATTGATCAACCTCAAGAAGCATGTGCAATCCGGTCTCGACTCCGCTTAGTGTAAAGCGTTCACTCAGTCCAGTTGCGATGATCGCTTTTGTCATGGCTTCGTGCCTGCGCCGGTACACATTTCGTACTCGTCTCATATGACGCATAAAGTGACCGTGTTCAATAAAATGCGCCAGCGTAAATTGTTCCATAATTGGAAGATGACGATAAGTCAATTCCTGGACTTGAGCAAGCCGATGGATGGCTTCATTCGGACCGATGATTGCTGATAACCGGATGCCAGGTGCCACCATCTTGGAAAAGCTCATCATATACAACGTGTTCTGAGGCCTTTGACTGAACAAGGTAGGAAGCGGGTCTCCGCGATAACGAAATTCGCTGTCGTAATCATCCTCAACAATCCAAAACTGTGATTGAGCAGCCATATGTAATAATTGCTGCCGGCGCGGTTCGGACATGATAACACCAACAGCGCATTGATGGGATGGTGTAACAAACACAAGCTTGGATTGTGGATGTATATGGTCTGTGCATAGTCCAGACTCATCGACTGGAGCGGGACATACTCGCATTTTCCGATAATTCATAGCCATCCACGCAGCAGGAAAACCTGGATCTTCGACAGTAACCGTATCCCCTTCCTGCAAAAGAGCTTGGGCTATCAAATCGATGCTATGCTGAGCGCCAGAGGTTAATAAAATTTGATCAACATGCACATAAATGCCACGTTCAAGTGATAAATACCGCTGAATTTGTTCCCGAAGCGGAAGAAAACCTCTAGCATCACCATAAGCCCATATATTCAAATCATTACTTGTCGACGCCTGCAAAAAAGCTTGTCTCCAGCTTCTTTGAAATTGTTCATCGAGATATGGCTCATGAGGCGTGAAATCTATTTCAGGAATAATTCTCTCTTTATTGCCAAACCAGCTGTGCAAATGCTTAATCGAAGCATTCAGTACTGGCAAATTGGGGAGAAGGGGGCTTTTTATTTCCTCGGCCTCTGAAATAGGCTTCACATAGATCGACTCACTAACCCTTGTCCCGCCTCGGCGAGAAGTTACCGTGTATCCGCGGCTAAATAACTCTTCATAAACAATTTGTATGGTCGAACGTGAAACGCCGATTAGTGAAGCTAATTCACGAGAAGGAAGCAGCAATTCTCCTGGCTGCCATTTACCGGTTGTAATATTATGGATCGCTTGATCAAGAAGCTGTTGCCACATAGGACGATCATCATTACGATCAACTTTGAGCATTTTATCACCATGATTCTAATGGATTTATGGATTGATGAAAAATGTGTTTGTGGATATGTTATTGCAATCCATTGATTGATATCCTACCATAGTGATCATTTCATGTACAACTCTGCTTGTCCAATTTGAAAAGCGCCATTCAGGCGCTTTTTGTTCATTTTAACGCTATAACGATCTTTGTATGGGCTTGCGGAGAATCGCACTTAGAATATCGCCGGGAGAATCGTGTAATTGTCAATTTACAAAATGTTACTTTTACCTTATTATGCTAGTGTGGTTTAACCAAGGGAGGGTAAATAATGATTTCAGTTACTGAGATGAAATTAGAGGACTCATACAGGATTCGTGATATTGACCGGTCCGAAACAATAGAGCTAATTTATAAATGCCTTGATGGTGAGATTCAGGAGGTAAAGCTTCCACATGAATGCCCGAATTGGGAGGAAGAACATTACCGGGAGATTATAGAGAGATATGAATTTGAATTAAGTAACGGCGGTACAGCCTATGGAGCATATGACGGGGACAAATTGATTGGCTTCGGAGTGCTGGCACACAAATTCAGGGGAAAAGATCAAAGGCAGCTTCAGTTAGACCTGATGTATGTATCACGCAATTATCGAAGACAAGGAATTGGAAGCCGAATTTTCCATGAATTAAGCCAAGTCGCAATAGAAAAAGGAGCTGCACAACTATACATATCCGCCACTGAAACCGAGTCAGCAGTAAAATTTTATACCAGTCGCGGTTCTGCATTGACATCCGAATTGGATGAGGAGCTTTTTCGAAAGGAACCGAACGACATTCATATGACAAAGGAATTGTGAGGACAAAATAAGAAAAGAGCCAGTCCCTATGACTGGCTGTTTTTCTGAAATAATCATCCAGTTCGTTATCGAACTTTCACCTGCTATCTAAAACAGGAGGCACCCTATGAGTTCCATTCGTACCGTTATAGAAAAGCTAAAGCTGAACGTCAGGAGTATAGAAGATGTTCCAGAGTCATTTAGCTCAGAGGTATATAAGCTTACTCTTGCTAGCGGAGAAAACGTTTATGTAAAAATCCCTTTTAACAAGGATAAGCTATACCGTGAATTTCAGATCCTTGAAACATTGAAGGGAGTTATTCCTGTTCCTAAGGTATTGGACATTTGGTACGGGGATGAAAGTACTGTTGGTGCCTTGCTCCTTTCAGCAATTCAAGGTGTGCCTTGTACAGGAGACATCGATGAGAAACTCGCTTATCAAATTGGCATGTACCACGCTATGCTCCATGAGGTTAAAACTCCCGGGTATGGTTACCATGTCAGTGACGGTTATAAGCTGCTTGACCAAAACAATTGGAGATTATATATCAAAAGCAATTTTGATAATTGGAAAGAACCATGCAAAGAGATTCTCGATTCAGAATTGTTTGAAAGATGTATTGTTTACTTTGATGAAATTTTATCTGCTTTACCGGACCCTGACGGACCAGGCATTGTTCACATGGATTTTAGACCAGGTAATATATTGGTGAATGGTAACGAGGTTGCTGGCATTATTGATTTCGAGAGCGCCCGTGGCGGATCATCAGAAATAGATTTTACAAAAGTTAATCGGGATATTTGGGAAGTCAATCCGAGAACAAAGATACCGTTCATTGAAGGATATCAATCGATTCGGCCTATGCTGGCTGTGGAACAAGTACTGCCATTTTATGATATTTACGATGCTTTCAACGCAGTTGTCTGGTGTAAAAAGAGAGGAATTGAAAAAAATCAAACGTTCCTTCAAGAAAATATTCAAATTTTAAGGAAATCGGTAGGTTATTGAATATAGTTGTTTTTAACCCAGTCGAGATTCGGCTGGGTTTTTACTTTGGATTTGTATCATAAGCTTCAGAAACCGGGAATGAGAAAGGGGAAAGCAAGTTTTCACTGATCCATAAATTGAACCTTTAATAATTCGTACAACAATCTAGAAAGCCTTGCTGTTGCTGGATTTGTTCATTCCACATTAGATTACCCAATCATTTTCAAGTGAATTTTAATATGAAAACGCTTTACAAAAAAATTGAAAATATGTTATAACAACATTACGACATAATCAATTTGTAAAAAGGAGAGACGAAATGCTTGACCGTAGCAAGAAAGGCAGCCCGCTTTATTATCAGCTCAAGGATGTCATCGTAAAGCAAATTGAAGAGGGACATTGGATTGTAGGTGATAAAATTCCGACGGAAGGAGAGTTATGCGAGCTATTTAAGGTTAGCCGTACGACTGTTCGATTGACGCTTGCCGAGCTGGTAAATGAAGGTGTATTGTACCGGATCCAAGGAAGCGGCACCTATGTCGCTGAGCATGCTCTGCAAGGGGAACGACCAAAGCTGCTAGGACTGGTTGAGGACTTCGAGAAAAAGGGCAACAAAGTTAAAAGCACCGTTATCCAGGCTGGAGTCGTTCCTGTAACGAATGAAACGACACGGAATTTGGAGCTGATTTGGGAGAAATCGGTGTATCAGCTGAAGCGAGTAAGGATTGTTAATCAAGAAATTATTGGTCTTCAGGATGCTTATATACGCAGCAGCCTGCTCAATGTAGATCTGGATAACTATGATTTCAGTAACCAATCCTTGTATAGAACCTTGAAGAATGATGCGGGCATTGCTCTTACCGAAGCAGTAGAGAAGGTTAAGGCCGTGCTCGCTGATGAAGAAACAGCTGTATTGCTTGGTATCAAATCAGGATCACCACTTCTGTATATCGAACGCGTCACTAAGACCGATAAAGGACCTATTGAGTTTACCAAAATGTATTTCCTGCCTGACAAGTTCCAATATGTCAACGTTTTGAAAACAACAGATTAACAAAACAGTGATTTCAAGTTTCCTTCCGATTGATAAAGAATCTGCAGATTACAATCATGCGCGCAAATCTGTAGATTCTTCTCAATAAATAAAATTGTTGGGGGTATTCTTGTGAAAAAAGCGTTGTTTACTACATTTTTGGTAGCGCTAACATTACTATCAGCATGCGGTTCTGGTCCAAAGGGCCAGCCGGAAAGCACAGCAGGAGGAAAGTCAGATGGAGACAAAAAGCTGGTAGTTGGGGTCACTTACACAACGCTTAGACATGAATTTTTCATTGATATTAGCAAGGGGGTAAATAAAAAAGCTGAAGAGGCTGGCGTCACGGTGTTGACGAATGACCCTAACCTTGATTTGGCTAAGCAAGTATCGGCCATTGAGGATTATACGCAAAAGGGTGTCGATGCTCTAATCGTTCTGGCAACAGATAATGCAGGTGTTATTCCTGCAATTGAGGAAGCCAAAAGCAAAGGTATCCCGATTATAACGGCTGATAATGTTATTAATTCCGATAGCGTGGATACGTTTATCGGTACTGAAAATTATGAAGCAGGCAAACAAATTGGCGAGCAGCTGAAAAAGAGCATTGAAGCTGAAGGCAAGGATGCTACGATCGCTATTGTAACCTGGAAGCAGTCCTTTGTTCAGAAGGAAAGATTAAGAGGGTTTAAAGATGCGCTGGCAAATGTTAAGGGCATTAAATTCCTCAATGAGCAGCCTGGCTATAACCGCGAAGAGTCCATGTCCACAGTTGAAAATATTCTTCAGGCCCATCCTGATGTAAATTATATTTTTGCAACTAGTGAAAACAGCGTGTCCGGCTCCTTGGCTGCACTTGAATCGGCTAAAAAAAGCAATATCAAAATTGTAGGCTTTGATCCAACATCAGAAACTGCAGAAGGAATTCGAAACGATTATATTCTGGCGCTTATTCAACAGCAGCCTCAGCTAATTGGTGAAAAAGCTATTGAAGCGGCGATTGATGCCATTAACGGCAAGAAGCTTGAAAAAAACATTAGCATTCCCGTCATTCTGGTGGATAAGAGTAACGTAGACGAGCATTTCGCAAAGTGAATTAGAAATGGGGAATTTCCTTGAAGCAGCCAATTCTTGAGTTGAAAAATATCGTCAAGGAATTTTACGGAAACCGTGCCTTATCTAATGTTTCTTTAACGCTTATGCCTGGCAGTGTTCACGCTATCGTAGGTGAGAATGGAGCAGGGAAGTCAACCTTTATTAAAATTTTGACTGGCGCATACAGCAAGACGAGCGGCGACATCTATGTTGGAGGCGAGCTGATTAACCAGATGGACCCTCTGGTGTCCAAAAAGCTTGGGATCCATTGCATCTATCAGGAGCTGAATGTAGCCAATGATCTGACAGTAGCTGAAAATGTATTTCTGGGCATTCAACCGGTCAAAAGGTTTGGACTTATTAATTGGAAGAAAATGCATCAAGATGCCAAGGTCATATTCGATTCCCTGCAAATTCGGATCGATCCTAAGCAGCTAGTGAGGCAGGTCAGCATTGCACAGAAGCAAATGATTGAAATAGCAAGAGCCATTTCACAGCAAGCTAAAGTGCTTATTATGGATGAACCAACCTCCTCGCTATCGAATAGAGAAATTGAAATCCTGCTTCATTTAATTGGGGAGCTCAAGCAGCAGGGAATAGGGATCTTGTATATTTCACATCGCATGGATGAAATTTTCCGGATTGCAGATACGGTGACCGTGCTTCGTGATGGCCAGCATATTAAGACGATGCCTTTGAAGGAGGTAAGCGGGGTTGATGAGCTGGTGGAGCTCATGGCTAACCGAAAGGTTGCGGATTACTTCAACAAGGTTGAGGTACCGATCGGCAAGCCGGTGCTGAAGGTAGAAGGGCTTAGTAAAAGCAACAAGTTCCATGACATTGGCTTCGAGCTGCGTGAGGGAGAAATTGTAGGAGTTGCCGGTTTAGTAGGCTCAGGCAGAACCGAGATCGCCATGACCTTATTCGGAATGCTGAAGAAGGATAGCGGTACGATTTCTATCGATGGCAGGCCAGTCGATATTCGAAGTCCTAGAGATGCCATTAAGCTGGGCATTGGATTTGTCACCGAAAATCGCAAAGAAACAGGACTTGCCTTAAAGATGAGTGTTCGAGAAAACATGACCCTGCCCACCCTAAAGCAATTTGACAAAATGCTATGGGTAGATCGCAAGAAGGAGTCCAAGGCTGCTGAAGAATACCGTACCCGGCTTAATATTAAAACAACTAGTCTGGAGCAGCGAATTTCGAATTTAAGCGGAGGCAATCAGCAAAAGGCCATCATAGCACGCTGGATGATTCAAGGCACTCGAATATTGATTTTGGACGAGCCTTGCCGCGGGGTTGACGTTAGAGCTAAGGCAGAAATTTTTGCTCAGATCAGCAAGCTGGCACAGCAGGGTATTACCGTTCTGATGATCTCATCAGAAATTCAAGAAATTGTCGGCATGAGTGACAGGGTCATTGTCATGAAAGAAGGACATATGGCAGGAATGCTAGAGAAGCCGATGATTACGCCAGACCATATTTTGAAACTCGCTTTTGGGGGGGCTAACCGTGCTTAAAGCCAATGCAATCTTACAACCAGAACAGGCGAAATGGAAACAAATCGCATACTTCCTCTTTAATAAGGGCAGTACAACAATCGGACTTATTCTCTTATTCGTCATTATGTCTTTTGCAAGCAGTGATTTTCTTACCGTAGACAATTTGTTAAACGTATTTCGGCAATCAGCCGTACTTTGCATTATGGCTGTTGCGATGACCTTTATCATTATATCCGGTGGCATTGATCTGAGCGCAGGCTCACAAATTGCTGTAAGCGGTGTCATTGCTGCCGGATTAATCGCTGCAGGTGTACCCGTGCCGCTGGCCATTCTCATTACTATTGCAGTTGGAGCTGTCATCGGTCTATTTGTCGGTACGGTCATCTCTACGCAAAAGATTCCACCTTTTATTGTTACGCTGGCGATGCTCACCATATTGAGCGGAATTGCCTTCGTATATACAGAAGGTAACCCGATTCCGATCAACGATGCGTTTTTCCGATCGCTGGGCAGAGGTTATCTTGGTCCGATTCCAGTGCCAATCATTATTATGATAGCGGTTGCAATTGTGGGGCACCTGCTGCTGACGCATACAAGGTTTGGCAGGGCAATCTACGCGATAGGCGGCAATGAAGAAGCTGCTAGGCTTTGCGGCATTCGAGTCAATTGGGTAAAGACAGGCATTTATGTATTCGGAAGCATGGTCATGTCCATCGCAGGTATTCTGCTGGCTTCCCGTTTGTCTACAGGCTCTCCCAATGCAGGTACGGGATCAGAGCTCGATGCTATCGCTGCTGTTGTATTAGGAGGCACCAATTTGTTTGGCGGTGAAGGGAAAATCGTAGGAACGTTGATGGGTGTTGCGATTATTTCGATTTTGAACAACGGACTTAATTTATTGAATGTCCCTTCCTATCATCAGCTTATGATCAAAGGTATTGTCATTTTGGCTGCTGTTTGGTTTAACTCGATGAAAAGCAGAAGAGCATCAGCTGCTTAAATCGATTTAAATATTTGCATAATAAAAATATACAGTAAAGGTGATGGAGAGAAATGAGCGGAGGAATTTTTCCAGCAAAAAAGAATGCACTAGATGAGTTGTTTGGCGTTAAGAAGCCGATTATCGGTATGATTCACTTGAAGCCGATGCCTGGTGCGCCTCATTATAAAGGCGAAAGCATGGATGAAATCATTGAGTTTGCACTTAAAGATGTCCGAACGCTTGTGGAAGGTGGCGTTGACGGCTTGCAAATCGAGAATGCTTGGGATCTTCCTTTCCCTAAGCCAGAAGATTTTGGCATGGAGACGGTTGCAGCTATGACAGCTGTTGGCGTTGAAATTCGCAAGGCAAGCAGCCTGCCGCTTGGAGTAAACTGCTTGGCGAATGCCGTGCTGCCTTCTATTGCAATTGCCAAGGGCTGTAAGGCAACTTGGGTTCGCTCTAATCAATGGGTAAACGCATATGTTGCCAATGAAGGCATCATAGAAGGAGCTTCTGCTAAAGCGATGCGTTATAAAGCGGGATTGTTCGGCGACGATATTAGAGTGATGGCAGACGTTCATGTTAAGCATGGCAGTCACTCCATTGTAGCTGACCGCAGCTTGGCAGAGCAGACACGCGACAATGAATTTTTCGATGCGGATATTCTGATTGCAACTGGTAATCGTACGGGCGACGAAACAGAGCTGGATGAAATTAACGGCATTAGCAATCATACAAGCCTGCCAGTCATCGTAGGAAGCGGAATGACAGAGAGCAATGCAGTATCTATCCTTTCTGTTGCTGATGGAGCCATTGTTGGCAGCTGCTTGAAAGTTGACGGAAACTGGTGGGAGCCCGTTGAGCTGGAGCGTGTAAAACGATTTATGGATCAGGTCGCAATCTTGCGTTAGGAGGGTCAGGTATGGCCGCAATCGCAGTTCATGGATTTATAAACGTAGATCTTGCAGGTAAAACAGCTGCTTTTGCAGGCGCTGACCAGGAAGCAGAGCTAGAGGAGTTTCAAGTGTTCTCAGGCGGTTCGGCGGCGAATGTCGCCGTCGGGCTGTCCCGGCTCGGCCAGGAGGTTTTCTTCCTAGGAGCAACTGGTGACGATGGTTATGCCTCCTTGTTAATAAAGGAGCTGGAGCAGGTCAGATGCGATTATATACAGCAAATACCTGGAGTGGTATCAGGCACCGTTATGATAACAGTGGATCGTCATGGTTTGCGTACAATGTACACTTATCCGGGAGCTAATGCGCATTTTAATTGGAGCCTTGTGCCGCGATTATTTGTTGGAGGGCTGGATTACTTGCATTTAAGCAGTCCTGCAGATGCTGTTATCAAGCAGTTGGTGCATTTAAAACAAGCGAATAGTCGACTGCAGGTTTCGCTTGATCCGAGCAAGCTGCTTACTGGAAAAGGACTTCAGTACTTAAAGCCGTTGCTCGAGCGAACAGCTATTTTATTTCTGAATGAAGCGGAGCTGGATGATTTATTTCCTTCATGTCAGCGCAGCGAGGCGATTAGCCAGCTGCATAGCATCGGGCCTAAGCATATTTTTGTAAAGCTTGGTGCGAAAGGTGCAGAGTATAGCTCCATGCAAGAAAGTGGGCAGCATAATAGGATTCATCAGCGTGCGCTGCCTGTTCATGCAGTGGACTCTACGGGAGCAGGCGATGCTTTTGCTGCAGGAGCACTATACGGTCTTGCAAGAGGCTGGGAGCAGGAGAACGTGCTTCGACTTGGTATTGAAATGGGAACACGAGCTGTTGCAGCGGTTGGCGCAAGAACAGGATTGCCATATAGGCATGAGCTAAGCGGGCTGAATTGGTTTTCTTGATGCCGTGAAAGCAATGCTGCGAGTGTTATTAGTGCAGAGTAAGCCGCAATTTATGCGGCTTTTTTTGCGTGGTTTTCACCAATTGTAAGGTAAATGTAAGACAATGTAAGGCAAATCGATGGCTTAAGCCGGCCCGCCAAGATAAGATTGGAACAGTTGAAAATAGAGTTTTTTTCAAAAGGAGAATCGGGATGAGACTGTTTGAACTGTTGCTTTTTTTATCAAACATCGGGTTATTTGCTTTCACAGTCCTATTAAAAAAAGGACAGCGCAGAATTCCATTATTCATCGGAAGCGGGATTTCCACACTATTACTGGTCGTTCATTGGACGGTGGAAGGATACAGACTGCAGCTGATTTTCCCATATTGCGTAACGATCATTTTTTTAGCCATTTCAAGTTATCGCTATTTTAAAAAAACCGGTACCAAAAAAATCCCGCGGTTTCTATCGGGTTCAGCTTATACCGCCATAGCGATAATGCTGGTCGTAACTGCGGGTCTTATGTATATTTTCCCTGTATTTAAACTGCCTGCGCCGACAGGCGAATTTAAGGTAGGCACGCAAACTTTTCTTTTCGTGGATCCGAATAGGGAAGAGATTTTCGGTCAAGCCGAAGAGGGTAAGAGAGAATTAATGGTTCAAGTATGGTATCCGGCTCAAGCTGGCACCGGCAAGTACGCTCCCTTTATTCCCGATACCCAGATTTTAAGTTATATGGCCGAGAGCTATGGCCTTCCCGGGTTTACTTTTCAACATCTGAAGTACGTATCCAGTCATGCTTATTCGGGGGCTGAAATCTCTTCGGCACAGACCTCATACCCGCTGATCATTGCCAATCCGGGCTACGGCTCTTCCAGGTTCCTCCATACGTCGCAAGCGGAAAATCTCGCGAGTCACGGATATATCGTGGCAGCGATCGACCACACCTACAATACATTTGCAACTGTGTTTCCGGACGGCCGGATCACGACCAGCACAACCGACGACTTATTTTCACCCGATCATGATTATCAGACGGAAAGCAGTAATCGTGACAAACTGGGAGAAGTTTTAACCAGTGATGTGGCATTAGCGCTGGACCAATTCGAGCTCATCCAATCGGGACAGATTCCAAGCTACCTAAAAGGAAAGATTGATCTTGGTCATGTCGGGGTGTTCGGTCATTCTATCGGCGGGGCGACGGCCTATGACGCTTCTTACGATCCGCGAATCGCGGTTGGAATTGACCTTGATGGAGCGCTTTATCGGCTGCGTGACAGAGAGAGTCTGGGAAAGCCGTTCTTGTTCATCAACTCGGAAAGCGAATTCGAGAAATTAAAGCGGGTCAGGGATAACCGAGGCTATACGGATGAAGAGCTTAAACGAATGGGCAACACGAGAGAGTGGATGGATCAAGTAACGGAAGACAAAAAGTTGGAGCTTGAACGAATGCGTGAATCTTTCCATTCAGGGGGACAATTGCTCTATATCGAAAATTCGGAGCATTTGAATTTTGCCGACGTCCAGTTCCTTTCTCCAATTTTTAAAATGCTGGGGGTCACAGGAAAGATTGCGCCCGAAAGAGCGGACTCTGTTATCAATGCCTATATGCTGGATTTTTTCGATAGGTATCTGAAGAATAAAGGCGGAAGCTTAATGAAAGGACCAGATAGCCGATTTCCGGAGGTGAAGTTCGCAACCTCGCTATTATAGTATCACGGAGCAGGCTGCCGATTTTGATACGCTCCCCTTCAAGCTTCAGGTTAAAAAACTGCTGCTGGAAGGGGAGTTTTATTGATCATTTAATTAGACTTATTCAGTTCTTCATCTATAAAATTCTTTATAGCTTTTTCCTTGGAAAATTTATCGTTATTATATTGTCTAGATCCATTCTTTGGAACAGATAAGCTATTCCAGCTGCTTTTTTTTAGCATTTTTGCAGCATAAATAATTTGTCCGACGTGATAGGGGTAATGGGCTAATTGTCTATTAATGGCCTCAACAACGGTATGGCCTTCATTACGAATATATACAATTTGTAATAACTGATCCGTCGTTATGGAATCCAATGCACCCAGCAGACATGCCCAGCCTTCGTTCCATTTCATGAAAAGCTCTTCTTTCGTTTCGATATCATTCTCAAATTCAGAATCTCGATCTCTCCAAGATTTTTCCCCGTCGCTGTTTAAGAAATCAGTCCATCTTGAAAGCATATTTCCCCACAAGTGTTTTACAATAGTTGCGATGCTATTAGAATCGTCATTAAACGTCTCAAATAGTTGTTCTGGATCGACTTGATTCATAGCCGCTTCGCCTAATGTTTTGTAATAAAGAAATTGCTTTTTTGCGCTTTCCAAATAAATTTGCTCCGTATTCATGCTTAACCCCCTAAATTTGATAATAATAAAAATTGGCTGATAAATGGTGACATACTGTCGTCACCACCCCTATATTATACTTCCTTTATAACAAAAAGGAGGAATTACTCGATGTCAGCAATTGTATATTTGAACTTTAATGGTGAAGCCGAACAAGCGATTGATTTTTACGCGGAGGCTTTGAGTGCGAAGGAAGTTAAAAAAGTTAAATTCAATGATATCCCGCAGGATCCTAATTACCCATTGCCGGAAAATGAATTAAATATGATTATGGAATCTTCAATCGAGTTTGCTGGCGGGAAAATGATGATGTCGGATATTTTGCCTTCCATGACGGCGGTAACAGGGGAAGTCGTGAAAGGAAATAATGTCATTATAAGTGTCATTAATGAAGATAAACAAACATTAGAGCAATATTTTAGCCAGTTGTCCGCTGGCGGCCATGTTGTGATGCCGTTGTCGGAGGTGCCTTGGTCATCGTGTTTTGGAATGCTCGTAGATAAGTTCGGTGTTTCCTGGAAATTTAATAGTGACGCTGATAAGTATCTTGATCAAGTAATTTCAAATAAAGGATAACTCATTCTGAAAAATGGTCTTGCAGTTGAAGGCCATTTTTTTGATTTGCTTTTTATTTCGAGGGTAGGGGGCGTTATTTTGAGGAATATGCAGTCTTCTTCGTTTATCTTTTTTCTGGCTTTAGGGATATTTAGTATCATTACTACTGAAATAGGGATCATCGGTGTTCTTCCGCAAGTTACTGACAAATTTGATATAACGCCAGCTCAGGCGGGATTCCTTGTAAGTGCATTCGCTTTAATTGTTGCTGTTTCAGGGCCGCTTCTAACTATGCTCACTTCTGGCATTAATCGAAAAGTCATTTTGCTTACCGCTATCTTTATGTTTGCAATTTCTAATATTGCATATGCTTTTAGTTCCACGTTTGAGTTTATAATTGTTTTCCGGATTGTTCCTGCTTTTTTTCATCCGATCTTTTTCTCAATTGCGATTGCCACCGCTGCAAGTCTAGTTCCTCCAGAGAGGCGTGGCAAGGCGGTGACCCAAGTTCTGGCTGGGGTAACAGTCGGATTCGCTTTTGGTGTGCCGATTACATCCTATCTCGCCGCAAAACTTTCACTGGAAGCTGCTTTTCTGTTTGGAGCTATTGTGAGTGTCGTCGCCTTTATAGGCATACTTGTCTGGCTGCCTTCTATGCCTGTTAAGGAAAGAATGACGTTCGGCAGGCAGATCAGCATCATGCGCAAGCCTCAGTTGTGGTTAGCGATTATAATCGTCTTTATGATCTATACAGCGATGTGTTCGGTTTACAGTTACTTTGCAGAATATCTAGGAAAAGTCACCCATATGAACGGTACCTGGATCAGCATCATGTTAATGGTCTTCGGTATCACCATGATTGCAGGAAACTTTTTATTCGGGTTTCTTGCTAATAAAAGCATGACGAGAACAGTTATTCTGTTCCCGCTCTTATATGCTGCCATTTATTTGTTCCTTTATTATTTTGGCTCTTATTTTATTCCCATGATGGTTGTCGTATTTATCTGGGGTGCAGTGCATGCTGGGGGACTTATTCTAAGTCAAGCCTTGCTAATGGCAGAAACGAAAGAAGCTCCCGAATTCGGGAACAGTTTGTTTGTTTCCTTTTCGAACATTGGGATTACTGTAGGAACACTAATCGGCGGCTGGTTTATCGCTCAATGGGGTGTACATCAGCTCATCTGGAGCGGTATTATCCTTTGTTTGCTTTCTTTTTTACTGATCATTATTAAACTAGCAGCCTCCAAACCGAATGTTGAGAAACAAGCATTGAATTAACTTAGGGAGTTAGATGTCTGCTTCCTCCATGCAGTTGAGCACATTGAATGGTATAAAATGATGAACCTTATAAAAAGTAAGCCATAAAAATCTAAAGCTGCCGGCACTATTTCGGCAGCTTTTTCTTGCGATCTACTAGTTCTGCTATGGAATTGAATCATTGTTTACTTACCTTATATCCGAACAGTAAAATTAGATTCAGACAGTGAATTAGAATCTGTAGGCATGGTTGCGGCGGCTGATAAAGGAGGACAAATCAATGAAAAAGTACATACTCTTCGATCATGATGGTGTTCTGGTTGATACTGAATTCTGGTATTTCAAAGCAGGAGAACGCGCTCTGGCTGACATTGGATTTACCTTGGATAAAGAACAATACCTCCGCGACATGACCCAGTCATTGGGCACTTGGTCTCAAGCTAGAGCGGCAGGTATTGATGAACAGACCATCAGCAAGCAGCGTGAGGTCCGCAACGTCTATTATCAAGAATATCTAAGAACAGAAGCCATAGAGATAGAAGGCGTAATTGAAGCTCTAGCCGAATTGTCAAAATACGTCCGCATGGCAATCGTAACGACTGCGAAACGTGCAGACTTTCAACTTATTCATGAAACGCGCCAGATTAAACAATTCATGGATTTCGTCCTTGTTCGCGAAGATTACGAGCACACCAAGCCGCACCCGGAACCATACTTGACCGGCCTAAAGCGCTTTGGAGCCACCAAAGAAGAGACTCTGGTTGTAGAGGATTCAAACAGAGGATTGAGCGCAGCTGTGGCGGCTGGTATCGACTGTGCTATTGTCCATAACGACTTCACAAAAACACATGATTTTTCACAGGCCAGCTATCGAATCAAGACTCTGATTGAACTAAAGGACATTATCCTGAATGTAACCTGAGCGAGCATTAATAGAATCTTTGTAGACCAAAAACCAGGAAAGGCGATGCAGGGATGTACCTCCATATGCATCGCCTTTCCTATTTTGCTGTTTTAAACAAGCGTTATTTTACATGGGTGGGTCTTTTTAACACCTAATTGTGGATGCTGGCCATCACATGCCAGCTGCCGGAAGCGGACAACGTATAAAAATATTGACCTGCTGTCGTTCCTGTAACAATAGGAATAAGAGGCGCGCCTGATGCTCCAGGATAGGTGTATTGCTGTGAGGACAGGGAGATGGTTTTGGAGCCAACCAATACGTTCGTGCAAGATGTTGTGGTACATTCCTTTTTGTACACCTTGACGGTAAGGGTGTCGTAACTTGTGCCGGTGTTGACGATTACACCGTTGCCGAAATAGATGGTACCGCCGCTGAGATTGTAAACCGGGCTCGTGTAAGAAAAGGCAGCGAATACAGAAGGCGCGAATGAAGCCAACAGGGCGATCACCAGCAGGACGGAGATAAAAGCTCTTTTCATCACAGAACCTCTGATCATTCGATCAGTAATAACTTGCTGTTGCATCATCATTAAATGATTCCTCCTTAGAACTGAATTTTGTTTTAAATTGAGTCATCTTGCAAATTCATCTGAAATCAATAAGTTCCATATTCTCCTTTCTGAAGAAGTTCATTGTCCAGCCCTTCAATGGATAGAAGTATGTTATCAAAGTGAGAGAGTGAAAGGAGAACGATTACATATATTCTATTTTGTGTATATTTTATACACAATAGGAAAATGGGTGAATTTTCACCTTTCAGGAGGGGGAAATTTAACTTGCAAGAAATCGTACGAAAACGGTCTATCTAATGCTGCGCAAAAAGGTAGTTTTTCAAGGAAAGAGGGCAAGTTTCCGGATTAGCAATTCACAATAAACAATTTAAGCGGATTTCTGCTAAAATATAGTTAATGTATAATGCAAGATATCCTTCATGAACAAAGGAGAGCTGTAAATGAGAAAACTCGTTCTATTTCTGCACGCATCGCTTGACGGTTTTGTAGAAGGGCCGAATGGTGCAATGGACATTGGCTGGGTATCCTACGATGCTGATTTGGAGAAACACGCGAAAGAGATTCTGAGTACTGCCGACACTGTCATTTGGGGACGCGGGACTTATCAGATGATGCACAGCTACTGGCCATCTGTGCCTTCGAACCCTTCAGCTTCGCAGCATGAACGGGATCATGCCGAGTGGATCGAAAAGACAGCCAAACTCGTTTTTTCCACGACACTGGACCAAGTTGAATGGAATAATTCCCGACTCGTGAAAGAAAATGTCGAGGAAGAGATCAATAAACTCAAACAGCAGCCAGGCAAGGATATGGTCATTCTCGGGAGTCCCAGGTTCGCACACCAACTTATGCAGCTTGATTTAATTGATGAGTATAAAATTACGGTTTCTCCCGTCCTGATCGGTAAGGGATTGCCGCTATTCCAAGGCATTAAGGAGAAGGTCAATCTTAAGCTAATCGAAAATAAGACCTTTGATTCTGGAGCCATAGCTCTCGCTTACCAGACGGTAAGATGACGTTGTCACTTAAGGTGATTACGCTATCGGGAGACGATAGTTCAGTAATACGACAGCAGCCAGCGTACTACACGTTTGGCTGCGTTTTTGTTGAACTAAGGTACAGGGTAGCGCAACAAAATAATCATTTAAAGTAATGGTAAACTGTAACTCATAGGAGGAGAAGAATGTTTCATGTGAATGTAGAAGGAGCTGTTTTCAGAAAAGATAAGTGGTTAATAATTGAACGTAGTAAGAAAGAGGCACACGCTGGAGGACTTCTTTCTCTTGTTGGGGGTACGGTAGAAAACGAGGGTAATTCGAAGGACATATTAGAAAGAACTATAAGAAGAGAGTTATTTGAAGAAGTCGGCGTAAAGGTGAAACAAAAAATGAAAGTTGTAAGAAACACTTCCTTTTCATTAGAAGATGACAGTGAAGTTATTGATATTGTTTTTCTATGTGAATTTGAAGAAGGGGAAGCTTTTTCCAAAAGTCCAGATGAAGTGGATGCTGTATACTGGATGACAACTGATGAAATACTTAGACATCCAAGATCTCCAATCTGGTTGAAAGATAGTATACAGGAAGCAGAAGCTTTGCTGCATAAGGTTAAATTGTCCAATATGGCAAATATCGAGCACTTACAGACCGTGAATGCTCCAGCTTCAACGGTATATGAAGCATTAACCACTGCCAAAGGGCTTTCAGAAATATGGACAAGTGAACTAATAGTCAGTGATCAGATCGGCTATATAAATGAGTTCCGATTCGGCGGAAAAGGGCTAACAAAGATGCGAGTTGATGAGCTTATTACCGATAAAAAGATTTTGTGGCAGTGTGTGGATTCAAATCCTGAATGGATAGGTACGACAATTTCTTTTGATATGGAGGAAAAAAACGGGAAGACTTCAATCATTTTTCGTCAGATGAATTGGCAGAAAGTAACCGCATTTTATCGCTTATGCAATTATAACTGGGCGATTTTTTTTGTACAGTCTTAAACAGTATTGCGAAGAAGGCGAGGGCCTGCCGTATCATAAACGGAAGTTTTAAACCATTTTGAAGTCTGATAGCATCAAGTAATCAAGGCAGCCTGCTATGTTAGAATAAATGAAATGAACCTGGATGATGGAGCAGCGAGGGAAAGAAAATGAATAAAACCGAACGACAGCTTGCCATAATGCTTGAACTACAACGAAGCAAGGTAGTGAGAGCGGAAGATATGGCTTCTTTATTTGAGACGAGCGTGCGGACGATCTATCGAGACATTCAGGCCCTGAGCGAAATGGGAATCCCAATATTAGGAGCTCCCGGTCAAGGGTATTCTCTGATCGACGGATATTTCCTCCCGCCGGTCAGTTTTTCGGTGGAAGAGACTGTGGCCTTGCTTATAGGAACAGATTTTATCGAACAGAGGCTGGATGGGATTTATGGAACTGTGGCACGGGCCGCCAAACGCAAGATTGAAGCGATTCTGCCGGAGCCAGTGCGTGTTGAGTCGGCACGCGTTCGGGAAACCATGAGGCTTCTTCATGTCAGTGAACCGTTAACTGGCTTGAGGGAAAAAGAATATCTTGGACAATTGCGGCGGGCGATTCTGGAGAGGCGAAAAATTAAGATTTCGTACCAGAAAAAGATTCCGGAATCGGACGGCAATAGGAATAGTATGCGTGAAGTCGATCCGTACGGACTGGCGCTCGTTCAGGGCAATTGGATTTTGCTCGGACGCTGTGACCTGCGGCAGGATATCAGGCATTTCCGCTTGTCGCGAATGACTGATTTGGTCGTGTTGGATAAGCACTTCGTTATGCCGGATGGCTTTAACTTGAGCGATTACCGTCCGCCGGATGACCGCAACGAACGCGTGCTGATTCGGGCCAATCCCAAAATAGCCGATAAAATCGCCGAGACCGGTAATTTTTATATGGAAGCGGTAGAGGAGAGTTTAGACGGTGTTTGGATTCACTTTCGTGTTCGAACGCCGGAGGAGCTGCTGCATCTTATCCTTAGCTGGGGAGGAGATGTCGAGGTGGTGGAACCGGAGTCTTTACGCTGCCGGGTTAGGGAAGAGGCCGAAAAAATTTTAAAACGCTACTGACATACTGTTGTCAGCAGCGTTTTTTTATACTTGGATTATACCCAAGATGAATGAGGAGTGTTGTTTATATGAGAAGTACAACAGAAGCATTGCAGGTGTTTGAGGCGACGGTTGATCGGTATTTAGCTGAGCTGGATAACCTTGAAATGGATCAGCTGCTTGCAAAGCCAAACGAGGAGGAATGGTCGATTGGGCAAATGTATATGCATTTGATCCAGTCGGCTCAATTCATGCAGCTGCGTAATGTTGACGAATGCTTGGCGGGAAGCGAAGCAGTGCTGGGCAGCACAGGGGAAAAAACGGAGAATGGCAGGGCCGCATTTGAGCTTGGCAGTCTTCCGCCCATTCGGATACGGGTCCCGGCTTCACCACAGTATACACCGCAGCAGCCGGAAAGTAAGGAACAGCTGATAGAAGGACTTCGTGGCGTAGCGGAACGGATGAAACGTACCGAAATCGCTTTGAGTGAGGCAGTGGATGGAAATAAAATCCTTCATCCAGGGCTAGGCGCGCTGAACGCTACAGAGTGGTTTTTGCTCGTAGAAATGCATTATAGGCATCATCTGCTGCAATTGGAACGTTTGAAAAAGACTCCAGGAATATGTCAGTGATGTTGTTTACTCCAAAAGGTTTAAACCGAAAGCTCGTCTGCTAGCGAGCTTTTTTAGTTTTTAGAGATTCTAGAGCTCTGAGATGCCCGAGAATTTTATTATTTTCTTTTCCAATAGCGAATACTAAATTGAAACCTTGTGAGGTGTGCGAGTAGATGAGCAAGATTTTAAAAGAATAGTAGTGCTAAACTAATTCTGTCTTAAATCTATACGTGAATGGAGGTTTTTTGATGTCGGATTTTCGCGCTCTGCTTGAGCGTACCCAGATCCACGCTGTGAATTTTCTCAACAGCCTGGACACACAGTCTGTTAGCGCAACCACAGACTTAGTTACATTACGGCATCGTTTGAGCATACCCCTTGGCAAAGATGGCATTCCCGCCGAGCGTGTGATAGACGAGTTGGTAGCTGCCACCGAAGGCGGACATTTGGGCTCTGCAGGAGGACGTTTTTTTGCTTGGGTAATTGGCGGTGCACTGCCTTCAGCACTTGCAGCAGATTGGCTCACTTCCACCTGGGACAATAACGCCGCTTTATATGCTTGCGGTCCGGCCGCTTCTGTAGCGGAAGAGGTTGCCGGAGCATGGGTTAAGGAAGTGCTTGATCTGCCAAGCACAGCATCGTTCGCATTTACCACCGGCTGTCAGATGGCACACTTCACCTGCCTCGCAGCAGCACGGCATTCACTCCTTCGAGATAGAGGATGGAATGTGGAGCGGGACGGGTTGACTGGAGCTCCCGCAATACGTATTTTGGCCACGGAACAGCGCCATGGAAGTATCGAACGAGCACTGCGCTTCCTCGGTATCGGAACAGCTGCCTTGGTGCCACTCACAACCGACGCAGACGCACGTGTCACTGCAGATGTGCTGTCTACAGCGCTTAAAGCTTCTGACAGCCCAACGATTGTTATTCTTGATGCAGCAGATCTTAACGTGGCCGCGATCGATCCGTTCAGCGAGCTCATCCCCAT
The DNA here is from genome assembly GCF_042883865.1 of Paenibacillus sp. NPDC058174. NCBI lineage: Bacteria > Bacillati > Bacillota > Bacilli > Caryophanales > Paenibacillaceae > Paenibacillus > Paenibacillus sp. NPDC058174. The sequence goes on from NZ_JBHVUY010000001.1 coordinate 751,813, forward strand.
CGCACGAGCAGCAGGGGCATGGGTGCATGTTGACGGTGCGTTTGGACTTTGGGCACGGGCAAGTGGACAACATCGGAGCAAATTGGCAGGAGTCGAGCTGGCCCATTCATGGGCGACGGATGCGCATAAGTGGCTCAACACACCGAAGGACATAGGCATATCCCTAATTACAGACTCCGATGCACATCAAGCAGCAATGGGGATTAGTGCAAACTATCTGACCCATGATGCGGAAACGCGCGATCAAATCAACTGGACACCTGATTGGACTCGGCGCGCGCGAGGCTTTGCAGTCTATGCAGCGTTGCGTGAGCTTGGCAGAGATGGTGTTGCCGAGCTCATTGATCGGAGTTGCGTTCATGCCGCAGCGCTTGCAAAAGGTATCGCAGCGTTAAAAGGGGCAGAGCTTGTGTTCGCACCTACGCTGAATCAGGCACTGGTCAGATTTCTATCGCCAGAGCCTAACGCGTCAGAAGAAGATCATGACGCTCGTACCACCTCTGTAATTGCCGCTATCAACGCCGAAGGAACGGCATTTTTCAGCGGTACCGTTTGGAGTGGACGGCGTGCAATGCGGATCAGCGTTGTCAACTGGCGCACATCGGATGCTGATGTACATGCGACAGTAGCTGCAGTCGCCCGTGTGCTCGCTAATATGGAACTTAAGTAGTATTGAGTGTTGTAATGTAGATTAATCTTAAGGTCGAGTGGCTTTCGTTCGCCTACTATTTCTTCAAGAAGACAGTAATAGACCAAAAAATAGGAATGGCGATGCAAGGATGAACCCCCTGAGCATCGCCATTCCTTTGCTATTTACCATGAAAAACTAACGGGCAGCCTAGTCAAACCATGCTCCCTAATGCATTATTTCAAAATGAGCAATTGAAAAGAAATCATATCAAACATACCATGATATAATATTCGTATACAAATAATTACATAATTTTAAATCCTTTTAAAGAAGGGGAATGAGAAATATGGCAAATATCGAGCACTTATAGGACCGTCAATATTCCAGCTTCAACAGTATATGAGCATTAACCACTGCAAAAGCACTTTCAGAAATATGGACAAATGAACTAATAGACAATGATCAGATCGGTTGTATAATGAGTTCAGATTCGCGGAAAAGGCCGGGAAGACTTCAATCATTTTTCGCCAGACGCATTGGGAGGAAGTAATGCTGAAGGGTGAACTAAAGTACATTCAATGGCCAGCTTATATTAAAGCAAAGAACAGATTGAACATCGAAAGAGAACCGTTTCGAAACGGATATATGTTACCAGCAATTACACCTGTCGCAATGACGGCTCACTCAAGAATAAAAAAGAGCAAGGTATCGCCGGGTATCATAAATCGGATGTTTGTCTACTAACTTCTGGAGGTGATTACATGTCTAAAACACTCTTAAAATTAATTGTAAATATCATTACATTCTGCTCAGTTGGATATGTAATCTATATAGGATACTTTGTTTTTTTTGATAAACCAGTTACATCGGCAGACATTACTAAACTATATTCAAAAATGGTATATGCTTATGTAACATTAGTTGTTATTTTAATATTGAGAGCTATTCTTATGAAGAATAGAATTCTAAAATATTGAGAGCATTATGCAGCTTACTGGACGGGCAGGATGCTTCCAATATGGTTTGCATCACGAGACGGGAGGGAACTCTGTGGAAAAATCCTATCTAATTTCAGATGTTGATGGGTTCACGCCTCATATCAGTAGATTAGTCTCAATGATGAATTATGCGAGACACACTACCATCGAAAGTATTTCTGGTCTAGATAGCGAGCAATTAGATTACTTATATGATTCGGAAAGTAATACAATTGGTGCATTATTGTTTCATATTGCTTCTGTTGAGTTTGCATATAGAGTATGGACAGCAGAAGAAAGGGATTTAACACCTGCTGAGTATGAATTCTGGGAACCAGGTATCAAGCTGGGAAACACAGCTAGAGAGCTGATACATGGAAAAAGTTTAGAGTACTATATAGATTTACTCAATAAAGTACGATCAGACACAATCGCAGCATTAAGAGCAAAGGATGATGATTGGTTAAATATTCAACGGCCTTTTAATCAACAGCCCTCAAACAATTACTTTCGATAATTTCACGTTTTTGAAGATGAAATAAATCATCGCGGACAAATCAGATGGATTATTAAAAGGATTAAGCTGTCTGATAATAACAGAGAAGTTATTGATTAAATATCTCTGAGAAGAGGTCAGCGGCGACGCTGTCCTTTTTGTTTGGGAACATTAAGCCAACAGGGCAGGATAATTGAGAGTTGGTAACGAATACATAATTTTCATTTCCAAAAATAGGTTGATTAAAATGATTCATCTTTAGAGTAATGATTGAATCATAAAAATATAAGGGAGTACCTTTTACTATGAAGGATTTACAAAGCTTTGTTTCAGATTACACGAAAGATAAGAAACATTTACAGCTTGTTATCGGGATTATTAGGGAGGGAGATATTGAATACTTTTCGTTCTGTAATGATAAAAAGAAAAGTATGATCCCACCTGAAAATAGGTTGTTTGAAATCTGCTCCATAACCAAGGTTTTTACATCAATACTTTTATTAGCAATGGAACAGGAAAAACTGATATCCTCGGATGACACTGTTGGCAAGTACGTTCAAAACGTTAAAAACGATTATTTGAATAAGATTAGCTTGAAAAGTCTTGCTACACACACCTCAGGATTACCTGTGTTGGCAGCAAATCATATTTTATCTAAAAATAGATCGAATCCTTATTCCATTTATACTGAGGAAGATTTAATTGCTTTTTTATCTGATGCTGACTACACGGATCGCATTGATTCATTTGAATATTCCAATATCGGTATGGGCTTACTGGGAAACATTCTATGTAAGGTGTCGGGAAATACATATGACGAACTGTTAAAAAAATATATAACGAGCCCATTAAAAATGAATGAGACAGCCGTTATGCTTGATTCAGAACAAAATGGCAGGTTCTTGAATGGACATGCTTCAACTGGTAAAAGAGTCCCTCATTGGGATCTTTCTATCTATGAAGGAGCTGGGGGGATTAAGTCATCTGTTAGCGATTTGAGTTTATTTGTCCAAGCCAATCTAAATGATGATAATCCGATAGCTTCTACACTTCAAAAAAGTCATCTCCCAATATGGATCGGAAATTCAAACCGTTATTTTGGCTGGCATGAGGATAAGCTTCTAGATAAATCTATCGTCTGGCATAATGGAGCTTCATCTGGTTTTAATAGTTATCTAGCTTGGAATAAGGAACTTAGTTTAGGGATTGTATTACTATCAAATTATTCTTTTTTCTCGAATTCTCTTATAGATTATTATTTTGCTCAATTAAGAAAATTGATTACTAGAAAAGAGCCTACTCAAGGAACTATGATAGACTCTATAGGTAAGAAAATAATGGAAGTAATCATGCAGAGATAAATGTTATTAAAGCAACGGAAACCGGTAGTTGAATGTACACCGCGGCAGCCAGTGTTCAACCAGGATAAAGTTGAATGTGGAATTCCGAGACATATTCCAAAACAACCTAAACACAACAAACAAGGAGCAAGATCGCCGTGGATCTTGCTCCTTGTTGTACATGAGGGATATACAACGATAGCCGTATAAACTGCGGCTTTATTTTTTTGTATAAAATTCACCCAGTGTCAATTCTATTTTAAGCAAGTGTAGGTAAATGGACTAGTAACACTAGCGGAGCTTTTTTCATACGTATATGTCATGAACGATTATCAGCATATGACCAGTTTGGGATGTTCTCATTTGTATTTCTTATTTTGTCGGTGCTGATGATCATCACATGAACATATAACGGAGGCTTACTAAAAATGAATGAATTTAAGAACGATCTTCAAAATTTGAATACGGATGCGTTTAAAGCGAGCGGCATGACGCCGAATGCGGGTCAAGGTCAAGTGGATCCTAAGAATGCTCGTCTATGTATTGGCTTTTGCATCGGCGTATGCATCGGATTTTGTTCATGCGGAGGTTGTGGCGGCTGTGGCGGTTGTGGTGGCTGTGCTAGATGTGCAGGCTGTGGCGGATGCGCACGCTGCGGAGGTTGCGCCCGTTGCGGAGGCTGTGCGCGTTGTCGTTAAAAGGTACCTATTGAATATAATAAAAGGTTAAGACACCTCTGCAAACGCTTTTGGGCTGCGGGGGTGTCTTTCTATCCATGTGCGGGTATGACGGACAAGTAGCCTTACATACCTTTAAATAGGAAGCCCTGTTACGAATGGTTTGATTTCATAATAAGGAGGAATAATACTTGAATCCTACTACACGCCTTAAAGTGAGAGGCGATACTTTTTTTCTTCCCAGCTCGGACGGAAGCGTCTATTTCCGCAACAATATCGGTTCATTCCGGATGGAAGGCAGCACAATCGCTCAATGGATTGAAAAGTTAATACCTGTATTTAATGGTGAACATACGATGCATGATTTAACGGATGGATTGCCGGAACAATACCGTGATCATATTTATGAGATTGCTAAAGTATTGCATGCGAACGGTTATGTCCAAGATGTAAGTCAAGATCGTCCGCATCAGCTGCAGGAAAGCATCGTTAAGAAATATGATGCTCAAATTGAGTTTTTGGACAGCTTTGACGGGTCAGGTGCATACCGATTTCAATTGTATCGTCAGTCCAGCGTGCTCGTTGTTGGAACTGGCACTTTTTTAGTTTCACTTGTCAAATCATTATTTGAGTCTGGCTTGCCGCAATTCCACTATTTAAGCTTGAATTCGGAACCCGAGAATCGAACACGGATTTTGGAGCTGGAGCAGCATTATCGTAAATTTGATTCAGAGGTCAAGTTGGACGAGATCAGTTTGTCGAATAATGCAGGAATGGATTGGCCTTCAATTGTAGAGCCTTATGAAGCTGTACTATTCGTCTCTAATCAAGACAGAGAACAGGAGTTGAGATTACTTAATGAAATTTGCCGGCAAAAAAACAAGGTTCTGCTGCTGGCTGTTATTTTTGAGCAAGCTGGCCTAGCGGTTCCATTGTCTTATTCTAATTCGGAAGATGATCTGGAATCAGCATGGCGCAGAGTTCATCATTCTGCGATTTATAAGGATACGGAGGTTCATACGGCTTCATCCGTTGCGGAAGCGCTGCTCGCTAATATCATCGTCTTCGAATGGTTGAAAACAGCAGCAGAAGTAACAAAGCTTGAGGAAAATAATAAACTGTTTCTGCTGAATTTAGAGACGTTGGAAGGAAACTGGCATTCGTATCTTCCCCATCCATTAGTTAATGGTCACCGATTCATCGAGAGGATTGAAGATGCCCGGCTACAGGCGGGAACGGGTATAGAGAAACGAGCTTCAAGTGAATTGCTGCCTTTCTTCAGTCAGCTAACATCAACGGAGACAGGCATCTTTCATATCTGGGAGGAAGGGACGCTCGGACAGCTTCCGCTTTCGCAGTGCTGTGTTCAGCCTGTTGACCCGCTCTCAGTTGGCCCTGCGCATCTGCTTCCTGAAATTATATGTAATGGTTATAAGCATGAAGAGGCACGAAGAGAAGCGGGTCTTAAGGGAATCGAAGCTTACGTGTCGCGTATTGCAAATTTTCAAATCAAGCAGGTCTATGAAGAAAGCGGAATTTCAGACGTTCCAAGATTCGATGAGATTGCTCATGCAGGTGCTGGTGAGACGATGGAGGAGGGCGTTTGCCGCGCTTTGCAAAAGTATTTAATGAATGCACGGATAAAGTTGTATGAAGCTCAAACTCCGTCGATTTCGCTGGTGAAACTAAGTCATGTAGACGATGAACGATGCCGTTATTATATTAATGCCCTAACTACGATGCAAGGGGCACTATCGTTTGGACTGGGTGAGGATGTATTAGGTTTTCCTATTGTATGGTTACATGCAAATCACCGATGGTATGATGCCGCTGATCTTAATGTAACGCGGGCTCTTCGGAGCGTATTAATGAGTGCCTTATTTGATGCTCAGAATAAGACTAATCTAATGGCAGTAAGAGCGCATCATAGTGCAATACATGTAAAAGAATCTATTACGGACTCTATTTCGATACCCGCTTGTGATCCATTCGAGCATCGAGAGGTTTTGCAGATGGCTATGCAGCAATTGAATCACATTCACAAGCGTTTGCTCGTATTTGACTTAACACCAGAACCTTTTTTGAGAGAGGGACTGGCAGGCGTGTACGGCGTCTCGCTTCGAGAGGTGGTTGAGGAATGAGCGCTATTGTGGCGATTGTTGGCGTAGGTCAGCTTGCGGACTATGTAAACGATATATTATCTGCAAGTTATCAGCTTGTGAGAGTAAATGAACTGGCTTCCGAGTTACCAGAAACGACTGAACTTGCGCTCGTGCTTAGCGATGGCAACGATGCATCCTCTCATCTTATCGCAGAGAACGTTTTCAAGAAATCCGGTATTTCGTGGCTGCGCGGGTTTGTAGCATTTGGTGAAGGCGTTATTGGTCCGCTTGTCGTTCATAGGCAGGCGGGCTGTTCACAATGCGCTGATTTGCGGCTTTTAATGGCTGGAAATGATCGGAAGGACATGTGGGAGCTGCAGCAGTTCATGCATGGAGAAGTTTTCCCTGATAGTTGGTCTTCTCGCAGCGGACTCTTGCATATGGCTCATCATATTGCAGCAGAAGTCCACAACTTTCTTATCCGTCATACGGCTCAGCTTGAAAATCATATTAAGCTCATTCACCTGCAAACACTCAACAGCTCGGTTCATTTCTTTTTACCAGATCCGCAGTGTACCGTGTGCGGGGAAATACCGGATGACACGGCTATAGCTGCACGAATAAAGCTGCAATCCAGTCCGAAAATCAGTGAAAGTAGCTTCCGCACTCGTTCAATGGTTGAGTTGAAGGCGGTTCTTTCCCATGATTATCTGGACAATCGCAGCGGACTTTTGAACGGAAAGATGATTGACCTTATGTCACCATTTGCCGACGCCAGCATCATTTTACCGATGTTCTCAGGGGATGAAGGCTGCGCAGGGCGTACACATTCTTTTGCAGACAGTGAAATGACAGCGATATTGGAAGGACTGGAACGTCATTGCGGCATATCACCGCGAGGAAAAAAGACAACGGTTCATGACAGTTTCGATCGTTTAACAGACATTGCGCTGGACCCCTCTCGAGTAGGAACACATGATAAGATGCAGTATGAGCGACTTGATTTTCCGTTTCAACCCTTTGATCCAAGCAGGAAAATGGATTGGGTGTGGGGGTATTCGTTCTTGCAGGAGAAGCCGATTCTTGTGCCAGAACTGCTCGCTTATTACAGCTCCGGCTGCGGTCACGGCTTTGTCTATGAAACCTCAAATGGATGCGCTTTAGGAGGAAGCTTGGAGGAAGCTATATTTTACGGCATATTGGAGGTTGTAGAACGGGATTCTTTCCTAATGACGTGGTATGCGAAGCTGCCGCTCGTACCTTTAGATCCCTATTCCTCGGGTGATCTTGAAATGAATTTAATGGTAGAGCGGCTGCGCGATGTCGTCGGTTATGATGTGCATTTGTTCAATTCGACAATGGAGAACGGCATTCCAAGCGTATGGGCGCTTGCCAAAAACAGAACAAATCAAGGCATAAATATGATTTGCGCCGCAGGGGCGCATCTTGATCCCGTAAGGGCTGCAAAAGGTGCAATACATGAGATAGCGGGCATGCTGCTTGGATTTAACGAAAAATTAGAGGCGAACCGTGGGGAATATCTGCAAATGCTGGATGATCCTTTTCTCGTTAGGCAAATGGAAGACCATTCCATGCTGTACGGCTTGAAGGAAGCAGAAGAACGTCTGAATTTCCTGCTTGATAATGATCGTCCGGTCCTTTCATTTAAAGAAGCTTTTAAACTACGGGCGCAGCATGCGGATTTAACTGATGACTTGAACATGTTGATCAATACGTTCAGCAATCTTGATCTGGAGGTCATTGTTGTTAATCAGTCAACGCCAGAGACACTAAGAAATGGTCTTCATTGTGTGAAGGTGCTCATTCCCGGCATGCTTCCTATGACGTTCGGCCAACACCTTGTCCGCTTGACTGGCTTAGAGCGGGTGCTGCGAATACCGGCAGAACTGGGCTATGTGAAGGAGCAGCTAAAGCAAGAAGAACTAAATAGCCATCCGCATCCGTTTCCATAAGCAGTTTCTTCTCATAAACGTTAATATTCCTAGCATTGGGACTTAGGAGGAGGAGAAATGAGTTTGAAGGAATTTTTGTACCACTTGCAATACGAGCCGGACAAAACGAAACCGCAAGATGTGGAGGTGGATTGGGAGAACGCACCACTGCCGTATAAGTTATATCGTCATTTGCCTGTATTTCCTCTTGCTTCCGATGTCCCACTAGAATTAACGGGGAAGCAAGAACAAGGACACGGACAAGAAAAACCAACCCTTCGGGATATCGGGTATTTTCTTTGGAACACCTTTGGTCTGGCACAGCTTAGTCAATCTGTTATTGAGCAATATACGGGGGAGAAATGGGAAAGCCCCTTGCATCTTTGCAGACGATTCGTTCCTTCAGGTGGAGGTCTTTATCCGAGCGAATTGTATTTGTATTTGAAGCTGGAGGAATTGCCTTGCGGTATATATCATTATGATGTGGCTCATCATCGTTTGATTTTATTGCGTGAAGGCCAAATTGATTCCTATGTGAGCAAGGCCTTAGGCAATCGCTGCGATATAACCAGCTGTTTCGCAGTTGGTTTTGTCTCGACTGTATTTTGGAAAAACTTTTTCAAATACAATAATTTTTCGTATCGTTTACAGGGGCTGGATGCAGGTTTGTTATTGGGCCAGTTGTGTGAGGTTGCCAAACGCTTTCACTTTGAAGCAGGGGTGTACTTTCAGTTTCTTGACCGTGCCCTCAACCATTTGCTTGGATTTTCTGAAGCGGAGGAAAGTGTATATGCTGTAATTCCGCTTGCAGCAGATTCAAGCATTGAATGGTTCCACCAAGACACAAACAATAAAAATCGGATTTCATCAGCAGAGTTATGTAGTGAGCTTCCAATCATTAAGCACGATCACTATATGCGTTCAGGAAAAGTAACGGACTATCCAATGCTGACCCAGTTAAATGAAGCATCCATAATGAATTCCACCTTTTCATTTAAACAGCTTGGAAGGGAGCAAAGGGCAGTCCCTCAAACCGATGTTCATATGTTGCCTCAAGTGAATCGATTGACATATGATTTAGCAGAGTCGTGCAGGCAGCGTTACTCGCCAGAAATTGAGTTTGTATTAGGATCAGTGAGTCAGTCGGATTTAGTGGCACTATTGCAAGAGGTTATGCTATCCTACCGCTATCGAAACGATCTGGATGGATCGACCGAGAGTCCAATGTCTCGAGTAAAATTATTTGGCTGCTTTTATGGCGTTGAAGGCATTCGTGATGGTGCCTATCTGTATAATGAAATAGCGCATACGTTGCAGCTTATCAGGGCCGGTGATCAACGGTCAAGGCTTCAGAATGGGATGTCGTTGGATAACGTGAACTTATTCCAGGTGCCGCTGATTTTTCATGTGGCGGGTGATCAGAGACATCTTAACGCCGAGCTTGGTTATCGCGGCTATCGGATTCAGCAAATGGAAGCGGGAATGTTGGTTCAGCGCTTACTGCTCGCAGCTAGTGCATCTGGAATGGGAGGACGTCCGCTGCTAGGATTTGACGTTAGTTCCGTGAATGAACTTTATGGATTAACTCCGCTCGGACAAACGAGCTTGATTCAAATCCCGGTCGGCCCATGTCGGAGTCGTTCACGGTTTGAGGGAAGTTTGTCACAATAATTGCTTTTGCAATAAAAGGCAGATTGAATGTCATGACCATTCAATCTGCCTTTTATAATTTGCAGCCTTAAGGCTGGTGAACTGCTGCCTTCTTCTGGAACTCATCGGTTTGTTGGCATGTGACAGGGTAATACAGGTGATGATGCACATGCATCGTGGGATAGATCCAAGCATGATGGTAATCTAATGTTTCGAGCTCCCATCCATCGTGATGATAATCGTGGAGCATGTGGTCATCCCACATTTCATGCATCATGGGATGGTAGTCATGCATCATATGATGATAGCCATCCATCATGGGATGGTAGTGATGCATATGGTGGTAGTCGTACATGTAAGGAAAGTGATGCATCTGACTAAAATCAACTTCGTAATGGTGATTAGGGAGAACAGGCTGTTCATTACCGCCTTGAGGTCCCCAATTGGTCTGATTCGAGCTTGATTGTATCGTTTGAGGTCCCCAATGTGCCTGGTTTGGACTTGATTTCATTTGTTGGTAATACTCGGGCTGAACAGCAGATTGTTGCATATAAGGCTGATTGCTTATCATGGTGCGCCTCCTTTTAATTATACACTACAATATGCTTTGAACGAAAAAAGGGCACTTATCCCTGTAAAATGGGCTACAACCATAATAAAGCTTAATTTATAATAAAGTATCTTAGAGCAGCTTGGCCAGCAGAGTGTACATGGATCGGGATTTCTCGTGCACCTACTATCGCTGGAAAAGCCACCTATAGGAGCAAGTACAAGGAAGATTTTTGAACTCTACATGCAGCTTGAGACTTGGGGTTCGGTACCTCGTTATTCATTTATATATCTGCAGGTACAGGAGAATGATCTCAAATAGTAGTAAAGAAGAGAGTCGAGTCGCTCGATTATTAAAAAAAACAGTAAGACCGAAGCAACGCTTGGCGGTCTTACTGTTTTTTTGTTTGCAAACAATATAGATGACTCTATAATTAAGCTGACAGGAATGATTGGAACAATATGGATGATTTCTAAAAAAGGGAGATAGCAAATGAGTGCTACTCAATACAATCTACAATTTAACAAGTTATGTACTGTTCTGCAACTTGGCGAAATTATCGGTGTTCCCGAGGTGATATCAGGTGGCTTTTTACACAGAATGTATAGGATTGAAACGGATTTAGGGAAGTACGCAATAAAAGCATTAAATCCTCAAATAATGATTAGACCTAAAGCGTTGCAAAATTACATCAATTCAGAAAGAATTGCCGGTATTGCAGCTGATAATGTACCTGCTCTGCCAGCTAAACAATTTAATGGCGATTCTCTGCAAAAAATAGACGATCAATACTTCCTTGTGTTTGATTGGATAGAAGGCAGAAGCCTGAAGCCGAATGAAATTAATAAAACTCATTGTGAGAAAATCGGGGAAATTGTTGCAGGTATCCATATGACAAATTTTTCGGAGCTAGGCATTCATAATAATGGTTCAAGTCATTTACAATTGACGGATTGGAATCAATATGTGCAACAAGGACAAAAACAGAATGCAGTGTGGGTTAACTTACTGCGCGAAAATATGGATCAGCTGAATGAATGGAATTTTCAAGCAAATCATGCTTCGGAGCTGCTTTTAGCGAATATGGTTATTAGCCACAGGGATATGGATTCTAAAAATGTAATGTGGCATCAAGATAGTCCTGTTATTATTGATTGGGAAGCAGCTGGCTATATAAATCCGATGCAAGACTTGACTGACACTGCTATTTACTGGTCTGAAAATGAGACGGGTGATATGGACAAAGAAAGATTTTTAGCTGTTATAGGCGGCTATAAAAAGAAATGCGAAACAATTCATGCAAACTGGAAAGTGGTCTTAGAGAATGGCTTTCTGGGTAAATTAGGATGGTTAGAATATAGCTTGAAACGTTCCTTATGGATCGAATGTTCCGATGAAAATGAACAGAAAATGGGTACTGAGCAAGCTGTGGGAACAATACATGCCATTATTAATTATGCAGATAAGATTTCAGAGTTAGAAACATGGCTAATTGATGAGACTTAAGTTTACTTTACAATTGGAGGCTGCTGGCGTGAGTGACTAGCAGTCTGCCAAGGCCGGTTAAATTCATGCTTCTGTCCAAATATGGATAAATTTGAGTGCGATTGCGGATCATATGCCTATTCTTGAAGTAGGAGGAGTCCGATGTGAACGATGAAGAAAACGTAAAACAAAAGCAGTTGGATACTTATCGTGTTACGGATAAAGGTGAGGCTCTAACAACAAATCAAGGATTGAGAGTGGAGGATGACGAACACTCTCTTAAAGTTAGTCCCCGAGGGCCAACCATCATGGAGGATTTTCATTTTCGGGAGAAAATGACTCACTTCGATCATGAACGTATACCTGAACGTGTCGTACATGCGAGAGGCTTCGGCGCGCATGGAGAATTTGAATTATACGAATCGCTCGTTGCGTACACAAAAGCGAAATTTTTAACCGATACGTCGATACGGACGCCTTTGTTTGTTCGATTCTCCACCGTGGCAGGCTCAAGGGGCTCAAGTGATACTGTACGAGACGTACGAGGTTTTGCGGTTAAGTTCTATACAGAAGAAGGAAACTATGATCTCGTCGGAAACAATATACCAGTGTTCTTTATACAGGATGCGGTGAAGTTTCCCGACTTTATACATGCGGTTAAACCTGAACCGCCAAACGAAATTCCACAAGCTTCATCAGCACATGATACGTTTTGGGATTTCGTAAGTATGAATACTGAATCTGCTCATATGATCATGTGGGTCATGTCAGGACGTGCGCTTCCTCGTAGTTTTCGCATGATGGAAGGGTTCGGCGTTCATACGTTCCGATTCATTAATGAGCAAGGCAAGTCACATTTTGTAAAGTTCCATTGGAAACCGAAGCTAGGTGTACACTCCCTGGTATGGGATGAGACGCAAAAGGTAGCTGGCAAAGACCCAGACTTTAATCGCCGCGATCTGTGGGATGCGATCGAACAGGGGAACTACCCTGAATTCGAGCTAGGCGTTCAAATCTTGAGCGAGGAAGATGAATTTAACTTCGACTTTGATATACTGGATGCCACGAAATTATGGCCAGAAGAAATTGTACCGGTGCGAATTGTTGGGAAAATGACACTCAATCGGAACACGGATAATTTCTTCGCAGAGACTGAACAGGTCGCCTTCCATGTCGGCCATCTTGTACCGGGCATCGATTTTACGAATGATCCATTACTCCAAGGAAGACTTTTTTCTTATACCGACACGCAGCTACTTCGCCTCGGCGGGCCGAATTTTCCGGAGATTCCCATTAACCGTCCAATCGCTCCAGTACATAACAATCAAAGGGACGGCATGCATCGGATGACTATCAATCAGGGGCAGACGAGCTATCATAAAAACAGCTTGGCCAACAATGCGCCTGCGCCAGTACCATCAAGTGAAGGTGGTTATCGCCATTACGAGGAGAAGGTGGAAGGTAGGAAAATCAAGGCTAGAAGCAATAGCTTTGAAGATCATTTTAGCCAAGCCTCCATGTTCTGGCATAGCATGTCTCCGATCGAGCAAAGTCAGATCGTTGACGCATTCCGGTTCGAGTTAGGTAAAGTCATGTCTAAAGAAATCAGGCAGCGTGTAGTGGATGTGTTCAGCCAGGTGGCAGAGGATCTTGCAGTGGGGATAGCCGAAGGGATCGGAGCAACGCCTACCAAGGGCGTCGCTGTGTCGCCGGCCGCAATATCTCCTGCGCTTAGTATGATGACTAAGGCGAAGTCACCGGCTACACGTAAGGTGGCAGTGATGCTCGGAACGGGATATCAGACGGCAACGGCACAAGCACTGCTCAAAGAGTTGACCGCATCGAAAATAACAGCGGAGATTGTGAGCAATACAATTGCACCAGTAAAAGGTGATGACGGTACGCTTATCGAACCACAGCAATCGTTACTTACGGCTGCTTCCGTGTTATATGATGCCGTTTATGTTTCCGGGGGAGCTCAAGGTGTGGACGAGCTGCTTAGCGACGTGACATCAGCGGGTTTTGTTCGTGAAGCGTTTCAGCATTACAAGACGATTGCCGCAGTAGGCGACGGTGTTCGTCTGCTTATATCCGCAGGCGCCGTAGAAGATGCAGAAGTGAGAGATACACGGATGAATGGCGTTTTGATCGCCAAAGAAGAAAGTACAGACTTCTTTAAGTCATTTATTGATGCAATTGCCCAGCATCGGCATTGGGATCGATTGCTTCAACCATCTCCGATAAAGTAGTGTGAATCCAAGAAGCCCGCACCACTAGGTGTGGGCCTCCTCATTATTCTGCTTCTTGAGCGCTTGGTTTCACTTCTTGAACAGTTCCGAACGGATGGTGAGGCGGGGCATAAATCACATAAACTTTAAGAGGAACATTGCCTGCATTGGTCACATTGTGCCATTTTCCAGCTGGTACTACAATTGCATAATTCTCATAAGCCATAGCTTGAAAATCTAAATGATCTTTGCTGTCGCCCATTTGAACAAGCCCTTGACCTTGTTCAATCCGTATAAATTGGTCAGTTGTCGGATGTACTTCCAGGCCATTTATCGTATGCAGCTGCCTAGAGTAGGTAACAATTAAATTCAACCGGTTGTCTAGGGCTGCTTTTCTACAGAATCATTTAATTTATCCTGATAAAAATCAAAATACAGATTATCATTCATAGCAGTCACTCTAAAATAATATTCTAAACAAATGAAAAGTGTCGGGTGACAAGAACATATTAACATTGTAAGTCGCATAAATTGCGGTTTTTTTGCTTTATGTTATCAAGTTCTTGTCAAAATGAAATGACAAGAACTTGATCTAATTTCCGATGAGTGACAAGAACTTTGTAACAATCCCGACGGAGTTAAATAGATCGACCTTGTGATCCTTCGATAGCTGCTACAAAGGCATCTAGGTAAAGAACAAACTGTGGCCAGGAAGCTATGTCCAGCCGAAACGATTCGTTTCCAAGGAAGATTTTTGAACTCTACAGGCAGCTTGAGACAATAGAAGGATAAAAACAAAGCGCGAACGACCCTTACTCCGGTTGTTCGCGCTTTGTTTTTATTTTCAGCTGCGCCTATGTGTTGATGACTAGCAGTAAGGGTCTAGCTGTAAAATAAACTCCGTACCAGCTTCTGATTGAACCGAATCGTAAACCTCCTTAACAATTTCAAGTCCCTTGGCAAGCTCGCTTACACTTTCTGAAGAGCTAGTTGCAATTCTAACTGCTTGGATGCCCTAGTTATCTCCAGCAGAAAACCTTTCTGAACCGTATAAGTTCACTCCTTTTCCTGTGCAGATAAATTCAAATACTTTACCGGAACACCCTTCGGGGAGAGGGAGCCATTGAAAATGCGAAAACATTTTGATGGGCGCGACCATATCTCCAAAATAATCAGCAAAAAGCTTGTTTCTTTCTTTTGCTGCTTGTTTTTTCTGTAGTATTAACTCATTGCTAATACCAAGTCTAATGATTTCAGTGGCGATTTCCAAATTAAGTGCCGGCGTTTTCAGATTAATGTTATATATCGCATTTTCGATCACTTGCCTATATCTTTCTGGAAAGCGCATGTATGCAATTCGAAGTCCGGCACTTATTGCTTTAGAAATCCCATTTATATATACGGACTGTTCGGGAACTAGCATGGCCATCGGTTTAATCTTTTCTTCAGCAAGAAACGCATATGCATCGTCCTCAATCAAGATTAGCCCATACCTTGTTATAAGTCTGCTTATATCGATTCTTCTCTTAAGATTCATTGAAATATTCGTCGGGTTTGCTACAGATGGCATCAGATAGATTCCATTTATTTTATTGTTCCTGCATATGCTGTCTAGCTCTGAAGGAATCATGCCATGCTCGTCATTTCGAAGGGTGATTAGCTGAATATTGAGCATGTTTGCAAGACTTATAAAATTGGGATAGGTGAAGGTATCGGTCACAAATAGTTGTTTAATATTGTTGCACACTGATTTTCCTAAGTATTATAATGAAAACATGAGCAATCGTTCATATAATGTTTAGGGGGAATACGTTTGAAAATCCATTTAGAAAAGGACAGGCGAACGCAGGAGCTGGAAGTTATTTGTGGTACTACATGTGAAATAAAAATTCATTCGGTGATATTATGAACAATCGCTGGAACAGAGTTATCTATAAGCTTTGGGCTCCTTTGTACGATCGGTTTTTCAATTCAGGTGCCTTTGCCCAGGCGCGGGTAACCGTATTGTCCGGACTTGATTTAAGGCCAGATCAGCGTGTATTGCTGGTTGGAGCCGGAACGGGTGCGGATTTACCTCTACTCTCAGGTTACGGTCTATCGATCACTGCCACTGACCTTTCTCCGGAAATGCTGGCTGAAGCCCGTTCTAAAGTCATGGAAGGCGAGAGGGTCACATTTTTAGAGATGGACGCGCAAAATCTTGATTTTGAAGACGAAGCCTTCGATGTGGTCATTGCAAACCTGATCATATCGGTAGTACCGGATCCGGTACGGTGCATGCAAGAAATCGTTCGTGTAACAGGAGAGGGTGGAAAAATTGTTATTTTTGATAAATTCGCAGCTAATGGCGGTTTATCTCTGTTTATGAAAGCACTCCGTCCATTGGCATCAGTACTTGGAACGGATATTGGCCGGGATTTTAACCTTCTTTTTCTTCCACATCAGGAGCGCTTGCACCTTACCGAGGAGCGACCACTTCTGATGCGCGGGATGTATCGTAAAATTGTACTCAGGAAAGCAAAAGGCCGTCAGAGCTGTTAGCTCAACATTCTGCTGGCGGCAGTCGGTGGAAGCAAGGAAGGTTGTTTCGTTAAAGGCACCGCTAACAAAACAGTGGAATTAATTGACAGAGCAAGTTAAGTGTGATAGCATTGCTTTAATTTAAAACGAAAAGGCTATGATGAGAAATAGTAACTATTAAGGATCTCTCAGAGAGAAGATGGTTGGTGCGAATCTTCATTGATCTAATAGTGAAGCAGTCTCGGAGCTGTGAACCGAACAGAGGAATCTTAGTAGGCTTCAACGGAGTTCCACCGTTATTCAGGAAACAATATCGGAGAAATCCCGTATTGATAGAGTGCAGAGAAATCTGAAATTAGGTGGTAACACGGACATAATAGTTCGCCCTAAGTTGACAAGAAATACGTCAGCTTAGGGCTTTTTTATTTTATTTCTTATCGTTTGAATATTTGCAAAATTAACAATTTACCAATAATAAATAATAATTTAAATGGAGGTATTGAGCATGGTGAAAATGACACCAGATGAGTTAAGAAAATCATATATTGATTTTATGAAAGGAATAGGGGCTAGCCAAGTGCCCTCTTCTAGCTTGTTACCAGAAAATGATCCCTCAACGTTGTTTACAGGAAGCGGAATGCAACCTATGGTTCCCTATTTATTGGGGGAAAAGCATCCGATAGGTAATGATATTGCTAATATTCAGAAGTGTTTAAGGACAGTGGATATTGACGAAGTAGGTGATACGTCGCATCTGACATTTTTTGAAATGATAGGCCGATGGGAGTTTAAAGCAGATGAAAATAACTATAAGAAAAAGCAAATCGATGCCATTTGGAATTGGCATATTATCGAATTAGGAATTGATCCTGGCAGGCTGTATATCAGTGCTTTTGTAGGAAGTGATGATTTGAATATACAGAAAGATACGGAAGCCATTCAAATCTGGTCAGAAAAATTTAAATCCGTTGATATAGAACCTATCATTGAAGATGATCCCTATCAATATGGAGCATCTAGAGGTGGGAGAATATTTTTATACGATGAAAAAGAAAATTGGTGGAGTCGGGCCGGGAGTCCATTGGATATGCCTATTGGTGAACCGGGTGGGCCTGATAGTGAAATGTTCTATGATCTTGAGCCAGGCGGTGATGCACTGGATCATCCTGCTTCTGTGAGCGAAAGGTTTTTAGAAATTGGGAACAACGTATTTATGTGTTACAAAAAAGAAGACACAGGATTTGTAAAAATGCAAAATCCGAATATTGATTATGGAGGCGGATTAGAAAGGGTTGCAACAGCCCTTAATGGCGACAAGGATATTTATAATACGGCTTTCTTCCTTAATCCCAAGAAAAAATTGATGGAGTTAAGTGGTAAACAATATACTGACGATTTAAAGTCGTTTAGAATCATACTCGATCATGTGAGAGCGGCTACTTTTCTAATTAATGATGGTGCTGAGCCAGCTAATAGTGATGCAGGATATATAACAAGAAGGTTATTAAGAAGGGCGATTCGTGCAGGTAAAAAAATTGGTATACAAGGAAGTTTTGTGGGTGAGTTGTCTGAGGTTTATATAGATGAAGCAACAGCTTATGAAGATTTGATCAGTAACAAAAAGAAAGTTATCGAAATAGTAAATAAGGAAGAAAATCTTTTCTATAGAACTTTACAGCAAGGAGAATTTGAAATACAAAAACATCTTAAGAATAAGGGGAAAGTTACAGGTGCAGATGCCTTTTATTTTTACGAAACATATGGGTTTCCCTTGGAGTTGACGGAAGAGTTTCTAACTGAAAGTGGATACAGCATGGAGGACAAGGCGTCTTATATAGAGGCGGCCAAGAAACATGCTGACAAGAGCAGAACTGCTTCTGCGGGTAAATTTAAAGGCGGATTAGCTGAACATTCAACAGAAACAACAGCGCTGCACACGGTATCTCATTTATTACTTGCTGGTTTAAGGGAAGTTTTAGGTGATCACGTTCATCAACAAGGAAGTAATATTACTTCAGAACGATTACGGTTTGACTTCAACCATGATGAAAAACTTACACCAGAGCAAATAGCTGAGGTGGAAAAGTATGTGAATGATGCGATTTCATCAAAAGCAGTTACCTATATTTCAGAACTGCCTAAAATTGAAGCGAAAGAAAGTAATGTTGAAGGGAATTTTTGGGATAAATATCCGGATATCGTTAAGGTGTATACAATCAAAGATAATGAAGGGAAAGTTTGGAGTCGAGAAGTATGTGGAGGACCTCATGTGGAAGACACAACAAACTTAGGAAAGTTCAGTATTAAGAAAGAACAATCTTCTGCTGCTGGAGTTAGAAGGATTAAAGGAGTAATTAATAAATAATTCCAGTACTCGGAACAATAGCTGATGTTTTAGGATTGCTATCGCTTGGGCTTACCGTTGGAGGTACCGCAGAATTCAAAGAATAAAGCAATTCTGAATTAATCCGTTGAAGCAGTAATCATCTTTAGAGAAGGTAACGGAAGGAGTTCAAACTTGTGACAACAACTATTTACGTAAAAACAAGTTCTTATGATTTCTGGTGGGGCGTCTATGGCATGGAATCTCTAACAGGATGGGAAGATATCGTGCTGTATAAAGATAACAAGCAGAGGAATAAGCTGATTGCAATTTGTGTTAGCACGAAAAATTACTTTCGAAACGCGGTCGAGGAGTTAAAGGATGATCCTGATGAGGCGGACTTCGTTCAGAAAATACAAGCTTTCCTTGACGGAGATAAGGTCTTCTATCACTACTATTATGATCGTTAAGGAGACGAGGATCTTTATGAGTTGCCTTATGAGAAGTTGCCGTGTAATGAGCATGGCATGTATCCTCGTTCATTAGAAATATGGTATCCGAGTGAGGGTATTAATGAGGCGGTCATAGAATCATGTGTCAGGGAAGTTAGCCGCGATTTTCTTGATCTAGAGGCTGATCATATTTCATTTATTGAGCCCACCAACAGGGAGGAGGCGCTGCAAGCCTATTCGGAAGATATAGCTCGTTTCCGGGGGGATGTGAAGTTGGTTTTCACGGAAGAACTGATTGAGTCAATGATGAAAAAAATGTCACTTACGCGAGAGGAAGTAGTGAATCTGCTTCAGCGCGGCGTATAACAGTAACCAATATCGAGTTAATGGGTATACGGGAGAACGTTAGTTTCATAAGACAAGTAGAAGAGGCTATCGGTAAGTTCGATAACCTCTTGATGCTTTTGAGAGGATAGTTCAAACTTGCGGCTTTTCTTGAAGTAAAGGGCAAGAAACTTCGAATATGTGCTAATATAAAATTAAATATTAGTGGGCAGAGAGGTCATCAGCAAATGTACTCTCAGAAGAAGGAACTAAAGTTGAGTAATTAATTTCACTAACGATAAACGATAGCTCAATACTCAGAGGTAGCCACTGTCTTCTTATAGAAAATTAACGGGGTGACTAATGTTTATAAAGCACAAACCTAAGTTTCCGCCAATAGAATTTTTTATAACTCGGTTCTTTGTTGGCGATAATTGTTTGTTTGAACAGGAAACAAAAGTTTCATTGCCTGTCTTGATACCTGGTGATGTGATTGACATTTTTAATGTCAGTTATGTAATTGAAAGCAGGCAATTTGGTTTTAACGAGGATGCCTTTTTTACAGTTTATTATATGAAGGAAGCTTAATTAGGGTATTAAAGTGTTGATATCGGATGACAAGAACGTTATCTCATTAAAGGTCGCGAAAATCGCGGCTTTTTGCATTTATGAGACTATTAAGAACGGCAAAAATGGTGGTATGAGCATAAGTCACTGCTTTGTTGGGGTCAGAACCATGAAGCGATTTCTAGTGCAAATGGGCAAATCCTCGATAATCTACATTGGTGGTGTATAATTAATCAGAGGATATCGGGTGACAAGAACATAGTAACATTGAGAGCCGCATAAATTGCGGCTTTTTTGTTTTATGTTATCAAGTTGTTGTCAAAATGAAATGACAAGAACTTGGTAACATACCCGACAAGCTCTTTCATTGGTTACTGCAGACAACAAAATTAGCAGCAGTTTTATTAAACTAACGGGCAAGATAGTTCCAAACATCATTTCAATATATAGGCAAGACACTGCTTAAATATGGTAAAATTGAGAAGTAAAACAACTGGGAAGGTGATGAATAAATGAACCTTGCTAATAAAATTACAATTGTAAGAATTGGGATGATTCCGCTTTTTCTTTTCGCCTTTCAACAATATCCATCTTGGTTAGTAGAGCACATAGGGTTTCTGAATTACATAAATCAATATGGAACCTACTGGGCAGTTGGAATATTTATACTTGCATCTGCTACCGATAAATTGGATGGCTACATTGCTCGTAAGTATAATCAGATAACCAATTTGGGAAAGTTGTTGGACCCCCTCGCCGATAAGCTATTAGTTTCAGTTGCACAAGATTGAAAACATTTTACAGCCACATGGAATGTAACACCATGTGGTTTTAAATACTGTAGAATCGGGCGGCACGTCCATCTACTATCTGTTGAAAACCCAGATGGTAGTTATTATTCCAAAAGTATTGTTTTCGAAATGGTTTTTGAACGGTTGTCGGTTAAGAAATTAAAAAAAAGAAATTTTAGTGTTTCATAGAAGACGAATACATATTCTCGTGCAAGCAATGTACGGTAAGTCATTTTTAGGTTGTAGACAATTGGCGGGCAAAGTTAGGATCATAAACCTATCTGAAAAGATAAAATAGGTAGGGACAGAGAGGAGCATTCGAACGAGGTTCGAATGCCTCTTTTTTGTGTTCGGGCCGCTGAATTTAGCGTTTGTCCCAAGCTGCGGTGCGATAGCGTTTCGGTGTGACACCTAACATGCCTTTGAACACTCGGCAGAAGTACGATACCTGCTGGAAACCAACCTCGTCGGCAATTGCGCCGACGCTTTTGGTCGTAGTTTCGAGCAGCAGGCATGCTTCCTTAATCCGGCGCGAGCTAATATATTGCGTCAGGCTGCTGCCTGTTTTATCGCTGAAACTATGGGACAAATAGTAGGAGGAAAGATGCAAGTCATCGGCTAGCTTCTCTAGCACAAACTTGTCGCGATAGTGCGTATCGACCCAGCTGAGAACACGTTTGATCGTTTGGAAGGTTTCCTGTTCCGGCGCTGTTTGCTTAGTGAGACCAAGCTGCTGTTCGCTGAGGCGGAGCAGTTGCAACGCCGACAGTAGAAACAGCATGTACTCTTCTTGTATCTTATGCGAGGGCACGTGCTGCAGGCGCTGATGAAGACGTTCATATAACACTAACAGCTCATTGTTAGTCGGGGAGAAATACAGGACAGGGTTTGCCAACTTGGATTTCCATAGCCCTTTGAAGAAATGCTGCAACGCCGGGAACCCTACTAGTGCGGTATCAACGGGATAAGGATCAAACATGAGAATGGTGCGCACGTACAGTCTGTTCATCTCCAGCCGATGCAGCTGGAAGGGCTGGAACAAGAGCAGCGTACCCGGCTGGATTGGAAACACTTTTCCGTGGATATAGGCATCTCCTTCCCCTTCGTGGACATACAATAGTTCCATGCTCTGGTGGGCGTGGAATACCTCCCAGGTTTGCTGATTGCTTGTCTTGCAGTAATTCAGATGAAACGGCTCCTTCCTAACATCGACAGTTGTGCTAAGCTTCATGCCGATCCCCCGCTTTGTCTGGTTTTATGAAAGCACTTTCATTTAATGTTTAAAATACAGCAATAAAATAACATTTTCAAGCAATTACGTGAAAATTAAAGCGCTTATATTATGCTATGCTCGGTGTGCTTGGAAAATATTTCTGAAATATTGAGGTGCTGCTGAGTCATTGATGAGGTAAGTCGGTTCCGTTGGTCAAGACCCACAAACAAAGGAGGAGTTGAAATGTTAGAGGTTTTCTCTGTAACAGACAGGTTGAAAAAATGGACCGCCGCCGGTACTGCCGCACTTATTGTGCTTGCTTCGGCGAGTTTATCGCCAGTTCCAGCGGTTGCCGCCGTCCACGCGTCGCTGCCGAATTGGTCGACAGCTGGATATAAGGGCGGGCAGGCGCTGCCGACCGGCGGCACAATCATTGATTTGACGACAAAAGGAATTCAAGCGAATGACGGCATTGACGACTCTAATGCGCTGCAGCAGGTGATTGATGATATTCGCAGCGGAACGCTTAAAGTGAACGGACAAAACGTAAGTGATACAAATCGGGCGATTCTGAAGCTGCCCGTTGGCCAAATAGATCTAGATAAGCAGATCCGCGTTGATGCCAGCTATGTGACGATTCGGGGTGCAGGCAATAGTCCAACGACTGGCACAAAAATCGTATTCAAGCCTACGGCAACCTACAGCGAAGATCCAGCCAATCCGGGTGCGCCGCTGATTGATGGCAAGCTCTGGCCAGGCTATGCGGCGTTCAGGGTGGAGGATCGGACAAAGCATACTAGCGATACGACATATGAGGGCAGCATTAATTTCCATTGGCTAAGCGGACAGCGAGTCGCTTCAAGCGGAGGCGGTACGAAGGGCAGCACGCAGGTGAAAGTGGCATCCGGCAAGGGCAGTACTTTTGCCGTTGGCGACACGATCTATGTAGGCGCTGCGAATACAGTAGAATTTTACAACGAAATGCAAGGCCCTCAGGAATACCGCTATAACGGCCACATGCGGACGCAGATGTTCAAAGTTGTCAGCGTCAGCGGTGATACGCTAACGATCGATAAACCGCTGGAGTTTGATGTACCGTTTAGCAACGGGGGATTGCTTCCGGCTGATCCTGGCGGATCGAACTCGACCTATTACAGCAAAGTCATGAAGGTGACGGCCGTTAAAGGGGTTGGCTTCGAGGATTTTTACTTCACGCAGGATATTTCCTACACTCCTTACGCTTCAACTGTGAATGCCAATGATTATGATCCGGTTACGAATCCAGGCGGCGTCGGGCTTAAATATAAGAACGAGGCGCTGGAATATGCGGTTCACGGCATCTTATTCAAATGGTCCCAAGACGGCTGGGTGAAGGGTATTCGTACATACATGACGGGCTCTCATCCAATCGTAACGGAATTCGCCAAAAACATGGAGATTCGCGACAATATCATTTTTGGCTCGTGGAATAAAGGGAAAGGCGGACATGGTTATGTGCGGGGCTCCAAGCTGTATGACAGTAAAATTATCGGCAACACCATTGATCGGGTACGCCATCTGACACTGCAATGGTCGGCAACAGGCAATGTAGTCCAGAACAATATACTAACAGCCGATATGAACCTGCATGGCGGTTGGGAGCGTCGTAATCTCATTGAGAAGAATACGATCACAATTCCGTTTGAGCACAGCTCATGGGGGGAAGGTGAAGGCGGTCAGGATATACTTGAGGGCACCTGGTATCCGATCTGGTACGGCGCTGGCCCGCATGCAACCAAGTGGTCGGGTGCGACAGGCGAGCAGAACGTGTTCTTCAACAATACGATGTCGAAGCAAGAGACTAAGAACGGCCCTTATGTTACTTACGCTCCATATAATGACACACACCGTATCTATCAGTTCGGCTGGGACGGCTTGGTATGGACGCATCTGCAGAAGCCGGACGGCACGTTTATCAGCACTTGGGGCAGTAACGAGAAGACGAATTTCACCTCTGCTCCGAATAAGGGCGTGTATGCATGTCTAACGTACACAGGCAATTCGCTGCTTGAGTCAGGAACCGCAGTGCAAAGCTGCACAAGCGGCGGGGATACCGTCCCGCCTTCGGCACCGGCAACCATAACTGCAACGGCAGTATCGAGTACGCAAATCAATCTAAACTGGCCAGCGGCAACGGATAATATAGGCGTGACCGGGTATGAGGTATATCGCGGAGCGCAACTGATCAGTACACCAACAACGACGACTTACAGCGATACGGGACTAACGCCGAGCACCGCTTATTCCTATACGGTCAAAGCCGTCGATGCGGCAGGCAATCGCTCATCTGCTAGCCCTGCTGCGGCGGCAACAACGCCGGCAGGCACCGGCGGGGGTGGCGGTACGGTTACGCTAGCTCCAACCGACGATTCTTATGTACATGAGAGCAATGTAACCAAGAACTACGGCAGCGCCACATCGATGTATGTGAAGACGGATACTTCACAGTCGCGGCTCTCGCTGTTGAAGTTTGATGTCAGCGTGCTTCAAGGTGCAGTTGCCAGTGCGAAGCTGCGCGTGTACGGCAATGCTTCGGCTGCCACCACATTAACGGCATATGCCGCAGCGGATACATGGACAGAAGCAGCCGTAACCTGGAACAACAAGCCGGTTACCGGAGCTTCGGCAGGCTCAACGACAATGAGTGCTACGGCAGCCTATTACGAGATCGATGTTACGGCTTATGTGGCGGCGCAGGCAACGGGAGATGGCGTTGTATCGTTTATTCTCGGAGAATCGTCGGGCAAATACACTACGCTGAATACAAGTGAGAGTAATACAAATCAACCGCAGTTAGTCATTACGTATTAAGAGATGAAGAAGGGAAGGAACTAGCCATGTTGATGAGATCGATCAGAACAATTGCTGCAATGTTGTGTATGAGTTTAGTGTTGATGAGCGTGCCGCTTGTGGCTGTGTTTGGAGCCGTAACAACGATTAATCCAGCAGATGACACCTACGTTTATCAGAGCAGCGCTTCAACCAACTACGGATCGGCAACCTCGATGTTCGTGAAGTCAGACAGCAGCGCGCAGCGGCTTGCTTTCCTGAAGTTTAATGTAACCGGCTACTCTGGCATTGCCAGCGCTAAGCTGCGCGTCTATGCCAAAGCTTCCGCCATATCGACCATAACAGCTTCCGAAACAACGGATGGCTGGAATCAAGCTGCGCTTACTTGGAACAACAAGCCGTCAACGGGCAGCCTGATCGATTCTAAACCGCTGACCAACACATTCCAGTACATCGAGCTGGATGTGACCGCATATATTCAGGCGCAAGCTGCGGGAGACGGCATCGCTTCTTTCGTACTGGCTGAGACAGCGGGCAAATATACAGAAATTGCGAGTAATGAGAACGCAAGCAACAAACCGCAGCTGGTGATCGACGCCTCTGGCGTGGGTACGGGCAGCGACACGACTCCGCCGTCAGCACCTGCGGGACTGACGGGAACTGCTGCCTCATCGAGCCAGATTAATTTGAGCTGGTCGGCATCCACCGATAATGTTGGCGTAACCGGTTATGATATTTACCGCGGCGGCTTCTATTTGAAATCAGTGACAACGAATTCGGCCAGCGATACGGGGCTGGCGGCGCTCTCCTCTTATAGCTATTATGTGAAAGCAAAGGATGCTGCGGGGAATCAGTCGGCGGCAGGAAATACGGTAACAGTCACCACGTTGGCTGGCAGCGGCGCAGCTAACTGTTCCACCGCATTGAACACAGCGGCATCGATCCAAACGGCGATGCTGAATGCAACGCCGGGAACAGTCATTCTCATTGCGCCGGGCACTTATAACGGCGTTCGCGCAACGGGCGGCGATCCGCGGCTGGACGCAAACGGCGTGCCGACCGGAGTGTTCTATTCTGGCAATAGCGGCACAGCAGCTAATCCTATTGTGCTGCGCGGCTGTGATGCGAATAATCCGCCAGTGCTGCAAGGGCCAGCGGTGAACGACGGTTCTTATGGGATTCATCTGACAGGCGATTATTGGGAGATTCGCGATCTGGTCGTTACGAGAGCACAGAAGGGGATTATGATCGATAACGGCAACTACAATCGGATCAGCGGAGTAGAAGTGCACAATGTCGGTGACGAAGGCGTGCATTTCCGCGACGGCAGTTCGTACAATACGCTGGAGCTGTCCAAAATTCATGATACCGGCAACTATCAGGCTGGCTATGGCGAAGGAGCTTATGTCGGCTCGGATGCGAGTGCAGCTTATGAGCATACGGTTATTGGCAACATTATTCGCAGCACCGACTTTGGACCAGGAATCACAGCCGAACACATTGATATCAAAGAAGGCGCTGACGGCACAATCGTGGAATACTGCACATTTAATGGCACTGGCATCAGCGGTGCCAACTCGGCAGACAGCTTTATCGATGTGAAGGGCGTCAATTCCAAAATTTATTACAACAGCGGCAGCCGTAACGGCAATAGCTTTGTCGTCGACGCTTTCCAGAACCGTACGCATGGAACGGGTTTTCCGACCGGCACGAACAATGACTTCAAGGGCAACACCGTCCATCTCGACGGCGTAGGTTATATCGTTAATGCCGTTAACGGTTCGGCAATTGTAAATGGAAATACGCGCACCGACGGATCATCCAATCTGTACAAAGGAAAATATTCGGTATATTAATTCGTTTAAAAATGCTCCCCTTGCAGCGACAGGTATTGCATTCGCCTGTCTGCTGCAAGGGGAGTTTGTATTCTTACCAACCAGTGGATTTTCCATTATCAAATCCATACTACCGATATATACCCCAAGCGCCGTATTTCAACCCTTATGCTCACATGGGATGGTTCTGGGGCCATCATCCAATAGAATGGAGGGGGAGTTACCGATTACTGCCATCTCAGAAGCTTACTTTCGTACTTGTGCATGGCTCCTGGGCGGATGCTCATTTTTGGGATGGCGTAGCTGCTGAACTCGGATAGCGATAACGCTGATTTTTGTTTATATTTTCAATCGAGCTACATGAGCGAGGAGAAAGCAAAGCATTCATTCATGTATGTATAGAAATTCTTGTCGTTTTTGTTGTCGTCCGACAATAACTAAAATTCCTGTCGGATGACAAGAACAGCTATACAATGAAAGTCGCTTAAATAGCGGCTTGAACAATTGTTCAATACAACACGACGGCAGCTGGCTTAATGCTCAGCTGCCGTTTCTCATTGAAGTAACGGGCAGATTAACGCAACAATTCTCCCTCGTGTTCGTCTAATATTGTGCTTGAGTATCTCTAACTATTACTGAGAAAGGAAATAACGTCGTGAACCATTTTTACCGGTAAATATTAAAGATAAATATTTAAGGAGATAATTTATGAAAGGTAAGATACTCTTATTATTTCTTATTACGATAATGTTTTCATCTTGTCAATATATTAGTCAATCGACTACTTTGAACAGCGAAACTAAATCAATAATGAATTCTGAAATGCCTCCTGATGTAGTGAGTACAGGTAATGGAAAAGAATCGAAAGAAATAACTGAAGGTCGATCAGCTCCTTCTAACAATGAAATGTTATCCATGAACATTGGGAACTATGATTTGACTGGAGAATTTTATGATGAAATGCTTCGAAATCCTATAGATCATGATTATGAAGTGGAATTTAATGAATTTCAAAATTCGAAAGAGATTACTACATTGGGATGGGGGGCTTTGGAAAGCAAATATACAGAGATTTGGGATAAAGAGTTGAATCAAATATATAAAAAGCTTCTTTCTAAGTTGGATAGAGAACCAAGAGAAGCACTAATTGAATCGCAGAAAGAATGGTTACAGTATCACTTAAGGGAAACAAAATTTGTAGAGAAGACATTTATTTATAATGGTTACCTCGGATCACAAGGATCGGTAAGCCTAGGCACTGTTATACGGGAGAGAATTAGGGAAAGAACAATGCAATTATTTGAATATCGATATTTGCTAGATGGTGAAGTTGAGTTTTTATACCAAAGTAAAAGATAGAGTTGGAATCTTGATCAAAGGTTTTTAGGTGATGCTTCGAAGACAGTAACGGCGCATAAACGGGTTTGGATTCGATTATGTCCGATTTATGTCCAGCGACACAAAAGTGCCAACATAAAGAGTAAATAAAAAGCCTTGAAATATCAGGCTTTTATTTTTTTATGTAGGTACTGTTGTGTCTTTTAAAAAAGCATAAAAGTACCTACATAGTCGTTGCAAGACACAAATCAACCAACATTGTAGAGAGGAAACGATGTTCAAGGCAAATCCTTTAATATCGATAACAATAAAGGAGAAGACTTGGTACATAAGGTATTAAATCGATTTATAGACATATGTACAAAATAATATGTAATCTACATTTACTAAAAAGACTCAAAGTTCTAGATATGGTACTAATTCTTATGGATTGTGACACAAAATATCTGAAGCAAAGCTAGGGACAGATAAAGTGCATTCTTTTTTGTCTGTCAATGCAGAGTAGGACACAATATAGAGGTCCTATGAGAACCGTAATAGGAAGTGGGACAAAGGCAAGAAGAAGTGCCCGGTGACAAAAACATAGTAACATCGGATGTCGCTAATTATTCGGCTTTTACATTTATAATATCAAGTTCTTGTCAAACGAAGGAAGGTGCATGCCATTGGTTTCAGCCGATTAATTTGCAACCAAAGCGTAATTCTACATATAGTAATCCACTCATTAGAATAGATTAGCTAAAATACGACTATAATAAGGGTTACCTTTCGTTAAGCTAACCGGCAACGATAGCTCAATAAAATACACGAGGCTGTCGCAGATGATCGGCAGCCTCGTTAAGCTAACTGCTCTATTTCTGACTATTTAAACGATCTCGACGATGACGTGATAGCTGGCACAACCATTCGTTATCTATTAACCCACACACGTTTTTTGTACCCATTGATCTATGGATTGTGACACAATTAAATATCTCTGAAGAGAGGTCAGCAGCTACGCTGTCCTTTTTGTTGTTTTAGAACTATTTTACTATTAAAAATTATGGTAGAATTTCCTATTAGAATAGTTTAAGTTGCTTTTCTCGAAATATGTGGAAGTTTAATATGAATATCTCTAGCCTGAAAAGGATGGTGCAGCTATGGATATCAATTTATTTGCCAAGCTATTTAGTTTAATGGAGTATACACTTTCTAATGAAGTAAAAACGGACGGGGAGAAATCCTTCATTCAATTTAAAGAGAAAAGCAATGTATTACTAGTACCACTTTATTTCAGGTGAAAAATCGTATTACAGCTTGTATAGAGTACAATAATAAAAACAATTTACAAATGTCTGATAATTGTTACGCACTCACAGGCATTTGTATTTAATGAGAGGGAACTTATGGAACTTTTATACATTTACATGAGCAATTTTCGGAATACATTCAAGAAACAACAATTTAATCTAAGTAGTGAGTGGCGCTTTAATTATGACGATAGCAGTGGTTCTTTATCTGTAGAAAAAAATAAACTTCATCTTGAAGATTTCTTCAAATTACCAGATGCGGAGAAGGACAACGGCCGTGTAATTAACGTTACGGGGGTCGTGGGGAAAAATGGTGCTGGTAAGACCACGGTATTAGATTTTATTAAAGAGAATTTAGTCGAAGGTGCAGTAGAGCCCTATAGCCCTGCTTTAATCGTGGTAGCTAATGGCACCTCAAGATTGATCTACGCCCATCAAACTCTGCCTCTTCAAGGGAACTACAAGGAGTATGGATTTAAGGTCGTTAACTATGGCAATGAAGAAAAGAGGCCAAATATAACGCCTCTAGAGAATACCACCGTTGTATTCTTCTCTAATATTTTTGATACTAAGAGCGAGAAAGAGTGGATGGGCATGCGCAATATTTCAACAAATTACTTAGTTGTCCATTCTAAACTGAAGGCTCTCCAACTAAAACGAGTACACGAAAATTTCAGCGAGACAACTTATTATCGTCGAGAGGAAATATTAAAGCAATTGCGACTTATTCGCAGAAACCATAATCATGATTTTTCTCTTCCTATTTTAATGCCAGATAGAGTACTTATCCTTCCGAACACTGTTGCTATGCAGGTTGAACAGATTAGTGAAAGAGACAAAAAAAAGTTGTCCATGAGGGAACAAAAAGCTAATATACTCCAACAAAATGTACATCAATGGTTAGCTGAAAAGCATCTGAATGCAAAAAACATCGATTCAATCAAAACTCCGTATTTCATCGCAGCGATTAACACATTTTTATATGAGATAAGTAACTTTGATGATTACTTGCTATCGGATTCTTTTTTAAACTTACGGAATACGTATCAAAAGAATATCGATCCGGCATTAAGCACATATAATCAACTGAGCGAATTCGTCCATAAAATACTAGATATTTTTATAGAGGAGAAGGAGCCCGAATTCGCAATCGAACGAGTTAGAAAATTTCTTAATTTTCTTCAGGTACTGGATGAGAGCATCACAGAGGACAATATAGCCGAGGGGAATCGGTTCAGTCTTCCGACGTCTCATCAAGGGAACGGAAGAGACATTCTTTCCTTTGTAGATACGTATGCCGACACAGTGGGCTTCTTGTCATTTTTAGAATTCGAATGGCAAGATCTAAGTTCTGGCCAAAAAGCGCTACTCAGCACATATGCACGCTTTTACTCCATCTCAGATGAGGTGGAAAGAATTGAAAACACCCGTCTCAAAAAGAATGTACTGATTTTAATCGACGAAGGAGAGCTGTTCCTTCATCCAGAATGGCAGAAAGGGTTTCTAGCTGGATTGCTGTCATTTTTGCCAAAGATTTATAAGGAGCGAAATATTCAAGTCGTACTGACATCCAATTCGCCCTTCATTGCATCCGATCTGCCGAATTCAAATCTTATATTTATCGACAAAACAGCCGAAGGCTGCGAGGTGATCGATGGGTTATCTGAGGACAAACAGACTTTTGCAGCGAATATTCATACACTTCTTTCAGATGCATTCTTTATGAAAAAAGGACTAATCGGGGATTTCGCTGCCCATAAGGTGAACAAACTCATAGGACAGATTAAAAATAATGGTGCGGACATTCTCGTTTCCAAACGAGAGTCGATTGAAGCTCTTATTTCCCAGATCGGTGAACCAGTGTTGAGAAGTAAGCTTTATAGCATGTACCGGGAGAAAACCAGCCTGTATTTCGAAAAGGATTCTATCAATGAGCAGTTGTTGGATATGGTCAAGGAACTGCAGCGTGAACTTAAGCAACTCAAGGATGAGCGCAACAAATGATCAGGATCAATGTAGACGGAAGAGCAGACCTTTATACTATAGAACTAAAACACTGGAGTTATTTTAAGGATAACCATTTACCCAAACTGGAAGACGTTCTAGCGAGATCTAGGACGTATAATCGGAGAACATACCGCTTCCTGAGACAGCGAATTAAGGATGTTGTCCTTGGTAAACCAGATGTTCTGGCCCAATTGATTCGCGATCTTCCACCAGCAACTAACGAAAAAATGCTAAAGGATGATCTGAAGAGAATATTTGATTACTCTTCATTTAGACGAGCGCTCCCCCCTAATTGGGGAGCGTATCAATTTGTGAAAGAACTTGATGTAAAGATTTGCCCATATTGCAATCGACAATATATATACACAGTATGTTCTGACTCAGGAAGAACAAGAGGGTCTCTGGATCATTTTTTTGATAAGACACGTTATCCTTTTCTAGGTTTATCCATGTATAACCTAATTCCATCCTGTAAGACTTGTAATTCTGATCTAAAGAACACGAAAGACTTTATGGAGAAGGACTATCTACATCCATATTTTGAGGAGTTTGGAGATACGATTCGCTTTGGAGTAGAGTTAAAGAATGGAAATCCGCTTAAGGTGGGAGAAGAGTACCAAATTAACTTTCTTACCGGGTCAGGAGATGAGTTCGACATTGTTATCAGAGACGAACTTTGCCTGGATGATAGCCTCAAATCCAAAGCTAAGCATAACAGAGATGTCTTTAAAATTAATGAATTCTATAATATGCATAAGGATTACGTTGTTGAGTTAATTAAGAAAAGGGTAATGTACCCTGATTCGCACATAAATGATTTATTTAATCGCTACGAAGGACTTTTGTTCTCTAGCCGAGAAGACGTAATTCAAACGATTTTATCCAACTATGTGTCGTTAGATCACCTGGATAAGCGTGTGCTCGCCAAATTAGCTCGCGACATTAGCAGAGAATTGGGCTTAAATATTTATTAATTTAATTATGTTTAGCATAAACAAGTCTCAACAATTTCATAAATTAAACGTAGGGAGTAATAACTAAGTGGAAGAAACTAATTTATTCGAAACAGAGAATAAATGGCCTAGACCTAATGCTGATTTGTTTAAACTAGGCATTAATGAAAATACAATTATATTAAAGAGTAATCCGAATAAAGATGAAGAATTTTTTGGGTATGCATTGGACTTTAGAAAAGCAGCAAATATTCTAACCTCACATGTTTTAGAGCATCCACGGATAGAGAATCTTGATACATATTTCTTTCCAATTGCTTTTCTATATAGACATAGCCTTGAGCTAATCCTTAAGGCTATTGCTTTAAAAAACATTACAGATTTAGCAGAGGGACGTTTATTTTTAAAGGAAACTTTTCATAATTTATCAGAAATCTTAACAAAGATTGAGCCCTTTATAAGAGGAAATTTCGGCAAAGATAAGGGGGAATATGTATGGCTACAGAATCTATTTGAAGATATGAGTAACATCGATCGGGATTCTGATTCATTTAGGTATCCATTCAGTCTAAGTCTTATACGGGATGAGGATCCTTTTAATGAGGGGACAAAAGTATTTGCAATTCGTCTACTTTTTGAAGAACAGACACATATAAATTTAGTTGCTCTGGCATCTAAAATGGAAATAGCTTTCAATATTCTTAATGCTTATTATAAGAGCACACATATAAATAGCGTGAAATATAAAAAATACAAACCAATTTTTCTTGAGGTTGGGGGCAGTTACTATGGACAAAGTGTCTTAGGATATTCCTATAACAGAAAAAAATTCGGTCCATATGTCAAAGGTTACACGGGATCAGCTGAATTTTTAGTGAAATATTCTAAAACAAATCCAAACTACATGAAATCTCTATTTATGCCAATGGGTTATTTATTCAGAAACGGTATTGAATTAGCAATGAAGGAGATTTTGTTTGAGGAATGCTCATTTGATTTTCAGGAAGCAGCTAGGAAGGTAAATCGAAAGAAACATAAACTTCTTGGAATTTGGAATTTAATTGAGAATGATATTATTAACCATGCAAAACCTTCTGAGAATAATAATACGATAGATTATGTAAGGGACTACGTTTCACAACTACATAATTTTGATACAGAGGCAGATAAATTTCGGTATCCTACTGATAAAAATCTATCAGCTCACTTCAGAAAACCAATGAAACTTGATTTTATAACTGTATCCGAATTTTTTGGTGAATTAGCCAATTTTTTGTTCGGTGTTGTTTTAATGATGTCCCATCAAAATGAGCTACAAGCAGAAATAGAATATGAAAACAGTAAAATGCAGTGGGAACACAACGGACTGTAAACTCAATTAATATAGTTTGCTGATTCTATCTGAAAGTTGCTGTGAAGACAAAAAACTGAATTAGACCTACTTTGCATTAAGCAGATCTACTCATTTTGCAGGAATAGCGATAAACGAAGCATATTACTGAGGAGAATGTTAATGCTGCAATAGGTAATGGATGGAAAGTTGTAAAGGTGAAAGAAATTGTAGAATCAGCCGCCGGCACTGAAGTTAGATAGCTAGAGAAAGAGGTAAGTAACTCACATGGTTAGTGATTACTTACCTCTTTTTACTATATTATAAATTTCAATAATTTTTCTTACGTCTGAAATGTTCCTAGTTAGTAACTCCGCACTAAATACCTCAATCAAATCTTCCTTCGAAAGTTTATCCGATGTTTCGATTTCTCCAAACCTAAGAAATTCAGAAAACGACATGTTTAGAGCCTGAATTGTCGCATCATTTGCTGGTGCTATAAAAAATAATAATATGTTGTTTCTAACTTATTTTATCACCATAGTTATTTTTAATGTTTTAAGCAGTAAAGGGAAGGTTATTTTTACTAAAGAGATTGAAGCTATTTCATATGGCATACTAGTGATTTCTTTTCTTTTCTTAGTCGTTTCATCGTTGTATTCAAGAAGTGAAAAACAAAGGTACCATTCTCAATACAATTCGTTAAAGCGTTTATATACAGACATTTTTGGATCCAAGAGATATTGAAAGCATATTTAGACATGATGAGGGCTACAGAGATGACCTGAAATTCGTAAATCAAAAAATACGACTTTATGCATTGTAAAGGCTAGATATCGATTTACTGACATTTGTATAAAATACGAGTTTTGTGAAAATGTTATTAGGAAAAAGATATGCCCACACTGAAATTGTTAGTTCATCACTCTTCAAATTGTTTGGTATCTTCTTGGACTCGACTTTCTCATTAAAACTTCTTTCTTTTCTTTCTTGTATTAAACCAATCTCTCCTGGTTCATTCTTCGTTTACAGTTACAGTATCTTTCTTAAAGAAACCCGCAACTCCCAAAACAATGCCCGCAAAAACAAGAAAAACTTCATATTGATTACTGACTATGCCAGATGTATTTAAGTACACAGCTATCGTAACACACAATATTCCTAAACCAATTAACTTAATTCCGTTTACCATTTTAATCCTCCTAATTGATTGTGAGAATATATCGTAATAATAACACTCTATATATTTATTAAATTTTCACTGTTACTTTTTAAACTCCGTTGTTATTTTTTCAGTACCTTGCCAGCATCAGTTCATTTAATGCATCGTGATTCTTTTTGTAAAGCGCTTTCATTCATTAATTCAAAGCCTTATGACTCCTTGTTTATCACATCCTCTATAAGAAAGCGAACAAATTAATAGACGCTTTTATAGATCTGGAAGTTACTGTATAGGATATATTTTCTTGCAATCACTGAATGGTATTTGCAATTATTATGTCTTGCTTTCCTCTCAACTTCCTTTCTGCTGTTCTTGCTGCATATCTTGTGGCTGTTGCTGCTCTTTTTGTCCCTGACCCTGGGACGCATGCTTGCTCCTAGACCACGTAACAAATGACAAGATCACTGACAGTATCAGAAATAAAATCGGCAGCGCCCATGGATGCTTCAGCATCACATTGGATTGCCACGGCCAGATATAATCGCGCATACTAGCTCCTCCAATTCACTCATAGTTAACCCGCCGCTGTTCCCACTTTATTGCGAATCCACGACACCACGAACAGTAAAACCGGAAATATAATCATTAAAGATAAGTAGATCGGGTTATACGGGATCACTTTCTGGACCACAGCTATATGCTCCACGACATTGGGTGCCATCGTCAGTCCCAGGAATAGAGCGATAATGACGACCGGGAATATGTAAATACGGCTGCTTTTCGAATAGGTTAGCTTCTGCATACTACGAATTGTGGCAAACAGATAAATGTAGGTTTTCAAAAAAGCCATGAAGCAAAAATAGATGACGCCTGTAGCATCAAGCTGCGTAATAAAATCACTCACGGATATAGATTGTATCAAGGCATACATCGGATAGGTAGCCCGTTTGAAAATCTCCTCTCCGAATACAGAAACAGCCAAGGCATCCGTGAATGAGATGAATACGCCGGCAAACAATGAAGAAATAATCATCGTTCGCCCCACTGTTTTCCGGTCATTCATTAACGTCCAGACTAAAGCCAGCGCCAGCGACTCGCCAAAGGATTGGATAATGCCAAGCGGCCACACGACTTCCCATATGCGTCCCCACCCCTTATCCAGCAATGGAGCTAAGTTGTCGAAGTGTACGACACCGGAACTGAAGATCAAGATGACTTCGAGCAGATAGATTAGCAGAATGATGGGTAAAATGATTTCGGTCAGTTTGCCCATCACCTCTATTCCGGCAAAAAGCCCATAGGAGATGACCAGCATAAAAAACAGCAGAATGACCCAAGGAGGCGTACCGGGTAATATGGTTGTCGGCACCAGGTTTTTAATGTCGGCGACGATTCGTCCGGAAATATACAGGAACAACAGCGGATGCATCCATGCGATCGGAGTCCCCAGCAGCTTGCCGAACTGTGCCGGGTAACATTCTATATAGGTTAGACCGGGGTTAAAGTGAGTAATCCTCGTGTAGATCCAGACAACTGCTGTGCCAAAACAGGTAGAGATCAGAACAGCAAGCCACGAGTCTCTGCCTGCGCCCGCAGCAAAACCAAATATGATCGTCGTCCCGATCTGATAAATAATGGATATCGTGAGCAGCTGGTGACGAGAAATGATTTCCATAGTATCGCGATTCCTGTTCTTTGTTCAAATTTTAGCTGACTGGCTATTTTTGCATCTCTTTTTCTTCCCAGATTAACGAATCGTTAATACGGCCAGTCCCGATAATCGTAAACTTCGTTGTAACATCTACCTCAATATTAGAAAATGCTTCATCCCAACGGTCTGCATATTTTTCATTCCATACTTTATTGTTTTGCCGATGCAGTTTACTTCCAAACCCGATAATGTCGGTTTTAAATTTTCTTTTCGACTTTTGAATCGTTAATCGCACTCGCCTTTCAACCTCATTTTCAAACAGCTGCTGTACCGTGTGCAAGTTTTTACTGCTATTTGTACTTAATTTCGTCGTATTCTCAAATAAATCACCTGTCATTTCAATGTTGATATGAAACTGGACCTGGTCATTTGTGATATTGGATTTAATGGTCGCTTTCGATTTCATCAGCTGTACACTTAATTTGCCGAACAGCTTGTTTTCATCAGGAATCATTACGGTAATGACAGAGTCTTTCATTTTATTACGCAGCCACAGTAAAGTCTCAGCCTCCTGGGCATTCATCCATCCAACCAATCGATCCTTGCGATAGACACCTACACCAACAAGTGCCAAGGAGAGTTCATTATTTTTGTTTTTCTTTTCAGAATCAGTATCAGACGTCTCTGTACTCTTCTCGCCGGCAGGGATGATTTGAAGCTGAGATGTAATCGGTTCAATTCCGGCCTCCAGCAAACGGTAGGCGAAGTCTCTAATCGTTGCATTATCGATCACCCTTGCTTTTTGCTCTTCTCTGATTTCTTCTGCCGAGAACTTTTCAAAGTTAGGGCCAACATTCAATAACTCAAACGCTTTCCCTTTTGTCGTCAGCAAATAGCTGTTCCCCCGAACATCCCGGTATCTGGAGAAAAACTCAATAATGGGAGTAATTCCTGAGCGTGCCAGCTTTTCACCAATGATTACAATCCGATTATGCGAGAAAATAAGATTCCGCGGTATCTTTTTCTGAATTTTCCGGTAGGCATCCATAACCGAATCCCCTTGCTCCGAAAAGATTAATGTCGTATTGTCGCTAGAGTCCCCTTTCCCGGCCGTACCTTTCGTCATTTTCGTCTTCATCACTTGAACACCTAACTGGATTTTTTGATCATCCACGAGATCCAGAGAAGCAGCTGTAACGATCGCAATATCATTTAATTCTATACGGCTCCAGCAGCCCGTAATCATGTACATGAGTACACAGAGACTAAGGAAAACGGTCAATTGTTTTCTCATCAAAACCTTCCTTTTCTGACGCAAACCACATTATCTGTTATGTCTCTGTCGAAGGCGTTTAAACGGATTATGGTATCGTTGAGATTTCAGCTCTTCTGCGTGCGTCGACTGCTTCGGCCAGCTAGCACGAACAATGACATCTTTAAGCCCGCTAATACGCAGCGGAGCCATTGGCGTCAAATAAGGCACGCCGAAGGAGTGAAGACGCAGCATATGAATGAGCAGCAGTAACAGCATCATCAAGATGCCATAAAGCCCAAAGGTAGCAGCGGCAACCATCATCGGAAACCGAAGCAAGCGGAACGCGAGTCCGAGCTGGAAGCTTGGGAATATAAATGAAGCAATCCCGGTCATTGAGACAACGATAACAAGAGGCGATGACACAATTCCGGCTTCTACAGCAGCCTGGCCAATAACTAAACCGCCAACGATACTGACAGCTTGGCCGACCGGGCGAGGCAGGCGCACCCCTGCCTCCCGCAAGCTTTCGAATGCAATTTCCATCACAAGCGCTTCAATAAAAGCAGGAAAAGGAACGGTTTCACGGGATGCCGCTATACTGATCAAGAGCATAGTGGGAATCATTTCCTGATGGTAGGTCGTCAAAGCAATATATAGCGAGGGCAGCAGCAGCGAGAAAAGAACTGCAAAAAAACGCAGCATTCGAATTGCGGAAGCGACGAAATATCTCTGGTAATAGTCCTCGGGCGATTGCAGCAATTGGAAAAAGGTGCACGGCACAATAATAACGAAAGGCGTATTATCGATCATAATTCCGACTTTGCCCTCTAATAAATTACCGACCACCCGATCCGGCCGTTCGGTGATCAATACTTGCGGAAACAGGGAAAAGGAATTGTCTTCAATTAATTCCTCGACATAACCGCTCTCCAGGATGGCGTCAATTTTGATCTTCCCGATTCTACTTTTCACTTCATCTACTAATTTTTTGTCAACGATCCCTTCTATGTAGGTAATGACGATTTGCGTATTGGAAAGCCGTCCTGCTTTCATGTCTTCCATCTTGAGCTGCGGTGTTTTGAGCCTTCTGCGAATTAGACTGATATTCGTGCTGATCGTTTCTTGAAAGCCTTCGCGCGGACCGCGAATGACCGCTTCGGTTGCCGGCTCTTCAACGGTGCGTTTATCCCAATCCTTTGCATTGATGACCAATACCTGCTTCAATCCATCTATGAGGAAGGCGACATTGCCCGATAAAATATGCTCCACAATGTCCGGGAACTCTTCGAACCAGCTCAGCTGTGAAGCAAATAGAAGTCTATTTTCAAGCAAATGCGTAATATTATCATCACTCAGCCCGTCGGAGGAGTTCTGAAATAAACGTTCATCAGACTCGACCAGCGGCTTCATAATTTCAAAATCGATCGTCTGGGTGCTGACCAGGCCGCTTAAAAATATAAGGGCGCCTCTCCTAGCGCCATGAATGACAAATTCACGATATTTGATATCGATACAGTTATCAAATACAGCTTTGAAGTGAGTTAAATCCTCATTCACATCGCTGCTTAGAATGAAATCATAATGATGCTCCAGCTGTATTTTTTTCACCATTCAGATTCATTCCTTTATTTGGGCAACTGTAGTTTCGAATAGTATGATCCATTTACTTTTACGCTATACACTTTTTACCATGAACATAGCAATAGCGCCTGCCAGCTCAAAGGCTGACAGGCGCTATTGCTTTCAGTTGCTGCGCTTATTTCAAATATTTAATCAGATTAGACCAGAATGCCGGGTAGTGCTCCCAATTCATGAACTCCAGCGAGCCCCAGTGCGGGGAGCAATCGCTTGCGAACGCGGCTGTTTTTCCTTGGCCGTAGGTTCCGACTGTCAGAATGGCGTCGCCGCCATGACTGAGCAGCTCTTCTGCATCAGACTTGGCCGACAGCTTGTTGTAGCCCAGCAACCTTGGCCACTGGCCCAAGTCATTCACCAACGGATGAGATTGTGATACTTCGGGTGAAAAGCCGCTAGGCATCTCTACGCGATCATCTTTATCCTCCATAACAACCGGCAGCACCTCAGCCAAAACTGTGTTTCTATAATTCGCTTTTCCTTCAATGCCCATGAAGGTCAAATAGCCGCCAACCATCAGCAGACCGCCGCCTTCTGCGACATACTGCTTCATTAGCTCAAGAGCATTCGGAATGATTTGCATTTGATAGAAGGTCGGATTCTGGAGCAGGAACGTATTAGCGCCTACATCGCTCAGTACAATCGCATCGTAAGCCTTCAGTTCTTCCAACGATTGCGGAAAACGGACCTGCACCTCATGTGCAGGCATGTAGGTAACATCGATCCCCTGCTCGCGCAGACAGGACAGCAAATAGGTTGCTCCCTCCTCGTACTTCGTCGAAGTAAAGCTGTCATAGCCTTTCGTATGAATCATATGCACAACCCAGGACTCTCCAATAAACAAAATTTTCATCTGTTTGGCACCTCCGTGTTTTATATATCCAAGGCCGTAAACGGCCAGTTCTTTCCATTTTCCATTTTCCAATATAATGCTGCTTAAGCTTCCTCCACCTCACACCAGTCCACGATCGTCTTGGCAATCATTTTAACGGCTTGAATGACTTCGGCGACCGGCGTAAATTCATCGCTATGATGAGCGAGGCTCGGGTCGCCAGGTCCAAAGTTAATGGTAGGAATACCAACGTTTACAGGCCAGCCCATATCGGTATGGAAGCCAAGCCCTTCGATTTTGCCTTCTTCGCCAATTCCTTTTAATGACTCCACGCAAGTCTGTACGAATGGATGCGACACAGCTGTCTCTGCGCAATCGGCGTCTACGAGCCATTCAATTTCCGGCATATGCTCGCTTAACCATGGATCCGCTTCCGCTGCTTGGCGCAGGAAATCCGTCAATTCCTTCTTCACATTGCCGCCT
This sequence comes from Paenibacillus sp. NPDC058174, assembly GCF_042883865.1. NCBI lineage: Bacteria > Bacillati > Bacillota > Bacilli > Caryophanales > Paenibacillaceae > Paenibacillus > Paenibacillus sp. NPDC058174. The sequence continues at coordinate 792,690 of NZ_JBHVUY010000001.1, forward strand.
ACCAGCTTCTCATCACGTTCCGAAGGCAAGTATTGCGCATTGAAGACGATTTCAGCTTCATTCGCAAACGAAGTCGGGTACTCCCCGGCATTCAATTGCGCTACATGTACCTGACAAGGGATAGACAGGTAAGGATGTGTTTTGTTAACGGCCCATTCTTCGTTCAACCGGTCCAGTTGCTCCAAAATATATCTCGCTTTTTTAATCGCATCGACCGCACCGCCATCTTTCCAGTCTGCTTGCGGCATTTCGATATGGCCGCTGCGGCCTTGAATTTTGATTTTGCCCCATAAGATACCTCTGCAGAGCGGAGCAATCGTTAGTGACGTTGGTTCGGTTAAAATGCAGCCGTCCGCCCGGTAGCCGTGATGAATGAAATCTAGTGCTCCCATGCCTCCGGCTTCTTCATCGACAACCGTACCAACGATGACGGGCCCTTTGAGTTTGAAGCCGCTGCGCAGTATCGCTTCGACAGCCATAATCATCGCGGCGACGCCGCCCTTCATATCGACGGTACCCCGGCCGTACATTTTGCCGTCAATGATCTTGCCCTCGAACGGGTCCATCGTCCATTTCGAACCCGCCATAACGACATCGATATGACCGAATAATAGCAAGGACTTTCCAGAAGTATCTTTGCCGAACGTCGCGGCCAGATTAGGTCTGCCTGTGAAGTCTCTTCCCGGATAATAGCCGGCCATGCCCTCATACTGCTTCAGTTCATCTGCTACAGGCTCCCAGAGCTCAATGTCCGCGCCTAGGCCCTGCAGTTTACTAGCAATAAGCTCTTGAAGCTCCTTCTCTTTGGACGGCGCCGGTTCCTCAAAGAACCAGGGATTGATGCTCGGAATTTGAATAAGCTGCTGCAGAAAATGAATAATTTCATCTTGATGATTGTCGATCCATTCCATCACTTGCTTCTCTTGGTTCATCGCTGTTGCTCCTTTGTAAGCGGCATGCTCCTGATTCCGAAGAAGTCTGGAGAAATAGATGATTGCTGCAAGCTATAAGGATCAGGAGCAATGCCTGCTCGATTTATTCGAATCGAATGGTATGGCCGTTTGTGAAATCTACCCATGGATTAATCATTTCATCGCCAAACTTATCCTTTTTCTTCTCAATGCCGAACAGGTAGCGGGCATCTTCCGAGGCCGGATAAGCCGGACTATGCCAGACACCGCGATTGATGACGATTGCTTGTCCAGGCTTGATTCTAAAGCACTTGACGGTGGCAGGGTCTGGACTTTCATCCGGGTCTTCAATATCGATACATTTCGCTACCGGCTGTACGAGTTCTCGGTCAAACGTAAGAAGCAGCTCCTCGCGGCTGACATGCCGCTCCATTGCGGTGACGACAAATTCTCTCTGCTTCGTGACGACCAGACCGAAACCAATGGGCTCCGATACGTCCAGCATCTGAATATAGCTCCAGCAATCCCACCCGTCTCCGGATTTCGAGGGGTCAATCGCCGGCAGATCAATAACTTTGCCATAGGGCGCAAAGGCCTGCTCCGTCAAATCTTCGATTTGCACTTTATGCTCCATTCAAGCTGCCTCCTGTTATAGGGATGATGATTAGAAATCAAAGCTGTCTACATTTTCGTTGGTTACTTGAAGTGTACCGATAAATACATTTTGACCATCGACTTTAATCGTTCCTACGTTCGGAATTTCCATCCCGTCTGTAATCGCTTTGCCTTGAGCCAGCTGATCCAGAATATAGACGGTCACATAAGCCAGCTTGCCTGGATCCCAAATAATATCTGTTGTGATCGTACCGTTCTTAATATAGTTCTTCACGACGCTTGGAACAGCGATTCCGGTAATTGCGATTTGATTTTTCTTCAAAGTGCCGGCTTTAACAGCTTGCTCTACCACCTCAGCTGCTGCTGGCGGTTCGCCGCCTGCAAATCCGACAATACCTTTGAGCTCAGGGTAAGTTTGAATCAGGTTTTGCGCATTGGCATAAGCTTTTTGCTGATCATCGTCGCTGGCTACAGTCGTGACTACTTCAATTCCCGGATAATTGGCTGCAAAATAAGCTTTTGCCGCATCAGATTTGGCAATTTGGTTCTGAGAGCCGAGACCTGCCACCATGAACGCCACCTGTCCTTTGCCGCCAATTTCTTCGCCGATCGTTTTGGCCAGCAGCTCTCCGACTTCTTTGTCCGTAGCCGGCGCAACATAATATTGCCGATCCGTTTCTGGCGCGTCGCTGTCCCAGGTTACGATGTTGACGCCTTGTCCGGCCGCTTTCTTGAATACCGGTCCAACCGCTTTCGCATCGTTAGGCGATACACCGATCCCGCTAACTTTGCGCGTCAGCATATCTTGAATCATATTGATTTGTTTGGAAGAATCGGCTTCTGTCGGTGCATTAAACAATACTTTGACCTTGAGATCTGCTTCTGCTTTTTTGGCTCCTTTTTCTGCAGCTGCCCAGTACGCTGGACCAATGGATTTTGGATTCATAAAATAGGTTCTTGTACCCGAAGCAGAATTCCCTTGATTCTCACCGTTTCCAGCATTCGTTGGTTTGTTGCCTGTAGTTCCGCAAGCTGCCAGACTCAAAGCCAATACACCCGTCAGTACTGCCAATGTCATTTTTCTCATAGGTCTCACACTCCGTTGAATTTTTTGTTTCCTACAGCAAGCAGAAGCAGCGCCCCTAGTATAACTGCCTGATAAAGCACGGATACGCCTAACAAATTCAATCCATTACGCAAGAACACGATGATGAGCAACCCGACAAATGTGCCTGAAAGACTTCCCCTCCCTCCAAAAATATGTGTGCCCCCTATTAAAGTAGCTGTAATAACATCCAGCTCTATATTGGTACCCGATGTCGCCTCCGCACTTGCCAGACGAGACACCAGGAATACACCCGCTAACGCTGAGAACAATCCGCTGAGCATGAAGAGCAGGAACCGGATGCGGACAACCGAAATGCCTGAATAACGGACGACCTCTTCATTATTGCCAATCCCGTACACATACGTGCTGAATCTTGTTTTCTTCATGACGAAGCTCGCAATAAGGAACATCACAACCAGGAAAATCGCATTAACGGGAATGCCTCCAACATACTGCTGTCCCATGAAGTAGAAGGCGTCCGGGAAGCCGCTGACCGGTCTGCCCTGATTAATGACGTAGACGAGTCCCCGCAGCATGACCAGCATCCCGATGGTGACGACAATCGCTTGCATCCGGTGCCTCGCAATGAGATAGCCGTTAACAGCCCCGCATAACAAGCCTGCCAGCAGCCCGATGATCATACTGATCCAGACGTTTAGGCCTCGCTCGAATGCAACACCCATACATACAGCGGAGAAGGCCAGAATGGAGCCGACCGATAGATCCATCGCGCCGGATATGATGATCATCGTCATCGGAATCGCGATCAGTCCCACCTCTACCATCTGGTTCAGCACATTCATAAAGTTGGTGACGGATAGGAAGTAAGGAGACAAGAAGCTGAACAGGATGAGAATGACGAACAGCAGAATGAGCTGAACGAGCAGCTTATTCGTCCGGAGCGACATAGTCCATGTACTCATACCAAATCCTCCTCTTTGCCTTTGTTTTGTCGAATACGCTGCAGTGTGTTAATTCCAATTGCCAGAATAATCAGAAAACCAGTGGCGGCATCTACCCAGAACGGAGAGACCTTGGATATGATCAGCCCGTTTTTAATGATGCCCATAAAGAGTACGCCAAGCATTGTGCCGGCTATCGTACCAACGCCGCCAAATATGCTTCCTCCGCCGATTAGAACGGCTGCCATCACTTCGAAGGATAAACTGTTGCCGGCTGTCGAGGCCTGTACGCTGCCTACCTTCGCTGCGAAAATGACCGAAGCGATCCCGACCAGCAGTCCGGTTAATACATAGACCATAAATTTGGATCTGGCTACACTGATTCCCGCGAGCTTGGCTGCGGAATTGTTCCCGCCGATGGCATAGATTCTTCTGCCCGGACGGGTGAATTTCAATAGATAGATAAAGATTGCAATAAGAATGATAGCGATTAGCAGCGGAAACGATATACCAAGCAGATAACCTTGTCCGAAGAAGCGAAAGTCGGCGGGAAAGTTCGTCATCCACGTTCCTCCGCTGATCCCTACCGCAATGCCTCGGAAGATGTACATCGTGGCCAAGGTCACAATGATATCCGGAATCTTCCTCACCGCGATGAAATAGCCGTTGACCATTCCGCATAGTACACCAATTGCTATCCCCATAGCGGCAGCAATCCATGGGTGGATGCCGTGGCTGAGAAACAGACCAACTGATGTTGCGGTTACAGCTAGAACAGAGCCGACAGACAGATCCATGCCGCCCAGCAGGATGACCATCGTCATCCCGATCGCCACGATAAACATGGAGATGTTCTGATCCAGAATCAGCTTCAGATTATCAAATTGCAGAAAATCGGGAGAAATGACCGCAAACAAAAGCGTAACAATAATCGTGAACAAAATAATAGGCGCTTCATGCACATTCAACAGGCGTTTCATAAGCTGCCTCCTTCTGCGACCGGGTGTGAAGCCCTCTGCAGCAATTGCTCCTGGTCCGCCTCGCCATGCGCAAATTCATGTACGATTTCGCCTTTATACAGCACCAGAATACGATCGCTGAGCCCAATAACCTCCGGCATTTCGGAAGATATGAGCAGAATGCTGAGTCCTTCCTGGGCCAGTTGATGAATAATGTTGTAAATCTCCGCCTTGGCCCCGACATCAACACCCCGAGTCGGTTCTTCCAGAATGAGAATATCGGGATTCGCCGCAAGCCATTTGCCGATGACAACCTTCTGCTGATTGCCGCCGCTCAGAAAATCTACACTTTGACCATCACCTGGCGCTTTAATCCGAAGCTTCTCCATATATTCTGTGCTCATCTGCTTAATCCGAGCTTCGTCAAGCACTAAGCCCTTTGACAGCTGAGGAAGAATGGGAATCGACAGGTTCTGCCGAATCGACATTGGCTTAATAATGCCCTGACGGTGACGATCTGGAGGAACGTAGGCAATTTTCTTCGCTTTGGCTTCACTAGGGCTGTTGATTTTCACAGCTGCACCATGAATGCTGATTTCGCCCGTTCCCCGTTTAAGCCCGAATAGGCGCTCGGCAATCGTATGCGTACCAGAGCCCGGAACGCCGAACAATCCGAGAATTTCTCCCCTTCGCAATTCGAAAGAAACCTGATGCTTCGAATCAAGCGACAACTCTTTAACTTGAAGCACCACCTTCTGATCGCGCTGCTGCTCTTTCATTGGATACAACTGGCCAACCGCCTTGCCCACCATCATTTGAATCAAGCTCTGCTCCGTAACCTCTCCAATCATTCGAGTATCTATCTTGGCCCCGTCCCTTAGCACCGTTACTTTGTCCGCAATTTCAAATATTTCCTTCATCCGGTGGGAAACATACACGATGGCTACACCTTGTGCCCGCAGCCGATTGACGACATCGAACATTTTCTTTACTTCGTTTTCCGGCAGTGCTGCCGAAGGCTCGTCCATAATCAATACATCAGCCTGGAAGGACAACGCTTTGGCAATCTCGATAACTTGCTGGCTATGGACACCGAGATGCCGGACCTCCTTGCGGACATCGATCTCGCCGCCGCCGATCGAATCGACCAGACGCTGCGCCTCTTCGTACATTTTGGACCATCTTATTCTTCCGAACCGGTTCATCATTTCCGGACGGTCGATAAATATATTTTCCGCTGCGGACAGATTGGAGAATAGGTTAAATTCCTGATGGATGATCGACACTCCCTGCCGCTGAGCATCCAGCGGATTGCGGAATGTCACTTCCTTGTCCTTCAGACGGATCTTCCCTTGTGTTGGCGAATATACGCCAGACAAAACTTTCATCAACGTCGATTTTCCTGCTCCGTTCTCACCCATAAGTGCATGAACCTCGCCCGGATACAGCTCAAACCCTACATTGGACAACGCTTTCACGCCTGGAAACTCCTTGCTGATGCCTTCCATTGTCAATACCGGATGTCTCATTGTTCGACCTCCCATTCACCTGCGTCAGACTGAATTTTGGGTAACTTTAACAAGACTAAGCGTTAAATCGTCAAAGTCCTGGTATGCAGGAATTTCTTTCAGAGAAAGAAATTCCTCCTATCACATTTTCAAACCACAATGTTATTGGTTACGCTGAAGAAATTCATGTACCTGGTCTTGTTCCGGAATCGAGCTCTGGGCTCCTGCCGCTGACACGGCCAGCGCTGAAGCTGCGGTTGCATAACGCAAGCTTTCTGTTAACGGAATTCCTGCGATATATTTGGCTGCAAACGCTCCGATAAACGTGTCTCCTGCCGCTGTCGTATCTACTGCATCAACTGAGAATGCAGGCGTCTCGATTTGCGTTCCGGCTTGATCCATGTAGAGTGAGCCTTTGCTCCCTAAAGTGATAATGAGATGCGAAAGACCTGCCTCAAGCAATTGTTTTCCGGCTTGTAGTGCCTCACTAAATCCGTCTATTCGAATGCCGCTCAGCTCCTCCGCTTCAACTTCATTCAGAATGAGGAAATTGACCTTGCTCAGCTGAGCGGGATCAAACCCGGCTATTGGAGCGGGATTCAGAAACACCGGGATCTGGGCCGCTGCCGCTTTATCAAGCACCCTCTCATTAACAGCCTGAGCAATTTCGTTCTGCAGCAGGATGACGTCGAAGCCGGATAGATCTAGTGTATCCACCTCGTCTTCCCCATATTTGCCATTCGCGCCTGCTGATAAAATAATGTTGTTCTCGCCCGTCTGATCAATCGTAATCATTGCGATCCCCGTCGCGGCCGGTTGCCCGGACACGTAATCAAGATCAATTCCATCCTCCGCTAATTGCTTGCGGATGTCTGCGCCGAAGGAATCTGTCCCGAGTCCTCCTGCCATAGCAACCGTTGCGCCGGAGCGGGCGGCGGCAACCGCCTGATTCGCTCCCTTGCCCCCTATAAAGAAGCGGGTCTCATTGCCATGTATCGTTTCACGGGGAATCGGGTGACGTTCAACCTGCGTGACAATATCCATATTCATGCTGCCCACTACCAAGATTTTTGCCATAGGACTATTCCCCCTGAGATTACGCCTTTAGCCTTTTGACCGAGCCGTATTTCATTAGCTCAACGTCCAATACTACCTTTTTCAGCTTTGTCTGCTCGGATGGCTCGCCTTTAATTTTTTGGATAAGCATTTCTGCCGCTTGGATCCCCATCTCCCTAGTCGGTCTGCTCACGACAGTCACTCGGGGCTGAACAAAGCCGGCGAGTTCATTGTCGTCGAAGCCAATTAATGAAATATCCTCTCCAATCTGGAGATTCAAGTCACGAATCGCTTTGATCGCGCCAGTGCAGATTACGTTGTTGGCTGCGAATATGGCGGTCGGCGGCTGTTCAGATCGCATAAGCTCCATCGTAAACCGGTAACCGTCCTCCTCTAGCCAATTTCCCTGTTTGTGGTACTTGGGATTTGGTGTCAGGCCGCCTTCATGCATCGCTTGATGATAACCCCAGTAACGATCCTTGCCGTCGTTGAAATCATGCGCCCCGTCAATAATGGCAATACGTTCATGACCATAATCCACAAAATGCCTGGTCGCTTCATAGGCTCCGCGGAAGTTGTCAATTAAGACGCCGTCATGGCCGCAATCATTAATGTAGCGGTCGACCAGAATAGTAGGCTTGCGGATATTCCTGTAAAACTCAGCATCCTTATGTGTACCGATTAGAATAATGCCGTCTACATTTTTCCCCAGAAAGCTGTCGAAAAACTCATCCTCTTCCGCCTCGTCACTATTCGTCGCAACGACCATTGTGAAGAAGCCTTCTTTCTTCGCTACCTCCACCATCCCTCCAATGACTGCGGTATAGAATGGATTCTGGATTTCCGGTACAACGACGGCGAGCATGTTGGTTTTTTTATTAACCATAGAGGCTGCCATCGTATTCGGTACAAAATTCAACTCGTCGATAATCTTTAATATTTTCTTCCGAGTTGCATCACTTACACGATCCCGTCCATTCATGACCCGGGATACAGTAGCTACGGACACATTGGCGTGCTTTGCTACGTCTTTAATCGTGATTTCCTTGTTAAACATAGCTACCTCATTCCTCAAAAAGGTTGTCATAACGTTTCCGCAATTACCATTCATTCATTGTCTGTGAAATAAATTTAGCTATGATGTCAAAGTGCGAAATCGTTTACGCAATTTCTAGCTTTATATTAGTACATGCCAAATCAGATTACAATAGGTTTTTTCGAAAATTAGAAAATAAAACGTTTACATTTTGTAGATGTAACTCTATTGCGTAAGGTTTATGATACATTTTTGATATTTACATTAAAATATCGATTCATATATGTCATATTACATCACACTAACTAGGTTTTTTTGGATGAATTTGAGCATTTTCAATGAACAGCTAGTGGATGGTTGATCGACTGCAATGATTTGTATTGTGAAGCTCCCCGGAAGAAATCAGCTGATAATCCTCCCAATCAAGGGGTGAATTACCATTGAGGAAGTTGCGAAACCGTTTACGCAAATTACAATAAAACAAAGACATTACGACACTCGACGACGTGTTACTCCTCCCTCCTCCTCTCGCCATATCCTTATAGCCCTCAATCAATAATTTGGCTCTCACCTACAGGGTAAATACATCTTTCCAATCTCTGTATAGCGCGTACTATGATGCATATCGCCTTAATGAGGAGTGGAGTGATGAAAGCGTTAGTTACCGGAGGAGCTGGATTTATAGGTTCTCATCTTGTGAATTCGCTGATCCAGCGCGGTGATGAAGTTCATGTTATTGATAATTTATCGACCGGGAACAAAATTCAAGTGAATCCTGCCGCAACCTTGCATGTTGAAGATATAAATAGCGAAGCCAGCTGCACAATTATTGAAACGGTACGTCCTGATGTTATCTTTCACATGGCGGCACAGGTAGATGTTCAACTTTCACTGGCCGACCCTGCCTTCGATTCCAGTGTCAACATCGTCGGAACGGTCCGGCTCCTGAAAGCTTGCCAGCAAGCTGGTGTGAACAAGATCATTTTCTCTTCTACCTCTGCTGTATATGGAGAGACTAATGATGAACGGAATTGGGAGAACAACACCCCTGCTCCGATTTCCTATTACGGGCTCTCCAAGTACTCGGGCGAACGCTATATTCGTTTATTTCATCAGCTGTACGGCATGAACTATACGATATTGCGTTACAGCAACGTTTATGGTCCTCTTCAAAGTGCTAAAGGAGAGGGCGGAGTCGTTGCAATTGCGATGAACAAGCTGGCAAAAGGTCTTCCTCTTCTCGTACATGGCGACGGTGAGCAGACCCGGGATTTCATTTATGTCCAGGATGTTGTTCATGCCAATATAGCTGCTATTGATCAGGGTCATCTAGAAACGATCAATATCAGTACCGGACTAAGAACTTCAATTAACAGCTTAATGCATACGGTAAAAACAATTCACGGCGGGAACGTTGACATTCATTATGACGCCGAACGCGCAGGCGATATTCGAGACAGCTGCCTTGACAATGCCAAAGCCGCGCAGATACTGGGCTGGCGTCCGCAGGTCAGCTTAACAGAAGGGTTAACGTATACCTGCCAGCATTATTTTCAGCGTTAATTTTATTTAATAGGACGTGAAAAAGCCGATAAATCTCTAATGCTTAGCAGTTTTATCGGCTTTTAATGTTTGTAGAAAGCCTTGCTCTAATCATTACTTAACTGCTACGAGTACCGTCGAGAATCCGTCGGTGCGTCCGGGAATGAGCTCATACGTGTCATTATCCTGGGTCAGCACTTGCTGAATTCGAAATCCGCAATTCAGCAGCAGCCGCTTCAGCTCATTGGGACGGTAATGACGGTAGTGATACGGGTTCACCCCATTTAAATAATAAGGATTTTCCAAATACGGTATTACGTTCTCGTTGGGTGCGGAGATGAGAAGAATGCCGTTTGGAGTCAAGGCATCGTAAAGCTTTTTAATAAATGCCTGATCTTCCTTCAAGTGCTCCACCGTCTCAAAGCAAGTAATGACATCGAACCAGTGAATAGGCAGATCATCGCGAAACGGGCCGGTCAAGTCACTGTTTAAATAGACGGTTTTGGCATGAGAGAAATAGTCAACAGCCCAATCTAACGCATGATCGGAACGGTCCACTCCAACTGCAATCGAACATGATGAGTGCTCGGCCATATAATGCGTTCCATAACCGGAACCGCAAGCTGCATCCAATATGAAATCTCCCTCACGGATAAATCGTGTAGCGTAATGATAACGATAATGATGATCCAGCATCACATCGTCGAAGGAAGTCGCATACATTCGTTCCATCTGATCGATTTCTTCATCCATTCTTTCATCCTCCATTAACTTGAAAATGGTCGTATCCCGTCATTTTTCCGGTATAGCTGTACATGGCATCCTGCCTCATCTTTGAATCTACTATAAGAAGGGCTTCGGAGAGGGGGTGTTACTTATGACAGTTACAATAGTAGATTACCAATACCAAGAGGTTGCAGTTGGTACGGGCTCCCTTCCCTTTATCATTTCTCCAGGATCGGAAGTTCTTCTAACCTCTCTCTTTCTTCAGATTAACAATATTAGCAACCGAATTGAATTAAAGGCCACAATTGGCTGGGAAGCGCAATTGCTGCTGTTGAATATTGTGCCAAAGCTGCTTTTTCGAATAAGGCGCGGAGGCATAGGCGCCCCGGCACCGGTTGTTTTTCAAACGACGGACTCCGCCTTCTTAGGAACGGCTACAGAAGGCCCCTGGGTTCCTCTGGATTTCACAACTTCCTTTCAGCATACGGAAACAGCTTCGGTTCCGCTTGTTGGCACCTTCCAGCAGTATGCGCTCACTGTAGAGCATATCGGTCAAAACTCGGCTACGATTACTGGGCCAGTACATTTTGACGGAATTGTTTATCTGTAAATCCCTTCACATTTGATAGTAACTGAGTGATCAGCTCTCTATGACAATAGAAGCTGATCGCTCTTTATGTTAAAGGTCTTGAAATATTAATTGAGATCCGGTACGGGTATCCATCCACACTATAATAGGAGTACCGGCAGCATTCACAACCAGATCGTTATAATCGCCAATTGATGGTGTAGGTTCGCCAAGCGACGGGTCTGCATTCGGATCGAAAGAAACGCTTGTTACACGGCGGTTAGGTAAGAATGTGGTCCCGGCATCATTGGACTCCGCCAGAAATACATCCAACAGCGAGCTGGTGACGCGGTTTGTATAATACATAACCTTTACCCCGCCATTGTCACGTGAAACGGTTAGGTTGGGCAGAAAGTTTTGCGTGCCAGCTGGACTATCATCAACTTGCTGTAAAGCCGACCAAGACACGCCTCTGTTCGTTGAACGTGAACGGAAAATATGCGCACTGCCGGTCCGGTTATCCTGCCACACGGCATAAACGATGCCTTGACCATTAAACGGCGAGATATCCACCGCCAAATAAGCGATTGTCAGTACACGAAAGCCAAAGGTCGGAACCGGCAGCGGTGTAGATACGAGCGAAACGGTGCTGATTGTAGTAATGGGTTCAAAGGTGACGCCTCCGTCAAGCGATCTTCGCATCAGAAATTGCGGAGTTCCTGGGCCATATTGCATCCATCCCACATAGATGTCGCCTTGCGGACCAATGGCGATTGTCGATCCGAAGCTCGTCACACCCTGTACCTGATTGGTCAATAAAATGGGCGTTGACCAAGTTAATCCCTGATCAAGTGACCTTTGAAACAACGTTTCCGAACCGGTAAAATTGTTGTAATAGCGAGTATAAGCAATATACGCCTGACCAAGATAGGGACTCCCGTTTGCCGTATCGATGTCTAACGCCGGTTTATCATTATAGACAGATACGCCAAACCCCTGGTTAACGATAACAGGAGTTGAAAAGGTAGCGCCATTGTCAGTAGACCGATAAACAATGATGGAGGAGTCGCGCACAGGATTTACATTCAGCGCCGTTGCTGCAACTAGAAAGATATTGGGATAGCCAAAAGCGGCGACACCATCCCCTGATGCGGCAAAGCCTGCAGGAGGCGACAACAGCGTTTGCGTATATGAGCCTCCTCCATTAATAGATCGATAGATTGTTGTCATATTGTTCCCGGAACGCAAATCATTCGTCGTAACGACAATTGTGCTCTGATCTAAAGAGTTAAGCGCAATAGAAGGCTCCTGCTGCGGTCCTGTAGGGGTGATTTGACTATTGGCCATTCTGATGCCTCCTTCTTTTCTAGATATAATTTAGAATAAAATCGAACCGACAATATGGTCGTCGACAATAGAATAAGCGCTTGGAATATACATGTTCTGATTTGTCCGCAGCCATGTGCAGATTCCCAGGCCATGCCGGCCTGGATGCTTCGGAGGATGACTGACTTTGCGTATGCCCCGGTTGTTGAGAAGCTCTGTATATAGTGCAGTTGTCCGCGCAATCATCGTGTGAATCGACCATTGCGAGATCCCCCAATTGTAGCCGCCTGAAGCTACGCTTTGGCGTAGTGCCTCATTTTCCAGCAAGCAGAGCAGGTAGAGTGACAACTCATCGCTGTCCCCTGCTCTTGCCATTAACCCGGTGAGGCCGTGCGTTACCATCTCCGGAATGCCTCCCGCATCGGAGACGACGATCGGCTTTCGCGAGATTTGCGCTTCCATTACAGCATAAGGCTGGTTGTCATTCAGACTCGGAAGAATAACGATATCGGAGCGCTGCAAGATTGCGGGAACATCGGCTCTGCTTCCTGTAAATTTGACATGATGCTGCAGCTCCAAACGTGCAGCCTTGGCTTCCAGCTCCGATCGAAGATTTCCATCACCTACAAACAGACAGATCCAGTCGCTCCTCAGCTGTTTCAATTTGTACAAAGCATCCAGCAAACAGCTATGTCCCTTTACTTTATCCAGCCGTGCCGGACAGACAAGGATACGAACGTTTGAAGGCAAGCTTAAAGACGTTGCTTGATTCATTCTCCAGGAATAGCTTTCAATGTCCAGCCCGTAAGGAACGACTCTCATATGCGCTTGCGGAACCATATAACCGCCTTGCGTCCGCTGCAGCCAATGAGTCGGAACAATAGCCAAATCACTTGAAGTTGCGCCGTAATACTCTCTGGCACATGCATATTTCCAAATCGTTGCGGAAGGCGCCTTACCTTCAAGGGACACGATATAATCGGTAGCTAGACATCCATGAATGGTATTGATTAACGGAACATGCTCCGGTTTAATCTGCCAGAGCGCCCGGGATGAGATAACATCTTGCGTGTGGATCAAATCATAATGCTGCAATCCGAAATAAGCTGCTGCCAGGGCATAGCAACAAAATTCGATCTCTTGATCAACGATCCAAGGATCAATCGGTTTAGGTTGAGATGCATAGATTGCTTTTATTTCCCGACTAACCAGCTGCTTGAAATATTTTTTCTCTACTCGCCTATTTGTATTGAGAATATAATAGCTTTTGTCATCAGGATGCCTTGCTAATACTTCTACCTCATGTCCGAGTTTTTCTAATCGGGCTTTTAAATCCTGTATATATACCCAGACGCCGCCGACATGCGGCAGCAGCCAGTACGTCGCAAGAAGGATCTTCATCCGCCATAACCCGGCTTTGATTGCAGTGCATTGTCGTAGAGATCAACCGTACGCTCAATCATTCGATAGAGAGGCCATTGTCTAAGTCCATAATAGCGGGCATCATTTGCAAGCCGCTTTCGAAGCGAATCATCATTGCACAGTTTATTGATTCGCAAGCACAACTTTTCTGCTCGGGCAGGCGGGAACAGCAGACCGGTTTTTCCATCCGCAATCATTTCCGGTATCCCACCTGTGTCTGAAGCGATGATAGCCTTGCCTGCTGTCTGTGCCTCCATAATGGCAAAAGGCAGGTTGTCATGAATACTAGGAAGGACGACGATGTCCGCTTCCTTCAAGAGAGCCGCCATATCATTCCGATGTCCAAGAAACTGTACATGATGCTGCAACTGCAGCTGATTTCTCAATTGCTCAAGCTCTGCGCGGAGCGGGCCGTCTCCAGCGAGCCAGCAAACCCAATCCGTCCGGCTCTTCTTGAGAAGCGCAAGCGCCTGCAGCAATACCTTATGCCCTTTTACCGCATCCAATCGCGCTGGACAAAGAATCAGCTTCCCTCCATTTTTCGGCGTGACCGGCGGCAGGCTTGCGGATTGACGTACAAAGGATAAGGTATCGAACCCGTAGGGGATGATTTCGAACGCAGGCTTTCCAGAGCGCACGGCTTCTTTATATTGCTGTTTCAGCCATTTTGACGGAACGATATAGCGATCACCGACGGTGCTGCCATAATGATCAAGCGCATTTGCCCAGTGCCAAGCGGGAGATTGGGCGGTGATGACTTTCTGCAGCTGCCATTCGGCGGCAAGCTTCCCATGAAGCGTAACAATTAACGGCGTACCCTGAGGCTTAACTTCATAAGCGCTGGCTGCAGAAATGACGTCTTGCGCGTGAATCAGATCGTATCCTGCTAGAGAGAAAGCGGACAATGCTTGCTTGAAAGCAATTTGTTCCCCTTTCATTTGAGCAAGCCACGGGTCGTAGTGAAGTGATTTCTCATTATACTTGGAATGAATTTCCTGCATAATGGGGTTCAACAATGTCATCTTATCCATCGATTTACCTTTATCAATGATGTGATAGTTCAGGCCGGTACCATCATGTGAGATTATGTCCACCTCATGCCCTCTCGCTTCCAGCCCCTGCCGCAGCGCCAAGACATAGGTCGATACTCCGCCTGTGTAAGGAACACACCAATACGAAACAAGTGCAATTCTCATGGTTCACTCTCCATTTGGGTGCAAAATATCCGTTTAAGACCGGCCGCGATACCAAGCAATAGTCTGGCTGAGTCCCTGCTCCAAAATGACCGATGGCTGATAACCCAGCAAGGATGCCGCTCGTGTCAAATCCGGCTGACGCGCTGGCATATCCTCATAACCCGGGCCGTAAGCTTCAGCATAGCTTTTCGTAACGATTGGAGAATTGGAATCACATAGCTTGATGATCAGCTGCGCGAGCTCGTTAATTGTAATGGAGCGGTTGGATCCGATGTTTATAGCTAAGCCGTTGGTTTTGGCATTAATAGCGGCTATGGTGCCTTGTATCGTATCGTCTACGTAGGTGAAGCAGCGCATCTGTGTTCCATCCCCATACACCTCTAAAGGCTCCCCGCGTAGAGCGGCCGTAATAAAGCGAGGAACAACCCCCCCATATTGCGAATTCGTCTGCCTTGGGCCATATGCGTTGAAATAGCGGAGAACTGTGACAGGAAGTCCTTTGGAGGAATAAGCGAAGCACATATGTTCATCCAGTGACTTTGCTGTTGCATAACACCAGCGGTGAACGGATGGTGCGCCATAATAGCGATCGGACAATTCATGAAACGGTACGATCTCGTTTTTGCCATAGATTTCAGAAGTTGATGAGAAAATAACTTTCGCATTGCGAGGATAGGCCAGCTCCAGAACGTTGCGAGTCCCGTCAATATTGCCTTCTATAACTTTGAGGGGATCGTCTACTGTATTTTTGACGCCGAGTACAGCGGCAAGATGACAGACGGCATCCGCTTTGTCAATTAATCGTTTAAGAAGCTTTCGATCCAGAACAGAGCCTTGAATGAGCGTATGGCGCTTCTCGTCTTTCAGGCTGGATAGAAACTCGGGCCGTCCATTCGAGAAATCATCAAGCGTCCATACGGTATGGCCAGCTTTCAACAGCTGCTCCACTAGATGAGAACCGATAAATCCTGCACCGCCTGTTACTACTATTTTCAATGAACTTCCCTCCTTATAGTAAAATAACGTTCTTACGATTTGCTATTTTTCCAGTAGCGTTGCGCGTGTCAATGACAATGGGAGTATGTGCGATTAACAATTCGTAAGGAAGATTTGAGTGATCCGTCAGAATTAAAGTGCAGTCAAAGTTTTTCATATTTCTAGCTGTAAGCGGTGTTGCTTGAAGAAGCGTGCTGCCGATATTCAGAGCCTTCACATAAGGGTCGAAAAACGCTACTTTGGCGCCGGATTGCTGCAGCAGCTCCATGATCGGAATCGAGACGGATTCTCTCATATCATTAACATCCTTCTTATACGTAACGCCAATGACGAGAATGCTGCTCTCCTTCAACTGCTTGGGCTGCAGACTCTTCGAAATCCGTTCCACAATATAACCTGGCATTCCCTCATTGACTTGATGGCTGAGCTCAATGAAAGGCAGCTCCATATGATGCTCCCGTGCCTTCCATAACAAGTAAAGAGGGTCAACCGGAATGCAATGTCCTCCAATGCCCGGACCGGGATAATATTTCGTAAATCCGAACGGTTTCGTGCCTGCTGCTTCGATAGCTTCCCATAGATCGATATCCAATTCTTCGCACATTTTCAGCAGACTGTTCATAAACGAAATATTGATAAAACGCTGGCAGTTTTCCAGCAGCTTTGTCATCTCGGCTACACGCGGAGAAGATACGACAACCACCCGGTCAAATACCGATCCATAGACTTCCTGTGCATAAGCTGTACAAGCAGCCGTTAGACCTCCCACTACTTTAGGAATTTGCGGAAGCTCCCATTTCGAACCGGGATCGATACGTTCTGGCGAATATGCGAGAAAGATATCTTTGCCGATATGCAGTCCAGTCGATTCCAGAATCGGCTTGAGCTTCTCCTCACTCGTTCCGGGAAATGTAGAGCTTTCCAGTACAACAAGCTGACCCCTTCGCAAATAAGGCAGCGAGCTTTGCGCTGCGCCTGTCACATATTTCAGATCGGGCTGGTGGTGCTCATCCAGCGGAGTGGGCACACAATAAATGATGACATCAGCTTTCTCTATAACCTCGTAGGAACTGCCGACATGAAAACTATTTTGTTTGAAAAGCTTCCGGATATCGTTTTTGTTGTAGTCGGAAAGATAGGATTGACGCTTCTGCAGCATATCAATCTTGCGTTCATCTGCATCGATGCCGTACACGGTGTTTCCCCTTTCGAGAAACAGTTCGGCCAATGGAAGTCCGACGTACCCCAAGCCAACTATGGCAATTTTGTAGTTAGGGGTATGCTCCATAACATTTACAGCTCCTTTGCTTGATCTTCTAGCATCATACGCCAATCAATCAAAGCTGCATTAGTGTTGTGTCTATTTTAGTAAAAAATGGTAGAGTGTCACGAAGTAGATGGTAGTAAGAGATATAGGCGGATTTTTTACTAGGGTGAACCGGGGAATTTATAGAGGCGATTATAAGGATACGGGCTTTTGCCTATTCAAGTTCGGCGCATAAATAGGTTGATGTACGTTAACTTTACCCTGCAATACTCATATGATATGGGGACGACGGACCAATCGGAGGAAACCTATCGATGCGAATCTTAATTGCCTGCAGCTGGTCATTGCCTCATGCCGGCGGCGTGAACACGTATATTAACCAACTGGTCAAAGGCTTGCAGCGCGCTGGTCATCTCGTTGATATCTTCTCTCCAACGCCTGATGGACAGGGCTATTATATTCCAGGCAAAGAGATGATGATTGACAAAGGCAAGCTCAAGCCGCTTATAGCCGATCAAGCAGTCCGAAGTCTGGAGCAGCAGCTTCCGGGAACGGACCCGTGGATTATAGAAAGTGAAATTGAAAGATACTGCTTCGAAGCAGCAGCGGCATATTGCGGTTTGTCCGAATACGACCTCATCCATGCGCAAGACATCGTAAGCGCTCATGCTATGTCACGGGTTAAGCCTCCTAATACGCCACTAGTAACGACCATTCATGGCTGCCTGACGAAGGAATGGTTTGTTCGATTGAAGACATTAGGACTGACAGACCAGACTACCAGTTCTCCGCTCTGGCATTATTCCGCTCTGCGTGAATCCTTAGGCGCGACTGTAAGCGATATAACGATTTCACCGTCGCAATGGCTGAAACGGGTTTTGATGGAAGATTTCAACGTGCCGGAGGAGCGTCTTCTAGTCAGCCATTATGGTATAGATATTGAACAGTTCCAACAACAGATGCTGCGTACTTCAGCAATTGTGAAGCCCACGGCGGAGAAAGTTTTCATATGCCCGGCAAGATTTGATGTCGTTAAAGGCCATACCCATCTCATTCATGCTTTCGCTAAGCTGAAAGAGGAACGGGCAGACTGGATCTGCTGGCTGGTTGGGGATGGCGCCCTTCGAGAAGAGATGATGCAATTAACAGACCAGCTTGGACTCAAAGATCATATTCTTTTCTTAGGGAACCGCAGCGATATTCCTGAATTGATTCGACTCGCTGATTTTGTTGTTCTGCCGAGCATGCAGGATAACCAGCCTTTTGCCATCATAGAAGCGCAAGTCGCAGGAAGACCGGTCATTTCTTCCAATGCAGGAGGAATACCGGAAATGGTCACCCATTTATGGAATGGCCTTGTATTTCATGCTGGCGATATCGATCAGCTGTATGCCTGTTTGAAAACGGCACTAGACGATGCTTCTTTATTAAGCAGCATGGCGAATCAAGCTAAGGCATACGGTGAGAAACATTGGTCCTTGCCGGCAATGACCTCTCGTGTAATGGATCTTTATAATACGGCACGAAGCAAGTATCCCGTTCAAGCTATTGAACCTGCACCCGAGGTTCATCGGGTGGAGCAGGAAACCATTAAAGTGATTCCGCGAAGGAGGCGCAAAAAATGGAGAAACGCGCGAAGAAAAAGACGTTCAGCCGTTACCGGAACAAGAAGGCGAAAATTCAGAAGAAGAAGCAGACACATCGCCAGAAAAAGAAAGTAAGACGAATTCGCCGTTACAGGCGGAAAATTTCCATTAACCATCCAATATTGTCTCCAGCCAGCGAATCTGCCAAAGCTCTCGCTTCAATCTTCAGATTGCCGCTGGACCCTTCACTCCCTGTAGACGAAGCCGTATGGAATCCTATTCTTAAATCTCTGCCCCAGGGATATACGATTCCTGACCCTGGCATTGTCCAGCCGCTTATCCAAAGCCAATAAACATAGCGCGTCATAAAAAAGCGGATAAGAACATTATGTTCTTATCCGCTTCTTCAGGTGATCGTTATCTAACACTTCGTTTATTCGTGGTGTCTGCCTATATGGTCACCCTGAACTTGCTGCACTTTTTTTCCGCTCAAATCAATTGAATCTGGTGTTGTTTCATTCACATTGGATAACTGGATATCTACACTTCCGGTCAATGTATGAGAAACCCCTTGCGCATCCTTGCCAGTAAACGTAATTTCCAGTTGCTGCCTCTGAATTTCATTGGCCGGGCTGATGAGCGCATTCAAGCGGATGCTTTGAATTTGCACAGCCTCCGTTAGAGCGATATCTTTGACGTTAAGCTGGAATAGATCCTCTGCATCGTTTTGCTGAGCTTTATTGCTGCTGTCTAGTTCAACTCCCTTATCAGATTGATCCGACAAATGCTTGAAAGCGACAGGAGCGAGAGCTTGTACTACAGCCGGGATTTGCGCATTCTCCAGTTGCAGCGATATCGTCTTGGACCCATCAGATTGCGAATGCGATGTAATTTGATTTTTCAAGTTGCCGATTAGTGCGTCGATTACCGTCTCTTCCTGATTGTTGAACCAGATTCCATCATTCGTTTCTTTTCCTTTCTCCTGATCATCCTTCTCTGCTTTGTCTCGCTTCATATAATAAGTGTCTGAAGAATCGCTTTTCCAGACTTGTCCATCAGCCTGATTATAGAGGCTAATATGCTGTGAACCTGTTTTACCCGTAATCTTGATCGTACCGCTGACCGCTTCGTTTTGCAGATTTGCCTTCAAGCTGGACTGGGCCTGGCTAAGCAGCGTCCCGTTATCCTTCAGGACGGCATCAGCCTGTACCGTTACACTTTCCATAGTTTGCACGGTGTTTTTCAGTGCAGCTTTATAATCTTCATATCCCGAGGTTCCCGCAAACGCGGTAATTCCCGTAGCCAACATAACGGCGCCGCTAATACCTACTGCACTTCCGGTTAACAGCCATTTCTTCTTCATCTTCTTTCCTTCCCTTCACAACTAAATTTGTCTTACATAATCAAGCCTAAGGGATACTTCTAAACTCACCGTGAAAAGTCTATTAAATAAATCTTAAGCGCTTCTCGCTTATCGGGCTCTTATCGAGAAATCTGATCCCTCTTGGATTTCGTCAAATAAGCGACCAGTGCTAGAATGATTACGATAAATATAATACTGGTTCCGGTCGTGCCGAGCTGAAGTCCACCTTCGACGCGGGGCTGTGACAAATAATCGCCAAGTGATGCACCCATTGGCCGGGTCAATATATACGCAATCCAAAATGCGGTGACAGCATTAAGCTTTAGACGGAAATGCGCGAAGGTAACAGCTCCAATAACAGCGGCGAAAATCACCGAGGAGACCAGGTATCCCAGATCCATGCTTTCGGCCACCAGATCGCCGGCCGCGGTTCCCAGCGCAAAGGTAAAGAGAATAGCCAGCCAGTAAAAGGCCTCTCGTTTTTTCGTCGTAATGGAATGAATCGATAAAGTCCTCTCGCTCGCATACCAGCCAACAAAGGTTACAGCCAACGCTATAGAGAAGAAAATAGTTGTTGTTTCCAGTGAAACGCCCAGATTATCGACGAGATTGTCAGTAATTAACGTACCAACGACACTGATTAGCACCACAGTCAGCCAATATACGGCAGGGATATAGGTCGTCGCGGACATTTGAATAATTAAGGCCACGATGAGCAGCCCTGTTATCGCCAATGTCGTAGTGGTCAATCCCCATTTCAAATTAAAATTAAGATAATCAGCGGCGGTCTCCCCTACAGTGGTGGCCATAATTTTGATGATCCAGAAAAAAATCGTGACCTGCGGAACCTTGTTCCATAATGACTGCTTATCCTCTACTAATACGCTTGCATGCTGCATGGCAATTTCCCCTTTCGTTAACAATAGGATGATTTGACTTTGTAAATACGAACTGCTTTCGAACTATACCTCCTTCCGCTCAAAGAAGAAGTAGCCGATCGCCAGAAACAAAATTAAGCCGGATAACAGAAATAACGAACCTGTGGCGAGTCTGCCGGCTGAAATGGAATGGCCCAGCCATAGCGAATACCAGCCTGTATAAGAAGTGATAGAGAATGAAGAGAATCCTTGCTGAAAGTATGGAGCGACTTTAGCTCCGGCATATATTAGAATAGCGAATACCACAAAACCGCCCGCACTCCGGAAAAATTGAGCAATGCATACAAACAAAGCTGCAAGGGACCACATGGACAAGAAGGCCGCCGCATAGGCTTTCAGCAATCCGAAAGTGTCGACGCTTCCCCAGCTTCCAAACCAAAGATTGCACAAGGCGCTCACCGTGCCCAGCAGAAGAAGCAATGCCCCAATGGCAATACCGAGAGCTAGAAACTTGGCCAGATAGGCGCCTAGCCTCGTAATCGGCCGCAACAACGCCAGTTTCAAGGTGCGCGACGATATTTCTTGCGGAAACAAATCGGCGATTTCCAGGAAGAGAAACAGCGGGATTAAAAAGATCGTATACATCTCCAGCATCTGCACGGGATAGGATGAGCTGACCGGAATCAGTCCCATAACAGGTTGAAGCGTATGGAATAATAAAATGAGCA
This sequence comes from Paenibacillus sp. NPDC058174, assembly GCF_042883865.1. Classification (NCBI taxonomy): domain Bacteria; kingdom Bacillati; phylum Bacillota; class Bacilli; order Caryophanales; family Paenibacillaceae; genus Paenibacillus; species Paenibacillus sp. NPDC058174. The sequence continues at coordinate 814,383 of NZ_JBHVUY010000001.1, forward strand.
GGATAGGAATGAACACGGAAGCAGCGAAGAAAAAGATTGTTTTTTTACGATAGAGCATCAGTTGGAGTTCGTTTTTTAATCCCGCTGTCAAACCGTCCATTCTCAATCCCCTCCTTTCCTTTTTGAAGCTCCTCCATGTAGTACTGCTCGAGGGATAGATTATCCGTCAGCAATTCGTGCACATTCCCTTCTTTAATCAGAATACCTTGATTCAAGATGCCAACTCTGTTGCAAAGCTGCTCCAATTCATGAATCATATGGCTGGAGATCAGAAAAGTAATTCCTTGTTCGAACGATAATTGTTTAACGAGTGTGCGAAAATGAACGACACCTTCAATATCCAGACCGTTCGTCGGCTCATCCCAGATCACAAGCTCCGGGTGATGCAGAATAGATGCAGCCATCGCAAGCTTTTGCTTCATGCCGGTTGAAAAATGTCTTATTTTTTCTTTCGTAAACGGGGACAGCCCCACCGCCTCAAGCACTTCATCAATTCGCTGCTGCCGGATATCCGGATAAAAGCTGGCGTTCAGTTTCAAATATTGGCCCGCTGTGACATAATCGTAGAAATCAGCTGATTCAATCATGCACCCTGCCTTTCTCATCCCCGCTGAGAAGGACTGCTCCAGATCTTGTCCAAATAAGGATAGGGTTCCTTCGCTTGGCGAGATCAGTCCGGTCAGCAGCTTTAAAAGCGTTGTCTTGCCGGCGCCATTAGGCCCAAGCAATCCGTATATATCGCCTTTGCGCAGCTCCATGTTCACATCCTGAATGCCTCTGCCATTCCGGAACTGTTTGCTTACTCCTGTTAGCTTGGCTATCACTGTCATGCCTTCTCCCCCCCTTAGCTTATAGAAAGTCTTTTTACCTGAATTTATTCTGCCACCTAAGATTACAAGCGAAATCTAAAAAGGCTGTGAACAGGTCATTAAATAATTATTAAGTCGCCGGACAGCAAAAAAAAGCCAAAGCATCATCCGCAGATGAACTCTGGCTTGTTTACTATACTAGTATTTGGAACGAAAACGATAACCAGCGCCCCAAAGCGTCTCGATGTAGACGGGATTGGCCGAATCCACTTCAATCTTCTCCCGCAGCTTGCGGATATGCACCGTTACCGTCTGCGTGTCTCCGAGCGAGTCAATCCCCCATAGCCGCTCGAACAGTTGGTCCTTGCTGAATACATAGTTCGGATGCTGCGCCAGAAAATAGAGCAGATCAAATTCCTTGGTCGTCAGCGTAACCTCCTCATCTCTGACGAAAGCACGTCGAGAGTCTGGATTCAGCCGCAGTCCCCTGATCTCCAATTCAGTTGTCGATAATCCGCTTCCCTTTAGGCGGTCATAACGCGATAGATGGGCTTTGACCCGGGCGACCAGCTCCGCAGGCTTGAAGGGCTTCGTTATATAATCATCCGCGCCCAGACCAAGTCCGCGCACAATGTCGATGTCCTCCCGTCTCGCCGTGACCATCAGGATAGGCAGATCCAGCTTTTCACGTATTTTTTTGCATACCTCAAAGCCATTCAGCTTGGGAAGCATGACATCCAGCACGATTAGTTCAAACTTGCCGCTAAGCGCAAGCTCCAAGCCGTTTTCTCCATCTATTGCGATTTCCGTCTGATAGCCGTTCATCTCCAGGTAATCCCGCTGAAGCTCCGCAATCGCAGGCTCATCTTCAACGATCAGTATCGTTCTTTGCATACCTATGCGCCTCCTTCTTCGATCGGTAACACAATATGAATGACCGTTCCTTCGCCTTCCTTGCTGTCCGCATAAATATCGCCTCCATGCCCCGCTATAATCTGCTTGGCTATGGCTAGACCGAGACCGCTTCCGCCGGTGTTCATATTTCTTGATTGCTCGGAGCGGTAGAAACGTTCGAAGATATGCTTTACTGCATCTGAAGCAATGCCCTGTCCATTGTCGCCGATTGCCAAAATAAATTGTTGCCCTTCTACCTTTGTGTTGACTGTAATCCGTTTTCCAGGCTTATCCATATATTTCAGACTGTTCTGTATGATATTGCTTAGCACCCTCTTGAAGGAATCACGATCCACCGATATTCGTTCGTCTTCGCCGCCTTGTATGGATATCTCCAGTTCTACATCCTGTTTGTCCAGTTCTACCTCCAGCTCCTCTGTCCAGTCGTTCATGAATGGAACAATCGGCACTGATTCGAATGAATACGGCAGCATTTGCATATCCAGCTTGGAGTACAGAAACAGTTCATTGATCAGGTGATCCATTTCACCGGCTTTGGCGGCAATGGTCCGCATGTATTTTTCGTTCTTTTCCTGCGAATCCGCCACGCCTTCCAGAATCCCGTCCACATAGCCTCTAATGGCCGTAATTGGCGTTTTCAAATCATGGGAAATATTAGTAATTAACTCTTTCCGGTTATTCTCATATTGTTGCTGTAGCTGAATGGACTCCTTGAGCCTAGACCTCATTTCTTCAAAAGCCATCCCCAGCTGTCCCAGTTCGTCCTTGCCGTCAACTTGCACCTTGAAATCCAAATTCCCTTCCGTCACTAGCCTTGTCGCTTTGCGAAGCTCAAGTAAAGGGCGAATGAATCGCCTTGACATGTAGGTTGTCAATAAAGTATGCGTTAACAAGAGGACAATCACTGTTGACAGAAACAGAATCGGAAAAAAAGTCCGTACGAATTGAACCAAAGGATCAACCTTGCTCACTAGAAAAATACTGACCGGCTCACCCTCGTTAGACATTAAATCGTATTGAGCAATCTGGTACCAGTCATTATTAAATTTCTGCCGGAAAGGTTCGTTATAAGAACCGGCTTGTTTGAAGTCAGGCAATACGCTGGTTAATCCTTTATTATGCCGTAGGTCATCCGAAGCATAAAGCGATTTTGTGCCTGAACGAATATAGATCGATGTATTCTTCTTAAACATATCTTTGGATAAATCGTCCAGAAAAGCAGTATCCGTCAATAATTGTTTATTTTGCAGAAAGGTGTGCTTGATTAGATTGCGGGTATTGCTCTCTTCCATCCCTTCAAATTTGCTTTCATAAGCGCTTTTCAAACTTTGCACATCACCATGATAAACAATGCTCAACAGTAAGGCTGTTATCACTATGAGAAGCAGCGGAACTACCAGCATTGCTGCATAGGACAACAGAAATTTCACACGTATGGACATAACAGCCAATCACCCTGCCTCTATTGTTCCAAGATATACCTATACTTTGATTATCATACGACAATTTAGTCACCATACGAAAGTACAAAACTAATGATGTAAGGCCGAAGGTGATTCAGTTTTCAATTATGGTCGACAAGCCTCCTCGTATGAAGTAATCGGTTTAATCTAATGTAGAGCAATAGTATAAACTAGTTATGAATCAATTCTTAACGAAATATTAATTAAAAAAATCGAACGTATCACCATGAGGCGATGCGTTCGATTTTAAACGGACAGATAGATTTATTTAACGTCTTTAACTTCTTGCATAAAGCTTCTAAAGTTTTCCGCGATTTCTTTGGAACGTGTATGATGCAAGTAATGATCGCCTTCAAAGGTCATCACTTTGCCGTGTACCGAGTTTTTGATCTGCTCCTCATGCAACGGGATCCATCCTTCCGTCTCCGTATCATTGGCCTGCAGGAAGAAGATCAGCGGCAGATTTTTAGGAAATGACAGCTTCTCTACCGCTTTAAAGTTAGAAGCGATATGCTCGCTCTCGTTCAAGACGCTGTTATTAAATGAGTTTTTAAGCGAAATGATGCGGATTTGCTCTTTTGTTGCATCATCAACGTCTGGAGCAATAAGCTGACTGGGAGTAAGCTTCATCAACAAGCGGAAAAATCCGGATTGCTTGAGTTGCTTATAGGTGCCGGTTGGAACTGGCTCATCGGTGCCGCCTTGGGTCGGCACACTGCTGTCGATCCCGACAAATGCTGTCACTTCATTTTCATATTTGTTCACATAATCGAGTCCGTAGATACCCGAAATGGAATGCCCCATTAGAATGTAACGGTTAATATTCAGCTGCTGCAGCGCTTCATGCGTCTCATTGACGATATTTTCAACCGTGCGTTCTTTATCGGTTACATCGCTTAACCCATAGCCGAAAGGCTCAATCACAACAACTTTGTAATGGGGGGACAGCTCCTCAATCAGCGGTTTGAAATCAAGCGCCGGCGCTCCAGTTCCATAACCCGGAAGCAGAACAACGGTTTCTCCGCCCGATCCCTGAATGAGGACGTTCATTTGTTTCCCGTCTACAGGTACAAGCTGGCCATAGGTCTGTATCTTGCCTTTCTCTATCTTATTGCAAATGACGTTTACAACAAATACAGTGGCTAGAAATAGAATGATGACGGCGAGTAGAATAGCGATGACTTTTATCCATTTTTTCATAGCTGATATTCCTTTCTGATGTTCCGCATTTTGACTTCCTGTCTGTCTGCTTCATTGTAACAAGCGGGTTTTAGTTCACAGTTAACTGAGCATTAACGATGTCTTAACTCTCGGAAGCAAAAGGATTCAGAAACTTAAGACTCCATTAAGGCATTTTGTGAAAATAAAGCTTGCATTTCATTATGTAATCATTATACCGACAAATACTGTGCAAATGGCCGTCTCGCTTATTGCAAAGAAAAACCGTGGCATCACCACGGTTTAATTGTTCATCGTTGTTGGGGTCATCAGAACATCGGTCTGACCCTCTTGAACTTCTTCTTTCCGGTCCGAATAGCGAATAATGCGATAACAAGGCAGAGCAAACCAACCGCTGCGAAAACATAAAAGAGCAGATTTTCCTTCTTCAGCAGCAGGGAAGAAATAAGCGGCCCTGCCGCAACTCCGATAAAACGCATGCTGCTATAAATCGATGTGATCGTGCCTCGCTTCTTCTTATCAATGCCTTCCGTGATTAAGGCATCTAGACAAGGCAGAATAAGCCCCATTCCCGCACCGGCAATCGATAACAGCAGCAGCAGGAAGAACAGCCCTTTCGACGGAAAGATCGCATAGGCGGCCATACTTGCCGTCGTTATCGCTGTACCGGCGACCGTGAGCCATTTCATCCTCACTTTACTGACGCCAACAGCCTTGCCGGTTATGAAGGAAGCCAGACATATTGCACTAAGCGGAATGGCCAGTAATACTCCTTTCCATATCCCTTCAATATTATAATGGTCCTCCAATATGGAGGATAAATAATACAGAAAACCGAACATTAAGTACATCGCCAAGCCGCCGATTGCAAATATCGCATAAAGCCAGCCCTCTTTGGCTAATATGGCTTTTATGCCTTGAACGAACTCCTTTAACGTGACCTGCGGGGACTTGCCATTTTTTTTCGGAGCATTCACAAACACTGCTACAGCGATAATGGATAATACGCAGATAATCGGGATAACGGCCAACGGAAGAAACCATACGATAAGCGTTAACGCAGAGCCAAGAATCGGACTGAGCACTTTGCCGAAGGTATTAGAGGTCTCAATCATGCCAAGGCCGCTGCTCACCTCTTCCTCGCTTTTGAGCATATCCCCAACGAGCGGTATAACGATTGGGAAAGCACCCGCCGCGCCAATCCCCTGTATGAATCGCCCCGCGAGGATCCCTGCATACGCCATCTGATGCTCCAGAAACCAAGCGGACAGTCCGGACACGACCCCGCCGGCTGCAGCAATGGACAAGCCGAATATGATGATCAGCTTCCGGCCAAATCGGTCTGACAAATATCCGGCTATTGGGATGCAGACGATCGATACGGCAGCATATACCGTAATAATCAAGCTGGTCATGACAGAAGTGATGCCTAATTTTTTCTGCATAAGCGGAAGTACTGGGATAAGCATGGAGTTCGCCAGCGTCATAATTAACGGAATTGAAGCAAGTGCAGCTAGATCACGTTTCTTTTTTTCCTGCATGGGGTGCTTATCCTCTTTCCTCATCCTAAAAAATGCACTACCCCGTTAATCTGTCCATTAGCGCTTGGTTTTCATTCCGGTAATAAAAAGAACGTACCGTCAGCATGCCGTTCAAAACGGCTAGCCAGGTACGTTCTTCATTTCAGCATAAAGGCCTAATTGCTTCCGAACCGCTGTGCGTTTCTTGCCCGTGCACGCTGCAGCTCGACTTCCCGGTTCCTTGGCTCTGCATTCGTGACAAGTGAATCCATCAGCTTGCGGGCAGCTTGCGCTACCTCGTCAATGGCAAGATTAAACGCTTCTTCATTCGCCTTGGAAGGAGTATTGTATCCGGAGAGCTTTCTTACGAACTGCAAGGCAGCGGCTTGAATCTCATCTTCGGTCGCGGGAGGATCAAAGTTGAACAGTGTCTTAATGTTGCGGCACATGGCTTACTCTCCTTATTAGGCCCGTATGGCTTATTCAAACTCGACGTTATGATAAACCTGTTGAACATCCTCCAGGTCATCCAGAGCATCGATCATTTTGTCGAATTGGACTTGCGCGTCTGCTGCAAGCGTTACGTCGTTCTGTGCCAGCATCGTCAGCTCAGCGACTGTGAACTCGGTAATGCCCACATTTTTGAAAGCTTCTTGTACAGCATGAAATTGCTCTGGAGCGGCGTACACCATAATGTTCTCGTCCTCTTCCGTAACGTCTCGCACATCGACATCAGCCTCGAGCAAAATCTCAATGACTTCATCGAGCGTTTTGTCGGGCACGCCAATAACAGCAGACGCATCAAACATATAAGCAACTGAACCGCTAACGCCAAGGTTTCCGCCGTTCTTGCTGAATGCAGCACGTACAGTGGAAGCTGTCCGGTTCACGTTATTCGTCAGTGTGTCAACAATAACCATGGAGCCGCTAGGGCCAAAGCCTTCATAACGAAGCTCAACATAGTTTTCGTCGCCGCTGCCTTTAGCTTTCTCGATAGCACGGTCAATAATCGCTTTTGGCAAATTATATGTTTTTGCCCGTTCAAGTACGACCTTAAGCGCCCGGTTGGACTCCGGATCAGGTTCGCCCTTCTTGGCTGCTACATAAATCTCCAAACCGAACTTCGCGTAAATCTTGCTTGTATTGGCGTCCTTGGACGCTTTCTTTTCTTTAATATTATTCCACTTGCGACCCATACTGCTCCCACTTTCTTCATGAACTTGTACATCAACTCTATCTATTATAACCGATTTTTTACCGATATCGAAAGGGCTGCCGTAAGAAATCGTCAGAACCAGCTGTTATTCGGCATGATTCATGCTTTACAACATGCGAAAGGATCGTATCTCTCCTCCTTTCAGGAAGACAGGTACGATCCTGTTATACATTTATATAGATACATTTGCAATTAAGTAAAGCTCTCGTATACAAGAAATAAGTTAAGCGCGACGACGATTACGGCGATAATCCAGCCCAGGATCGTTGTCGCCTTTTTGTTAACGAGTCCGCCCATTAGCGACTTGTTGCTGGTGAAGATAATTAACGGAATAAGTGCAAATGCGATACCGAACGAAAGAACAACCTGGCTCATTATCAAAGCTTTAGTCGCATTAACCCCAGACATGATGATGAGCAACGGCGGAATCGTTGTAATGGCTCTGCGCAAGTACAGATTGATTCTGCGCTTAATGAAGCCCTGCATCACGACATCCCCTGCCATTGTGCCGACGGAGGCGCTAGCGAGTCCGGCAATCAATAGAGCCAATCCGAAGGAAATAGCTGCAACTGGCCCGACTAACTCGCCAAATTGGCGATAAGCAACATCCAGCTCTTCGACGATCAAGCCATTCTTGAAAAATAAAGCCGCTGCAATGACTACCATCGCCATATTGACAGCTCCGGCAATGAGCATGGCGATAATAATATCGACAAACTCCAGTTTGAAGATCCGTTTTTTCTCCTGATCGTTCCGGCCGACGATCCGTTTCTGCGTGAGCGACGAATGCAGATAAATCGCATGCGGCATTACGGTTGCTCCAAGTATGCCTGCTGCCAGCAGTACGCTGTCTACACCGTCGAATTTAGGGGTTACAATACCAGCGGCCACTGCAGCCATGTCAGGCTGTGCAAGCACGACTTGGCAAGTAAAGGCGAGCACAACGATAAAGATCATGGCGGCGATGCCGGCCTCGAATGCTCTCACTCCCCTTCGCTGCAGCTCCAATATGGCAAAGGAACCGGCGGCGGTAATTAAGGCGGCGGGAAGCATCGGAATGTCGAATAATAAATAAAGTCCTAATGCGGCACCAAGAAATTCTGCAAGATCGGTGGCGATGATGACAAGCTCGCTTTGAATCCATAGCAGGAAGGACACCGGCTTGGAGAAGCGGTCCCTCGCAACCTCCGGGAGGTTTTTCCCTGTTGCAATGCCAAGCTTGGCGGACAGAGATTGAATTAGCACCGCCATTAAGTTCGAAGCTGCAATAACCCATAGCAGCATATACCCGTATTTCGAGCCTGCCGTAATGTTTGTAGCGAAATTGCCGGGATCCAGATAAGCGACCGCAGCGATAAATGCGGGACCTAGAAAAGGAAGCAGCCGTTTGAAGCCTTTCACTTTGCGATTCAGCACCATTTCTGCGGAGAGTTTATTTGTTGCCGCGACACTGTTGTTGTTCGCCATAGTCTCTCCTCCTTTTGCTCTTTTTATATAAAAGTTTTCCTTAGCTATATTTGTTGGCTTAGTGCAACTTTTAAGTTGATTATAGTCCTCTTATCGCTAAAAGTAAACAGTTGTTTATCCGTAATTCTTAGGTCCCCTAATAAAGTAAGTACTACTGCCTGCTATCGTATGCAGCTTCTGCCTATCAGGTTCCCGTGACATGCGAAAAGCCCGGCTGATCGCGGAGATCTGCCGGGCTTTTCGCATACATTTAATTTAGAATACCTTTGTTGTCCAAGTCTCGCAGTTCCATGTTTCTGTAACGACATCACGGTAAAACTCAGGTTCGTGAGAGATCAGCAAAATGCTGCCTTTATAGGCCTTCAGAGCGCGCTTAAGCTCGTCCTTCGCATCAACGTCCAAATGGTTGGTCGGCTCATCGAGCACGAGCAGATTCGTCTCGTTGTTGATCAGCTTGCAGAGGCGCACTTTCGCCTTCTCGCCGCCGCTCAGTACTGCGATTTTGCTCTCGATATGCTTTGTAGTCAGGCCGCATTTCGCAAGTGCAGCACGGACTTCAAATTGCGTGTAGGAAGGGAACTCATTCCAAATCTCTTCAATACACGTATTATAGTTGGCATCCTTGGACTCCTGCTCGAAGTAACCGATGCTGAGCAGATCGCCCAGCTGGACTTGACCGGAGATCGCCGGTATTTCGCCCAGTATGCTGCGCAATAGCGTCGTCTTACCGATACCGTTCGCACCGACAAGCGCGATTTTCTGGCCGCGCTCCATCCGCAGATTAAGCGGTCTGGACAATGGGCTGTCGTAGCCGATCACGAGCTCTGTCGCCTCAAAAATCAGCTTGCCTGATGTGCGTCCGTCCTTGAAGTTAAATTGCGGCTTCGGTTTTTCCTTCGCCAGCTCAATAACATCCATCTTGTCGAGCTTCTTCTGGCGCGACATCGCCATATTTCTCGTTGCAACGCTCGCTTTATTGCGGGCAACAAAATCCTTCAGCTCGGAAATTTCCTGCTGCTGACGCTTAAATGCCGATTCCAGCTGCTGCTTCTTCATTTCATGCACCTGCTGGAAGTGCTCATAATCGCCAACATAGCGGTTCAATTCCTGATTTTCCATATGGTAGATCAGGTTGATGACGCTGTTGAGGAATGGAATATCATGGGAGATAAGAATGAAGGCATTCTCGTACTCTTGCAGATAACGCTTCAGCCATTCGATATGCTGCTCATCCAAATAGTTGGTCGGCTCGTCCAGGAGCAGAACGTCAGGCTTCTCAAGCAGAAGCTTTGCCAGCAGAATCTTGGTCCGTTGGCCGCCGCTTAGATCGTTGACGTCTTTATCCAGACCAATATCGGTAATGCCCAGACCACGCGCCGTCTCCTCGACTTTGGCATCGATCATATAGAAATCCTGAGCAGTCAGCGTATCCTGGATCGTGCCGACATCTTCAAGAAGCTGTTCCAGCTCCTCCGGCGACACTTCTCCCATGCGACCGTACATCGCATTCATTTCATTCTCCATATCGAAGAGGTACTGGAAAGCGCCTCTCAATACGTCCCGGATCGTCATTCCTTTGCTCAGCACAGCGTGCTGATCCAAATAACCGACGCGCATCCGCTTGGACCATTCCACCTTGCCGTCATCTGGCTGAAGCTTGCCGGTAATAATATTCATAAATGTGGACTTGCCTTCGCCGTTGGCGCCGATCAGTCCGATGTGTTCGCCCTTCAAGAGGCGGAAGGAAACGTCGTTGAAGATCGCACGGTCCCCAAAGCCATGGCTTAATCGCTCTACGTTTAAGATACTCATTAATGACACCTTTTCTGTTTGACTTTTTTCTCCGTTATATTATAAGCGGTAGAGGTGCTGCAACTCAACGTTTCCTCTAAAATTAATGACATTAATTATAGCTAAACGATCAGGCTGCTAATCGCAAAGCTTGTGCCGACATAAACGAAGCAAAGCAATATGCCAATCGCAGTGTTGCCTTTGCGCAGCTCTTCGCCAATTTTAATGCCCGGAGTCGCCAGCTCGAAGATGAAATAAGCGAGCACGAGACAAACGTAACCCACTGCAAACCAGAGCATCATATGCCAGATAGACGTATTCGTATAAGCGGCAACGCCGAGAATGATAGCTGTAGAAAGAAACTTTCCGCCCATTGCAAGCCCCGCGGCAACGTTCCCCTTCTTCAGTTCCTCCATATCCTTATAAGGCGTTATCCAGCTGAAAATAACCATGCCGAGCAGCTGCAGCACTACGATAACAGCGATGCTGCTAATAATATTAATGGCGATCAAGATGCCCACCCCCTGAACTTGGCGTACGCCAAATCGTAATTTTCGTAATCATGTACTTCTTCCAATAAGACATTCACTTGCTTCTTTGATTTCATGCTGGCGTAACGTTTCTCGTCAATGGGCTGCTTGATCTCATTGCCTGTAGGCAAAGAAATCACGGCGAAATAACGTGATTCTTCTTTGTATGTCGTTTTGTATACCCCCACCAGGTCAACGTCCGTCGTAAGCTGTACTTTGAGCAGCTCGAAATCCTTCTTGCCTTCCTTTTCCGTCTTGAACGATTTGATCGGCGTCCATTCGGTCAGCGTCACCACGTTGCGGCCTTCTGCATTAACGGTCATCTTCGCTTCCATATACTGCAGCGTCCACACTTTATCATTCGTCGCGTAATTATTATCGTTCGGAAGCAGCTTGTTGTCCGGCAAGATCGCCATGTCGCTGCCAATCAAATCCCCGACTGTGCTTTCAATGAGCCTATAATCCCATGGCAGCAGCGTCTCGTCTGCTGATGATTCCGCCGCAGACCCGCTGGAAGTTGACCATACCCCGGATGACGTGCCGCATCCGCCCAGCATAATGGCCGTTGCGAGTACAGCCGATAGCAAAGCTATCTTTCTTTTTCTCATGAAGCTTTCACTCCTATCGCCACAAAATGACTTGTATTGCCGGTAATTAATCCGCCTGCGCGTCCAAGCATGCCGCATGGCACGCCATTGATGACGAACATTCCCGTAAGCAGGCTGAATTGCCCCGCCTCCAGCTCGATCTTGGCCAGCTCTGCTCGCTTCTGATAGACCCGCGGGAATAAGCTGCTCGTGTCGAAGCCGTCTTCATCCTTCACTTCCATTTGTCCATCCTCATCGTAAAGCACGACAGAGCCGCCTTCCCGTCCGAACATCGATTTGGACACGTAGCTCCCATCAAATAAAGCTTTATTATAAGTGGGCAGCATGTAGCGCTCAATTGCCGACCGCTCCTCCGCATTAAACAGCATGTTCAGCTCATACAATCCCCAGATTAAAGCCATCATTCCTTTGGATTGCAAAATAATAGAATGGACAGAATTGAACAGCTGCAATTGGCCGCTTTCAATCGCGTAGGCCAACGCCTCGCCGCCTTCGTCGATCGCCATCCATTCCTTCGGGTACAGGGCGAATATCCGATCGATAGCCTGCCCGTCTTTTTTCCGCAGCACGCCTTCATCGACCCAAAGCTCCAGCAAATCAACACAATCAACTGATTGACCGCTGTGCTTGACGAGCATATCAATCGTACCGGAATCCTCCAGATGCTCCCCGTAAGCTGCGCAGGCTGCCGTATCCGGCTGCTCTTCCTCCCATGCAGCGGCTACTAGAGCAGGCATCTGCACATTAGGCGATTCCAGCGAAAGCCGTTCACACTGCCATGGAGTTGCAACTGCTGCTTCGGCATATCCGGTTGGCGTATCTGCATTTAGCTCAAGCAGTTGTATGATCCCTTCATCAGATATAGCAAAGTCAAATCTTGCATAGCGGCTAATTACGCCCTCGCCCTCCAGCTCAATTGCGTCCAAGGTTGGCCACAAAAGCTCCGGAATGCCCAGCATCGCATACAAATCATGCCGTCCATGCACAAACCGGCATGCCCGGTCAAAGATACGCCACAGCCGCGAAGCAGCTTCTTCCAGCTCCTCATACACCTCACGGCGCATGGCAACCGCTTGATCGATCCAATAAGGCTCGCCTTCCAGATCGGCCCATGTGAATCCGAGCTCAGCAAGCTCTGCCACGAGCGCCTCGCGATTTTCGCCAGGGTTGCCGACCACTTCGAAAGCCTGCTGCTGCCCCCTCGTTGTCATCCGCCGAAGCCGCCGCTTGATTTGTGACTGGAGCCGGATGAGCTAAAGCTGGAGCCGGAACCCGATGAGCTCATACCGCTTGATTTGCCGCCGATCCCGCCTGGCGATGAGGAGGTAGAGCGTCTTGTAATGGAGCCGGATTTATTCGAGGTTTTTGGCCGGACTGCCGAGCCGACAACCGCTTTATTTTGAAACTTATCGGAATCATAAGAATTAGGCTTGTAGGCCGTTCTGCTTCCCTGATAATAGGAATTGTGAGAGTTGTGCCAAACTCCGGATGAGTAGGAATTGCCCCGGTTGAAAATCAGATGATAGAGCAATAGATCATCCCAGCCGAAGCCGCCGCCCGAATGAATAATAGTCGTGCCGCCTGAGCCTCCCGATCCGCTGGCTCCCCCAGTACCGCCGCCGCCCGAAGCACTTCCGCTTCCTTCGCCTGCGCTCTCCGCAAGCAAAACCGGGATGTTCCAATCTACGGCCGGATCATAGTAGGCTTTCACAGCTTCTGTCGACCATTCCACCAAAGCGGGCTCTTCTGCCGAAGCGGTATTTGTCGCCACTGCAGCTGAATGAGCACTTGGAGCTAAACCGATCAGTGCATTCGCCATCAATGCAATGCCCAGCGAGGTCGACAGCACCCGGATTGGCTTTCCTTCTTTTGTAAAGAACCGGTTCACCGTTTCCCGTTTGCGGCTTTGTGAATGGTTCGTTTCATTTTTATTTTCCATACATGACTCCCGCCCCTCTGCTATTCCATTAACGATGCGCTACTTTCTGTACGAGCAGCTCCATAACGCCTTCATCCAAATTGAGCCGTCCTTCGATCGTCTCGTACTCCGTACCGTTAATCGTCAAATAATTGATATGATGCAGCGCTTCAATCATTTCCTTGCTCCAGAGCCGTTCGTCCAGCGTGAACAACCCGCCGGAAGTCAATTTTTCTACGAGATTAACCTTCATTCCGCTTTCCATGCCATCATTTCCTCCATTTCCCAAAAAGCACATGTTCTAGTTACGTGCTGACCCGATTAAATGTTTCGATAATACACATGATTATCATCATACTATACTTGGAAATCTTGTAAATAAGAAAATTTAAGTATTCAGCAGCCGCAAAAAAGCCTATCCATGCGAAGGAGATTCCTTACGAGTGGATAGGCCTATATTCGAATGATATTTCCGGTATAACCGGCACTTATTGTTGTGTGGAAAACCCGTATTTCACAAAAACATCTAACGCTTCTTTTGTTTGCAGATAGGCATAGAAATCTTCCGCTTCTTTATTATGCTTTGTCGCTTTGACAACACCAATAGGATATTGAATTGGCGAATAGCTTGCCGGATCAACGGCAAAGGCGATAACAGCCTTTTGTGAGGTTAACGCATCCGTCTTGTAGACGAAGCCAGCATCGGCGTTGCCTGTCTCCACGTATTGCAAGACTTGGCGTACGTCTTTGCCTTGTACGCTTTTGGATTGCAGCGCATCCCATAGCTTCGCGCTCGTTAAAGCCTCTTTAGCATAGTTTCCCGCTGGAACGCTTTCGGGAATGCCGATCGCGATCGTTTTTACTTCCGCCTTAGTCAAGTCATTCACGCTTTCAAGCTTCGTCTTCGAATCAGCCGGTGCAACAACGACCAGCTCGTTTTTCAATAAATTGATTTGCTTATTCTCATCAATCAGCTGCTTGTCAACGAGCGCCTTCATATTTTTCGGAGCGGCAGACAGAAACAGATCAGCGGGAGCTCCTTGCTCAATTTGCTGCTGCAGGGCGCCGGATGCGCCAAAATTAAAGTTCAACTTGACGGCCGGGTTGCTTTTTGCATAGAGACCTTGGATCTCATTTAAGGCATCCGTCAGGCTTGCAGCTGCCGAAATCGTTAATTCTACCGTTTTTGCAGCAGGCTCCGCCGTTTGCTGGGCCTGATTCGCCGGCGCATTTCCATTAGAGCCGCAGCCCGCCAACATAATGGATATGGCGATGACAGCCAGCCCGATTATATTACATTTCATTCTCACAGTACGTTTCTCCCCTATCTATATAGTTAGACATATTTAGTTATTATTGATGAGGTTCATGCGTATTGTCAATGTTGCTGCTTTTGCTTGGATGGCCCAATAGATGGGACTATTATCCCAATAAAAGAAGCTGGTAAGCCGTAATAATGAAAGGAGCGATGAATGATAAACGAACCGCATCGAAAGTTGTTCCTTCGCATAAAGGCGACATAACAATAATTATGTAAACTAAAATACGATAAAAAAGCAGCCATTCCAAAATGGCTGCCTCTGACTTCGGCATTAACCCGAAATTTTGTTCACAATTTTCAGTACCGCATCGCGTGTCAGCTTGTTTCCGCCAGCCGCAATCAGCTTAGTCGTGGCGTGTGCCAGCTGCAGCGGTATTTTGCAAAAATCCAGTGCAGGCCCTTTGTTAAGTTCGGCAATATAGGCATCGGCAAGCTTCAAATTCCGCTTCGTATATTTGATCATGTCCTTCGAATCCCAGCCCTCAGGGAAGAAGTTTACACCGCGCTGCCGGTCCTCAAGTTGATTGCGCAAAATGTTGACTGCCTGCAGTCCTCTGCCGAAAGCAACCGCTTTCTCGCGATCCGTAACGGTCCCGTCATTCCATAACCAAAGCTCCGACAGCAATTCGCCGACCATGCCGGCTACGCTGTATGTATAGCGGTCCAAGTCAGCTTCCGTGCTAATTTTCCATTGGACTTCTACCCATTCGGCCATTTCCTTCGACATCTTGGCCGTATAGCGGATAACTGTGTCTCTGGCGCTCTCGGGGCATAGCTGTACCCATTCTGCTAGACGCAGTGACACTTCCGGAAGTTCATGCGCATGCGGGGCGAGCGTCTGCTCAACAGCCTCAGCCATGTTTGGCGCAAGCAAGGCATCCTGTACTTCATACAGAAGCTTTGCCTTGAGTGCATCGGCGAGCTCCTCATGATCCTCAATTTCATCGATGGCGCGCATGCACAAATAGGCGGAGCTCACCGCTTCCTTGAGTCCCGGCGTCAGACGGGTTATCGGAATATAAAAGGTGCGGCTGGTTTTCTGCAGCATGGACATTGCGTCTAGGACTTCGGTATTAATGTTAATTCCCTCCAATAAAAGGTCAGCGTTTCTTCTACTATACCATAGGATATAGACTGTACCCAAGTCGGCCTGAATATTTTGGCTGTCTTGGCACTTGCAGAAGCGGGTTTACAGAGTAAGCTTCTTCAGCGGCTTCTCCGCAGGACCTTCCATCACTTCGCCGTCAATCGAAAATCTGGAGCCATGGCAAGGGCAATCCCAGCTCAGGTCTCCGTCATTCCATTCCACCTCACAGCCCAGATGAGTACAGGTCGTATCGACCAGATGCAGCTTGCCTTCCGGGTCTCTGTATGCTCCGGCCCTTTTTCCATGCAGTAAGACTACGCTTCCTTCCCCATCCGACAGCTCTTCAGCCCATCGCTTCGGAGTGCCAAGCTTTCCGCTTATTAAATGCTTGGCTACGTCCAGATTCTCTACGACGAGATCCTTCCATGCTGCAGTAGTCATTCCGCGGGATGGAGAAAACAGCTCTTCATAACGGTTATCGATGCCTTCTACTAGATCACGAATCAGCAAGGCAGCAGCCGTCCCGGTCGTCATTCCCCATTTGCGAAAGCCAGTCGCCACATACACGTTTGGAGTTGAAGCCTTTATCCGGCCAATGAATGGGAGCTTGTCTCCGGTGACCAGATCCTGAGCCGACCAGCGGAAAGCGATTTTTTTCACCTTAAAATGCTGCTCCGCGTATTCCTGCAACGCTTCATAGTGATTGAACGTACACATCCCCTGCCCAGTCTTGTGACTCTGCCCGCCGATAAGAACGATACCGCCTGGCTCATCAGCCGTGACCCGAATGGAACGCTTAGGCTCCTCTGCGCTCAAGTACATTCCGCCCGGATAACGCTCCTCCGTCTCAATACCCAGAACATAGGAGCGTTCCGCATGCATTCTGGCAAAATAAAATCCAAGGCCGTCATGGAACGGAAAATGGGTGCAGATCGCGACATGATTTGCCGTAATTTTGTGACCTGCATTCGTGAGGACGACCGGCCTCTTTCCCTCTGTAAGATCAACCGCAGTCGTACCCTCGCAGATAATGCCCCCAGCCTCTGTAATCTGATCAATTAATGACCTTAAGTATTGGAGCGGATGAAATTGAGCCTGAGTGTGCATCGCAAGAGCAGCCTTGCAGGGGATGTTCAGCGGTACGTCAGTTAGATACTCGCCATTGATCCCAAGCTCCTGATAGGCAGACCATTCCGTTTTCAGCTTCTCAACGCCGTCTTCCGTATCAGCCGTCAAATAGGCATTCTGATGGGAAAACCCGCAATGAATGTTATGTTCTTCAATCGTTTGTTTAATGAATCGTCCCGCTTCCTCCGCAGCTTGATAGTAAAGCTCAGCCTTCGCCTTGCCTTGCTGGGTAATCAGCTCGTCATAAATCAAATCATGCTGTGCGGTTATTTTTGCCGTTGTATGGCCGGTTGTCCCCCCCAGCAGCTCTCCCGCTTCAATTAGCGCAACTTTATATCCCCGCTGCGAAAGCACATAAGCCGTTGTTACTCCCGAAATGCCGCCGCCAATGACAGCGACATCGATTTCCAGATCACGACCCAGCTTAGGGTAAGGCTGTCTCTCCTTGCTTGTCCCGATCCAGTACGACTGTGGAAACTGCGGTAAAGCTTCATGCTCCGTCATATTAGCCATACCTCCTATTCAATGGTTTTCCTAACCATACCATGCGCTGTTTCCACACAAATTATTCCAATCGTCCGAGCTGCTGCGTTCAAAAGAACAAGCCCATTTTCTCCTAGGCGATGAACCAGTTATCCGTTTCGTCATAGGTTATATAGTCAAATGACTATACAGTAATGGAGGCTTACTTATGGACCGCGGCTTTAACCATTTTGGCGGAGGCTTTGGCGGAGGTTTCCGTCCCCCGTTTCGCCCGTTTCCACATCCGTTTTTCCCAGGGCGTGCATTGTTCCCGTTTTTCTTCTTCTCCCCGTTTGCTTTCCCGTTCTTTCCGTTCCGTGAGGGGGAAGAGTCTGAGTTCCGCAATGATCCATACTATGCAACCCATCAAGCAAGAGGCGGCGAGACGCTTCACCATGTAGCGCATATGTACAATATTCCGAGCGTATTTCTGGAAGAGGCCAACCCGGAATTGACGGCAGATGCTGCACTCCAGCCTGGTACCAACGTGCATGTACCGCGAATCTCGCATCTTCACTGCCACAAGTCATTTTTTGAGAAGGAAATGGAAGTTCCGGCGAATACAGCCAACGTTGGCGCGAACACGGCGAACATTGGAGCAAACTCTGCGGTTAAACCATCCTCGCCTTACAACGGCAGCCAGTTCTAAAGCAATAAAGCAGCGTCTATCCCAGCATGGACACTCATCCATTTTGAAATAGACGCTGCTTTATTTCATTTAATTAATGCAATTAATTACACGAAACTTCTATGTCCGGAAGAAAACGCTGGCGTTGCCAGGTACGACAGGATTGGCGTCAGCCGTCAAGCCTTCAGCACGACGCTGCATCGCAACGTCAATCAGCCATTTGGTGAAATCGGCGACCTGCATTTCTTTCATTTCCTCCAAGCTGAAAAAGCCTGCCTGATCGACCTCGACGCCATCTGGCACAGGCTCGCCCCCGGTATACTCCATATCGAACGCGATATAGACGTTGTGAATGCTTCGCGGCTGGTCACGAACCGCAACGATGCTTTTTACGGTTGCATGAACGCCTGCTTCCTCCAGCACCTCGCGAATGATCGTCTGATCGATCGATTCCATCTGCTCAATATAACCGCCCGGATTCGTCCAATAACCTCTTCCCGGCTCTTGAGCACGGCGGACGAGCAAAATCCGCTCCTCCTTCATCACAAGCGCGCCTACACCTACACTGTAATCGCCCCAATGAACATGCCCGCAGCTTTCCGAGGTACAGGCTCTGCGAGCCGTACCGTCTATGTCGCGGGTTTCCATCGGCTGACCGCATACTGTACAATAATTTACCGCCATCCTGCTCAACCGTCCTTTTGTCATTTGCCTATAATGCTGCCTATGCAACTTGCTATGAAATGTTAGTTATGGGCTGTTACTTGCCATTCATCCCTAACTTCATGCTTAATGTTCATTCCTAAACTCATGATAGTCCTTGACCGCCCAGATCGCCAGCCAATTATTTGGAAACGATGCACCTTAACTTATTGAGACAGAAAACTGCAACGGTGAGTAGAATCGTCCCCCTATGTGCGACCTCCTGCCGCTTACGACGATGGAGCCGCGATTGATGCGGGCGTTGCCCCGCAACACTTGCAGTTGGAGGCATTGTGCGACACAAAAAAACAGACCCGAACGGGTCTGTTGAGAAATAGTGGCGAATTATAATTACTAAGTTTTTTATTGTGCTGCAGAATTGTCAGCCGACGTTCGACCAAGCAACGCGCGCCAGAAGGCACGAGCGGTGTGATTCGATCGGATATTGCTCCGTTTAATCGCCCCTCAAAGCACTAATAGGTTATCTCATCTAACGTAACAGCGTTCCGCTAAACGAGCATCCTTCTCAACCTCAATTATACTGAATTATGAGCACCAGCTAATCTCCACCTACCTGACTGATGGATACAAGAATACATGGGGCTAACTAACCTTTGTTGTTGCCTTAACCCGCTCCTCGCCGTCTCCTATGGCTAAACAAAATGTAAAAGTACATTTTGTTTAGGCCTATTCGGACTTAATTAGCCCTCAAAATGCAAAAATACATTTGAAATCGCTGAAAATCGCCCAAAACCTGCTTTTTCCCCTGATCAAAATGCACTTTTGCATTTTGATGCGAAATATCTCCTATAAATTGGATATCCACATGCAGATTTACATTTTGATCCGAAAAGTTGCTATGAATAGCGAACCTGCTTCGCAATACAGCGAATCTAACTTCGCTATACACGGGTAACTAATCTATTTCGCAACTATTTCGCAAACCTTGAATACGCAAATTTGATGAGCAAGTTCTTCCCAACTAAACATTCACAGTAAGACGTTGACCAGTTAAACATTAGGCGTGGAATAAATCACCGGATCGTCTTCGCATAGTAATTTAGATGGTGCAGTAGCAGAAATTGGTTTGTTATTGTGTTTTGTGCGGCTTAGGGTGAGCGGAGCGTTTTGAGTTCAGGATGACATTTTGCAGATTATATCCATTTTTGCATCGTGCAAACGATGGGAGCAATGGAATCAAGAACGGCAGCATGAACCAAAGCGCGCAGCGATCCCAAGTTACTCACACAACACTACAAAACAAACAAATCAACAAAACGATGTACCGGCGTCTGCTCCAACAGCTGCTGATCATCCCCAATCGCCAGTATCTCCCGCACTTGCCGGTCCGCCAGCCTCGTACGCAAATTTGCTTCGAATTTATGCTTCAGTAAAGGAATCCCCTCACTCCTCCTCCGGCGATGGCCGATCGGATACTCCACCTCCACCCGTTCCGTAGCGCTCCCATCCTTGAAAAAGATCTGCACTGCATTCGCAATAGACCGCTTCGTTTCATCCAAATAATCTGCGGAATACCGGATATCCTCCTCCACCGTCATCTTCCCGCGCAGCGCATCGATGCGCGGATCGCTTGCCGCTTCGTCCTCGTAATGATCGGCGGTCAATTGCCCGAAGAGCAGGCCGATAGCTGTCATATATTGAAGGCAGTGGTCGCGGTCCGCCGGATTATGCAGCGGCCCCCTTTTATCGATGATACGTATTGCAGATTCATGTGTCGTAATCTTGATAAAGTCGATTTCCTCCAAGCGATCCTTCACAAGCGGATGCAGCTTTACTGCGCATTCTACGGCAGTCTGCCCATGGAATTCAGCGGGATACGCCAGCTTGAACAATATATGCTCCATCACATACGAATCAAACTTACGATTCAGCGCCAGTGACTGGCCCTTAAACAATACATCTTGGAAGCCCCAGACAGGGGCCGTTAATGCAGAGGGATAACCCATTTCCCCCTTTACAGCCATCAGCGCCAGACGAACCGCCCGGCTGGTTGCGTCTCCCGCGGCCCACGACTTGCGAGTGCCGGTATTCGGAGAATGGCGGTATGTCCGCAAGGATTGCCCGTCAATCCAGGCATTGGATACTGCATGAATGATTTCATCGCGTGTACCGCTTAGCAGCGCCGTCGCAACTGCCGTGGAAGCAACTTTGACTAGCAGGACATGATCCAGTCCGACTCGGTTGAAGCTGTTTTCCAGCGCAAGCACACCTTGAATTTCATGTGCCTTTATCATGGTTGTTAGTACATCACGCATAAGGAGTGGCGGATCACCGTTGACGGCGCGTATCCGGCTGACGTAATCCGCCACGGCCCAGATTGCACCTAAGTTATCCGATGGATGCCCCCATTCTGCCGCCAGCCAAGTGTCGTTGAAATCCAGCCAGCGTATGATGCAGCCGACGTTGAAAGCAGCAGTCACCGGGTCCAGCCGATACGAAGTGCCGGGAACCGGGACGCCATTCGGCACGATCGTGCCCGGCACGACTGGTCCAAGCAGCTTCGTGCATTCCGGATAGCGCAGCGCCAGCAAGCCGCAGCCGATCGTATCAAGAAGGCAATATCGCGCCGTTTCGTATGCCTCAGTGCTTTCTATTACCGCATTGGCTGCATATTCCGCAATCTCTACTAATAGAGTGTCCGGTGCAGGCCGGTCATTATTTGCAATTTGGGACATGCGCTTTCCCCCTTCATTTGCGGTCTGCGAGCTCGACCCACTGCTGAGGTTCCGGGCCAACATACAAAGCCGAAGGCCGGATAATCCGGTTTCCTTCCCGCTGCTCGATAATATGGGCAGACCAGCCGCTTATGCGCGATAGAACAAATAAAGGGGTAAATAAATTCGTCGGTATGCCCAGAAACCGGTAAGCTGAAGCGCTGTAAAAATCGAGGTTCGGAAACAGCTGCCGCTCACGCTGCATCACCTCTTCAATCCGCTCCGATACCGGATAGAGCCGAGTATCTCCTGCTTCCTTAGACAACGTCGCCGACCACAGCTTAATGATATCGGAGCGGGGATCGGAGACAGAATAGACACGATGTCCAAAGCCCATAACTAGCTGCCGCTGTTCCAACAGCTTCAAGATCCCTTTCTCCGCTTCGTCGGCATCAGCAAAGCTCTCAATTAGCTCCATCGCAGCTTCATTAGCGCCGCCGTGCAGAGGACCGCGAAGTGTTCCAATTCCTGTTGTAATTGAAGAGTAGAAGTCAGAGAGTGTAGAAGCTGTCACCCTTGCGGCAAAAGTCGAGGCGTTGAATTCATGCTCCGCATACAAAATCAAAGAAACATCCAGCGTCTCCTCATGCAACTCGCTTGGCGGCCTTCCATGCAGCAATTGCAAGAAATGTCCAGCGATGCTGGCGCTCTCCGGCGCCTCGGTATCAATCCGCAAACCGCTCGTGTGAAAATGATGCCAGTACAACAGCACCGATGCACCGCAAGCGAGCAGCCGGTCAGCTATATGCCGCGGCCCGCGATCCGCCGTCTCCGGTTCAAACGCGGCCAGCGCGGAAATGCCGGTGCGCAGTACGTCCATCGGCTGCATAGCTGCAGGGAGCTGCTCCAGCAGCGGCCGCAAGCCATCCGGCAAATAACGGAGCCGGTTGAGCTTCAGCTTGTAGCCGAGCAGCTCATCCTCGTCCGGCAGCTTTCCGTATAGCAGCAAATAAGCCGTTTCCTCAAACGTGCCGTAATGGGCTAAATCATGAATAGAATATCCTCGGTAAGTGAGTCCTTTGCCTTCTTTGCCAACCGTCGAAATTGCCGTTTCTCCAGCAATCGTATTCGCCAACCCTCCGGATTTACGAGCCGTCATCCTCGCTCTCCCCCTTTGCGCCGAACAACTGGTCTAGCTTCTGTTCATAGCTGTAATAGTTAAGATAATCGTAGAGCTCCTCCCGTGTCTGCATTACCGGTAGCGCCTGCTGCTGCGTGCCCTCTTTGCGAATCGTTTCGTAGACCTGGACAGCAGCGGCGTTCATCGCCCGGAAAGCGGATAATGGATACAGCACCATGTCGACGCCATAGGCGGCCAGTTCCCCGGTTTTGAAAAGAGGCGTTTTGCCAAACTCCGTCATATTGGCGAGTATGGGCACGTTCACCGCCTCGGCAAATCGGCTGTATTGCCCCAATTCCGTTACCGCTTCCGGGAAAAGCATATCTGCGCCTGCTTCCACATAAGCGCAAGCCCGCTCAATTGCCGCATTCAGCCCTTCGCCGGCAAGCGCATCTGTCCGGGCCATAATGACGAATGAGCTGTCCGATCTCGCATCTACAGCTGCTTTGATACGGTCTACCATTTCCGCTTGGCTGACGATCGCTTTATTAGGACGATGCCCGCACCGTTTGGCTGCGACCTGATCTTCAATATGAATGGCTGCCGCACCCGCCCGGCTCAGCTCGCGAACCGTACGGGCAATTTGGAACGCCCCGCCAAAACCGGTATCCGCATCTACGAGCAGGGGAAGCCCGGTCGCTGCGCTCATACGGCGCACATCCTCCGCAACGTCGCTAAGCGTCGTAATACCGAGATCGGGCAAGCCAAACGAGGCATTCGCCACGCCGGCTCCCGATACATACAAAGCCCGAAAGCCGGCTCGCTCTGCAAGCTTAGCCGCATACGCATGTATGACACCTGCAATTTGCAGCGGATGTTCTGCTGCAACGCCTTCCCGGAACCGCTGCCCCGGTGTTCGACTCATGCTGCCTCACCGCCTTCCTCCCTAGGATCGCAGCAGTTGTCCGCTAATGACGATCCGGTGGATTTCATTCGTGCCTTCATAAATTTGCGTTACTTTCGCATCCCGGAACAGACGTTCGGCACCCGCAGTTTCAAGGTATCCTTCCATTCCAAGCATCTTTACAGCTGCTCCTGCAATACGTACGGCAGCATCAGACGCGTACAGCTTTGCCATTGACGACTCCTTCGTACAGCGAAGACCTTCCTGTCTCATATAGGCAGCCCGATAGACGAGCAATTTTGCCGCGTCCGTAATGGCGGTGAGTTCAGCCAGCTCCCTTTGATTCTGCCTTGCAGCCGCGCTTCTCAGCTTCACCTTCCCTCCAAAGCGGTGAGTCATAAGCTCCAGTGCAGCTTCGGCAATACCGAGCGCTTGGGCGGCAATACCGATTCGCCCGCCGTCGAGAGAGCCTTTCGCAATCGCAAAACCTTGGCCTTCCGCACCTAATCGTTGAGCTTGATCCAACCTGAGATCCTCATACACAAGCTCGCAAGTATTGGAGCCATGTAATCCCATTTTCCGTTCTTTATTCCCGACACTCAGGCCGGGGAAGCTGCTTTCTACGAGAAAAGCAGTAATACCCTTCGCTCCTTCCGATGGATCTGTAACGGCGAAGGTCAAATAAAGCTGGGCTGCGCCTGCGTTCGTAATGAACAGCTTCGTGCCATTCAACACATAATCTCGACCGTCCCGGGCTGCTTTCGTCCGAATCGCAGCGGCATCCGATCCAGCCTGCGGCTCGGTTAAGGCAAATGCGCCAAGCCAGCTTCCTCCCGCAAGTTTGCTCAAATAGCTCTCATGCTGCCCCTGCGTTCCATACTGTAAAATAGGCAGCGTGCAAACCGAAGAATGCACGGACAAAATAACGCCTACTGCAGCACTTACCTTCGATAGTTCATGAATAGCAAGGATATAGGAAATGAAATCGCCGCCGAGACCGCCCCAACACTGCGGGATCGGAATCCCCATCCAGCCTCTATCTCCCATCTTCCTTATTAGCTGGGAAGGAAATCGTTCATCCTTTTCCATTAGAGCGACACAAGGCAAGATTTCCTCCCGGGCAAACGTTCTGACTTCATCCCGAAGCTGCTGCTGCTCGCTCGTCAATCGCAAATCCACCGGCAACACCCTTTCTGCAGACGAATCCTTTGATAGGATAGAAGCAGGTGATTATGAAGTACAGTTCTGAATGAAGCTGCTTTATAATTGTGAAATCAAACTATTCAACTGTATGTGTAGAAGCCTCTGCCCGTTTTCTTCCCCAGCCAACCCGCCTGCACGTAACTGCGCAGCAATGGACATGGCCGATATTTGCTGTCTCCAAAGCCCTGATGCAGCGTCTCCATAATGGCTAGACAAGTGTCCAGCCCGATAAAATCAGCCAGCTTCAGCGGTCCCATCGGATGGTTCATGCCAAGCTGCATAATTTGATCAATACCCTCCGGGGCTGCAACCCCTTCGTAGACAGCGTAAATCGCCTCGTTGATCATCGGCATGAGCACCCGATTGGACACAAAGCCGGGATAGTCCCGTACCGGCACGGCGGTTTTTCCGATGGCTTGTGTTATAGCAACGATGGTATCAAACGTCTCCTCCGAGGTGGCAAGACCGCGAATCACTTCCACGAGCGGCATGACCGGTACCGGATTCATGAAATGCATCCCGATGACGCGGTGCGCCCGGCTCGTCGCTGCAGCCAGCTCCGTTACTGGCAAGGAAGATGTATTGGTTGCCAATATCGTATGCTGCCCGCACAGCTGATCCAGCTCCGCGAACAGCCGCTTTTTCAAATCCAGCCGCTCCGGTGCAGCTTCAATCACAAGCTCTGCATCGCGGAGCTGTGCCAGATCTGCGGTTGGCGACAGCCGCTCTAACGTCAAAGCTGCTGCTTCCTCCGTCAACCGGCCCTTTCCCACAAGCCGCTTTAAGGAAGCTTCGATAGCTGCATATCCCCTCCCCGCCAGCTGCATGTCAATGTCATAGAGGGTGACCGAGAAGCTGTGAACGGCAAATACTTGCGCAATCCCTCCGCCCATTTGCCCGGCGCCGATAACCCCGATTCGAGAAATGTTCATATCCGTTCCATTCCCTTCGAGCAAGCCGTTTACCCCTCCACACGAAGCAATAGAGCGTCGCCCTGCGCGCCGCCGCTGCATATCGCAGCTACGCCTAGCCCGCCGCCGCGCCGCCGGAGCTCTTGTATCAGCGTCCACACGATACGGGCTCCACTCGCTCCGATGGGGTGACCATACGCAATCGCGCCGCCGTTCACGTTTACTTTATCCGGCTGCCAGCCGAGCAGCCTGCCACACGTCAGCGTGACAGCAGCAAAAGCTTCATTGACCTCAATGAGATCGATTGCGGCAAGCGATACTCCCGTTTGTGCAAACAGCTTTTGCATCGCCAGCGCCGGAGCTTCCGCTAGGCGATGCGGTTCCAGAGCGACAGCAGCATGACCGGCAATCTCCGCAAGCGGCTTATACCCTCCGCGCAATGCGGCGGCTTTATCCATGACGACCACCGCTGCTGCCCCGTCATTTACGCCTGGCGCATTGCCGGCTGTAACTGTCCCGCCGGAGCCGCCAATCGGCTTAAGCCTCGCCAGCTGTGCGGCATCCGTATTAGGCCGCGGACATTCATCCTTGTCCGGCGCACCAGGAAGTGCAGCAACAGGAACGATTTCCTCAGCCGCAGCACCCCGATTTATTGCTGCAACTGCAAGCTGTTGACTGCGCAGCGCCCATTCATCCTGCTCTGTCCGGCTTATATGAAATTGCAATGCAGCATCATTGCCATAAACAGCCATTGCAACTTGATCGAACGGGCAATGCAAGCCGTCACGATGCATCAGATCGATTATAGTCCGGTCTCCCATTCTTGCGCCCCACCGCGCATCTGGAATGGCGTAAGGCGCATTGCTCATGCTCTCCATGCCGCCGGCGATCAGCAGCTCGGCATCTCCGCAGCGGATCATCTGATCCGCCAGTGTAATGGCACGCATCCCGGAGGCGCACACCTTGTTCACAGTCTCGGATGGCGTGCTCCAAGGCAAGCCGGCAAGAACAGCCGCCTGGCGCGCCGGATTTTGACCCGCACCCCCTTGCAGAACCATTCCCATCAGTACGCCTTCGACATCGGTTCGTGCAATTTGCCCGTTGCTTTGCAGCGCTCCGTCAATCGCCGCAGCACCCAGTTGAACGGCCTGTGCTTGCTTCAATATGCCGCCCAGCTTGCCGAAGGGCGTGCGGCTTCCGCCAACGATGACCGTATTGCGCAAGAGCGATCTCCCCCTTAATCGGTTGGACCGGTCAGGATGCTTGAGATGCTCGCAAGCTCCATTCCGCCAGTTGCAAAATCCGACTCCAGACACTTCGCGTCGCGCAGCATCCGCTCCACGCTATATTCCTTCATATAACCGTAGCCGCCGTACAGCTGAACGGCCTCCAGCGTTACGGCAATTGCCGTTTGGGCGGATATGTTACGCGCAATAGCAGCTTCTCGCGTACATGCGATCCCCTCGCTCATGCGCCATGCAGCCTGGTAGACGAGAAGCCGCGCCGCCTCCACTTGCGTTAACATATCCGCAAGCTTAAAGGCGATGCCTTGCTGCCGGCTGATCAGCTTGCCGAACTGTTTGCGCGTTTTGGCATAATCGACAGCTGCGCTAAGCGCTCCTTGAGCAACACCTACCGCTTGGGCAGCTGCCCCGATATTGCCGATTTCAGCGACAGAAGCTGCAACCGCGCGCCCTTGGCCTTTCCGCCCCAGCTGATCGGTATCCCAAGCTACCCGGCAATTGTCAAAGTGAAGCGAGCCTGTACTGAAGCCCTTCAGACCGATCTTGGCAGCACCGGGAACAGCATGAAAGCCTGGCATACCTTTTTCTATGACAAATGCAGTAAGCCTCCCCCGCTGCCCTCCCTGTCTATGAATGCGGGCAAACATAATAACCAAATCGGCTGTCTCTGCATTTACAGCTACAGGGACAGCGCCATTCAATCTATAACCGCCTTGGAGCAAACCATCAGGCACTGCGATAAGCGAACCTTCGTCCATCGGCGGCGCAGCAAATCCGCCAAGAAGACGGCCTTCCGCCAATGCGGCGAGCCTGCTGTTGAACTTCCCGTTACCGTTATGACAGGCATAATGTCGAATCGGCCACACTGCATAACCGGTGTGAGCCGCCAGCATGGCCGCCGATGATGGGCATGCAGCTGCAAGCTCCTCTAGCACAACCGCATAGTCGAGTACAGTGCCGCCAGCGCCGCCGTAATGCTCCTCCAGCGGAATTGCTGTCAGCCCCATCACCGCCATCTTGCCCCATACGCTCCGATCCACACCTCCGCGTTCATCCCGCTCCCGAACAAAGGGAGCAAGCTCCTTCTCCGCGAAAGCGCGAACCGCCACCCGCAGCATTTCCGTTTCCTCGCTTAGCTGGAAGCGCACTATCCCACCCCCTTCATTGCTGTAACCTCACTGGCGGACAAGGATCGACGGCTTTTGCGGATAATATAGGATATGAGACGGACAATCGTGAAAATAACCCGGTTCCGGCATAAAAAAAATAGAGGGCATGCGCCCTCTATCCTTAAGCCAATATTATTTTCAAACCTTCCAGCTTCAGCTGATCCATGCGGACCACCCAATCTTTGAACGCTTCATACGTCTCTTCGGATAAACCGAACAGCTCCTGCAGCTTTCTAGCCAATTGCTTCTCATCGTCATTGTAATCCCCATCGGCGAACACGAGCAGCAGTATTTCTGCGAAAAAGATACGCTTTACCTGCTCATCCTGCAAATTTCCGATAATGTCTTTTATGTCACGATGATCCTGGCACTGGTAGTCTGCTTCCGAGATGTTCATTTCGTTCATAAACAGCCGGATATAGTCCTTTTCCTTCGTGTTGATGCAGCCGTCAGCTTTTGCCACCCGATTCGCCAAATCCAGAAATGCTATTTTATGTTCCATATGATGAAGAAAGTGCAAAAACATTAGCGTTCACGCTCCTATGTCGAAAATAAATGTCTGTATAGAGTTTCGACATGCGGATTCCTGTTTCCTACTCTTGGGAGCAGATTTTTTGAACTATTCCACCTGTTTCTCTAAAAAACGATTAATTTCAGCCGTCTGCAGGTTGTTGCTTCCATCCAGCAGCTTCAGCAGGCTCTGGATCGAGGAGAGAAACACGCTGCCGCCGTTTCCTTTCTTGACCGCTGCCTCATAGGCCGCCCGAACTTTAGGGTTAATGGCTGTCTCGCCTTTTGGACCATAGCTGTCATAGACCGGTGTATTGCTCGCGCCGTAAAATGTCCGGGACTTCAGCAGCCGGAAATGCTCCTTGATAACGGTCGCCCGGTTCGATTTCGGATACTGCTTCAGAAAGTTTTCCAAAGCCACCGTACGTGAGATCAGCTCATCCCAGCCGATTACAATCGCACCATCGAAAGCGACGGGGCTGTTGGACGCGACAGCCATTAGATCGATGTATGATGCTATATCTTTGTTGATATGAATTTGGAACTGCTTAAAGCTCTGGTAATGCATAACCGGATAGTACATTCCCTCGCTCGTCTCCAGCTTATAGCCTTTGTCTCTGGCTTCGATTAGCAGAGCTTTCGTTTTCGCATCGGTCGTTGCTCCGATCAGCGCGTCCAGCGAAATCCCTTTTTTACGATATGCTTTATCAATTTCCTTCTGAATGTTTTGCGGGTATAGCTTTTCGGAAAAGGCAGGCAAATGCGCCAGCTGTGCATTTTCCAGATGCAGCGTCATGATTGTCGCTTGTGTTTTGCTTACGCGGCTAATGTTATTAATCAGGTAAGCGCGCGCTTTCGCTAATGTCGAAGGCTTACTCACATATTTTTCGAATTGCTTGTAGATGGAAGCTGCAACGCTGGCATTGACAGTGCCGCTAGCCGTTGCTGAAGCTGCTGCTGCATGCAGCGGACTTTTTGCAATAACAGCTGTACCAGCCGTCAGCGAAAGCGCCAAACCTAATACGAGTGTCTTTTTCAAAAGTTGATGTGGTTGATTGAATGCTTTCATTTTGGAAAGTCCTCCTTTATCACCCGCGTTTGCAGGCTTCGTATCTATACAGACGAATCGGCCGCCTCAAAGGTTACGGTTTTTATCCAATTTTACAAATTCCTATCATTTCCTCCTATAAAAAAGAAGCCCTCTAAGCGAAGGCTCCTGCTAGACTCATTCATTAATGTTGAAGCGAAATTATGGAATGTATTGCTGGACGATACGTACCACTTTACCGTCTTTTACCGTGATGTGATAAGGGAAATCTTTCAGCTTGATCGATTCATCTTTATTGAAATGCTCGGCAAATGCCGCCAGCGAAATTTGCTCATCCCACTCGATGTCTGCATTTGCAGCATGGCCATCGCGATCATAGATTTGCATCAGCACAACAGCGTCGTCTGCGATGGGCAGCGTTTTTACCGAAGGATTATCGTTAATAATATAATAACCATCCGGCGGAGCGTCCAAACCGGAATCTCCTTCTCTCTCTCTGAACTTGACAGTCGCAGCGTCGCCTTCATACCATTCTATCGAATCGAAATCTAGCGAATAGCCATTATCGGAATGGACAAGCCGTTCCACGTAACCAGTCTCCATGCTTGGCGTCTGAACGACGGGTGCATATTCACGGCTTCCAGCCATGACAAGACTGACAGAAGTTAAACAAACAATTGCAACGAGGGCAAACATCGTATATTTTTTCATAGGGAACAGCCGCTCCTTCTAGGGGGTGTAGATTTATATATTCGTCTTACTTATAGAATATAACGTTCATGGGCTGCAAGAAGTTACAAAAAAGCTACAGTCCATAAAAAAGATTTATCAAACACAAGCTCCCCCTTAGATTGGCGACATGTACCTGCCGTATCCCGGCTTAATCTCCGTCGCTTTTCCGTCTGCAATTGATAGAAAATCGACATTCTCCCCTTCTGCCCCCATCCACTTATAGCCCACTAGAAAGCCGCTCTCTGTGGCAGCTGCAAGCAGAAACGAAAAGTACTCAGGCTCGATAACACCGCCGTCATCAACCCGCCACGTCGAATTCTCATCATAAGTAGCGGGAAAATCATGAAACACCCATTGTACGCCATCGCTGAAGGCGAGGCTTGCCAGCATATCATCGCCTTCCCTGGCGAATACGACGAGATAAGCGTGTTGATCCGCACCGATCTGCTGTAAGGGTGACACCGATTCAACTTTGCGGCCTTTAAGCTTCTCGATATCCGCTTTCAAGGCAGCGGGCTCCGTCTGCTGCTCTGCTCCACGAAGCGGGAGAAGCATATTTTCGTTCAATAAGGTTTTATCTATTATAAAGTAGCTCTCATTATCGGTCGCATTACCCCCGATGACGTCATACAGCCACCCTCTTGATTGGTCAAAGTTTTGCGAGGTCTGTCTTCCGTTATCTGCCTCCGTCTCTTCCTGGCTGCCGGCATATGTGACAGTAACGACGCGGCCCTGATCCCCAATTGCAATTAAATTCCCTTTCGGCGGTTCCCCGCCGTCGCCCCACTCGGCAAGCAGCTTGCTGCCCGTGGAATTGGCAAATCCGAAGATCCCTTTCGAAAGAACCGAAAGATCCGCAAGCTTGTCGGGAGAATTCGGCGTTTCGGACGGCTCCGGTGTTTGTTCCGGCGTTGAAGCAGGCGTCGGCGTTTCATTGCTTACAGCTGTTGACGGCGATGGAGAAACGCTGCTTGTTGCTTTTGGACTCGCTGTCCCGCACCCCGATAAAACCAATACAGCTGCACATAAAGTAATCCATAACTTCTTCAACCTAATCCCCCCGACGATTCAATCCTGCGTTAATTACCCCTTCAGACGAGATAAGCTGGAAAAAGGGTGCAGCTCTGCACACTCCAAGTTTATACAACTCGTAAATCGAACCATACACTAGACCGTTAATGGCTCCCGATAACGTAAACAGTGAATCCTCCAGTCTAAAGCTGCTCTCGAACGACGTGCCTACCGATAGATGAAAGATCATAACGGCTCCATAACCTGCAACAATATGCGCAGCAATGCGAAAAAATGCGCTTAATGAATCGCTTTTCCGAATCATGCTATGAATGATCAGCGATAGCGGTACGCCGACTACAGTCGTCAACACAAAACAAAACATACAGACTATAAGTACAGCTCCAAAATTGAAACACAATAATGAAATCAATAGTGCACTGGTAAAACTGCCCGCAAAGATCGAAATCGCAATGGCAGCAACCTTATCGTCAATACGCATTTTATTCCCTCCCATTTTGTAACCAAACGCTGCAAAGGTGCAGCTTTCTGTTACATCTTATCAACGGGAACGGCCATGCGAACAGTTCTATCTTTCGTAGTCCCTCTAGTAACCAGGCTAGTGTTTAGTGTCCATATCGGCGAAAATCCATTTCTCCTGTCAGCCTCTCTTCGATATCTGGTATCATTGTAGGTATACGACATATTTCGAAGGAAGATTGATTTCATGAGCTTTATCGTTTCCAAACGAATTATTAAGCTGCTGTGCGGAAATGAAGCCTACAACGAAGGCGAGCATTTCGCAAGCCAACATAAAATCGCCATGATTATGAGCGACCCCGATTCCCATCGCTACAAAGCAGAGGTTGCCGGAGGCGGCAGCCGTTACCGCGTCAACGCGGAGATTGATATGAACGGTGATGTGCACGCCACCTGCAACTGCCCGCCCTTTTATTCGCGCTCTACCTATTGCAAGCATATTGCCGCTCTGTTGATCCATCTTCATAACGAGGCGGAAAAAGGCTTCGTCCCTGTCCGCGCTTATCCATCGCTGCTTCATCCTGAGCCCCAAGAGCAAGCGGCGGCCTTAACCCCGCGGTATAACGACGAGGAGCAAGCAGCGGACAGTATCATCCGTTTGTTTGAAAATAAGCGGCTCCCGGCAAGCGGCGCCGGCCGCCTGTTCGATTCCCGCATCCCGCTTGAAGTAGAGTTTGCCGTTCACACGGTACCCTACGGCAACCGCAAGCATGTGCTTGGCATCGAGCTGAAAGCCGGA
Source organism: Paenibacillus sp. NPDC058174 (assembly GCF_042883865.1). Classification (NCBI taxonomy): domain Bacteria; kingdom Bacillati; phylum Bacillota; class Bacilli; order Caryophanales; family Paenibacillaceae; genus Paenibacillus; species Paenibacillus sp. NPDC058174. The sequence goes on from NZ_JBHVUY010000001.1 coordinate 846,993, forward strand.
CCGAAACGGCTGTATATTGTCCAGCATATTCAAGATTTTCTGGAGCGGCTGGAGCAAAGGCAGCCTTATATTTTTACGAAAAGCTTCGTCTATGATCCTGAGCAGTACTGCTTCCGACCGGAGCATGATGCCGTGCTGCAGCTGCTCATTCAAATCACCAAACAAGAAAAGCTGCTTCGCGGATCAGCCATGAGCCCAGGCAGATCTTCGATATATCCTTCCCGCAAATCGGGCTCGGGCAATGAACGGATGCTCCTTATTCCGCCATTGTGGTGGAACGCCGTATTGCCTTTGCTTATAAGCTCCCCGGGAGTTTTGCTTGTTCACGACCATGGCATCACAGAGGGTATCCGGATTAGCGATCAAGCTCTGCCTGTGAAGTTTCAGTTTGACCAGTCCAGTCGCCAATCCGATGCTGGCGGCTATCAATTAACAGCAGACGGCATAGAGCAGCTGACTGTACTGGGTGATTACGGCGCTGTAATCGGTGCCGACGGCGAACTGTTCCAGCTGCCGCCAGAGCAGCTTGCCCGATTGTTTGAGCTGCAGCTCATGCTGGAGAGCTCGTTCAAAGCTCAAGTGCAGATTGCGGCACCGCTCATTGAGCCTTTTATGGAAAAGGTCGTGCCCGGGTTAATGAAGCTGGGATCCGTTCATATCGCGGAGCCGGTCGCTGAGAAAATTGTTCATACCCCGCTGAAAGCGAAGCTATTTCTGGATCGTGTGAAGGACAGACTGCTGGCGGCACTTGAATTTCACTATGGGGAGATCGTAATTAATCCGCTGGAAGCCGAATCCGGCCGTTCCCGCTCTACTGACCGCATTCTGATGCGTGACGGCGAGCAGGAACGGCGGATATTGGAGCTGATGGACAGCAGCGGCTTCCTCAAGACGGAAAGCGGCTACGTCACCGCCGAGGAAGAGACGGAGTATCATTTTCTGTATCATATCGTGCCGCAATTGGAGAAATTGCTTCGGGTATATGCGACGACAGCCGTTAAGATCAGACTGCATACGGGCAACATACCTCCGAAAATATCGGTTCGCTCCGATGAGCGAATGCACTGGCTGCAGTTCACCTTCTCGATAGACGGCATTCCCGAGTCCGAAATTCGCGAGGTTATTCAATCCGTGGAGGAGAAACGCCGCTACTACCGGCTGCCAAACGGGGCTTTAATGCCGCTTGAGCAGGAGCAGCTGCTTGCGATGATTCGCGTATTGAACGAGGTCGGTATCCGCTCCGGCGATTTGGACGGCAACGGCGTCCGCCTGCCAATCGTCCGCGGCCTTCCGCTTATCGATGCCGATACATCGTCTAGAGGCGTCGTCAAGCTCGATAAAAGCCTGCGAGAGCTGCTGGAAAACTTGCGCAATCCGGATCAATTCGAATTCGAGCTGCCGGCCGGACTTCATGCGTCATTGAGGGAATATCAGAAGTTTGGCTTCCAATGGATGAAGACGCTGGCGAATTACCGGTTCGGAGGCATATTGGCCGATGACATGGGGCTGGGAAAAACGGTGCAAAGCATTGCGTACCTGCTCTCGGTCATTCCGCAAATTCGGGCGGAGAAGAAACCGGCACTGATCGTCTGCCCTGCCTCTCTCGTCTACAATTGGCGCAACGAGCTGGAACGCTTCGCTCCAGACATTAGCGTCATCGTCGCAGACGGAACCAAGGCGGAACGCCATGCGTTTATTGACAACGCGCCAAGCGGAGCAGCAGATATCATCATTACCTCGTATCCGCTGCTGCGGATGGATATCGAACGGTATGCGCGGCAAAGTTTCCATACGCTAATCGTCGATGAAGCACAGTTTTTCAAAAATCATCTGACGCAAACAGCGCAGGCCGTCAAGCTGCTGAATGCTGATTACCGCTTCGCTCTCTCCGGCACGCCAATAGAGAATCGGCTTGAGGAATTGTGGTCGATCTTCGAGGCTGTATTTCCGGCTCTGCTGCCGGACCGCAAGACGTTTAATGAAATGAGTCCAGAGCTAATCGCGAAGCGTATCCGGCCGTTCCTGCTGCGCAGGCGGAAAGCGGACGTGCTGAAGGAATTGCCGGAAAAAATCGAGACGCAGCAAATTTCCGAGCTGCTGCCGGATCAGAAGCGGCTGTATGCCGCCTATCTGGCCAAGCTCCGGCAAGATACGCTGAAGCATTTGAACAATAAAACGTTTGAGCGCAACAAAATCAAAATTTTGGCCGGCTTGACCCGGCTTCGTCAGCTCTGTCTCCACCCTTCCCTGTTCGTCGAGGATTATGCCGGCGGCTCTGCCAAGCTGGAGCAGCTGATGGACTTGATTGAGGAATGCCGGGCATCCGGGCGGCGCATGCTCATCTTCTCCCAATTTACCGAGATGTTGAAATTGATTGGCCGCGAGCTGACTTCAACGAGCATCCCGTTCTTTTATCTCGATGGACAGACTCTGGTTTCGGAGCGGGTAGAGCTATGCAACCGATTCAACGAAGGCGAACGGGATTTGTTTCTCATCTCGCTCAAAGCTGGCGGAACCGGTCTGAATCTGACAGGGGCCGACACTGTCATTCTCTACGACTTATGGTGGAATCCGGCTGTTGAACAGCAAGCCGCTGACCGCGCCCACCGCATGGGTCAGAAAAACGTCGTCCAAGTCGTCCGGCTGATCTCGCAAGGAACGGTTGAGCAGAAAATGTACGAGCTTCAGCAGAAGAAGCTTAACTTGCTGGATAATCTTGTACAGCCTGGCGAAGAAGCGCTGTCCGCTTTAACGGAGCAGGATATCCGCGAGCTTCTGCAAATAGGAGTCTAGATTGGAACAGCGCTGCCGGATGGCAGCGCTGTTTGTCTTTTTACCGCTCAATGCAAAAAAAATCAGCCAGAAAACTGGCTGATGCGAATGTCCGCCAAGCCGCTCCCGGCGCGCCTTAACGGAATGATTCCTTTACGGTTGAGAAAATACGATTTCCACTTCATCACGATTCTGATACAGCTGCCAGTACTTCTCAGCGATCACATCCGGATCGTAGAACGTGTCCTTCGCAACGTAGCCGCCGATCGTAACGGTGCCAACGTATACGCCATGCGGCTTCAATTCCTCAGCCAGCGAATAAGCGAATGACCGGACACCCGCTTTGCCGATCGATAATGAGGCGTACGCAGCGTTTGGATAGATACCGAAACCGCCGCCCGTAATCAAGATGGTGCCTTCCTTGCGGCCGACGAATCCAGGAACAACCTGCCGGACGCTAGTCAAGGCGCCCACTACATCGACTTTAAATTCGTCGATCAATCGTTCTTCCTCCAATTGGGACGGCTGTCCGGACGAGATGACAGCTGCATTGTACACGAGGACATCCGGCTCTCCATGCTGCTCCCTAATGGTCTGGAAGGCTTCGGCGATCGATGCCGGATTTCCGGCGTCTCCTGTTATGCCAAATGCTTCGATACCCAGCTCTTGGAGCGCACCAGCTTGCTCCTCCAGTGACGACTCCCTGCGCGCAACAAGCCCGATACGAAATCCGTTATCCCCGAATTTGCGCGCCACTGCTGCGCTTACTCCAGGACCTGCACCTACGATTACGACTAGCGGTTTACTCATCTCTCTGCACTCCCTTGCATTATTTTCTATAACTTACCATTCCAATCGGAATTAATCTAATAGAAAATTTGTGAGTGCGATTATATTTTTCAATGCAAGTCCGACTAAGCAGCCATTATTGCGCTGAAGCCGGCACTTGGACCCGTATGCTGCATATGCGCCTTCTCCCGTACAGCCTGCTGCAGCTGCAGCGCTTTATTCTGCATAAGGCCAACCGCAATGGCTGCATGCGAAGCGTCATGCTGAACGAGCGCGATCAGCGTATGGGTGTCGTTTAACCGGTAAGCGGCCGCAAGCGATCGAATGTAGAGCTTCATTCCCTCTTCCTTCGGCTCCGGCAGCCCTTCGCTGAGAAGCTCCTTCCGGATAGCATCTAATGATCTGCGGGCCCGGTGCAGCGCTGCCTTCACGGCACCTGCACTCGTCTGAAGATGAGCTGCCGTTGCCTCAATGGAGTAGCCCATCGTTTCACGAAGCATGAACACAAGCAGCTGCAGCGGCGACAGATGCTTCTGAAGCACATGCAATACCGCTTCGATCTCGGCAAAATCATCCTCTGCCCGCATATCTGCGAGAAGGCTATCCGTTTCCAGACGGGCACTTCTGGCTTTTCTCCGGACCCGGTCCACCCAAGTCGTACGTGCAATACGCAGCAGATAGGCTTCCGCATTGTCATGCCCTTCACCACTCAGCTTGCTTATCGCCTTTAGCCAAGTTTCCTGTGCTAAATCTTCAGCTTCATAACGGGAAGCAGTAATCGCCATGCAATATCGCCGCAGTGCCGCATCGAGCAGCTTTGTCGTCTCCTCGCCCAGCCGGGCAGCAGCATGTTCAGCTTCAGCTTGATTCCATCCGTTCATTCCAGCACCCCCTTATTCAGTAAACGATTTACCCGCTTCAAAAGATACGCCTGCGATAAAAAAATAAACCGGAATTTTTTCGTGAAAAATCGTATCCTGTCAGGCCGTTTAATCGTCTTCCTAGCGAAAACCAATTACGAACCTGGAGGAATGTCAAATGAGTTCATATGTCCCTTACGTAGTGGAGCAGACGAAAAACGGTGAGCGCTCCTACGATATTTATTCCCGTCTGCTGAAGGATCGCATCATTTTCTTAGGCTCCGCCATCGATGATCAGATCGCAAACAGCATCATCGCACAAATGCTGTTTCTAGCTGCGGAAGATCCGGAGAAAGAGATCTCGCTGTTCATTAACAGTCCAGGGGGCTCGACGACAGCAGGCTTCGCAATCTACGATACGATGCAATACGTGAAGCCTCCCGTTCATACGATCTGTATCGGTATGGCGGCTTCCTTTGCCGCTATTCTACTGCTGGCAGGGGAAAAAGGCAATCGGTTTGCGCTGCCGAACAGCGAGATTATGATCCATCAGCCGCATGGCGGCGTACAGGGGCAAGCGTCCGATATCGCCATCAGTGCTAAGCGGATCCTGGATACACGCGCCAGATTGAACCGGATCGCCGCCGAACGGACCGGCCAGCCGCTGGAGCGGATCGACCGTGACATGGATCGCGATTACTTCATGTCAGCGCAGGAGGCCGTCGAGTACGGCATGATTGACAAAATCATTACATCACTGTAACCCCTAATAGTTGCCTGATAACACAAAGAGGCTGTCTCGGCCTGGCGCGAAAACGCCAGTCGTGACAGCCTCTTTTTACAGTTAGTGCTTGCCGAAAATTCACCTTACACCCGCGGGCGCAAAAGCTCTCTTTTCTCGCCGAACACTTTCATCTCCAGATCCTCGATCCGGCGTTTAATCATAAATTGATCGTATGATTCCTTGTTCTTCAGCAGTTCAACATGAATAGCGGCAAGATCCGCTTCATATTTGAGAATCAGATCCTGCATCCGGCTATAATCCTTTATGATTTCATCAAGAAAATCATCCACCTCATCCGGATTGTAGCCGCGGAATTTTTTCTCGAATTGCTTTGCATGAACAGCGTTTGCAGTTAGTGTAATGCCATAGTTGACCAACTCGCTCATAATACGTAATACCCCTTTCAAGCTCTTTTCAAATCAATCAATAAAAGCTTTATATTATTAACTATACGATGTTTGAGGGTGTTTTGCCAAATCTTTGACCTTTCGGACGTATAAAATGTCTAAAAACCGCGCAACAGCGCAATATGAGGAAGATTTTAACTATTAGGCCTGAAGGGAATGCGGACCCGAATGCCGCCGCTTCCGTTTCAGCAATTCAGGCAAAGCAATGCCGGCGAGCACCAGCACGACGCCGGCCCATTGGATACCGCTGACATGCTCATGCAGGACGAATGTCGACAGCAGCACCGCCACCGGAAGCTCGGCTGCACCCAGGATGCTGGCCATTCCCTCTCCGATATGGGGAATGCCAACCGCGTACAGCAACGGTGGTATAAACGCTCCAAAAAATCCGAGCAGCGCTCCAAATAGCAGCAGCCCATCGAATAAATGCCCGTTAAACAAAAAATGCGGAGGAAATAAAATAAATACTAAAGCAACCGCGCCAGTGCTCATCCATGCGCTGCGATATGCCGGGTGCGCATCCGGCACCGCTTTGCCGCTGAACAAAATCATAAGGGAATAACTGATGGCGGACAACAGCCCTAGTCCCATGCCCGTCAGATTGAAGGCCGCCCCTCCGGGAGCTGCCAATCCAGCTGCCAATGCCGTTCCGGTCAACAGGACGGCAAGAGAGGCCAGGATCGCCCTACTTGGCCGTTTGCGCTGAATAACGGCTTGTATAACGACACCGATCCAAGTGAATTGGAATAGCATAATGATAGCAAGCGATGCCGGTATATACTTAAGGGAGTGGTAATACAGCAAACCGGTTACTGCAGAAGGCGCACCTGCCAGTATCAGCAGCAGCTTGTGCTTCCACTCCAGCTTTCGCCACGTTGCAGTCTGTTCAGAAGAATTGCCCGCAGGCACGCCGCGTTTTTGCTTAAACTTGATAAAGGCTGCGAGCAGCCACGCCAGCAAAAAGCCAAATGACAGCTGGCTGCCAACCACCTCGCCTAGCGTAAATCCTCGGTCGTAGGCGTGTACAACGATGGTCGATAGAATACCATAACTCATAGCTCCCGCTAGAACGGCTATAAAGTATTTCATGGGGTTAAATTTCCTCCTGTCTAGTACGCCATGCCTCTATAAAACGCAAAAAAACCTAACCGCGACTGGACGAACCGTCTGGCGGCTCTCTCCGATCATTCGCAGTTAGGAAGTTAAGGCTCCCTGTAGGACCCCCGCCCTTCTTGCATCCATATGCGGGGTTATACGAGACATGAATTCGTTCACAAATTAATCATCTTCACTTCGTCACATGTTACATGACAGGTGAGTTATTGTCAATCCGTTAAGATTTCCCCGTGCCGGCAAGCAGAAATAAAAAAACTTGCAGTTCGTTTGAAAAGGGTATAGAATGCTCATTAATCAAGCGTTATTCGAATAGCATTGACAGGCAATGACGGAGAGAGTAAGCAAGGTTACATTCCTGACAGGGACGGTGCGCCACCGATTGAGAGCCGCCGAGCGAATGTCCTGGCCGAAGTTCACTCCTGAGCCGGAACTTGAAGGCAAGTCCTATGCGGCTTGCAGTAGAGCTCCCCGTATTCTCTGCGTTAAAGGGATCAAAGTGAGATCGCGCGCCGCCTTAGAGCTCAAGGCCAGCCGGTCTAATTAGGGTGGTACCACGGCTTCTCGTCCCTTGCGGAGAGGAGCCTTTTTTGCGTCCATTTTCATAACAAAACGATAAGGAGCTGTTCAAATATGAGCTATAACCATCTGCTCGTCAGCCGCGGCAAACAAGCGGAAAATACATCGATTCACCTCGGGTCTACAATCATCGGGGGCGGACAACCGGCGATGATCGCCGGCCCGTGCTCCGTGGAAAGCTATGAGCAGCTGCGTTCTGTGGCAGCATTGCTGAAAAAGACGGGCGTTAACGTCCTTCGCGGCGGCGCCTTCAAGCCGAGAACCTCTCCTTACGACTTCCAAGGACTTGGCCTTGACGGTCTGAAGCTGCTGAAGGAGGTGGCCGATGAGTTTGGCTTAATTACCATTAGCGAAATCGTCGACCCTAGACATTTGGAGCTGGCTGGCGATTATATCGACGTCATTCAAATCGGCGCCAGAAATATGCATAACTTCGAGCTGTTGAAAGAAGCCGGACGATTGTCCACGCCAGTTCTGCTCAAACGCGGACTTTCGGCTACGCTGGATGAATTTCTCCATGCTGCGGAATACATTTTGTACGGCGGCAACAAACAGGTCATGCTTATCGAAAGAGGTATTCGCACCTATGAACGGGCGACGCGCAATACACTCGATATTTCGGCGGTTCCATTGCTCAAGCTGGAGACTCATCTTCCAGTATTAGTTGATGTGACACATTCCACCGGCCGCAAAGAAATTATGGCGCCTTGCGCCAAAGCTGCCCTTGCAGCAGGCGCAGACGGCGTTATGGTCGAGGTGCATCCGAATCCGGCTGCTGCCCTCTCCGATTCCGCCCAACAGCTGGACTTCGAGCAGTTCGAGGCTTTCTACAGTGAAGTCAAGCGGTCTGGGCTGCTCTCCCCGGCTGCTTCAGCCGGAATTACAGTTTCTTGAAGTCGCTCTTCATAATTTTGAGCACGAGGTTCGGCCATTCCGGGTTCGCTGGACAATATTTGCGGGCGATCTTCTCCACCGTTGTATAGCCTTTGTTGACGTAGTTTTTAGAGAGCAGCTGCCCGAATTTCAGTACGCTGTCACCCTTCGTCTCAAAAGTGAATGCGCGGTTATGGGGATTGCTGCCGGTAGCGTTTAAGCCGAACAGATTATTTTTGTTTTTAGCCAGCTTGCTTTTGCCGTTGCCGCTCTCAAGCTTCATGACGGCAATGGTAAAATAGGCGTTGATACCATATTCCTCTTCGATTTTTAGTATCGCTTGCTCTAAGTTCTGTCCGGCGAGTGCCGTATTGTCAAGAATTTCGGCGATATGCGATTCGGTCAGTCCTGAATCAGCGCCAACAATCGAAGACGGCTTCAGAGGTTCTGATTCTTCCTCCTCTGGAAGCGGCTGCGGAATGGTTATACGCAGCGTATCCTCATTGCGCAGGAAGGCTTGTTCAATGACTTGCTGCAGGTGTTCCGGGGTTTCTGCTGCTGAGGCGGTCTGCTGAAGCTCCTTGACGTAGCGGCCATGCACAAAGCCCCCGTCTTTAAGAGCAACCCAGCCATTCTCGAGCGGCTGGTCGACGGCAAGCTTCGTCCCCTGCTTAACAACCTGAACGATTTCTGAATTGGCATTGGACTCAGAACGGATGTTCAAGTAATGCGCAGTTACTTCGTAAACAGAATCAGCGGGCGGCGGATCAATAGCAGGCTTGTTGCCTGCAGCCTCATCGGCAGGTATGCTGCTTGAAGACTCGCTATTAGCAGGGGATTGATTCAAAGCGTTAGTGTTAGCCTCGCTCGTTCCATCTATTGGCAAGTCGCCAGCAGCTTGCGGTTCCGTAGAAGCTGACGAAACGGATTCATCGGAACTGCTCGCTATATGTACGGATGGTCTTTTTTCCGGCTCAGGAGCTGAGAATGAGAAGCTGTCAGCCGGTGACTCCAGCGTAGGCGGGGACAGCCATTCTTGATCTAGAGAAGCCGTTAAGGAAACGCCTTGAGACTGTTCAACAGCGGCTGACTTGCTATATGGATCGGGAAATTGCATACCTAAAGTCGTGAGTAAGGCTGCACAAAGCACATAAACGAACCATTGCAGATTCCGTTTTTTACGCATATTCGTACCTCTCCCTTCATCACCTTGCGATATAGGATAGATTGTACACACGAGATATTGCGAAGCATGTCAAACGTTCTGATGGCGCGGTTAGTATATTTGTCGATAAACAAGCTGTATTATGGCCGATAATGACAAATGTACGCAGCTTTAAATTTTCGTCTTGCCGGAACCTAGCAAATACTGATAGATTGGCCGCAGAAAGCTCTTTCCCCGTCTGCGGTTGTCCGCCCCGCTCTATCAGATTGAAATCTTTCAACAAAAAGCGCGAATGGCGAACATTAAAATTATTAGAAAATTCGGAGAAGAACCGTCCCGTACCCGGCTTATACAGCATAAACAGCAAAAGGAGCAGAGGAAATTCCTCTACTCCTTTATTTGTAAGGTTTTACTTAGCTGTGAAAGAAATGCCGCTTGCTGTAGCCCAGCTGCCGACTGGCGTTACTTCATAAGAGACTCCTGCCGCCAGCTTGCCGCCGTTCTGAAGCTCAAATACGCCAACAGCGCCTTTTCGCGTCTGAACTTTGTATTGAGCGGTTAATGTTGTTCCGTCCGAGCCTTTCAATTGAATGGAACGATAAGCAAATAGCTCATCCAAAGGATCGGCCTTAAGCGTAACGTTCAAAGTCGCGGAATCAGTCTGCGATACCGACTCAATGGCAAGCGGCTCGATGGTTCCCGCTACAAAACTGTCGTTATTCAGCGTGAACCAATCCGACGATACGGTGTATTTCACCCCAGGCTGCAGCGTCATCCCTGCAGGCAGCCGGAATTTCGGCTCTTGCTTGCCGTCAGTCGATTGTGTAAAGCCGACATAATTGACCGTAATCGGCTCCCCGCCTTCCGGCGTCAATACGGCTTGCCTTGAAGCCAGTGAAGAAATGATTTGCATCGCTTTGCCACCCAGCGTATTGTTCTCGCCCATCACCACCGCGTTCGCGCCGCGGCCGCCGGCATAAGCCGAGATCAGGTAGCCGTAATCGATCACGCCGTCCGTACGGAACGAGTCGACCTCGAACGTATCCATCGCTACTTGACGGGTTGCGTTCAGCGTAATTTTTTGCTGGCTGGAATCGACCTTGAACGTTTGCTTGCCTTTATAGTTCAAAGTGTACACCGTATCGGCTTTCATCGTCTGAACCGGTACGATGTAAGTCGCGATAGAGCCTGTCTTCAACCGTGGCTGGTTATTAAGCTTCAATCCGTTATCGAAGGCAAAATTAGCTGTTGCAACAGCGGTTTCCTCATCCGCAAGCATAAGCGGAGCATCAAATGTAACTTCGAATGTGATCGCATTCAGCGCCTTGATAGATTGAATTTGAGCCGTTTCTTTACGGATCGCTTGCTCAGACAGCACCAGCAGCTGTGCGGTCTCTCCACGAGTCAGCTTCGTCTGGCCGATACCGATACCGTCCATCCAGTAACGAACCGAATTGACGTCGCGCTGCAGCGCTTTTGCGATCATCGCCGCAGCCTCCCCGCGGTCAGCCAACTGGTTAGGCTGGAAGCCCTCTTCATCTGTAATCAGGCCGGTCGCAACGGCTTTCTCTACATATTTTGTATACCATTTGCCTGATTCCGAGGCTTCAGGCGCCGACCCGAGCGTTAAGACGATCATTTTCACAAGCTCGGCATTCGTAACATCCTTCTCTGCTCTCAGCTTGCCGTCCTCATAGCCTTGGAGCACGCCTTTTTTCACCAGATGCTGTATGGCTTGGTCGACCTGCTGGTTGAACGCAGCGACTATTGACTGTGGTGCTGCCCCTGCTGCCGAAGCTGTTGTCATATGAAAGGGGAGCAGCGCTCCTCCGCCAATAATTGCTGTTAAAGCTGCGATTGCCGTTTTCCGCTGAATGATGTTCATCTTTATCTCTTCCTCTCGCTCATAGTGTTGTTCGGTACCTGCATTCATGATAGAACAGCACTCTAAAACGGAGCATAAAGATGTATAAACTTTTTATAAACAAGGTCATAATTTTGTTCAAACAAGCAGCGGGATCAGACGGTAAAGCGGTATCCGGCTCCCCACACAGTCTCGATAAATTGCGGATTAGACGGGTCAGCCTCGATCTTCTCGCGAATGCGCGAGACGTGGACGGTTACCGTCGCGATGTCGCCGGTCGATTCCAGTCCCCATATTTTTTCAAACAAGCCCTCTTTGCTGAACACACGGTTCGGATTTGCCGCCATATAGGCCAGCACCTCGAATTCTTTTGCCGTTAATGCGATTTCCTTCCCGTGAAGGAAGACGCGGCGCGCCGATTTATCGATCGACAGCTCACGGATCTCGATCCGGTCAGGCTCCTTCTTGCTGTCAGTAAACCGTTCATAGCGCGACAAATGGGCTTTTGCCCTCGCCACCAGCTCGTTAGGACTAAACGGCTTCGTCACAAAATCATCGGCACCGAGGCCAAAGCCGCGAATTTTATCCACTTCTTCTTTTTTAGCCGACACGATCAACACCGGAACATCAAGCTTCTCCCTAATCTGCCTGCATATTTCGAATCCGTCCGTTCCCGGCAGCTGAAGATCCAGAATGATCAGCTGGAAGCCTCCGCTTAATGCCAGCGCCAAGCCTTCCCGGCCGTCATGCGACATCTCCACCGCAAAGTCATGCAATTGAAAGTAATCGCGCTGAAGCTCCGCGATATAAGGGTCATCCTCAATAATTAGAATCCGCTTCATATCTGTATCACCGACGATCCTCAAATATTTTTAATGTAAAATAAATGCTTGTTCCTTGCTGCGGCAAGCTTTCCGCCCCAATTTCCCCGCCATGCCCTTCAATAATTTGCTTGGCAATGGCAAGCCCAAGCCCGCTGCCACCCGCTGCCTTGCTGCGAGATAGCTCTTCCCGGTAAAACCGCTCGAAAATATGCGGCAGTGCATCAGGATGAATGCCAGGACCATTGTCTTTGATCTTCACGACGGCAAAGCCGTCCTTCACTTCCACTCCGATCGTAATCCGTTTCGGATGACTGACCATATATTTGAGACAATTACTGAGCAAATTAACGACGACACGCTTGAGCTTCTCCTGATCCGCCAACACGAACAGCTCCTCTGCCCCTTCTGCCAGCCAGCTGACCTCTACTTGCTCGTTATCGAAATCAATCGCCAGCGCCTCAACGATGCTTTTCAGAAAAGGAAGCAGCAGCAATTGCTCGAACGAGAACGGCTCCTTGTTCAAATCCAGCTTGGAGTAAAGCAGCAGTTCATCAACGAGCTGCTCCATATCCGATGCCCGGGTATGGATGGCTTCTACATATTTGTCCAGCTTGTCCGGCGTATTCGCTACTCCGTCACGAATGCCCTCCGCGTACCCCTTAATGGTTGTAATCGGTGTCCGGAGATCATGCGAAATATTCGATAACAGCTGCTTCCGGTTCTCTTCGTAATGAAGCTGCAATTGGACAGAATCGTAAAGCTGCCTGCGCATTTGGTCAAAGGTGAGCACAAGCTGCCCCACCTCATCGCGCGAGCTTGAATGCAGCCGGAACGTTAAATCTCCTTCGGTAATATGCTCGGCAGACTGCCGCAGCGCATCAAGCGGCTTGATGATTTTGCGAGTCACATACCGGTACAGCAGCCAGCCGGTCAGCAGTAAAATGGCAGCCAGCATTCCGATCAGTATCGGCAGCAGCGTGCGGATCATCTCTGCAAACGGGCTGCGCTCCCGGATAACGAAGATGCTGCCTTTCTCGCCGGTTTCGGACGAGAAGTAAAAATCAAATTTGGCGTAGGAGAAAAAACGATTGCCGACATTCATCGTATTGCGAATTGAACGATTGCTCAAATCATACGCAGGCAAAGCTGACTCCATATCGACATCATGGAGCGTTGGCGTTTGATAGAGAATACCCTCGTCGTCACGAACGACAAGACCGGCCTGCACCATTTTCAACTGCTGGTCGTAATCTTCAAGCAGCAGCTGCTCCTTCAGACGCTTGGGGTCATGCTTGGCCAAATATTTGAGGTCAATGAACAGATTATCTTCTTCATCAGAAAGCGGATGAACGGAATAGTGTACTTTATAAAATCGGCTGATGCTGCGGAAATCGCCGGTTACCGCAACCGACAATGAATATGCAGCCAGCGCGAACACGATAACGGACACGACGACGACCGACATGAACGACAGCAGCAGCCGAAAGCGAATGGACAATGCCGGCGCCTCCTTCAAAAGTCTATTGTTCCCTATTGTACTATCCCGACTCTTAGAAATCTATTAGCAAAGGCGGTTGTCCCACAATGTGGAAATCACGCCTTGGAGGTAGGCGGATCAGGCGGATGGTAAAATCGCGACAGCTTTTAGTAGCTCAATGAAAAGTCGGCGATACGCGGACTAACTCAACGAACTCAAGCAGAACCGCATCGTAATGTTATTTCGGCCTAGGGTTGAATACATCAAAAGCGAATCAAAATGTAAAATTGCAGGTTGTTGGACGGTTTTTCGGCGATTTAGGCCATCAAAATGCAAATGCGCAGGTTGATTGGCCTAAAATCCTCCTATAATGTACATCGGAGCGATTTCAAATGTACTTTTGCATTTTGAGGGCGGTTTTGGCTAGTTTCAGGTTCATCAAAATGCACTTTTGCATTTTGATTGTTACTGGGCGTGGAATAACGAGCGTATCGCGTTCATTCAGCTGTTAGGCGGCACTATGAGAATGCGAATGCGAGTGCGAGTACGTGCGACAAGTTAAATGTCGCTAATTATTAATTAGATTAATAATATAATGCTGTCTACAGCCGCTCCACTCCTCTTTCTTTCAGCCATAAACCGAACGCAGCCCTCCATTTTCCAGCATTCATGCTATAATAGAACAGTCGTGTTTACGAGCCTGCCGTTGTGCGGGCTATTCAGCCGATAGGAGGATAATGATGGATATTGTTCAAATTGCCACTCACTTAATTGACGAAGATACGGAGCAGCCCCGGTACCAATTCGACGAAGAAGCGCTGCAGGAATTAATGAACAGCATAGAAGAGCTCGGCTTGCTTTCTCCTATTAAAGTAAGAGAAACCGCAGGCGGCCGGTACAAAATTATATATGGCAACAGACGCTACAAAGCTTGCAAGACGCTCGGCCGTCCTTCTATTCCTTGCATTGTCTCGACGGTGACAAATGAGCTGGACATTTACTTGGAGCAAATCGCGGAAAATTTGACGCGTGAAGGCTTCTCCCCAATTGAAGAGGCGGAAGCTTTCCATAAGCTGCTGCATGACCCGAAATTCAGCAGCTCGACGAAGTTTCTATCCAGCAAGCTTGGCAAGCCTGAGTCCTATATCAAAAACAAATGCGAGCTGCTGAAATTCAGCAATGCGGTGAAAAAGCTTATCGTCAGCGGTACGGAAATCCGCAAGGACAAGCTTACGGAAGATCAGCTCCTGCCGCTCAAAGACTTGCCGATGGAGCATCGTGACCCGCTTGCGCTGATTATGGCCCGGGATGAAATGCCGGTAAGTGATGTGAAAAAAATCGCCAAGCTGTTTAAAGACAGTGAAATTACCGCTTCCACGAAGGACAAGCTGCTTTATAAGTCTGGTCCTGGGCTGCTCGAAACCTGGTATACGATTCAGCATAATAAGGCGGAGAAAGCTAAGCAGCCTGCGGAAGTAAAACCGAAACCAAGCAGCAAGCCAGAAGCGGGCAAACCGGATACAGACAAACCTGATGCAGTCATAACAGATACAGCAATAAGAAATACAGACAAACCGGAATCAACGCTGCAAATGGATCTTGCAATCACTGCGACCAAGCCTGCGAAGGTTCCAGAAGTAGATTCGCCGTTGATTACGCGGCAGCTTCAGCAGCTGCTCACCGCGCTTCCTCCCCATTCGGCTCTGCTGCCGGAGGCGCTGCAATCCTTTCAAGAGCTTAGTCCCGAAGAGAGACAAGCTTTGCTAAGAGGCATCGACTCGCTGCTTATGAACCTGCAAAGCCATCTGACAGAATGGAATAAAATCAAGAGCTTGACGCAAACGCCATAACGGCATCGCATTATTAATAAGCCAGCCCCTGCTGAGCCGTCCCTCTATTGTTAACGTGATTAACAAATGGGGTACAGCTCAATGGGGGCTGGCTTTTTTTGACGTCATAGATGGCGGTCAGGATCGATGCCCTTCGTTTCAGGAGCGAATAGCAGCACCGTTGCCGCTCCAATGAGAATCGCGATGAAGAAGACGACAAACACGGCCGTCAAGGAAACGCCGGCTGTAACGAGCACACCGACAAGATAAGGGCCAATAACGCCCCCTACCCTTCCGAATGCCGCTGCAAAACCAACGCCTGTTGCACGTACCGAAGTTGGGTACAGCTCCGGCGTATATGCGTACATCGCGCCCCAGGCACCCAAATTGAAGAAGGATAGGCTAATTCCAGCCGTTACAAGCATCGCTTCCGAGCTTGCCATTCCAAACCAGATCGCGCTGACGGCGGTCATTGTCAAATACGTGACCAGAACGAATTTCCGGCCATATTTTTCGATAAAATAGGCAGCTGTAAAGTAGCCTGGCAGTTGAGCAAGCGTGATGATCAATACATACTGGAAGCTTTTCAGCAAGCCATAGCCCTTCAATACCATAACAGTCGGCAGCCATAAAAACATGCCATAGTAAGAGAAGACAACCGTAAACCATAGCACCCATAACGCAGCAGTAGATTTCCGGTAGGGACTTGACCAGACAGAGCTCAGGCGAACGCGGAAGCTGAGCTTTTTACCGGCTTGCTGCAAGAAACGGGGTGAATCCTGTATCGCTTTCCGCAAGTACAAGGCGTACAGGGCCGGAACCGCCCCGATAACAAACGCCATTCTCCAGCCAAAACGAGGAATAACGAAATAAGAGATCAACGCTGCTAAAATCCAGCCGCCCGCCCAAAAGCTTTCCAGCAGCACGATGGCTCGTCCCCTATCCTTAACCGGCACCGATTCGGATACGAGCGTAGAAGCCACTGGCAGTTCTCCGCCTAGGCCAAAGCCGGCAATAAACCGCAGTATGCATAACACCACAAAGCTCACTGCCAGTGCGGATAAGCCGCTGGCAACTGAGAATATCAATAAGGTCCATAGCAGTATCGAGCGTCTGCCATAACGGTCTGCAAGCGAGCCTGCTACTGCTGCGCCGACAGCCATGCCAACAGAATTTATAGCGGTCATCAGACCGATCTGCTGGGCTCCGAGTCCCCATTCTACGCTTAATGCAGCGGCAATAAACGAGACGAGTCCGACATCCATCGCATCGAACAGCCAGCTTAAGCCAGTGCTGACCAGCAGTTTGCGAAGCTTTGCATCACGGAATAACGCTACCGCCGTATCATTGCGCATATAAACAGCCTCCAGCAAAAGATCATTTTTGCTGTAATTTGCCCGGCTTTATTATGTGAATATGCACGTATACAAATCTAATTTTCTGAAAGCTGCTGCAGTACCTCGTTGAATCGATCCGGGTAATCGGTATGTACGCCGTCTACTCCCCAATTGACCGCCTTCTCCATATTGATCTGATAATTGACGGTATAGGCGTATACGAGTAGCCCTGCCCCTTTCACCTTCTGAATATAGGAAGGGTTGATCTGTTGGAAGTTCAAGCCGATGCCGGAGGCATAGGAGCTAATATCCTGAAGCGCTGAGCTGCTTATAAATGCCGGTGTGTTATACCACATCAATTGGAAAAGATCGACGTCCGCGTTCAGCTTGTGAATTTTTCGCAGACTGCTCTTGCTGAAAGACTGTACGACAACATGATCGGCCAATCTGAATTCCTCAATGAGCGCAATCATTTTTTCCTCTAAGCCGGGATTCGTCTCTGGCGCCTTCGTCTCCAGCATGTAGTTGGTCTCGCTGCCAAAGGTTTCGAATATTTCCCGAAGCGTTGGCACCTTGGCGTTGACAAACTCATCTCTGGCGTACATCGGATATAGCTCATTAAACCATGATCCGGCATCCAGCTCTTTTATATCAGCTAAATTCAACGATGATACTTTGCCTTTGCCATTGGTCGTGCGGCTGACCGTCTCGTCATGCATCGCGATGAGCTCGCCGTCTTTCGTCATTTGCAGATCGATTTCAATATAATCAGCGCCGGACCGGATGCCCATCCGATAACCCGATAAAGTGTGCTCTGGAGCATAGCCTGAGGCGCCGCGATGGGCGATGGTGGCCACCTGAATCTGATTCGAGAACCAGCTCTGAATCGACAGCGGTTTCCCTATAAAGGAAAATACGGCCGCAATAAGAGCCAGAACGAGCAATACATGAAGGCTGTAAAAATACAAAGATGGTACCTGCTTTTTGCGCAAAACGATAATTCCTCCTGATCCTGAAGCATAGATGCTTGTTTGTTGGTATGAGACAATGCTGCCTTTAAATACAATAACATGAATATGATGAGCCGTCAGGGAGGCGATTATGAAAAGCACCAAGCAGCAGCCTTATATTTGCATTTTTATTTCGATGTCTGACATTAAAAAATTTATCTGGATTGACTTCATCGCCAGCACTTTCATCTACTATGCGTTGAAAATTCCGTCCCACTCCTTAATCGCAGCGACGGCCGGCAGCATGGTTGCCCCAATGATTATCCGCCAGTCGATTATGTTTCGCGGCCGATTGAAATCGCGTGCCGCGTAGCAATGGGACGTATAAGGGATTGCAATCATATGAGGCTTTCAAAAAAAGAATAAAGCAGGCGCAGGTTTCTAGCACCCGCTGCCTGCTTTATTCGCTTTTTACACCAGACTACTCCCGGCGCTCTTCCCGCAGCGGCCTGACATCAGCCGGCAGAAGCTTCGCCTGCCGCTTTTCCGCTGTGAAATGTCCCTGGTAGCAGAAGATCGTGCCGATCAGCGGACTGGTCACTTTCACCGAAATGCAATAACGCTCAGCTGCATCCTCATACCACTCCTCTACATCGGCGATTCCCGTTAGTATTCTCGGGAATGTGAACCCCAGCATCCCTTCATAAAAACGCTGATCGCCGGAGCGGATACGAATTCCTCCTTTATCCGTAACCGACAATGTCAGATCGACAGCCAGATGCTGCTTATCCCCCAAGTAATCGACGATCTGCTGTCTCTCCTCGCTATAGACCATCGTCGCATCGAATCGCCGCACTTTGTTATTGAATTTGAATTTGCGGATCCAAGTGACCGTCTCTCGTCCATAACGGTCGCGATAAGCAAAGTTCTCAATCGAAAAAGGAATTCGTCTGCCGCCCTGCGGAAACATAATGTGCCGGGAAGCGCCCAGCATCAGCGGGAAATAGGCTAGCTTATTGTACCAGATAAAATCCATCTCCCCGCTCCCGATAGAAGCAACGCCGTCCGAGCTGCTGAAGCCAAAGCGCTCCTGAATACGCGGGTGAAGCCGGCGGAACTCCTCGCCCAGCATTTTCTCATAAATGGAGACTGGAGCCGGGGTAGCTTCGAATATTTTAGCAAGAATGGCCATTATCCAACACTCCTATCATTCGGTTTGCGCAAACAACGGCTTGCCTGCGGCAACTGACGGGCAGTCAATGCCGTAAAAAAAGCCAGTGCAATCATCGGCAAGCTTAGCGTGAACGGATTGAATGGCGATAAAGCGATTGCGGGGCTGCCGAATATCGCCCCCAGAGGCAGCAGCAACAGCAGTACGGATTGCCAGACAAATATGGACGTCTTCCGATGCCATCTCACCGTCAGCAGCGCGATAACGATTTCACCTGCGCCAAGCAACTGTAACGTAATACGCTCTAAGCCAGTAAACCAGCCTAACTGCTCTAGCAGCGCCAATTCCCCGTACTCCGGGTATAGCAGCTTCGGTACAATCCCTTCATAGAGCCATAGCATGGCAAGCAGCGCTAGCGAAACATAATGGACAATGGCCCGTTGGATACTGACAGAAGGCGGTATCCGCTCTTCCAGCCAGATGCGCAGCATGTCGAAGCTCCAGGCGGTGGCATAGCCGAACACCGGTCTGAATACGATACGGTCAAACCATCGGCCCGCTGCTCCCCATCTCGTCTCATAATCATATTGTGTCAAGAAGGTGACCCTATCGCCCTGCGGCCGGTATTTCCAGAAGCCTGAGCCTTCCTTTATAAGCGAGACCCGTTCCACTGAACCAAACCGCAGCGTAGAAGTCCGTTCCCCGCTTCGCTTGTGAAAGATCGCACTCGTCTCACCCGTACCGGATACAGCCATGCCAAATCCGATTCTAGTCCGATATAGAAAACGCTGCGGAAGCTCCTCATCATTCGGCTTGGGCAAATAAACAATTTCCGAAAACCGCAAATCCCATTGCTGATGCAAATCCGGCGATTGGGTATGACGCCAAAGCGCCTCTATATCAGCTTCAATTTCAATCTCGACATAGACCGGTTTATTGCGCATTCAATCCGCTCCCTGCTCTTCATCTTCCAGCGATCGGTTCCGCATAGCTGCCGTCGGCAGCGGACAAGACTCCTCTACACGGCCAAACAGCTTATAACGAGTTCCTGCAATGAGCGTGTACACAATATTACGGAGCGGAGCGGGAACGATGACAGCTCCATACAAAAGCGGCCATCCGCCATCCAGCTGCCTAAGCACGCGCAGCGCAGCGTCCGATTTCGTATAGTAGCGGCTGCCGTCGATCATGACGAACGTATCCAAGTCTTCTGTTGATAGACCGCCTGCTTTGAGCAGCCGCTGACCTGCCTTTGACTGAAGGGCTGCGAAGCGGAACCGTTCCCTGGTGTCCCGCTTCGTTACGAAACGGGTTATCCAGTGGCATAATACACATTCGCCGTCAACGAGCAGTGTGATCTGGCCTGTTCCCCCTCCTGCATCTCCTTCTACCTTGCCCCTGCTCATCCCAATCGCTTCCTTTCTGTTCTAAGTGTATCCGGATATTCCCCCAAGCGGCAGTTCCAACTTCTATAGGACGGTATAGAAAGAGGGTACTACATTCCGTAGTACCCTCCTCTATGGAACGGTCATTACAAGCCTTTGCGCTTCACTTTCGCCACCGCTTCCTTGCTGCTGCGGACTCCCAGCTTCTTCAGCATTTTGTTCACTTGATTTTTCAGCGTGCTCTCTGCTTTGAACAGCTTTTTCTCAATTTGCGGCTGGGTATAGCCCTCTTCGATCAATTCAAATACTTCGCGTTCTGCCGCTGTAAGAACGTTCAATTGTTCCTCCCGTTTCAACCGCGACAGTTCCTTCAGCAAGGCTTCCATCGCGGCCGGATTCCGATGAGCGCTTCGGATCGCATGCGGCAGCTCCTTAAAGTTCGCCTTTTGGATATAATTAATTGCACCTGCCGTGAACGCTTGCGTCATAACCGCTTCATCGCTCAAAGAGGTCAGCATAATAAGCTTGGCGGGATGGATATCCTGCATCTCGATCGCAAGCTGAATGCCGTCCAGCCGGCTGCCGCTCAGCTGAATATCGAGAAGAGCCACGTCGAACTCAAGCGTCCCTGCCAATTGCAGCGCCTCTGTCGCACCTTCCGCAGCTCCAACGACAAGCAAATCCTCTTCTTTATTCAAATAAGCAGTCATCGCTTTGATCCAATCGGGATCATCTTCAACGAGCAGCACTTTAATATGGCTCATTTCCCATCCTCCGCTCCTGCTAGTTTGGCCGGAAAAAGCAAAGCGACAGAGGTTCCCGCGCCAGGCACGCTGGTCAGCTCGGCCGTTCCTCCGCTCTTACGCATCACATTGTAAACGTAAGAAAGTCCAAGGCCAAAGTTGCTGCCCCGATTTTTCGTACTGTAAAAGGGCTGGAACACCTGTGCAATCTCACCCGGTAGTATGCCTTCTCCTGTATCATGAACAGTCAATCTGAAGATCTTCTTCTCTGTAGTCAGCCTGATCGTAAGCAAGCCGCCATCCGGCATCGCTTCAATGGCATTCATCAGAACATTGCCAAGCGCTTCGCTGACGTGAAGCGGATCGCCTAAGAGCGACGGCCGTACGGCGTAGTCAACCGACACGGCAATTCCCGCTTGCTCGAGAACGGACTTATGCTGCAGCAGACAGCGATCTATTAATTCATACAACTGATAACGCTGCTTAGCCAAAACCAGCTCTTTAGTCTGGCTATGCATCCGTTCTGCCATTTGCAGCAAATGCTCAGATGCATTGGCAATGATCTGCAAATGCTGCTTGGAGACGGTGTCACTCTCCGCCAGCGAGTATTTCAGATTCTCTGAGCTTAAGGCGATTTTGCCGATTTCGTTTTTGATCGAATGGTTAAGCAGCGTCGTCCCGGAGCTTGCGGTCTTCATTGCTTCCTCCAGCGGATCACGCTCGAACCGCAGCTTCACGCCAAGCACTCCGATCGCAAAGCTGCCCAGCAGCGCAACGGTCAGCGAGAACAATATAAAAAATGATATGTAGCGGAAAAATTGAAAGTCCGGAATAAAGGCATTCGCAACGTTAATAAAGACGAGCACCGCGATAACAGTAGGAACGATTATGACGGTAACAATTAAGCGGCTCTTCCGCCTTCTCCTGTCCGTTTCCTGCCATAATGCTCTAAGCAGCAGAAAGCATGCCGTTAAATAATAAGGTGCGGTCCATGTTAGCAGCAGTCCGTAAGGAATTTCAAATACCTGCCGGGCTGTTGCTGCTATAATTGTAGCTGCCGGAGGTAAAAGCAGCAGCAGCTTGGCGTACAGCCGTACCTTCTTGCTCCGGATCGATTCCGAATATACGATGCTGAATAAGAGCACACCGTATGGTGTAATCGTATGATTCAACAGCTGCACGGCATGTCCCGCCGCCCCGTAACCGGCTTCATACAGCGTATCTGCAACGCCGCCGATTGAAGCGAAGATCAAGAAGGCTGCCGCCCATCGGTTCGGCTCGCTGCGCGGATTCGCAACAGCAACGACGGCCGCTGCAGCAAGCAGTGCGAAAAAATAAAAAAGCATAGCGATACCGCCTATTCAAGTAAGTGATAGCGTAATCGTATCATAAGCGATTACAGCCATCACCTGTTATTTCAAGTTTTGTGCATTTAACTCATCATATAGGCGATGAGCAGAGCAGCCGTATTCACAACCGCATCGGCATGCGTACGCTCCATTCCATGGGAGGCATGTACGCCGGGGCCGATAAGCGCAGCACGGACATTGCTTCCTCCACGCAAGGCTGCGGAGGCGTCAGAGCCATATTGCGGGTAGATGTCGACCGCATGCTTGATGCCCGCTTTTTTAGCCAGATCAATGAGCTTCGAAGTCATTTCATAATCATACGGTCCGGAGGAATCTTTGGCGCAGATCGACACATCGTGCTCCGTCGTCGTCAGATCGTCGCCAATCGCTCCCATATCGACTGCAATGAGCTCTGTAATATCGGAAGGCATATAAGCGTTGCCGTGACCAACCTCTTCATAAGTAGAAAAGATAAGCTTAAGGGTACGCGCCGGCCGAATGCCTGACCGCGACAGCCATTCCAGCACGCCGAACAGCGCGGCTACACTGGCTTTGTCGTCCAAATGGCGGGACTTGATCCAGCCGTTCTCCAGAAACCGCGTGCGCGGGTCCCAAGAGACGATATCGCCCGGCTGGATGCCAAGCTTCTCAGCATCTGCCTTAGAGGCTACCTCCTCGTCAAGACGAATCTCCATATTCGCCTCCTCGCGCTTCCAATCACGAGCTTCCGGATAGACATGGACGGAAGGCTTGGTCGACAATACCGTCCCTTCATATTGACGGCCGTCGCGTGTATGAACCAGACAATATTCGCCTTCCACTGTCTGCATCGCATAACCGCCTATTGGCGTAAAGCGCAGCATGCCATTTGGTTTTACCGAGCGAATCATTGCGCCAAGCGTATCGACGTGGGCGGTGAGGGCGAGTGTATTGCCGTTTAGTTCCGAAGTGCCCGGAATAGTAACGATGCCGTTGCCTTTCGGCGTGCGCTCCATCGTCCAGCCCAGCTTGGCGGCATCCGCTTCCAGCAGCTTCATGATCGCCATGCAGTAGCCGCTCGGGCTTGGTGTAGCGAGAAGCTCAGCCAATCGCTCTAATATATAAGCTCTATTCAAGTCAGGTTGTAATGTGTTTGTCATCTTACTCACTCCTTCGGCTCTATCCCGTCATTTTACCATATCCTATGCACCGGCTAAAATATGGAGTAAAATCACTTTGTTGCACTTATGCATTGTATGACTACTTCGCGGGGGACTTCTTATGCTGCTCAATCAACCTAAACGATACGTATTTACAGCCATTAAATGGCTCGCTTTAGCGCTCGCTGCCGGTCTGCTCGCCGGGACGGCATCCGCCGGTTTTCTGGCGCTTCTGGAAGGCGCAACCGAAATTCGCCTTACACATGGCTGGCTGCTGTGGCTGCTCCCGATAGGGGGAGCTTTCGTCAGCTGGGTCTATACACGGTATGGCAAAGATTCTGGCAAAGGCAACAACCTGCTGCTCGAACGAGTCTATGAAAGCGGCGGTACCGCGGTACCGCTTCGGATTGCGCCGCTCGTCCTGTTCGGCACGGTCATTACCCATCTGTTCGGAGGCTCGGCCGGCCGGGAAGGCACAGCCGTGCAAATGGGCGGCAGTTTGGCGGACGGACTAAGCCGGCGCGTTGGGCTAAGCGCCGTCGAACGCCAAATCCTGATCATGTGCGGCATCAGCAGCGGCTTCGGCTCGGTATTCGGCACGCCGCTTGCCGGCGCCATATTCGCACTGGAGGTCGTCGCCCTCGGCTTTGTGCACTATCGCGCAGCCATCCCTTGCTTGCTGGCCAGCTTTGCAGGCCACTTCACCGTGCTTGCATGGGGTGTCCGGCATGCCTCCTATTCCTGGGGCGAAGTTCCCGTATTCAGCTTTATGCTTCTTCTGAAAATAATAATAGCCTCCATCCTGTTCGGGCTGACAGCGTGGCTGTTCAGCTCTTTGACACACAGGATAAAGGCTATGATGACAAAATGGTTTCCGAATACCCCGCTTAAAAGCTTCATCGGCGGCGCAATCATTATCGCGCTCGTCTTTGCTTTTGGCACTCGGGATTACTTGGGCTTAAGCTTGCCCTTACTAGAGCAGTCCTTCGAGCAAGCCGCTTCTCCTATAGCGTTCATAGCGAAGCTTCTCTTCACTTCCATTACACTTGGAGCAGGCTTTCAAGGCGGAGAGGTTACGCCGCTGTTCGTGATCGGCTCTACGCTCGGCAGCACGCTTGGCGGTCTGCTCTCCGCTTCTGTGCCCTTGCTTGCCGGGATCGGCTTAATCGCCGTGTTCGGAGCGGCAGCCAATACCCCTCTTGCAAGCGTCGTGATGGGCATCGAGCTGTTCGGAATCGACGGCTTTGGACCGCTTTATATGCTGATCGGCTGCACCGTCGCCTACTTCTGCTCGGGCCGCCGCGGGATTTACAGCTCACAGCGGCCCCGCTTTCAGTTCATGGATCTTAGAAAATAAATACGAAGTAGATAACGGCCGCAAGTACGATCCGATAAATCGCAAACGGCAATAACTTAATGCGGTTAATTAGCTTCAGGAAGAAACGGATCGAGATCAGCGCCACAACAAACGCCGCAATAAAGCCGACGATGAAGAACGGCAGCGCATCCATCGTAAAGTATTCCAAGTTTTTGTACAGCGACAAGATACTGGCGCCGAACATAATCGGCACGGCCATAATAAAGGTAAAGTCAGCCGCCGTACGGTGGCTTAGCCCCATCAGAACGCCCCCCGAAATCGTTGAGCCGGAACGGGAGAAGCCTGGCCACAGCGAGAAGCACTGAATGAGGCCGATAACGAGCGCCTGCTTGTACGTAATTTGGTCGACCGTATCGACCTTCGGTTTTCTCGAGCTGTAAAAATCGGCGATAATCATCAATATTGCTCCGACGACTAAGCCAATCAATACAGTAGCTGTCGAGAACAAATAATCATCGATATAATTTTCAAACATGAGGCCAAGAACAGCAGCCGGGATTAACCCAACGATAACTTGCGCAAGCTTTAGACGCTTTTGACCTTCGATTGCTGTTGGAGCCGCTTCTCCGCCTCTAAGGCCTTTCTTATTGCCTAACAGCTTGTTTAAACCAAGCAGATCAATAAATCTTTGACGGAATACGATAATAACTGCAAGTATGGATCCAAGCTGAATCACGACTTTAAACGTATTTGCTACATATTTCGTTAGAAATTCCTCGGATTTCAGCCACATGTCGTCGACGATAATCATATGCCCCGTTGACGAGACTGGCGCAAACTCCGTAAGTCCCTCGACCATGCCGAGAATAAATGCTTTTAAAAGTTCAATAAAATCCATTGCTGCTTGATCTCCTTTGCTTAACGGGTTATATTCCTTGCGCTGTCGCGCAATTCCTTATTCATAATAGCATATTGCGATTGCCTGCGCTCTCCTTCGAGCTTGCGGACAGTTTGCGAATGCATAACTAAGGCTTCTACGGTCAGCTCATTCTTTTCCTCAAATTGCGTAAATACCGCTGCCGGATAAAATAAAAGTAGGCCAGCTGAGCGGCAACAAAGCTTGCCAGCACAATTCCGAGCTCTGCAGCGATCGACAGATAGAACATCGTCTGCAGCGCGGCGAATGCGAACAGGCTGTGCACGACAGCTACGCCCGTTGGCACGAAGAACAGAATGGCAAGCTGCCTGGTGACGATTGCGGACAATTCTTTGTCCGTCAAGCCCAGCTTGGCAATCATGGTGTATTGCCTTCGGTCATAGTCCAGATCGGAGTACAGCCGGAAGTAAAGGAAGCTTCCCGCCGCAAGGAAGAACATCGCTCCTATCAACAGCGAGATCAGCAGCATCATGCTGTATAGACTCCTTTGCACTTCATACAGCGTTCCGCTTACCGTAATCGCATAGGGCGCCTCGGTTTGATAGCGGACGAGTCCGTCCTTCGCCAGTTGTGAGCCTATGCCCGCCGTCTCCCTATAATCCGCCACATAGAACCCGGTGTAACGGTCTGCTGACTCCGGCACGATGCGTTCGAATAGCTCGTCGCTCACGACGATGCCGCCGAATTCGACCTCAAGCTCAATATCCAGCTTAGCTGACAAATAGTTCGGAATCGGCACATGCGATGTATAGCCGACTTCACGTATTGTTATATCGGGCTGGTCCAAGAGCAGATAGCTGTCCTTTTTGCGGGCGGATATGAAGCTTCTCTCGCGCTGCGTCGTTAGAATAACGAGCCCATCCCCGTCCTGAAGTCGGTCTTCATCGAAAGTATGCCCTGCCAGCTCAACCGCCGTCCTGTAGTCTGAGAACCGGATGATCGGGAGCGTTTGCTGCCGCTTGGGCGCGTTCGCAGAGCGGACATCGACATAGCGGATCGGCATCTCTGCAACCTTGTAATGAATTTCTTTCGACGCCAATTCCGCTTTCAATTGCGCTACATGCTCCTCTTCCACCTGACTTCCCTGCTTGGCCACATAAGCGATCGCCGCCGGATAATCTTCCAGAAACGAACGCAGCAGCGTGTGAGTAGACGCGAATACCCCTACTGAACAGAATGAGACTGTCGATAAAATCGTCACCATGAAAAACATACGGGAATTGTCCTTGAACCGGTGGGCCAGACTGGCAATCGTGACGATATTGGTGCGCCGCCAGGACAGCGGCCGATGCTGCTTCAGCCTTTGAACGGCTAAGCCAATCAGCTGAGCATACAGCAAATACGTTCCGACAACTGTCATCGCCACGACGGGAATTACCCGATAATAGACGGTCGTTGCAGCTGATGTAGCTGCCAGCACATAGCTGGTCCCAAGCAGTACAACCGCCAGCAGGGCAAGCGCTGCCGATGGCTTTTGGCTCGCCTTTGGCCGCTGTCCGGCCTGAAACAGATCGACGAGCCTGCTGGAGCCCAGCATGACGGACGTAATGAGCGAGATCGCCCCAAACAATGCTGCGAAAGCGCCGATAGTCCAAAACAGCGGTGACGCTGTTACTTGGAACGACAGGGACGGAATGTCAAGAAAGGCGCTGCACACCATTAAGAACAGCTTGCCAGTCAATAAGCCTGCCACGATACCGAGTCCGATAGCGGCGAGCCCGATCAGCATATTTTCCCAGAAGACGAGGATGCCGAGCTGCTTAGTTGTCATCCCATGCATCCGGTAAATGCCAAATTCCCGGCTGCGGCTGTTCAGAAATGAACTGACCGAATACAGCACGAATAGAAAGGCGAACGCATAAAGAATCCATTCTGCGCCCACCATCGCGTTCACAGCCGAGTCTGCCAGCAGACCGTCTTTAATGGCCGGATGGCTCGTAAACAGCGCGCATACGAAAAAGATCATGACGGAGAAGGCACTGCTGACGAAATAAGCGGCATAGGTTCGCTTGTTGCGGATGACGTTTTTAAGGGCGAACGAAAGGAAGGTCACGAATGTCGCCTCCGAGCAGAGACAGCATGTCAATGATGTTTTGGAAAAACTGCTGTCTGCTGTCCCCTTTATAAATTTCGTTATAGAACCGTCCGTCCTTTACGAAAATAACCCGGCTGCAGTAGCTTGCGGCCACCGCATCATGTGTCGCCATCAATACCGTTGTTCTCTCCTCTGCATTCAAGGCCGAGATCAACGCCATCACATCGCCTGCCGATTTGGAATCCAGATTGCCTGTCGGCTCATCGGCCAGAAGCAAAGCGGGATGGTGAATAATCGCTCTGGCGATTGCGGTACGCTGCATTTGCCCGCCTGACAGTTCGTATGGAAATTGTCCGCCATTGGCAGTAAGCGACAGCTTCTGCATTACTTGCTGCAAGCGCTGCTCCGACTCCTGCACCGGAATGCCGTCAAGCAGCAGCGGCAGCACGATGTTTTCCTCCACGGTCAGCGTATCGAGCAGATTGAACTGCTGAAAGACGAAGCCAAGCTCCCGTCTGCGGAAAAGCGCCATCTCTTCCTTATTTAGCGAATGCGGGTCATGCCCGCGCAGGCTGACTGAACCAGCCGTCGGTTCATCGATCGTTGCAATCACGTTCAACAACGTCGTTTTCCCGCTGCCGGAAGGCCCCATAATGCCGACAAATTCGCCCTCCTCAACGGAAAAATGCAAATGATCCAGCGCTGTCCGGGCTACTTTGCCCTCGTAAATTTTCGTTAATTGATTCACCTCAAGCAATGCCAACTCGCCGCTTCACCCCCTGCCGCCCTCTTGCAACCAGTATATCGGACACGGGCGCGCTCTTTCTATTCATGCAGCTTACAGTTTTCTTACTATATTGTAAGGTTCAATGCCATTCTCGAAGGAACGCTCGTTAAAATCGGATCGTTACCGTCGTTCCCTCGCCGATTACAGAATCAATGGCGGCATCATGCCCTAGCTTTTCACATATTTGCCGGACCAGATACAAGCCCATGCCCGTCGATTCTTCATATCTTCTTCCATTCTCTCCTGTAAAGTAGGCGTCAAACACTTTAGGCAGATCGCTTTTCGGAATGCCGATGCCTTCGTCCCTTACTTCGAGAATGGTCTGCTCCCCGCTTCGATAAGCGGTAAAATAAACCTTTGTGCCGTTGCCTGCCGTATAGCGGACCGCATTCGTAATGAGCTGAACGATGACGAAGCTTAGCCATTTGTCGTCCGACGCGACTGTTAATTGCTTGCCGATATCGATTTGGGGATAAACACCGCTGCGGATAAACAGCCTTTTCTGACTGGAAGCTGCATTGCGAACGACGGTTTCAAGCTGCAATTGCTCGATGTGCAAGTCATGCTCGAAACGATCGAGCCTTGACGTGTAGAGAACCGTCTCCAGCCCTTTGCGAAGCCGGTCCAGCTCGTCGCCGATTGCACGAAACCGGCTGTCGTCCTCTTCTTGAATCAATAAATGAATAACCGAGATCGGCGTCTTCATCTGGTGAACCCATTGATTGACGAAATGGCTGTGCTCCTCATTTTTATGCTTCAGTTGAAGCAGCTCGGACTGATAAAGCCGGAATTGGCTTTTTTGCAGCTGATGAAGCGCCTCGGCAAGCGGTGTATATTGCTTCGCAGTTGCTGCCCCTGCTGAATAGGATTCCAGTGAACCCGCAGGCACAGACAATTGTTTGTAGAAGCTCCTATTCGATAAATAGCGATATGCCAAATAGAGCAGAAGAATACATCCGCTTAGCAAAGCCGCGTAAATGGCCGTGTCCAGCTTATGAAAGCCGTCGAGCCAATAGACGAGCCCCGTAACCAGCAGCTGGAATACATAAATGAGAATAAGCGAGCTTTGCTCGCGGAGAAACAGCTTCACTGCGCCAGCCCCCAGTCAGGATTAAGCCGGTAGCCTTGGCCGCGTATCGTTTGCAAGGCATGCTCAATTCCGAGCTGCGATAGCTTTTTACGTATACGGGTCATATAGACATTAAGCGTATTGTCATCTACAAAAGCCTGATCGTCCCAAATCGTCTCCAGCAGCCGGTCGCGGCTGACGACGACAGCGGCACGCTTCATCAATTCATTCATTATTTTCATTTCAGTAAAGCTCAGCTCTACGGATTGCGATTGATAGTTCAACTGCAGCCGTTCCGTATCCAGCACCAGGCCGCCAACGTCCAGCAGCCGGTTGTCAGCCTGTACAGCAGCATAGCTGCCGTACGCACGGCGAAGCTGGCTGTTGATTTTGGCGGTTACAATTTCATAATCAAATGGTTTTGTTATGTAATCATCTGCACCGTTCTCCAGCGCCATCACTTGATCCATTTTGCCCTCGCGGGCGGAGATGAACAGGATCGGGCAAGTCGACAAGCTCCGAATTTGCCTGCACCAATAATAACCGTCGAACCGGGGAAGATTGACGTCCATCAGAACGAGATGAGGCGAGTATTGCTCGAATTGCTGCTTGACCGTATCGAAATCCTGGACGGCATGCGTCTCGTAGCCGAATTTTTGCAGATGATCCTCCAGCAGCCGGACGAGATGCTGGTCATCCTCCACAATAAATAATTTGAACACCCGCTTCCCTACCCTTCTCTCTAAACCTATCTCTTTCATTATTCACAAATAAGCGTTCCTCCGCAAATGTTTAGGCGGGCATGCGTCTGCTTTGTGCTTGAACCTCTCCCACGAATAGGCGTTTGCGCTTTGCCAGGCAAAATAAGCAGCCGCGAGTATCCGCAGCTGCTTATTTTCATTCATCGCTTTCGCTAGGTTCCAAAGCGTTTGCGGTATCCGCATTTGCGGCATAACTCCTCAACCGCTTCCCGTCTCGAGAACCCTTCATAGAGCCGGGTGGCCCGCTCGCCCTCTACAATTTCAGAGAACGGCTTCTCGTTAATATTACCCAGATCGATAACACCTTCGCCGTCCAGACAGCATGGCACAAC
This sequence comes from Paenibacillus sp. NPDC058174, assembly GCF_042883865.1. Classification (NCBI taxonomy): domain Bacteria; kingdom Bacillati; phylum Bacillota; class Bacilli; order Caryophanales; family Paenibacillaceae; genus Paenibacillus; species Paenibacillus sp. NPDC058174. The sequence continues at coordinate 877,642 of NZ_JBHVUY010000001.1, forward strand.
TGTACCGTCTACCAGAATGCCCGCCTGATTTCGCAGACCATGACAGAAGCCTTTTCCGTCATCCTCTTCCGCCTTCAGATCCGGCCATTCAAACTCATAATCCTGATTGAGATATACGCGGTCGGTTAGCTTCAAGCCGCTTCCCGGCGATACACGCTCCTCGATCAAGTAATCGAGCTCAAACTCCTTTTCGATAGCCGATAGGATCTCGCGGTTGCGTTGGCGCTGCGCATTCGTAATATTATTTTCGCTCAAATTCCACAGACGCAACGAAATCAGCATATCCGTCTGCTCCAACGCCTCCCGGACAAAGGACAGCACGCTTCCAATATAACCGTCTTTGTCTACAGAGCCTTCATGACCGTCAAAGCTGTGCAAAGAGAAATTCATTTGGCGAATCGCAGGCTTCGTCAGCAGCTTTTGCTTATTTTTCTGCAGCAGCGTGCCGTTCGTCGTAATGTTGACCTTAAAGCCCTTCTCATGGCTGATATCAAGCAGCTGATCGATTTTCGGATGAAGCAGCGGTTCGCCTTTCAGATGAAAATAAATATAGTCCGTATGAGGCTTGATCTGATCCAAGCGCATTGTGAAATCTTCCACTGCTATAAAACCTTTCGCCCGCTGGGTTTGCGGACAAAAGCTGCATGCCAAATTACAGATGCTCGTTATTTCCATATAGAACTTTTTGAACTTCTTCATGCCGGAATGCTCCATTCTGATAAATGCCTGTTTCTATGCCTATTGATTTATTATACCATCTTCAACGTCACTCGGCCTATGTTTTACTTTTAATGTACGATACCCCGGGCTCACTGCGCGTTTTGGTTCATGCTGTCGTTCTTGATTCCATGTCTCCATCGTTTACACGATGACTAATGGATAGAATCTGCAAAATGCCATCCTGAACTCAAAACGCTCCGCTCACCCTACATCCGCAGCAATTCATCAGAAAACTAACATTTAAAACAATAATTAAAAACAATATTGCGAAAAAACAATCGGCCTGAAGGTAACGGCTGCAGAATTCCTCCATTTAATTTAACTGTCTCTCGCATCTGCCTAGACACTTGCAGGTGAGGTGACGCCGGACCTCACATCTCGCGCTGTGGGAAGTTAGCTAGGTTGATAAATTGCTAAGTTGCTATACAACGAACCCGATTCGTTATTTAACGAAGGCAAGTTCGCAAATTGTACTCGAAATCTGCAGACTGTAGCGGCCTCACCAGCATTAGCGAAGAGATTTTCGTTATTGGAGAAGCTAGGTTCACCAACAACGAAGTTCTGTTCGCTGTAGCGTTGACTGCCTCCATCCAACTAACATTTAGCGAATTTTTCTTCGCTCTTTTGCGAAGCAGGTTCGCTGCAGGCGGCAGTTCCTTAATCAAAATGTAAAAGTACAGGTTATTGGCCGCATTATCGGCGAATTATCGCGTCAAAATGTAAATGTGCAGGTTGATCGGTGAAAAAAGCTCCTCGCAGGCGGAATCGAAGGATTTCAAATGTACTTTTACATTTTGATGCCCCTTTTGGCCCTTTTAAGGCTAAACAACATGCACTTTTACATTTTGATACGCATTCAAGACGAGAAGAGTGTGTGAAGTTGGTCTAATTAGTAAATTCTGCTGCCATCCAGCCATATGTGCGAGGAGAAATGTCCGAGGAATTAGTTAGTTTTATTTCTTGCTTTTATGCGTCAATAGGCGCGTAGAGAAAAGAAAGAGGGGTCAGCCCCTGATCTAGGCCGCCCCTCCCTACATTCGTTCTATGATTTCTCTTTCACAGCGGATGCAGACACTGCTGCTTCCATTCCGTCCGTGTATTGTCTGAATAAGCCAAGCCGCCAGAATGCCGCGCCTTTGAGACCATTTCGCTTGACAAGACCAAGCTTGTCGTCGATAGAGTCAGGCTTCTCAGCGCTCATGTCAATGCCAAGAAGCAGCTTATTCGCTGGTACACCGGCCTTCAACGTCATTTCAATCGCTTCATTCACTTTGCTGTTCGGCTCAGGAACTTGGGACGCTGTTCCCGCCGGATTAAACTTATAAGCCATTAGGATCAAATCATCTGCAATAGCCGCCAGCGTCTTGTAGTCATAGCCCAAGTAAGCGCTGTTTGGCGCATGGACAGCAATGGATAATGCAATATCGGCAGGAAGCGCCGCTCTCAGCTGCTTCACATAATTGTTCAGCAGCTTTTGCTGCTCCTGCTTATCCAGCTTGAAGCCCAGCCCCTCGAAATCGAGTACAACACCGCCAAATTGGTAATCGGCCACTGCGGCGGTTATTCCTGCTATCGAATCGGCACGAAGCGTCTCGCTGCTCAGCATCTTCGTCAATTCGCCTTGCCCGTCGACCGAATAGACCATCAGATAAGGCTTGATGCCGCTCTGACCAGCACCATCAATCAGCGATTGCGCCGTCGTCTCCCCCGCTGCTTCTGGAATCCGGTATTCCGCGCCAGTCAGCGTAAACTTCCCGTCCCGGTCGATCCGGCTCCAGCCGAACGCAACTGAATTCATCGAATCTATTAAATCCTTCTCTTTAAAAGATTGCAGCGCATAGAAAGCACGCAAATGCATCTCTTTTTGCGGAGATACAATTGTAACCGTCGAGGTCGCCTGCTTCCAGCCTACCGTCGCGCCGAACTGCGTGCTGAAAAAGCTTAGCGGAATGAGGACACGATTGCTGCGCATCACGGCGGCGGCAGGCAAATTTACCTTTTGCCCGTTGACGATTGCCGTTTTCGAGCCGACCTGAAGCTTCACTGTGACGGCTTTGCCGTCCTTTTTGCCTTCAGCCGTTACTGTATTGCTGGATGTTTCCCACTTCACCCCAATGCCAAGCGCCTCGCCGATTGTCCGGAAAGGCACAAGCGTCACGCCCTTCTCGATAATTGGCGGTGAGTCGAATGCCAGCGGCACATCATCTAATAGAATCGTCGCCGAAGCTGCGGCAGTGGCTGCCTGCGACGGAACCGAGCCTTGAAGCACGACAGCGGCTAGTACAGCAGCTACTGCGGTCTTTCCCCATTTTCGCATGTTAGTCTCCCTCCAAATATACTAATATTTGTCTAGTATATCAGAGGATCGGCTATGAACCAAATAGATGGAGCTGCTAGACTGATAGACTGCGATGCATATCGGCGTAAACGCCCGCTCTCCGCATCAGTTCGTCATGAGAGCCCTGCTCTACGATATGACCGCGGTCAATAACAATAATCGTATCCGCATTCTGAATCGTCGACAGCCGGTGCGCAATGACAAAGCTGGTACGGCCCTCCATCATCTTCAGCATCGCTTCTTGGATTTTCAGCTCAGTCCGGGTGTCGATGCTGCTTGTCGCTTCGTCCAGAATGAGAATCGACGGATTGGCCAGCATTGCTCTGGCGATCGCGAGCAGCTGCCTCTGACCTTGGCTCAAGTTGCCGCCATTCTCCGTCAGCGGTGTATCATACTGCAGCGGCAGCCTGCGAATAAAGCCCTCAGCTCCCGCCATACGCGCAGCGGCTTTCACTTCCTCGTCGGTCGCTTCCGGCTTGCCGTATTTCATATTTTCTTTGACGGTGCCCGAGAACAAATAAGTGTCCTGCAAAACGATGCCGAAGCTTCGCCGCAGACTGTCTCTCGTATAATTGCGGATATCGACGCCATCGATAGATATGGAGCCGCCGGATACATCGTAAAAACGAGTCAACAGATTAATAACGGTCGTCTTGCCTGCTCCTGTCGGTCCAACGAGTGCCGTGCTGCTGCCAGCCTCCGCTGTAAAGCTCATATTTTGCACGATCGGTGAATCGCTGCGATAGCCGAAGCGGACGCCTTGGAATTCGACCTTGCCGTGCGGATTGACAAGCTCTACCGCCCCAGGAGGATCGTCCTCTTCCTCGCGTTCGTCCAGCACTTCGAATACCCGCTCCGCTCCCGCAATGCCTGATTGCAGCACGTTGAATACGTTAGCCAGATCATTGAGCGGTCTGACGAACTGCCGTGAATAGCTTAAAAAGCTGGCAATGACGCCGACGGTAATCATCCCTTTGACCGCCATAATCCCGCCTGCAATCGCAACGGCGGCAAAGCCGAGGTTGTTAATGACGGCGAGGAGCGGCATCATAAAGCCCGACCAAATCTGCGCCTGCGTACTTACTTTCCGCAATTGTTCATTTACACCTTGAAATTCCTTAATGGCGGTACGTTCATAGTTAAAAGCCTTAACTGCCAGAAAACCGGAAACGGTCTCCTCCATTTGCCCGTTTAGCTTGCCAAGCTCTGCCTGCTGCTGCTTGAACAGCAGCTTCGTTCGCCGCGTTACCGTTCTCGCCAGCAAATAAACGAGCGGAACGGTAATGAGACTCGCTAGCGTGAGCAGCGGGCTGAGCACCAGCATCATGATCAGCGAGCCGAGCAGCATAATGCCGCCGCTCATCAGCTGTGCCGCCGTCTGTGAGACGGAAGTGCTGACATTGTCGATGTCGTTGGACAGCCGGCTCATCAGCTCTCCATGCCTGCGCGTATCGAAATAGACAAGCGGCAGCTTTTGCAGCTTGCCGAAAAGCGTTTTACGGAGCCTGCTGACGATACGCTGCGAAATTCCGGCCATCAGCCAGCCCTGCACCAGGTTGAGTGCAGCGTCAATTACATATGCGCCCAACAGAACAAATAGCACGGTATGCAGCAGGTTAAAGTCGACATGATTTTCTATCGTCATGGCATCAATGGCTCTGCCGATCAGATAAGGGCCAAGCAGCACGACTACTGTGCCTGCCAGAATAAATAAGAATACGAGCGCAAGCCGCTTCCGCTCGCTGCCCATATAGCTCCATAGCCTTAGCAGCGTTCCTTTGAAATTTTTAGGCTTTTGCACCGCTCCCCGGTTCATGCCATGCCGTCCAGGGCCAGGGGTCAGTTGAATTCGTTCCTGTCCTGCCGGTGCAGCACCTTGTCCGGTTTCCGGTCCTTTGCTGCGATTCCGATCATCCTGCATGGCTGCCTGCCTCCTTGCCGATCTGGGAACGGTAAATTTCTTGATACACGCCGCATTGCGTCATCAGCTCGTCATGCGTGCCGCTGCCGACGATTTCCCCATCATCGAGCACGATGATTTTATCTGCGTCCCTGACGGAAGAGATGCGCTGCGCAACGAGCAAGGTCGTCGTCTGCCCGGCTAATTGGTGAATCGACTGCTTAATGGAAGCTTCCGTCTTGCTGTCCAGCGCGCTTGTGCAATCATCCAGCAGCAAAATATCCGGTTTGCGGATGAGTGCCCGGGCAATAGACACCCGCTGCTTCTGTCCGCCGGAGAAATTGACGCCGCCTTGGCCCAACAGCGTATCGTAACCCTCCGGCATTTTCGAGATAAAATCATGGGCTGAAGCCATTACTGCTGCTTCTTCGATTTCTTCCATTGTCGCGTCCGGCTTGCCGATCCGGATATTGTCGGCGACTTTTCCCGTAAATAGAATGGATTGCTGAGGCACTAGCGCAATCCGTTCGCGCAGCTCTTCCAGCTCCATCTCCCGGACGTCTACGCCATCTATGCGAACAATGCCTGAAGTGACATCGTAAAACCTCGGAATGAGATGAACCAGACTGCTTTTGCCGGAACCGGTCGAGCCGATGATCGCCACCGTCTCTCCGGGCTCGCAGCGGAAGCTGATCGCCTTCAGCGCCGGTTCGCCGTCCGCGCCTTCATAAGAAAACGATACCCGGTCAAATTCAATAGCGCCTTGATGCTCTCGGTATTCTCCAGCCTCTGACATGTCCGCTGCAGCATTTATTTCCATTCCGTCCTTCTCCGCCAGCACCTCTGTGATCCTGCCTGTGGATGCTTTAGCCCTAACGAACATATTGGTAATCATTGTCATCGTCGTCAGAGAGAACAGAATTTGCGTCATATAATTGACGAACGCAATAATATGGCCCACTTGCATATGGCCGCCGTTCACTCGGATTCCGCCCAGCCAGATGACCGCAACGATTCCGGCGTTCATAGCAAAAGTAACGCTGGGGCTGAATAAGGCCATCAGCCGCTGTGCGCGGATGGAGCGTTTTTCATACTGATTGTTAATGTCATTAAATTTGTCGACCTCATAGTCAAAGCGATTGAAAGCTTTCACCACTCTAACTCCGGACAAATATTCGCGCATGGCGCTGTTCAGCTTATCGAGCGCAGATTGCACCTTCAAAAACAGCGGGAATCCGACCCGCATATTCATTACAATAAGCAAGCCGACAATCGGAATAACGACGACTAACACCAGAGATAAATACGGATTAAGCCGAAAAGCCATAATGATGCCGCCGATGCCAAGCAGCGGCGCTTTCACGAAAACGCGCATCATGCCGTTAACAAAGTTCTGCACCTGCGTGACATCATTCGTCAGCCTGGTCACGAGTGATGCCCGGTCGAAACGGTCGATCTGAGCAAAGCTGAGCCGCTGAATTTTTTCAAACAGCTCCTCCCTTAGCTCCGAGCCAAATCGCTGCGACACCCAGCTGGATACGATATTTCGGCTCGATGCGCAGATCGCGCCAATGGCGGTAATGAACAACATCCACCCGCCGAGCCGAAGCACAATATCCATATCCCTTGCAGCAACGCCTTCATCGACGATCCGGGCCATTATAGTCGGCTGCAGCAGATCAACAAACGCTTCGCCCGACACGAGCAGAACGGAGAACGTAAACAGTAAGCCGTATTTGCGGATATACTTGGTCATGTAACGCATGCTGTCACTCCCCTTCTTGGAGGGCGGGGTTTGATTTCGTATTGAATTGACTCAGCCAAAGCACGAGTGATTTCCGGTCACGTTCAGCGCCCAGCTGCTCCAGCTTTTTCCCTGCCTCCGATGCAACCGCTTCTTCGCCGTTCCACTTATCGATTACAAGCTTCGTTAATTTTTGCCGGCGAAGCAGCTCGCCGAATACGGCTTGCAATTCTTGCAGCGCAACCGTTTCTCCTGATTTCCCTTCCCCGGCTGCGGCTATTTTCCCCGGATCAACACTTGAATCGAACGTAAACACCCGTTTGCCGTTGCCCTCCATCCAGTACAAGAGCTGCTCCCCTCTGAAAGCGAGATAATTGCCCGGCTTGCGGGCAAAGGCGCAGCCTTCCTTCTCCGGCCAATCGATCAGCAAGCCAAAAGGATTCGCGGGATCTACTGCGGACAGCAACGTGATGGCCGGGCTGCCTCCTTGCAGAATTGGCGCGCGAATCGCTTGAGCAAGCTCCGGCGTCGTAAACTGCATCGTCATTGTACCTTCGATAAAAATACCGCGTGTAATGGTTCCCCATTCCTCCAGCTTCCGCAAAACCGGCAGCAAATGCTCCCAGCTATATGGTGTTAGAGCGGTGACAAGCTCCTTCGTCACAATTCCGTAGCCATCGAGCAAATGTCTAATCCAATAAGCCGGAGACGGCTCTTTGTCCGTATGCTCACTCTCCGATTCCCGGCCATTGACGGATTGTTCCTCAAGCAGCGAACCCGTCCAGTACCAGCGTCCAAGTCCCGACCCGCTGCGAGCCCAATCCTTCCCTTTCTTAGCCGTCGTAAGCCGAAGCGGTGCGAATTGGTCATTGGATGCCTGCCCCGCCCATGCGAGCTCAAGCAGCTCTGCCAGCGTCTCCGTAGGCAATTGCCCTGCATCCCGGCTTAGCCGGGTAAGAAAGCTCGCACCGTTAGTGCGCAAGCTTTCGAGCAGCTTGGGATGTGCAGTCTCCCGCGTCAGTCCCGCTTGCACATAAGGTTCATACAGCGGCTTGTTCTCCGTGAGGAAGAAAGCGACCTTCCCCTCTTTCTCTCCCGTCCCTTTCTGTCCCAGCCATAACACTTCACCCGTTGCGCAAAGCAAATCAAGCTCTTCCTTGCGATAGTCGGCTAGCCTCGAAGGAAAAATAACGGTTTCCCATAGCGATAATGGAAAATAGAGTCCCTGCAGCTTCTCGATGATGGCGCGCAAGCCTTCGCCGCCTCGCAGCTGCGTCCCTTGAAGCGCATACTGCTGAAGCGCGATTTGCGCGCACCAGCGCATCGGCTGAACAGGAGCCGTCGCCTTCCGCGCCTCTCCAATCGACAGCTTGACGATTCTCGAAGCAGCGCGCCGGCCCGTCCACAGCCGCTCCTCTGCGCTTCCCGCAAACGGAGCTTGTACGATTACGCCCTGCTCGCGCAGCACATCGACCCATCGCCTCGCTGCTGACAGATCGAGCATCGGATAACGCTCGCACAGCTCCACTTCCGTGAAGGACAGCACCTGCTCGGCGTATCTGCCAATAATAAATGCAGCAGCTGTGTTCGTGTCCGGGAACTCCGCATACACTTCCGCCTCATCGCTGCAAATCCACCTTTCGCTGTCAGGACTTCCTTGCAGCGAATTGCCAAATTCAAGACAAATAGCTTGACCCGAATGCAGCAGCACATCCAACGATTGGCCAGCTTTCTCTCCGGCAATCTTAGCTAGCTCAGCTGTACTCATATCACCTCTGCTTTTCAGCAGGCGATACAGATCCTCCGGTCCGGCCATTCTTTCATGCTCTTCTTCCAGCCGCTTTCGTTCCATCTCAAGCACCTGCTCGGGAATAGACTTGCGAACCGCCTCATCGCCGAACAGCCGGCCGGCGAGATCCTTGCTGACGCTCATCAGCTGCATCTGAATTGCGGCGTCAAGTCCATCACCCTCGTAAACCCGCATATTCACATAATCGGATAGAAATTGGGTAGCGAGCGTCGAAGGGAAATTCGTCTCGCGAATGACGACCTCGATCTGTCCGCTGCGAATTTGCCCAAGCAGGTCACGAAGTCTGTCCAAATCCAAATAATGATGGAGACATTCTTTTACCGCCTCCGTCAGATAAGGAAAACGGTCGGCATAAGGCAAAGCTTCCCGAAGCAGCTCCTCGCTGCGCAGCCGTTTTTGCCACAGCGGTGTCCGGGTAAAGCTGCGCGACAGCAGCAGCGACGTTTCTGCAATATGCCGGAAAGCGATTGCCAGCAGCGGAGAACCGGTAATTCCCTCCATGAGCAGCGACTCTACATTTTCCGGAACGACGTGCCAGATCGCTTGCAGCCAGGACTCGTCCCATTCCGGCAGTACAAATTCAATGCCGTTGTCCTTGGCGTTTCCATATAGACGATAAGGCAGCAATTGCTCGAATTGACGCTCAATTGCAAGCAGCCACGTTCGATTCACTCTTCTTCCGAACGGATTATGCATAATGACATGCGTCTGATTCATCACGTCCCGGTAATGCTCGATAACGATCCGACGATCAGTCGGCAGCTCGCTGAAGGCAAGCTGGGAACGGACTAAGGAAATCAGCTGGCCTGCCGTATAGTCGTCCAGATAATATTCGCTGTTCAGCCAGTCGATAACGTCCTGATCCGGCTTTTCGTTCAGAGAGTCAGAGGGGTTAGATTGCAGATCAGACTGCGAGATTTCCCCTTCAAACCTGTCTTTTCCAGGCTCGTATTTAAGTCCTAAACGGCTTTGCAGCTCGGCGAGAAAAGAACCAACCTGCACTCCAAGCGCGTAGCTGCGGCCCGGCCCTTCATTGCGCCAAAATGGAATTTCGCTAAAGGAATTCGCCGCCTCTGCCACATAGATCCGGTCCTTGTCGATGCGGCGGATCATCCATGCGTTCGTTCCCAGCTGGAATACATCGCCAACCCGGCTCTCCTGCACAAATTCTTCATCCAGCTCGCCCAGATGTACACGGCTGTCCACGTGATGAACGGGATAAGCCGAGCTGGACGGGATCGTCCCGGCTCCAGTTAACGCGGCAACAGAGGTGCTTCCCCGTTTGCTCAGTAATCCCGTTGCACGATTCCAGTCAATCAATGGTTTAGCGAACGGATACATGCCCGACAACACTTTGACCATATCCTCCAGCCGGTCCTTCGTAAAGCTCCGATAGCTGTCGCTGCCTGCGATCAGCTGGTGAAGCTGCTCCAGCGTCACATTTTCGGCTGCCACAATAGATACCGTCTGCTGGGAGAGCACATCCAGCCGATCCGCGGCAATCTCGATCGGCTCGATTTCACGCTCTGTTATCAGCTTGCTTAGCACCGCGACTTCCGGCAGAACACCCCGGTTGCGGGCTACGATCGCGCCGCGGCTAACGCTTCCGACGGCATGACCCGCCCTGCCGATGCGCTGAATGCCCGCGGCAGGATCAAGAGGCGAATCCAATTGAATGACAAGGTCGACATGGCCGACGTCGATGCCTAATTCCAATGAGGAGGTCGCGACAATACAGCGCAATTCCCCGGCCTTCAACTGCCGCTCGACTTCCAGCCGCCGTTCCTTCGCCATGCTGCCGTGGTGCGCGCGAGCAATCTCGTAGCCTGCATGATCATTTAGCCGCAAGCAAAGCCGCTCGCAAAGTCTGCGGCTATTGACGAAGAGCAGCACTGACCGGCTGTCCGCCATCAAGGTGAACAGCCGGTCGAGCAGCGGAAACCATACCGACTCCCGTGTCGGCATGGGCTGCTTGTGATCAGGCATCGTCGCCAGTACAGCCATCCTTTTGCGCATGAAGCTCTCAATAATCGTAACCGGCCGAGGCGTATAGCCTAGGGGATGCACCTCACTGGCAATTTCCGACGCGCTAGCCCTTTCCTCAGTCTCAGCCGACCAGCCTCCCAGGAAACGGGCCACTCGCTCCATCGGTTTCTGAGTAGCCGATACACCAATCCGCTGCAGCCGGCGGCCGCCAAGTCGTTCTAGCCGCTCCAGCGACAACGACAGATGCGAGCCTCTTTTATCCGCTGCTAGCTGATGGATCTCGTCGACGATGGCATATTCGACAGTCTGCAGCAGCTGGCGGCCTTTCTCCGATGTCAGCAAAATGTAGAGCGATTCCGGAGTCGTAATGAGCACTTCCGGCGGCTTCCTTAACATCGCAGCCCGCTGAGAGCTTGTCGTATCGCCGGTTCGCACGGCGCAGCGGATGCCCGGCCATTCCAGCTCGGCAGCGCCTGCCGCCGCGTCGATTTCTTCCACAAAACGAATCAGATGATCAAAAATATCATTGTTCAACGCCTTTAACGGCGTAATATACAGGATGCGGACCCCTGACTGTGATGGTATAACGCCGCATATCTTGGACTTCACGACGCTGTCCAGACAAGGAAGCAGCGCAGCCAGCGTTTTGCCTGATCCGGTGGGAGCCGCTATAAGCGTATGTTCCCCTGCTGCTATCGACCGCCAAGCTTGTCGCTGGACGTCGGTTTCCTCTCCGAAAGAGGAATGAAACCACTGTGCTATAGCGGGATGGAACGCTTTCATCGATGAATTCGGCAACCTTCCTCAGCTCCATAACTAAAGTAACTTTCTTTATCCCTTATTATACCAGCCGCCCATTCGATAAGCCAAAGCAAAACGACCCTCCACCATAAAGAATGGAAGGGTCATTATTCACCTATTGATATGAACCGTCTCTATCCGTGAAAAGACCGCCAAAAATCGCCCTGCCGGTTAATCAGCGATTCGATTTGCGTATACGGAATTGTGAAGGTCGGAAAGCCTGCAGCATAAGGCGCAATATCATAGGGCTGAAAATAGAGCTTCAACGCGTTCTCCGTTACATAAAAAGGCTGATCCGGCTTAATACCTTTATACGAACCGGGAAACACATAATCATATTGCGGATCATTTTTAATCTGTTCTCCAACTATCCGGCTTAAGGTTTTGACATAATCACTGCCCGGCTTAAACAGGTCCTTCAACTCGTAAAACTGTCCGTTCGTGACATTAATATGGGAATAGATTTGACTCGGCATGCCATGAGCGGCGCCAAATGGATAATTGTATCCGGTCAACTCAAGCACAAGCAAACTTTTGTGAAACCAAGCAACGTCAAAATCTCCGGTATACGAATAATCCAGTTGGGCCTCAGGATCGATAGGCTTCACCTGCGACAGCTCTCGAAGCTTCTTGTTAACACGCTTCTCCGCCGCCTCATCCCCCATCCCCTCCAATACAGGATAGTAGACGAGATAATCCCGGTTCGGCTTGTATTTCTCTTCCTTTACCCGATAAGGCGTGCGAAGCGGAATCGTTGTTGGCGGCTGCCATACGATTCTTCCATTGCGGAGAGCATACAGCGTACGCTGATCGATGTTGACCTGTATGATCCCATCATCCATTAATACAAGATTTCCGCTCCCGTTAAAAACAGGAAAATCCTGCGCAGCCCTTCCGCTTCCATCGATAAAGAAAGTCGTTTTACCGTCCGATGCCGAAGCTACACCATGCTTGTAGGAATCAATTTCTGTGAAAATAAAATCAGTAAGCTGCTTGCCAGCGTTATCAAACAGCGCATAGATGGAGCCGATATACGGCTGCTTCGTATTTCTTGCTTTTCCAACCGCAAACCGTTCGTTGCCAAGCTGCTGAATATCGTTATAGATTGGCTTAATAACCGTATTCCCTTGCCGGTCGATGACACCATACTGATTGTCGACACCCTCCGACATGTTGATTATCGCGCGGCCGGATTCGAAAGGAAGCGCCATCGCGTAGCGAGGCGGAATGACGACTGCACCCAATTCATTGATATAGCCGGTTTTTCCGTTCTCCGTTTGCCGAAATGGCAAGTAACCGTCACCAGGCTGCCCGACAAAGGCATAATTGTAGGTGGCCAGCTTCACTCCGTTAGGCAATATAAGTGCAAATTCATGATCTTTCACCTTAACGAGGGCACGGCCATGCGAAAAATCACCTGCATCCTCATATTGAAGCGGAATCGCAACTGCACCCTGCCTGTCGATATAGCCGTATTTGCTGTCGCCGCCATCTTGCGTGGCGCTGACCACTGCACGTCCATCATGCATCCCCGCCATATAAGTAAAGCTTTGCTCGCCAACAAGCTCGCCTGATTCATTCATTAACCGATAATTACTCCCTTTAATGACAGGTACACGACCCTCTGAGAAGCTTCCGATATAGTCATAGACCGGCTGAGCCACATACGCCCCCGAGCTGTCGATTAAGCCTTGCTTCCCGTTTAGCTGAACGACAGCGTAACCAATCAGTTGAAAAGGATTCGCATATTCGTATTGCGGCCGGATTGCAACCGTTCCGTTGCTGTTGATGTACCCCCATTTCGTGCCAGCCGTCGTTTTTACCGTGATCGGGTATAACACTCGTGACCGGACACTGAAAAAGCGATTCACAGCCATTCCAAGCACCCCTCTCCGTCATTGCGACGCAACTAAATAATCGTATGCACGGAATCGGGAATTATGACTGACTGCATGATAGTTTACATAATATATGTTATGTATTTCTAACGGTTAAAAGTTAACATAATATTTATTATGTAGATTATAACCGAATTAGTTTACATAATTATAATTATGTCGCCTACTTCGATTTAAGTTTACATAACTATATTTATGGTAACTATCTTTCACCTAGTAATCCGCTTGGAATTTTGCTGGATATATTCCCCATAGCTGTTTGCAGCTGCTTATTGTCAATGTGCGTATAAATTTGTGTCGTCTCGATGCTCGCATGTCCAAGCAGCTCCTGCAGCGTTCTAATATCCGTCCCGCTGCGAATTTGCATCGTTGCGAAGGAATGGCGCAGCTTATGGCTGGAAATCCGTTTGTCAGCAAGCGAAGGCCGCTCTTCTTTGAGCAATGCGATCGTCTGATCGGCCACCGTCTGTATCATGCGTATCGATAGCCTTCGCCCAAACTGCGATACAAAAAAAGGCTGTTCCTTGCCCTGCCGTGAATCAATCCGTTCTTCCAGCGCTTTGCGCAGCACCCGATGAAGCGGCTCAGGGAGTGGGATAACGCGCCATTTGCGGCCTTTGCCCAGAATGTGAATGACGCCGTCTGGACGCAAATCCGGGATGTTCATCCGGTGAATCTCTCCCACCCGGAGGCCTGCGTACGCCATCAGCAGCACGATAGCCAGATTGCGGGCGTAATACTTGCCTTGTATCGTCTGGAGCAGCTCCTCCAGCTCCTGCTCCTCCAAGTACACCGGTATCCGGTGCTTTTCTTGCTTGGATTTTGCGACTAGCGCCGCCGGGTTCGCCGTGCCCGCCTCCATCTCGATTAGCGCCTTAAAAAATGCCCGCAGCGAGGATAGCTTGCGATTGCGAGCTTCATCCCCCGCGCCCTTCTCCCTGGCGGATGCCAAATAACGCATCACATCCATTTTTCCAAGCTGTGAAATTTCAGCCGGATGTACCGAGCTCAGAAAACTTTGCGCATCCTGCCAGTAAGCTTTCTGTGTCGCTTTGGTCATGCCTCTATTTTTCATCCAGATCAGAAATAGCTCCAATTCCATACCATAGCTGTCTGTCAACTCATGCTTTCGTATTGCCAACGGAATCCCTCCAGATTATGTAAAAAACAAGTTGAATTTAATGCATTATGCCCTATTATCCTATCAAAAAAACAGCGCACAATACAAATTGCGTGAAATATGTATTTCGCGCAATTTTTTTGAGTCTCTCATGGCTAACTATCCCCCTCAAAAAACGGCTTTGCAGAAATTCATTAACGCAAAAAAAGACAGCCTCTCGTTCCGAGGTTGCCTTCATCCCTACTACTGGTTTGCTTTTATAAAAACTAATACATTTCAACAGCCGAGATCCTACTATCGCTTGCAAGATTCGTTTCATACTGTCCAAATGATGCTGTTCTTCTCGCATGCACCAGCCAATTCAACAAAACTATCGTTTGTTGACGCAATCCACGAAATCAGGAACAACTATTGGCGTCGCTAGCGATTCGTCCACTCCATCCTTTTTTATAAATAATTTACAATAATAATCAAATAGACTAGTATATTGGTTGTGGAAATTTCAAACAAAATATAAGGAAGTGATTTATGTCATGTTTGAATGTGAACTCATTATAAGAGATGTCCGTCATTTTGCCGGATTCAGCTTCTCCGGCCCTTTCCCGCATTCATTTCCTGCTGAAGCTGTGAAAGTTCAACAAAAACTGGGAAGCAGAAAGTCAGAATTTTCTTCGGACATCAATACTAACGTCGTTTTTAGTCCGTACTATGTGTGTGACAATCTGGCTACCTATTTTGCCTGTTATGAAGTGCCTGAAGGCAGTGTAATTCCAGAAGGGATGGTGAGCTTTAAGCTGCCGGGTCATACTTATGTAAAAGTAACTTGCACCAACAAAACAATCCATGACGGATACGGTCATGTCTTTGACTGGATTCAAAAAAATGGCCATAAACAGCTAAACGGTGCGTGTTCCATTGAAACTTTTTATATTGAAGAAGCAGATGAAGAGAAAGTCGAGCTATTCATTCCTGTCGAATAAATAACCATCCAAAGTCAATAAACATCGCTCATACCCTCCAAAAAAAGAAGCTCGCATTATGCGAGCTTCGTCGTTTCTATATTTAACCCCGTTAAAGATTGTAACTCCACGCCTGTCGGCAAAACCCGAACTACTTGCTTTCTAACCTCGTCATTATTCAGCTCATCACCGAAAATAACGATACGCCCGCTGTCGTCCGAAGTCCGGATGAGCCGGCCAATGCCTTGCCGCAGCCTTAACAGCATATACGGCATGTCCACCGTCTCGAAAGGCTTGTCGGAATCGGCGCGGCGCGCCTCGAATACCGGATCCTTCGGAGGGAACGGCAGCGACCATACGATCACTTGCGACAGTGAAGGGCCGGGAATATCAAGCCCCTCCCACAGCGTTACCGCGCAAAGCACGCTTTCTTCCTCCTGCTGGAACTGTGCGATCAAGTGGCTGATTTCCGCCGATCCTTCATACAGGAATCGATATTTATCGCCTACTGGCTGTCCTTCCATTGCTGTACGGAATTGCCCCAATTCCTCCATCGAAGGGAACAGAAGCAATGTTCTTCCTCCCGATTGTTCGATCAGCTTGCAAGCTTGGCTAAGCTTCGCAGCGTCCGACATCGTTTCACCCTGCTCCGGCGCAAAAATTTGCATCCGGTTCTCGTAATCATAAGGAGAAGCTACGGTGAATTGCAGCGCCTCCTGGATGCCGAGGCTTGCTTTCATATAATCGAAAGAACCGTCGACAGAAAGCGTAGCAGAGGAGAAGACGATCGGCATTTTACGGGAAAATACCTGCTCCTTCAGCACTTCCTTCACCCACTTCGGCATGATGACCAAGGAGATGCCTTCCTTGTCCTCCGACACCCAGCTGATCGGCTTCTCTTCCCTCTTGTACAGATTGAGTGCGAACTGGATCATCTCCAAATGCTCCTCGACGATTTTGAGCTGATACTCGTCGATCGTAAACAAGCCGCTTTCAAAGACGAGCTCCTCTTCAATGGAATCAATGATCGATTGTAGCCGGTTTACTTCTCGGGTCAGCGACTCGTTCCATTGAATTTCCTTGCGGTTCGAAGCCTGCACGCTCACGCTATGCTTGCCCAGCATCCGGAACAGATGCTCGCTTTGTGAAATTGCTTCTTCGATGGCGACAGCCAGCGATTCGCGAATTTCGTCCTGCAGCAAACGGGTAATAATCGATTCGAACACGCTATGATTCAGCTTATACGTAAGCGCCTGCTGTGCCGCTGTCTCCAGCAAATGGCCTTCATCGAATACGACCGAGCTATGCTCCGGAAGAAGCGGCAGCTGCCCTTCACGCTTCCTAGCCTCATAAGTCCATACATGCTCCATGTAGAAATCATGCGAACAAATAATGATATCGGCCGATTTCCGGTAATGGTCACGCGATAACGTTTGCCCGCAGCGGTGGCGGCGGTCGCAGACGAGGCAATCCTGGAAGACGTCCCAGCCGATTTTGCCCCATTGCTCATCATTCAGCTCCGGGTAATCCGTCCGGTTTCCGTAAGGGTGGAACACCTGCATCGTTTCCGGCTTATGGACAAAGCTCGGCAATTCCCGGAAGATATCGTCATAGATTTCGTCCTCGAATGCGCCTCTGGCGTCATCGAGCTTGTTCAAGCACAAATATTGATCGGCCGACTTGCCCAGGCGGGCGTCGACAACCAGGTCCAAATGACGCGCCAGCTTGGCAATATCGCCTTCCGGCTTCACCAGCTGCTCGATCAGCGATTCGTCCGCGCAAGCAATAACGGCAGGCTTTCTTGTATACCGGGCATAGGTGATGGCATAAAGCAAATAAGCAAGCGTTTTGCCCGTACCGACACCGGCCTCGGCAAAAATCGTCTGCTTTTCCGCATAGGAACGCTCCAGCTGGAACGCCATGAAAATCTGCTCGTCCCTCACTTCAAAGCCCGCTTCAGGCAGCTTCTCATAAAACACATCAGCGATCCAATCGCTTGCTTGCTGAATGAAAGGCTCCTTTGGGTCGAACGAAAACGGATATTGATTCACGATTCTGTATCCCCCATTAGTTGCAAACGACCGCATGCAAGCATGCAGCCGTTTCACCAGATCCCCTATTTACTTTACAATGTTAAAAATCCGACTTTGGCTTGCGCGGCTGTCTTTTCGGTTTGTTCTGCACAGCAGGCAAATGCTTCATGCTTCTTGCCATCGGCCCTTTGCAGATCGGACAGCTTTGCTCCGACGATGCAAATTCATCGCGTACCCACGCTTTGCACTCCGGGTTTTTACATTTCAAAATTTTCGTTGGCAATAATTTCGGTTTCGTTATGTCTTCGCTTGTAGCCAAATGTTGTCGCATCCCTTTCATTAACCGCATAAAAAACAAATCCCGATAAATATATCATTTTCCTACGGACTAAGTCAAAGGTCTTATCTATGAATCTTGCTGCCGCGCCGCTTCCTCTTCCCGCAGCCGTCTTAGCCGGTCCCGTTCCATCGCTTCCTTGACGTGGTCAGGCCTATCCGCTTTTGGCAATTTGCTGTTAATACGCAATAAAATTACGATAATAATGACAAGAAGGACAGCAATAACAGTTTCCATTTATACATCTCCTTCTCCATTCTTTGCTGTATATTCCCTTTTTAACAACGAGAATATGACAGCATCGACAAATTGTCCTTTTTCCAAATAATAATCTCTGAGCAATCCCTCTTCCGCCAGGCCGGCCTTCTCCAGCAAACGTCTAGAATCGTCATTAGCGGGGTCAATCATCGCTTCAATCCGGTTCAGCCCCATAATCTCAAAGCCGTATGGCAAAATCGCCGCAATCGCTTCCGACATATACCCTTTCCGCCAATGTGAAGGTGACAGCTCATAGCCGATTTCGGATTTGAAATGTTCTTTCTGCCAGCTATGATAGCCCATGGTGCCAACCATCTCGGAGGTATCCTTCAACGTAATCCCCCAGCGTATGCCCAGTCCAAGCTCATAGCTGCTGTTCCATGTCTCGATCAAGGCAACCGCCTGGCTCTGTTCTGTAAAGCTCTCAAGATCATAATACCGGGTAACCTCGGCTAGTGAAAAATAACGAAATAGAGCATCGGCATCATCCAGCGTCAATTGGCGAAGCAGCAGACGGTCAGTTTCTAGTATAGGAAAAAAGGTCAAGCTTGCACCTCGCCTTATGTAAATGAATTTGCTTGCACTTCATTGCTTTTCGCTATCTCTTTCTCATACAGATTCGCACGCCATCCGTTGGACCAATGTCTCGTGGCGACTTGAACATATCCGTTGCTTTGATAATAGCTATTCAAGGCCGTATTGTCGGCCATGCAATCCAGACGGGCCATTTTTTTACCCCGCGCTTCAATCTCCCGTTCAGCCCAAGCCAGCAAATACCGGCCGACTCCGGCGTTGGTATGTGTCCGGCTCACCGCAAACCGGTGAATATAGCCCGCATCCTCGCTGTTCAGTTCTTCCCATACACTAGGATCAGTCCAGCAGATAAGCAAAGTGCCAACTGCTTCCCCGTCAATGCTGGCGATAAAAATGTCCGCGCCGCTGTCCATCCATTCCTTGATTTGTCCGATATTGAAATATTCCGGCTTCCATTGCTCGATTCCTTTTGCCAGCAGCCATCTGGCTGCAGTCTGCCAGAGTGATAAAATCGTCTCGCCGTCGGAAAGAACGGCTGGCCGAACTTCAATCGGATTGTTGCTCTCTGTCATGACGATCACCTTCTGTATGAATTATTATTTTCTATAGGCCGCATCGAATTGCTCCAGACTTCCATTATAAACATTCAGATCGACATAAGCATCAATTCCGTCAGTCCGGCCCCGGTTGCTATATTGCCAAAACTCCCATTGCCGGCCCTTCTTTAAGTTCGGATGCTTGACGATATCTCTAATCCAAATCCGATAGTCTTCGAAGCTTCCAGCAATATACGTCTTGTACGTAGCATAGGTCACATACAACATCGGACGCTGGCCGTAATGGCGCTCCAGCCTGCTGCTTAAATCGGTCAACTCCTGCCGGATACGGGAGACATCCTTATCCAGCGCAATTTCGATATCAATGACCGGAGGGAGCATGTTAGCATCATTGGGAACTGTTGCGATAAAATGATCCGCCTGCTGCACACCCGTGCTTTGCGTCGTGAAAAAATGATAGGCGCCGATCAAGAGACCACTCGCTTTCGCTTCCGTCCAGTTATCCTTATAATAAGGATCGATCCAATCCCGGCCTTCCGTAGCCTTGATGTAGACGAACTGGAACCTTCCCGTACCTTGCAGCTTTGGCCAGTCGATATCGCCTTGATATCTCGCAACGTCAATCCCCTTCACCTCATATCGCGACGCAAAGAGACTGTTATGCCAAATATAGCCTTTAAATTCTAAAAAAACCGCAATAATCATCATACTGAGGATTATTGCGGCTGCTGTTATTCGCTTTCGATGCTTCATGGCCTCTCCTTATCATATCGATGGCTCGATTATTTATATTGAATTAGGCCAATGCCATTGCCAACCGGATCGACCAGAACCGATGAATAAAAGGATGCCGTCTTGTCCGGGTCCTGACTGCTCAAATCAAATAATACGACTCTGCCCACGTTACCCGCCTCCATTAGTGGTATATTTATCCATAATAGCGCACATTTGTTCGCTAGTAAAGACGGGCTTAGCAATTATTTTTGCTCTGTCCAGGCAGAGCGGATGTATCCGATCCGCATCCCGCTTCTTTCCATGTTCCGATGGCTCTGGGATAAATACGCGCATTGGCTGACCACGAGCTTGCAGTCATTCGCTCTCGCGATCTCGAATCGTTTGTCAATTAACTGCCGCTGCAAGCCAAGATTGCGATACTCGGGCAGCGTTGCAGCAAATGTCAGCGAAGCGATTCCATCCTTCATGTACATGACGGCCGTCGCGGCCGGAATACCGTTCACCCGTGCCAGCAAAAACACCCAGCCTGGGCGATTATACAGCACCCTGTTGTTGCTGGCTACCGGTTGAATACCTGCATCTGGCAGCCCTGTTGCCCGGCAATGGATCGTTGCGTATGTATCAAACTCATCCGCCTGCAGTTCTTCCACGACGACTTTTATATTGTCTGTACCGCTATTGCTATTGCTATTGCTACCTTCTATCTCATTGTCAGTGAACAGATATTCATTCAATCCCATATACATCGTGACGTGAAAGGAAGAAGCGTACAGACCTTGTCCTGACAGTGCTCCGAGAGCAGCCCCATCCACAAGCGAGGGAAGCACTTCAATTTGCGGCTGGCGGTCACGTGACTTGAAAAAAGCGACGATGTCGGCTATATGAGCTGCATCGGCAGATCGGAATCCTTTGACCGTATTAAAGGCCGGCCATGGCATCGTCCTGCTATAGAAGCAGACGGCACCGCCAAACTCGGCGATCTCAATACCCTCGGGATTGCCTTCCCGCTCTTGGATCGCCAGCATGCGGTCAACCATGTAATGAATTTCCGCCTTTTCCATGTCGGAGGTCAGCTCTTGGGCTGGCAGCAGCATGCTCATTGCTCCACTCCGTTCCCGTCGTTGTCCATTTCCACTTCAAAGATAGAATCGACAATGATCGGCAAATTGTCTCTTACCGATACGGCACCTAGCACCGATCTTGCATGCTTGCCTTTTTCTCCGAAAACGTCTATCAGCAAATCGGAATAACCGTTCAGCACCTTATGATGCTCCTCATAGTCTGCAGTCGCGTTGACGAAGCCTTGGATTTTTACCGCTCGCTTCACTTTATCCAAAGACCCTAATGCGTTTTTGAGCACTGCCAGTACCTCGATACCGGCAAGTCTCGCAAATTGATATCCCTGCTCCGTCGTGTAGTCAAGCCCCAGCTTCCCTCTTGGATGGCCAGAAGGCCCTTTGCCAGAAACGAATAACAGTCCGTTTAAATAGACGTAATTCACGTATTTAGCGGCCGGATCACTTGCATCTGGTAAAACAATGTTTAATTGCTGCAATCTATTTTCGATGGACATCGTCATTCTCCCCTTTTTTGTTTTAGCCGATTTTCCGTACTGCCCAGGTCAGTAAATTGCCTTTGAAAATAATGCTCTTCCCGTCTTTCGTTTCATTTACCCTTCTCTCACTCCACTGTCTATCAATCAATTCCCAGCCGGCATAAAGCTGCTCCAACAGCTCGTAGGCATGACTCGTACTCACATTCAATTCAATTAGTCCGTCATGGATTACGCCCGACTCTGTCTCGATTTCTTCAACACTCGTGCTCATTTGAATGCAATGAATACCACTGGGCTTCGTCCCCTCCTGCATACGGAGAACCATACTTGCAAATGCAGCTTCCGAGCTAAGATGCTCCAGGCAGCAGCAGGCAACGATATAATCGTAGCAATTCCCTTCAATAGGGAAAAATTCTGCATCCTGCACAAACGGTACAATCGTATCGGTTACTCCATAATGCTCTGCATTGGCAATTAAACGTTCCACTGCCATTGGCAGCAATTCCACACAGGTTACTTGTCCACCGCTGGCCTGTATCTGTTCGGCTATGGGAATGCTGTTTCTCCCAACTCCGCAGCCAAGATCCAGCACCTGAACGGCTTCATGCTCGAATCGCTTCAGCAGCTCCATTACGATCGGGACGGGACGAGACATCCAATTACCCGGTTCGAACAGCTGGGTTACCGCATAAAATTGCTCATGATAAGCCATTTCTTTCTGACGGGCTTGCAGAAATCGGTTCATAATCGAAGGAGCTCCCCTCACCAGCGATGATGGCATTGGATAATGCGAATTCTTTTCGGCATTCCCGATAGAAGCTTCCCAAGCGGTATCCGCCTGCTTTGAACACCGAGCGGTGCTGCCTCCAGACGACGGCCAGCGTCCCTTCCAGCAGAAACCGGTGCACCCCTCTGTAGCAGCTGTTGATGAACGGATTGCGCTTGTAAGAAAGCTTATGTAACGTCTCCGACTGGAACTGGACATGCTTGTCTTCATCCAACAATATTTGGTCGCAGAGCTGAATGAGCATGGTAGAGCTTGTACTGTCGCGCAGCGCTTTATAGTAAATTTTCGCAATAATCTCTGCTGTAATGAGAACGATAATGGATTGTTCCAGCCCGGCGAACTTCCTCAGCTTGCGAAAAACGCCATCAACCCAGTGCTCGCGAATGATCGGAATTTGCTGCAGCCGCATAAACTTAGCCAAATCTCTCGCATGGCGCTGCTCCTCCCGAATAAATTCAACGATAGCCCCGAAGTAGGCCTCGTCCTTCGTTTTATCGATGTAAGCCTTCGCATTGCTGATCAGATGCTTGCCTTCCGAGTTCTCGCCCAGTTGAAACTGCTGAATCGATCTCGTAATCGCTTTTCGCTCACTGGCGGTAAGACGATACTCGTCTCCCCAGTCGATCCGCTGCAAATGATCCTGATTGTACAGAAAATACGCCCGCCATTTCGCAAATTGAACTTCCATTATCGCATTCTCCTTAAAGCATGGTTGATGATCCCGATATTTATAGGCCATTACTTCACCTTAGATCAATTCCAGCAATTCGCAAAGCTTATCGATCTCATGCAGCGGCTTCGCCTGCAAGTCTTCCCTCCATGGCTGATTGACCTTCAACCAGACGGTATGCATGCCAGACTTCGCTGCTCCTTCCACATCATTGACCGGATGATCCCCAATAAACAGACATTCATCGGCCTGCACCTGCAAGCGATTCAGCGCCATTTGAAAAATCGTCGGGTCCGGCTTTTTACACCCGGCTTCCTCGGATACAAGAATGAGATCGAATGCATCACGGATCGCTACTTGGTCGATTTTGCCGTATTGAATCATCGTTCGACCATTTGTAATTAACCCCGTTAAATATTTGGAACGAGCATGCTGAAGCACCTCTAGCGCTTGCTCCATCAGTACTGCGCATTTGACATATTCCTCACTGTAGAAAGACAATAGCTCTGCTTTAGTCGGCTTTGTTGATGACCAAGGCAGTTCTTCCAGCAGCTCGGCAAACAGTTCGTTTTTGTTTTTATAGCCGTCTTCATCCAGTTCGATAATCCGATTGCGGATAAACTGTGTATTTTCCAAGTGGCTGAAGTAGGTTCGAACCAATGAATCCGTAAAGCTTCCAAAGGTTATCGTCCGGTCCAGCAATGTGTTGTCCAAATCGAAAATGACTGCTTTTATCATGTGGTTACCCCCTGAACATATATTTAACTAGATTAAATATTAGATAGATTAAACAATCTCCCAAGTCTGATTTTTCTTGCACAGCTTTCTCCGTACGGATGACGTTGCAATATGATCGAAATGATTAATTAAATAATCCATACCATCGGTTACTTGAAAAGAAAGCTCTGTATACAACGGGATCTCAAATCCGTCTGCCGTCAGCTTCAAGCGTTCAAAGTCAAATGCGACTCCATTATTTGCGTAATGAAGCAGAGCTTCAGCGATAGTTAATGGCATTAATACTCGGGCTATCGAATCGATATGACTTTCAAACAGCTGCTGAATGACAGCAAGATAATCAGCTGTGTTTTTCATATAAACCCGGCTGTACCAGTCATCGTCGTGACTTATATAGGCGTAACGGTTGCGAATAGTAGGGCTAAACGGACTGTTCATCGGCTTTAAGCAGTGCCCCAAATACAGAAGCTCCGCCTTTTCCCGATCTGTCAGTTTATCTAAATCGTCTAGCTCCTCAACATCTATCCATACGAAGTCACCGAACATGTTGGGATCAATCTGTTTCTTTTCCTCACCGGCCAGATAATATAGTCGAAGTGATGAATGATATTCAGCGTCCGCTACTTCCTCAAACGGATTCAATATGAGCAGATTAGGGATTGCACCAACACCAGCGAGAAAATCTTGAAAGCTGATACCCGTGGATATCACCGAGTCTCCCTCTGTGTACAGGTACACAAGGGTTCGCCGCTTTTTAAGCGGAGCCTCTGCTTGTATATCCAGTGGTGCTGTCCCCATCTCCTGATCGACCGACCGCAATAGATTCTTCTCGTTTAGGCCATTTTGAACAAATTGAAACAGAGTTCCGTTCAGTCGCTGCGCCCGATCCACAATTTGGCCGAGATGATAGCTGAAATGCTCAATAAGATGATAGAGGCTGAACATGTCCATATAATCGATATCTGCATCATAGACAGCCTGCTTCCAAGCGGTAAAAGCAGCATCCACTTTGGAGAGAAGAACTGAAGGCTCGAGCTCTTCATTCGGGAAATAGCGTTCAATTCCACCATGAAATTGGATATCTGGATCAAGTATCCGAGCTTTATTCCGCTCCACATGCTCCAGCAGATGAAGTACAATACCGCCAATGCTGTTTGAATGTTCAGACTCTTTGCTCCATAATTGTTCACGATTTAGTGAAGCAATGCTAATTTGAAGCTTAGGCAAGTAATGTTTAGCCATTCGATACTTGGATATTACGACAAATCGCCATTGCGATTCACTATCCATTCGCATTCCCCTATCCGATTTACTTTTGCTTTAATAAAGCTGGACCTAGCTGCAGAAGCTTCTCCCGGATAAAAGGGTTAAGTTGCTCAGGCAACTGATTCAGCGAGAAAAATGCAGCATCCAATATTTCAATGCCGTCTGGAAGAAGCTCGCCTTCGTACTCCGTACACAGATAAGCAATGACGACGTTATAGTATTCATGTCCGTTCTTTAGTCGGGTGTACAGCGCTTCCCCCGAATAAACGCCAACCAGCCGAAGCTGCTTTAGCGTAATTTGCAATTCTTCTTTCAATTCGCGCCGCAGGCACTCCTCGGTGGATTCTCCTAATTCCATCAAGCCGCCGGGAATGCCCCATGTATGATCATTATGTTGAACCAGCAAAATTTGACCTCTTTGATTGACAATAGCAGCGCTCGGCCGAACCAGTATAAGCGGCTGATTGCCGACCAACGCCCGAAGTTCTTCGATATACCCCATTGAACAACCCCCTGTCTATACACTAATTGTAAATTATAAAATAGGAATAAAAAGAGAAAGTTATCGCCTATTAATTTCGCATTTTACGCGGCAAAGCTCGGTAGCGTGCATAATGTGCAGCGAAATGCGACAGAAATATCTTCCAATTCCTATATTTCTTTCATTGTACCAACATTCCAATCTGATAGGAATAAAAACAACCGGGATCGCTGCGCGTTTTGGTTCTGGCTGCCGTACTTAATTCCATGTCTCTCATCACCTGCATGATGGATAATGGATTGAATCTGCGCAAAGTCAGCCAGAACTCAAATCGCTCCGCTCACCCTACACTCCTCAACAGCGTACAACCGCGGTCGCTGCGCGTTTTGGTTCTGGCTGCCGTACTTGATTCCATGATCCTCATCGCCTTCACGATGAATAATGGATTGAATCTGCGCAATGTCAGCCAGAACTCAAATCGCTTCGCTCACCCTACACTTCTCAACATCGTACAACCGGGATCGCTGCGCGTTTTGGTTCTGGCTGCCGTACTTAATTCCATGACTCTCATCACCTGCACGATGGATAATGGATTGAATCTGCGCAAAGTCAGCCAGAACTCAAATCGCTCCGCTCACCCTGCTCAACAGTGAACATATGAGACGCTGCCCGTACAATAATGTATGAGTAACCCAAATTCCCAGTGATTGTAGCTGGACAACATCAAATGTTTGACAACCGTCTGGTAACTGAGCAACAACACTTGCTGCAAATGGCATCACGCTATGAGGAATCAAAATGTAAAAGTGCAGGTTGTAAGCCGCTTTTTCGACGATTTATCGCATCAAAATGTAAATGTGCATTTTGATTGGACTAAAAAGCCCCGAAAAAGCGAAATTGGGCGATTTCAAATGTACTTTTGCATTTTGAAGGCTGTTTTGGGTCATTTTGGGCCAATCAGCCTGCACTTTTGCATTTTGTTTCGATATATTCGATAGTTTGGATAATACATAGAAGACTGGCATTGAATTTGTGTAGAGTTGAGTAAGGTTTGGCAAAGTAAGTTTCTCATCTGACAAACTGCCACATAGAGGAGATTTTTATAGTAGAGAGAACCTGCCCGCATTCAGGTTGCTGCGTAGTCCTCATTCGTTACAACTCCCACCATGTGCATACTAGCCCCTAGACAGCAAAAGGAGCCGTCTTGTCAGACGGCTCCAGATCTTCCTGCCTTAAAATTCATGCAAGGCAGTATCCTTTTATTTTCCGATATCCATTTCAGTTCTATTATTTCGCGAAGATATGATTGCCGATCGTCACGATCTGCTGGCGGGACCAAATCCATTTGGATGTAGCTGTTTTTGGATTAAAGTAGTACAGCGCGCCTTTAGATGGATCGTCGCCGCGAAGCGCGTCTATGGCCGCACAGTAAGACTGCGAATCCGGCTGCAGGTAATATTGACCGTCATCGACTGCTGTGAACGCGCCAGACTGCTCAATGACGCCTTCTATCGTATCCGGGAAGCCTGGCGCTTGCAATCGGTTCAGTACAACCGCAGCAACGGCTACCTGTCCTTTATAGGATTCCCCGCGCGCTTCCGCGTAGATGATGCGGGCAAGCAAATTCAGCTCGCGTTCATTGGCCGAAACCTTCTTCAAGCTGTTCCATGTGTCTTCGCCGGCAATTCCGTCCTTCTTCAAGCCATAATCGGCTTGGAAGCGGCGAACGGCATCCTCGGTCAGCTTGCCATAAAATTCGGTTACGGCATCATTGGTGAAGTAGCCCAGCGTTTTCAGTCTGAACTGCAAGTCAGGCACGTCTACGCCGCTATCGCCGTAACGCAGCGTCGCAGGAGCTGCCGCCTGTACAGCCTGCAGAGGAACTGCAATAGCAATAATAAATGCAAATATATATATGATACTTTTACGCATTATGCGATTATTTATCATTTTTAATTTTCCTCCTCATAATTTTAATAATTCATATCATGAATTAATGGAATTTTAATGGATTCGGCTAACATTTTAAGAGTTTAACATACTATCTTTTATTAAGTAACCCTAAACCATAAATTACATTTATTTGCTAATGAAGCTTCTGGAAGTGAATGATCAGCTTCATAATGGCTTGTTCGCATTGTCCAAGGCGGACCCAGTTGGTACAATATAGAAAGGTTTGAACAGAAGCGAGGTGCACGACCCTTGAATATTTTAAAAGTGAAAGACCGTCAAGAGCTGGACCGCAAGCTGCCGTCCATGCCGTGGTATGTAGAGAAATTCGTCAATTATAAGCTGCCTGATCTATCGCCGTCCTCCCTGCTGGAGTACGTCCGCGACTATGAGCTGTTCATGAAATGGCTGATTGCCGAAGGCTTGTCAAGTGCAGTTGAAGTCAAGCAAGTCGAGCTGATCGAGCTTGAACGGCTGCATATGGAGAGCATTGATAATTTTCGAATGTTTCTTGCGACCCACCCTACCCATCACAATACGAAAACAACGATCACAAGACGACTGTCGTCCTTGCGCTCGCTATTTCATTATTTGAGCCAAATTGCCGAGGATGATGAATTTTATCCGCTGCTTAAGCGCAACGTAATGGCAAAGGTATCGATCAAACGGACGCATAAGCCGAAGGATACGGCTGCAAAGCTGGAGGGCAAGCTGCTGCAGGAGGAAGAGATTGCAGAGTTTCTGGCTTACATCGGCCATTATTATGAGCAGGATATTGCGGCCAATAAGCAAGCGCTCTATTCTTATAAACTGAATCAAACCCGTGACGCTTGCATCATCAGTCTCATTCTTCATTCCGGACTTCGCGTATCAGAGCTGGTGAATCTCAATATCGACGACATCGATGTGAAGAAGAAGCTGTGTTATGTGTACCGCAAAGGTAAAAACGACGATACGTTCAAAACGCCAGTCTACTTTAGACAAGAAGCGACGGATGATCTGAATGCCTATTTGCAAATGCGCGATACCCGCTACAAAGCGCCAAAACGTGAAAAAGCCCTCTTTCTCGCCATTGCGAATGGCAAAAAAGAAGGCTCTAGAATGACGAAACGGGCTATTCAGGAAATGGTTATCAAATATGCGAAGCGCTTCGGCAAGCCTTATCTCTCCGTACATAAGCTGCGCCATTCCTTCGCGACGGATTATTACCTCCGTAACGATATTTATATGACCCAAGAGCAATTGGGCCACGCATCGCCGGAAACGACGCAAATTTATGCCCATCTGACCGATAAGACGATGGCCGAGGCGATCGACCGGATTAAACGAAATAGCGAGGCTACTTCTACTTCTACTTCTACTTCTACTTCTACTTCTACTTCTACTTCTACCTCCTAGAGCAGAGCTTGCGACATGACCGCTTCCTGCATCTGCTGCTGCGTCTGCACGAGGTTGGCATAGGTGCCGCCTCTTTGCATCAGCTCGTCATGCGAGCCCTGCTCGCTAATCCGGCCATCCTGCACGACCAATATAACGTCGGCTTCTCTGATCGTAGACAGCCTGTGCGCAATTATAAATGCCGTTCTGCCGCCGAGCAGCGTCTCCAGTGCTTCCTGGATATGCTGCTCGGTTTCTGTATCGACACTGGAGGTCGCCTCATCCAGAATAAGAATCCGTGGATCAGACAGCAGCACCCGTCCAAAAGCTAACAGCTGCCGTTGTCCCACAGACAGCTTGGAGCCGCGCTCCTCTAATTCCGTATCATAGCCGTTAGGCAGCCCCGCAACGACCCGGTCAAGTCTAACGCTTTCCGCTGCTTTAATCAACTGCTCTTCTGTGCTGTTATCATTGCCGTAACGCAAATTTTGCTCGATCGTTCCGGAGAAAATAAAGGAGTCCTGCAGTACGATACCCATCTGCTGACGCAGCGATTCAAGCGTCACATCCTTGACGTCGACACCGTCGATCTTTACCTGACCATCAGTTGAATCGTAAAACCTCATTAATAAATTGACGATTGTGCTCTTCCCCGCTCCGGTAGGACCAACAAGTGCAACACGCTGTCCCGCACGTACATTGAAGCTCACGTTATGAAGAACATCCGGTTTGTCTGGCGCATAGCGGAACGATACGTTCTCGAATGAGACGTCTCCGCGAACGGCAGGCAGACGTTTCGCATTAGCTGCGTTCGTCACTTCCGGATCGGTATCCAATATCTCGAAGATCCGCTCTGCCGACGCCATAGCCGACAACACTTGGCTGTATACCTTCGACAAGGCGCTGAGCGGCCCCCAAAATCTCCACAAATAATTGATGAAAGCCATAATAAAACCTACGGTCAGCACATCATCCATTACCCGAGTTGCGCCAAACCAGATGACGACGCAAGTACCGATCATGCCGATCATCTCGACAAACGGATAGACCAGCGATTCAAGCGTAACTGCACGCATAAAGGCCTTTTTATTTCTTGTATTGATTGTGCCAAACTTTTCGTTGTTTTGCTGCTGCCGCGAAAAAGCTTGAATGACGCGAATGCCTTGAATCGTCTCGTTCAAGTTGCCGTTAATGGCAGACATCGTTTGGCGCGAGCGCGTCCAAGCGCCTTCAATACGCGGCCGCATTCTGCCTACGGCAAAGTAGAGCAGCGGCATCGTTACGAAGGATAACAAGGCAAGCTGCCAGTCCATCCAGAGTAAAATAACGATAATGCCAACCAGGTGCGTCACTTCCATAACGGTCGTAATTAAGCCGCCGTTAATAAGCTCTCCGATCGCATTCGTATCATTCGTTATACGGGACATAATTTTGCCGGCCGGTCTGCCGTCGAAAAAACGGAAGCTCAGCTTTTGCAAATGGTCGAATAATTGCTGACGCAAATCGAATAATATCCGCTGGCCTGTAAAATTGATATATTTAGTCCGAACCCAGTCACAGCCCCAGCCGATCAGCTTAATAGCGAGAAGCGAAATACCGAATATATGTATCGCTGTAAAATCGCCATTCTTAATGCCATTATCGATAAGATAGGCAAGCAGCAGCGGTTCGGCCAGACTGAGCAGCATATTAATGAGGACAACGACGACGACGAAAGATAATATTTTACGATAAGGAGTCAGATAACCGAACAGCTTGCGCATATAGCCCATGTTAAACGGCTTCTCCTCGATTTCCTCCTCATCCCACTCCACTTGGCTCATTTGCTTTCCTCCTTATAAAGAAGCTTGCTGCTTCTGCTGCCGTTCGAACAGCT
Source organism: Paenibacillus sp. NPDC058174 (assembly GCF_042883865.1). Classification (NCBI taxonomy): domain Bacteria; kingdom Bacillati; phylum Bacillota; class Bacilli; order Caryophanales; family Paenibacillaceae; genus Paenibacillus; species Paenibacillus sp. NPDC058174. The sequence goes on from NZ_JBHVUY010000001.1 coordinate 908,072, forward strand.
GGCGGAAAAATCCATTCCGTTCGCTCAGCTCTCTATGCGTTCCCTGCTCGACAAGCTTGCCGCGCTCCAGCACGATAATGCGGTCGGCATGCTGAATGGATGACAGCCGCTGGGCTATGATAAAGGTAGTACGGTCTTTCATGACCTCAAGCAGCGCCTCATGAATGGCAGACTCTGTGGCCGTATCCACACTTGCCGTCGCTTCGTCCAAGACGAGAATCGGCGGGTCCATTAGAATAGCCCTCGCGAGCGCAACCCGCTGGCGCTGCCCGCCTGATAGCCCTACGCCCCGTTCACCGATCAGCGTATCGTAGCCGTGAGGCAATCCTTCGATAAAGGAATGAATTTGCGCCTTCGCTGCCGCATGCTCGATTTGCTCTTGCGTAGCGCCCGGGTATCCATAAGCGATATTGTCCCGGATCGTTGCGGAGAACAGAAACGTCTCCTGCGGTACAATGCCAATGCTCCGGCGAAGACCGTCGAGCTCGTAATCTCGCACATCCGTGCCGTCGATCAGTACACGGCCGCTGGAAGTATCATAGAACCGAGACAGCAGGCCGATAAGGCTGCTCTTACCCGAGCCCGTCGCGCCAAGCACGGCTATTACTTCACCCTGATTCACCTTGAAATGGATATCTTTCAATATCGGCTCATCCGATTTGCGGTCTTGATCGGCAAAGAAGAAGCTTACACCATCGAAGGTCACAACCCCCTTCATTCCTTTCGTTTCCCGTCCCGCTTCCGGCGACTCAATATCGACAGCCTCATCCAGCACTTCGAACACGCGCGGCGCCGCTTTAACCGCCTGCTGCATAATATTGATCTGCCAGCCAAGCATATTGAGCGGCCAGATCATCCCCCATGTATACCATTGGAAAGCCATGAACGTTCCCATCGTCATCTCTCCACGGGCGACGAAGATTGCGCCAAGCCAGATCATGAGCACGAACGTCAAGCCGCCAAACAGACCCATAAGCGGGAACGACTTCGCCTCCAGCTTCGCACGCTCCATGTTCGTCTCGAAATTTTGCTTGTTGCGTGCCGCAAACTTGCCCTTCTCGGAGTTTTCGGCTGCAAATGACTTCACGACGCGAATACCGGAGATATTCTCCTGCAGCGTAGTCGTCAGCTTGCCCATCTGCTCTCGTATGCTGGACCAGGCCGGCCCAACCTTGCGGTAGAAACGCCACAAGACGAGTAAAATAAGCGGGATCGTTACGGCGCTGATCAGCGTCACTTGCCATTGCATCCATAGCATGAAGATAAAGGTACCGACAAAGGTCAGCAAGCCTGTGAATAAGGCCATAGCGCCAAAGCCGACGAAGTTTTTAACCGCTTCGATATCACCCGTCATACGCGACATAAGCTGTCCCGTTTGCGCTTTGTCATAATAAGTGAATGACAGCCGCTGAAGCTTGGCGTAAAGCTCTTCCCTCAGCTTAAATACAACGTTTTGCCCTACCAGCTCCTGTGAGTAGCCTTGAAGGAACATTCCCGCGCTCTTCAGCGCTTGAACGCCTGCAAGCAGCAATGTTAGCGATATGACGACCGACATGTTTTTGACGGCAATGCCTTTATCAAATATTTCCTTCAATATCCAGGGTGCAATCAAATCGAATAATGTAGCCAGAATCATAATAACGACAGCAGCAACTACCCATCTGGCGCTTGGCTTTACGTAGATCATAAGCCTCATCAGCGTCTTCAAGAGACAATCCCCCTTTCAAAATAAGCAGAAAAAAAGACCCCAAGCCGCAAACAGCCCAAGGTCTTTCGAGCGTTAACGATCGTTGAACAATCCGGCATCTGCCGTTGATATTCCCTCTTCGACCGCAAACTCAAAATCTTCGATGTCATAAATCTGTACAGGCACTTCAGCTTCGATCAGTTTATCTTGAAACTCGAACTGGTCCGACAATAGCGGAACGCTTAGCTTCGAGCTGGTTAGCAGCAATTCCGTCTCAATCGGATCGAAATATTCGCCATAATGGGCATTGTCGACTGCATGAACGACTGTAAACTGAATACGGTCATTCAATATTAGCGGCGAGCTTTCCCTCCATGGCAACTGCATCGCTTTCTCAATTTTTTTGCGGTTGAGCGGATCTTCGAAAAAAGCGATCAGCTCCGCTATTTTTGACCGGACGTGGGAATCATCTTCAGGGTCTTCCATAACCGGATCGGACCCGTCGCGCATATCATAAAGTTCGAGAACGGAAGAATAAGGCACGACATAGTCGATCGGACGGCTCGGAACGAGAAGATGCCCGTAGGTTGCTACCATTACTGCTTCTATTACAAATCGCCGTCGCATGCTCGCTCCTCCTTCGGTACAAACGGTTCCACATTATTATACAATAATCCATCCGGTGTACAAGATAGCCAAACGCCAAAATTTGCGTTAAATCCGCACTCCGCTGTAAAATAGGTTGGACATCAATCTGGAGGTTGACGCAATGGAACGAGAAGAAGCAATTATTATCGGGGCCGGTCCGTGCGGACTAGCAGCCGCCATTGAGCTGCAGCGAATCGGGCTGCGCCCGCTCATTATCGAGAAGAACAATATGGTACACTCGATTGCCCAATATCCCACGTATATGCATTTTTTCAGCACGGCAGACCGGCTGGAAATCGGCGATATCCCTTTCACTTCGCCCAATGAAAAGCCGTCTCGCCTCGAGGCGATCAACTACTACAGAACCGCTGCGCTTCGTCATGAGGTACGGATCCATGCTTACGAGACAGTCCTGCGGGTAGAACGGGAAAACGGCGGTTTTGTTGTACATAGCGTTAACCGCTTTGGCGATAACTGCAAATATGCGGCACGCTATGTCGTAATCGCAACCGGCTATTTTGACCATCCGAACTACTTGGGCATTCCTGGTGAGAAGCTGGAGAAGGTTAGCCACTTTTTCCGCGAATCCCATCCCTATACTGGCATGGAGGTCGCAATTATCGGCGGCAGCAACTCTGCGATAGATGCGGCTCTAGAGCTGGAGCGCGCTGGCGCCAAAGTAACCATCATCTACCGGGGCGACACCTATTCCCGCAGTATTAAGCCTTGGGTACGTCCGGGTCTGGAGAAAAAGGTCGAGAACGGCAGCATTAAGATGCTGTTCCAATCCCAAGTCGTTGAGATCGACAAGCGAAGCGTTGTCATTCAAGGTCCGGACGAACGATATTCCATCCCGAATGATTTTGTACTGGCGCTAACCGGCTTCCATCCTGACCGCGATTTCTTAATTCATACAGGCGTAGCGATTGCAGAAGAAGGCTTCCCGTTCTTTGATGAAACGACGATGGAGACGAACGTTCCTGGCCTATATCTTGCCGGGGTTGTCGCCTCCAAGCATGAGGCAAACGAGATCTTCATTGAATCCGGGCGATATCATGGCACTAAGATTGCCAATCATATTGTCGAGCAGCGCAGCTAGCGTAGCACAAAGGCCTTATTTATTTTTTGGGAGACTTGCGGCTTGATTCGTCAAGCCGCTTTTTTAATTGCTCGGCCGATTGAGCATCCATCTCCCGCTCCCCGTACCGGACTTCCTCATAGACACGCACCAGCGTTATCTCTTCCTCCGTTGCCCCTTGTCTTTTTTGCCAGGACAACAGGTCAGCAGCCGTCTCTTGCGGCGTCAAATGCGGCTGATAAGCATAACCCTGTTCAATTTGCCCCTTAATGAGCCGCCGATACAAGTATCTAATCCGATCCGCACCTGTACGAAGCTCGCTCCAGCCCGGCTCTTTCTCCGCTTTGTTCCTCCGGCCTCTGCCCCATCTCGACGAAGACATGATGCTCTCAACCTCATCGACGTATCCGCCCTCAGCTTCGCGGCTTTCATTGGTACGTGCCAGCAGCCGGTCCATTGTCTGACGAATCAGCCTGTATAAGGCGCGTCCAATAAAGAACATTACGACAACTATTAGGATGATTAATAGAATTGTACCGGCAATTCGCAATATCGCTTCCAGCAGCAAAACAAATGCTGACGGCTCTGTCGGTTCAATTGGCACCCCGGGATCTAATGCCGGAGGCGGCTCTGTAGACGGTTCAACTGGCTCCGTCGGACGATTCAGCCATCTCATAATCGCATCGCCGATTGCCCGGAAAGCGGATTCCAGCAGCTGCTGCAATTGACGGAACAAGCTGAACACGATCAGCACAAGTACGACAAGCGCTGTCATCCACCGGTTTTGTCTGCGGAACCCTGCGGCCGTCCTGCTTCTGAATTCATTCCCCGCTTCACCTGAAATCAGTCTTTCATTCGTTAGAAAGAAAAATAGAATGACAGCTGCGATACCGCATACCGTCAATGCGTTCCCGTACGGCGTGACGTGATCTAACATCCCCTTAAAAGGCTGGATCGCCACAAATGCGAAAATGCAAAACATCATCACGGTATTCGGGAACAGTGTATCCCAGCTGTTCATCATTTGGCTGATGCCTCTAAAAACGGCAAACATACTGATAAGTACCAGCATTGCAGCAAGCACGAAATCGGTACCCGCTGCTCCGTCCCCTAAATCCCATGCTGCGATAAAACCGCCATGTGCTGCTCCAACGGCAATCGCCGCCAGCAGACGGAAGATGAGCCGGTTAAACTTTAAAGTCTTTTTGAGAAATGCACCAATTCCATAACATAGCGGAAGTGTCAGCAGCCACAAGAGAACGGCTTGGCCAGAAAAAACATGAACGGCGATCAACAGCAACAGCGGCAAGACGAACAACACTTCGACTCCGCCTTTGAGAATAGAAGCTACCGGTGATTTGGAGCTCAATTTACTTGTCATCCGGCTGCACCTGCCTTCGCTTCCTGGCTGCGGGGCATGTCCGCCAGCACCCAGTGCACGACAGCGTTTCCATTGCTGCGCAGACGTTCAGCCTGCACATCCATCTCCGCATTCCAATAAGCAGAAATAATGAGAATGTCCCGCTGCGAATAAGCGTAATCCGCTTCCCGCTGAAGCAGCTCTATGAACCGCTCCGTCCGTGTCAGCTCCAGTCTGGCCATCGTCTCCAGCAGCTCGATAAGCTGTCCATTGCCGCCGCGAGGCTCGAGTATGGTACTTTCTATTCCTCCAAGCATAGGCATATTGCAGCCAAAGCCTGCCTCCATGCCGGATTGAATGACGGATTGCGCAGCGCCTGCAGCCATTTCGATTCCACGCTCGATGGTCGCTTCTGACGTCACGGAGCGCCACATCGCTTCGCGATCCTCCACATTCAGATACACCATCAGCTTGCGGTCAGCCGTAAAATCATATTGATGGACTTGAAGCCGTCCCGCACGCGCAGTCGCTTTCCAGTTAACCTGCTTATAACCGTCTCCTGTCCGGTAATCCCGGGCACCAGTTATGACGAAAGGATCCTCGATGATCCAGCGGCGTACCGAAAGCTCCCCTTGCCAGCTATGTGAAGGCAGCTCATTCACAGGAACCTCTGCTGGCCGCGGATAGACAACGAGAACGCCGCCTAACGGAATTTGCCGCGATTGCTGACCGATGCCGAGCAAATCTCCTCCGGTGAGCGTCACGGTCTGCAGCTGATACAAGCCTCTTTTGGCAGCCGTTATGCGATGTCTCCGCGTTATTTTCGTAAATGGCATAAGTGCAAAAAAACTTTTATGATTCTGAGATAGCTGTCCGCTGCTGACGTCGAGATTTTCCTGATGCTGAAACTGTAAAGACGCGGACAGCTGCGATTCCACCCGCAGCCATGGAACAGGAAGCCACTTCTCGTTCGTAAGCTGCTCGACGAGTTCTAGCTGTTCCCCGCGGTAACAGCTGCGATTCTGAAAATGCCTCGTATACCCGATGCTTCGCAAGGCATACCTGCCGAACAGCTTCGCTTGTATAAACAATACGATGATTGCCATGATACCGAACCATAGGATGATCATCGATTTCGCCTATCGGGAAGCAATGCCGGCTTCTGCCGGAACCGCTGTTTGCCGGATAATATCTTGAATGATTTGCTGTGCATTGTGCTGAGTCCGCTGCAGCCCCCGCAGCGCCAGCCGATGCGCAAGAACCGGTGCCGCCATCGCCTTTACGTCATCCGGCGTTACGAAATCCCGTCCCCTCAGAATTGCATGAACCTGAGCTGCGCGAAGCAATGCTTGGCTGCCCCGGGGACTGACGCCAATCAGCACATCGTCGCGAGTTCTCGTCTGTTCAACGATCTGCAGCATATAGAGCAGCACATCGTCAGCTATTCGAACGCTGCTGTACAGCCTTTGAGCCTCGGCAATCCGTTCTGCGCCAGTTACAGGCTCCAACTCTTCCAGCGGATCGCCTTCTTTGAAGCGCTTCAAAATTTGAACGGCCTCTTCTGTCGTCGGATAGCCCATTTCGATTTTGAACAAGAAACGGTCCAGCTGCGCTTCCGGAAGCGGGAACGTGCCCTGATGCTCGACCGGGTTTTGCGTCGCGATAACCATAAACGGCTTGTCCAGTCGTTTTGTTTCGCCCTCTACGCTAATCTGCCTCTCCTCCATACATTCCAGCAAGCTGGACTGTGTGCGGGGCGTTGCCCGGTTAATCTCATCGGCAAGCAGCAAATTCGTGAATAGCGGACCGGGGCGAAATTCGAAGCCGCCTTCCTTCTGATTGTAGAACTGAATGCCCGTCAGATCGGAAGGCAGCAGGTCCGGCGTGAACTGAACACGCCGGAACTGCAGCTGCAGCGACTTGGCCATTGATTTGGCGAGCAGCGTCTTGCCCGTTCCCGGCACATCTTCCAGCAATACATGTCCCGAGGTAACGAGCGCGATGAACAACAGCTCAACTACATTTTCTTTTCCGACGATAACTTTGCCGATATTGGCCTTTAATTGCTCGGCTAACTGAGTAATAGGTGTGTATGACATATAAGCAGCTCCTCTGCGGCGAATGAGTAGTCAATGAAATCAATTAAGTGTAACCGATTGCATAATTGTTACTTTCCTTTAGCCTCTCCAGCCGCTTTGCTTCCGCTGCAGCTGCTGCAGATCACGCCAATGAATCACTCGAATGTCTTGATCGGCTAACGTACGTTGAATCGCTTTATCTCGAAACAGCTGAAATTCCATACCTCGTTTCTCCGGCTGCCCATGAAAGGCAAGCAGCTCATCGGTAACGAGTGACGGGTGGATAATAAGCTCCGTTACGCCAGGCTTAAGATTTTGCAGCAGCAGCTGCATGTCGGCTCTTAGCGTCTCGTACGTCTCCCCCGCCTGAAGCTGGAATGGCAGCCCTGCCAAATAATCGAGCACGACGACCCCCATCGAATCGGCAAGCAGACCTAACTGCCTGGCTTGCTCAGCAAGCTCTGGAGGCGCAACTTCGCCTTCAGTCAGCGACAATGATCTCGGCATCCGGAACGGCAGGCCGTATTTGGCGCATACTTCGAATACCAGCGGCAAGAAATGCCGGCCGGTCTCAAGACCGTATAAACTTCCCATATGATTGTCAGCATGGGTTGGCTTCATGCCGCAAGAAAGCGCCGTTTCGATCTGGGCAACGAGTTCTCCGCGTACTTGCTCGGGATCCGCCTGCAGCTCAAACGTCTTGCTATCTTTTGGAAAGGAACCATCTGGTGTAACTAGCGACGATGTAGACGCCGTTTTATTGACCGGCCCCCACCTGTAAGAGTCCCATTCACTTGTGAACGTAAAATGAATGCCAACGTCATATTCAGGATGAATGGCACTCCACTGAGCGGCTTCCTTGAAAGCCCTGCACGGCACCATCAAAGTGGCGGAGCTGACCGCCCGTTCCTCAAGCAGCTGCTGAATGCCGGAGTTAACTGATTTGCACAAGCCGTAATCGTCCGCATTGATGATGAGCAGCCGTTGTTCGCTGCCATACCCAAGTGCTGTTGCGACATTCATTTTCATCCGCTCCTTCACAAGTTTTTAATCGATCAGAGTTATTGCTGGCGAACGAGAGTATGAAGGAAAAGCCGCTGCAGCTCCCGTTCGTGCTCGCCAGTCCAACAGCATATCCGATGACATTGTTCAATAATGCGCGCGAATACGGAAGCATCGTCCAGCCGCTCTTCTAGGCGGGTTGCAAAGTGCAGCGCTACATCGAGCATCCGCAGCTTAATTAACGTTGGAATTGCCATCATTTCTTGTTCCGTAAGATGCAGACCGCCGCTAAAGCCTTCGCAAAAACAACGGATTTGCTCCCAGGCAAGCTGATCTTCTTCTGCAATGAGATCCGTAATGACAACTGCGAGCTCCATCGCACGCACATCTACTGTACAAAACTCAAAATCCAGCAAGCCCACGACTTCATCGCCAATCGCCACAGCGTTGCTGAAATTTACGTCTCCGTGTATCCATTGACGAGGCAGCAGCTTCAAATGTTCCCATCCGTTCCGCAATTGCTCCCTTAACTTCTGCAGCTCCAATAGCTTCACTTCGGCCGTTTGAACCTGCGGATGCTTCTCAGCAAGCGATTTCAACACTTCCGTTGTCAATCCGCCATAGACCTGTTCGATTTCATAATAGGGCGAGTAAGGTCCTGAATACGATACCGATATGCGGCCTAACGCCTGCATCAGATCGGCGACTCTGCGGCCAAGTGACCGAATGTGGGTCTTATTCGCGGCCTGAGGCCGTGAGCCTTCTATAAATACATACAGAGCGGCAAGCGTTCCGTCTGGCGATTCCGCGATCGTCTCGCCGTTTCGCTTGGCAACCGGTACGGGGGATTGAAACGGCTTATCGAGCTTATGCAGCGCTTGCAGCAGCTCATGCTCCAGCCGAACCGTCCCCCGATCCCGATGATTGTTGTATTCCCTGAGTACATAGCGGCGATTTCCCGCCTGAATCATTCGGGTCGTATTATTCATGCCGCTATCGCCGGGTATGATCGACCATTCCGCCTCTAGCTCGAACTGATCGATATAAACGGCAAATCTGTCTTCTGTCAAATCATGCTGCCTCCCTATTCCGCTAATCCAAATTGCTGCTATTCCCCGGCTTGCTCTTGTACCAGCTTCTCTAAACGGGCACTCAACGTCTCTCTCCAACTGCTTGCCAACGCATCTACCGCTAACAGCGCTTCAAGAGCGGCACGATCCCGCTTCGCCGTGTACATAACCCGGTTAGCTTCGGCAATTGTAATGCCTGCCGGATGCCGTTCTAGAATAGAAAGGGCGACGCCCGCGGATATTGGCCCCTCTTCCAGCACACGGAAATAAAAACCGGTATAACCGGTGCTTTGTACCTCCGCGGTCAGAGCGGGACGATTATGTCTGACCCCTAATTTATAGCAAGGCTGACGGGGCTGGCTGACTTGAACGGTTACTTGGCCGGCTTGAATAATATCCCCGATGCAAAGATCATGCTCCGACCAGCCGGATACCGTCCAGTTTTCCCCAAACGCACCGTAAGGAAGTGCTGCAGCCAGATGCTCCTCCCAATAGGGATAATGAATTTCAAAGTAAGCGCACACCGCCTTGTCAGGTCCGCCATGGTGCACGGTATCGGCTTGACCGTCGCCATTCAATCCGGTCTTGCTCAATCGATGGGCAGCCTGCGATGGCGTTTTGAAAATACCGGTCATTATCGGTTTATTGCCATGCATCGCTTCTACCGGTTTTCCGACATTCAATGATACAATACTGCTCATTTCCGCACTCGTTAGCAATGGACAATCCCCTTTCTGCCAGCAAATCCATATCCCTATTATAATCGTATAAGGGAGAAGATGGCAAAAGAAATGGAGACAAGCCCGTCACTGCTAATATAGACTTTTTGTATACTGATTAATGTTGTTAATTATTAATCAAATAAAATACATGTTGAATGCGCCATCCCGCTTTCGACACTATTAGTATCAAACCATCATGCGCTGTCGAAAAGCTATTCATCCTGTAACTTTATGCGCTTCCCCGGGAAATAGAAAATCGGATCATTTCCCAATTTCCCCTCTGACATTTCCCGCCTGCAGCAGCTAATTAATGTAGATGGAATTTTCGCTCAATTCGGATGATTTCGCCACGAGGCCTTTTTAACCGGCTTTGCAGCTTGGCAAGATGACGATGACGGTACTTGCGATCTGCCATAGCGGTCAGCCCCAGCAGCAAGACGGCGCCGCATATTCCCCAATAGCTAACGGCAGCAACAGACAGCGCGGCTGTTATAGCAAGCCAGACAAAAGCGATCCAGTATACAGCCATACCCCACCCGCCCAGCCGCCAGGGAGCATCATGCAGCAGCTTATGCTTGCCTTTCAGCTTTAGCAGCATAGCTATTGGAATCGCGTAAGAAACATGGAGGCAAAGCAGCGCAAAGCTGAATAATACGATTGGATATTGATCGCCTCTGACCATTGCAGCGAAGCTCAGAAAGCCGATGCTCAGCGCTGCAGCCAGCCAGACGGCGTCTTTCGGCGACTGGCTGACCGTCAGCCTAATCCAGATGCGGGTAAATGGCAGCGCATTGTCTCGGGCCATGCAGAAGATAGACCGGGAGGCTGCTGCCTGTGATCCGAAGCCGCTGCACCAGAGAACGGCTGCAATCACATAAATAATGGCGGGTGAACCGCCAACTGCTTGCAGCGCCGCATTCAGAAACATGCCTCCTCCCCCCTCTTCCGAGGGAAGCACTGCGGGCAAAACAAGCAGGATGAATAATAGGAGGACAAACCCAATAATATAGCTGTATACGGTAGATAAAAAGATTGCCCAAGGAATTCGTATTCGCGGATCATGTGTTTCTTCCGCAGTATGGGCGGCTGCATCCATCCCGATAAACAGCTTCTGCAGCAGCAGTAAGCCAGCTATAAACGGCCACAGCCCGACATGACCATCCAAGCTTGCATTCTGAAACGTATAGAGCAAAGCCGGTGAATAGACGCCCGGCCAGAATAAATACGCCAAGCCGGCCAATATAGCAAGCACAACAACGATTTGCAGCCACACGCCTGCCTGTTGAATGGCTGCTGACACAGCTACTCCCCAATGGTTAACCGCCGCCTGTGTCCCAATGACCGCAAGCGCAAGCAAGCCTGTCGTCCACCATTGGCTCGCATAGCTGAATTTAGCAGCTAAGGCCTGATCCAGAACATATGCGCAAGCACCGCTCATAAGCGCATTCATCGCCAGGCTGCCAGCCAGTTGGAACCAGCCTGCATACCAGCCCCATACTCTTCTGCCTATGGCCGATGCCCAGTGATAGACGCCTCCAGAGGTCGGTACAGCTGACGCCAGCTGAGCCAATGCGGCGCTCACAGCAAGCGCGAACAGCGCGGCAATCGGCAAGCCAATGGCAACGACGGACGGTCCTCCCTTCTGCAAAGCAGGTCCAAGAAACAATACTGAAGCGGCGATAACGCCTAAGGTATTGAATGATAAGCCAAATACACTGAACCCGCCGAATCTGCGGCGAAGCTGCTGGGCGATGCCGAATAAATTCAAATCATGCTTATCCTGCTGCGCCTGAATATACGCGGCACGGCTGGTCATACTCCAATGACGGGTTGCCCGGATGCTTTGCTGCACTTTGAAAGCAATAGCCATTGCAATCACGCAGACGAACACGAACAGCAGCATGCCTAGCCATACGAATACCATCGCAACACCCCCATGCGACTAATGTATGAGGGCGCTTTGATGTTCATGATATAGCGCTGGCAGCAAACGAAAAAGCTTCGCATCATCCTCTGATGCGAAGCCAGATAAAGCTTGCTATAAGGGCTGCAATGAACCACATCGCATGAATAAGCAGCCTGTACCACCGCTCTTTAGCCGTTGACAGCTTACGAAGCACGGTTACATTAATCGCAATCAGCGACGATAGATAGACGAGCAAGATGGCAACGCCTTCGATCCGTTGAACTCCGGTTGGCGGTGACATAAAGCCGTAGATCAGCACGATGCCTCCGACCAGAACGAAAGGGAATATAAGGCCTAGCAGTACGTTCAGAATGATTCCGAGCCAGGAAAGCCTGCTCATGCGGACCAGCCCCTTTGCAGTATGGCATTATAGGCGGTCCATTGAACCGGATCCTCTAGTTGTTCTGCACCATTGGACCAAGCGGACCGTTCTCGTCGATAATGTCCTGAATGTCAAATACCGAAATCGGAAAATATGGAAAGCCGTAAGCGTAAGGCGTTAACTCATACAATGCGAAAAAAATAACGAGTGCGCGATCGGCGACGTAGAAGTCTTGATCCGCCCGGATGGACTTAAACGGTTCCAGCGTACTGATATCTCTCGCCGCAATTTGCGCCTTTACCAGCTCAGACAACCGGCTGATATAATCACTCCCCGGCTTGAACAGTTCGCTAAGCTTATAGGAATGGCCCGTCGATACGCGGAATGTCAGCGGCTTCTGCAAGGTTAAGCCATGCGCACCGCCTGTATAAGCATAGTTGTACAGCGACAGGCTTAATATATCTTTTTCGTTAGTCTTCACTTCGTAGAAGCCTTGCATCTCAGACCGGGGATCATCCAGCGAGCCCTGATCGGCTACAAGCTGCTGGGCGCCAAGCCGAATCGTCTCGTTCATTTGCTTCGTCGCCGCTTCATTCGGTCCGCCGCTCACATAAGGGAGCCATAATACCGCTTTCGGAAAAGCAGCCCGGGAAGATTGTACGACTACAGGAGATTGAAATGCCATTCATTCGACACCTGCCCCATTTAAGTAGATGGTGTATTCTATGCGGCGGATGTCAAAGCTCATGCCATGCAATTGGCAAATTACAGCATCATTTTCTCCCGTTCGGTCAGCCGTCTGCCTCTAATGTCTAGAACGAGCTCCCCGTTATTCAACCCCAGTATCCGGTCGGCATAACGTTCGGCCCAATCCCCCTGATGCATGACCGCAATGACGATAACGCCCTGCTCCTGGCAAAGCTTCTTCAGGTCGCCGAGAACACGGTCTGCCGCATGCGGATCAAGACCAGCAACAGGCTCGTCCGCTGCAATCACCTTCGCTCCATGGACAAGCGCCCGGGCAATCGCGATACGCTGGCGTTCGCCGCCGCTCATTTTTTGCGCTTGCTGATGGGCCTTATCCAGAAGACCCAGCTTTTCGATCGTATCCATTGCGCCCATATAGTCGTCGTTGCGCATCATGCCTGTCCATCTGCGCCATGCCGGCGTCTGTGTGACGGAACCAATAATGACGTTTTTCAATCCGGTTTTCGACTGGAACAGCTGCGGCTTCTCCTCCAGGTAAGCGATTTCACGCTTAACCTTCATTCTTGCCGTGAAGCCCTGCTTCAACACATCCACATTGTCAAAACGATACGTTCCGCTCGTCCATTTCTCCTGCAAGGCCAAGCATTTCAACAACATCGACTTCCCGCTGCCGCTGGCACCCTTTATCGCAATGAATTGGCCGGGATAAGCCTCGAAGCTGATCTTGTTCAGCACTTTCGGTCCGCCCGGTATTACTTTAGAAAGATTGATTACATTTATCATTCGTTTGCGCCCCTCCGTCACTCACAAGCTGAGTCTATGAATCTAGTTTAAGGGAAACAAAAAATAGTTTCCACCCGAACAAATGTTTGCTATAATGAAAATAGAACAAATGTTCTGACTTTATAAATCATCCATTTGAATATTAAGGAGGCTGGATCACCATGAAGAGCACTTGTGAGAACTTTCGGTATGAGGAAAAAGCTTGGCCGCGTCGGGACTTGACTTTCAAGTTCTACTCGGACGGAAAGTTAACGATTATCGACAACCGCTCGGAGGAGGTGATCTCGCCCAAGGACTTGAAAGGCGACAGCCTTGACTTCTATATCCGCCGCCGCATTATTTTCATCAAGAACCAATTAACCGCATCGCAATTGAAATATGCCTAAGCGGAGGCAGTTGCCGTCATTCGCCGCCCCCGCTGCGTTCATTACGGCAGCTGCTTGTTTATTCCGTTAAGACTGGGAGGACGGTTCGCCGCTTTGTTTTCCTTTGTGCTTATCGCTTCTTCTTTAATGCTGGATTGGTTATGCTGATTGTCTTTTTTATCGCTTTTATTGAATGGCATCATCTTCACCTCCATCCTCATTATGAGGAGGAATGGCATGTTTTATGTAACAAATTGTATAGTACTCCTTCGGTTTCATTTGACGAAACCTTTCCTTTAGGGTAGATTGTTGATACGACAATCACTGTCAAAAGGAGCCGTGCTACAAGATGAAGCAGCATATATTCTTCGATTTGGACGATACGCTCATCCATTGCAACAAATACTTCTACCTCGTTATTGATCAGTTTGCCGATGCGCTATCCACCTGGTTCCAAGGCTATGGGGGCGTCAACGCCGAAGCCATCCGGGCGAAGCAGGTCGAGATCGATATCGCAGGCATATCGGTATTTGGATTCAAAAGCGAGCATTTCCCTCAATCTTTCGTGGATACTTACGTGCATTTCAGCAATACGACCGGACGCAAGCGTTCCGCTAAAGAACAGGATTTTTTATGGAAGCTGGGACTAAGCGTTTACGAGCATGACACCGAGCCTTATCCGAATATGTTAGAGACTTTGGATTCTCTTGCAGAAAGCGGACATGAGCTTCATTTATATACGGGCGGAGAAATCGTCATTCAACGCCGGAAAATCGAAAAAATGCAGCTGGAGAGCTATTTCGGCTCGCGCATTTATATTCGGCAGCATAAAAACAGCGAGGCGCTTGAGCATATATTGGCGGACGGCGGCTTTGACCGCGGCCATACATGGATGATCGGCAACTCCATTCGAACCGATGTCGTCCCTGCCCTAACAGCAGGCATTCACGCTATCCATATGAGGACGGAATCGGAGTGGCATTACAATGTTGTTCAGATTGATGTCCAGCCAAAGGGCGCCTTCCTTACATTAGATAAGCTGGTTGAAGTACCGACTGCTATTGAAGGCTATATTTCTCGCCAGACGTAAATAAAGAACCGATCAGGGATGACAATCCCGAATCGGTTCTTTGTTCGTTTAAACCTTCTTATCCGCTGACTGCTGGATAACCGTTCCGTTATTCCGATCTGTTAATACCAGTCTTCCCTTTATGCTCTCGCCATTGGCTTGCTTGAAAGCAAGTACGCTGGTCGAGCCTTTCTCCAGCAAAGCTTTCACCATCGTAAGCGATACGGATTTGCCCTGCTGTTCCTTCCAAATGACAAACTTGCAGCCCTCGCGATAGGAGCTGCAGCCGTAGCCGCGATTGCCTTCAATAATCGTACCTCCGCAGCCTGCCCGCGGACATGCGCCAACTGCGGTCCGGCTGGCAGGCGCAGCAGCTGTTGCTGTCTTCTTAGCAGCAGCTGAGGAAGCTGAAGAAGACGTTCTTGCCCTTGAGCTGCTGCTCTCACCCTTCGCAGCTCTCGAGGTCTGACCAGACCTGCCGCTGCTGCGTTCCTTGGTTCCCCGCTTGCCGTTGCCTGTTGAAGCACGCTCCTCGAAGGTCCCCGGAGCTGCTGGACGCTGCTGGCGTACTTTGTCCACGATCATCGTCGCAAACTGTTTCACCTTGGCAATGAATTGATCATCGGAAGCTTCGCCTTTGGAAATCTGGTGAAGTCGCTGCTCCCATCTGCCTGTCATTTCCGGAGAAGCGAGCAGCTCGACACCGGCCCCGCGAATCAGTTCAATTGCAGCACAGCCTTTAGGCGTAATATCCAGCCGTTTGCCGGCCAGATGAATGTAGCCGACATACTTCAATCTCTCGATCGTTGCCGCTCTTGTCGCCGGTGTTCCAAGACCTGTATCCCTCATTGCCTCGCGCAGCTCGTCATCCTCCATCGACTTGCCCGCACCCTCCATCGCTTTCAGCAGCGTACCTTCCGTAAAAGCCTTCGGCGGCTGCGTTTCCTTCTCCGCTGCTTCCGCTTTCACGCAATGAACGGGTTTCTCCGGCCGCAGCAGGAAGGGCTGATCGGTCTCCAGTTCCTCTTCATCGGAGCCAGAAGAGTCGTCGCTTCCTTTACGCTTGCTTTTACGATTAGATGAAGCAGCATCCTGCTGCTGCACGACCTTCCAGCCTGGCTCCAGCTGCTCCTTCGCCTTGGTTCGGAATGTCTCACCTTCCACTACCGTCAATACGGTATGGTTCTTGTAAACCGCGGGCGGATAATAATGCGATAGAAACCGCCTCACGATCATGTCGTATATATTTTGCTCCTCCTGGCTCAGCCCGGAAGCTCGCTTTGGAGTTGGCATGATAGCATGGTGATCTTCAACCTTAGCCGGATTGCACACTGCTTTGTTTCCCTTATGCACCCGGCTGCGGTCCGCTCCCCCTGCCAGCTCCTTATACGTTTCTGTTCCTTGGAGCATAGAAAGCACCTTCTGCATGACGGGAAGATTCTCTTCCGTCACATAGTTGGAATTCGTTCTCGGATAAGAAATGACCTTATGCTTCTCGTATAGCGCTTGTGCGATATCCAGCGTTTTTTTTGCCGAGTAGCCATGCTTGCCGTTCGCTTCCCGTTGGAGCAGGGTCAAGTCGTACAGCCGGAAAGGATACTCCTTAGACTCCGCCACTTGATAATCGGTAATAACGCCTGGCTTGTTCTTCGTCTTCGAAGCCAAAGCTTCTGCCTTTTCCTTATCTGTTAAACGGTCTCCTTGCCAGATGCCGGAATAGAGGAAGCCTTCTTGATCGAATGAGGCTTTCACAACGAAATACTTATCCGACTTGAAAGCAGTTATTTCCTTATGACGATCATAAAGCAGAGCCAGTACCGGCGTCTGAACGCGGCCAACCGACAACAAAGCCTTATGGCGAATCGTAAACGCTCTGGAGGCGTTCATTCCGATTAGCCAGTCTGCTTCACTTCGTGCCCGCGCCGCCTTCGTCAGCGGCTCGTAATCGTAATCGCTGCGCAGCGAATCAAATCCTTTGCGGATTGTCTCCGGCGTCAAATCCGAAATCCATAACCGGTCAGCCGGCTGCGACAGCTTCAAATATTGGCGGATATAGTGGAAAATAAGCTGGCCTTCACGCCCCGCATCGCAGGCGTTAACGAGCTTGCCGCAGCGCTTTGCCAGCTCGCCGATTTGCTTCAATTGATCCTTCGTGCGGGGGTTAGGCCACAGCTTGAAGGACTGGGGAATGATCGGCAAATCTTGATCATTCCATTTTTTATAACGGGCGTCATATTGATCAGGTTCGGCCAATGCAACCAAGTGACCGATCGCCCACGTAATGATATAGCGTTCGCCCTCCAGGTACGTTCTGCGGTTCGCTGCCTTCGGTTCAATAACCGACGCAATCGTCCGGCCCATATCCGGTTTCTCTGCTATGATTAACGTTTTCAATCTATCGCCTCTTTACTTTGGCTTGGCGTCTCCAAGTGACGCTTCATCGTTCCAAATATCGTTCGGACTCCCTTGGACCAGCCCGGATCTTCCGCATATTTGCGGTTGATCCATGTGAACGGGTCGACATCCTCCGGACGTCCTTTGCTTAAATTAAAGATCGTTCTTGCGGCTATCGTTGCTGAATCATCAATGGTTGTATTATACTCCTGCCAGCTGTGGAACACATTAAAGGGATTATTGGCAATTTGCTTCGCCTGCTTATTCGTTGTCGGAACGAAGCCTTGCTCTTGTCCCGTTATCGCGAACAAGATCAGAGGATGAATATCAAATTGCTCGGCTGCCGCAATAATGGCCCCCAAATAAGGCTGCTCCGCCAGCACGGACGATTTCCCTTTCAGATAGGATGCCAGCTTCTTCTCATCCACTTTCGTGTAACGAAGCTCATCAGGCAAGCCGTCTATAACCGGCTTGGCCAAAGGGCCTGCTGGCTCATTGAGCTGCTCAGCCGTTTTGTCACCCAATCTGCTGGATGCAGCGGACCATCCATAGGCCAAGGTAGCGCCAAAAAGCAGCAGGCACAGCAAAGAATAGACAACTGGCCGAATACGAGTGGCCGGTGCCAGCATTTTTTTGGGCACAGGAAGATCTTTCACATCCGCCAGAACGCCGGAGCCGGAATTTGCAGGCAAAGCTTCCGTACCGCTCAACATCGACTTGAGACGTTCCCAAGCGGCATGGCTTCCAAGCGCATGCAAAGGCTCCGGAGAGGCCAGCTCGTCCATTAGCGAGTCGAACCTTTCCGGAGACAGGCTGGCGCCTGCCTGCTGCTCAATCCATAGTCTCAGCGGCTCCCTTATGGCAGCCTCTTCCCGATTCAAGTCCAAGCAAGCTTCAAATATATCATCCGTGCGTACCGGCATTTGCCGTTCAACGACAATTTGACGTATCAAAGAAGCCGTCAGGCTCCGTTTCACCTCATCATCGAACGCCGGCAGCTGTCTATGTATCGTGCGGTTTACGGCATCGGCGACGATCTCCGCTTTCTTCTCCTGCGGCATTGCAGCATATTTATGCTGTACGTAACGCCTGATGCTGCTCACATCCGAGGGCGACAATACGTAGGCTTTCTCGGAAGTCATGACGAATCGCTCCTTCACGTCATCTCATACCGATTTTACCACAACTTTCCTTAGCTTGGGGAAGATAGATTTGCAATCTGGTGCTGGATTTCAGCACTTTCGATATACGTCCGTATTTGTTCTTTCTCAAATGCCGTAAACTGATATTCGCAATCGGTATCCTCATCCTGCGGTACAATTTGAGCGATAGCGCCACCCAGCGTTGTAATCACAAGCCCGCTGAAATCGATCAAATCATCTGGAGCAGGCGTAGCTTCGTCCAGTTCGAAACGCAGCGTGATGTCAATCCACTGTCCGCCATCTCTTTTCTCCATCGATACGTCATACGCTTTAAATTTCAATTCAGTCACACGGTCCAGACCATACTTGATCATGAATGAATAGCCTCCTGTTTCAGCTTACAGCAATAAAAAGCGCCCGAAGGCGCTTCTTATCATTTCATGCTATTAAATATACTAATGCAGGTTGGCTATTAAGGCAACTGAGTGGAGCCCATTAAATATTTATCAACCTCGCGAGCCGCTTCACGGCCCTCGTTAATCGCCCAGACTACCAAGCTTTGGCCGCGGCGCATATCGCCAGCTGCAAACACTTTGTCCACGTTCGTCGTGTATTTGCCATAAGCGGCTTTTACGTTCGAACGGCGGTCTTGATCCAGGCCAAGCTGATTGATCAGCGTGTTCTCAGGACCTTCGAAGCCTACTGCGATAAAGACGAGATCGGCAGGCCATACTTTTTCAGTGCCTGGAATCTCTTTATAAATTTTGCGGCCGGTTTCATCCACCGTACGCTCGATTTGAACCGTGTGCAGCTCTTTCAAAACGCCGTTCTCGCCTACGAATTTCTTAGTCAGCACCGAGAACGCACGCGGATCTTCACCGTACAGCGCTTTAGCTTCTTCTTGCGCATAATCCAGCGTGTACACGTTCGGGAATTGCGGCCACGGGTTATTCACTCTGTCACGCTCCAGCGGAGCTTTCGCATGCGTACCGAATTGTGTAATCGATTTGCAGCCGTGACGCAGAGCAGTTGCAACGCAGTCTGTACCGGTATCGCCGCCGCCGATTACGATTACATGCTTGTCTTTCGCCGAAATATAGTTGCCGTCCTCCAGATTGGAGTCCAGATAGCTCTTAATTGTACCGTTCAAATAATCCATCGCCATGTGAACGCCTTGCAGGTCGCGGCCTTCGATCTCTACGTCGCGCGCTTTCGTTGCACCGCCGCAAAGGACAACAGCATCAAACTGCTCTTTCAATTCTGTCGCTGTAATGTCTTTGCCGATTTCGGTATTCGTTACGAAGTCGACGCCTTCTTCCGTCATCAGGTCTACGCGGCGTTGTACGACTTTTTTGTCCAGCTTCATCGTTGGGATGCCGTAAGTGAGCAATCCGCCGATGCGGTCTGCACGCTCATATACCGTTACGGAGTGGCCTGCTTTGTTCAGTTGCGCCGCGCAAGCCATGCCTGCAGGACCGGAGCCAACGACGGCTACGCGTTTGCCTGTGCGCATTTTTGGCGGCTGCGGAACGACCCAGCCCTCTTCAAAGCCGCGATCGATAATCGCTTGCTCGATCGTCTTAATGGTAACGGGATCACCGATCAGGCCAACTGTACATGAACCCTCGCATGGAGCCGGGCATACACGGCCGGTGAACTCTGGGAAGTTATTCGTTTTGTGCAAGCGGTCAAGCGCTTCACGCCACAAGCCGCGATAGATCAGATTATTCCATTCCGGGATCAGGTTATTGACTGGGCAACCGGAGGCGGAGCCGGCAAGCTCCATACCCGTATGGCAGTATGGCGTTCCACAATCCATGCAGCGCGCACCTTGCGTCCGGAGCTGCTCATTCGACATATGCTTATGAAATTCATCCCAGTCCTTGATCCGTTCCAGCGGATCGCGGTCAACCGGGAGCTCGCGCTTATATTCCATAAATCCAGTAGGTGTAGACATGCTCGCATTTCCTCCATCCGTTATTCCCGTAGCTTATGCGGTTTTTTATTCTCAAACTATAGCGGGAATACGACTAATATTCAACAACAATTTGTTTCCTAGTGTTTCTAAAAATCGTATCATTCCAGCTTAAAACCGCATATGGATTATCCGTACAATCATTTGCACTTTCTGACATAACGTTCGTATTACAAGCCAGTCTGTCCCGTACGTGTAAAGGTTTGGAAAGTAAATGAGTAAGCATTAGCTTCATCACCCGCTACCGGTTCCTGATGAACGAGCGTCCACTCCTCCAGTGAAAATGCCGGAAAATAAGCATCTCCCTCCGGAACGGAGGTCTGTACCTCAGTCAGCAAAAGCTTGTCTGCAACAGGTAAAAATTGCGCGTAAATTTCGGCCCCGCCGATAATCATTAATTCTTCATCGCCAAAACGGTCAATTGCTTCTTGCACCGAACGTACCGTCTCGCAGCCCTCGAAGGAAGCTTCCTCGGAAGCTTCCTCCTGTCTCGTTAAGACGACGTTTCGGCGGTTAGGCAGCGGCTTGCTGCGCAGCGATTCAAACGTTTTGCGGCCCATAACAACCGTCTTGCCGGTCGTCATTTTTTTGAAATACGCCATTTCAGCGGGCAGCTTCCAAGGCAGCCGATTGCCGAAGCCGATCGTACGGTTGCGGTCCATCGCCGCTATCATCGTAATAGACATGTCGTTTCTCCCTCCCGCTTACACCGCTACCGGCGCTTTAATCGTCGGATGCGGCGTATAGTTCTCGATGGATAATTGCTCCACCCCGATATCAAAAATCGATCCCGCTGACGGGTCAATTTTTAATTGCGGAAGGTCACGCGGTTCCCGTTCCAGCTGCGTATTAATCTGCTCCAGATGGTTCAAATAAATGTGGGCATCGCCCAGCGTATGGATGAAATCGCCAACCTCCAGCCCGCATTCATGCGCAATAAGATGCGTCAGCAGCGCGTAGCTAGCAATATTGAACGGGATACCGAGGAAAATGTCGCCGCTGCGCTGGTAGAGCTGGCAGGAGAGCTTGCCCTCCGATACGTAGAACTGAAACATCGTGTGGCATGGCGGCAGTGCCATATTAGTCGGCACATCCTCCGGATTCCACGCGGAAACGATCAGTCGTCTGGAATCCGGATTGCTTTTAATCGTGCGGATAACGTCCTTCAGCTGGTCGACGCTGTCTCCCCTTGTTGTCTGCCATTCACGCCATTGTTTGCCGTAAACGTTACCTAGCTCGCCGTATTGGGCTGCAAAAGCATCATCGGTCAAGATCCGAGACTTGAATGCCGACATCTGTTCCTCGTACAACGCATTGAACGCTTCATCGGTTTGGGAGCGAAGGCCGAAATCCGTCATATCAGGACCGCTGTAATCAGCACTCTCCACCCACTTCTTAAATGCCCATTCATTCCAAATGTTATTGTTGTGCTCCAGCAAATAACGGATGTTCGTATCGCCTTTAATGAACCACAGCAGCTCGCTCACAATGAGCTTGAAAGGCACGCGCTTCGTTGTCAGCAGCGGAAAGCCTTCCTGCAAGTTAAAGCGCATCTGATAGCCGAATACGGAGATCGTTCCCGTCCCCGTACGGTCTTCCTTCTTCGCTCCATCCTTGAGCACATGCCTCAGCAGCTGCAAATATTCGTTCTCGCTAGTCAATATGTTTCCCATCTCTGTTTCCCCCTGCTAAAAAGCTTTCGTCCTTCTATTCTATCATGTCACGTCCAATCCGAGCCACTAGACGGTGAGATTTCGCTGTCTGATTCTTTTTTTCCGCAGCATATAACGCTCTGGAGCGCTCTCGTACAGGCTGCATTCCTCTTCAGTCTCCGGAATAATCGGCGCGACCTGGGCGGGCTTGCCGTAATCATCCAGAGCTACAAATGTGAAGAAAGCGGTAACCGTCGTCGTCTTATGGCCCGAAAACAAATTTTCAGATTGGACGGATACATATACTTCCATTGAGCTGTGATTCGTCCTCGTCACGTAAGCCTCGATCTCGATGACCTCGCCGACCTTGATAGGAGCTACGAAGTCCAGACTGTCTGTCGAAGCGGTTACGACCTGCATCCGGGCATGACGCATCGCCGCGATGGCGGCCACTTTATCCATATACTCCATCACTTTGCCGCCAAACATCGTATCGTGATGATTCGTATCCAGCGGAAAAATAATTTGCGTCATTACCGTTCTCGATTCCTTCGCTTTTTTCCCGGCCTTCTCCATTGGCTCCGCCCCTTTGGTTTCGCTTTCGTTAGTATATGCATATATGCAAAAGGAGGCTCGCGTGCTGAAACAGCCGCGAAGCCTCCCCATTGCGGCATAGCCGCATGTAACTATTATTTATTTTACAACTGTGTGGATCGGGTGACCCAGCGCTACTTCAGCAGCGTCAAGCACGATTTCACCAAGCGTTGGATGCGCGTGAATCGTGAGCGCGATATCTTCCAGCGTAGCGCCCATCTCGATTGCCAGACCCAGCTCAGCAATCATGTTGGAAGCTTCTGTACCGATAATTTGCGCGCCGAGCACGAGACCCGTGTTTTTGTCGGCAACGATTTTCACGAAGCCTTCGTTTGCGTTAAGCGACATCGCACGGCCGTTGATTGCAAATGGGAATTTGCCGACTTTCGTCTCATGGCCTTTTTCTTTCGCTTCTTTCTCGGAATAGCCCACGCTTGCGCATTCCGGATCGGAGAAGCAAACTGCTGGTACGCATTTGTAATCGATAACGCTAGGCAGTCCTGCAATTGCTTCAGCAGCAACGCGGCCTTCGTACATCGCTTTGTGCGCAAGAGCAGGTCCTGCAATGATGTCGCCG
The DNA here is from genome assembly GCF_042883865.1 of Paenibacillus sp. NPDC058174. Taxonomy (NCBI): domain Bacteria; kingdom Bacillati; phylum Bacillota; class Bacilli; order Caryophanales; family Paenibacillaceae; genus Paenibacillus; species Paenibacillus sp. NPDC058174. Next base: position 931,264 of record NZ_JBHVUY010000001.1, read on the forward strand.
ATTGCGAAGATGTTAGGGTTGCTTGTACGGCATTGGCCGTCAACTTCAACCAGGCCGCGCTCGCTAACTTTAACGTTAGCCAGCTCCAGACCAAGGTCGCCATCAGTATTTGGACGGCGTCCAACAGTAACGAGCAAGTAGTCAGCCGTTACTTTCTCTTCTTTGTCGCCAACTTTATAAGTGAGCGTTACGTCGTTGTCGGTTTGCTCTGCACCTTGTGCCATAGCGCCGGTAACGATGTCTACGTTAGTGCCTTTAAGCTTCTTCACAACGATCGAAGACATATCTTTGTCGAAGCCAGGGAGAATCGTGTCTCCGCCCTCGATAACCGTCACTTTCGTGCCGAATTTCGAGTACATTTGGCCCAGCTCGATACCGATGTAGCCGCCGCCGATAACGATCAGGCTTTTCGGAATTTCAGGCAGCGACAGAGCGCCTGTCGAGGATACGATCCGTTTGCTGAAAGGGAATGCTTTCAGTTCGATCGGACGGGAACCTGTTGCAATGATACAGTTTTTGAAACGGTAGCGCGGCGCTTCTTGATCGTTGAAGACGCGTGCTTCGTTTTCGTTGATGAACATCACTTCACCGTTGAAATATTGGACTTTGTTTGCTTTCAGCAAGGAAGCAACGCCGCCGGTCAATTTTTTAACGATGCCGTTTTTGAATTCTTGCACTTTGCTCCAGTCAACTTTAACGTCGCTAGCGGAAATACCGAAAGCCGACGCGTGGTTAACGGATTCGTATTGATGAGAAGCAGAGATCAAGGCTTTGGAAGGAATGCAGCCTACGTTCAAGCAAACGCCGCCGACGTATTCTTTGTCTACGACAAGAACGCTTTTGCCCAATTGAGCTGCGCGAATTGCAGCAACATAACCGCCAGGACCTGCACCGATGACTAGAGTATCAATATCTAATGAAGCATCTCCTACTACCATGACTTACACCTCCATGATGAATAGCTCTGGCTGTGCCAGCAGCTGTTTAATGTAGTTCATAAAGTTTTGTGCCGTTGCGCCGTCGATCAGACGGTGATCGAAGCTCAGGGACAATGCCATAACAGGAGCCGCTACGATTTCGCCATTCCGTACAACTGGTTTTTCCGAAATACGGCCTGTACCCAGGATCGCAACTTCAGGGAAGTTGATAACTGGAGTGAAGAACATACCGCCAGCGGAACCGATGTTGGAGATGGAGATCGTGCTGCCTCTCAGCTCGTTTGGTTTCAGTTTGCCGTCGCGGCCGCGAACAGCAAGATCGCGGATGGAGTCGGCAACCATCCAAATATTTTTACGGTCAGCATCCTCGATAACCGGAACGATAAGACCGTTATCCGTATCTGTTGCAATACCGATGTTGTAATATTGACGGTAGACGATTTCTTGATTCGCTTCGTCCAGTGTCGAGTTCATGATCGGGAATTGACGGCAAGCCGCAACCAATGCTTTCACGATGAAAGGCAGGTAAGTGAGCTTAGCGCCTTTCTTCTCTGCATAAGGTTTGTATTTCGCACGCAGTGCAACCAGCTCAGTTACGTCAACCTCATCCATAATCGTAACGTGAGGAGCGGTGTACACCGATTTAACCATAGCATTAGCAATCGCTTTGCGGATGCCTTTGAATGGTACGCGCTCTTCCGGACGGTAAGGCGTGCCAGCTGCTGTTGGAGCCGCTGCTGCCTCTTTCGCTGCTGGAGCTGCTGCTTCTTGCGAAGCTGCCGGTGCGGAAGCTTCTACTGCCGCTGGAGCCACTGCTCCGCCGTTTGTTACATCTTCACGCGTAATGCGGCCGTTTTTGCCAGTTCCGCTGACCGTTGTCAGGTCAACGCCTTGCTCACGGGCAAATTTGCGAACGCTAGGCGTTGCAAGAACGAGTCCGCCTGTTGCTTTTGGCGCTGCCGCAGCTGGTGCTGCTTGAGCTTCAGGAGCCGGTGCAGGCGCTGCAGCTTCTACAGCTGGAGCTGCTGTTGGTGCAGCCGCTTGCGGTGAAGCTTCTGCTGCAGGAGCGTCTTGCTCAGGCAGGTCGCCTTCCGCATCGATCAATGCGACGATTTCGCCGATATGGCACACTTGTCCATCTTTCACAAGCACCTCGAGAACCGTTCCGTTTACTGGACACGGCACTTCGACAATCGCCTTATCGTTTTGTACTTCCATAATAATGTCGTCATCCGTTACCTTATCACCTGGCTTGATGTGCACTTTAATAATTTCGCCTTCGTGCAAACCTTCACCCAGTTCTGGAAACCGGTATTCAAATTTCGCCACGTTGAGTACCTCCTTTACGTATTTGCCCAATCTTTGTTGATATATAGGTATATAATTGCGCCTCCCCCAGAGAGGAGGCAATAAATTAGAATGTCATTACTTTGTTAACCGCCGCAACGATGCGGGCTGGTGTTGGAAGCCAAGTATCTTCGATTTGCGCGAATGGATATACAGTATCCGGACCAGCAACGCGAAGCACTGGCGCTTCCAGATGCAAAATCGCTTTTTCGTTGATTTGCGCAATTACTTCAGCTGCAATGCCGGAAGTTTTTTGTGCTTCTTGTACAACGATAGCTCGGTTTGTTTTCTTAATGGAAGCTACGATTGTATCGATATCGAGCGGAACGAGCGAGCGAAGGTCGATAACCTCTGCCTTCACGCCTGTTTTCTCAAGTTCTTCAGCTGCTTTCACTGCAGTGTGAACCATCATGCCGTAAGCGATAATCGTTACGTCGCTGCCTTCACGGACAACGTTAGCTTTGCCGATCTCAACCGTATACTCGCCTTCTGGCACTTCAGCACGGAATGCGCGGTACAGGTTCAAATGCTCCATGAAAAAGACGGGGTCATTATCACGGATAGCTGCGATCATAAGACCTTTCGCATCGTAAGGGTTCGAAGGAATAACAACCTTGATACCCGGCGTTTGAACAGCCAAGCCTTCCAGGGAATCCGTGTGCAATTCAGCCGCTTTTACGCCGCCGCCGAATGGCGTACGGAATACGATTGGCGAATTGTAGCGGCCGCCCGACCGGTAGCGCATACGTGCCGCTTGGATAAACATTTGGTCCATCGCTTCATAAATGAAGCCGACGAATTGAATTTCAGCAACCGGACGGAAGCCTTGGATACCCATGCCTACCGCCAAGCCGCCAATAGCGGATTCTGCAAGCGGCGTATCGAATACGCGCTCCTCGCCGAATTCTTCTTGCAAACCTTCCGTTACGCGGAATACCCCGCCGACTTTACCTACGTCCTCACCGAAGATAAGCACGTTCTCGTCACGTTTCAGCTCCACGCGCAATGCGTCGCGGATCGCTTCCAGCATATTCATTTGAGCCATTATCGTCAGATCCTCCCTCAATTTTGCTTGGTGCAAAATCCCATTTCAGCGTTTAATTATTGAAAGTCAGCCTTTTGCTCTTCCAGATGCTGAGGCGTCGATTCGAACATCGAGTCGATCAAGCCGGAAACCGTCATTTTCTCAGTCGCTTCCGCTTTCTTGATTTGCTCGTTAACGGTAGCTTTCGCTTCCTCTTTTACGCGGTTCGTATCTTCTTCCGTCCAGAGGCCTTTTTTCTCCAAAAATTTGCCGAAACGAATCAGCGGATCTTTCAGCGCCCATTCAGCTTCTTCATCTTTAGTCCGGTATTTCGTCGTATCATCGGACAGCGAGTGCGGACGGAAACGGTATGTCAGCAGTTCAAGCAGCGTAGCCCCTTCGCCGTTGCGGCCGCGCTCAGCAGCTTCGGATACGGCTTTAATAACGGCAAGCACGTCCATACCGTCTACTTGTACGCCTTTGATGCCTGCAGCTACCGATTTATGAGCAACGGAGAGTGCAGCCGTCTGCTTCTCGTAAGGTGTCGTAATCGCAAAACGGTTGTTTTGAACGACATAAATGACTGGCAGCTTAAATGCGCCAGCAAAGTTCAAGCTCTCGTAGAAATCGCCTTCGGATGAACCGCCGTCGCCTGTATACGTGATCGCAACGCGTTTCTCGCCGCGTTTTTTGAATGCCATTGCAACGCCAGCTGCATGCAGCACTTGTGCGCCGATAATGATTTGCGGCATCAGAACGTGTACGTCCTCTGGAATTTGTCCGCCGTGCTGGTGGCCACGGGAGTACAGGAATGCTTGGTACATAGGCAATCCATGCCATACGAGCTGCGGAATATCGCGGTAGCCCGGGCAGATAAAGTCATCTTTATTAACGGCATATTCGCTGCCGATCATGGAAGCTTCTTGTCCGGATACCGGCGCATAGAAGCCAAGGCGTCCTTGACGGCCCAAGTTTACTGCGCGCTCATCCCAAGTACGCGTAAATACCATGCGGTACATAATTTCTTTTAATTGCTCGTCAGAAAGCTCCGGCATCAGGTCCGGATTCACTACGTCACCGTCGAGCGACAACACGGACAGCGGTTTTACGGGTTCCGTTTGAACTTCATATGGCAGTTTGCTAAGCAGTTTGCTCATTTTGAACGCTCACCTCAGTCATTATTATTTGAATATTACAGTGCTCTGTTATAGAATTATTATAAACCTGTTTATCGAAAATGGTCAAAGCAAAAAACAAAAAAACCGCTGTTTTTTCGCTTTCTCAACAGATTATATTAAGAAATTGTATATGTAACAGAGTTGAATATTCGGTATAACAGCATAATACAATATAGCGCTATCATTTTTTTGGCGGGGTACCTTACTATTGTTTACCCACAAGCCGGCAATTCCATTCAATTTCATGGGGGATTCAGTGATGACAGATGAACGATATTTAAAACGCACCGTATTAAAAGAGACCGTATCCAGCCGTTATTTGCCTGAGGGCGAGCGTAATTTGCGCGTGTACCTCCCTCCTGGCTATAACGAATTGCTTAGCTATCCAGTCGTCTATTGCCAAGACGGCGAAGATTTCTTCAATTTCGGACGAATCGCGACGACTGCGAACCGGCTTATTCTCGATGAAGGCATCGAGCCGTTCATCATCGTTGGCGTCGATGTCGACAAGACGCACCGCACTTCCGAGTATTCCCCGGACGGCGAACGGCATGCCGACTACGTTAAGTTTTTCGGAGAAGAAATGCTTCCATTTATTGAAGCCAAGTATCCGGTACGCCGTGATCCGGATCAGCGGGTGCTGGCCGGCGACTCTTTGGGTGGTACAGTTTCCTTCCACCTGGCGCTGACGTACCCGCACCTGTTCACGCGGATTATGTCGCTTTCAGGTGCTTACTATGACCGGTCTCGCGAAATTATGGAGAGTCAGACCGATCTTGGGGGGCTGGAGCTGTATATGATCGTAGGGCTGCAGGAAACCGCTTATGAAACAGACCACGGAACGATGAATTTTGTGGAGATCAACCGCCATGCACGGAAGCTGCTGACTGAACGTGGCGCGAAGCTCTCTTATGCGGAAATGAACGGCATGCATCAGTGGGGCTTCTGGCAGCAGGAGATTCCGGATGCTTTGATGTATTTTTTAGAGAAGGAGTAGTAGAGCGTGATGGTGCCGCGGGAGTCTGATGACTTTTGCGGCGTTTTTTTATGCACTGGTACAGTATGCTACAGTCCACAAGATTGCTATGTGTTACAGCGTGCTGCAGATCATGAGATCGCTGCGCGCTTCGGTCCATGCTGCCGTTCTTGATTCCATTCCCCCATCGCTAACACGATGATAATGGATCGAACCATCGAAAAGTCAGCATGAACTCGGATCACTCCTCTCACTCACTCTTTAGCATACAGCACCAAGATAACCCTGCGTTCTTCATTACACGCTGCTGCCCTTGCTTTAATTGTGAATATTGCTCTTCTATTACCTACTTAAACCGCCAAAGATATTGGATAGCAAACCTTCTTAACTATTTAGCTCTAACGCTGCACATAATCCTCAAACCTCTGAGGACGACGGATAGCGAACCTGCTTCGCAATTTAGCGAAGGTAAGTTCGCAAATGTTACTCAAAACAGGCGATATTGGGCGACTGTCCAGCATTAGCGAAGAGAACTTCGCTGTTGGAGAAAGTAAGTTTTCGAATAGTGAAATTCTCTTCATTGCAGCCTCATACGGCGGTGCTTGACCCTCCTGCAGCGAACTTTGATTCGCTCTTTTGCGAACCCGCTTCGCTATTTAACTTTAATGCTGTACATAAATCTCAAACCACTGAGGACAAAAGATAGCGAACCTGTTTCGCAATTTAGCGAAGGTAAGTTCGCAAATGTTACTCAAAACAGGCAGTATTGGGCGGCTGTCCAGCATTAACGAAGAGAACTTCGCTTTTGGAGAAGCTAGGTTCTCGGTTAACGAAATTTTCTTCGCTGGAGCCTCATTCGGTAGTGATTGCCCCTCCTGCAGCGAACTTTGATTCGCTCTTTTGCGAACCTGCTTCGTTATTTGGCTCTAATGCTGCACATTAACCTCAAAACCCTGAGAACGACGGATAGCGAACCTGCTTCGCTGTATAGCGAGGGCCAGTTCGTAAATGTTACTCAAAAACAGGCAGTATTGAGCGGCTGTCCAGCATTAGCGAAGAGAATTTCGCTGTTGGAGAAGGTAAGTTCTCGAATAGCGAAATTCTCTTCGTTGCAGCCTCATACGGTGGTGCTTGACCCTCCTGCTGCGAACTTTGATTCGCTTTTTTGCGAACCTGCTTCGTTCTAAAGCACTAACGCTATGCAATTATGCAATTAAGCGATATGGTCAATACATAAAACCTCAAACCTCTGAGAACAAACGAACCGAACCCGCTTCGCTATTTTCCAGAAAGCAACGGTTACTGCTTTGAACATAAGACTTCACTTTACTTTGGAACTCCTGCAAGAGCAGACGTTATGCCAATTTCCAACACTTAGGCGCAGAGGAGTTACACTTTGGAAATTCCAACAACAAATCAAAAGCCCAGCCCTTTCGCCCAACTCACTGCTTTTCCACGCTTGTAGAGGACTACAGGGTTAAAACGGGAAGGATTAGGGAAATGTAGTATTGACTAAGGAACTGCACGGATGCACAATTGGCCGTTCGAACTTGCAGCCTTACACTACCTACTTACAGGAGGAAATAAGATGAATAAGAGATGGTATTCGGTTGCCCTGATCGCTTTGATCGCGGTTATGCTCGTGCTTGGCGGCTGCGGAAAAAGCACCAACAATAATCAGTCCAACAACGGTGGCGGGGCTGCTGGTGGAAACGCAGGCAATGGCGGAGGCGCAGCAGGCGGTACACAAAACATTACAGTCAACGCTGAAAACTGGAAGTTTGATCAGACTGACATTAAATTAAAGGTCGGCGACAACGTGAAGCTGACTCTTAAAAATAAAAGCGGCAACCACGGTCTGGAAATTCCCGACCTGAAGGTCAACATCAAGGATGGCGAAACGGCAAACTTTACAGTAGACAAAGCCGGCACCTATGAATTCAGATGCTCGATCCAATGCGGCTCCGGTCACGAGGAAATGAAGGGTAAAATTATCGTTTCCTAACCCTATTCACTATTCACCAGAACAACAAAAAGGAGATCTCAACGCGCAGATGGAAGCAGGCCGCGCCGAGATCTCCTTTTTTTATTTTTTACGAGCAGATATCAGGAGCATCATAGGACGTCTCCATTCATCCAGCATGCCTGGGACATCCCGCAGTTTTTCCGGCGGCTGAGGCTCTACTAGTCCCGTAATCTCAAACCCAGACTGGATAAGAGCGGTGACATAGGTCTCCAGCGTTTTATGATATTTCATCACATTCTCGCCCAGAAACTCCGTTTCGCGCAGCCCCTCGTTAAAATACCGGTCGATCGGCCAATGCTGCCGTCCTCCCTGCTCATCGTAATGCCAATCCTGCTTGGCGTTAGCCGTAAATACAGGATGCTCCACCGAAAACACAAAATCTCCGCCAGCAGCCAAGCAGCGATGAACGCTGCGGCAAATGCCATCGAATGATTCCAGGTAGTGAAAAGCAAGAGAGCTTATGACTGCATCGAAAGATGACGGCTCGAAATCAATATCTTCAATCGGAAGGCACAGGTATTGCACCTTGCCCGCTTCCGTCTTGGCCCGTGCTTCCTGCAGCATCTTCTCGGAAATATCAACGCCAACGACAGACGATGCGCCTTGCTCCAGCGCGTACCGGCAATGCCAGCCATAGCCGCAGCCCAAATCAAGCACGCGTCTGCCTGCGAAGTCCGGCAGCATTTTTTGCAGCGCTTGCCATTCTCCGGCGCCCTCCAGCCCTTTTTGAGAACGATCCATCTGAGCGTATTTTTCGAAAAAAACGTCATCATCGTATTTGTTTTGCTTCACGAGCTTGCTGGCCTCCCGTCCCTAAATTCGGCGGCTACACCGACAGGTCAGAACGAACCCGTTCTAACAGCTTCGCGCTGCCTTGCTCGACCAATTCATAAACCTCATCGAAATTTCCCGTGTAGTAAGGATCGGGAACGTCCGCAATATCCGCATCCGGCAGCAAGCTCATAAACGTAAATATGCGTGCGCCGCTACCAGCAGCATTAGTCACACCGTTCACCGTAGAGCTTAATCCCAGCACTTGAAGGACATCCTTCTCGTTTTTCGTATCCATACACACGATGTAGTCGAAGTGCTCGCGGTCGCTTTTTGCAAATTGCCGCGCTCTCATTCCGCTGTAGGAAATGCCTTTGCTGTCCAGCAATTTACGCGTCCCTTCATGCGGCGGGTGGCCGATATGCCAATCCCCGGTTCCAGCCGAATCGATCTCAATGACCTGCTCCAGCCCCGCTTGTTGAACCTTATTGCGGAATACCGCTTCCGCCATCGGTGACCGGCAAATATTGCCGAGGCATACGAATAGTACGCGCGCCCGGTCTGTCATGATGCGCTACCTTCCTTCTGAATGATTTTTTTCGTAAGCGACCTTCTAGGCAGCTTCCATTTGTAATGAACCGATAACATACGAAGTGTAATGATAATGACGAAAAGGAACAATAAATCCACCGTACTGTGGAACCAGCCTTTTCCAATTGCAAGACCAGCCAGCATCGCCCAGACCGCGTAAATCTCGTCTTTCAATACGAGCGGCTTCCGTCCAGCCAGCACATCCCGGATGATGCCTCCTCCAATGCCTGTCAGCATAGCAGCGACGAGCACTGCGCTAATCGGGTGCTGCATTTGCGTAGCATAAAGCGCTCCTTGAATCGCAAAGGCCGCGAGTCCGATCGCATCGAAAAAAGCCTCGCTTTTTCGCCAGGTTAAAATCCATCTTGCCGGAAGCAGAAAAGCGATCGTCATCGCAATAATGGCGATTTTGAACAAATGCCCTTGGCTCCACAACATCGTTACGGGCATGCCGATCAGCAAGTTTCGCACGACGCCTCCACCAAATGCTGTAACGAGGCCTAGCACGAATACGCCCAAGATGTCGTATTCCTCCTCCATCGCGACAACGGCGCCGCTGACTGCAAAAGCTACCGTTCCGATGATGCTGAATACGCCAAAAATATCAACTTCCAACTGATACTCCTCCGCTTCCGTATCCCGATCGCCCGAGTGGCGCATCGGTTGTGTCATTCCCCATTTTAGCCGCGGTTATTCCGTTTCGCAATGACAAGTTTGACGCAAATCGACATTTTCCACCTTAACTGGAGACATCCTTCCTTGCAGACACGGCGCTTTGCGGCTATAAATAGCATTGTGCAGAAGCGGCTGTAGGCTTATACTGACAAAAGTAATTGCAAAAGATTAGCCTTCGTTCGAACGAAAGGACGGTTTCCTATGAAACAGCGTATATTGATTTTTACCGGCGGCCGGTTAGGCGACTGGGCGACGAAGCTAGTCCAGCCCCAGGACTATTTGATCGGCGCGGACAGCGGTGCTCTATTCCTGATCCGAAACGGGTTTACACCGGACATTGCCATCGGCGATTTCGATTCCGTTACCGGGGATGAATTAGCGGAAATCCGCATACATAGCAAAGTACTCATCGACTGTGATCCGATCGATAAAGATTTTACCGATACCGAGATGGCGTTCCGGCGGGCGCTGGAGCAGCAGCCTGCGGAAATTGCGCTAATTGGCGCGTTAGGCACGAGATTCGACCATTCGCTGGCAAACGTTCATCTTCTATCCCTTGCACTGGAGCAAGGAATTGCCGCCTCCATTATTGATGAGCACAATCAAATCCGCTTGGCACAAGGACCGCAGACACTTCCCTTGAACAAAGGTGACTATGCACATGTATCCTTGCTTCCGTTAAGCCAGCGGGTTACAGGCATCTACCTGACAGGCTTTCAATATCCGCTTGGCGACGCGACGCTGCGAATCGGTCAATCACTCGGAATCAGCAATGTCATTCTTGTTGACAGCGGCATCATTCAATTTGCAGAAGGGCTATTGCTCGTCATACAAAGCAAGGACTAGAGAGCTGTGCAGCTGCTCCCTAGTCCTTTTTAGCTGCCGCGTGTAGCTACATGAGATCTTCTCCCTTGGTCTCGATCTTCAGCCCCTCAACATGCTTGCGATTAAGCTGCTTGCGGATTTTGCGGTTCTCCTTCGTATCAAAGACAATATCCATATCATAGTCTTCGCCGGGATACAACTGCTCTCTCGATATAGACAGCTTGAGCCGCTTCCGGTTGAACTTCATTTTCTCGCCCTGTACCTGGACGATCACTTCTCCACGGGCGTCGGCGACACGGTAGACGATGCCAATCCGTTTGAGCGGGTAAATCCATACAGCGTCTCCAACCTCCAGCTCCCTCTTTTTCGCAGGAACTCCCTTGATTGAATCGCTTGTCATCTGCCCTCTTTGTTCCCTTGTCTCAGAGACATCCAGCGATGATTCCGACTTACCTTCTTCCTCTAAATTAAAATAAGGCTTTAACCCCTGTTTTGGAGAATCTGCCATATTATCTACTGAAGCCCCTTCAACAGCCGCAATATCTACAGCGGAAGAACGGCTTACGGTCAGTTGTTCAGCCCTTAGAAGCACATGCTCGGGCAGTCCGCAGCGTCTGGCGATGGCAAAAGCATGACTGTCTCCCGCCTCTCCGAGCTCCAACCGATAAAGAGGACGCAGCGTTTCTGCGTCAAATGCCATCTTAGCATTCATACAGCCTGGCGTGCGTGAGGCGAAGGTTTTTATCTCGTTAAAATGCGTCGTTGCCGCAACAAGCGATTTGCGCTGCAGCAGCTCTTCAAGTACGGCTATAGAAAGCGCAATTCCTTCACTCGGATCGGTTCCGGCAGCCATTTCATCAAGCAGGAGCAGCGATCGTTCTCCTGCCGAGTCCAGCATTTGCTTCAGCACCGCCAGGTGAGAGGAAAATGTGCTGAGCGACTGCTCAACGCTTTGTCCGTCTCCGACATCGGCAATAATCTCTTGAAACAGCCCGAATCGGCTATCTTCGCCTGCCGGTGCGAGCAGACCGGATTGCACCATCACCGCAAGCAAGCCAATTGTCTTCAAAGCAACTGTCTTCCCGCCAGTATTAGGTCCGGTAATAATCAATTGCTTCCATCTCAAGCCCAGCTCGACGGTTAGCGGTTCGACATTGCTGCCAAGCAGCGGATGGCGGGCTTCAACGAGCCGAATGACGGGATTGTCGCTCAGCGTCGTTTTCCTGCCGTCATAGGATCGCGACAGCTTTCCTCTCGCCATAATGAAATCAAAGGTTGCCATCGCCTCTCGGTTGCCCTTCAACTGCTGCACATGCGCATCTGCGAGGTCCGATAATCCGGATAAAATAACGGTTCGCTCGCGTTCCTCCTCCGCAGCCCAGCTCTGAAGCTCGCTTTGCAAGTCCGCTACATCGATCGGCTCTACGTAAAGCGTCTGGCCGCTTGCCGATTCATCCCATACCGTTCCCGGCACCTGCTTGCGAAGCTCACGCTTGATTGCAATAACGGAACGCCCGCTCCGTTTGCTGATGAACGACTCCTGAAGTGCTGATTTGTATTTCGACAGCGCTCCTTGAAGCTTGCGTTCGATTTTGTCTTCGACAACGATGATCTGACGGCGTACCGATGCCAGGCCAGGGCTGGCCTGATCCGTCAATCGGCCGAACCGGATACAGCGTTCCAGCTCGCTACGGAGCTCCGGGCAATCCCTTATAGAATCTGCATAGCTGGCAATTGTCGGCGCTGTCTGCCGCTTGCTGTCCATATAACGCTTCATTTGTGCAATCGATACGAGCCAGATGAGCAGCTGTTCCAGCTCCGTCTCGTTATAGACTCTGCCTTTGCCCAGCAGCACAAGGAACGGATCAATCCCTTCCATTGCCGAAAGCGGGACGCTTGCGCCAGTTGCCAGCAGATCGGCTGCCTCCTGCGTCTCGTTTAGCCACGCCATTACCTGATTCCGCTGGTTGCTTGGCTCCAGTTTTTCGGCTAGCATTCTGCCGCCAGGCGATACCGTATAGCCGATCAGCTTTTCCTTTATTTTGTCATACTCCAGTCTTTTCCATGTCGCTTCGTTCATTTGTACATTTCAGCTCCTTTTTTTTCATCTGAAAAATAAAAAAACAGGAACAGAACGCTATGCGCTCCATTCCTGTTCCATTTGCCAGCTCTCCCGTTAGATGCAGACGATACGACGGGAATATAGCCTTTCTCTACTCTAGGCTAATCCCGTCCCTCGTATATGCAAATAAAAAAACCGTGCTCGAAAGAGCACGGTGATTGGGCCGCTGACTAATGTCATTTAGGCGGAATCCACATGTTCTTAACCCTTGGTACCGGAATTTAACATGGGACAAAGCAATAGAAGCATGCCGATTCATACGAATTGAGCAAGCCTAAATAAAAAAATGCTTCGCCGGATTAAATCCGATTTATCCAATTAGGAGTTAAGAACACCTGTAATCATTAAAATTTCCCCTTCCAAATGACAGCTAAAACTATATATTCAATTTAATTTAATTCGTGCCGGATGTCAAACAGATTCCAGAACAATCTCCATGCCGGCTTCTGCAAACTGCAGCTGTGCCGGCAGACCATAGTCCCGGCGGAGATCAATATCATGAGACATATGAGTGAAATAGACGCATCCCGGTGTCCAAAGCTTCACAAGCTCCAGCGCCTCAGTAACGTCGTAGACTGATCTCGTCTCATAAGCGAAGTTTTCTTTGTAGAAGCTAGTTCCAAGCACGAGCAAATCAAGTCCGTATAGCGGCTTCTGCTGCTCCTCCGTCATCCCGATCGCATCTGAGCAATACGCCCAGCTATATGCTCTCGACAGATGATCGAAACGATAGGCGTAGGAATAACCGTTCTTGCCATGATTAACCCGCCAGCAAGAAACCCGCCATTCTCCCAGTTCCATCGGCTCGTCATTAGCTGTGAACTGAATTTGACGATGCAGCCACGGGAAACGTTCATTGATTTCCGCAATAACCTCTGCAGGTGCATAAGCTTGCCCTGTTTTGCCCAGCCATCTGCAGGCATCCGCCCACTCCACAATTCCTCCTATATGGTCGAAATGCGCATGGGTGAGCAATATTCGGTCAACTGTCCGCAGGCCCGCCGCTTCCATTTGTTTGCCCCAGTCGGGACCGCAATCGATCAGCGTCGTTCCGCTGTCGGTGTCCTCAATCTGAACGAGCGAGCGAAGTCTGCGGTTTACACCGCCGTCTCCCGCTCTCGCCTCCGAGCAAACCTCGCAATCGCAGTAGACGCGAGGCACGCCCATCGAATCGCCCGTGCCGCGGAAAATCAGCTTCGTCATATCGGCAGCAGCTCGACTTGCTCCATTCCGCGGAGCCGGTCCATCATCGCCAGCCAAGCCTCCGGCTTGTTAGGCAGCGCCGAGTAGTATTCTTCCAGAAACGCGGCTACAAGTGCAGCCGGTATCGAAGTCCGATCTTCGTCAGCCGGAAGGAAGCTGAGATTCAAGCCTTCAACCGCTTGCCCCTCATGATCCCAGGACGGGTGAACATAGTTGATTGCCAATTGTTTATAGCCCATATGCGAGAGCACCTCGCGGCGTACGAACGGGCTCATCGGCGTCACACCGCCGAAGCTGTGCTGTTCCTCGCTGCCATAAGGATTGTAGATTTCCGCAAACATGCCGATAGATTCCGTTCCGGATTGCTCTGCAAGCCGGGCCAAATCCTTCTCCCGTTTGCGCATCAGAAAGCGGCCGATTCCTTTGGAATGCTCGCCGATAATCGTAAAGTCCGTCATCGCAACTCGAAGGTCGGGGTAATAGCGGTATTCGGTGGAGCCGACAACCTCTCCGTTCTCCACAGCGACATAGACATGAATCGTTGGATCCTCCAAAGGCTCCTTCCAAAGCTCATAAGCGAGAACTTCCTCCGGCGGGAAAATACGTCCCAGCAAGCTGTGGAGCGCTGCAAAATAAGAGTCCTCGATCGAGGTAATACGATGATAGATCATGACTTAAGCTCCTCTCTGATGTTCCTCATTCCGAGTATGTAGTAAACGGATTTCTCCATTCCATAAGTACGGCATAATTGCCGGATTGCTCATCATCCAAATAATTGGCGGCAATGCCAACTGGCGTTCTTCCGCAGCGCAGCAAAAAATTGATGACCGGATCCTGAAGCTCACCTGTCATAACCCGTTCGACATATTGATCTGGGCTAAGCTCGGCAGCATGAAGATGGTAACCCGGCATCCGGCCTGCCCCAAGCAATCTGCCTAGACCAAGCTGTACAACGGTCTCATACATGGACTGCATGAGCCACTTGCCGATACCCGTCTTCCGGTATTCTGGTATGACACAAATGTCAGCGACGTACAGTGTATCGCCGTTCGGATTATGATTGCGGATATAACCGTTGTCCGTTATCGTTTCCCAGCTGTGATCATGGCCATAATTCTTCATGTCGATCATTAATCCCGTCATGGAGCCGACAATGCGTCCGTCTATTTCCGCGCACAAAGCGCCTTGCGGAAATCGGCTGATATGCTCGATCATTTGCTCCCTGCTCCACCAGAGCTCCTCCGGATACGGAGGAGGAAAGCTTACCCGCTGCACGTCGATCATAGCCTCGAAATCACGCTCCGTGTACTGGCGGATCACCGCTTTAACAGGAACAGCCTTTCCGTTAATCCCGTTAAATACGTAGAAGCTTTTATGCATCGCATTGTCCTCCTTCACGCTAGCTCTAGGACCAATCAGAGTAGAGATCGATGCGGCGGTCGCGCCAGGTCGTTACGGAGCCGCCTGCACGCACATCCTCCAGCAATTGCAAATCCAGATCGGCAACGACGAGCATATCGTCGTTAATTATGCCTTCGCTCAAGATGCCCGCTGGCGGGAATGGAATATCATTCGGCGCAATAATTGCCGCTTGCCCGAAGTTCGCGCGCATGAAATCAACCTTGCGCAGCGCGCCGACTGTACCTGTCGTGACGATATAGATTTGATTTTCCACGGCACGCGCATGGCAGCAATAACGAACACGGTAGAAGCCATGTCTGTCATCCGTGCAGGATGGGCAGAAAATAACGTCCGCCCCTTTGGCTCTCGCCATACGGACGATTTCCGGAAATTCAATATCGTAACAGGTCAGCATGCCGATCGTTCCGAATTCCGTCTCAAACACTTGCAGACCGTCACCCGGCGTCATATTCCATTCAGAAACCTCTGTAGGTGTCAGATGGATTTTGGGCTGCCGGTCGATTTTGCCGCCCGGATGGAACAGATGCGCCGTGTTTTGCCACCGGCCCTCTCCGGCTTCCACAACATGCGTGCCGCCGACAATATACATATTGTATTCAGAAGCGAGCGACTGGAACAGCTGCTCATAACGGTCCGTAAACTCGGGAAGTCTGCCGATCGGCAGTGCTTTCCCGCTCTCATCCCCGATAGACAGCAGCTGTGTCGTCAAAAATTCCGGAAACAGCAGAAACTGTGTTCCATATTCCGAAGCATTGCGAACATAGTGCGTAACTTGCTCCGCGAACTGCTCGAAGGAGCTAATATCCGCCAGTTGATATTGAACCGAAGCTACCCGGTATTTCATGATCCCCGTTCCCCTTTACTTACGCTGCTTGAACTGAATGGCAATCGTCGTTCCGAGATCCGGCAAGCTGAATACGTCGATTTTGCCTTCATGCAAGTCGACAATCCGCTTGGCGATAGACAGGCCAAGGCCAACACCGCCTGTTGCCCTGCTTCTCGCGCCGTCTACACGATAGAATCGCTCGAACATATGCGGAATCTCGTTTTCCGGTATGCCAATCCCCTTATCCTTCACTTCAATCTTGACGATGTTCTTCATCAGCGATACGGACACCTCGATAGGGTCCTTGCTGTATTTGATCGCATTATCGAGCAGGATGACAAGCAGCTGTCTAATTTTATCTTTATCACCGTACATCCTTACAACCTTGGACATCGCCTTCACCCGGATCGGGCGCTGGAACGTCGTCTGCAGCATGCCTGCCAGCTCGTTCACGACATGTACCACGTCGAACAGCTCTTGACGCAGCCAATCCTCCTGCTCCGCTTCGGCGAGCATAAGCATCGACTTCGTTAAGCTTTGCAGTCTCGTCGTCTCGCGGTCGATCGCTTCGATCGCTTCATTCCTTATGTTCTCATCGTCGCGGCCCCACCGTTTCAGCATGCCGGCATAGCTGCTGATAACTGTAAGCGGAGTCTTCAGCTCATGAGAAGCATCGGCAACAAACTGCTTTTGCCGGGCAAATGTCCGGTCCAGCCGTTCGATCATTTGATTGAACGCCCGGACGAGCTGCTGCAGCTCTGCCGATTCCTCTTGGCTGGACGATTCGATTTTACGAAGCTTGCCGCTTCGGTCGATCTCCCGCATCGTATTGACCATCTGCTGCATGGGCGCGGTCAAACGCGAAGTGAACCAGTACGTGCCGAAGATCGCAAATAAAATAGCGCCAACACTCGTTACAGTCAATGCGGCCACTAATATTTGCAAATAATCGTCAAGCTCGTTAAGCACCCGGTTCACTTCCAGCATCGCCACGATATCGGGGCCGTTGAAGATCGGAACGCGCATATAGAGAATGCGCTCATTGCCTTTGGAGATCATGCCCGTATCATGCTGACGCTGGAACTGTACGGGCAGGTTGAGCAGAACCGGATCTGAGCCGGTTATGTTGACAACCTTGTTATCAGGCTGCACGATCCGGATCATTTCATTTACATTATAGTACTCACTCAGCAAATCGGGATCATAGATCCCTTTTCCGTGCTGAATGAGCGGATTTTCCAACATGAGGTTCACTTTATTTCCGATTACCCGTTCTTCGCTTTCCGTCGTAATCTTAATCACATAGAAATAGACGAAAATATTAAATAAAATCAGGATGAAGATGAGCCAAAAGATCGTAAACAGTGTAAACCTTTTGCGCAGCGTCATGCATCCGGCTCCTTAATCATATAACCGACTCCGCGAACCGTATGGATCAGCTTATGCCGGTACCCCTTGTCCAGCTTTTGGCGCAAATAACGGATATACACATCCACAAGATTCGTCTCGCCGATAAAATCATAACCCCATACTTCGGATAAAATGTCCTCACGCGATTTTTCTACATTTTTGTTCTCGACCAAATAGACGAGCAGCTCGAATTCCCGCGGCGTCAGCTCGATCACAATTTCTTTGCGGTACACCTTGCGGGTTCGAAGCTCAATCGTCAAGTCGCCTACTTTAATCTGGTCTGAGCCTTCGGACTCCTTCGGATACTGCTGGAATATGCGCAAAATGTTGCGGACACGAGCCAGAAGCTCCTCCATTGCAAAAGGCTTCGTAATATAATCATTGGCGCCATGCTCAAAGCCGCTAACCTTGTCGGGAACGGTATCCCTCGCCGTCAGCAAAATAACCGGCACCGGATTTCCCGCCTGCCTCAGCCTTCTTAGCACCTCGATACCATTCAGCTCCGGCAGCATAACATCCAGCAGCACGAGCTCCCAGTCACCCGACGAAGCCATTTCGTAACCGGTTCTGCCGTCTGCCGCCGAGCCGACCGTATAACCTTCATGCTCCAGCTCCAGCTGTAATACGCGGGCAATCCCCGCTTCATCTTCGACAACTAATACGCGATCGCTCATCTTGATGTTCACCTGCTTCCCTAATTGTCCTATAGACTCTTTTTTTCTTCATCATAATGAAGCTATTATTCAAATGCAAGCAGCCCGGAGGTCACCAGACTTACTTGCCCACCATACTAATAGTTCGCAGCACCCCGGCCAAGTAGGACCGTAGGTCATCCGTATAATTATAACACGGATTTCTTTTGTATTGTATGGAGCACCCTTTCAAGGTCGGATAGTACCGGTTCTAGCGCTTTCTCCAGAGGCTTGCGAAGAGCCGGATCCTCCGTCGCCCAGCGGCCGGACCATAGCACTTGAAGCCATCGATCCTGAGGCAGCAGCGGTATTATCGCTTGCGGATTGCCTGGGAGCATCGTTATCCATTCCGAGCGCCGATTGAACCGGACAGACTTATTCGCAAGCCAAAGCAGCTTGCCTCCCCTTGCTTCAAGTTCAACCTTCAGCCGGTACAGCCGCTGCAATCTTTCATTGCTCCATCTGGAAGGATAGGGATCGGCTACGACATACACCAATTGGCAGGATGCCAGCAGGTTCCAGCCCTCCTCTTCCCCGGCACCCGTCAAAATGCCCATATCCAGCAGCGCAATTCCTGTTTCGCTATCATTTCTTAGCTGTCTTTCCAATTCGCCATACTGTGCTTGGAAAAACGCCCCGCGCTGCGCAAGCCAGCGTACAGATCCGGTATGCCATTCCATGAAACCGCCAGATTTTTCATTAGCCGGTTGTTTAGCACCTGCGCCAAGCAGCGCCAGCCATTCCGGTTGAGCGGATGGGAATTCCACCGCCGTAACAGCAATGTCCTTCCTTGCGAGCAGCTTCGCTGTCGTAATGGATGCGAAGGTTGCCCCTGCGCCTGCAGATAGCGAGACAAACGCAGCGAGTACTTGACGATTCGATTGTTGTACTGGATTTTGCGACATGGAATAGATGCGGGAAAGACGCTCTCTATCCCTGTCATAATCATCCGTTCGCAGCCGGATTAAAGCAGCCTCTACCTCAGACATAGAGAGCGGCCGGTTCTCCTCCTTTTCCTGCGTCATTTTTCCTAATAGCGTTTTGAAGACAGCAGGCACATCCGGCAGAAGCTGCATCATAGGATCAAGACGGCTTGCATGCCGGCCTGAGGGGAAATAAGTTCCGCCGCTTAATAAATAATAGAGCATCGCGCCCAGCCCATAGATATCGGTCCGGGGACCGCTTTGCCCATTAGGGCTGGCCTGCTCAGGCGCATTAAAGCCGGGCGTTCCGAGCAGTGCTGTATCCTGTGTTGAGCCGTTCTTGAACTGACGTGCAATGCCAAAATCAATTAACCGGACATGCCCGTTTTCCTCCAGCATTACATTGGACGGCTTCAAATCCCGATGAATGATCTGCGGTGTCTGCCGGTGCAGATATGAAAGCGCCGAGCAAAGCTGAATGGCGATACTGATTACTTCGGGAAAAGACATCCTCTGCCCGTTCCGCTCAAAACGGCGCTTCACAGTCTCTCCCTGTATGTAATCCATAATGATGACGTCAGCTTGCCAAGCAGGAATGGCGAAGCAATCGACGATTAGCGGGAGATTGGGATGACTGAGCCGGGCAAGCATCCAGGCTTCCTCTGCATTGGAGCTTTGCTGACCGCCATTCCAGCTCGCTGAAGCTGTTGTGATTTTTACCGCTCGCAGCTTGCCATGAAGCTTGGTATCCTCGGCTGCATATACCGCTCCCATTCCCCCGCTGCCCAGCTTTTCCAGCAAGCGGTATCTGCCGTTCAACACCATGCCCGCTTCTATCGTACTCCATTCTTTTTCCATACTGCATGCGCCTCCTATTTTGGGCCATAAAAAAATCCCGATTCACAGTACACCGCACTTCAATAAGAAGTGGGCAGCTGCAAATCGGGATGCTTTCCCGCATTAATATAAATTGATTTTAACATGATGGGCGGATCGTTTGCCAGCTGCATTTTTTGTATGAAAACGCGGCGCTAACTGTCTATTGAACCGCAACATGATTCACTTCACTTGCAGGAAATAATGACCGTTTGACAACTATAAGTTTAGTTACTATACTAACTCCATGGACAACAATAACAAACACGAAACCCCGTCGCTCAGCCACAGCTTTGGCCGTTTGATTTTGCAGCTCCGAAAGCTGGAGCGCCAGCCCCGTACCTTTGAGGGCATTGGACCGCTAACGCCCAGCGAAATGCATACGATTGATGCGATCGGCCCGGAAGGCAGCGTCCTGATGAGCGAGCTGGCAGCCCGTCTTGGCATTACGAAGGGCGCCGTTACCCAGCTGATTGCCCGCCTGGAATCAAAGGAGTTAATCGTTCGTTCCATGCACCCGACAGATCATAGAAGCACGCTAATATCGCTGACTGTTCAAGGAAAAACCGCCTATACGATGCATGAAGAGCTTCATCAAGCGTTTTACAATCAATTACAGACGCAAATGAGCCCGGAAGAAATTGCGGTTTTTGCAAAAACAATAGATAAATTTATATTTGCGTTGGATCATTAATTTTTTTTGATCATTTAGTTTAGATACTATACTATTTTCCGAAAAAGAATTGCGAGGTTATGTTCATCATGGTTACATCTGACTCTCAACTGCCTGTGGCTTCCGGACGACAACTAATGATCGCGATTGCGTTGGGCGCCTTCCTTTCTCATTTTACAGCCGGGATCGTGAATGTTTCCCTTCCCCAATTTGCCGATAGCTTCAACAGTCGACTTGATACGGTGCAATGGATTACGACAGGCTACTTGCTTGTCATCACCATACTGCTGCCGCTGATGGGCAAGCTTGGAGACCGGTTTGGTTCTGGAATTATTCATAATGCCGGACTTGGACTGTTTACGTTGAGCTCACTGCTTATCGTCTTCTCCCCCGGCATCAGCTCGCTGCTCGCATTCCGCTTTATCCAGGCCGTTGGAGCAGCTATGTTCCAAGCCACAAATATGGCACTGCTTGCAAAGCTGATGCCTGCGGAGAAACGCGGACAGGCGCTCGGTATCATCAGCGGGGCAGTGGCGATTGGCGGAATGGCGGGACCTGCGGCTGGCGGCCTCATTGGTCAGAGCTTAAGCTGGCATTGGCTTTTCATCATCCAAGTTCCATTTGCGGCTGTCGCCTCGCTTCTGGCCTTTCGCTTCATCCCTTTACTTCATCATAGGACAGACCGTAATGGTTCATTCGATGTCACGGGAGCGATGTTGTTCATGAGCGCAATTGGATTGCTTGTGGCGGGTTTATCTCACAGCGGGACGGAGAACGGCGTGATGAGGGCTTCGTTCTTTTATACGGGAGGTATCGGTCTGGCCGCTTTAATCGTCTTTCTATTATGGGAGCGAAAGCATCCCACTCCCTTTCTCCCAATGCGTGCACTCGCTGTCCCTGCAGTATCTATTGGCTTGCTGATTAGCACGGTAACATTTATGGCGGCGAATACCGTTATTGTCAGTCTTCCATTCTTTTTCTACAGTTTTGCCGTCTTATCGTCTTCATCCGTCGGACTGCTGATGACCATTTATCCGGCATGTCTCGCCATTGCAGGCCCAATCGCAGGTCGTTGGTCCGACCGTCTAGGCTCGCGCCGACTCCTGCTCATTGGGCTATTGAGTATGGGCAGCGGAATGGCAGTACTCGCGTTAACTTTGGCAAATTTTCCGATGATATCCGCTATTGCCGGACTTGCGCTTTGCGGGTTGGGAATGGCGCTTATCGCCTCTCCGAATATGAACTTTATCATGAGCCATACGGCAAAGGAGCATATCGGATCGGTTGGAGGCTTAATCGCCTTAACACGAAATCTGGGTTTAGTCATCGGGGCCTCATTAGGGCTAGGTACAGTAAAGGGTTCTTCTATAGGAGAGCAAAATTGGACGCTTTTCCATATGGTTATGATTCTCCTAATCGGACTGTGCGTTATATTAATGGCATTAATTATCTGGAGCACGCGGGAACAGTTGGCGAAACGTTTAACGTCATTATCTTATCGCAACTCAGTTAAGTAACTTCACCTACTAGGAGGAATAAACAATGAAAGATCAAATACTCGTTGTCGGGGGCTACGGGCATGTGGGACAAACAATTTGCAAAGGATTGGCCGCACAATTTCCGGGAAAAGTCTATGCAGCCGGGAGAAGTATTGATAAGGCTCAAGCGTTTAGCCGTTCTACCGGAGGCCGTGTTCTTCCGATGCAAATCCAGATAAATAGGCCAATAACACCAGAACTGCTGAAGCCGTTCAAGCTCGTCATTATATGTCTGGATCAACAGGACGATACTTTTATGCGGCTATGCTTAAGCCTTGGCATCCACTACATAGATTTATCCGCAAACGATGCTTTTTTGTCCCAAGTGGAGGGCTTGAACGAGACAGCAGCGGCTTCCGGGTCAACGGCTGTTTTGAGTATCGGACTAGCCCCAGGATTGACGAATCTTATGGCTGCCCGAGCTATGATGGAGATGGACCATACCGATGTTATTGATATTACAATCATGCTGGGGCTCGGAGACCGTCATGGCCAAGCCGCAATTGAATGGACGATCGATAATCTGGCCGAGGATTTCGAGATTGTTCGGGACGGAGGCAAAACTATGGTTAAAAGCTTCACAGATGGTAAACGAACCGATTTAGGAGCCGATATAGGCTGGAAAAAAGCGTACCGATTCAACTTTTCCGATCAGCACGCTCTCATGCGGACTTTGCAGCTGCCGTCGGTTTCGACACGACTTTGCTTTGACTCCTCTCTAGTTACCGATTTGCTTGCATTCTTGAGAAGCATCGGCTTGACCCGGTTATTACGACTGCCATTCATTCGCCGATTGTCGATTGCTATGTTCGGACGGCTGCGTTTCGGTTCCGATCGATACGCTGCGAAAGTTGAAGCTTGGGGCAGCAAGTCGGGAGAGGCTGTTCATGTGGAATGTCTGCTCCATGGCCACAATGAAGCGCAAATTACAGGTAAAACTGGAGCTGCTATCGTTGAGCTGCTACTGAACGAGAACCGTCATCCTGCCGGGGTGTATCACAGCCATAAGCTGATCCAACTGGACACACTGCTGCCAGCTATACAAGAAATTCTCCACTTCGAAATGAAAGTCAACAATCGGACGAGGAAGATATTTAACGGCATTAACTTAGAGGGAACAGCAGCTACTATAACGAATTGAGTCAAAGCTCATCCCCATTCGGTAACGAACCCACAGCGAACCTGCTTCGCTGTTTAACGAAGCTAAGTTCGCTAAAACATACCACTTTCAGCACGCAGAGCACTACAGCGAATCTTTCTTCGCTATTCGAGAATCTAGGTTCTCGGAGAGCGAAATTAGGTTCGCTACAGATTCTCCGTCCAGCATTTTTCAGCATTTTAGCTGTCTACAGCGAATTCTGCTTCGTTATTTAGCGAAGCAGGTTCGTTGCAGGCCCTCCATCCATCATCAACCTGCATTTTAGCTGTCTACAGCTAACTTCGCTTCGTTATTTAGCGAAACAGGTTCGTTGTAGCGCTCCCTCCATCATCCTCCTTCATTTTAGCTATCTCTAGCGAATTTCGCTTCGTTATTAGCGAAGCAGGTTCGCTGGATACTTGGGCTGCGGGTACCAATTCTACTACCAACCATTATCGGCCATACTCACCAAGCATGCACCCGACAGCGTCAATCAAAAGCTCGTCCCCATTCGGTAACGGACCCACAGCGAACCTGCTTCGCTGTTTAACGAAGCTAAGTTCGCTAAAACATACCATTTTCAGCACGCAAAGCACTACAGCGAATCTTTCTTCGCTATTCAAGAACCTAGGTTCTCGAATAGCGAAATTAGGTTCGCTGCAGATTCTCCGCCCAGCATTTTTCAGCATTCTAGCTGTCTACAACGAATTGCACTTCGTTATTTAGCGAAGCAGGTTCGTTGCTGGCTCTCCATCCATCATCAACCTGCATTTTAGCTATCTACAGCAAACTTCGCTTCGTTATTTAGCGAAGCAGGTTCGTTGCTGGCTCTCCATCCATCATCAACCTGCATTTTTAGCTATCTACAGCGAACTTCGCTTCGTTATTTAGCGAAGCAGGTTCGTTGTAGACATCCCTTCCATCATCCATCAGCGTTCTAGCTGTCTACAGCGAAGTAAGCTTCGTTATTTAACGAAGCAGGTTCGCTGAAAGCGAACAACGTGCACCGCCCCCCACCCGCATAAACAACTTGTAAAATCAAAAAAGACGGACAAAAATGTCCGCCTCTCCCATTTCGTATTACATATCCAAACTTTACTTCTTAATCAAATGCAGCGTAATCTCTTCCCGGTTGTGGAACAACTGCCGGGATTGCTCAATGATGAACGAGGTAGACAGCCTTTCCTTCACCTCGCGGATCGTCTGCAGCGGCTTGCGGTGCATCAGCTTCACGGTAATGACAGCCGTTGCATGCGCTGCAAGCGCTGGCTCCAGGTCCAGCACAAGCCGACACATTTGCATCGGGCTCCAGCTCATATCGCACACAAGCAGATCGAAAGTTCCTGCCCCGAATTTCACCTCGGAAGCGTTCTTTTTCAAATAGGTAAGCGACGGATGACTCTGCAGCGACGGGTGCAGATCGCCGGGATCGATAGCGGTTACCTGCAATCCCCGCTCCAGCAGCAGTGATGTCCAGCCGCCAGGAGCTGCACCAACGTCTAGCGCGCGGCGATACGATGAATAATCGAGCCCAAATTCCCGCTCCGCCTCAAGGAGCTTGAATTTGGCGCGGGAGATTTGCCCTTCCTCCCGCTGAAAACGAACAGCACCGCCAGGCCAATCGGACAGCATGTCCGACGGTGTGCCGATCCCTGCATCGATCGTGTTCTCGCCCGCGAAGATTGCGATAATGAAATCCGGCTGCTGGAACACCAACTCTGCGTTCAGCTCCCCAAGAACAGCGTCAAGCGCGCCTTTTGTGTCGGCTGTCGAATAGGTGAAGCTCGTCGATTTCGCTTTTCTCACGTGAATTGACACACGCTTGTCCGACAATACAGACTCCGCCCCGCGAATATATTCCGATAGCGCCTGCAAATCATCCGCATCGCCTCTAACCGGAATGCTGTGGTCTATCGGCTGCATATGCCGGAGGAAGGTCGGACGATTGTTTTGAATCGTTGCGACCGTCTCCTCCTTCGTAAGAGCCGTATCAAATCTAAAAATCTCTCCAGCGACCAGCTGCGCTACTTTCACTTCCGGCAGCAGCCGCCGAAGCTCCTCTATTGCATAGGGTGAATACCCTTGGTTAGCCGTGCCAATCCATTGGCTCACGCCAACACCTCCATCTGTGATCGACCGACCTTCCGACCGCCGTCATGCTGCGAAACACCGCACTGCAAAAGCTGTGGGCGGTGCGGCAGTTCCATTCCATTTAAGATCCTCTTGCAATTTCCTCCAGCAACGTCGATGGCATCGGACCGTTATGCAGCTTCAGCTCTATTGGCGCATTGGAGGAAAGCATATGGTACATCTGCATTCTTCCGGCCGCGCTGGACGTGTGCAAATAGACTTGCTCGGGATATTTTCCCGTTTCGACCAAATAGCGCACGACCTCGTAGCCTGTAGGCTCGCTCCAGCCCAAATCATAATCCAATGACAAAATGCCGATCGACTCCGAATCGATCAGCAGCTTGCATTCCTCCGCGTTGCGGGCCAGGACAAAGCCTGGCGGGCAGGTTCTGTAATCATCCAAGTAAACATAAATCATGATTGACTCCCCCATTCGCGCATCAGATTCAGTTGCCTTTCGTAGCTTCCGTCCTCATCTGGAGGCGTTTCCAGAACAAAAGGCACATCCTCCAATTGCGGAAGCGTCAGCATCCATTTCATCGCTTCTTCTCCAATATACCCTTTGCCGACCGGCGCATGGCGATCCCTTCTCGAACCGGAAGGAAACAGCGAATCGTTGAAATGAACGGCAGCTACGTCGCCCAACACTTCCAGGCGTTCCCCTGCAGCCAGCCATTTCTCATCCCCCGCTCCTTGCCACATGCCGCTGGCGAACATATGACAGGTATCCAGGCAGTAAGCGAGCTGTTCAGGACGCTGGCACAGCTTGCGAATCTGCGCCAATTCCTCGAACGTCGTTCCCATGAACGCATGCTCGCCGGACTGAATTTCGATCAGCAGCTTTGCCCTTCTATCCCATCGGGATGTAACCTCGTTAAGGGTATAGATAATCGATTGATAGCCTTGCAGCGGTTCTGAGCCTTTATAGATCCCGAAGTGAACGACTACACCTACCGAACCGCAAGTATCGGCAATATCAAGATCATTCAACAACGACTCCACGACCCGCTGCCGTGCTGTTTCTCCTTCAGCCGCCAGGTTTGTCGGATACGGCGTATGGGCAATCGATTTCAGATCATGCTCCCGGCAAAAGTCAGCGCAGCGAGCCGCATCATTGCGGTCGAATCGCTTAATCGTCAAGCTGCGCGGATTTTTCGGAAAATACTGAAAGCACTGCATGCCGCCGCTATAAGCTTCCTTCGCAGCAGCAGCATAACCGCCTCTAATGCTTAAATGCCGGCCAACGCGGACCATCGTTTATTGTTCCTTCTGACAATTCGGGCACAAGAAAGCCTTGCGCGACGAAATTTCGATCTGTTCAATAGGCGTGCCGCATTGCAGGCATGGTTCTCCCGCGCGATCATACACCTTCATATGTCCATTATAGCCGCCGGTAATCTCATCTCCCGAAGTAAATGGATCATCCATATAACCGCCGCGAGCCTGCCCTTCCATTAGCACTCTATGCATCGCTTCATACAGCCGTTCCCAGGTCGCTTGCTCGATAGCGGGAATTTTTGCATCCGGCCGAAGTCCGGCAGCAAACACGATCTCGTCAGCATAGCAATTGCCGATACCTGCGATTACATGCTGATCAACTAAAGCCGCTTTAATGTTGCCGCGTTTTTTGGCGAAAAGCCCCTTGAAGCGCTCCAGTATAAGCCTTTTATCAAAAGGGTCTGGACCCAGCTTTGCCAGCTCCGTGTCGATTTCTTTGACCGACATCAGCTTCAAATAGCCTAACCGCAGCCCGATAAAATAAAGATTGCCCGTCGTAAATTTAATCGTCACCTGCACGGTTCGCTCCGGACGTTCCTCGTCGGTGCCATAGAACATCCATCCGCCCAGCATTAGATGCAGCAGCAACCTTTTGCCGTTGTCGAGATGAAATATTAAATGCTTGCCCCGGCGTTCAACGAACCAGATCGTTCTGCCGATCAGCGCATTGTCAAATTGTTCTGCTGTCATATGAACGGACTGTTCTCTCGTTACTTCCGTTCCGATAATTTGAGCACCGGCCAAACGCTCTGAGAGCATGAGCCGATACGTTTCCATTTCCGGTAATTCAGGCATTTGCAGCTCGCTTCCTTCCTGTCCGTTCGCTTCCTTCTCTTATCTCCCGGTTGAACCGGAAATATACGAGATCAGCTCATCTAAATTTGCGCAAATTGCATCCGGCTTGCAGCCGGCCTTGTCTGCGTAGCTTTCGAAATTGTCCTCTGTTGTAAGTCCTGTCAGAACCAGTACTGTTCCACAGCCCGACGCGCGCCCTGCCGCAATATCCGTAGCCAAATTGTCGCCTACGACCCAAGTCTGATCAGCCGACAAGCCAAGCTTATCCAGCGAATAGTCCATCAGAATCGACGACGGTTTGCCAATGAGAATCGGTTCCTGTCCCCCAGCCGCCTTAAGCATCGCTCCGATTGAGCCCGCTCCAGGCATAAGTCCATTCTCGGTTGGCAGAAGCAGATCCGGGTTGGTCAAAACGTACTTAGCTCCGTTATGAATATGGCGTACAGCCGCAGCCAAACGTTCATACGTCAAACCGCGGTCGATGCCCTGCAGCACAAAGTCAGGCTCTTCCTCCGTCAATCTCAAGCCCGCTTCTTCTGCTGCTTGACGAAGCCCCGCCTCGCCTACAACAAATACTGAAGCGCCAGGCTTCAGTTGAGCAATATGCCCTGCTGCGCCCTGCGCCGAAGTACACACATCACTGGCTTCTGCCTCAATTCCCATCGCCTGCAACCGGTCGGCCACCGCTTCAGGGGTTGCAGAAGAGTTGTTGGTCACAAAGCGGTAAGGCAGCTCCCGTTCCTTCAAAAACCGAATCAGACGATCAGCGCCTTCAATTCGTCTCGTCCCGTGGTACAGCGTACCGTCCAAATCAAGCAGCAGGCCGCCCATAGCCGGTAATTGTCCTTGTTCCTTCATCTACCCATGCATCCTTCCCGCCTTGCGCTGAAGCCTTTCCTTCCGGTTGCGAAGACCGTCGAGCTCTGCCCTTTTCTTCGCATCCCTTTTTTGCAGCAGCGGGTTCCCCAGCGCCAGCTCCAGCGCCTCTGTCGTGTATTGTAAAGCCGAAACGTAATCCTTCAGCTTATGTTCATAGAACATGGCAAGTTCAATGTACGCAGCAATTGCCGAAGATCCATATGTATAAGGATGCTCTACAGCCTTCTGCCACAATAACACAGCTCGCTGCCAATTTCCAGCCTTCTTATCCCTTCCGGCAAGCATCAATAGTGCAGATACTGCCGCTGATTCCGTATCCAATGCCAGGGCGAATAACGCTTCCGCCCGGTCAGGCAGTCCCATTTTCTCCAGCCACAAACCGGTACGCACCTGCTCTTCCGTTTCCGAAGGGATCGGCAACACACCAAATGCGCCCTGCTCCTCGTCCGAATGAAGCAAATGCCCGAACCGGATCGCCAGACAGGCGAGTGACAGCATATCAATCTCGTTATGCCGGAAGACGCCTGCAAGCGGCTCCGGGTCGCCTTCCGCTAAGTATTGAAAGTACAGCTGCGGCGCCAGCGAGCCAGGCACATCGTCCACTCGCTCAATGCCCAGCCGCTCCTCTTCGACATGACTTAATTTGCAGGAGGTTAAGGTATTTTTCCAAATGCTCCGGGAGGGATGAAGAAAATCGAGATGCAGCGGCTCCCATGTCCTCCGGCCTCGTCCGTTCATAATAAAACGGTTCTGCATGACCGGCCAGTCAAACGTTCTGCCATTATAAGTCGCCAAATAGCGGTACGAAGGCAGCTTGCTCTCGATGTACGCCAGCATTGCCCTTTCTTCCGCAGGATGACGAATTAACGCTTGCTCGACGATAAACTGTCCATGCTGCATGTAGGCAATCCCCACCATAAACGGCACATTGCCAGCGCCAATACCAAGTCCGGTCGTCTCTAGATCCAGAAACAACACCTGCTCCGGCTCCACCGGTTCGCCGTGAAATGCCGACAAACCGGAGGCTGCAGCGCCCAGCTCATTCAGACGATGAGTGCCGTGCTTGTATTCGAGAGGATAGCGGATTTGTCGCAGCAGGAAAGTCCCTTCCGCATTACGTTGAAGCTTCACGCCGATCGGCTGCCAGCCGGGATGGAGGATTTCATCCTCTTCTGTCTCAGCTGCAGTCACCGATTCTGTTTCCGGCTCCAGTCGCTTAACCGTCTCTTCCGGGGAAGAAATCGCCGCATCCGTGCCAATGCCAGTTCCAGCGGCTGCACTAGTGCCGCGCAGCCGGTTCATCCTGTCTCTAAGTCCGCTCATCGCGTCCCCTCCGCTTCTTCAAGCAGCTGCAGCGCCTGCTCCTTGCCGAGCAAGCCAACCTCCTCGATCGGTCCAACATAAGCCATTATAATCCCTCCATTAATAGAAGGGATTTTTTCTTTGCGTTCATTCCTTCTATTTCAGTTCCAATACATGAAGGACAACCATCTTCACATGGGCAGCGGCGAACTAAGTTTATGGCTGCTGCTTTTATCTCGTCGAATCGCTTATAAACGTCTTCTGCTAAGCCGATGCCACCAGGGTAATGATCGTAAATAAAAATCGTGGGCAGCTGCGAATGTTCGGCCCTTATTTGTGAGACTACATGAATATCGTTACGATCGCACATAACATGAATTGGAACGATATGCCGTATCACATTGGCTATACCCATAAGCAGCTGTTCAAGCGTTTTCGTTTCTATGGATGAATCCACCTCATTTATTTCTACCCAAGTCGCGCTAGTATGCAGTTCTTCTTCCGGCAGTTTTATGGGGCCGTATCCGATGTTTTCAAAACTCGTTAAACGAATTTTTTTAAACATCGTTGCCATGACATTTACAGCCGCATCGCCTTGATTTATTGAAGTCGTGCGCCTGCTTTCGGTTCGGTCGATAGAAAGCACTTTTAACTTAACGGCTAGGTTGGCGTCGGTGTAATATTCTACGTCTACTTCGCGCACGTACGCTTTCTTGTGTTCCCAGTCCAGCTTTTCGACTTGAAACTGTACGCCTTCATGCAAGTATATAGCTTCATCGTGTAAAAGAGTCATAGCACTAAACCTGTCCATTTCACCTATAATCCTTACATTTGCTACGTCCGACTGGTCAATTATTACGACGTTTTCCTGCGCTGCGGAACGCAGGCTTACTTCGTGGGCAGGAAAGGATTGATTCGCCCAGTAGAACGTACCCCCAGCCTGGGTAAGTACCCTTTCTTCAACCAGGTATTCCAGTATGTCGGTTATCTCTGCCGGACCGAATTCCTCCCCTTTCTTAAAGGGAAGTTCATATGCCGCGCAGCGCATGTGGTCTACCAAAATCAATAAATTTTCCGGGTTGATGCGCGCGGATTCCGGAGAACGCTCAAAGAAGTATTCGGGATTCTGCACTACGTACTGGTCTATAGGTGTATTGCTGGCTACCATAACTACTACGGCTTCCCCATGTCGCCGCCCCGCCCGGCCTGCTTGCTGCCAGGTGCTGGCTACGCTGCCCGGATACCCCGACATAATGCAGACTTGCAACTGCCCAATATCAACGCCCAGTTCCAAAGCGTTTGTACTGACAACGCCTAATATCTCCCCGTTCCGTAAGCCGCGTTCGATTTCCCGGCGTTGGTTCGGTAAGTAGCCGCCGCGATAGCCCCTTATGGACTTGGTCCCTAATTCATTTTTTACGATTTCCTGCAGGTGGCTCAGTATCAACTCTACTCTTACCCGGCTGCGGGCAAAAACAATTGTCTGTACTTTATTCGATAAAAACTCTTTCGCCAGTTGGTTGACTTCAACCGTTGCGCTTTTCCGAAGGTTTAACGGCTTATTAACTATCGGCGGGTTATAGAAAACAAAGTGCTTTCTTCCCCTTGGCGCGCCATTGTCGTCAATCAGCCGCATAGGTTTACCTGTCAACTGTTCCGCTAACTCCTTCGGATTCGCGATCGTCGCCGACGTACAAATAAATAGCGGATTACTGCCGTAAAATTTACATATACGCTGCAGCCTGCGGATTACGTTTGCTACATGGCTGCCGAATACCCCCCTGTATGTATGCAGTTCATCTATGACTATATATTTAAGATTGCTGAATAAGCTTACCCATTTCGTATGATGCGGCAAAATGGCTGAATGCAGCATGTCCGGGTTCGTTATTACGATATGGCCGACATTCTTTACTATTTGCCGAATGGCCGGGGAAGTGTCGCCGTCGTAAGTGAAGCTTTTAATGTCTATACCCATTTCGGATATGATTTCGTTTAACTCGCTTTTTTGGTCTTGCGCCAGTGCCTTCGTGGGGAATAAATACAGCGCCCTGCTGGCATCGTCTTCCGCTATCGCCTGTAAAACAGGAAGGTTATAACAGAGTGTTTTCCCGGAAGCCGTCGGGGTTACTGCTACGACATTTTCGCCCTTACGAATGGTTTCGTACGCTGTGTACTGGTGGCTGTACAGCTGTTCAATTCCTCTTTTAATCAGGGCAGCTTTTATCCGATCGTCTACGCTTTCAGGCATGAGTCTTGTTTTTGCTTCTATGGGTTCAACTTCGTGCCAGTTGATTACATTTTCATTCGTTCTTAATCCCTCTATGAGTTGCGAAAGGTTTTTCTTTCGTAACATATGATCACTCCTAATCTAGAACGGCTGTTCCCCTCATTATATATGTTCGGGACAAAATAAAAAAAGCCCTTTTTTTAACAGACTTTTTCTTCGCTCTATGCTATTTCGATCTCTTGTTCGTATCCCTAGAAAATTGTAACTGTGTATTCTTCTATTTCCCCAGTTATTGGGTGTTTCAACATTACCCGGTAGTAGTCAAATAGTCCGACTTCTCGGCAGCTGCGGCAGCGGCAGTGCCCGGAAACAGTCGCAGGTAAACACGGATTACGGATTCCAGAATATCGTTGTGATTGAAGCATACGAATCTATTCTATTGTTCATTGTACAGAATACACGTTCGCCCGGCAATTGCTATTTGCCGGTTCCGGCTTGTATAACTTTCCATCGGCAGCAAAAAAGCGCATCCCTTTGCAGGAATGCGCCTTGCTCTTCACCGGCTTCACCGTCGTTGTCAGACAGCAGCCGGCACGCAGCCGGAGCTGCTGGCATTGCATCTTACCGCTGATGCTGGCCTATTGCCGGCATGCAATGCTCGTATGATACAGATCATAAGCCGCTGTAGACTCGGGAAAAATCGCCTGCGCTTCCTGTTCAAGCGCAGGCATCTGATCCGATGTGAACCGCGTGCTGAAATGAGTCATCACAAGCCGTCTGGCCCCAGCGGCCCGTGCCGCTTCCGCAGCTTCTACCGTCGTAGAATGTCCGTATAGATGCGCTTTCTCCTGCTGACCGTCTGCAAATGTCGCTTCATGCACGAGCAGATCCGCATCACGTCCCAATACGACCGTATTGTCGCATGGACGCGTATCGCCCAGTATGGTGACAATTCGTCCTTTAATCGGTGTTCCAGCAACGTCTTCGGCACGTATAACAGTGCCGTCAGGCAGCTGCACATTTTGCCCCTTTTTCAAGAGGCCATACAATGGACCCTCAGGCACACCAAGCTCCTTGAGCTTCTCAACCTGGAGCTTGCCAGGGCGGTCACGCTCTGTAATCCGGTAGCCGAAGCAAGGCAGCCTGTGCTCCAGCGCCCTTGCTTCCACGACAAATCGCTCATCCTCGAAAATAATGCCCTCTTCGATTTCCGTATAAGCAATCTCATAGTCCAGCCGCGTACCGCTGAGCCGTAACGACGTATCCACGAGCTCCCGAACGCCAGGCGGCCCAAAAACCTTCATCGGACCGTTGCCCCCGACATAAGAACGCGTGCTGAGCAGACCCGGAATGCCAAAGGTATGATCGCCGTGCAGATGCGTGACGAACAATGCTTCCAGCTTATTCAGCTTTAACGGCGTGCGCATGAATTGATGCTGCGTCGCTTCCCCTGCATCGAACAACCATAGCGCGCAGTCAGGCTCAGGAAGCCTCAGCGCGATTGAAGTAACGTTCCGTTCCTTCATCGGCCTACCGGCTCCAGTACCCAGAAACCAAATATCCATCTCGTTTACCCCTCACTATGGCTCGAGTCGCAGGCTGTTTCGTTGGCTGTTATCTTTCAACCTTTTCTACATTGAAGTATTGCGCCTCTGGATGGGCAAATACCATGGCGGATACCGATGCCTCCGGCTCCATCATGAACCCTTCCGTAAGCTCTACGCCGATATCCTCCGGCTTCATCAAGTCGAACAAAGGCTCTTGATCCTCCAAGTTCGGGCAAGCCGGATAGCCGAACGATACGCGAATGCCTTGATAGCGGGCGCCATGGCGCTGCTTCATAGTCATTGTTGGCGGATCAGGGTAACCCCATACATCGCGCATCATATGATGGACACGCTCGGCCATGCCTTCTGCAACTTCCAGCGCTACCGATTGCAGGGCGTGGGAACGGAGATAGTCGCCTTTTTCCTTCCACTCCTGCGCCAGTTCACGGATGCCGTAGCCGGCAGTAACGACAAGGAACCCGACATAGTCCATCACACCGCTCTCAACCGACTTCAAGTAGTCGGAGAGGCAGAGGAACGGATCAACCTGCTGACGCGGGAACGTAAAGCGCTTGATCTCCTTCGTGTGATCCTGCGGATCGTAGATGATAATATCATTGCCGGAAGACTGTGCCGGGAAAAACCGGTACATGCCATGGGCCTGAATAATGCCATCAACCGTTCCTTCATGCAGGATGCCGTCCACCGTTTCTTTCAGCTGTACCGCCTTCTCATTGCCTTCCTTCAGCAGGTTCTCGACGTTGCCCTTGAGACCCAGATGATGGCCTAGCAGCATCTGCATGTTGACGTAAGGAATAATATGCGGAATTGGTACGTTGCGAAGCACATGGCGCTCCAGATCCGGCGGGATGTAGACCGGCGCATCCGTCGAAATTTTCGAACGAACAGCTCTGGAGAGCTCCGGAAGCTTCTTCTTCTCTTCCACTTCTTCTCCGCCGGATGCTTTATATTCTGCCATCTCTTGCTCCATACGCGCACGATGCTCTTTGTCCATCAGCTTGTTGGCGATATCGAGCCCGTCCATCGCATCCTTGGCATAGAGAACGAGACCCTCGTATTCCGGGCCGATTCTCGTCTTGGTGAACTTGCGGGTCAAAGCCGCTCCGCCTACAAGGATAGGCGCATCGATGCCCGCATCCCGCATATCCTGCGCTGTAATAACCATTTGCTGCGCAGATTTAACAAGCAAACCCGACAAACCGATAACGTCTGCCTTCTCGTTGCGGTACGCTTCAATCAGCTTCTCTGGCGGCACTTTTATGCCGAGGTTTATAATTTTGTAGCCATTATTGGACAAAATGATCTCAACAAGGTTTTTGCCGATATCATGCACATCGCCTTTTACGGTTGCTAGAATAACTTTGCCTTTGACTGCGGTCTCGTCCTTCTCCATAAAGTTCTCGAGATAAGCTACCGAAGCTTTCATGACCTCGGCGCTTTGTAGCACCTCCGCTACGATAAGCTCGTTGTTGTTGAACAGCCGGCCGACCTCTTCCATTCCGCGCATAAGCGGGCCGTTAATGACGTCCATAGCCGAATATTTCTGCAGCGCCAGCTCCAGATCGGGAATAAGTCCCTCTTTCGTGCCTTCGATTACATAGGAGCCAAGCCGTTCCTCCAGCGTCAGGTTGGAGATCTTCTCCTTCTTAACAACCTTCTTCTCCCGGAAAGCGGCAACAAAAGCGGCTAATGTATCGTCATTCGTGTTGTAGATCAGTTCTTCCGCCAGCTTGCGCTCTTCTTCTGGTATGGAAGCATAGCGCTCCAGCTTCTCCGTATTGACAATTGCATAGTCCAATCCGGCCTTCGTACAGTGGTACAAATAGACGGAGTTGAGCACTTCGCGGCCCGCATCCGGCAAACCGAATGAAATGTTGCTCAAGCCAAGAATCGTCTTCGCGCGCGGAAACTTCTCTTTAATCATCCGAATGCCTTCGATCGTCTCTACAGCCGAACCGATGTATTGCGGGTCGCCGGAGCCAACGGGGAACATGTTCGGATCAAAAATAATATCGTCGGGATTCATCCCGTATTTATCAACCAGCAAGTTATACGAACGCTCTGCTACTTCCATCTTGGCCTCACGCGATACAGCCTGCCCGCGCTCATCGATCAGAATCATGACGACGGCTGCTCCGTATTGATGGATGAGAGGCAAAATTTTCTCGAACTTCGTCTCGCCGTCCTCAAGGTTAATGGAGTTAATAATCGCTTTGCCTTGCGAATATTTCAAGCCCAGCTCGATAATATGATCATAAGTGGAATCCAGCATTAACGGCACTTTGATTTTCTTAACAACCTCAGGAATGAATTGATGCACGGCATAGGCTTCATCAATATCCGTGTCTTGAAGGTTAATATCGATGACATGGGCGCCGCCTTTCACTTGCGCTCTGGCAACTTCCGACGCTTCATCGAACTTGCCTTCTTTGATGAGACGTTTGAATTTACGCGAGCCCGATATGTTCGTCCGTTCACCGATCATAATTGGACGGTTCTCCGGTTCGATATAAACGGTGTCGATACCCGACACGGCAGGCGCATGAACGCCATACTGCGTCCGCGGCTTATACTTCGCCATTGTCTCTGCCATGACGCGAATATGCTCAGGCGTCGTACCGCAGCAGCCGCCAGCGATGTTCAGCCAGCCCTGCTCGGCGAATGCTGACATTTTCACCGCAAGCGATTCGGGAGATTCATGGTAATGGCCGTTTTCATCCGGCAAGCCGGCATTCGGATAACAGCTGATCGCTGTATCCGCAATCTCACTCAAGGAACGAATGTGGTCACGCATAAACTCTGGGCCGGTCGCACAGTTTAGACCCATGGAAACTGGCTTCAAGTGCTCCAGTGAAATGTAGAAGGACTCAATGCTTTGGCCTGCCAGTGTCGTTCCCATCGGTTCGATCGTACCCGAGATCATAAGCGGCAGCTCTTTGCCCGTCTTCTCATAAGCGTTGCGTATGCCGATGCTTCCGGCCTTTACGTTCAGCGTATCCTGTGACGTCTCCAGCAGGATAAGGTCAACACCAGCCTCAATGAGCGCTACCGTCTGCTCGTAGTAGCTGTCTACAAGCTCGTCGAACGTGACGCCGCCCGTTACTGACAACGTTTTGGTAGTTGGCCCAAGCGCTCCCGCTACATAGCGAGGACGTTCTGGGGTCGAATATTTATCAACAGCATTGCGGGCCAGCGTTGCGGCAGCAATGTTGATTTCAACTGCTTTTTCCGGAATATCGTATTCGGCCAGAACGACGCTAGTCGCTCCGAACGTATTCGTCTCGATAATATCCGCGCCCGCTTCCAAATACTCCTCATGAATGCGCTGTATAACATCAGGACGAGTCAGAACGAGCATTTCATTACAGCCGTCCAGCTCCTCGCCGCCAAAATCTTCAGCCTGTAGATCTGCCTGTTGAATCATCGTTCCCATCGCACCGTCGAGGATGAGGATACGCTGCTGCATTAATTCCTGAATCGTAGGATTCGACAAAGTTCTGCACCCTTCTTTCCGAAAAATCATTAACAATTAGTGTAACAGAATCACCGCATTGTGAAAAGGTAATCCATCGACAATCCGCGACTTTTACGCTATAATTCAAAATATCAGTAAATTTCAATTGGAAAAGAGGGAATGAGTATGGCTGAAATTCGAATCCGCAACACGGACGAACGCATCACAGGCGAACAGAATGTTCGTCAATTTTTAGAAAATCAAGAGGTACTCTACGAGCATTGGAATGCTGATAAGCTTCCAGCGAACTTAAAAGATAAATTCATTCTCTCCGATGAAGAAAAAGCCGAAATTCTATCTACTTTTGATGAAGAAATTCGTGATCTTGCTTCCCGCCGCGGATATAAAACTTGGGATTTGATCGCATTGTCCGATGCGACTCCAAACCTGGATGAGCTGCTTAAAAAATTCGAGTCTGTTCATACCCATACCGAAGATGAAGTCCGTGCAATTACTGCAGGCAAAGGAATCTTCGTTATTAAAGGCTCCGAAGACGTAGGCTATTTCGACGTTGAGCTTGAAGCTGGCGACGTCATCTCTGTTCCAGAGACGATTCCTCACTTCTTCACTTTGATGGAAAACCGTCAGATCGTCGCTGTCCGTCTCTTCATTGAGACAGAGGGCTGGATCGCTCATCCTTTCGAGGATCCTCAATTCAGCAAATAATAGATGCAACCAGTAAAGAAGCCCCCGCTCCCATCTTCGGATGGTGCGGGGGCTTCTTCATGTTCTGCTATTGCTCAAGTAGCGTCAGCAGCTGTTCCAGATGAGAAATTTCATGAGCCGGAACGATTTCGTCATTGCGAACCGCACCATGACGGTTGATCCAGACGGAAGTCATCCCTACCGTATTGGCACCTAAAATATCGGTTGTCAGTTTATCGCCAACCATAATGCCATGCTCGGTTTCAATGCCAAGACGCTCCAGCGCATGATGGAAAATCGAAGCCGCTGGCTTACCCTCGCCAAACTCGCCGGAAATAATAATATGGTCGAAGTACGGAACGAGCTCCGGCACACCTGCAAGCTTCTCTCTTTGCAGGTCCGGCGAACCGTTCGTAAGAAGCAGAAGCTTATATTTGCCTTTCAGCGCATCTAGCACACGGAATGTCTCTTCATAGACGATCGGACGTTTACGACGTTCCGCTGGAAATTGCTCAGCCAGATTTGCGCCCAGCTCAGCATCGTCGACGCCAAGCGATTTCAATCCGCGTGTCCAAGCCTCTCTGCGGTAGGTTGGAGCGAGCTGCTCCAGCTTGCGGAACTCCTCTTGCTCGCCTTCGCGGAAGTTCGCCCATAGTCCTTCAAACGGGTTAATTCCGATCATTTTCGTAAACGGGAATGTCTCGTACGATTCATACAAAGCACGAGCCTCGCGGCGGACGGCCTCCTCCAGCTCACCGGCATCAACGCCTGCTGCATCGGCACCTGCTTGACAAGTTGTCTCAAAAGCTTCTTTTACACTGCGGTCATCCCATAACAGGGTATCATCCAGATCGAATAAAACTGCTTGTTTCGCCATCGTTCTCTAAACTCTCCCACTCATTATCTATTTTTGTTCAAACGGCAAGTTATGCACTTTAGCAAACTCTTGAAGCCGTGCACCCATTTCATCTGTCGGATAACGGTTCATAACGCGGGAGAATACCCAGTTCCCGCCTTTATGCTGCTCAATAACGACATAACCGCGTTGTACGCTGATGCCTTTAATTGCGGCTGGATTCAGACGCTTGTCCCCTGTCAGCTTGCGGGTCTGCACATAATCCTTGCCTACAGTAAGATAAGGCTTGCGGAAGAAGAATACCAGCGCCAGCAGCACATAACAGCCTACTGTCACATAGAACATCGTTCCCGCCTTAAATGAAGGGTCGGAACTTACAAGAATGACGTACATGCCGATAAACAAAATCAACAGAATCGGTGCAATAAAGCTTCTTCCGGTATAGCGGTCCTTTTTCTCGGAGCCCAGCACGATGCCCGATGAACCTTGTTTTTTGCGGGCTTTGTTGATCTGACTCATATTTTTGCGCACTTTGCGCTCCCACGATCGTGACACTTCCGTTTTCCTCCTATTAAATATGTAGTGTGTATATGCAGCGCAGCCGGCGGCGGAAATGACCGTTGCTCATGCGAGCGCAGGCCGTTCCCCTCCAATTCCAAAATCCGGCATAACCTTCGTATTGGATTATTGCTTGTTCGCATCCGGTTCATCTACAATTTCAATGTTATCCAGCTGCTGCCGGAAATTGTTACGGAAGTTTTCTAAATACTTCTTACGCAGTTCGTCGCGCTCGGCGAGCTCTTCCTTCGTTAACCCAACGGTTTTATTTTTACGTGAAAGCTCGTTGATTCGATCGATTAATTGACCCATTATATGCTCACCCCACTTGCTGTCTAATTAAACACTCTTACCTATTTTGACTTTTCACGCCTTCAATTGTCAAGGCAAGGACAGGAAGAAGCAAAAAAGGACAGTCGAAAGCCGTATCGGCCCCGCTCTGTCCTATCAGTTCTAACGCTTGTTTTCTATATTAAAGCTTCGGAACGATCAGCTTCTGTCCCGGCGTAATCGTTACAGTGGCAAGCTGGTTGCGTTCCTTAATCTTATAGACATTGAACCGGATATCGTCTGCGTCTTTCGTATACCGCTGAGCGATGCCCCAAATCGTATCGCCTGAAGAGACTACAATTAATTGTTCATCTGCTCCAGGTATAGTATGTCCGCCCGAAGCGTTCGTCTGCATCAACAAGAAGCTTGAAAGCAACAGCGCCATTAATGCTGCGCATACGACCCATTTGAGTAAATGACGGCGAGCAGACTGCTTCACTGTCTCTAACACAGCGCGGCTAGCCGGCGTGTCCTTATGTATGGTCTTGTAAAAAGAAGGATTCGAAATATTCATCATCATGATTATCAGCACCCCAAACATTTGTTCTGTTCTCAGATTACACGAACAGGTGTTTGCAGTCAATAGAAAAATGCGAACTTTTGTTTTTAGGAACTTATGTTTGTACGAACTCCGGTTCTGTGCTATAATTTTTTACAAATCTATTTTTTGGAGTGATCTCATGTCGAAGATTTCCAACCGTCAACAGTCGATCCTTGAATTTATAAAGAATGAGGTCCGGGAGAAAGGCTATCCGCCTTCTGTCCGTGAAATCGGCGAAGCGGTCGGTCTAGCATCCAGCTCCACAGTTCACGGCCATCTGGATCGCTTAGAGAAGAAAGGCCTTATCCGCCGCGACCCGACGAAGCCGCGCGCGATTGAAATTTTAGATCAAGAAGATGTGGACGGCATCATCCGCCCTTCCGTAGCTCAAATCCCGGTCGTCGGGAAGGTTACGGCTGGCGTACCTATTACCGCAACGGAGAATATTGAAGAATACTTCCCTATCTCGACGCAGTTCGTCGGTGATGACGACGTCTTCATCCTTAACGTAATCGGTGAAAGCATGATCGAAGCTGGCATACATAACGGCGACTACGTCATCGTCCGCCAGCAGCCGTCGGCTAACAACGGCGATATCGTCGTTGCAATGACTGAGGAAGACGAAGCGACCGTCAAGCGCTTCTACCGCGAGAAGGATCATATCCGCTTGCAGCCGGAGAACTCGACGATGGAGCCGATTCGCCTCCGCAGCGTGACCATTCTCGGTAAAGTAATCGGACTTTTCCGCGATATCCACTAAGCTGGCCCAAAAAGACTGTCCCCGCTAAAGCAGATGCGATTAGGCATCCGCTAGCAGGGACAGTCTTTTTTCAATACATCATTAACGGAACAGGCTGCCGATATACCGCTGCAGCTTATTCGCCATTTCTTTTTTGACAACATGGCGAAGCAGTGCGTACTCCGATTTATATCCCCGCAAAATAACTTCATACAATATGCCATCGTCATTCCGTTTTACTTCCGCAATGCTTGCCTTCAGCTTCCGCACTTGCGAACGAACGCTGCGAATATCCTCTTCGATTATGCGAAGCACCATTTCACTGCTCTTCACGTACAGCATTTTCATGGAATAGCCGGACTCCATCATCGCTTTCGAGTTATTCATAACCGCATCCCTGACAAACGGCAAAATGCAATAATCCTGGATTAGACGATATTCTTCTTCATTTATGCTTTGCGCTCCCATAACAAGCCGCCTCCCCCGCCTCTTCCCGCTAGCTCAACGTCCACGATGCCATCCAAATTAAAAATGCGAATCGCTTGCGCCGACAAGCAGTAGCCTTTCATTCGGCCGTTCTTCACGGATATGACCTGAACGTTGCGTATGCTTACATTGCGCTTCCGATCCAAGTAAATAAGCTGTACTACTTTACCGATATATCTCTCCATCTCATCTCATCGCCTCGCATAGAACGTTTGTTCCTATTATACACCAAACATACGTTCTTGATGCAAGATAAAAAAAGTTCCAGCATCTGCTGCTGAATCTGCTCGGTTCAAGCTGGGCTCTATGGATCAAAATGCAAATCTGCAGGTTGTGCGCCGCTGTTTGGTCGATTTTCCGCTTCAAAATGCAAATGTGCAGTTTGATCAGCCCAAAAAGCCGCTTCTGAGTGAAAAAGAGAGATTTCAAATGTACTTTTGCATTTTGATCGCGATTTTAGCCCTTTTCAGGCTCATTCACCTGCACATTTGCATTTTGTTTCTTCTCAATCTCAATCACAGGAAGATTAACTGTGAAGCCGACGATACCAAGCGTAAATGATTTAGTACACCAACATCTGGATCACAATCTTGGCAGGCTCCGCTTTATGAGTGCAGACAATTATCAGCGATTAAACGTGATTTAGTTTTCCATTATCGGACATTATTCGATTATTTTCAGAAAATAATAGGAAACATGTGGGTTTTATAGTAGAATACTAGGGACACAAATTTTAGGAGGAAATGATGAAAAAACTTGCAATCGCACTATTCGCTGCCGCCATTATTCTTACAGGATGCTCGAGCTCGAGCGACGGGAAAAACACATCCGAGCCTGTAAAACAAACGAATAATGCAGAGAAAACGGACAAAGAGAAAGGTGTCGAGGTTGATAAAAACCTCACAAACGTAAAAATTACGCTGCCTGCCTCCATGTTTAAAGATGCTGACCTAGACCAAGTGATCGCTGAAGCGAAGAAAGATGGCGTCAAGGAAGCTACAAAAAATGAGGATGGCTCCCTTACGTATACGATGTCCAAATCCGACCATAAAAAAATGCTGAAAGAGATGGAAGACGGCATAGCGGACTCGAATAAGACGCTGAAAGAAGAAGGTACGTTCGCTTCTATCAAAGATGTAACCTATAACAAATCGATGGATGAGTATGAGATGATTGTCGATAAAGCTGCTTATGAAGGCAGTATGGACGGTTTTGCCGCCCTCGGATTTGGGATGCAAGGCATGTACTATCAAATTTTCCAAGGCGTAGACTCCGACAAAACAAAAGTCACGATCAAAGTGAAGGACGAGAAATCCGGAGAAGTGTTCGATACGATCGTGTATCCTGATACTCTGGAGCAACAATAGAAGTAACGAGCCAGTTACCTTAATGGACAGAAAAAATCCCCGGAGCTCCAGCTCCGGGGATTTCCTGTATTAGTAGAGCGTCAGATACTGATCGCGCTCCCATTGGTGAACTTGCGTCTTGTACATGTCCCACTCGATTTCTTTCAGCTCGTAGAAGTGAGCCAGCGCGTGGTCGCCCAGCGCGTCGCAGATGACTTCGCTGCGGAGCAGCTCGTCAAGCGCTTCGCGAAGATCGGCCGGCAAGCTAGGAACACCAGATTCGATGCGCTCTTCTTCCGACATAATATAGATGTTGCGGTCAATTGGAGCCGGAAGCTGCGTTTTGTTCTGAATGCCGTCCAGACCGGCTTTCAGCATAACAGCCAGCGCCAGATAAGGATTGGCTGCAGGGTCCGGGTTACGAACTTCAACACGCGTGCTGAGGCCGCGGGAAGCCGGAATCCGAATCATCGGCGAGCGGTTGCTCGCGGACCAAGCTACATAGCAAGGCGCTTCGTAGCCAGGCACCAGACGCTTGTAGGAGTTGATTGTCGGGTTCGTAATTGCCGCCATTGCACGGGCATGCTGCAGAATCCCCGCCATATAGTAACGAGCCGTAGCACTAAGGCCAAGTCTGTCGCTCTCATCGTAAAATACGTTGGTATTGCCTTGGAACAATGATTGGTGACAGTGCATGCCAGAGCCGTTTACGCCAAACAGCGGCTTCGGCATGAACGTTGCATGCAGGCCATGTTGTCTTGCAATCGTTTTGACAACGAGCTTGAACGTTTGGATCTGATCGGCTGCTTTAATCGCATCCGCATATTTAAAGTCGATCTCGTGCTGGCCTGGAGC
The DNA here is from genome assembly GCF_042883865.1 of Paenibacillus sp. NPDC058174. Lineage (NCBI taxonomy): Bacteria > Bacillati > Bacillota > Bacilli > Caryophanales > Paenibacillaceae > Paenibacillus > Paenibacillus sp. NPDC058174. The sequence goes on from NZ_JBHVUY010000001.1 coordinate 974,490, forward strand.
CACTTCGTGGTGAGAAGCTTCGATTTCAAAGCCCATTTCCTCCAGCGTCAATACGATTTCGCGGCGGCAGTTCTCGCCAAGATCCATCGGCGCAAGGTCGAAGTAGCCGCCTTGGTCGTTGAGTTCAGTCGTTGGCTCGCCGCGCTCGTCGGTTTTGAACAGGAAGAACTCCGGCTCTGGACCAACATTCATCGCTGTATAGCCCATTTCCTCAGCTTCCCTCAGCGCACGCTTCAGAATGCCGCGAGGGTCGCCTGCAAACGGAGTGCCGTCCGGCATGTAAATGTCGCAGATAAGACGGGCTACGCGGTCTTGCGAAACCCAAGGAAAGACAACCCAAGTATCAAGATCCGGGTATAAGTACATGTCAGATTCTTCGATCCGAACGTAACCTTCAATGGAAGATCCATCGAACATCATTTTGTTGTCCAGCGCCTTGTCCAGCTGGCTGACAGGAATTTCTACGTTTTTGATCGTTCCGAGCAAGTCCGTAAATTGAAGTCGGATAAAACGAACGTTTTGTTCTTCCGCAATGCGTTTGATATCAGCTTTCGTGTAGCTCACAAGATCATCTCCTTAAATCGCTTTAATCATTCCCTGATCTTCTTCTCTTCTAGCGTTTATGCAGAAAACGCGACAGCTGGCCTTGAATCAGGGAGGCCTGACCAGGGCGCTTCTCCAGCAGCTGCTGCTTCAGCAGACGGTGAAGCTGCGCTTCCGACAGCTCTTTCCGTTTCGTCTCCGACTGCTCGCTCACGAGCGTCGCATCGTCGGATTCCTTCGAAACCGGATTCATCACTTGCTTAATCCCGGCAATGTTAACACCTTTCTCAATTAACGCCTTTATTTCAAGAAGTCTTTCCACGTCGTTAAATGAGAATAGACGTTGATTGCCTGCCGTTCTAGCAGGCACAATCAATTCATGCTGCTCATAATAACGGATTTGGCGGGCCGTTAGATCCGTCAGCTTCATGACGATGCCGATTGGGAACAAGGCCATATTTCTACGTATATCATCACCCATGTCGCATCAACCTTCCAGTATCTCTTTTATACGTACATTCTAACATCCCTTCCAAATACGTGTCAAGATATGTAAGGTTTAATCACAATTAAATCACTCGAAATTAACCGTTTTAACGCGGTCAAAACGCCATATTTCGCATGCGCATAAGTGAGCCCGCCTTGCATATAGGCGATATACGGCTCGCGGATCGGCGCGTCCGCAGAAAGCTCCAGGCTGCCGCCTTGAATGAAGGTTCCTGCCGCCATAATGACGGGATGCTCATAACCCGGCATATCCCACGGCTCGGGCGTTACATGTGAATCGACCGCGGCTGCTTGCTGAATGCCCTGCACGAAGGCAATCAGATGCTCGGCGCCTCCGAAACGAACCGCTTGAATCAAGTCGGTACGCGGCGCATTCCAGCGCGGCTGCGTCTCAAAGCCAAGCTGCTCGAACAAGGCTGCCGCAAATACGCTTCCTTTCACAGCTTGTCCGACGAGATGCGGCGCCAGGAACAGCCCCTGATAGATAGCACGCAGCGTATCCAGCATTGCGCCTACTTCCCCGCCAATGCCGGGAGCGGTCAGACGGTAAGCAGCAGCTTCTACTGCGGCAGCTGTCCCGGTAATGTAGCCCCCTGTCGCTGCCAAGCCGCCTCCCGGATTTTTAATCAGTGAGCCAGCCATTAAATCGACGCCAACCTGTGTAGGCTCCGTCAGCTCGGTAAATTCGCCATAGCAATTGTCGACAAAGACAAGAACGTCGGATTTAATCGCCTTAACCCGCCGCACCATCTCGCCAATTTCTGCAACCGTGAAAGACGAACGCCAGCTATAACCGCGGGAACGCTGGATGCCAATCACCTTCGTGTTCCCGTTAATGGCTTGTTCTATACGCTCCCAATCCAGCGCCCCGCCCTCCAGCAAAGGCACTTCGTTGTAGCCGATTCCCCAATCCTGCAAGGAGCCTGTCCCATCGCCTGGCTTGCCAATGACCTTATGTAAAGTGTCATATGGCGTGCCCGTTATGTACAGCAGCTCATCTCCGGGTCTCAGCAGTCCGAATAAAGCAACGCCAATCGTATGCGTGCCGGACACGAAATGCGGGCGCACCAAAGCGGCCTCGGCACCGAAAACGTCGGCATATACGAGATCGAGCACTTCCCGCCCGCGATCGTTGTAGCCGTAACCGGTGGAGCCCGTAAAATGAAAATCACTCACCTTATGGCGTTGAAACGCTTGAATCACTTTCCATTGATTGCGCTCCGCAATGCGGTCAACCGCCTTCAGCTGCTCTTGAGCAAGCGCCTCCGCCCCTTCTGCAAGCTGCTCTAATTGCTGCCATACGGCATCTTCTGCCTGTTCCATTCCCTCAATAAATCCATGCTGCTCTTTCATACTCGCTTACTCTCTCCCTCGTGTCTGCTAATCCATATATCGGCGTTTGCCGCTTCAATCTTCATATCCAAAATTATACTTGAATGTAGGGCCGCAGCCGATAACCATTTATCTCATACTGCTGGCGGCTCACAAGCACCTTCAAGCGCAGGCTGCCGTTATCGTCATCAACCTCTTGTCCAACGACCTCTCCGCTGCGATAAGCCAAAGCGATCAAATCGCCCCGGTCGGCAGGCAGTACAAACGTAATCGTATCTCCAGTCAGCTTGTCCTGAATACGCTGGCGCAGCGTCTCCTGATCTCCCGGATCATACGCGTTCATCAGAATGGAATCGCCGCTCGTGCCGCGCAGCATCTGCCGCATATCGCCTTCGTACAGATCCTTCTTGTTGAACAGTGTAATCGTCGGCTTGCCCGAGGCGCCAAGCTCCTCCAGAATACGGTCTACAACCGCCATCTGCTCCTCACGCATTGGTGAGCTGCTGTCTACGACATGCAGAACAAGATCGGCCTCATTGACCTCCTCCAGCGTCGCCCGGAAAGCGGCGATCAAGTCATGGGGAAGATTCTGAATGAAGCCGACCGTATCGGTCAAAATCACTTCTCTGCCGTTAGGCAGCTCCAGTATGCGTGAAGTAGGGTCCAGTGTTGCAAAAAGCTGATTCTCAACATAGACATCCGCATTCGTCAGCACGCGCAGCAAAGTAGATTTGCCAGCGTTCGTGTAGCCGACAAGAGCCACTTGAATCGCACCGGATTTTTTCCGTCTTTGCCGGTACAGCTTGCGGTGGCGCACGACTTCTTCAAGCTGTGCTTTCAGATCGGAAATCCGTCCGCGAATATGTCTGCGGTCCGTCTCCAGCTTGGATTCGCCCGGTCCCCGGGTACCGATGCCGCCGCCCAGCCTGGACAGATTTTTGCCATGGCCGGAAAGCCTCGGCAGCAAGTAGCTGAGCTGAGCAAGCTCGACCTGAATAATGCCTTCACGGGTTTTCGCCCGCTGTGCGAAAATATCCAAGATCAGCTGCGTACGGTCTACGATTTTCAGATCAAGCGACTCCTCCAGATTTCTCACCTGTGCGCCGGACAGCTCCTGATCGAATATAGCCGTAGTCGCTCCAAGCTCCTCTGCAATGGCACGCAGCTCTTCCACCTTACCCTTGCCGATAAACCATTTCGTATCACGCGCTTCCTTGTTTTGCACCATAGTGGTCAATACTTCGACGCCGGCCGTCTCCGCAAGCTGAATCAGCTCTTGAAGAGAATGCTCAGGGTCACCTTGCTCTCTCTTTATTTCAGGCGTAATTAAGCTGACCAGAACGGCCTTCTCCTGCAGGTCCGTTCCGGTATCATACGATTTCTCTCGCATCGATGGCTCCTTTGCAGCGCTTTATTTCGAAGCTGGCTCCCACCGCAGATCCTCCGGCTTGATTGCCATCAGCTCCTGCTTCGGCGGAACGCCGCTAGCGTATTGATTCAACAGCCGGACCGCATGATGGCGGATCGACTTCTCGATGATGTTGCGCACATATCTAGCATTGCTGAATGAGAACAGGTCATTCAATTTTTCTTGAATCAAATGCTGCCTTAGTTTAAATATGGACTGCGGCATCAAATAATAATCCCGATCCTTCGTCATCAGCTCGGAAATTTGAATTAATTGATCGACCGTATAATCTGGAAAATCGATTTGGATCGGAAATCGCGACGGCAGGCCGGGATTCGTCTGGAGAAAAAGATCGATTTCCGCTGGATACCCCGCCAAAATGAGGACGAACTGATTGCGGTGATCCTCCATCGCTTTTACCAGCGTATCAATTGCCTCTTTGCCGAAATCCTTTTCCCCGCCGCGTGCCAGGCTATAGGCCTCATCGACAAACAGAACGCCTCCGATCGCTTTGCGCACAAGATCCCGCGTTTTTTGAGCAGTGTGACCAATGTATTCGCCAACGAGATCGGCCCGCTCCACTTCGATCAAATGGCCCTTGGACAGAACTCCCATCTTCTGAAACAGCTTGGCGACAATTCTGGCGATCGTCGTCTTCCCTGTCCCCGGATTCCCTTTAAAAATCATATGATAGACCTGCGAGCCCCCAACCAGCCCTGCCTCGGATCGCATGCGGCTAATATAGAGCAGAGCATAAATTTCAAAGACGAGCGATTTCACATTATCCATGCCAACCATCGGCTCAAGCTCTTTCTGAATATCGGCAAAATGGTCCGTGGCCGGCAGCGGCTTTACCGCTGGCAGCGCCTCGCTCTCCGGCGCTTGAGCCGGCGCGGCTGCCGCCATTTGGTAAGGCTCCTGGCTTCTAAGCACAACGTTAATTTGACGGGACGGTCTTGATCCGTTACTATTCGATCCCGAAATGACATGTCCGCTCATCTGTTGCATCCCCCATCCTTTGCACCTTCGCTGTGCCGGTCTTTGCCCGCGAACACTCTCGAAGAGATGTCCGGCAAAATCCCGCATTACAAGTGTATTCTATCGGAATGAGCCATATTAACAGATTTAACAGGTGAAATTCGAGATCGGTCTATGTATGCCTTCTGACTCAAAAAGAAACAGGAGCAGCCGCCAACGAACCCGAAATCGCATTCGTTATATGCGTCAGCTGCTCCTCTCATTACGTTCCATCATGATTCGCTTAGTTCTCCGGTTCGCTCCGACAAGCTCTTGCGATGCTTCAGGCTCATTGTAAAATAGCGGAACCTTCCGTTGCGAATGCTAGAAAGCAGCCTTCCGGCTGTCTTTCGTGCTAATGCGGCTTCCTTGCCCGTTACATCGCCCTGTCTTAAAGCGTCCTCCAGCTCGTCTTCGTCAAGCAGGAACACCTCTCCAGACGGCAGAACCACGACATCCAGATACAGATCGTCAAACCAAGGAACCTGTTGATCGGTCAACCCTTGCGTCTTGCAAATATCGATATACCATTGTACGACCCGACCTTTATCATCGAACATCGTCGTCACGACAAAATGCTCGCCCCGGGGGAAATGCTGCATCCACAAATAGCCGCGGTCCGCCAGGCAAAGCCTGCGCCCATTATACTCTTTCCAAAGCGGGTCCCGAAGCTCATGGATCCGGTAGAAGGTCACCAGTCCTTTGAACTCCTCATTGTCGAGCGCCAAGCACGAATAGCTCTTCCGCAAAATGCGGCGCCAGTTCGCACGGTCCGAAAATTTTCGTTTCATACGGAACGTACCTTTCCGTTGAGATAAGCCACAAACGGATGGCTTTCAATGTTGATGGATAGCGTTGTAAAAAGCTTACCATAACTTAACGCTCTTCTCCAGCGGCCTTGCAAAATAAACCAAGCCTGCCTGTTCCAGATACAACACCGCCGCCCTATGAAAGGACGGCGGCACTGTATAACTATGATTGTACGATAACGACTTTTTCGATAATGACCGGTTCGATCGGCTTCGTTTCCTTAACCGGAGTTTTTGCAATGGCAAGTACCGTATCCATGCCCTCCGTCACTTTGCCGAAGATCGTATAGTTCGGCATCTGATTCAGATTCTCCGAATCTTTGCCCGTGCTGATAAAGAATTGGCTTCCGCCGGAGTTCGGCTTACCGGTATTGGCCATCGCTACGATGCCAGGCTCATATTTCAGTTCCGTATCCAGCTCGTCCGGTATCGAATAGCCCGGTGTGCCTGTACCGTTTCCTTTCGGGTCCCCGCCTTGGATCATAAACGTCTCCATGACGCGATGAAAGGTCAATCCGTCATAGAAGCCCTGCTTAGCCAGAAACACGAAGTTGTTCACCGTAATCGGCGAATCCTCAGCGTACAGCTTGACGGTGAAATCCCCCATACTCGTCGTAAACTTTGCCGTATACGACTTGTCCAGATCGATGGTCATCTCAGGCATCTTGTCCCAATGCATCGTCTTCTCATGCTGCTCTGCGGGAGGCTTGCCTCCCGCGCTTGCGCTGCAGCCAGTAAATAAAGCGGCTGCTGTTAGCAGCATAATGATGGTGCTCCAGCCGCTTACATTCTTTTTGCCCATCCTTTGCATCCAGCTCCTTACTTGCATCTTGCCGCCTGCTGATTCGGCTGATTAATCCTTAAACGCCATTGCTTTGCCCAGCATTGCCGTGATTGCCCGCGTTGCCATTATTTCCGCCATTCCCGTTATTGCCGTGGTTGCCGTTATCCGTTGGCGTTCCGCCGGTTGGATTGCTGCCGTCATCCGGCGGAATCGGCGTCTCATTGCCGCCTTCTACAGGAGGCGGCGTAGGATCAACCGGAATGCCAGGGTCAGGAGTCGCTTCTCCCCCGTCGCCAGGCAAGCCCGGGATATCCGTTCCGCCGCTTGGATCATCCGGCTCCATCGGAACTTCAGGAATGTCAATCTGGGTCTCTGGCACTTGAACCGTAATCGTATCCGAAGGTTTGCTCTTCAGATCATTCTCGGCATCATAGGCCACGACATAATATTGATAAGTCATGCCCGCGAAAATGCTCATATCATCAACACCAGTTGAAGAAAGCGAGTCTACATACAGTTTAAATTCCGATTCCGCAGACTCTTTGCGGTACACCTCATAGGTAATATTTTTCGCGCCAGCAGAAGGCTCCCATGACAGCTGTACCTTATTGTGCTCTGCATCATAAATGGCATTGAAATTCGTGACCGCGCCCAGCGATTTAACCTCATCCGGTATACCGCTTGGTTTGTTAAAGCTTGTTTTCGGTACACCCTTCATCGCCTTGGACATGACTTTCGAGAACATCGCTGCAGATTGCGAGCTGCTTTTCTTCAGCACATGTTCCTTATCTGTCTTATCGTAGCCCATCCACACGGCCGCTGTCCACTCCGGCGTGTAACCGACAAACCAAGCATCGCGGTTGCCGCTGGAATTAAAGCCTGGTATGCCGTGCTGCGTCGTACCTGTTTTACCTGCTACTGGACGGTCGATGCGGGCCCCTGTACCTGTGCCGCCCTTCTCAAGCACCGTTTGCAGCATTTGCGTCATATACCACGCTGTCTCCGGCTTCATCAGCTGCTTCGAAGCCGGCGCATGATAGGCAAACAAACTTTTGCCTTTCGACGTTGTAATGCTCGTAATCGCATGCGCATCAACGGACTTGCCTCCGTTTGCAAATACGCTGTACGCCTCTGCCATTTGCAATGGTGTAACACCGTGTGTCAGACCGCCTAGCGCAATGGTCAAGTTGCGGTCCTGCGTACTGTCCAGATCAAAGCCCAGTTTTTTCGCAAAATCCAGTCCGCTCTTCACGCCAACTTCATTCAACGTCCAGACCGCAGGCAGGTTGCGGGACTGCTTGATCGCTTCCGTCATTGAAATCGGGGTTGCCCCCTTGGAATCCTTCGGACAATAGTTGCCGAAGCACTTCTTATCATTGGCCAATATTGTGAACGGCTTGAAATTGCCGGTCTCGAGCGCCGGACCATAAGAGGTTATCGGCTTAAAGGCAGAACCCGGCTGGCGCGGCACTACGACGCGGTTCAAGCCCTTTCTTACATAGTCCCGGCCTCCGGCCATCGCCTGAATCGAGCCGTCACGATGGTCCATAATAATCATCGCGCCTTGCACCTTCTGATCGTCCACGCTTTTTTCAAAGTTCGAGTCATTATCGAATTCATCTTCGACAACCGTCTGCGCTTTCGTGTTCAGCGTCGTATAGATCCGGTAACCGCCAGTGCGCAGCTCCTGCTCCGTCACTCCCCCCGGCATAACCTTGATCGCTTCTTCAATTGCATAATCGATATAGGCTTTGTATGGATCGGTCTGCTTGTCATCCAGTTTTTTCGGAGCAACATACTTGACTGCAACCGCTTCATCCATCTGCTCCTTCGTAATGTAGCCCTGATCGAACATCAGCTTGAGAACCACTGCCCGGCGCGATTCCGATTGCTCAGGATTGTCGATCGGATTATAACGGTTAGGCCCCTTCGGCATACCAGCCAGCGTCGCCATCTCCCAAAGCTCCAAATCCTTCGGATCTTTATCGAAGTAGTAGTTAGCCGCATTTTTAATGCCGTATACCCGCTTGCCGAAAAAGATGCCGTTCAGGTACATCGTCAAAATTTCCTGCTTCGTTTTCTTATTCTCCAGCGCTACGGCAATTGAAGCCTCCGTCGCTTTCCGGAACAGCGTTTTGTCCGCTGTCAAAAACATGTTTTTAGCGAGCTGCTGTGTAATCGTACTGCCGCCCTCTACCGCGCTTCGGGCGATCACGTCTTTCACAACCGCACGTCCGATTGCCCAGAAGTCAATCCCCTTATGCTCATAGAAACGCTGGTCTTCCGTCGCCACGACCGCGTCCATCATCAATTTCGGAATTTGGTCGAATTCCACGATTTCACGATTTTCATTGGCGTTGTACAGCTTGCTTACTTCATTTCCGTCAACATCGTATATGATGGATGCTTCGCCAAGGACGAGCATGTCCGCTTTTTCCGTCAGTATGCGCTCGCCGTTCAATACAATAAAGAGATAACCGATAATACCGCACACAATCGCAATGACCGCTGTAAAGAATAAGCCGAAAAACCATTTACGCGGTGTCATACGCTTCTTGCCCTTTGTTTTTTTCGAGGACTGCTTTCCCCGAGGTCGTTGTTCCACCATGTTGAATGTTTCCCCTCCTAATCGCTGCTTTAATATCTCTATTTATACCCCGGAAAAGCAAGAACAACCCGCATGGAGCGGGTTGTTCTTGCTTTTCCGCTATCTAGTTAAACGTTAATCGTTATGAGAAAGTTTCATAACGGACGCAACGCCCTAAGAATCTGACCCGCTGTTGTCTTGCGCCAGCGATACGTTCCGCTGCGGGGTGAACGTCGAAATCGCATGCTTGTACACCATTTGTTGACGGCCTTCACTATCGATAATGATTGTGAAGTTGTCGAAAGCTTTAATAACGCCCCTGATCTGAAAACCATTCATTAAGAAAACCGTAACCGGAATATTGTCTTTACGCAGTTGGTTCAAGAAAGTATCTTGAATATTGATCGATTTGTTCATTGGACGTTACCTCCGTCTAAAAAAGATTGATTAGAAGTATATTCAAGATTGACTTGAAACTTTCCTGCTATTATACCATGAATCCGATGCAAATTGTTGTGAAAATTTTCCCCCATATCGATCCATTCGATGTCTTTCATGTGTCGAAACCATGACAATTGCCGTTTGGCAAAATGTCTCGTATCTCTTTTGAGCAGCGTTACTGCCGCTTCGAGACTGCATTCGCCGCGCAAATACATTGCAATTTCCTTGTAGCCTAGCCCCTGCATCGCAACAGCACCCGGCGGCGTGCCCCGCTCCAGCAGACGTCGCACCTCTTCCACCAGCCCCTGCTCCAGCATCAGATCGATACGCTGCTCGATCCGCTCATAGAGCAAGGCACGATCCATCGTAAGGCCAAGAATACATAATTCATAGGGCGATTCTTTTTTCTGTCCTTCCAGCTGATCTGAAAGAGTTCCGCCAGTCAGATGATGAATTTCAAGCGCCCGGATAACTCTTCTGCGATCATTCGGATGCAGCCTCTCCGCTGACTTGGGATCCACTTCGGCCAGCTTGCGGTGCAGTGCCTCCGCTCCAAATTCTTCGGCATAGCGCTCCTGCTCCGCGCGAAACACTTCGTCAGAGCCGCTCTCCGAAAACTGAAAGCCGTAGCACACCGATTCCACATATAGACCGGTACCGCCAACAATGAAGGGCAACTTCCCCCGTCCGGCAATTTCTTGAATATGTGTCACGCAGCCAGCTTGAAAATCCGCTACCGAATAAGGCGTCTCCGGCCCGATAATATCGATCAAATGATGCGGAATGCCTTCGCGTTCCGCAAGCGGCAGCTTGGCGGTGCCGATATCCATGCCCTGATACACTTGCATCGAATCACCGGAAATGATTTCGGCGCCGTATTGCTTAGCCAGCATGAGGCTTAGCTGCGTTTTGCCGACTGCTGTAGGTCCAATTAGAACGAGCAGCGGCTGTTTGCCTGATTGGCTAGTTATGACTTGCAACTTCAATCACTCCATAAGCTATTTTCGACGTATTGACATGCCGTCTCTCGAAGCCGAGACGGGCGAATTCCCCGCTGTCCCGGTGCTCCTTCAGCATGACGGTTTTGCGGGCGGCACGGATCGCCTCAGCGACTGCCTCCTCGCTTAATGCGCTGGCGTTAGCCAAGGTACGAAGCGGCTGGATCGCGCTTGATTCATGGATCGGCTGCCGGAACATCGGATCGAAATAGACGATATCGACACTGTTGTCCGGCAGTCCTTTCAAATAAGACAAATGGTGGCTGTTCAGCAGCTCAATCCGCCGCAGCGCAGCATCCACGTCTGCAAGACCGCTTTTATACATCGACAGTCCTTCACGTACGATCGCACAAAGCACCGGCTCGCTTTCGAGCGCCGTTACCGTCCCCAATTCTCCAGCTGCATAAGAGAAGACAAGCGAATCCGAGCCGAGGCCGGCTGTGCAGTCAATAACACGGTCGCCCGCGCGGCAGCCCGACAGCTCGATCATCGGATCAGTCTCGCCTTTGCGCAGCCGCTTCACCCGTACGAAAGCCATGCTGGGGTGAAAATATAACGGAGATTCCGTCTGCCCTTCATAGAAGCGCACCTCTCTCTCCGTCACGACGAGCAGACGGCAATCCTCCATACTGCTGGCAATCTGGCGCAGTGTGTCACGTCCGCGAGGCCTATAGGATGCACCAAGCTCGACAGCAAGCCGCTTCGCCTGCGTGCTTGCGTTTAGCGACGGCTTATCGCTGGTCGTTACGATCATGACATCACCCGCTTGAACATTTTTTCAAGCTGATAGGTCGACATATGAACGATAATCGGCCTGCCGTGAGGGCAAGTATACGGCTGATTGCATGCCCCAAGACGCGCGAGCAATGCTTCGCCCTCTTCCCTCGTCTTGCGGTCATTCGCCTTGATCGACGCTTTGCAGGAGCACATAATGGCGGCTTTCTCCCTGAGCTTCGCAATATCGATCGCTTTGCGCTCGCTAAGCAGAAGCTCCGCCATCTCTTCGATGATGCTCTGCTCCTCCCCGTCCGGCAGCCACTCGGGGTACGAGCGGACTAAAAATGTCTGCTGCCCGAACGGCTCGATCTCCACTCCTGCCTCGGCGAATAGATGTATCATCGTGCGCAGTTGCTGGGCATCGCCGGGCGTAAATTCAAGCGTCAGCGGTACCAGCAGCTGCTGGCTTGCCGCAGCAGGGTTGCCGAATTTCATATAGTAATATTCGTAATTGATCCGCTCATGCGCCGCATGCTGGTCAATCAAATAGAGGCCGTCCTCCGCTTGAGCGACAATGTAGGTGCCATGCAATTGTCCAATCCAATACAGCTCCGGGAAAGCTGATGAAGCCGGCCCAGCTGCCTCGGGGGAGGCAATTCCGGCTATCGCTGTGTTGCCTGACGGAACTGTTACGGATGGAGTCGAAGGTGCTGGCGCAATCGCGTCTATTCCGGATGGAACAGACGGTGCTTGTGCAGCAGGATCAGCTCCGTAAGGGACAGAAGGTGCTTGTGCGGCTGGAGCTGCCTCTATATGCGCTTCTTCCATCCATGAATCGGCCCCTAAAGCTGCTTCTGATGAGGATTGAACCGCTGGCGCCGCTTGATCCCAGAAGGCTTGACGCTCGCGCAAAGCCGAGTTCTGCGGCTCTGCAGGCCGATAAAGCCGCTCTGTTGCATCAGGAGGAACAGACTCCGTTGTCTGCTCCTTGTAGCCGTTGTAGCTGCTTCGGCCCATCCCGCTTCCGTTCTTGCTTCCCCCAGCGGAACGGCTTGGCTGCCATGGCGGCTGCGAATGAGGTATAGATTGGGAGAATGACTGTGACTCCAATTGTTGTGGCTGAGACTGGGATTGCAATCCTAATTGCGACTGCGATTCTAGCTGCGATTGAGATTGAGACTGGGATTGCGATTGCAGCCCCGATTGAGGCTGCGCTTGCTGCCCCGTCGGCAATGCAGAAGGAGTTCCCGCAGCATCTTCCGGCAGCGGCCGGTGGAAAGAGATTGCATCCTGCACAAACAATGGCTTCGACCGTTCCTGCTTCAGCGAAGCCTCCGGTCCCGGGATATAGCGATACTGTCCCAGCGCAGCCTTCACAGACTGCTCAATCAGCGCGCGCAGTTCGGCTTCTTTACTGAACCGAACCTCCATTTTCGACGGATGGACGTTGACGTCTAACAAACTCGGATGCATGCCAAGCTCCAGCACTACAAGCGGAAACCGGTTAATCGGCAGCAGCGTATGATAAGCCTGCAGTATCGCCTGGTTCACCGCATGACTGCGTATGTACCGCCCGTTCACGATGACCGTCATACCGTTGCGGTTAGCTCTCGTCAGCTCCGGCTTGGAAATGTAGCCCCGCAGATCATAATCCGGATTTTCCCCCTCGACGGATAACATCGACTTCGCTGTGTTTGTTCCGTATACAGCGGCAATAACCTGCAGCCGGTCTCCTGTTCCGAGCGTCCGCAGCAGCGTATTGCCGTTATGCTTAAGCGTGAAAGCAATACCAGGGTGGGCAAGAGCGATCCGGTAAATATAATCGGAAATATGCCCCAGCTCAGTCTGAATCGCCTTCATATATTTCAGCCTGGCAGGCGTGTTGAAGAATAAATCGCGAACGGTCATATCGGTTCCTTGCGGCGCATTTGCCGGCTCATCCGTCTTGATCTCTCCGCCTTCAATGACGAGCCGGTGCGCCAGCCCCGTCGTTTCTGTCGAGGAGACAGCGGTTAAGCGGGACACCGCCGCGATACTCGGCAGCGCTTCGCCACGGAAGCCTAAGCTCGCAATCCGGAACAGATCGCTGCTCGTCGCAATTTTGCTCGTGGCATGCCGCTGGAATGCGGTCGCGATATCCCCGGCTTCAATACCGGAGCCGTTGTCCGTGACGCGGATTAAAGTTAATCCGCCTTCCTCTACGGTAATGTCAATCTGAGAGCTTCCCGCATCAACGGCGTTCTCGACCAGCTCTTTAATGACGGAAGCAGGTCTCTCAACCACCTCGCCTGCGGCGATTTGGTTGGCCAATTGCTCGTCCAGCACCTTTATTTTGCCCATGCGATAATCCTCCCTTCAGCTTGGCATCAGCCGTTATTCATTGATTTTGCGTTTCATATCATTAAGCCACTGCATCGCTTCCATTGGCGTCATGTTGAACAAATCCAGCTTGCGCAGCTGATCTGCCAGCTGCTCGGCTTTTGGACTCGCTTTCCTTTTCCCTGCGTCCGAATTTGCGGCAGGCTTCTCAACAGCAGGCTCGTCAAAGATAGAGAGCTGAACGGCTGCTGCGGATGCAGTCTCGCGAACGGCTTCCGCTACTTGCGCTGGAGCAGTTGTTTCATTCAAAGGCGCGAATATCGTATAACCGCCAGATGAACGGCGAGGCATTTGCGCAAATAAAGCAGCTTCGATCTCCGCACCCTCCAGCAGCTCGTATGCCCGGCCGATCACCGATTCCGGCAAGCCAGCCAGTCGGGCGCAATAAATGCCGTAGCTCGTACCGGCAGCGCCTGGAATGAGCTTGCGCAGGAACGTGACATGATCGCCGCTCTCCTGCACCGCCATACAGGCATTCGCAAGCGAAGGCAGTGATGCTTCCAGATGGGACAGCTCGTGGAAGTGAGTCGAGACGAGCGCTTTACAGCCGATGTGATGATGGACATATTCAATAACCGCTTGGGCGATGGCCATCCCTTCACCAGTAGAGGTCCCTCTGCCCAGTTCGTCAATAATGACCAGACTGTTAACAGTCGCTTTCTCGGTCATGAGCTGAATATCTTTCATCTCGACCATGAACGTGCTTTGTCCGCCAATCAGGTCGTCTGCCGCGCCTATACGTGTAAAAATCCGGTCAATCAGCGGAATTTCCGCCGATTTGGCAGGGACAAAGCAGCCGATTTGCGCCATGATGCAGATGAGCGCAACTTGGCGCATATACGTGCTTTTGCCGGCCATATTCGGACCGGTAATGAGCAGCATCGATTGCTCCTCTTGCTTAAGCGAAGTGCCATTGGAGATAAATTGCGCGTCTTCAACGACAGCTTCCACAACGGGATGCCGGCCTTCGTCGATAACGAGATTATAGTTTTCCGTAACAGTGGGACGCGTAAATCTGCGCTCCGCGCTTACTGTGGCGAATGATTGATAGACGTCGAGCTCGGCGATGACCTCGGCCAGCTTTTGCAAGCGGTGAAGCTGCAGTGCCAGATGGTCGCGCAGTTCTATAAAGCGCGAATACTCGAGATCGACCATTTTGTCCTCGGCTTCGAGAATGAGGCGTTCCTTCTCTTTAAGCTCCGGCGTGACGAAGCGTTCCGCATTGGCAAGCGTCTGCTTCCGCTCGTAGCGGCCTTCGGGAAGCTGAGCCAGCGCGCCCTTGGAAACTTCCAAATAATAGCCAAATACTTTATTGAAGCCGATTTTGATCGACTTGATGCCAGTCGCTTCACGCTCCTGGCGTTCCAGTTCGGCCAGCCATTTTTTGCCGTTCGTGCTCGCTTCTCTCAGCTGATCGAGGTATTCGTCGTAACCGGCACGGATCAGACCGCCTTCGCGAATCGAAACCGGAGGTTCGTCGACGATTACGGTCTCGATCATCTCAGCGAGATCGCTGCAGTCGTCCAGCTTCGCAACAAGCTTGCGCAGCCGGTCCGAGCCAGACGCTTCGCAAAGCGCAGCCAATTGCGGCACACGGCGAATCGAGCCCTTGAGCGCATTCATATCTCTGCCGTTGGCGCTGCCGAAAGCAACGCGGCCGACAAGCCGCTCCAAGTCATAAATATGGTTCAGCTCGCTGCGGATATCTTCTCGGAGAATAAGGTTGCGGTACAGCGTGTCCACCGCTTCATAGCGGGATTCGATTGCCGAACGGTTAAGCAGTGGCTTATCAATCCAGCGGCGGAGCAGCCGGGCTCCCATCGACGTTTGCGTCCGGTCAAGCAACCAGAGCAGCGTGCCCTTTTTGTTGCGGTCGCGAACGGTCTCGGTCAGCTCCAGATTACGGCGGGTATAGTGGTCCAAAATCATATATTGATTCGGCTCGTAGCCGCGGATCGTACGGATGTGCCCGAGCGAACGTTTTTGCGTGTCGTCCAAATAGCCGGTCAGCAGGCTTACCGCCCGGTGCCGTGCCTCATTCAATCCAGACAGCTGCGTTTCCTCGTATTGCTGCCGCAGCTTCTCTTCCGCCATCGGCTCCCGCGGCGTCAACAGAACGGGACGGTTCCATACCGCCGTCTCACGCAGCTTGTCCAGCAGCTTCTCGTCGCCAACGATCTCTGCCGGCTGGTACACGTTAATCTCATCGAGCAAAGCATCGATATTGTACGAGAGCGAGGTTACATAAAACTCCCCTGTGGACAAGTCGCACGCGGACAATCCAACTGTCGAATTCGATATAGCGGAGACGGCGACGATAAAGTTATTCGTTTTTTCCGCCAGCGATTTCGACTCCATAACCGTACCAGGCGTAATAACGCGTACAATCTCGCGTCTAACGACGCCTTTCGCAGCGGCAGGATCTTCAACCTGCTCGCACACGGCTACCTTGAAGCCTTTGTCTACCAATCTGGCTATGTAATTTTCCGCGGAATGATAAGGCACACCGCACATCGGAATTTTTTCCGAAGTACCGCCCTCTCTTCCGGTCAACGTAATCTCTAGCTCACGCGAGGCTGCAATTGCATCCTCAAAAAACATTTCATAGAAATCGCCCAGCCGAAAAAATAAAAAGGCGTCCTTCGCCTCTTCCTTAATGGCTAGATACTGCTGAATCATCGGGGTATAGCCGGCCATTTCGTGCCCCTCCTATATATAAATGAACTGATGAACGAGCGCTGAAAGATGATAAACAAATCTATGCGCTGCTGCTATTCTGGTCGTATCGCTACGAACAAATCGGCTAACAACATAATTGCAAGGGCGCTAGCAACACAAATTGCAAGGCGGATGCCTCGTTCCTGACTGCAGCTAGCTGCAACACTAACTAACCTATTATACCAAGCCATTCCTCCCGCCGCCAACCTTTGCCGGACGAATAAGAAGAAACTTCCTCGGGGCAGGTTAGCTGAAAGGTGATTGGAGCGGCGGGAGTGAGTAACGATTTACAGTTTGGAGTTGGCTTCACAGTTGGCAGCGATGGTAAATAGTGTGATCAGCTGATCGGCTGCGTACTCTCGGACTGATCTCCAATGCATCTCGCAGAGTGTGTTCCAGAGCGATTATTGACTTCGCCTATCTATAACTCGCCTTCAGTAGCGCCGAACGAGGAACAAAATGCAAAAATACATTTTGAAACCCTCAAAACAGGCCAAAATGGCCTTCAAAATGTAAAAGTGCATTTGAAATGACCCGATTTCGCCTAATTGGGACGTTTTGAGCCAATCAACCTGCACTTTTGCATTTTGTTGCGAGAAATCGGCGAAAACGGGGCTAACAAAATGCACTTTTACATTTTGATTTGCGAAGCTGGAGTGATTAGTGAATGTGCTTCGCAAAATTGCGAAGCAGGTTCGCTAAAGAGCGAAGCGGGTTCGCTAAAAACGAAACAGGTTCGTTAAAAACGAAACAGGTTCGTTAAAAACGAAACAGGTTCGCTAAGGAAGGAAGCAGGTTCGTTAAGGAACGAAGCAAAGTTCGCTACGAGCTAAATGATGGATGCTAGTACGGCAAATGCTGTTGCGACTAAAACTCCAACGTGTTAGAAGCTAGGTTTCTTCAAGTGTGGGGCAGCTGCGTTCCTCTGCTGCCACTAGACAGCACACTAGACAGCACAAAAAAAAGTGGCGGGTATCGCGCCCGGCACTTCTTTTTGCGAGCTTCGCTGCGGCATGGCAACGTATCAAAGCCGCAGCGGGATCCGCCATTTGAGCCGGATGTCAGCCCGCTCATCCCATGTGATACCGCGCCGCGCCGCATCGAGCAAAGGCTCGATGTAAGGCGCCAGCGCGGCATAGCTTGGCGTTGCCGCAACAGCCGCGGCAACTCCGTCCAAGCAGCCGGCGAGCTCCGCCCGGTCGCCGGCATAGAAGGCTTCGACATACCGCTCATCAAGAGCCGGTATGTACGAAAGCGTCTGCGCTTCGCGGGCGCACAGGAGCGCCAGCGCGAAGCAGGCTTTGGCCGCGGCCGGCGACACAAGCCAGCTCGGCAGCGTCCTGTATTCAAATCCGCCATGCTGTTGCTGGCGGAAGTCACCCAGCGCGCCGTAGCGGGGCCTTCTCCCGCGGCCGGCAGCGTCCTCCACAAGAGCAAGCGGGAATGCGGTATAGCTGTCGAGCAATCGCAGCAGCCGGCCCGATATCGCCACGCCGCTCAGATGAATATGCCCGCCGAGCGCCAGCCCCGGTACGGGCATCGCGCCCGCGGCCCAGCGGAGCGAAGGGTCGCTAATGCGTGCGGCAGCTCGGCGCAGCAGCTGCCTGACATGCTCTGCCAGCGCAGCCGGATCCGCCGCAGGCTCCGGACGGAGCTCCGCAACGGGATAGACGATGCGCCGCCCGACCAGCAAGGCATCGCTTCCCGCAGCTCCCCCTGTTCCCTCACCCAAAAACCGCGAGGCCGGCGCAACCCGTCCGTCCTGCCGAATGAGTACAAATTCCGGATCGGCCCCAATCAATATAGTCCGATCCGAATGATAGCGACACGCCGCCTCATAACCAGCGGCATAGCCCGCCAGCGCATCCGGCCATCGCCGCAACAGCTCGGCCTTGCCCAAAGCCCTTGCCGCGCGGACAGCTGCCCTCCCGTCCGCTCCAAGCGCCACATCGGCCTCTCCGATGTCGAGGCCAAGCACATAAAGCCCGCTCGTCGCCGCCCGGACGACGCGCCGCAGCACAGGATCGGCCGGCCATGGCATAGCCGCACCCGCTCGGCCGGCCCCTCCCCAAACACGGCCCTCCGGGCGCTGCGGACTGCCATCGCCGCCGCCCAAGGGCCGCCCCTGCCGATCCAATCGCATCAGCTCAATCGGCTCCAACTGAAACAGGACGACGCGGTATAAGCGCTCGTCCTCCTGTGCCGCGCGCGCCAGCCCCGCGCGGCGCCAGCGCCGCTCCTTCTCCGCAGCGGACATCGCAGCGGCAGCCGCGGCGCCTTCATTGACTAGCACGGCGCCTGGAAAACGGCTTGGCGTTATTTTTTTCCCCATGGACAATACGATTACCGCATCGCCCTCCGCCACATCCTGATATGAACCGCAGATCCTTATAGCTGCAGACGACAGCGGCGGCGCATTCTTTTCTGCACGCTCCAGCCGGTCGTCGTCGCCATCCCAGATCCATGTCGCAGTCATTGCCGCCACCTTCTTTATCCGGGCTTCCACTCGATTGCTTCCGATGATGCCAAACGTCTAATTTTTTCAAAAAAAAGAGGGCTTTCGCCCTCGAATCTGCCGCTCTCGCAGCATAAGATACAGTAAAGCTTGAGGGCACGAGTTACAGCTCGTCGTCCAGCAGATCGGGATCCAAATCCTCGTAATCGCCGTCGCCATCGCCCAAATTGAAGTCGAGATCCTTGCCATCCAGACCGTCCGCACCGCCTGGAAAAACGGCAACAAACACTTTCGTCTCTGCAATCATTTCCACCGCGAATTCGCGTTCAACGCGAATGACCACACCGGAGCCGCTGCTCGAAATGTTAGCTTCGATGCAGTTCGGCTCTTGAAGCGCCTCGGCCGAAACTTCCTCCGTTGAAGTCCGATGCCGCGGGTCTACATAAGACAACGGAATGTGCTCAACGTAATGTACGGATTCTTTTGCTACGTCTGTTTGGGAGTTTTTGCTGTACGAATACCAAATGTTGATATCGTAAGTACCGATCACCTCAATGCCGTCGCCCGATCGAACCGCTTCATATTGATGGTTGATAATCCATGCGCCCAGAATGCTGGTCGGATGATGAGGCGGCGTTACGGTATGGGTTACAGTGGAAAACTTACGACCTTTGCCGCAGACAGCTTTCGTTATTATTTCTCTAGCTTGAAGCTGTTTATCTGCAATAGTCATCGATTTAACCTCCTCCATACAATCATTCATTTAAAGTGTATGCAGGACATTCGTCTAGGGTGACTGTTTCTTTTCCCGCGCCGCAACGAATTTTTTCCCTCTTTATTCTATGACTCTGCTCGTTCTAAAATAACTTTTCTTTTTTTAAGTCTTTTTGCAACCTCCAAATAACGCTTCAGCTCATGCATCAGCTTGAGCAATGCGGCACGAACCTCGAACTCCTCACGCGTACGCGGCAGATCCATCGCCTTAAACTGCTGCGAGAGCTCCACCATCCGCTTTTCCGTCAGACCGGTATACACTTCCGATTTCACATCCTCAGACAGCTGCTCCATCAGCTCGGCAATGTGGTCATTCTGCGGCCACCGCTCATAGACCAGCGCCAAATCCACCAGCATCTGCTGAATGAGCTCAAGCTGCTGGCTCCGCATCTCGAAATAATTCAACCAATACAGCTCCTGCCCCCAAAGCCGGTTCTCCCGGTTAAGCACCGAGCGGCGCGCCCCTTCTTCAATGGCATTATGCGCCTCCAGCAGCTCGCTTCCGTTCCATATATGGGAGGGATCCCGCAGCGTCAGCGCCATTTCGGTAAAAATAACGTCAAATTTATGCTCCACCGTCTCTTTCAAGCCTTGAAGAAGATGCTTGTCCTTCGGCATATAGATCATATTAATGATCGTCGCCCACCCAAGACCGGCAAACAACAGCATGATCTCGTTGCTAATGACGTTGACACTAACCTCTTCTCTTCCGAACAGGTGGAAGACGATAACCGCGCTCGTGACGATTCCGTCCTTTAATTGAAAACGCGAAAGCACCGGGAACGTAAGCAGGATGAACAAAGCCACCGCCCAAATATGAAAACCGAACACCGTAAAGATGAACGAGGCGAAAAAAAGTCCCAGCACCGAAGCGACAAACCGGACGAGGGCACTTTTTAGTCCCTTCAACCGGCTCACTTCAACGCCGAGAATTGCAAGAATGCCTGCGCCGAGCGGCGGCTCCAGTCCGAAATATACAGCGGTATAAATCGCCGCAATCGTCGCTAAGGCAGTTTTAATAATTCGAATACCCATAGATGACCTCTTTGCAGTGATAGAATTTTCAACAAGCCGTTAGGCGCACAGCGCCATTCACGTCTTAATCCTACCGTTCCCGCCAGCCATCCGTCAACTTCCGCTCCAGAATCGCAACCAGCTGATACATCACTGTAGCCACAGCTGCAATTACGACCAGACTGGACAAAACAAGCGTGAAATTGAAAACCTGGAAGCCGTATATAATCAAGTAGCCGAGACCCAGCTTCGCCACGAGAAATTCCCCGACGATTACCCCGACCCACGCAAGCCCGACATTGACCTTCAACGCAGAGATAATGACCGGGAAGGACGCGGGTAAAATAACGAGCCGGAACAGCTGCGCTCTGCTCGCCCCGAACAGCCGGACGACTTTAATGAATCCGGCTTCGATTTCACGAAACTGATTGTAAATGTTAATCGTCGTAATGATGACCG
The DNA here is from genome assembly GCF_042883865.1 of Paenibacillus sp. NPDC058174. Lineage (NCBI taxonomy): Bacteria > Bacillati > Bacillota > Bacilli > Caryophanales > Paenibacillaceae > Paenibacillus > Paenibacillus sp. NPDC058174. Next base: position 995,432 of record NZ_JBHVUY010000001.1, read on the forward strand.
TGACCGACAGTGTCACCGCGACGATCGACACGAAGCCGGGGCCAAGCAGCACGATAAAGAGCGGGCCAAGCGCGACCTTCGGCAGGCTGTTGAGCACGACCAGATAGGGATCAAGCACGCGTGATAAAAAAGGAAACCACCACAGCGCAGCGGCAAGCGCCGTGCCAAGCAGCGTTCCAAGCGCAAAGCCTACCGCTGTCTCCGATACGGTCATACCGATATGCGGCCAAAGCGAACCGTCCGCCAGCGTGGTCCATATTTGGTTAAGCAGCTTGGACGGATAACTGAACAGCAGCGAATCAATCCATCTTAACCGGCCTGCTGCTTCCCAGAGCGCAATGAACAGCACGAGGATGGCGATTTGTGTAGCTCCTACAGCTGCAGTCAGCCGCTGCGCCCTTTTTTTGAACCGGAGATGCAGGTCCTCCATCCAATTGACGCGGTCTTCCTGAATGCCGGAAACTTCGGCTTTTAGTTCATCCTGCTCCTTAGTCATCTGTATCGCCCCCTTCCGCTCCCTCAGCTGCTTCCAGCTCCGCCCATAGCTGATCAAATATATTCTGAAAGCCGGCAAGCCGGCGCGCGTCCATAGGCGAAGCCGAGCGAAGCTCATCCGGCATGACATGCTCGGCGACAATACGGCCGGGATTGGCAGCGAGTACGATAACGCGGTCACTCATCGCCGCTGCTTCCGCCAAATCATGCGTGACGAGCATAGCCGTCTTGCCCAAACGGCGCAGCGTCTGCTGCACGAGATCCTCAAGCTGCAGCTTAATATGAAGATCAAGCGCAGAGAATGGCTCGTCGAGCAGCAAAATGTCCGGCTCCGTCGCAAGTGTTCGAGCCAGCGCAACCCTCTGGCGCATGCCGCCGGAAAGCTCATGCGGATAGCGGCTGCCGGAGCCGGGCAGCCCAAGCTCGGCAAGCAGCTCATCGACCCTTTGCAGCGCTTCTGCCGTTTTGCGGCCGGTTATTTCCAGACCGATTGCGGCATTGTCACGTATGGTGCGCCATGGAAACAAAAAATCCTGCTGAAGCATATAACCGACCTTCGTCGACGGACCCGAAACGGCATCCCCGCCAAGCAATACCTGCCCCTTCGTCGGCGAGATCAAACCGGCGAGCATGCTTAGAATCGTCGTCTTGCCGCAGCCGCTTGGGCCGACAAGGCTGACGAATTCTCCGCGGTTCACGGCGATATCGAGTTGTTCAACGGCAAGCGATGCCCCTTTATCATTGACATATACATGGGACACGCCTATCAGCTCCAGCATTCGATGATCGTCAGCCATTGTTCTCCCTCCGATATCGGGTTATTTAACGGATTCGATAGACTTTTCCGCAAACGTGTTGTCAACGATCGCTTTATGCTCCGTGCGAGCCTTCAGCTCCCCGGCTGTCGTCATGACATCCAGCAGATTATTCCATTCTGCTTCATCAATGATAGGATCTGATGCATAAGAGCCTTGCTGCTTGTAGCGATCGATGGAGCTAATCAGAATATCGCGGTCAACGTTATCGAAATAAGGGAGTACAGCGTCCGCGATCGTCGCAGCGTCATTTTCCGCTACCCAAAGCTGCGCTTTGTGAATGGCGTTCGTAAATTTCTGAACGGTCGTTTTATTTTTCTTAATAAAGCTTTGCTTCGTCATAAAAACGGTATATGGCAAATGTCCGCTCTCCACGCCAAACGATGCGACAACATGGCCTTTTCCCTCTTTTTCAAAAATCGAAGCCGTTGGCTCAAACAGCTGTACATACTCACCTGTGCCTGAAGCGAAAGCGGCCGATATGTTGGCAAAATCGATGTTCTGGATCAGCTCCAGATCATTATGAGGATCGATGCCGTGTTTTTTGAGTGCGAATTCGCCGGCCATTTGCGGCATGCCGCCTTTACGCTGGCCAAGGAACACTTTCCCCTTCAGCTTATTCCAATCAAACGCATCGTCAGCATTTCGCGCCACCAGGAACGTACCGTCCGTCTGTGTCAGCTGGGCAAAGTTGATGACCGGATCATCCGCACCTTGCTGATACACATAAATTGAAGTTTCCGAGCCGACCAATGCGACATCGATTACGCCCGACAGCAATGCCGTCATCGTCTTGTCGCCGCCTGCTGTCGTCGTCAGTTCCACATCGAGCCCTTCATCCTTGAAAAATCCTTTTGCCAGCGCTACGTATTGCGGCGCATAAAATAGTGACCGCGTCACTTCCCCTATGGTTACCTTCGTCTTCTCCGAGCTGCCGTTCCCGCAGCCGGCCAGCACTGCGGTGGTCAGCAGCACGACAGAGAGCAGCAGCGCCATCCACACCCGTTTGCCCATGTTGATTCCTCCCGTTTTTCTTCACATGTCGTTAGTACTTCAGCCTATGCAGCGAAACGCCCGGCGGTGAATTGACATGAGGCTGACGCGAGGACTTGCGTGCCGGGGTGTTCGACTCTGTGCGGACCACACCCTTGCTGCTCACACCATAACGGAGCGGCCTCTCAAAAATGCGAATTTGCTTTGCTATCCTCGGATCACTGTTTAAGGCACATTGAACCTCTTGCAGCTGTCGGAAAATGCTCCTACACTGCTCGTTGCTCGGCCCTTCAACACACTAATCGCTTCCTCGCAATGCTTGCACACGCTCCACCCCTCCGTTCACCTCTCTCTAACGCGTCTGTCGTTGCTGCAGCGAACCTGCTTCGCTTTTTAACGAAGCAAAGTTCGCTTTGGACGTTCAACAGTTACGGTTTACTGGCTATAGCGAAGCTAGATTCGCTATCCGTGAACTTCGGTTCTCCAAAAGCGAATCTAGCTTCGTTATATAGATTAATAGCTTGCTGCGACTGCCTGCATAGCGAAATTCAGTTCGCAATTTAGCGAACCTGCTTCGCTACCCGCAATGCATTCCCTTCAACTAGTCTGACACAATAACGTTCACAACTTATGTTCATAAAATGCTCCTACGCTGCTCATTGCTCGGCCCTTCAACACACTAATCGCTTCCTCGCAATGCTTGCACACGCTCCACCCCTCCGTTCACCTCTCTCTAACGCGTCTGTCGTTGCCGCAGCGAACCTGCTTCGCTATTTAATGAAGCAAATTTCGCTGTAGACGTTCAACAGTTGCGACTTACCGGCTATAGCGAAGCTAGATTCGCTATCCGTGAACTTTGGTTCTCCAAAAGCGAATCTAGCTTCGTTAATAGATTAATAGCTTGCTGCTACTGCTTGCAGAACGAAACTCAGTTCGCAATTTAGCGAACCCGCTTCGCTATACCATCTCTGGTCTGCCAAACTTAGTTTCAGCTACTCGCACAGCGAAACTCAGTTCGCAATTTAGCGAACCCGCTTCGCTGTACCATCCTCATGCCTGCCAAACTTAGTTTCTGCTACCAGCAGAGCGAAACCCGGTTCGCAATTAAGCGAACCCGCTTCGCTGTACCATCCTCATGCCTGCCAAACTTAGTTTCAGCTGCACCTAGCCAGTAGCCCAAACTAACTTTTTTACCTGTCCTCCTTCAGCGCATTAGCACCACGTTAGACGAAGCAGCATCTTTTCCCGCAATAACACAAAAAAGGCTATCGCAACAAAACTGATCTCTGATCAGTTTCATCACAATAGCCTCTTCTTTCCCCTAACCTAGCGCCTCACGTACGTTACTTCCGCTCTTCTACAGCTTATAAATATCCTTATATTTCCGCTCCAAATAATGAACCAGATGCTGCGGATCAAGCGGCTTGCCGGTAATGTTCTGGATGAGCTCGGATGGCGTTCTCAGCTTGCCATACTTGTAAATCCGCTCCGACAGCCAGTTTTTGATCGGAAGCAGCTCGCCGCGGCCAACGCTTCCCCAGAAGTCCGGCAGTTCGCGTTCCATCGTATCGGCGATTTGCGCCGCATACATATTGCCCAGCGAGTAGGACGGGAAGTAGCCGAACATACCGCCTGACCAGTGTACATCCTGCAGCACGCCCTCCGCATCGTTTGGCGGTGTGATACCGAGGTACTCCTTGTACTTATCGTTCCAAATCGCCGGGAGATCAGCAGCTTTAGCTCCCTCATTGAAGATAAGCTTCTCAATCTCATAACGGATAATAATGTGCAGGTTGTACGTCAGCTCGTCGGCTTCAATCCGGATGAGTGAAGGCTGCACAACGTTGATGCCGCGGTAAAATTGCTCTACGGGGACGTTCAGCTGTCCCGGGAATTTGTGCTGCAAATCGCCGTAGTACCGTTCCCAGAACGGTTTGCTGCGGCCGATTACATTTTCCCAGAAACGGGACTGCGATTCGTGAATGCCCATGGACGTTCCTGTGCACAGCGTCGTACCGATAAGCTCCGGCATAATGTTTTGCTCATAGAGCGCGTGGCCGCCTTCATGAATGGTACCGAACAAAGCGCTCGTCACATCGTCTACCAAGTAGCGCGTCGTAATACGTACATCGCCAGGATTAAGTCCGGTCGCAAACGGATGAACGCTTTCGTCCAGACGCCCCGCGTCGAAATCATAGCCCATCTCGTTCAAAATAAACTTGCTGTACGCCTTTTGCGCCTCTTTGTCGTAATTTTGCTGAAGGAAGGACGTGTCCGGCTGATGCGGAGAAGCCGCAATCGCTGCCGCCAGCGGCACAAGCTGCTCACGGAGCCCGCCAAATACGCGGTCCAGCTCCTTCGTCGTCATGCCTGGCTCATATTGATCGAGCAGTGTGTCGTAGCGCGTCTCCTTCGCTCCCCATAGATCGATGAATTGCTGCTGGTAGCCGATCACCTTTTCCAAATAAGGCTGGAAGCCAGCAAAGTCGTTGTTTGCTTTCGCCTCTTCCCACTTATTCTCGGTTTGTGCGGCCAATACGACATATTCTTGGTACAGCTTTTGCGGGATTTTGACGCTGCGGTCGTAATCCTTGCGCGTTTCCGTCACTAGCCGCTGCTCGATTTCGGACAAGCTCTCGAAGGTTTGCGGCTCTTCAAGCGTTGTCAGATACTCGCCCAGCTCAGGCGAAGTGGACAATTTGAACATGTCGCCGGACAACGCGCCAATCGCTTCCGAACGGGTGTCCATTCCTTTGCGCGGTGCGCCTGTGCGAAGGTCCCAATACAGCACGCCCAGCGCTTCCTCGTAGCTCTTTACTTTGCGAATCGTTTCCATAAATAAAGGAAGCGTTTTCTCGTTATGTACGGTCATTTTACAAGCCGCCTTTCCATATTGGAGTTGAAGAAATAGCAGGGTTGCCTATCTTGATCTTACCGTTAACAAAACGTATAATCAACCTTAGCCGTTACACTTGAATGGGCGAGGCGGCAAGGAAAGCGAGGAATTGTCCATGCATATTTCATTCACACGTTCAGCAGTCGATTATCTGGCGCCATACATAGCTGACGGCAGCCGGCAGCTGAAGCTGCTGCATGACACGGAAGGCTGCGGCTGCGTTATGAGCGGCGTGCCTGCCCTTCAGCTTGTGAAGGAGACGACAGTTGATGACAAGCTGGCCGAAGGCGACCCTTTCCCGTTTCTTTTCGAACCTCGTCACGAGGTTTTTTTTGAGCCGCAAATGCGAATCGATTATAACTCGGACCGGGATAGTCTCAGTTTGAAAAGCGACAGCCAGATTTACACGCTTGATCTGCGTTTTGTGAAAAACTAACGCTACTGTACAACAGCTCAAGGAGGAACTGGAAATGAACAAATTGGAGCAAATTTTGGAGTACAACAACAACTTTGTCGAGAAAAAAGAATACGAGCAATATTTGACGACCAAATTTCCGGATCGCAAAATGGTTATCGTTACGTGTATGGACACTCGCTTGACTGAGCTTCTTCCAAAAGCAATGAATTTGAAAAACGGCGATTCCAAAATTATTAAAAACGCGGGCGCCATCATTACGCAGCCCTTCGGCAACCTGATGCGAAGCGTGCTGGTCGCTGTCTATGAGCTGAAAGCGGACGAGGTATTCGTCATCGGCCACCACGATTGCGGCATGACTGGTCTTGATCCGGAAGTTGTCGTTGGTCATATGCTTGAACGCGGCATTTCCGAAGATACAATCGAGACACTCCGCAACTCGGGCCTCAACCTGATGCGCTGGCTGACTGGCTTTGACAACGTCAAGGAAAGTGTGGAAAAAAGCGTTGGCATCGTGCGGAACCACCCGCTGCTGCCGGCAAATGTTCCTGTACACGGCTTGGCAATCAACCCTGAGACCGGTGAGCTGGATCTGATTGTCGATGGCTACAAAAACCTTAAAGCATAATTTGCTTCTATAAAAAAGAGAGCCGCCACTGCGCTATACTGCGCCAGGGCGGCTCTTCTTTTTCAATTCTGCAGCTGCTGCTCTTGCAGCAATGACCTCGCTGCGGTCGCGAAGCTTGTGACGATGGATGACTGCGGCTTCGATGCCTTCTATTATTCCCCACTGCAGTCCCGCCGTCTGGCAGCGACTCTGCATTTCTGACGCAAGCTGCGGATCGATGAGGTCAAAATCCATCTCCTCATAGCCGACTAACTCACCTGCTAGAAGCTTCTCTTGCCGGTGCTCTAGTGCATGCAGCAGCTTGCTGCCGTCAATTCCGAGCTCCTCCAGTGCTTGCAGGTTTAGACGCTGCAGCGAATTCGCGTAGATTTTACGGGCGCCGTTATAGTTGCCTCTACGCAAGTGATAATGACCAACAGCCAGTTGAATCAAGCCCACCCAAATTTCTGCCCGCGAATCGCCGGGATGCTCCTTCCAATATTCCTCCAGCAGCTCATGGCATTCGAAAAAGTCGCGTGTAGCATGATATTCCATTAAATAATGCAAGTAAGCGTCCGGATAGCGCTCTTCCATACCGCACTCCCCCATTGCAAAATGATTAATTTTTTTCAAATCGATGCATAATAGCATATTAAAGAAAAAAAATTTGAAACCTTCGTTAATCATAGCCGTAAATGTATATGATAGCAATGAATCCACTACACAGAGATCTAGGAGGAGAATAGCAATGAAGAAAGGGTTAGTTTTAATGCTGGCTATGATGTTGTTTCTGACGCTTGGTTTTGGACAAGTTGCAGATGCGGCAAAACGTGGCGGCGGCGGAATGAAATCTCCAAAGCAAAGCTACACGCAAACCCCTAAGAAAGCGGATCAAAGCAGCGGCGTAAGCCAATCCAACCCAGGTACTAAAACAGGCGGAGCTGCTGGTGCAGGAGCTGCAACAAAAACATCCGGATTTGGCGGAAGCTTCATGAAGGGTATGCTTGTCGGCGGTTTGGCCGGCATGTTGTTCGGCGGTATGTTTGGCGGTATGGGCGCATTTGGCCAAGCACTCGGCTTCTTGGTAAACTTGCTTGCTATCGCTGCCATCGTTATGGTTATCGTGGCCGCATTTAAGTATATTCGCAACAAAAAAACGCCTAATCCGCGGGGTCCTTATTAATGACTCGGATTTACACGGATGAAATTATTAATGCCGTATGCCTGCATATGGCAGAACGTAAAGGCGTAAAGCCGCAGGACGTGGAAGTACAGCTATCATGGGAAGAACAATACGGCTTTACTGCTGAAGTATGGGTGAACGGACGCAGCCAATACTTGATCGAATCCAACCTGCTGGAAGCGATCGAACAGTATATGTATACCGAATACAATCAGCGTGTATTCCGCTCCAACATTAAGCTGGATGCAGACGAAGAGTTTTTCGCCGACATTACGGAATAACACTTCAAATTACGTGTAAAAGAGGGCATTCGCTAGCAGCCGTTACATACGGCAGCCAAGCAAATGCCCTCTTTCTTTGTGCTTTCATATTGGGGCTGGTGTTACGCTCTGCGAAATGCGAGCACGGCGTTAACGCCCCCGAAGCCGTATGAATTCGAAACGGCGGCATTTGCCCGCGTCTCGCGTGCATGCCGGGCGACGAGATCGATATCGGCTGCCGGATCGGGTTCATCCAAATTCGTCGTAGGCGGCAGCCATTCATTCCGCAACGATAATAATGTAATCGCTGCCTCAATAGCGCCGGATGCGCCAAGCGGATGGCCGTACAGCCCTTTTGTTCCGCTGACGGCTACAGGACGGCTGCCGAATACTTCGCGGATGACCTTCGATTCTGTTACGTCATTGAGCAAAGTAGAAGATCCATGGGCGTTGACGTAATCGATGTCGTCCGGCGACAGATCAGCGGCAGCGAGCGCTTGCCTCAAAGCCCTTGCCGCCTGCATGCCGCTAGGCAGCGGAGCGCTCATATGATGAGCGTCATTGGTCAGCCCAAAGCCTGCCGCTTCGCCATAAATGACGGCTCCGCGTGCTCTGGCATGATGCTCAGCTTCAATAACGAGAACCGCTGAGCCTTCCCCCATCACAAAGCCGTCGCGATTACGGTCAAAAGGCCGGCTTGCGCCCGACGGCAATTCATTGCGCGTCGACATCGCCCGCAGCATATCGAACGCGCCGAAGGAGAGCGGCGCAAGCGGCGCTTCCGAGCCGCCGGCCAGCATCACATCGGCTTCGCCCCGCTGGATGGCCTGCATAGCCCGTCCAATTGCGACGGCACCGGACGCGCAGGACATCGCATTGGTCTCGTTCGTGCCTTGAAAGCCAAACTCCATCGCCAAATTGCAGGATGCGGCTCCCCCAAACACTGAAAAGCCCAGCGTCGGAGATACGGAACGAAATCCGCCATTGAAATACTGCCCGCATTGCTCCTCCGCGTATGCAATGCCGCCCAAGGCGCTGCCCATAAAGATGCCTGCCCGCTCCGCATCCACGCTATCCGCACTCAAACCGGCATCCTGAAGCGCCAGCCTTCCCCCTGCAACGGCAAGCTGGGAGTAACGGTCCATGCGATGTGCTCTTTTCTTGTCCATGTAATCCTCGGCCTTGAATCCGTCAATTTGTGCGGCAATCCGGCTGCGAAGCCCCTCAGGTGTAAACCGGTCAATAGCTTTGACCGCGCTTGCTCCCTTCTGCACCCCTTCCCAAAGCGACTGTACGCCAATGCCGATTGGGGTGACACATCCGATGCCGGTAATGACTGCTTTTATAGGACTCATACGTTATTCCTCCTTGTTTCGTACAAACCATACCAATGGGGCTGTCTTGCTCTTCTTGCCCTTCCTACACTCTCACAACCTGCATACCTTCTATCCCCGCTCGCCTTACACGCTCTTGCTTCTCCAGCTGCTCTTGCTCCGCATGCCGCTTCAAGCCTTGAAGCGTCAAGTCAGCGATTGCGTGAACAAACTGATCGCAAATCGTGCCAGCTATCAGCCTGCGGCCAAACGGCGGACGGTACCAGCGATGGACAATCGAGACTTTTACCGCATCTTCTGACATCGGCTCCAGCCGCCATTCCACCTCCATATTTCGCGTCACGCCCTTGATGTGCTTGTAATGGACAACTTGCTTCACCTCGTCTACTTCCATGTCGCTAGTCCACCATACCGGCCATTTCAACGGCTTGAACGGCCGGTAGGCCGCCATCTCTACTTTTCCGCCAACACCGCTGCCGCCCTGTTCAAAGGATGTCCGGCGGTAATGCGGCAGCAGCTCCGGCCAGCGTTCAACTTCCCGGGCGTAACGAAAGGCCGTTTCCGCCGGACAATTCATAATCACTTCGTTATAGGTATACATGGTGCTGAGCCTCCTTCCTCTATCTATGTACAGGACGGGTGTCGCCGATAGCCGCAACCAGCCTGTTCGTCAGCGTTTCCGAAGCGCCGATTACCCGCAGCCCTGCCCGCCACAGCCGCTCATGCCGGCTCGCTTGCTCAATAAGCTTCTGCAGCCGCAGTGATCCGGCAAATTCCGTTAACCGCTGCCGGTTATACCACTGCAAGGCACGGTGGCTTCCTGACTGGAGCGCGTCGATCAAAGCCGGCGCCGCAAGCTCTGCACTCCTTAATGCCCGGTAAATGCCTTGCCCGGTCATCGGATCGTAATAGCCGGCAGCATCGCCTACCAGCACCATGCCTTCAAGCGCAGCAGAGCGTACGATACGTTCGAAGGGGCCGCAGGCCAGCACCTCGCCCTCAATTTCGGCATGATGGAATCTGTCCTTCAACGCCTCCCACTGTCTTACTTCGTTCATCAAGTAAGCGGCCTTTCCCGTTGCGGCACCTTCCATCGCTTTGCGCCCTCTCAGCGCAACCGTCATATTGGCTTGTCCGCCGCCAATCGGCGCAAGTCCAATGACACGGTCTCCGCTTACATAGAGCTCCACTTTGCCGCTCAGTCCCTCAACGCCATTTAATCTGGCTGTCAATGCCGCTTTTCGCAGCTTTCCAAACCGGCTAAGGTCTGCGCTCCGGGCGACAGCAGACCGGATGCCGTCTGCCCCCGCGACCATTTGTGTGCGCACCATTTGCGATCGCTGCTGCTCGCCCGTTCGTCGCACCTCGACGCCGATTAGACGGCCTTTTTCCCAGATCAGACGCTCCGCTCTCGTCTTCTGCTCAAATACGACACCCGCACGATAAGCCTGCTCAATGAGCCAGCCGTCGAGCAGCTCCCGCTTGCAGCCGATGCCATAGCGGTTATCTCCAAACGAAGCAGCCAGTGTCGTCATCCGGCTCGAACCTGAAGCAGCGCTGTTCAGCTGCCAGCCGGTCAGCACCGAATGCGGAATAGAGGCTTCATGAAGCCATTCATCCGCTTGCCTACCATCGTATAGACGACTCAACGTCTCTACAGCACCCGGATTAAGCGATTCGCCGCAAGGCTTGCGTCTCGGGAAAGGCGCGGCGTCTACCATCAGCACTTTGGCGCCTTGCAGTGCCAGCAGCCTGGCAAGCACGCTTCCCGCCGGACCGGCTCCGGCAACGACAACATCATATGTGCGTTCCAATGCCCCGCTAGACATCAGCTCTCTCCCACTAACGCGAGCCGAAATGGAAAATGCCGTCGAACCGAAGCCACGACACCTGCCCGGTCAATTAATGCCCGAGCCTCGCCAGCTGTGAAGGAGCGCTGAACGGACAGCGGACCGTCATGCTTCGTCACGGGACTTTGCCAGACGTACCGAGCCAACAGCTTAGCTGCAGCATAAGCGACCGTATGCCGTTCAAGATCGGTAATGACCCAGCCGATTCTCGAGACGCGGTTCATTTCCTGCACCAGCTTGACCGCCGCCTCATCGTCCATATGATGCAGCGCCAAATTGCTGAATGCGATATCAAAGCTGTTATCAGCATATGGCAGGGCAGTGCCGTCCGCTTGTCTTACCTGTACGGCCGTATCCTCCGCCGTCCTTCGCTCCGCCAGCTTCACGATTTCGGGATGCATATCGATGCCGACGATAGAGACGGCCAATCCTTTTTTGCGGCACCTCTCTGCCAGCGCCAGCGGAATATCTGCAAGGCCGGTCGCGACATCCAGCACCGTTATATCTTCCTTCCGTCCGACGCGGAGCAGCAGCCGGTCCAAATGATTGAATAAAGCAGGATTGCCGCCCAAATACCGGTTGACATCCCAAACCTCGCCCAAGCTGAACTCCAGCTCCTCCGGCGCGACGCGTTGATCGCCCTCATCATCGTCCAGCCACTCCTTTGTCATAAGCCGATTCACAAGGCAGCCTCCTTCTCGTTTTGCTTATTGTTATTGTTTTCCACTTTTTTTATCCGTCATTGCCGGACATTTGCTGGAATTATTTACACCGAGCCCTTTCGACAGCATTCGCCGCAACCTCTGCGAATCTAGCGCGTCTATTAATAGGAGTACTGAGAGGAGAGTGATGAAAGCAAGTGTTGATGAGGAGAATGACAGCGATGGTGCTGCTTCTGTTCGCCGCCTATACCTTAACCGCTGCAGCGGCAAACGCAGCCAGCCCATCCGTTGCCGCAATGACGAAGTATCGTGTCTATCAGAACGACAAAGCATTGAAAGAATTCGCTACTGAGAAGCAGGCGATCGCCTATGCGAGCGGATTCGAGTACAGCCATGTCGAGGGGATTACCGGCCGTACGTGGGTATGGGACAACTTCCCGCGGTACAAAATCTATCAAGGAAGCAAATCCAGTACGAAATGGGAATTCCGCACTTATGAGCAAGCTTTGGCAGCCGCCTCCAAGCTGACTGGCGTACATATTCGAGATTTGGAGAAACCGGGCTGGATCTATCAGTCCTATGCCAAATATCAGCTTTACCAAGGCGACAATACGAAGGATAGCTGGGGCTTCACGACGCTCGCGGCAGCGAAGAAAGAAGCTGCGAAGTGGACTGGCTCCCATGTGATGGAGCTCTCTACCAATGAATGGGTGTGGGATAACTTGACCGCTGCCCAGAAAACGAAGCTTCGCCAAGGCAGCTCGGTTTATGAGATCACCGTCGATGGCCAGACTGCTGATCAGTCGAAGTCCTATCCTTTTTTATACGATGCAATCAAGGCCGCCTCTTCCATAGCAGGCAGCTCCGTCGTGAATACGAAGACGGGTAAAACCGTTCATTCCAACGTACCGGCTTATAACGTCTCGCAAAGCGGCAAGCCGCTCAAGGCATTTGTGAGCCTGGACAAAGCGATTCAATTCGCGACCTACTATGCCAACTCGGAGGTTTCCTTCCAAGGCGCAGTCTGGTGGACGAACACTGCTTATTTAACGGTATATCAGGGCGATAAGAAGCTGAAAAGCTTTCATACGCTGAAATCCGCGCTGGCTTATGCCAAAGGCTACTCCAACAGCTCGATCCGAAATCCGGACGATCGCAAGCTTTGGAGCAATACGAAAGCGCTCGTCTATCTGGGCTGGAACGGCAGCTCCAGTACCTCTGTAATATTAGGCCATGTTGCCAATACGCAAGGGCTTAACATTGACTCGCCAACGTGGTTCGAGCTTGGCGCTGCCGACGGCACGTTGAAGGACAATTCCGATCCTTTTGTTGTCGCAACGCTGAAGGAGAAAGGCATTCTCGTCATGCCGCTCTTGCACAACCAGTTCGACAAGAAGATGACGACGGCGTTCTTAGCGGATGCGAAAGCACAGCAGGACTTCATTGCCCGTCTCGTTGACCGGCTTTCTGTACTTGGCGTATACGGCCTTAACCTCGACTTCGAGGAGGTCGCAGGAACGGATCGCGCAGCCTATACCGCTTTCGTCAAAGCACTGGCTAAGGCCGTGCATGATAAAGGAATGAAGCTGTCTATCGACCTGCCGCGCGGCAGCGCAAGCTGGAATCACCTGACGGCCTATGATCATGCCGCATTAGCGACGATCGTCGATACGATCATCATCATGGCTTACGATCAATTCTGGAGCACAAGCCCTTCCCCAGGTCCGGTTGCCGGCCTGAAGTGGGTTGAGGAAGGCGTCCAGCAGTTTCTGTCCTATGGGATACCGCGCGACAAGCTGATGCTGGGCATCCCGTTCTACGTAAGGGAATGGAAGCTGGATAGCAGCGGCAAGCTGGTCAGCAACCGGGCCGTCTACATGAAGGATGTTCCGAAGCTGATTGCCGACACCGGTGCTACAGGCACGGCCGACCCTGAATACGGAATGACGAAATATACGTATGTGAAGGATGGCTTCACTTACGTGTTCTGGGCGGAAACGAACGCAACGGTACAAGCCCGAATCGACATCGCCAAAAAATACGATCTGGCCGGCATTGGCGCTTGGCGTCTCGGCTATGAAAGCTCAGACCTCTGGACGATGATGCTTCGCAATCAGTCGTAAGTAATAAAACAGCAAAAACCCCGGTTCCCATCCATTTGATGGAAACCGGGGTTTTTGCTTTGTTTTGGTTTGTTTTATTTGTTAGTTAGGCGCCTGCCCAATCAACAAAGGAATAACCTTCCCTTTATTGACGTCAATCAGGCCGAAATCAGTAATTTTAAGTGCTGGGCTTACAGCCAGGGAATGCGTGCTGATGGACATAATCGGATTATAATGACGATAGCCTAAAGCCTTCATCGCATTCAGCAGCCGCTCAACCTCCTGCGCCGTTTGCTCAAGCGGCTCCTCTGTCAGAATGCCGCCGATCGGCAGCTTGAGGCTGGCGAGAATTTCTCCATCCTCTACTGCACAGAAACCGCCTTGATTGGCAATAACCTCATTAGCTGCCAGCATCATATCGGCCGGATTATGACCAACGACTAGCAGATTATGATTGTCATGTGAATAGGTCGTCGCGACAGCACCGCGGCGGATGGTATCTCCGCCAATCAGGCCATAGGCGCGATTGCCATTTTTCCCGTAACGCTCGAACGTCGCAATAAGTCCATAACCGCTCTCCTGCCACAGCAATTGCCCGCCTTGAACTTCAACTTCAGCCTGATGCTCCTCAACAAAGGTCGAGCCATCCTTCACCATCATCACGCGGCCGATATACTTCCCGTCCGCTTCGGCTGATGACACTCGGAAATCCGAGGCTGTCAAAGCGTCCAGCTTCACGCTCTCGTAGAAGTGCTGCGGGAACGCCCGCTCGCTTGCCGATGGCTCATAAGCCTCGTTCATATCATAGACTTTGCGGCCGCTCTTGAACACTTGGCTAATCGTCAGCTCATTCAAATCAGCAAGAAGGACGAAGTCGGCAATTTTACCGGGTGCAATAACACCGCGGTCATGCATACGCATTCTTTTCGCCGGGGTAAATGTGCTGGCATAGATCGCTTTTTCCGGCTCCAAGCCCATCTTGATCGCTTTGCGCACGATATGATTGAGATGGCCGCGCTTCTGGAACGAATCCGGCATCACGTCGTCGGTCACGAAGCAGAAATGCTCGGATACGTCATGCTGGATCAAATAATTGATCACTTCTGGCGTCATCGATTTTTCCTGCAGTTCAATGAACATGCCCGCGCTGATTCTAGCTTCCATCCCCTCAATCGTCTGGTGGGTATGGTCGGAGTCTACGCCGCTTACGATCATCTGATGCAGATCGAGATCCAGCAGCTTCGGCACGTGGCCTTCAATGATCAAATGCGGATAATTAGCCGTGATATGCTTCAGAATCTGATTCGTCTTGCAATCCGGGTCCGTGATCACATCCACATAGTTCATGATCTCCCCTAGACAGATGATGCGCTCCGTACGCAGCAGCTCATCAATGTCCTCAATCTCGATAGATCCGCCTGTCGTCTCCATCGATGTTGCCGGAACCGAGCTTGGAATCGCATAGAACATATCGGCTGCGCAATCCTGACTCGCCTTGATCATTTCCTTGACCCCGTCTAATCCGAAGACGTTGGCCATTTCGTGGGGCTCCGGTACAATTGTCGTTACACCGTTCCGAATAATGGCATGCGAGAACGCCTTCGGTGTAATCATCGAGCTTTCAATATGAAGATGAATATCGATAAGGCCCGGGATCATGTATCGCCCTTGCCCGTCTATGATTTCGGCAGCCTCGAAGCTCTCTGCTCCCAGCTTGCCGATATATATAAATTTGCCATCCAGTACAGCTGCATTTCCGTTCTCAAACCGCTTGAAATAACTGTTGAATATCTGGACGTTTTCGATGAATTGATCTGCACGCATGTTGTCTGCACCTCCAAATAAACTAAGCTATTCCACGACGATCAATTTCTCTATCGGAAAGTGCACCAGCACCTCTTGACCGCTTATATAAGGTTGTTCCATTTCTTTATTGACTGTAAATTCTCCAAGCGCCGTCTCGATGACATACTGGTAGCTTCGTCCGAGATAGGTGCTTACCTTCACTTTGCCGGGCAATAAATTGAAATCCACACCCAGCTCCTCCAGCGTACCCAGCTTCAGGTCGTCCGGACGAATAGCGCCCTTCAACCCTTTCTGAGCGCCGCGTCCCTCTCCGTGAAGAGCACGGAAAGTGAAGCCTTTCGTCTGAAGCTCAATGACATTGCCGTTCTCTTGTCTGCTGTCGAAGGAGATAAAATTGTTGAAGCCGATGAAGCGTGCGACGAATTCCGTTTTCGGAAACTTAAAGATCGTCGACGGCTTGTCCAGCTGCTCAATAATGCCTTTGTTCATAACAGCAACCTGATCGGATATCGAGAAGCATTCCTCTTGGTCGTGAGATACGTAGACCGTCGTAATGCCCAGCTCCTGCTGAATGCGGCGGATTTCCACCCTCATATTGACACGGAGATTGGCATCCAGATTGCTGAGCGGCTCATCAAATAGCAGCAGGTCGGGCTCAATGACAAGCGCACGCGCTATGGCAACACGCTGTCTTTGGCCGCCGGAGAGCTCCTTCGGATACCGCTGCTCAAAGCCCGACAGGTTGACGATATCCAGCATTCTGCGAACACGGCTGTCGATATCAGATTTATTAACCTTCCGCAAGCGCAGGCCAAAGGCTACGTTGTCGTAGACCGACAAATGCGGAAACAGCGCATAGCTCTGGAACACAAAGCCGAAGTTACGCTTATTAACCGGAACACGCGTGTAATCTTTGCCGTTCAGCGCAAACTTGCCCTCTTTGGCATCAAGAAAACCGGCGATCAGACGAAGCGTCGTCGTTTTGCCGCAGCCGCTTGGGCCAAGAAGCGAGATGAGACTCCCCTTCTCGACGGACAGATTGAAATCTTTCAAAATATATTGTTGATCATAGGATACCGCTATATTTTCTAAAGTTAGCATGGCCATGGACGCAAGCCTCCATTATCGTTTGGTAAAGTAAGATAACCCCATCAGGCGCTCAATAACGAACATCAGCACCGCTGTGAACAGCATAAGCAATACGGAGATAGCAGCAATCGTCGGGTCAAAATTGTTCTCGACATAAAGCAGCATCTGAATCGGGAACGTGCTGATGCCCGGACCGGTCATGAACACGGAAATGTCTACGTTGTTGAACGACTCCAGGAACGCGATAAGCACGGCGGCAATAATGCCGGATTTAATATTCGGCAGCACGACGGTAAAGAATGTCTTCAATCTTCCCGCGCCGAGGCTTAGTGAAGCTTCCTCCACTGCAAAGTCGAAGTTAGCCAAGCTGGATGCGATAACCCGAATAATAAAGGGCAGCATGATGACTGTATGGCCAATCAGCAGCGCGCTATAAACCGGGATATTGTAGGTAATGATCACATATTTCAGCATTGTAAAACCGAGCACGATACCCGGTATGAGTACCGGCGAGATAAAGATGGCATTGAGCGCATCCTTACCGCGGAATTGGAACCGGCTTAGCGCATAGGCAGCCGGCAATCCCAGCAGCAGCGCTAGCAAATTGCCTACAAGCGATACGACAATGGAAGTGATGAACGATGTTTTGAACATCGACACTTCAAAAATATTTTGATACCACTTTAAAGAAAAGCCTTGGGGCGGAAATTTCATTGCACTTCCCGGCTCGAACGACGCGAAAGCAATAATTACCAGCGGCCCAAGCAGAAACAAGTAAATAAAAAATGTGAACAGGCCGAGTCCACGGTTTTTCTGCCGCATGTCTTCTACCCCTTCGGATTTAATTTTTTGGCCAGTACGTTCATCAGCATAATGATCACAAACGTAATCACCATCATGATCGTCGCAACGACAGACGCCAAGTACCAGTCATTCAGCGTGATCGCATTCTGATACAGGAATGTTGAAATAACCTGCTGCTTGCCGCCCAGCAACGCTGGAGTCGTATAGGCTGTAAGGCTTCCCACGAATACGAGAATACCGCCAATGATGAGTCCCGGCACGCTGAGCGGAATAACGACTCTGCAGAACGCGGCGAACCGGTTAGCGCCCAAGCTTTCAGCAGCTTTAACCAGATCCGTATCGATATTTTCCATGACGCCTACCAGCGTAATAATAATCAGCGGCAAGAACAGATGGATAAGACCGATCATCATCGCTGTCGGTGTATAGAGGATGTTAAGCGGCTCCTGAATGAGACCAACGGACAGGAGCATATTGTTAAGCAGTCCCTTTTTCCCTAAAATGATTGTCCAGCTAAACGAGCGAACGACCGAGCTGGTCAGCAGCGGGAAGATTGCCAGCGCGAGCAGCAGCGCTTTTTTCCGCGGATTTTGCTGAGAGATAAAGTACGCCGTAGGAAAACCAAGCAGCATACATAATAATGTGGTCACCAAGCTGACGCGCAAGGTTGTCCATAGGATTTTCAGAAAGTAAGGGTCCTTGAAAAAGTAAAGATAACCTTCAAGCGTGAACCGGCTCTCATGATAAAAGGTCGAGCCTACCGTCAGGAGTATCGGTATCACCATGAAGGCAGCCAAGAACACTAGCCCTGGCAGAAGCAATAAAGTCAAATACGATTTCTTCATGTCACGGTTCTCCTGTTCTTAAGTTCGCTAGCCGCGCAAAGTGCGGATAAATAGGCTGATGAATTCCTCATCCGCTACGTCCAGGCCTACATGAACGTTCGGCTGCTGCAATAATCGGTTTTGAAAATCACACACCGTCTGGCCATCGCAGAGCTCGCTGCGTGTTTCGACATCTACATAATAATGCTTGGTGCCGACCAGCTCCGGATTCAGCGCCACGGCTACTGCAAGCGGATCATGCATGGCGCAAGCCCGGACTCCGTTCCGCTCATAGTAGCGCTGCATATAATCGGCCGTGCTTTCTCGGACGTAACCCGCGAGCGGCGAGTCGCCCATGGAATCGATGTGGGCCTCGGTAAGCAGCGCTTTACGGGTAACATCAAGTCCGACTAGCGTCAGCGATGTAAATCCGGCCTTGAATACGAGCTTGGCTGCTTCCGGGTCAACATAGATGTTGTACTCGGCCGTTGGCGTTACATTGCCGAAGCCTAGAACAACGCCGCCCATGACGATGACCTCTTTCACTTGGTGAACCAATTCGGGAGCTTTCATCACAGCAAGAGCCAGATTGGTTAAAGGAGCTGTCATGACGAGCGTAACTTCCCCCGGATGCTTCTGAATTTGATCGATGAGGAAATCAACCGCATGGCCATTCTCCGCTTGCTTTCGCACAGGCATATCCTTTAGTGCGCCGCCGAGTCCGTCTTTTCCATGAACCCGATGCTCGAAGTAACTGCTGCGCAGCAGCGGCTTGTCCGCACCTTGAATGACTGGAATATGCTCCGCTCCGGCCAGTTGAAGCACTTTGCAAGTATTCAGCGTTGCTTGCTCTAACGAAACATTGCCGTTCACCGTTGTGATACCGAGGATGTCCAGCTTACCGCTCTTTATCGCGAGCAGAATGCCTAACGCATCATCCACTCCCGTATCGACATCGAGAATCACCTTCTTGTTCATCATCATCCCCCTCCCATTCAGGAAACGAGACAAGAGTATGAATACTCTTGTCTCTCAGTTAGCTTCCTCTTATTTCGAAACTTCACGGCTGAAACGGTCGATCCAGTTTTTCAAGTTCTCGTTCACGAACTTCATATCCAGCTTGTGCAGCTTGTTGATCGTTTCTGCGCCATACGTGATGCCTTCTGCCTCTTCAGCAGTCAGCTCCAATGTCGTATTAACCGGGGAATCGATCTTAGCCTTAGCGGATTTCTCTTGAACCTCTTTGCTCAGGTGCCAGTTGATGAAGTCTTCCGCCAGCTCTTTGTTTTTGCTGCCTTTGACGATGTTGACGGTATTCATAATCGCATAGCCGCCTTCTTTTGGCGCCAAAAATTTCGTATCAGGTACAGCGTCTTTCAGATCCTTCACATACATTTCCATAATCGGTCCGGCAACAATTTCCCCTTGGGAATACATGTTTACGAATTCCGACGTCTTGCTGTAATATTTCACGACCGAAGGATTAAGCTCTTTCAGCTTAGCCATCGCCTGATCTTCGTTGAAGGTTGTGTTTCCTGCTGCCAGCGAAGCTGCATCAAGAATCATTGGACCCGAAGTCGATGTGATGTTAGGCATTGTGATTTTGCCTGCAAGCTCAGGGCTCCACAGATCATTCCACGACGTCAATTCTTTGCCGACTTCTTTGGCGTTATAAGCAATTCCCAATTGTCCAATTGTGTAAGCTGGACCGTAATCTTCGCCAAGCGGAGCTTTAGCTACATCATAAATTTCGTTCAAGTTCGGAATGCGGCTGCGGTCGATTTTCTCGAACAAGCCCGCTTCAATACCTTGCTGTGCATAATAATCGGAGAGATAGATCAAATCAACAGAAGAACCGCCAATTTTCACTTTGTTAAGACGGTCGGCGTTATTGCCGTCCTCGACAACGATTTTAACGTTATGCTCTTTTTCGAATGGCGCATATACTTCCTTATTAAAGAAGTCAGCCGAAAAACCCCAAGTCGAGATGACCAGCTTTGTCGGTTCGCCTTTTGCAGGCGTATTCCCGTTGCTGCTTGGCTCATTCGTTTTGCTGCTGCAGCCTGCAGCTACCAGTCCTGCAATTGTCAATACGGCCAAACCTTTTACCCATTTGTGTTTCATCCGTTTCTTCCTCCCCTTATTGTCATGCTCTATGTTGGTCAATCTTTAAACCCGTTTACTAGCTTGCTTATTATTGGTGCGAGCCTCTAAACTATACATTTTCGCAAAAAAATTCCATAAAAAAAAGCACACTTGTAATAGAAAGAAATCTTCTAAACAAGAGCACTTTTCGTTGTAAACAACATAAAGAGACATCCGTCTAACCTATTCGGTTTCCTCTTAAGATAAATCAAAAGAGAAACTCCGATGACCTATTCGGTTTCAACCAGTATGACATTCGTTATGGCCCATTGAGTCGTAGGATCATAATCTCTTAAAACCGCCTCAATGTCCAGTCCCAATTCCTGCTCCAGCCTCTCGCGAACCTTCTTCTTATAGATGGAGGACATATGGTAATCCACCTCATGCTTCAAGGATGGAACCTCTCCCTCTAATACAGATGAACGCGGTGACCTGCGGTGCTTGGCTTGGATCGTTATCATCTGATGATTCATGGACACCTTCAGCATCGTCGTGCCAAACCCGAACAGCTCTTTGGCAACCTCATTGTAAATGTGACTGAGCTTCTTCCTGTTCTCGTTAGAGTCGATCAGGGGCATGAGATCACCTTCTGAAATAAAATAAATCTTTAATAAAACTAGTATTCATATCGTACATAACAATTTCTAATAAATCAAGAGATAGTTCGGTTTTCAGATGAAAAAAAGCAAAAAAAATCATTTTTTCTGTCCAAAAACGACTTAATTAACGAAGGATGTAAGGTTACGTTTGCGAAGTATCAATGATAATTATAAAAAACAGGCGGATATTCACCTACAGCCGCACAATTCGTCTATACCATAAATGCCCCATAATCTCTTCCCAATCCAGCTCCTCAAAGTAAGAATCCCGGAAATAAGCAGCCACCGGCAAATAACCGACCACCAGGCCGGACCCGCCGCAAATCAGACTGCCTCCGTCTCCCCCTTTGGGCATCAGTTCTCCCTCGCGGATCGTCCATTCATACTGATACGGATCACCGTCAAACAATAGCCCAAAAGCATTCGGCAGGCTCAGATCGTATTCTCTGGAGTCATCTTCCTCAACCAGCTCCTCAAAGTGCTTGACCTTCATCTTATAATCGAAGCTGTCACCCCATGGAAACAAAGTCCGGCAGCCGCCGCCATAAATATATTCCCATTCCTCTTCCGTAAGCAAACTGAATCCTTCATTATGTACGTCAGCTACCGCCTGCTCCCAAGTCAGATCTTCATTGAACAGAAACAGCCTAATATCCTCTTCCTGCCGAACGAGGCGAAAATGCTGATACTGCTCATATTTGCTGTATGTGGAAGCACGGAATTTAGTCAGCTCTTCCTCTATTTCAGGCTCATCAAGTAACGGCAAGTCCTGCAGAGGAACCTGCTGCCAGCCGGCCGAACGGGCGGCCCGCTCTACCAGCATAGCTCCAATAGCGGCCTCTCTAACCGGCGACATCTGATCCCGCAAATATTGATCTGCATCTTCGATATCGTATTCGCCGAGTGTTTCGAGCAGGTCTTCCCGGGTGGCTTCGTCCATGCCCTGATCCCAGCTTTCCCAGCCCAAAGTGACCTGATTGCCAGGCACGAATACAAATTCGGCTTCCTTATAGGTGAAAATCCCCGTTTCATTAGTGACTCCATAACGTTGAAAGGTTTGGAGCCCTTGGAACTGGAAGCCTTGGGGCAGCTTGCTGGCGAGATCCTGCATCACAGCTTCCTTCTCCGTACTGGACAATTCGCTCCAAGCTTGACGATTCAATGCGGTCATTCTGCATCCTCTTCCTTTCCGGGGAATCTTTGTTTTGCAATGGCTGCACGCTTCTATTAATCTTAACTTATATAACTAGACTAGGAGAAGGGGAGCAATTACATATGAATTGGGACACCTTATTCGAAAAAAACTATCAGTCGTACCCCGGTCTCACTGAAGCTGAGCTGCTTCAATTCCAGCACAGTTGGCATGCGCCGCTGTCTGACCTGGAAATTCAGGAAATCTTCAACCGGCAGCACAATCCTTTTCCGACTAATGATCCGCTGTATGGACTGTATAAACCATTTGATCCAAGCTTATGGTCAATTCCGCAGAAGCCGCTGCCTGAAAGTTATTTGGCGTTTCTTCGCTTTTCCAATGGCGGAGAGTTTGGCAATGGCGACCGGTACCTTCAATTTTTCAGTACGGAAATATTTAGATCCATGATGCTTGCCTATGAATTCCCCCAATACATGCCGGGTGCAGTGTCATTCGCTATGGACGGGTGCGGCAATCATTACGCGTGGGATATGCGCAATGATCGGGATGACCGGGAATATCCGATTCTTGTTGCCTCTTCCGGCAATCTCGGTTATGAGGATTGTATACATTTTGCAGATACGTTTGTGGAGCTGTGTCTTGGGACTACCTCTTCGGATGAGGAGCTGCATGGGTAGTTAGATGGCGCGATAGCAGCCTCTGTAATAAACTTTTTTAGGCTTCATTAAAATATAGCAGCGATTTCATATCGTCTGCAGAAAAAATGAAATGATTAAGTGACTATAACGACTTTACTGCCAGCTATATAAGAAAAAAGTCGACCGCTAATATAAGTCGACTTTATAATTGTACTTTTACGTACAAGACCTAGCCGCACTGCATCTCGCAAAACACCCGGTCAAAGCGGAGCTGCGCAAGATCATCTTCATGAATCCAATAATAGATACGGCCTACATCACCCCACATGATGCCTGTCTTCTCTTCCTCGGAGTCAATTTGCAGGAGCAGCCGCCACTTCAGTGCGGATTTTATGAAATCAGCCTTGTCTAATTCATTATCAGTGTAGGAGCCGTATGCAATTTCACAACTTCTTTGCATATCTCCCTGAATTTGATCCGGGTGCCCCATAAGACGGTTAATATATCCTTCTCTTTGCCATAGCTTTTCTGTTTTCGGCAAAAAGATCTCCCAATACTTATTGATATCATCCTGGTCTTCATTCCAGCCCAATCCAATACTCTCCAAATAGGCTGATTCAGTCGCTGGAACTGATAAACTCGGTAAAAACGAAATGCTGTTAGGCTGCATTTTCACTCCTTCCTTCAATGAAGCAGGAGCGCTTCTGCGGACTAAGTGATCGAGCTGATCGGGACTTGTATAAATTACACGGCAAGTATGCGGATCACCATAAAAATCCGGGTCCTCATACATGCCCTCTACAGCATAAAAGAATGAAAGCAAGCCAGCTGATGGAAGCGACAGATGGGATGGACATTGCGCTAAGTTCAATTGACCGATAAAGGTCATGTCATAGCTTTTCCATTTCGGCCAATCCACCTCTTCCAGAAGATCAGGATCACCGCCTATTTTGCTCTCGCCAATCTGAAAAAGTGCATCTGACTTCGGCTCCAGTATTATTTGCGCCGTTGGAAATATCCATTGAGCAATTGACGTTTTATATTGTTCAAGTCCTGATTGTTCAAGTAAATCGAGAATTTCCTGTGCACTCATTGTATTTCCCTCCAAAATAAAAATATTGGTAAGCTACAACGTTTATTTCGACATTTTTCCAGACTATTCCTGCCGCAGGTTGCGCTCATAGATAGCAAGAAACAAAAAAGCCGCCCATTTAGGCGGCTTTTTCAAAGAATGTTGTTATCGTAAATGATTGATTACTGGTTTAAAGCGAAAACTTTGATTTGCGCCCCGATCTGTCCAATCCAGAGTTCGCCGTTACCAACCATAACACCCTTCCAATTGACGACAACTTTGTCTGCTTTTTGAGCTAAAAGCTTTTTCTTAATTTTAGCAGTCATGATTTTATCATATTTAGAAATAAACTCTTTCTTGCTTTTGATTTCGATGCTTTTTCCTTTATGGTTGACTTTCAATGGGAACGCTATGCTATTGGCCACTTCAGATTTATTGCCTTTGCTGACGTCTTTCTGAAGCTTGTTCAAGAAATGCTCGAATTCGATCGCATTCTTAATACCTGCCGCTTCATACGGATTGTTAATGATATTAACTGCAATAACGCCTAGCTTATCGTCCTGTTTGCCGATCCACAAGTCCCCTTCTCCCACCATAATACCTTTCCAATTCACGAAAACCTGATCAGCTTTCTGAGCTAGCAGCTGTTCACGAACACGGGTAGTGAAGATGCGATCGTACTTCTTAATAAACTCATCCTTACTCGAAATTGCATAAGTTTTGTTGTCTTTGTTCAGATTCATCGGGTAAGAGATCAGCTTGGCTACTTCTTCCGGTTTATTATCTCTTACGGCTTTCTGTAGCTTGGCAAAATAAGTCGTGAACTCTGCAGGATTGTCAATTCCAGCTACGTAATAAGGATTCTTGGTGTCTGCTTTCGTTATAGCTGCAGGTGCTGAAGCAGTTGTACCTTGATTAGCCCAGGCTTGCCCGGAAAATGTAGCGAGAACGATTGAAGCACTCAAAATAATTGCGGCTTTTTTCATGCTGATGTTTGTCATGTTGTAACCTCCAAGTCAATTTATACTCCGAGTATATAATTTAGATGTGTCCATCAGGTGTATTTGGGGTGTAGGTTCAAGGTCTTTTTAATGAGTTGTATTTGCATCATCATCGGAATTTCAAAACTTCCGAAATTGTATAATGAAAGAAGCACTCCAACGAAGGCAAATGCCTGCACAGGAGTGCTTCTTTATGGGAAAACGTTCTGAATTATTGTCGAATAATTGCTTTACCACCTGAGATAATAAAGATGAAGATATGTGTTACCTCGTATCCTCCATCTACAGCCTTGATCTCTGAAGGAGCAAATCCGGTTGGATACGTTCTGCTAAAGCCCTCAACGTATATCATAATATTTATGTCCTTATCAGGGAATTTATCGTAAAAGATTTTGCCTAGCCCATCCGCCCAAGATTGGTACTGGTTTTTAGTATAAGAAAAGCTTTTCGAATAGGATTGATAACCATCCACATCCACCCGATTAAACAAAACAATGGTTCCATCCTCATCCACAAAATAATCCCAATTGTCTTCTAAAGGGATGTTACCAGGAATACTCGTCATGGACTTATCAAGTATACCCGCTAGTACTTCGCCTAACTCTTCGTTGTCTGTGATTCCTTTATTATCAGAACTCGCAGGATATGAAGACAATGGTGAAGTCGAAATATTATTAAACTCTTTCCCCGAAATCTCTTGAAGCATCGGGATAGCTTCCATTATAGATACTGCGTAATTTAAATTAGCATTACTGTCATCTCTGCCCATGCTTGTAATACCTACTAATTGTCCTTTATCATTAAACAACCCGCCTCCGGAGCTGCCGTGATCAATTGGAACGCTAATTTGAATATAACCCACACCTGCTGTTGCAATGATATTACTAATTACACCTTCAGAAACCGTATTCTGTATGCCTTTCGGACTTCCTATTGCGACAACTTTATCTCCTTTTACCAGTTCTTTTGGATTCCCTATTTCCACTGAAGCCCATGCTGTCGTTTTATTACTGAGTTTAATAAGAGCAAGGTCGGCTGCTTTATTTACAGATATTACCCCGCCTATCGGGTACTTGTTACCCTTAATATCCAATAGATAGCCATTTTTCTGTCCTTCGATAACATGGTAGTTGGTAACAAACACACCGTCGCCTAAGCTAACAGCGCTTCCTTGTGCGGTGTCCATCATTACCATTGCTACTTTACTATCATTTATTTCCGTAATTTTCTTTGTGCTAATTTCTGTCGTTAAGTTGTTAGTCGGGTATGGAAGGGTTATATTCGAAGATACGGGCGGCTTTGTCGTTACCGGGATTGTACCCCCGCCTGGTGAATCCGAGAATGGATCATTTACATAAATAATATGAGTATTACCATCAATTTTTGTAATCTTATAGCCTGTTGACTCTGTCAAAAAACGAAGCGGAACATAATTTGTTCCATCTGCGGATATCGGATTTTTAGACATTGTCTTTGATTTCCCGTTTACGATGGCTTTATTATCACCACCCTTATATATAATGCTTTGATCTCCTTTGCTAGCAACAATCGTTTTAGTCGCACTATTGTAAGAGATTTGAAAACTCATCGCTTTCAAAATGTCTTTATAGGGTACGAACGTAACATTGTCTTTAGCGATAGTCTTAGGTGCTGCCAGTTTTCCATCCACATAAACTTGATACAAACCTTCAGCCGCGTTTACTTTTCCGCTCACGCCAAACGTTAGAAATAATGTTACTGAAAGTATAAGAGCTGCCATTCCAATTCTTTGCATATGAATTCCTCCCAATTTAAACTCTCCTCTAATTAGCCGTATCTCTATTTCATGCTTTGGCAACATTTATTTTAGAAATCACATTTTTTTCATCGATTCGATAGACAACACCTGCGCCAGCATATAAAAATTCATCCATTTTGTTAGCGTCTGACAATGTAATGGAATGTAAAAGTGATAGATCGGAGGCTTTATAGATCTCTATTTTCTTTTTGTTATACAGCATTACAGTCTGATCACTTGCTGTCTGAAACTCGAAATCACCAAAGGTTAACTGCTGCATCGTACCTTTTCGGTCAATTAAGAACAATTGTTTCCCTATCTTCACTCCAAACTTTGTAAAAACACCTTCCCCAATCTGATACTGATCATCAAACGTAGACTGTCCAGCTTGTCCTGACAGTTCCTTACTCCACACTTTTTTTCCCGTTTGATCTTTCGCAAAAAAAGTAGCTTTGCCTGTTGCGCTATTGTATTTATAGAACACTACAAGCCCCTCAGGAGTAATCCCTGCATAGTAACCTTCGTCATGATTGAAATTAAGCGCAAACTTTAATTTCATGGAATCATCATAGAAGGCAAATCGGGAGGCTTGTTTGCCGATGATATTTCTGGTGACAATATAACCGTTCTTATAGCCTTGTATAAAGCTCTTCCATTCCCTTTTATCTTTTAATTGACCTTTAGCATCATACGTATAGGTAACAATTTTTTCTGATGCGGTCTCCAAGTAAGTTACGATATTGCCATTGTTTAATACGAATAAGCCTGCGTTGGCACGAATTTTCTCTTGATATGCTTTTTCCCAAAGTTTCTTGCCCGCATCATTGTAGGCCGTGAGCTTATACACATCGTTACCGGAGCTATTTCTGGTAGCCGTCATCATATATGCATTGCCTTTATTATCAACTTGAGCAAACAGGCCGAAGAATGAATACCGCATGTTTGAATTTCCCAAGTAGTCAATGCTGGCTATATGTTTTCCTGTTTTTGTATTTACAATATGTAATCTATTATTTGAGAAATAATACAAATTACTGTTACGAACTAATGTACTGGATGAGGTAATATAGTCATAAAATCCTTCCTCCACAATAGGATCGGTATAGCTCCAATCCGCTTCTGGCATACTCGTCCATGAGCGTGCCAAAACTGATGTGGGTAATAACAGCAACACAACAATTATTGTACTCAGTATTAATTTCCTAGCTTTCATTTCCTCAAACTGCCTCCTAAGATGTAAATAATCATATAACACGCATGTATATATACTACACCAAAATAGGGACAATTTTCATATAAATATTTTTTTATTAAGATTTCTAGAGATTCATTACTCATTGCTAATGAAACAATATTCCTATATTTTCATACACGATGCAGTTTAACCCTCTTGAAAAGAGAACTAAAAACTGCAACTTCAATGTTAGATGATGTCTAACATTGAAGTTGCAGTTCAATTAAAGCGCCGTTATTCTTTTCGTATTAATGTGTAGCGTACCAATTATTGATTTAATGCGAATACCTTGATATGTTTCCCGGTCTGTCCAATCCATAGCTCACCGTCACCAACCATAACACCTTTCCAATTGACGAGAACTTTGTCCGCTTTTTGAGCTAATAGCTTTTTCTTAATTTTAGGAGTCATGATCTTATTATATTTGGCAATAAACTCTTTCTTGGACTTAATTTCGATGCTTTTTCCGTTATGATTCACTTTCAATGGGAACGCCATGCTGTCGGCCACTTCGGATTTATTGCCTTTGCTGACTCTTTATGAATTTATATAAATAATTTCTATAATTGTAAAAACATCTATTAATCTAATGTATAAAATGACTCAAACATTTTTTCAAAGTTACTTTTATACTCCATATCATATTCAACCAAGTTTAAATAATACATCAAATAATCTTCAAGTCCCTCTAACATGCAATAAGTATTTATCAACCAGCTATTGGAGATAATTTTGTTGGGATATACGACATGAACTTTATCTAATTTAAGTCTATCAATAAAAAAGCTAACTCCTTCATTTCTTATATATCCATTGTGTAGCAATCCACATCTAACTAAAGAATAAAACTTCGTAAGATCTAATTGTTGGTAAATTTCTGCGCTATGCTTCTTGACATTAACAAGATAATCCAAGTAAGCCTTAAAAGCATATGTAAAAACTTTTTTCGAGCTAACTTGGCTACTTTTTCCTTTTAAGTATTGTCCATGGGATTCAAAGAATGTAATCAGTATTGTCAATAACGCAAGCTCTTGTTCGTAGTTACCTTGTTTCCTGCTACTATCAA
This sequence comes from Paenibacillus sp. NPDC058174, assembly GCF_042883865.1. NCBI lineage: Bacteria > Bacillati > Bacillota > Bacilli > Caryophanales > Paenibacillaceae > Paenibacillus > Paenibacillus sp. NPDC058174. The sequence continues at coordinate 1,024,252 of NZ_JBHVUY010000001.1, forward strand.
GTAGTAATTTTGCTGGTTTAATAAACCAGTTATTCATTTGCTTTAAATAAACCTCTGTTTTTTTCACTTTGTCATTTTTAATATCTTGAAAAGTAATATCATCCGTTATGTAGATTAGACTTTCTTTCACTTTTAAATCCTCCTAGTTTCACTTATCAAACCCGATAACATTTGTCCTCAAATAACTCATTACCATAGACTTATATATTCAACTTCCCTAACATTTTTGTTATTAAACAATAATGAGACGAAATACATAAGCACGAACAAAATTGTTATCATCACTAATATTCTAGTAAATAAATATGAGCAATTTCTTGAATTCAATTCTCCTTATCTAACGATATTTTTATTCAATCGTAAAAAGCTATAACATGTTTACACAGATTAACTGTAGTCTATGTTAAGTTTGATTATTCATTATTACCTATTAATCAAGAATGATTCGGTGAAGGACATAGCATTGAGTGCTTGCTCACTTAGACAGTAGTATATACAAATTGAAAATCCACATAGCACCTACTCTATTCAATAATTGGCCTTCTATTCTCATAAAACCATATCTTAGGGTTACAAATGTACTTGGGGTGTTGACTTTCAAATTCTTTACAAGTAAATAAATCATCTTTATCAAGAAATAGATCTATTATTTTATAACTAATCTCATTAGGTAGCTTCTTTGGTATCATAACTATGAATTCATCACCTGTTTTATTTACCTGAATCGCTATGACATTATCTATTACCTCATTAAATTTACTTAGCAATTTATATGCACTCGGATAGTTGCATTTACGATTAACAGGCAGACATACTAACGAATAAATTATCTCGTTACTTTCTAAAAAAGCCTGAAATCCCCCCCAATCGTTTCCTTCCATCTTGCTAGAGAAATAAATAGAAAGGTCATCATCCATATCTTCCATGATAGTTTTAGAATCGTTATATATAAAATTAGTTTTAAATCTATGGATAGCTGAATAAAGCGACTCAATTATTCCCTTTGTAATTATGTAAGTTCGTTCTGATAGCGCTCTGTTATGTGCTAAAAGATTTCTAATTTCTCTTAATTCAATAAGTTTTTGTGCTAATCTCTCTTGAGAAAAGCCTATTAATTCTTGAACTCTAGCCCATATCGTTGGGTTTAGTAGTAACTGGGATAATTCACTTTGAGTTAATGACCAAATTATATTTTCCTCACTGTCAACATCTAAATAAATCAGCTCTCGATTTCGATCGTTTTTTTGTTTAATACTATCCTTTATTTTCTTTGGCAAATGATTTGCCCAATTACCACCATATTCAACCATGTAAACTGTTAAACAGATTCTTCTTAGCCAATTTTCAAGATCATATATAGAAAAATATATATCCCCATTAATCTGTGGAATAAGCATTTCCTCTCTAAATTCAAGCTTCATTACTGTCATCACTCCAATTCACATTTCTAGCCTTCTCAACCTACTTGTATTGTAGGCAATCTGCTCCTCTTACTTCTCATCCCTTCCCCAAATCCATCTTAAAAATCACATTCTTCTCATCAATCCGATAGACGATGCCGCCGCCAGCGTATAAGAATTGATCCTCTTTATTAGCCTCGGTCAAAGCAATAGAATGTAAAACGGATAGATTGGACGCTTTATAGATGACTACTTTCTTATTGGTTTTCAGCATAACCGTCTCATCACTTGCGGTCTGGAATTCAAAATCGCCAACGGTCAGCTGCTGTGTGTTGCCCTTGCGATCTATCAAAAAGAATTTGTCCCCCACATTTCCGCCATACCATTTGGTAAATGTGCCCTCTCCATGATGGTGATGATCATACAAGGTATCTCGGCCAGCTTGCCCTGTCAGCTCCTTACTCCAAACCGTTTTCCCCTTTTGATCTTTTGCAAAGTATGTCGTTTTATTGGTAGCATTATTGTATTTATAGAAAATAATGAGCCCCTCAGCTGTAATTCCTGAGTAGTAGCCATCTTTGAAATTAACATTAAGCGAAAATTTTAATTTCATGGAATCATCATAGAAGGAAAACCGGGAAGCTTGTTTTCCAATAATATTAACGGTTACGAGATAACCATTTTGATATCCGTTAATAAAGCTTTTCCATTCTTTTTTCTCTTTCTGCTGACCTTTAGCATCATAAGTATAAGTAACAAATTTTTCAGATGCGGTCTCCAAGTAAGTCACGATATTGCCGTTGTTTAATACCAGTACACCTGCAATCGAGCGGATTTTTTCTTTATAAGGTTTTTCCCACAGCTTCGTGCCAGCATCATTGTAGGCAGTAAGCTTGTATGCATAGTTGCCTGAGCTGTTTTTAACAGCTGTCATCGCATATACGTTGCCTTTATTATCAACCTGAGCCAATGAGCCGAAAAAAGAATAATTAACGTTTGAATTTTTCAAGTAATCGATGGTTGCTTTATGTTTTCCTGTATTTGTATTGATGATATGTAATTTATCACTGGAGAAATAGTACAAATTATTTTTGCGAATTTCCGAAGAAGATAGACTAATGTATCTATAGTAGTCCTCTGTTTTAGGATCGGTATAGCTCCACTCTGCTTCCGGCATACTTATCCATGTTCGTGCAAAAGCTTGTGCAGGTACGAGCAGCAAAACAGCAATTATTATTCCTAGCAATAACCTTCTAGCATTCATTTCCTCAAAGAACCCCCTAAGATGTAAATATATATATTTTCTGCATGTATATATACTACACCATAATAGGGACAATTTTCATATAAATATTACAAAAGCAATAGTTCTACGGGATGATAACTCATGCCAAATGAGCTGATCGTCCCATAGCTTCGTGTTATATGGCTTATTCTTCTTATTCTGCTAAATTCACTTCAACCAAGCTCCAATTAATTGTGCAGTATCATTCAGGATCGTGAGATGCTTCTCATCCGGTACGATCTGTGTGAACGATTGCCCCTTTACCTGCTTGGCATTGTCTGCAAACTGGACGACCTTTTGCGGGTTCATGATCTCATCATCAGCCCCGACCCATAAGCCAAAAGGTTTGTCGATTGCAGCAACTTCTTGCTCCGGGTTTCTAGGATTAAGTGCCAGCGACATAATGACGCTGTTCGTCGACACAAGTCCTATATCCGACTTCAGCTGTTCTTCCGAATAATTATACCGGACGCCAACTGCATGTCCCTTGAAAATTCCTCCCGTTATCCCATTAACGACATAAGCTTTAGTGCATACGGTTGCAAAGTTGCCATTGCCTTCGTACATGGTCATGGATTTCAGCCCGAAATCTGGCGCTACAAAAACATACCCGTTCACATCCCGGTGACCAGGGGAATTAATATAGTTCACTATCAATCCCGCACCTGCGGAATGGCCGCCTATGTATAATGGCACAGAAGGAAATTCTTCACGCGCCTGGTTAATAAGCAAACTCACATCGTCATACACTTGCTGCTGACTTGGAGCATCTCCTCTTGGCCCGCCGGACAATCCATGTCCTCTGATATCAGGCAAATAAGCCGCAACATTATAATCTCCGCTTAATCCCTCACCTATCGGCTCATAACCCGCCGCACTATTGGCCCCTGATCCGTGGTAAAAGATGACCACTGCCTTTGGACTTTCAGGCGTATATTTCCGATATGCCAGCCTCGTATGATCACTAGCCTCTGCATACTGGACATGCTCATTGACTAACCGGCTTCCCGTTGCTGTCCCGCTCCTCCCTACGCCTTCAGATGATACATCTGAAACCACCTGATTCTTGAACGGACATGACGACAGCGGCGTAGCCGCATAACCGATACCGACGATCAGCAATACGCAGACAACAGTGAACAAAATCAGCAGCGCCTTTTTCACACGTTTCACTGTCCTCACCTTCTTTTCTAATCCGCCTTTATTTATCATTATGTATGTATTCACAGTCCTCTAATCAACAAAAAAGACAGCATGAAAGCTGTCCCGGCAACCAAATATAAATGCACCCCGCCCTCATCCCGCTAATATAGTGTAGGGAAAGAAAGGCGGGACACCTATGACCAACAATGTAATTCAAGAGCAATGGGCAATTTTCCTGGCTGCAATCTGTGAGCAGACTTATGCCCAATATACCAATAGTGACGGCTTCTTCGTCGTTCCTTCCAACTATATACTCGTCGATACCATTCATGCGCAATCCGTCAGCCATGTCTGGGAACGCTTCGGGTTTATTCTTGAATCCGAGCAAGACATCATTATTGCTTTTCGAGGCACCAGCTCAACAAACGATTGGATCTCTGATGTTCTTGCCTCGCAAATACAGTTTCCTTATCTTGCTGAAGAAGATTGTCTTACTCACTATGGTTTTACTGAAATTTACTCTTCGGCACGTGAGCAGATTATAGCTTGCCTGGGAGAGCTGTCCCCAGACAAGACCTTATATATTACCGGCCATAGTCTAGGCGGCGCGCTCGCAACCTTGTGCGCTGTCGATGCTGCTGCCAACACCAATCACACTGCCCCTAATCTGTTTACATATGGCTCTCCCAGGGCAGGCAATCCTGAATTTGTAAAGGTTTTTACAGCGTATGTTCCAAGCAGCCTCCGCATCGCCAATCTTTTCGATATCGTTACTTATGCCCCTCCTGCCGTCTACAAGCTGCCCCTGCAGGAGAAAAAATACGATTACAATCATGTGCCGACCTTAGTATCGCTGTCCATCCAGAATGGATCGATAAAGGCTAATCATATGCTCGGCAGCTATTTCGCCGAACTCTCCAAGCTCCAGCCGATCTTTTCCGCTGAGATGTGTATGGCGACGCCCGGCTTCTGCCCGAACGTTGAGGTCATTCCCGATAAATAACTGACTTTAAGCTGATAAAAAAGCGGGAATGAATTGTTTTTTCTTCCTCCCATTTTCTCAACGAGTTAGATTTACAGCAGCAGCTGACCTTTTCTTCACAACAATGATGCTTGAGACACAGATCAACAGTACGCAGAATGAATAGGGAAACGCCGTATTAGCGGTATATAAGGCTGTACCGGCAACTGGTCCCAAGAACGATCCGCAGCCTTGCAAAGCGGCAATAAAGGAAGCCACGCTTCTTTGCTCATGATCTTGAACGGCTATAGATGCCCCTGCACTATAACCAAGCAGCGTAAAGCCGATGCCGATACCCAGGATCGCAAAATCGACGTACGCAAAGCGGATGAATAGTAATAATCCAAGCAACCCTAAAGTGACAAACAATAATCCGACGCACAGCACCTGCTTAGGATGCCATTTCAGATATTTGCTAATGACCACTTGGGACAAAGCAACCATCACACCTGAAATTGCCAGCCCAATCCCAATCAACTGGGTCGCTTGCCTTGCATCATAACCTAAGTGGTCCTGTACGAAAAATCCGATCGTAACCTGCACGATATTCAACGCGAAAGAAAGCACCAGTCCAATCCATAAGTAGTGGCGGATACGAGAATCATTAGGTGACATTGCAATCGATTGCCGGTTGATATCCCTGTTCCGCTCTTGCGGAATATAGATTAGAAAGATAATCGCCAATAGGAAAAGCAAGATAGCTGCCACGTACATTGGAGCTACATCTGGAATTCCGCGGTATAACATAACTAGGATTCAATACAAACCCAGAAAAATCAATAAATTATACACTCTATGATTTTCAAACTAATTGTATGAGAAAAACAAATAGGATCAAGCTTCCCAGTAGGTTTAATCCGCCCTCGTTAAGAATTTCGGGAAGATAGGTTACATGAGTCAGATATCAATATGAAATATACTTATTTACAATATTCTTTAATCTTTTAATTTTGTTTATTGAATTTAAGAATTTTTCATAGTCAATTTCCAACACTTCCCGTAGGATAATGACCTCTGTTTCATTTCCATGCTTCTCAGTAATAATGTAATCTATAAACTCAGTTTCCTGAGCAAATCGATGATTTGCAAAGTAAGCATTCATAGTTACATATCCGCTAATTCCTTCTTTTTTCACAATACGATCAAAGTTTATCGTAAACAATTCAGATTTACTTTTTATAGCATTTTTTAACGATTCACTTTGATATTGAACTATTTTTTGATACGAAATCTGAATGCTTTTTTGCATGTAAAAAAAAGAATAGGGTAGATTAAACTTATTTAGATATCTGTAGTAGTAACCTTCCATGCTCATAAAATTAGAAAGCATTTCGGCAAATTTTTCTTCAGACAAGTTAATCTTAGTAAAGTCACGAATACTTTTTAGTAATACTTCTGGAAATTCTTTGATAATTGATAGTAATTCATTTTTTTTATCTTTATTTTCTTTCTTTTCTAAACTACTAAAAGAAATAGGATTCTTGAAAGGACACTCATCATAATTTTCTTGATTATACTGAGCTATCCCATCAACATCACCTCGAGTATGCCTAGCATGCAACGGCATTTTATTAGCATTCTCATCAAGCTTTTTATCAACATATAGGTTAATTATTATTACAGGATTATTACAAGCAGGACATATTGCGTATTGTTTGATTTCTTTTCCATGCTGTTGAAAGTAAGGGTGAGCTTTATGTGTCCTATTTTCAAACTGAGCTACATTCAATTTAAAATGTTCATTATCCTCTGGTTTTAATTTAATAATCTTCATAATTGTCTTCCTGACACCTCACAATGAATAATTATAAGTTCTACAAATCTGAACTTTAAGAGCTGTAAATTCTCTTTTACAATACTCTCATACGCGTTGGAAAAAGTGCCACACGTCTTTACTTCGCAAGGATTGTTTCTTCGGAAGGAATGTAGTAAACTGTCGTGTTATATGATATTCTAGTTCGTTAGTATATACTTCTTACAACACTTCTTGTATTTTTTCCCGCTACCACAAGGGCAAGGTGAATTAACCGTAACATTCTTGTACAATTTCTTACCTTCTTCTGAATAATTAATGAAAAGTTCCATTTCACTAATTTCTCCTGATAAGTATTTAGAGCAATGTACTACATTCAACATTTCTTTTGATATTTTCTTAAATTCTAGATCTAAGTTAATACTGGGGTTAGAATTGTACTGCATAATAACATTTATTGCGGCATTAATATTTTTGAATATTTGAATAAAATGTCGGATTAAACGCGGCTCAATTGAATGCTCTAAGTATTCTCCTGCAATCATTTCAACATATTTTGTAAGATCAATTATCGACCTGAAACCAATAGAGGACACTTTTCCAGTTCGAATAATTCTTTTCTTCTCATTATCAATTTCTTTTAAAATAGGAAGTATGAACTGAAAAATAACTGACATGAATCTATCATCTTTTTTATTCTCTATTTCTTCAAACTCATATATGCTTTCAATTTTAGTAGTGAGCATATACATTAAAACCCAACAATCTTTTTTAATTCCGGTTTCATTGATTGAGTTTATAATATAGTCCGTTCTAACTTTAATTTGCCCAAACTTTTCCCCTTTATGATCACTCAATTCAAGTTTAGCATCGGTTAAATGAGGTTTTGCCTGAGCTAATGGTGCAAAAACCGCACGAATCGACTCAAACGAGAACTGTTCAACTTCTCCAATGTAAACCCCAGATAACTCCATTGAACTGTCATTCTCATTCTCTTGATTTATTAAAATACCATATAAACTCAAGACCGCATATAATTCAAGTGATTTGTTTGTCACTTCATCTTCTTTAAAATAAGAATCTACATTATCAATTTGAAACTTGTTGTTAATTAGAAATACAGTAAACGCTGCAATCGATGAATATACTGTCTCTGATAGTAGTTTCATTTGTTCGAAGAAATCATCAAAGCTATATTCTTTTGTGGAGATAATTTTAGTTTTCTTTTGTCTATTCCTTAGTACTACCCTTTGATTGTCGATATCTATATCATAATCTACATGCGCTTCGGAGTGACGTATGGTACTATCCACACCTTCAACAAAGTAATTAAGTTTGAGCTTTGTTAGCGACGCAAACTGACCACAAATATCACCAAATCCAGTCCATTCAATTAATTCATCGATATCAAAACTCTTGTCTCTATCTATGTAACTCGCCAGTAATAGAAAAATCATAGAGTCACGATATATTCCCTCACATAGATCTTTGTACCATTTCAGTCCGTTTGTCATAAGAACATAATCAGAAGGATTATTACCAAAAACAAATCCAATTGCTATCGAAAGGTCACTTAACTTTTTGGACATATACTTGTATTTCTCAGTATATCTGCTAAGAAACTCACAAACTAAGATATTATTCTTTTCAAAAGCTTTCTCATAAGTTTTGTATGCAACATTTACCTTTCTAAAGAAACTTTCATCATCAAACGCTATAGTACCAACATATTTGTAGATAGACAGTTTTAATAGATCATCATTTGAATAGTGCTCTTTATCTCTAGATAAAATTGATCGAAAATAGTAACTTGTTTGCTCGCACACATCACTAACTCTATCTTCAATCGTTCCTTCATTGGATGTTTGCCACACCATTCCTAATATTGCTGAGTAGTTCAGTTCACCATTCTGAAACAAATCAGTTGAATTCCCAATATTATGAGCACCAAATATACTTCCAAATATTCTTATTTCTTGTGTAGAATTATCCAACTTAACTTGAGAAGTATCTTTCAATTTCATAGCGTCTTCAATGTTCAAAGCAATAGTTGCCATGATTAGTTCAACAACAGACTCCTTGTAAGCAATTACCGTAAGTAGAAGCCTTTTGTGAATATTTCTAAATACTTTGGTAGGCTCAAATAAAGTAATTCCACGTAATAGATCATACAATTTAATGATGAATGTGTTTATTTGATTAATAATTTCAACAGTTTCAACTAACTTGATCCCCTCTTGTGTCATATTAATTGAGTAGAAAATATCAAAGCTTAATTCATCACTTAGTATATTTATATACTCCGAAATTTTTTCCATTTCATTTTCATAAAAATCCTTAGATATAACACTTTTTTTTATTTCTTTTTTTAACTTTTTATATTCTGATTCTCTATTTTCAATGCTTGATAATACATTCTCCAATAACAATTTACGAGATTCTACATAAGGGTCAATAAATTGTTGTTGATCCTCAAGCGAAATACCGCATTCCTTGCATACATCATTAATACATTCATTTAGGTGTCCATTAGCACATTCTATAGCAAAATAGTCTAATTCTATATTTACCACAACTATCACCTCTTAAAAGACTGACAATCTACCTGTGAACTGTAGTTCCATTATACTATAAAATGGAAGATTATGACGATTACTAATTCCATACTCTGAACAATTAATGGCGCCATCAATCAATTTATCATGAAAGCTATGATCAAAAATGATGATCTGTTATTTGCGGAGTTGTCGGGTCAATTACAAGGAGCTATCGGGTAAACGATGAAGATTTGGAGGCACGGCAAGGAATGAATCGTTTTCGAACGAACTGCTGGCACAACTTCGCGCGAAAATTTTTCAGTTGGGTATTCTATAGCGACTCTGTACAGTCTTACTTTTTGACCTGGGAATATACCGATTCCATATCCTCCCCGGAAAAAATCACTTCCTATGTAAAAAAGCATGGACGCTAGTATAATGGCGGCAAGCTGGTAAAGAAGGCTACCCCGTCCATACACAATCCATAACTCGACTCATCTGCACACAAAAAGCCATCCCCCAACTCACCAAGGGATGGCTCTCCTCTTTCAATGTCTACTTCAACTGAGCGATTCGCTCCTTAATCTTAGGAAACACGCCAAACGCATTCTCATAAAACACTTTCTCGTGATGCTGCTCCGGCACGAGCCGGCGGATGAACTCCGCATACAGGCCGATCGGGGCGAGCGGCCAGTCGGTGCCGAACAGCATTTTCTCGTAGTGATCCGAATAGATCAGCGCCCGGCGGAAGTGATCCATGTAGAGCTGCTCGTTCATGAACCGTTCGAAATGAGGCCGGTCGCCAACGACCAGGCCGGATAAATCGGCATAGACGTTCGGGTTCTTAGCCACGACTTCGGCCGCATCCATCACCCAAGGATCGCCCAGATGGCAGATCATGAAGTTAACACCACGCTGCTGGTAAGCTAGTTCATCAACAGTGAGCGGATGCGAGTATTTCAGCAAGCCGTTCATGGAGTAAGTATCGCCGGTATGAATGACCACAGGCAGATTGTACTTGGCAGCTAGCTCATAGACCGGTGTATACACTTTGTCGTAGACGTAAACGTGGTAATAGCCTGCATAAATTTTAATTCCGGCTACCTCTGGCGCTCTCAGCCGAGCTTCGATACGGTCCAGCTCCTCTTGCGCATTTGCTCCGGTGAGCCTATTCGGATTGATGCCGACACACTCCATTAGAAACGACGGAACGCTCTCCTCTAGATCAAGCCTCATCGGATTGGGCGAACTGGCATCGGGAAATGCTCCCTTCGTCTGCTCCGTCACGCCCATCCCGATACCCAGGATAACGTCGTTCTTGTCGAACTCCGCCTTAAGTCCGGCGGCGCTGTAATCGACTTTAGCTAATTCTTTCGCGGTGTAATGAAACTTGTCGATATCCGACAAATGGATATGAACGTCGATGATAGGCATATTAAGTCTCCTTTATGTCAGCTGTGCTTGGGAAGGTCAGCTTCAGCAAGTCCCGAACCTCCTCTGCCGTGACATCTATACGGCCTAAGATGAGAAATGTCGGCTGCGTCCAGGCAGTTTCCCCGTTCTGAAGTGTAACATGATGATTCACTTCATGGCTGCACACTTTATTGTTCGCATACGCGGATTGTCTATGATTATATGTGCTGCTTACGGCATGCAGCTTATTCTGGCGCGAGGCTCCGCCAAGCCGCAGTATTCCCTTCGTAGTAAGATGTGCCGACAGCTTCCCGACAAAGTATCTTTCTTCTCCCGGCAATTCCAGCCATCCTTCCGAGAACTCAGGTGAAGGCTTGAGGAAATGCTGGTCAGAGAGCCAATAATGAGGCAAAGTGAGGCCGCTGTCGTTGGTTACCGCATGCAGGATGCACAGAACAGGTACGCCAGGCAGCATGAGATAATGCTGATGGATCTTAATTCCCCGGTTTGCTTCCTGCTTTTCGATGGCGGTCGTCAATCGGATGCCCTTCCAGACATTTCCGAACGCATCGGTACGCTCCGTCCATGCCGCACTTCTCGGCTCCTGCTGACGGCTGAAGCCGTTCAAGCCCGAAATGTTGACACCAAGTCCGCCGTACCATGGATTCCACCATGAATTGGGAGCCGCTTCCGGATACGAGCTGTCCAGCCATTCTTCACCTTGATACTTCAAGGAGTGCACAACGCTGTCGAATCCGGGGGCAGCCGCTAAAGAGAGCACCCCATTGTTCACCGTATAGACAGGTCCAGCAGCACCTTCTTCTATCTCACGAACAACATTGCCTTCCGTTTGCGGGAACCATAACGCCGACCGTTCCTGAACCCAATCCTCGCCGCGATAGACAGCCCGAACCTTCCAGCCGGATGGATCATCCACAGAAGCAGAGCTTTCCTGCGGATCGAATTCAAAGCCTGCTGACCGCAGATCCTGCTCCCGCTTGATTTCCATATCCGCAGCCTTCAGCTCAGCTTCCTCACCGTTCTGAACATACAGCTCCAAGCTGCCGGCGAGCGGAATCATCTTTCTTTCGGTTAATTCTGCTTGCAGCGTGCCTGCCTCGAACGGATTGCCGCCGCCTAGCTTAAATCCAAGATGGTCGTCCAGCACGGGTACGATCCGGTCATAGCGCTTCTGAGCGAAGGAACGGAAATCCCACCACTTAGCGAATGTATTCAGTGCGAAAACAATCGGTTTCGTCCGCACGACGTTTCCGTCAGACAGAGTGCCAAGCTCGTGCTCCAGTCCTAGTGTATATTCCGGCCGGAGCAGCTTCAAGGATGGATCCCAGCAGATGCCGCAAGCGCCGTTAGCATCCTTGTTGAATAGCCAGTTCTCCGTAATTTGAGCGCTGTCCCATAGACTCGGATCACTGGTGTAAGAGCTGCCCATATCTACATAATGACCCTGATACGGAAGAATAAGCCGATTGCCGAAAAATCCGAAGCTCGTCAGCAGATACGCCTTCTCCTGAAGCGCCTCTCCCATCGTGTTGCTGATTTCATGATAAAACTCGGCAACGCCGCTTGCAAACAGCTTGACGAACGATTTGATCTCGAGTCCGGGGAAATCTTCCGATTCGTAGAGCGCTTCAAGAATCTGACTATCCCCTTCAGAGTAGACCTTCACTTCTTTCGCTTGCTTCTTGGAAAATTCTTCGGCGAATGGCTTGCCCAGCTTCGGATAAGTGTACCAGAAGCTATGCTGCGAGCCTGGGTATTCGATCCACATGATGTTATCGTTCTTGCTGAGATGGACGGACATTGCACCGTTCACAGCAACCCATTGGCCTCCGTTTTCCCCTCCAAAGCGCCCATGCGTTCCCTTTAACATGACACCCTGTTTGCTTGTATAGGTAACGGTTTGCCCGTTTGCCGGAATGGCTGACACCTCAAGCTCTTCTGAGTATAGCCCATAGGATCGTAAAATAAAGGCCGCCGTAATCGTAGTCTTGCCCTTCGCTGGAACAGTGAAGCGTATGCTCCGATTGGTCCATTCCACACATTCCGCTTCCGGCAGCTCAAAAGCGAACTCCGCTTCCACAGCAAAGTTGTTCTCCACATTCAAATACAGCTCTGCAGGAATACCCGGATGAAGCGCTTGACCGGGCAGCTCCACTCTTATTTTGGCCGGAAATTTCGGGGCGATGCCGATACGGAATTCAGCCCCTTTGCCGTCAATAATCCAATGGCTTCTGACGACAGGATGGGTCTTCTTATCATTCTGCTCTTCGTGAATCGGATCAAGGGCGAATTCTCCCTCTATGATGGCGGTTTCGCCAGGTGCGAGCGTTCTTGCAGCATCGAGAGCAAAACGGATATTTTTATCGTTCTCGCCTTTAATCGTAACGGCAAGCTCGGCGTCCTTCTTATTCGTAATCCGATAGCGTACCGGGTAGGCAGAGCCAAATACGAGCCCGTGATTATCTATTTCAGTAGAGATCGTATAATCAGGCGTATCGAGCGCAGTCAATCCGCGGCCGGACTTTTCAAACTCTGCCCGTACAGAGACATCTCCCTTGCTCCACGTATATTCCATGAAATCGAAGCCGCGTTCGCGGCGGCCGTCGGGCTCGATCACGAGCTCACGGGTGCTGTCTGCGTACCAGTCCAGCTCTTCGAAATAAGGAGCGAGCGCTTCGGTCTGCAGGACGGTCGGAATGAAGTTCATCAGATGAACGTAATCTTCATTTTTCTCCCAGAAGAAGCCGCATTTCTTATACATAGGCACAGCTTTCGTATTGCCAGCCCAAGTAAACAAATCGAGGCGCGGCCAGCCCGCTTCCACTGTTTTGCGAACGGCGTTCAGAATCAGGTTGCGGCCAATCTTATGACCGTGATAATCGGGCCTTACATTCAACAGAGGCACATAGAGCGCCCCTTCGTCCTGACGATAGTGGGCGAAGCTGCAGAAGCCGACAACCTCCTTGCCATCGACAGCGAGAAACACATGAAGATTCGACGATGTCTCCATCTCCCGGCGCACCGTGTCCTCCGTTCTCTGATCATTGCCGCCTCCCCAGCTTTCCTTGCTCAAATTCCACATATCCGCGAGCGCTCCCGCATAGGAAGGATCGTATTCAACAATGCGGATTTGCTCCGCAGCGGTATTCGTCGTCATGCTCTCATCCCCTTATCTCTTTTTACCTATAACTGCACCAGACCACTTGATCGCCATTCGCTCCAAGCTCATGTACTTCCTTGAAATTTATGACGATATCGACTTCACTTTCACCTGTATACGCATTCTGATCGGCATTATAGAATTGCACAACCTCTGCATGATAAAAGCCGTTGCTCAATTCAATGACGCGATTCGCGCTATTCGAATTAGGAATCGTCTCATCTCTAAATTGTGCGGCCATCGTCAGGCAGTCGTAATCGGCAATATACAATTTATTAGCCGTGACCTCGATATATCCTTCCGCTTTCCTGAAGCACGCAATATCGTCTAAGCTGGCTCCAAGCTTAACTTCTATCTTCCAGGAATGTTCAATTCCTTCTTCGGTCATTTGAAAGACCAGTATGCGGCCAGCTTGCATCTCGTCTGAGAAATGCTGCAAAAGCTCTTCAAATTGCCAATCTTCATCTACGAATGAATCATATCGGTCTGCATTGACTAAAGCAATAAAATTCGTGTCGCCACGATCCAGACAATATTTCATGCTTCACCTCCTCCATAAAAATAGAGACAAATCTATCATACCATATAATGGAATATAATAAATAACGGTCTTTCCTATCCTTCCATGAAAAAAACAAAAAGCAAACCAGAGCGAAATTCCATTGTCGCTCCAGCCTGCTCTCTTCCCGTCAATTCATTAGACCGAAATTATTTTCTTTGAACGAAATTTCCGATTGAATCTCCGCTTCCTTACCCAAATCCAGCAGCGCTTGCTGCAAATCTTCTTTCTTCACATAGACAAAAGGACTTCTCCAGACGGAATCCATTTGCAGCGTATGAATCTGATTCGGCTTGATTTTATTGAAGCTATAAATCCACTGTTGAAGCTCAGGCTCAGGAATATCGGACTTCACATTGTCGCCGATAATTTCCAGCACTTTTCCCCATTGGGAAATGCCTTGAAAGTTGCCGAGCTTCTCAATGATCTGCTTAATGACTTGCTGCTGCCTTTCATTGCGCGCGAAATCAGAAGACTCTTGTGTGCCCCGATTAGATTTGCGATATCTGACAAAGTCGAGCACTTGTTGCCCATTAAGTGTCTGCAGACCTTTTTTAAGATCGATATTCGTACCGTCTACGGTATCCCGGTATTTCATATCCATATCGACATCAATCTGAAGTCCGCCGAGCGCATCAACGGTCTGCCGCAGCGCGTCAAAGTTGACGACGACCATATAGTCCAGCGGAAAACCGGTCAAATCGGAGAAAAATTGCTTCGTATTCGGAATGACCTGTTCCTTGTCCTTTAAGTAAAAATGCGCGTAATAGTAATTGGCTTTACGGGAGGGCAAGCCCGACGGCTTGAGCAGCAAATCACGCGGCAGCGACAGCATGCTGGCAGAATGGGTTTGCGGATTCATACTGACGAGCATCAGCACATCTGCATTCATCATGCCATCGCCCCCGTCGCGGCTGTCTACGCCTGCAAGAAGGAATGTGACCGGCTCGAAGGAATCCTTCTTCACATAATTGTCCGGGGCATCAACAGGCTTAGGCGCAGCAATGCTTTGAATCGCCTCATTCGCTTTCAAATACAGATAACCTGCATATCCTCCAACTCCAAGCAGCAGAGCTGCAAGCGTCAGCCCAATGATTATAATAGGCTTGCTGCTGGTTTTTTTCTTTCTCTTTCTTTTTGGTTCGGTAGACATGATTTCCTTCACTCCACTCGTTTCGTCTTCTATTCGTCAGTACAAATCATTCTTATGAGCGTTTACACTTAATACAAGGCCAATCGCAATCATATTGCTGAGCAGTGAGCTTCCCCCGTAACTGATGAACGGCAAGGATATTCCAGTCAAAGGAACCAGTCCGACATGCATGCCAATGTTCACGAATATTTGAAAAACGAGCATGCCCATCAGTCCGATTACGAGATATGCGCCTTCACGGTCTCGGCTCGATTTGGCAATATGGATCATCCGGTATATGAGCAGGAAGTAGAGCAGCATAAGCACAGCGGAGCCAATGAAGCCGAATTGCTCGCCGATCACAACATAGATCGAATCAGAATAGGCGTAGGGAATGAACCCCTTACGGACAAAATGCGCTTCGCTGCCCATCATGCCTCCCGAGCCGATCGCATACATCGCGTTCTTCACATGCCATGACTTATCCGGATCGCTGGCCGGGTCAAGAAAAGCTTGTATTCTCGACATTTGATGGGGTTTTACAATCTGGGACAGCAGCTCGAAGTTGGCCGTGTAGAGCCACAATATAGAGCCAATAATGACGGCAATAACCCCAAGCAATGAAAGCAGATAGACGGCGCGAATGTTGCCCATCCATAGCAGACTAACCAGTGCGCCTATAAAAACAAGAGCGGTGCCGAGGTCAGGCTGCTGCATAATTAATAGAATCGGTATCATAAAGATCACGCTCACCGGAACAATATCCTGAATTAGACGGAGCCTTTGTCCCTCCCGCTTCCCAAGTACATGAGCGATCAGCATTACCGTAAAGATTTTGACTAATTCCGAAGGCTGAAGCTGAAAGCTGCCAATGCTGAGCCACCGTACTGCACCGTTAATATTCTCTCCGGTAAACTTAATGAGAATAAGCATTCCAATGCCGAATGTATAGAAAACATAGCTCAGTTTCCCTAACAGAATACGGTAGTCAAACCAGGCAAGCAGCAGAAGCGGAATGCAAAATGCGCCGAATAAATATAAATAACTAATATGTAAGCCATCTAATTTCGTATCCGATGTAGCTCCATAGATAGCAATAGTACCAATTGCAACAAGGCACACCATGATGAAAAGTGTAAACTTATCGAGTTTTGCAGCAAAGCGGGTGAACATCATAAACGACCTCTTATATCTATTGAATGGTATAAAATGGGCATCACAAATAATCCGATGAGCGCAAATACGTCATGAGAGGACGCAGTGCTACGGACTATAGGATATTTTTCCTTTTGTGACTGTGACAGCTGTTACTTGTGACTGCCTGCGCTGAACAGCCTTACTCCAGCTGCAGATTGTCTTGATACTCTTTCTTGGATAGTAATTCGAGTTTGTCTTTGCTCAGTTCATAGATATCAAGGCCATTACCTGCGGCGCCTAATGACCAGCCAAGCGCAAGCTCAGATGAACCGTCATGATTGAGATCGGGAAATCCGACAAAATCCAGACCATAACCAAAGCCTTTCACCTCGAAAATCTTTTTCCACTGTGTGTTGCTTTGCTTGAATAGTGCCGCTTTCAGCGTTCTGCCTGTCCCTTTCTTCTCTTCATATACGACAACGGCTTCATTGATTCCGTCCCCATCCATGTCTCCGAACGTAATATCACTGCCTTCTTCTCCTTGCAGCGGAACCACTAACTGAGCCTTATTGGGCAGCAGCTTCATAAACTCACGGTTCATTTGCTCGCGCTGTATACTCGCTTCTGACACGGGAGGCTTGATCGTATCTGCAGGAGTAGTCGGAATTCCGCAGCCTCCTAGCAGCAATAACGCAACCAGCAGCATACCGCTTGTAATGTGTTTATTGAGCATCCTGACTCCCTACTCTCCTGACAACATTATTTACTATAATAGCTTCGAATGAGAACGAAGTGGTTATGAAATAGTTAAATTTTTTACCGGTAAATGAATGTGGACGGTCGTTCCTTTGCCTGCCTCACTCGTAATCCGCAATTCTCCTTGATGCAGTCCAATGATCTGATTCGCAATAGACAAGCCCAAGCCGCTGCCTGTGGCATGCTGATCGGCCTTATAAAACTTTTGCAGCACGTACTGAAGATCCTCTTCCGCAATGCCAATTCCTGTATCTTCGACGGTAATGATGATATGTTGCTGATCCGGGGCTGTACTTGCTTGAACAAGAATCCGACCCGAAGACTCTGAAAACTTGAGTGAATTATCAATTAAATTAATGAACACCTGCTTCAAGCGATTCTCGTCTGCCTGAAGAACCGGCAGATTATCCGCAGCCTGAATTTCCAAGGCGATGCCTTGACGGGCAGCTCTTGGAGCAAGCTGTTTGCCGATATGATGCAGCAATTGTACCACCTGGACGGGGGCCGGATGGATGACAATTCGTCCATTATCCAGCTTAGAGAAGTCCAGCAGCTCTTCCAGCATATGATTCAACCGGTCGCCTTCCGACTCCATAATATCAAGTCCTTCGTGAAGGAGCGCCTTATTGTCATGCCCGCTTGTCTTGAGCGTAATAATCCAGCCTTTAATTGAAGTGAGTGGCGTACGCAGCTCATGGGAAACCGAGGAAATAAAATCATTTTTCAACTGTTCGCTTTTCGTAATACGGCTCGCCATCATATTTAAAGTATCTGCTAAGGAACCAAGCTCATCCTCATAGCGTTTGTGCACCCTTGTGCTAAAGTCTCCTTCGGTCATCCGGTCTGCGGCCAGCTTAAGATCCTTAATCGACCTCGTAATCGTCCAGGACAGCAGCAGGCCAAGAACGGTAACGATAGCGATAACGAGCAGCCCGACACTAATTAATACAACGGCAATATGTTTAACCGTGTTAATTGTATCCGTCAGGGAAGTAACGAACCGGACTTCTCCCACGATGACGTCATGCGACCGCAGCGGAAAAGATACCGCTAGTATCGGCTCCTGTGTCGCCGGGTCCTTCCCTCTCCAAGTGCCGGCATGTCCTTGAAGAGCCGCTCTTACATCCACATATTTCGTCATGCTGGGATCACCTTGATGAATACCTATGGAATCCTGCAGGAGCCTGCCCGAACTGCTTATAATCTGAACTTGCGCATCTGAATTATGGGCAAATCCTTTTAACAATCGCTCCGATTGCTCCTCCAGATCCGCTTCTGCAAAGTATTGCTCATAGAAGGAAGCGGACAGCTCCGCTTGATTCATCAGGCTCCGCTCTACATTATGTAGATAGTAATACCGGACGTACACGATGAGAAAAATTTCAAGAATGAGAACCGTAACACAGATAACCGCCACATAACTGCCGACTAATCGCTTCTGAATACTCACTGTTTAATTCCTCCACCGGTATCCTAGTCCCCATACCGTCTCAATCCGCTCGGGTTTTGAGCTGTCCTCTTCAAGCTTCTCTCTTAGCTTCCGCACATGGACATCCACTGTCTTGGGGTCTCCGACATAATCCTCTCCCCATACGAGATTAAGCAGCTCGTTACGGGACAGTGCAGTATCCGGGCGTTCTAAGAAGGTGCGGACCAGCTGAAATTCCTTCGGTGTTAATTCAATGATACTGTCATGCTTAAACACTTTATTCGCATTCAGATCCATTCGGATCGAACCGGATTCAATGACGGAGCTCACAGGCTTAAGAGCCGTCTCTGTCCGGCGCAAAATCGCTTTTATCCGGGCTACAAGCTCCAGCGGGTTGAATGGCTTGACGATATAATCATCCGCACCGATTTCCAGTCCTTTGATTTTATCCAGATCTTGCCCTCTCGCCGTTAAGAAGACGATGATGACAGCGGGTTCCCGTTCTCTTAACTGCCGGCAAATCTCAAACCCGTCCGCATCCGGCAGCATAATATCCAGAACGACAACATCGGGCCGGTGCTCCATGAAGCGCTGAAGCGCCTCTTCTCCGCATGCAGCCTCGCTCACTACAAACCCGTTGTTTATTAGATTAATTGAAATAAAGCGTCTAATATTCGCATCGTCTTCAACAATAAGCACCTGATTACGACTCACGTTCTGTATGATTGTCACCCTCCCATCTATCAAGCAAAATGAAAAAAAGCTCTCCTGCTAAAGAGAGCTTCACATTCGATAGCTTACGAAATTATTACATGTGGATATTACTCTAAAACAACGGAGTTGTCAAAACGCCCGCTTCCCCGATTCCCCCGCACCAATAAGCTTCCGAATATCTTTCCCTCCTCAGGGAAAAGATGTAAATGATCCGACATCCCCTTCAGACAGGAGACTCGCATGCGGAAAATGACTACACCATCATCTGCCTCTACTTCATCCGCCAAGCCTTCCTACCCGGACATTTCGGCTCGTCTGGAAGAAAACTTGATGTTGATCGAAGGCTTTTTTGTCAACTGCAGAGATTTGACAATTCACTCTTGGAATTACGGACAGCAATTGGAGCATTCGGCCTTTACGGTCTATTTCGATACGCTGACCAAAACAACCGTCACGAATTTTGCCAAGGATACGCTGCAAAATCTGGTGCCACATGAGCTTGGCCCTGCTGAGACCGTTACGATTCATGATGTTATCCATTACTTTGAGAACCATGGCATAGCCTCCCCTAACGTGGAGCTTATGAGCAATATGCAGGAAGCTGTCCGGGGCATACTGGATGGCAAAGTCGTCATTTTTTTCAACGGATGGCCTAAAGCTATCGCCTATTTCGCCCTTGATGTCGAGCAGCGTCAAACATCCGAGCCCATTACAGAGCCTACGGTTCAAGGGCCGCATGTCAGCTTTATTGAAAGCTTGGACCGCAATATTGGGGTGATTCGAAGCTTGCTGAAATCGCCTGAGCTCAAATTCGAGTATATGATTACCGGGGAGAAAGCGCACAGAACCGTATCTTACGGTTATTTGGACGGTGCCGTTAAGCCGGAAACGCTAGAAGCGTTCAAACAAAAGATTGAAGGTATTGAACAAGAAGAAATTATTGAAGTGTCCTATCTGGAAGAGTGGGTGAATGATTCCAACTACTCGCCCTTTCCGCAAGTCCGCTATACGGAACGTCCGGATACGGCAGTTACCTCGCTGCTGGATGGCAAAATCATTGCGTTAGTGGATGGCAGCCCTGCGGTGCTTATCTGTCCAGGGAAATTCGTCGAGTTCTTTACGAACAGCGAAGATTATTACTACCGGACGATTTTCTCTTCATTAATTCGTCTGATCCGGCTTGCTGCGTTTCTTATGGCGCTTATGCTGCCCAGCACCTATATCGCGTTGTCTACGTTCCATTCTGAACTCATCCCAACGGTTCTTCTGCTAGCCATCTTAGATACAAGGGAAGGCATCCCTTTCCCGGCTATGATTGAAGCGTTGATTATGGAGTTTTTCTTTGAACTGCTGCGCGAGGCGGGCATTCGTCTGCCCCGGCCGATTGGCTCCGCCGTCAGCATCGTTGGGGCGCTCGTAATTGGCCAAGCAGCCATTCAATCACAGATTGCCTCACCGGTTATGGTCATCGTCGTTGCCTTGACGGGCATTGCCTCCTTCGCGCTGCCTCAATACAATTTGGCCATCGCTTTGCGAATTTTGCGCTTTCCGTTAATGTTTCTGGCCGCAACGTTTGGAGGGCTGGGCATCATGGTCGGCTTTATTCTCATCTATCTTCACTTAGCGACTCTCCGGTCCCTCGGAGAGCCTTATATGGATTCATTGGCTCCGTTGCATGTAAAAAAGCTGAGAGAGATGATTCTCGTCCTGCCAAGAAAGGTGCTCGTCCATTCCCCCCGAAGCCGGCAGCTGAATAAAAAATCTGCAGGAAGGAAGAGATCACAGTGAAGCCACTCTGCTCCTTTCTCGCCTCCTTTCTTATTCTATGCTTGTTGAGCGGATGCTGGGATAATAATGAACTGGACGAGTATGGCTATGTGCAGGCGATATCGATTGATCAAGGCGAAGGAGACTTCATCGATATTACGACTCACTTCTATAATCCATCCAGCAAAATGCAAACCGATGTTACGACGAGTGCGGCAGCTCGAGGGATTAATATTCGCACGACAGGCGAAACCTTCTTTGAAGCGATGCGGGAAATCCCTACGAAATTTGGACGAAAAGCCAAATGGGATCATATGCGTGTCATTATTATCGGGGAGAAATTAGCCAGAACGCTGAATATCCGGGAAGTGCTTGATTTTTTCTCAAGAGATCATGAACCGCGGGGCACGATCCTTCCTATCATTGCTGAGAAATCGGCCGCAGATTTTTTGGATATTAAACCGTTTATTGAACAGACCATTGGTCAACAGTATAGAAAGATGGAAACGACCGGCTCTCTCTATTCGGCAAAAACGTCCAACCTTCCGCTATATGATCTCGCGATACAATTAAGCAGCCCGTCCAAAACTTCTGCCATGCCCTACCTTCATAAAAACAAATTGGATAAAAAGGCCGCAATATCCGGTGTCGCATTAATTCAAGACGGGAAAATGGTAGGACTTCTCAAGGAGAAGGATACCGAAACGCTGATGATGCTGACCGACCGTTATAAGTACGGCGTATTTGAGTTCCCTTGCATGAATAATGAGAAAAAGCAGATCTATAACAAGGAATCGCTGGAAATCGTCAATTTCAACAGCCACTTAGTCGCCAATGTGAAAAATGATAAAGTAACCGTCGATGTCCATATGTCGATTGAAGGCACGACCGGAGAGCTGCGCTGCTCCGACCTGAAGACCAAGCAGGATATGGAGCGCTTCGAACAGATGATTAAAGAGCAAGTAGAACATCAGATCCAGCATACAATTCGGACCATTAAAGCAAAAAAAGTGGACGTGCTCGGAATTGGCAATCAAATTTACCGAAAAAATCCGAAGCTTTGGAAGCAGCTGGAGCCCGATTGGACGGATAAGCTTACCCAAATGCAATTCCAGACCCATGTTCAAGTTCATGTGTTAAGTACAGGCATGAACGCTGGCACGATATTTGGGAAAAAGGAGCATTAGAGGATGTTGGGAAAATTCATCTGCGTCTTGCTGCTCGCCTCCGCGATGCTGATCCATGATATCCCGAAAGTGAAGAAGGCAAGCAACCGGGACCGGCTTGTATACATCGCCATGTTGGCGCCGCTTCTCTATCTTGCTGTTCTCTTCTTGACAGCCCAGCCATGGCCTAACCTGGATATGATCTTCAATTTGTTTACCGGGCCGGCGAAACTATTCATTCGTTGGCTCAACCCTGTACATACGTAAGCTCATTAATTCCGGAGGAGAACCTATGAAACAACAAGAACAAGTTAGTTCAATTCAAATGTCCATGCTGTTTCTGTTTTTCATGACGGGTTCCTCCATCGTTATCGTCCCTGCGCCCTTAACGAACATTGCAGGCAATGGAGCATGGATCTCTCTTCTCATTGCTACGGCCATGGGAATGATTCTGCTGGCGGCAGTACTTTATTTGAACCGGCTGGCCCCTGAGCTTTCACTTGTCGGGCAAGGCCGTGCCGCATTGGGTAAAGGACTTACCTTCCTTGTGCTTATCCCCTTCGTCTTCGTATTAACTTGGAATATTGCAGGCGTCGTCATCGAGATCGGAATCTTCTTCAAAAATACGATGCTGAAGGAGACCCCTACCTACGCTGTAAGCACCTTATTTTTCATTATGATCGGATTGACCGCGATGGCAGGCATTGAGGTCATCGCCCGGATGGCCGCCGTGTTTATGTTTCTCATGTTCGGCTGTATCGTTCTGATCTGGATTCTGGTCGCCAACCTGTATCATCCGCAATATCTGCTGCCCATAATGCCTGATGGAATAGGGCCGATTCTTAACGCCTCTTATGTGGTGTATGGCTTTCCCTACTCTGAGCTTGTCGTCTTCTCGGTTATCTTAGCGTTTGTACGCAAGGACGAGAACGCCCAGCTTCGCAAGCATATGTATATTGCCCTGATTATCAATTCCTTGACGCTAATTGCTTCCGTCATCAGCAGCATTATGGTGCTTGGGCCATTGTCTGGAGATTTGAAATACTCCTTATACCAATTAGCGCGATTAATCTCGTTCCAGGAAGTCATTGAGCGAATCGAATCGGTCATCGGTTTCTCGCTTATCGTCGGCTTTTATTTCAAAGCGTCTATTCTGCTGCTCATCCTGATTAAGCTGCTGAAAGAGCTTCTAGGCTTGAAAAATGAACGGATTATCGTATTTCCCGCAGCTTTCATTTGCCTCCTGCTCTCGTTAACCACCTACATTAAGGAGTCGCAGCTGGAGGAGTTCGTCAATGTGACATGGCCGCTGCTTAATACGCTAGCTTACACCGTTCCCGTTCTGCTCATTCTGGCAGTAACAGCTATTCGGCATCATAGCAATCGGGATAAAAAGCAATAACAGCCGCTCCATATTCGCGGAGCGGCTGTTATTATGCCCAGTGCATTTAACTTATTCAGCAATGAGGGATACTTTCTCCCATTCCTTCACTTCATCGAGCCGTTTGCTTAGCGCATCGCTGATGCTGTAGGTAGCCATTGAGCCAACCGGGAAATGCAATGGAGGATTGTCGCTGTTGATCATCGCAATCATCGCCTCCACCGCTTTTTCCTGCTTGCCTAACTGAAGCGAATTGTAGCTTTGGTAGAACGCATCATAGACTGGTGCATATTCAGGAAGCGGGCTCGACAGCTTTTGGGATTG
This sequence comes from Paenibacillus sp. NPDC058174, assembly GCF_042883865.1. Lineage (NCBI taxonomy): Bacteria > Bacillati > Bacillota > Bacilli > Caryophanales > Paenibacillaceae > Paenibacillus > Paenibacillus sp. NPDC058174. Next base: position 1,048,350 of record NZ_JBHVUY010000001.1, read on the forward strand.
TCCCATAAATTCCGTCTCGAACACACCCGGCTGCACGAGCGTTGTCTTAATGCCGAACGGAGCAAGCTCCTGAGACATCGCTTTCGAGAAGCCCTCAACGGCAAACTTGGAAGCGGCATAAATGCTGTAGGCCGGTACAGCCCAAACGCCGAAGACCGATGAGAGATTGACATAATGGCCTGAGCCCTGTTTCTTGAAGACTGGCAGCGTCTCGCGGATAACATCAAGCATGCCGAATACGTTGACGTCAAATTGATGGCGGATTTGCTCGTCCGTATATTCCTCCAGCATCCCAAACAGGCCATAGCCGGCATTGTTGACGACAATATCAATGGTGCCGAATCTGTCAACCGCTTCTTGAACCGCAGCTTGAATTTGCTCTTTATTCGTTACATCCAATACTGCGAGATGAACATTGTCAGGCGATTTTTCCTTCAGATCGGCAATGTCCTCCAGCTTCCTCGCGGTTGCTACGATTTTATCCCCGGAATCCAGCAATTGCTCGACGAATTTACGGCCAAAGCCTGAAGATGTGCCTGTAATAAACCATACTCTACTCATTTCGTATCATCCTTTTCTATCCTATATTGTGATTATTAATGTCATTAATTGAATGCTTGCAGCGGCAGAAGCTCGTTAACCTTGGCGATAGATCGGAGCTCCCAGCGGAGATGCACCCGCGCCTCCGTCTGCGCTAATCTCAGCGCCTTGAACGAATGAGGATTCATCGGATGCCAGAAACAGCGCAACGTTCGCAATTTCTTCAGGCGCACCTAAGCGCTTCAACGGAATGCTTTGCGAAAGCACGGACTCCAGCTTCGCAAAACCTTCATCCGTCGACTGTCCCCAGATTGGAGTACGTGTTGCGCCGGGGGAAACGGAGTTAACCCGAATGCCTCGCGGCGACAATTCTGATGCCAGCACCCGTGCCATGCTGCTCACAGCGCCTTTGCTAGCTGCATATGCCGCGTAGCCAGGGCTGCCCGCTTTGGCCAGAACCGAAGTGTTCAGTATGACGGAGCTTCCTGCCTTCAAATGTGCCGATGCCGCCTGAACCAGAAAGAATACGCCGGTTACGTTCACTTTAAGCACCTCTTCGAAAACGGATAATTCCGTTCCGCCTACTGGTGTCTGAGCCGAAATCCCGGCATTCGCAAATACGATGTCCAGACCGCCAAACTTATCGACTGCTGCAGCTACTGCTTTCTCGGCGCTTGCCGGATCTGAAGCATCCGCTTGTACAGCCAAAGCGTCAGGACCAAGCTGCTGAACAGCCGCATCTAACGTGGACTGATTCCGTCCTGTAATAACAACCTTTGCTCCTTCGGCTGCAAACAATTTTGCAGTCGCGAGTCCAATACCGCTATTTCCGCCAGTAATTAAAGCGACTTTACCGTATAATCTTCCCATTTCCACTCTCTCCCTTGCTTTTTTTATGAACAACAGTTGTATTAATCGCCCCAATGGGAACGATCATTCTAAAAAGATGAAAAAAAATATTCCACCATATTAATTTGAAGAAAAATGCTGGCGTTGAAGGCCGCCTTCGTTCTTCTAGAAATGATATTAGCATATTGAGAACGATCAGTAAATAATTATTTTTTACCGATTGTTCTCAATATGTTAAATGATGCCGGCTTCATAAGCTGAAGCGTCCCGGCGATTGCTGCTCCTGTTTGTATAAGTGCCTCCAGATCGTTCAATCGCGCGCTCTACCAGAACATCCATCGCGTCTGCTACATAGCTTCTGAATTGCAGGGGAAGCGGGATGCACGACAGCTCTGTACAGGCCAGAATGATCCGGTCACAATAATAGGTTTCCCTCATTTGCTGCACAACCTTGATCAATTCAGCAGCGTTTAAAATTCCGTCTCGCTTGACCTGCTCATATATAATTTGCGACACTTTTCGCTGAAGTGATTGTGCCGGAATGACGTATTCCAAGCCACTACGCTCACAGCTTTCGGCATATACACCGCTCTTGATCGTGCCGTCCGTTGCCAGCAGACCGACACGTCTAACCCCGTCGCCCGGCTTGTTAACTGTCTGAACGGTTTCATTGACCATATGAATGATGGGGACAGCAGTCAGCTGCTGCATCTGTTCATAGAAAAAATGCGAAGTATTGCAAGGTATTGCGATGTTTGCCGTTCCCGCCAGCTCAAGCAGTTCCAGATCTCGGCGCACCGCCTCTATAAATCTATCATGATCACCGCTCATTATCGCGTCCGTTCGATCAGGCAGCGAGGCATGATTGAGTACGACCATATCAACATGGTCCTGATCCTGCTTCGCAGCAGTTCGTGCAACGATCCGTTCCATAAAAACAGCCGTAGCTTGCGGTCCCATTCCGCCTAGCACACCTAACCGCAGCCGTGACGCAGCCATTGTCTTTCCCCGAGACACCATCCTATTTCCCCCTGACAATTTCTAGCGTGTCCAGTTCTGCTGCGTGAACGGAATGAATAACTTCAGCTCCAGCGAGGCTTCTCGCAGCCATAAATGAATTAACAATTTCTTTCTCATTGAAAGGGGCTTGCGTATTGCCTAATAGCTGCGTTGTCTCATGGCCTTTGCCTGTAATCAGTACGATATCTCCCGGCAGACATTTGGATAGGGCATAATGAATCGCTTCCTTGCGGTCAACGAAGGAGTGATAGCTGCCCCCCGCTTGTTTTACGCCTCTTGTGATTTCATGAATGAGACGCACCGGATTTTGGCGTTTCGGATTGTCCGAGGTTACGACTGACAAATCCGCATACGTTCCTGCCACCTGGCCCATCGCTCTCCGCTTTCGCTCCCCATGAATGCCATCCGCTCCATAGACACCGAATACAAGAATGATTCTGCCGCTTGCAAAGGAACGTATCGTCGTCAGCACCTGCTCCAAGCCGTCTTCCGTATGAGCGAAGTCAACAATGACTTTATTGGCTGCATCCTCGTACACAGTCTCCATTCGACCGCGAATACCGGTCAGGTGCTGAAGTCCAAGCTGAATCGTTGAGAGGCTGATACCTTGGCTGACCCCATAGGCAATTGCAGCTAATGCATTATACACATAGATCATCCCTGGAAAATGAATCTGAATGGCAATCTCGCCAGCTGGAGTATGGGCTGTGAAGGCTGAACCATTTTCAAAGCATTGAATTTGAGTCGCGTAAATGTCGCATTCTGAATGAATGCCATAAGACAGGACTGGAGTTTTGCTGTTGCGATCATTCAACCTCTTGATGAGGAGCTGGCCATAAGGATCATCTGCGTTAATGATGTTCCATTCTGTCGCTTGATCGAATAGCTGGGCTTTCGTCTCGAAATAATTTTCCATAGACTGATGAAGCTCCAGATGATCTGGAGTTAAATTTGTAAAGATGCCCGTCTTGAACTGGCTGTACGCCGTACGCTTCAGATGCAGAGCATGGGAGGAGACCTCCATGACGCAATCCTCTACCCTGGACTCCCTCATCGTTGCAAACAATTGCTGCAAATGCAGCGATTCAGGCGTCGTGTTACGGGTCTGAACTGCGATGCCTTTGATCTGGCTGCCCATCGTGCCAATCAGCCCGACCGAACGGCCTGCTTGCTCCAGAATGGCTTGAATGAGATACGTGATGGAGGTTTTGCCATTCGTCCCTGTCACGCCAATCAGATTCATTGCAGCAGTAGGATTGCCGTAAAAGGCAGCCGAGAGCTTAGCGAGGGCATCTCTTGCATCCTGTACCATTAGAACTGGAATTCCGGCTCTAACATCGGCTTTCTTTTCGACCACGACGGCTACGGCTCCGCACTCGATCGCCTGTTCAATATATTTGTGACCGTCTGTTTCGAAACCGCTGATGGCAACGAAAAGGCTTCCCTGCTTCACTTCCCTGGAATCGAAGGCAATCGCAGCAATCTCGATTTGCGGATCACCTTGCAGCAGAGTATGTTCAAGACAGGCAGTGATGGATGACAACAACATAAAGCGAACCTCCTTTGTAACCTTTGTAACTTGTGTAAGCATCTGTGTCATATGGGTTAGTCTTTGCGTGCTTTCCTTAGAAATTTGCCGAGCAGTATCCCCATGTATGCGAGGGCTGGCTGCGGATCCTTCCAGTCCCATATCGCGTAAGCCTTTGGCCGGAACAGCAGCGAACGAATAACCTGAGCGCGCGTCAGCTGTCCTGTCCGCCAATAATCGCGTATCGCCAGCAAATCCTCGTAGGCATACCAGAATACACGCTTCGTTGCTTTTATTTCTGCGGGCTGACGTACTTCGGTACCAGTCAATTCACAATAAGTGAGGTACGGAATATTCATCCCCGCCTTATGGAGCAGGACGTTCAAATTTGTAATGCGGACATTAATTTCGATTAAATAAAATTGGCCGCTTTCCGCATCTTTTTTGAACTCAATTTCCGCAAAGCCCTTCCATCCGATCTGCTCCAGAAACCTCGCGCCGATCTCATACAATTCCGGTACTTTCTTATACTCGGTATAGACCGAGGCTCCGAAATTAACGGGATACTGGCGGAGCTTCCGGCAGCTTACCCAATGCGTCACCCGCGACTGCTGGTTAAGGTAAGCGTCAAACGTGTGCATATGGTCGTCAAACCCCGGAATAATGCGCTGCACAATCACTTCCAGCCCCGCCTGCTCTGCTTCATCTAACGCCCGTGTCAGCTCCTCCTTGTTATGTACCTTGAACAGCTTGCGCCGAAAGCGGGCAACAAAGGCAGGAGAATCCACCGGTTTAACGATGCACGGATAATGAATAATATTTTCAATTTTCTCGAAAAAATGCTCTTCATTCAGCTTCACCGTCTCGGGCACACGAACATTGTTTTGCGTCGCCAGAAGATGAAGCGTCCCCTTGTCCATAACCTTCGTATACAGCCCCTGCTCCGTCTGCGGAATCAAGTAATAGCGCTTCAGCTCCGTCAAATGCTCATCCACGATCTCCACATAAGAATCATGGCAAGGAATAAGAACTGGCGGGTGACTTTGCTTGCTGGCATAATCGATCAGAAACCGGACAAAGCCTTCTTTGTCCTCCTTATAATGAGGAGCGATCAGCTGCTCTGAGCAAAACTTCGACTTGGCTCCGTATGCCTGCTTGCTGGCATAATCCACGGCAACCGTATGAATGCCGTACTGGCCTAGACAGCGAATCGTGCTGAGGCCAATATAATAATTACAGCCCAAAATGACCGCTTTATGTTTCACGTAAGCACATCCTATTTTCAAGTAATAAATATTTTGCGTAATTGTTGACCTGCGTAGCTTGTTGGTCCTGTATGTATTTAAACAGATACATATTTCGAACTTGTATCTACATTGTAAATTTGTTGCCGCAAGGGTCGAAGGTCTTATAAATTGGGGGCATGCTATGTTTTCCCTTAAGTTAAATGAGGAACAAAATGTAAAAGTACATTTTGATAAGCCCAAAAATGGCCATATGAGCCCTCAAAATGCAAAAATACATTTGAAATCGCCCAAATCGGCTTATTCGGGGCTTTTTAGGCCAATCAAACTGCACTTTTGCATTTTGAAGCGCTAAATCGCCAAAAATTCGGCCGCTAAACTGCACTTTTGCATTTTGATGGGACAAGCCGATGCCTATAGAGAACCTGCTTCGCAAAACAGTGAAGCTAGCTTCGGTAAATGTGAGTTAGACAATGACAATGGTGGGTTCGCGGTATTGCTTAGGAGTTGGCCATTGGAAGTTGGACTTCTGAGGTTGGACTTTGGAGGTTGGACTTTGGGGGTTGGACTTTGGAGATTAGGGTTTCGGGCTCTTGGCTTTTGTCTTTAAATGTTGTGCTTTGCACGGAGGGTGAGCGGAGCGTTTTGAGTTCAGGATAATTTTTCGATGGTTCTATCCAATTTCCGCTGCGGAGCGCAGGAAAAATGGAATCAAGAATAGCAGCATGAACCAAAACGCGCAGCGGCCCCTGACCCCTGCAATGAAAACAGTGGACTGGCGGAGCGAGGCTTGGGGTTTGGAGCGCGGAGGGTGAGCGGAGCGTTTTGAGTTCAGGATGATTTTTCGAAGGTTCTATCCAATTTCCGCTGCGGAGCGGCAGGAATAATGGAATCAAGAATAGCAGCATGAACCAAAACGCGCAGCGGCCCTTGGGTTTAAAAAAGGCTGTCGAGTAAAATCTCGACAGCCTTACCGCCCCAAGAAGCAATCGCCAATCGCCAAACCCCACGTTTAAGGTTGCGCAGTCGGACGAATAATAATCTCATTAACCCCCGTATCTTCCGGCTCATTAATCGCATAAGCAATAGCGCGTGCAATGCTGTACGGCGAAATCGCCAGCGCACCGATATGAGCTGCCATTGCCTGAACCTCAGGACTTTTCACCGTGCCCAGCAATTCCGTTTCCGTCATGCCCGGAGCGATAATAGTGGAACGAATTTTGGAGGAAGGCGATTCTTCCTTGCGAAGACCTTCCGAAATTGCACGAACAGCAAACTTAGTGCCGCTGTATACAGCCGAAGTCGGACTGACCTCATAACCGGCAACGGAAGATACGTTAATGATATGTCCGCCCTTCTGCTCGCGCATTGTGGGAAGAACAGCAGCGATACCATACAGTACACCCTTAATGTTCACGTCAATCATCTGATCCCATTCTGCTACTCGCAGCTCGTTCAGTCTGGATACCGGCATAATGCCAGCGTTATTCACCAATACATCAATGCGGCCATATTCATTCAAAGTGAATTGTGCCAGCTGCTGCATATCGTCAGAGGAGACAACGTCAGTTTTCCTATATACAGCCGTTCCGCCTTCTTGCTCGATTTCCTTCACCACAGCCTGCAGCCGGTCTTCTCTCCTAGCAGCCAATACAACTTTGGCTCCGTGTTGAGCAAGCAGCCTGGCTGTCGCTTCTCCAATTCCGCTTGATGCCCCTGTTATAATGACCACTTTATCTTTGATGTTTTCCATCTCATTACCTCTCCTTTTAATGAACTCGTGTATTTTATTGAATTCATGTTGATTAAATAACGGCCGTTGATTAACATTATATAGACAACAACGCATCGTTCAATCGTTAATCCATGCGCATTTGTTACATATGCAACAGATGCCATCAAACTGTTCATTAAACTGGAGGCTGGAAGCGAATATGGAGACAACAGCCAAGCTCGATAGACGAATTCTTCGGACCAAGGAAGCGATTAACAAGGCTTTTCTGACGTTATTTTCCGAAAAAGAGCTCGAGCAAATTACGATTAATGATATTGCCGATCTGGCCAACGTTAATCGCGGAACGATCTATCTGCATTATACGGATAAGTATGATCTGCTCGATAAATGCATCGAGGCGCACATTCACCAATTGATCGCGTTTTGCGGTGAGCATGAATCAAGCTCCCAACTCACCTCGATGGTTAGCGATCTAAAGCCGGTATTTGATTATTTTGAAGGGAACGCATTATTTTTTACGGCTATTTTTTCGAATCAGAGAGCATCTTTGTTCCGGGAGAGACTGCTGCAGTTTGTAGCAGTTAACATTAAAGAGAAGCTCGATAAGCAAAACTCACAGCCTGAGATCGATAATGAACTAAATGCACAGTTTATGGCGTCAGCATTCACCGGCATACTCGAGTGGTGGATTCGCAACAAAATGCCGCATTCCCCCGAATATATGGCCAATCAGGTTCGAAAACTGTACGAAAAAAATGAGGTTTTCCCCTTCCCTCGCATAACATAGTTAATCTTCAGCAATAAAAAAACTTCTGTCCGCCAGGCAGAAGTTTTACTGCATTATTTTCGCAAAAAGTGTCTATCTCCCCTGTTGTTCTGCGAGAAGCGAAGCTTCTCTTCGCGTTCTTTCCCCGTACTGGAACTCATGCTTCGATTCGCTGTTAAAACCCCAGCAATGATGAGTGCAGCACCTGCATAACTGTTAAGTCCGACAATCTCCTTCAAAAAGAAAAAGGCAAAGATCGCTGAAAAAATAGGCTCAAGCGAGAATAGAAATGCGACACTGACCGCTGTTGTATATTTTTGAGCGACAGATTGCATGACAAAACCATAAGCGCTGCATATTAGGGCTAATCCAAGAATCGCTATCCAATGAATAGGGCTGTCTGGCAATTGTGGTGCTTCGAACATAAAGGTAAATGCAGTGGCATACAGAGCAGCAAAGCCAAGCTGAAAAATCCCCAGCTGTAAGGGGTCGGACTCTCGGACAAAACGGTTCGAGACCATAATATGAACAGCATAAAGCAGCGCAGCAGCCAAGCAATAGATTGCGCCTGCATCAAATGTCAACTGATCGTGAACAGTCATGAGCACCAATCCAATGGATACGATCACAATGCCAGCCATGATATTTCGGGACGGGAACTTGCGATGCAGTACCGCTTGAATGACAGGAACCATTATTACCGTCGTACTCGTCAAAAAGCCTGCAGTGGTAGCAGATGTATTCTGAATCCCATACAACAGCATGGCAAAAATGCCTGCCAGTAAAGCACCGGAAATCGAGGCATACTTCAAAAGCTTCCTATTGATGTTCGGCAGTTTTTTACCAAAAATCAGTACAGTCACTAGAAAAGCAATGCCGCAGCGCAATGCCACTATCGTTGCCGGGGGCATTCCGTCAATGCCAAGCTTCATAAAAATATAAGACAGTCCCCAGGCTATGGATACTGTAGCTAAAACTAAATTCGCTTGTTTCTGTGTCATTCTGATTCCCCTTAGCTCCTGTAATCCTACACGAACAGTATCTTACATATGCCGGGAACATAAGAGAAGCGAATATATGGTATATTGAAAATAAGAATATCTAATATCCAAAGCGGAGCTAATTTATGAAAAAGACGAAATATGAAGTGTTTATGAAAATCATAGAATTCGGAAGCTTGTCTCGAGCAGCCGATTATTGCAACTATTCGCAATCGGCCGTCAGCCAAATTGTTATCGCATTGGAAAATGAATTTGGCATCAAGCTGTTGAATCGAAGCCATGCTGGCGTTTCTGTTACTTCAGACGGCGAAGAGCTGCTGCCTTTTATTCAAAAACTAAGCCATGCCCACAACGAGCTCTCGGAGAAAGTATCTGAACTGCATGGCATAGAAAGCGGCCTTATCCGGATCGGCACGTTCTCCAGCATATCTTGCCATCTGCTCTCTCCCCTTCTTAAAGACTTTAAAGCCAGGCACCCGAATATAAAGTTCGAGCTGATTCAAGGAGACTACCGCCAGATCGAAATCTGGATTGCGGAAGGAACGGTCGATTTCGGTTTTGTGGATTTGCCTACTTTAAAAGAATTTGAAGTGATCCCGATCATGGAGGACCGGATGCTCGCTATTTTGCCAGCAAATCATCCTTATGCGCATGAAGAGTCTGTGCCTCTGACCATTTTCGAACAGGAATCTATGATCCTTTTGGAGGAAGGGACAAAAAAAGAAGTGCTGGAAATGTTTCGCCAGCATCATATTAAAGCGAAGATTGAATACCGCCTCGATGATGATTACACGATCATTGCCATGGTGGAAAACGGGCTCGGCATAAGCATCTTGGCTGAACTTATTCTTAGAAGAACCTCGTATAACATCATCAGCAAAGAAACATCGCCCAGTTTCACCAGAAGCATTGGCATAGCGATAAAGAGCAGAAAACAAGCCTCAATCGCAGTGAGATGCTTCCTGGATTTCGTTGTTGAAAACAAAGAAAACTATATCCGTCTTATGAAATAAGCAAGGTTAGAGTAATGAAATGGCGCGGCCGAACGGCTTACTGATGAGCTTTTATGCAGGAATAATGAGTATGTGAAGCGAACTGTCTGAGCGGGAAATCATTCCGTATTAGGGGGAGGCTCGAAAATGAATGAAACAAACGGCAAATATTATTCTGGAGATTTGACGAACTCCACAATTGAAAATGCCAACTTGAATGAGACAACCATTAAATATGCAAACATGAAGAACGCCCAACTCACTCATGTTGACTTAACGGGTTCCACGGTTCGAGCAAGCAATTTATCGGAAATGAAAGTGGAAGGTAATGCATGGTGGGACATGTCCATGAATCAGTGCGATGTTTTCGGATTGGATTTTGATGCCGGCACCTTGGAAGGCGCCAAGTTTTCCAATTCGCATCTTGTTAATCTAACGTTCGAAAATTGTGTAATCGATGGACTAATAATAAACGGTGTTGCAATAAAAGAATTGATTGAAAATCATCCCGATTACCGATTGAATGAGGGATCGGTCCCTCAAAAAAAATCATATGACGAAGCCAGAAATCAAATTTAATTAACAAGCTACTGATAAAACTTAATACAGGCCGCCCGAAAGTGGCGGCTTATTCCTGGCTAAACTTCCAATATTGAGATATAACAAAAAACGTTTATTGGGTATGATATTATTACCCTTCTGCTCCCTCATCCAATCCAAACACCTGCTCTTCTATAGGCAAAATATGTCCGATCTTTCCCAAGTGCTGGATTCTCAAAAACTCGCCGTAAACCCTCGACCTTCCGATCTCCGTCTCCATCCAATTCTCTCTTGATATGGTCACTCCCTTATAAGCAGCATCGAAACCGAAGGGAATGTAGGTTATAGGGTTCGTGATATGCTTTGCAAGCGTTCTATACTGCCTTCCAGCTGTATGGTTCTTGCAAATAAACAGGACAGATCGTATTGTTTCAAAATCAAATACATCTTTAGCAAACAATACATTTTCCAACGTATTTCCCGACCTGTCTTCAATGGACATGACCAATCTGCTTATCCCGGACTTTACCAGCTCCTCCACGATGACATAAGCTTCCGGTGTAAGCGGGTCTTTCCAATCCGGATGTTTCACTCCCGTAGGACTTACCCCACCGGTAACAATGATCTGCTTGGCCAGACCTAGCTTGTATGCTTCAATTGCTTTTAGCCAATGACCAGGATGCGTTCCAGCGAAAATAAATAGGACATCACAAGGTTGAGGTTTTGTTATGGGCATGAAAGTAATCTCGGTCAATCTCTCAATTTGATAATCGTTTAACTCAGGTACCTGCGGCTCTTTCGGGATTAGTGGCTGCAATTCGAATCCTCCTCATGTTGATTTGGGTTGGTCCATATGTAATGAGAAGCTGCTATTCTATGCTAGTTACAAATGACTTAAAGCGATCTCGAATTCATCCTTTTATACAAAAAGTTCTATCTGACTAATACTCTAATCAACCTATAATCCTTATTCGATAGTGCGTCCGTAAACTCCTTGCTTTCTAAAAGTGAAACAACGCCTAATCAGCACTAAACTACACGGGAGACAATAGGAACGGAGCCAAGCAACTTCAATTTCGCTGACCTATTTCAGCAGGAAATCAGCTCCAGTCATTCCATCCCAAATCAAAATGCAAAAGTGCATGCTGATTAGCGTAATAAGGCCCAAAACAGCGCTCAAAATGTAAAAGTGCATTTGAAATCGCTGTATTTTAGGAAAAATAGCCTTTTTAACCCAATTAAAATGCACATTTGCATTTTGATGGCATAAATCGCCAATTTAACGGCTGACAACCTGCACTTTTACATTTTGATGCAATTTCGTCGTAGCAAGTGACATGATTCAGCCAAATAAACAAGAATGCTGGAGCTTCATAATTTCCGAAGAGGTCCGCCAATAACCGTTAGGTTAAAAAGCCTTGGCACTCTATGAGAATCTGATTGACACCCCTTCAACTTTGCCATGCACAAAAACAAAAAAAAAGGCTGCGGAGACCTCTCGACAGCCTTCCTGCTTCTGCCACTAGCACCATCTTTATTGTGCCTGCGCCTGTCTCACCCACGAAACAAACAGCTTCGCTCCGGTAGTCAATACATCCTCGTCAATATCAAACTTCGGGTGATGAAGGGGATAATTCTGTTCCTGCTCCGGGTTAGCGATGCCAAGAAAAGCAAATACGCCAGGCACCTCTTGCAAGTAGAGCGCGAAGTCCTCACCGGCTAAGCTTGGCTTTTCCAACTGCATGATCTGTTCTTCTCCAAGCACTTGCTTCCCGGCTTGCAAAGTAATCTCTACAGCCTTTGCATCGTTTATGAGCGGAGTACCCAGCCGGTAGTGCGAAGAATAGCTTCCGCCGTACGTATTCGCTATTGCCTCTGCCCTGCTCTCCAGTATCCGGTGAATCTTAGCCGTTAGCTCCGTATCAAAGACACGGTAGGTTCCGCTTAGCTCACTCTCTCCGGCAATGGCGTTGGTCGCTGTCCCGGCATGCAGCGTTCCGAAGCAAAGCACCGACGTCTGGAAGGGATCGACCTCCATCGCCAGCGCATATTTCACGTCGGTAATGAATTGGACGGACATCGAGAGAGCATCCACGGCAAGATGCGGCGTGCTGTGATGTCCGTTAACACCTTGAAAAGCGATTCGGAAATGTGAAGATGCCGCCATCGCCTCCCGCCTGTGTATGCCAACTACGCCCTTCGGCAGCTCTGGCCAAACATGCATCGCAAAGCACAGATCAACCCCTTCCAGCACCCCCGCTTCAATCATGTCGCGTCCGCCGCTAATCATCCGTCCATCAATGGGACTCAGCAGTGCGCTCTCTTCAGCAGGTTGAAAGACGAATTTAATAATTCCGTTAACTTCCGAACGATGCCGGCTGAGAGCCTTGGCCGCGCCAAGCAGCATCGTCATATGCGCATCATGCCCGCATGCGTGCATGACACCTTCCTGCTTAGAGCGATAATCGGCCGTATTCTCTTCCGTAATGGGCAGAGCGTCCATATCGGCGCGAAGCACGATCGCCGGACCCGGCCGGCCGCTGTTCAGCACAGCGACTACCCCTTTGCCAAAATGCTGGCCTACCTGCTCTTGAACCTCCAGTCCAAGCTCTTTCAAATAACGGGCGACCTTCCCCGCTGTCCGGTCCACATCAAATAAAATTTCCGGATGCTGATGAAACTCTCTGCGAAGCGCAATCAGCTCTTCCTTTAATGTATCAACGTATTGTAAGACGGCTTCCATCTCATTCATTCCTTCCCAACATGGCGTTATCGTCCTGAATCAAGAATTTAATTTGCTCACAAAAAACAAAAAAACATCCCAACTAATATGCTAGCCTTCGGGATGTTTCCGTTTGAACGGTCAACAACTATTTTGATCGCGATCGCGTATCATGCTTTTTAGGATGTAATGAGTCCGGCACAAGTATTGCCTGCTGCTCAGCACTAGTCTAGCACACTACCGCCAAGTTGAAAATAAGAGCTTGTCCTGCTCGCTGGCAAGCAGAAGCAGGCCCCGGTTACCCGAAGGGTCTGCAAGTTAATCTGCCCGTTATCCTCCTTAATACCTGTACGAACCAATACGCGCGTTGGCGTTGGCATTAGCGTTAGCATTCGCTCCATTCGACATCCCTGCAACCATCGATTCGAAGGCTTGAACGACTGCAGTCGCCACTTCAATGTCCTGGGCGCTTGTTCCGCCGCTCACCCCAACTCCGCCTACGATATGGTCTCCGACCTTTAACGGAATGCCGCCTCCTAGTATGACAATTCTGCCTTCATTGGTCGTATTAATGCCAAATGCCGGCCCTCCAGGCTGCGCCGATTGCGCCAAATTCGAGGTCGGCTGCTGCATGCTGACACTTGTCCAAGCTTTGTTTTTCGAAATTTCAATGCCGGCAATCCGGGCCCGCTCCACCCGATGAAAAACGAGCAAATGCCCTCCGTCGTCCACAATTGAAATTGCAATCCGCAATCCCATTTGCCGGGCCTTATTCTCCCCAACCTCCGCCAAGTGCTTTGCTGCCTCCAAAGTTAGCACGAAATAATCGCTCCTCCCTGAACTCTCCTACACCATATGTTGCAGCAGAGAAAACCGTGATAATAACCCAGCTCACAGCTCATTATTTTGCGAAATTCATGTATAAAAAGACAGCACTGCATTCACCTTAAGCAGTAAAGAAAGCCATGGAAGGTGCCCTGATGTCCATTAATTTGCATGCCCTAATGCTTTTTTATCAAGTCGCTCAGGCCGGCAGCGTGACCGAAGCCTCCAAAAGACTGGCCATCAGCCAACCCGCGATTTCCTCGCAAATCCGGCAATTTGAGAAACAGCATCATATCGTTCTGTTTGAGAAAAAAGGAAGGCATCTCGTCCTAACTCCTTTCGGACAAAGACTGATGCAGCCAACCGCAAAGCTATTCGAATTGGAGCCGCAGATTGGGGCGATGATTGCAGATTATCGGAATCACCCTAGAGGCAAGCTGAGAATTATCGGCAATTATTTGGCGACGAGCGTGCTTATTCCGAAATGGGCGGCTCTGTTCAAGCAGAAATATCCCGATGTTGAGGTCGAAATCTCAACGGTCAATTCGCAAAAAGCACTTCATAGCTTGAAAAACTATGAATCGGACATCGCGATTTTCGGTAATAGCGATATTACCGACGAAGACTATCAGGCGCTCTACTGCTTGGAGCTGTACCGGGATGAATTCCGGTTTGTCGTCGCGCCAACCCATAAATACGCCAATCAAAGCGTTTCGATGGAAGCGATGATGAATGAACCGTTTATTATGCGGGAAGAAGGAAGCGCTACGAAGATGAGGCTTCTGGAAATTTGCCATAACAACAACGTGGAGCCGCCAAAGATCGAGCTGCAGTTCAACGGGCTGAATGAGACCATTCAGGCAGTTGCGGCAGGCTATGGAGTGAGCTTTGTATCCTCGCTTGTATCCAGCTCCTTTATCGAACGGGGAGAATTGGCCGAGGTTGATGTGCCAAGGGTGCGTTTTACGAACACCATTCTGCTATGCGCACACAAAGAGGATAAACTTGAAGCGTTTGTTAAAGCTTTTATATCGATCGTTCGAACAGACATGACCATACAAGCGCGCTAAGCCGCCCCGATCCCGCCCTAACTGGACGAAATCGGGACGGCATTCGAGGATTCGCGTCAGCTTCAGGATGATTGCTGCGGTTCGCCCAACACTTTTTGAATAATCAATTTCTGTTCAGGAGCAGTTGCGCTTCCGTCTGTATTTTTCACATTAGCATTTATATAATAAGTTCCGCTTTCCGGAAAAATCGTCTTGGCCCGGTACACGCCATCCCGCCAATGTGATGCCGTCACCACTTCATGCGTCGTGCGGTCCCCATTCCAGATTTCGATCTGTACCTCTTCGGCATTTGCAACGTTGTCGTTCCCCTGTGTAACATGAGCGTCTACCAAAATAGCGCGCCCCGGCAAAAGCACTTCCTGAACCGGCTTTACTTCCACCTCAACCTTATGATTCCTGCCGCCGCTTTGTTCGTCATTTGCTATGGAACATGCGGACGTCATGAGCAGCATGGCAATGCCAATTATCGTTTTTTTCATGTCATAGCCTCCTTTGCCACCTAAGTATACCTATACATTTATAGAATGAATAATATAAGATTTCTGCTATCTATATATAAAAGTAATAGATTCCTTTATCCCACCAGAAAAAACGATAAAATCCATAAATGCAATCGGAGAGGAAATGATCTCGCAATCTGCTCTTTTTTTCCTGCAAAACTATTGACACATCGGGCATAGCAATGCTAGTATCTCTCTTAATGTCGACTACAATTGTCGGAATTCAAAAAGGGAGAGATTACTATGCAAAGATCAGTATCACCTGCAGCCAAGTATATGGTTGCCTTTCTACTAGCAGCAGCATTTTTGCTCAATGCCGCAATTTTGCCTGCTGGTGCTGCCGCAAAATCCGAAACCGCTGCGGAATACGGCATTTTCCTCAAGGACAAGTACAACTTGACTGTCGCGCCTAAAGCTACGAAAGGCGATTTCATTCAATACACAGCTGCAATTCTGGGCAATCCGAAAGCGGATAAAGAAGTTGCTTTCACAGATATTGCTGCTACTGACCCGCTTTATGCAAGTGCAGCTGCTCTGCACGGCAAAGGTATCCTCGGTGGAACTACAGTTGAGCCTAAGCAGCCGCTGAAACCGCTGGTTGCAGCGCTGATCTCGCTTCGTGCAGCCAATCTGCAAGAGCTGGCTTTGACTTATCCGAAGGATAAAGTTGACAAAGCGCTCGTTAAGCTCGGCGTATCGACGAAGTCGGTAACTGGCACGACTGCTCAAGAGCTTGCAGCTGCTGTAGATACTGGACTTATCCCTACTGATTTTTACGGCGAATTCAAAACCAATGCCGCTGCTTCCACCGCTTTGACGCAAGCACTGCTTGGCAAAGTGTTGACGATTAACGGCAAATACAAGCAGTATATCGGTTATGTCAGCGACGCTGATATCTACTCCAAGTTCTATACGGCTTACACGACTTCCAACATCATTCAAATCCCTAAACTGCAAGAGGTTGTAGACCGCGCGCTGAAACAAGATATCGTTACAGGCTACAACTTGAAAGATTCCCGTTTTGACGCGAACTTCGTTGAATCTTTGTCCGTTACTTACGGTCACTCCAATGTGAAGCATGCGCTTCAACTGATCGGCTTGCTTCGCAGCGAAGGCATTGATGCTAAAGTACAATTCGAGCCAAAAACGTCCGCTTTCATTCATATGAAAGAATGGGGCACGCCAACGATTGACGATACCAACCAAGCGGTATTGACGGAGAACGGCAACTATATCAACTATGCGAAAGAGTATGATATTAAGTTTGAATTTGCGAACACGATTGACAAAGTGAAGTTCGACAAAATGATTTGGTCTTATGCGAAGAAAGACGTGGCTGGCCAAAAAGGTCTGATTGCGGGCTCGTGGTTCCAACCGCTCTACTACTCGCTGACAAAAACGGAAGGCTACAAAGAAATTGCCAACAACAAAATCGTTGACGGTCATTACTATGCACAAACCTTCTCCCTGCCAGACAAAACAGATGCAATTGCTAAAGGCTTTGCTACTGTAGATCCATCTGTAAAAGTTACCACTTACACGTTCTGGGTTGACGGTCCTTTCTTCAACTACCTGAACGGTGAAGGCCTGTAAGAATAGCCTTTAATTAAACAAGCCGCCTATTCGAAGTTATCGAAATAGGCGGCTTGTTTTTTTATGCATTTTCAGAACCGGTAGGCTGCATTTAGCGTATTTGCCCATGCCAGCTGTCCGTTCGGCATCCAATCCAGCAGTGTACCTGCTCCGGCAAATTGGAAGGAACGATCCTTCGTGTTGTAGATCCAGATTTGGCCATCGCTTATTTGGAAAGCTGCCAGCTTGCTATCTGGAGACCAGCGGAGATTAGATACAGTGTAGTAATCCTCGTTTTTCTCATGAGCGAATAGATCAGCAATCACTTGCTTCGTCAGACGCTTATCCGTGAGAACCGATTGTTTTTTGCTTTCGAAATCCAGCACAATTCTGCCTAGAGGATTGTTTTCCCCAACGTCTGTTGGAAGAATCAGATGCGAATTATCCGCCCAGCTTAGCGGGTAGACGAATAGAAATCCGTCACTGTGGGACACATGAGACGCATTTTCCAACGTATAGATCGGCTTTCCTTTTGCATCAAACACTTTCAAATCGGCAACTGGACCAATCAAATCGTCATGCGCGTACAACACGGCAATTTTCTTCCCGTCAGGTGATGAGGATAAGCCGTAAACCGGCTTCTCGAACTGATGCAGAAGCTCCCGATTCCCGTCCTTCAGATCCACTCTGTAAAGCCTTTTATTGCCTTGTACCAAGTAGGTGTACCCCGAATAGAATTGATCGGAGTACATATCATTGTATCCATAATCATTTCCGTAATCATCCTTCTGCTTATCCAGCACGACAGGGAGCTTAACCGTTTTACTATTTGAGATCGTGAACAAATGATGCTGGTCTTTCCCGTAAAATAAAAACGACGGCTCGTCTCCCCCGTTCGCTTTGATCGTCTTGATCCAATTGGTATCCCAGACCGGGATGATGCTCTGCTTGTTGGTAAGCGGATTTTTCAGCGTAAGGCTAGGCTGTCGGCCGTTATAGCGCACGACCACTTTATTGGTATTCGGCTGATCCTTACGGGCAAACGTCCTTCCATCGACGGTTTTGGCCTCGTCTAAGTTGAACATAAACGTAAGGGCCTCTTTATCAAATTGAAAACGGATTTGCAACAATTGCGGCGTTCCCCACTCCAGTGTGTAATTCAACTCAGCCTTCTCATCACTTTTCTTCAAGGTACTCTCCAGCACCCTATTGAACGAGTCCTTCTGCATATCCACATTCGACCTTACCATGACAACCCGTTGATGTTCGGGTACCGTTTCAAACTGCTCGAAGTATAAAGACGGCTCAACTAATTCGTCCGGTTGTATTGTTGCTTTAGCTGGAGATGGTGACGGAGATGGGGTTGGAGTTAGAGACGGAGCTGCCTTTACAGCTTCAGTGCTAATGTCAGAAATTTTGTTAACGGGCGGCTGTTCCGTACTCGTACATCCCGTCAATACGAACATTACGACGATCAGACTAACAAAATATCGCATACGATCCCTCCTTGTTTTACGGATACTTGCACATGATTACATTCCGCTTCTTTAATTTACATATAATAGAAACGGCGGCATACGCTTTAAAGTTGCAGAAACCGGGGAACGCCGTTTTCTTTTCATGGTATAATTTATTTTAAAAAAGGAGTTTCAAGGTTTTGATTACAAGAGAGAAGCTAGAACAGCATCAAATCTGGGTCTATGTCGTTGCGCTGGTCATCGGCGGCATTTATGGAGCGTACAGCCCGGGGGCCGGTAATGCACTGCATATCGCGATTTCCCCTCTGCTTGCCATTTTGTTATACAGCATGTTCGCCCAAATTCCATTCCTGCAGCTGCGGGAATCCTTATCCAACGCCAAATTTATCAGCGCTTTGCTCGTATCCAATTTTGTCGTCGTTCCAGTCTTAGTATGGATGTTGACGCAATTTTTTCCGCAATCACAAGCCGTCCTTGCTGGAGTATTTCTCGTGCTGCTAACGCCTTGCATCGACTATGTCATCGTCTTTACGCAGCTCGGACGCGGCAATGAGCGGCTTTTGCTCGCCGCAACACCAATTTTATTCGTCGTTCAGATGGTTCTCCTGCCCTTATATCTGTGGCTTTTTCTTGGAAAAGATACAACCGTCATCGTCAAAGCCGGTCCGTTCGCTGAAGCGTTCTTCTACCTGATCGTCATTCCGCTGCTGCTTGCGGTCGCTACCCAGCTATGGGCAAACAAACAGTCAACAGGCACAGCCTTTCTGCAAGCAACCGCATGGCTGCCTGTTCCATTTATGGCTCTGGTCCTCGTCGTCGTTGTCGCTTCGCAAATTGGCAAAATTATCGATGATATTGACCTATTGCTTCAAGTAATTCCCATCTACATCGGGTTTCATCTCGTGATGCCGTTGTTTTCGCGCTTCGTCGTCAAATGGTTTCGTCTCGATACAGGCGCAGGACGAGCTGTCCTATTCAGCTCAGGAACGCGTAATTCGCTCGTCGTCCTCCCGCTGGCGCTTGCTTTGCCGGATGATTGGGCAACGATTGCGGCCGCTGTTATCGTCACTCAAACGATAGTGGAACTCATCGCCGAGCTGTTCTATATCCGGTTAGTGCCTTCATTCCTATTAAGGGATGCTAAGCCCTAAGAAAGCTAAATAGAAAGACAAACCTAATAAAGCCTAATAACTTGAAAGGGACTGACCCCTGTCTTACATACAAGGGTCAGTCCCAAATCTCAAGCCATTAGACTTTTTTTGCCTCTGTTATTACCGGCGTCCCGGCCATACTGGAGCCGTCTCGAAGTCGACGGCCACTACGCTGTTCCACTCATCGCAATCCTCTGCCGCTAGATCAATCCATACACGGCTGACGCAGTAATCTCCGTCTACACCGCCGAAGAAGCCGTGCGTCTCTTCGACGCGATAAGTCAGCTCCTTACCTGATTTCAGCGAACGAACGCCTTTGATCTTGCCGCCTACCTCGCGCAGCTCCACCGGAGTACGCGGCACATCACGCACATGCAGGTAGATCGTGTTGTTTTTCGTCGTCATCGGTCCGTAGAAGCATGGCGGATAATGCATAGGAACGCGGCTCGTTCCATAGATGCTCTCTCCGGAATGAGCCAGCCAGCTGCCGATTGCCGCATAGCGCTCCTTCGCTTCTTCCGGCCACGTTCCGTCCGCACGCGGCCCTACATTCAGCAGCAGATTGCCGCCCTTTGACGTAACCTCCAGCAGCGTATTCAGCAGCGTAACCGTGCTCTTATACGCAGATGTGTCCGAATGATAGGCCCATTGATTATTCATCGTCATGCAGGTTTCCCACCACTCATCCGGCGGATGTAGCGGCACGAATTGCTCCGGTGTTTCATAATCGCCCGCTTCCGGCAGCCGGTCATTAATGATCAGATGAGGCTGCAGGTTAAGCATCATTGCTTTCACTTCACTGCTTCTCCAGCGATCAGCGCCAAAGCCGGGAACATCGAACCAGATCAGGTCGATTCGTCCATAATTGGTCAGCAGTTCACGAAGCTGTTCAACAAAACGCTTGTGAAACTCCCACCAGCGCTGAGGATCGTAGACATTCGGCTTTGGTGATTGAATGTGCGAAGTTACTGGAATCGTAGCAAAATCCGGATCATACCAGTCGATCGTCGTAAAATACAGCCCTACCTTCAGCCCTTCGGCTCTTGCCGCTTCTACAAACGGTGCGACCAAATCCCGCTTTGGACCGCGCTTCACCGCATTGTAATCAGTTGTCTTCGTATCAAAGAGGCAGAAGCCGTCATGATGCTTTACCGTCAATACGATATATTTGGCACCGGCTTCCTTCGCCGCTTTTGCCCATTCACGGGGATCATACTGATCGGGATTGAACTCATCGGCCATGCTTTCGTAGGATTCCATGTCCGTGTGCTGATGGAAATGAGGCATAAGCGGCCAAGAGGCTTCAATTTCCCGCAGTGCATAAGGTCCCCAATGAATAAACACGCCAAATCTTGCTTCGTCAAACCACTGTGCTTCTGGATGTAAGGCTTTCATAGTATCGCTCTCCTCTTGTTTGTAATCGTTATCTGTTATCGAACGCGGTATTGTTCGAAATATTGCGGGATAATGGTCGTCGACGCGCCTGGCTGCTGCGGAAGCACGTAGAAGCCGTCTTTTACCGTTGCCGGCTCCTCAAAAATATGGCGAATCCAAGGAATGTACTCCAGCATAACGGCGCCCGGTGTAGCCGCGACGAGATGCTGATGAATTTGACCCATGTCGCCGACATGCGGGCATACCGGCAAGTCATATGCCGCTGCAAGTCCCGCTACTTGAAGCCATTCCGTTACTCCCGCCACGCGGGTTACGTCCACCTGAACGTATTCCACCGCACCCTGCGCGATATAATCACGGAAAGCATACTTGTTGTACACATGCTCGCCCAAGGCGATCGGCACGTTCAGCTCATCAGCAAGCTTCTTATGATTGGCAATGTCGTCCGGATTAAGCGGCTCTTCCAGCCAGATGAGGTCGAACTGCTCCAGCTTTTTGCCCCAAGTCATAGCGGTCGTAATATTCCACTGCTGATTGACATCGATCATCAGACCGGTATGGTCGCCAATTGCCCGGCGAACCGCCTCGACCCGCTCGAAATCCTCCCTTGGATTCTCCTTGCCGACCTTCATTTTCACAGCGGTAAAGCCTTGGTCCAGTATGGCGCTCATGTCCTCGATCAGCCGTTCCTTGCTCCAGTTCAGCCAGCCGCCGTTCGTGTTGTACGCCTTAATTCCTTCGGGCTTATGTCCGCCCAAATACTGCCACAGCGGCTTTTCGGCCGCTTTGGACATAATGTCCCACAGCGCAATGTCGACAGCGGCGAGCGCCATGTGCGTTACACCTGCGCGGCCGATCCAGTGCATCGGTCCAAATCGCATTTCTTCCCACAGCTGCTTGACCATAAACGGATTTTTGCCGATTAAAGCTGGCGCGTAGTAGCGGTCAATCGTGTCCGCAATCATCTCATCGCCTTTAGCGCAGGTGCCTGTATAGCCGTAACCGGTAATGCCTTCATCTGTCTCGATCCGGACGCCGGTTACGCCCCAATGTGTAGCAACGTTGATCGCATCCGTAATAGGCGGTGTAATAGGCACATGTAAAATAAAGCTTTCTGCTTTCGTAATTTTCATTGCGATTCCTCCATATGATCGTTTAGGTTATCGATGCTTGCAAAGCAGGCTTAGGTTAGGTTTAATAGCCTAAGGAAGCGCCGCCGTCCACGGGAAGTGCGACGCCGGTTACGAATTGCGACAGGCGGCTTGCGAAGAACAGCGCTGCATCCGCAATTTCATGTGGCTTGGCCGGTCTGCCAAGCGGATGCATATCGTCCAGCATGACGCGGGTGCGGGCAGGGTCATCCTGCTCCTCCGTCCATTTCTCCAAGAGTGGTGTGGATACCCCTGCCGGACAAATGCAATTGACCCTTACGCCATCAGGCGCATAATCCAGCGCCAGCGACTTCGTCATCGCAACGATCGCTCCCTTTGTCGAAGCGTATACTGCATTTTGCTTTTGCCCGACCAAGCCGTTCAAGCTGGCCATATTGACGATGCTTCCCTTTGATTGCTTGAGCAGCGGAAGTGAATGCTTGGTCAATAAGAAGACGCTTTTCAGATTGACGTCTATAACTTTGCTCCATTCCCGCTCCTCGACGTCCTCAATCAACTTCGGCAATATGGTGGCCGCATTGTTAACAAGCACATCCAGTCTTCCGTATTGGCTGGCAATCGCTTCGATCAAGCGGCGCACATCGCTTTCGGATGAAACGTCTGCGGGGAATGCCACGGCTGCCGTCTCACCGTAAGCCATCTTTATGGCCTCCGCCACTCTTTGGCCTTCCGCCGAGTCGATGTCGGCGATGACGACGATAGCACCCTCTTCAGCAAACCGCAGCGCTGTCACTTCTCCGATTCCGGAGCCGCCTCCGGTAATGAGACATACTTTTCCTTCTACTAGCATTCCGATCCGTCCTTCCAAATTGCAGTGTTCATATACCAGCTACGCATATCGGCTGACGATACCGCCGATATCGGCGGCAGCGCCTTTAAGCGCATCTTCAACGGACAGCTTGCCGGTTATGCCGTCCTGCAGCGCTTTCCATAATAGATCCTCCGTTTCCGGATATTCCGGAAATTTCGGCGGGATGATAACGCTCGTCGCCATCGTCTCGTCAAGCAGCGACCAGCGCAGCGCTTCCAGCGAGCCGGCTGGTGCGCTTTTTTTCTGCGCATCCATCACCGATCCCCGAACTGGTACATGTCCATTAAGGGCATCGATACTTTGAGCCTCATAGGAAGTGAAAAACTTCAATAAGGAGATCGCTTGCTCCGGCTTCTGCGTCGAAGCCGTTACGGCAAAGGAATGGCTTCCGCAGTAAACGGATCGTTTCCCGCTGTCATCGGCAGGCGTTAGCGCGAGTCCGAAGCGTCCGGCTGCCGGCCGCGACGGATCAAGCAGCAGTTGATAATAGCCGGGCCAATCCGTCACCATCATGCATCCGCCATCGCGGAAACTCTGCGATACCTCGTCATAATGCATGTTTGGCAGATTTTGCGGCGTAAGTCCCTGTTCGTATATCCGTTTCAAATAGCGCAACGCTTCTCTCCCTGCCTCGCTATCAAATGCCGGCTGAAGCCGTTCGTCGAACAACTCCCCTCCTCTGCTAACAAGCAGCTCGAAGAAGGTGCCGAACAGGCCTGATTCCATACCAGGATAAGCAAATCCAGTCCAGCCCTGCCCTTTCGCTGCCGCAGCTGCTTCATACAGCTCCTTCCAGGTTTGCGGGACATCTAACCCCAATTGCTGAAGCTGATCTGTCCGATAGAAAAGCAGCCGGGCATCGAAATTGCGGGGAATGCTTTTCAGCTTTCCTTGTACACGGGCCAGCTCGATCAGCGAAGGAGAGAAATCACTCAATTGCTCAGCGGAAAAGTAATCATCCAGATCCAGCAGATGGGATGCTTGAGACGGCGCATATTTCGTATGCGTCGATATCAAATCATAATCGCATTCGCCGGAATCGAATAATTCGCCCACATGGCGGTTGAGATCAGGATGCGCCCCCAGAAATGAAACGCTTACATGAATGCCCGTATGCCTCTCGAATTTGTCGAAAATATGATAAAGCGGATTGTATGCAGGGCCTTCAATTAAGGCCACTCGTAAAGTTTGGCCAGTCATATTATTCCTCCTTCCGATTTGAATTCGTATCCGATATCGGGGACGTTATTTTCAGTCCTTGGCGCTATCAATTGACGGCCTCAGTCTTTTTTTCGGAACGATGCCAAATTCAGACTCCAAGCGATTCATCGAGTACAGTGGTCTATAGGCATTTTCTTTACCCATGTAGGGTTCCAGATGAATATTGTCCGTTTTATCCCCGTACCAGGAGCGAAGCAGCTCGATGGTCTGCACAGAGGCGCCGGTGTCGGGAGCTACGAGATTGCAAGTGATGCACCGGGACTGAAATGGCGTCTCCAGCATGTGTGCAAACGCATCCACGACATCGCTCGCATAAACTCTGCCAAGCTCTACGTAAGGAACGGAAAGCTCTGTTGCCGTATCAATGATGGGTAGCTCAAAGCTCTCATCAGGCATGACAGCTCCCAATCTAACATTGATGAAATCCGTTTCTGGCTCCGCCCGATGAAAGTAACGAGTCAGTTCCTCTGCCATCGCCTTGCTTAAACCGTACGCATCGGTTGCGAGACACGGATGGTCATCTGGAATAGGAAGCTCCACTGGGACGAAAGATGGGTCGAGTACGCCTGCAGCCGCAATAGAACTGGCTGTTATAAACTTTCGGCAGCCCCGGTCCAGCAAATACCGATAAAGCCTCCTGGTACCCGCTACATTAACCGAAAGCGCATCCTCTTCGTTGCTGCCGCCAGTGACCGCAGCGAGGTGAATAACCGCATCTATCGTTTTGTCGTCCAGCTTTTGCAAGGTCTCCACCTGATCGAAGGAACCTAGTATTTGCCGGATGTGGCTGCGTTCAATATCGTCAACTGTGCTGCGGCTCATAACCGTGATGACATGCGCTTCTCCCAGACGCTCAATCAATCTTTGCCCAATGAAGCCTGATGCTCCAGTAATGAGGATATGCATACGGCTGCAGCCTCCCTTACACCAATTCCTGCTCGCTGACCATGCGGTTCGTTAACGTTCCGAGACGTTCAATCTCCACGGTCACGACGTCGCCAGATTTTAAGTAAACCCGTTTGTCTGCCGGATAACCAAGCACGACACCTTCAGGCGTACCGGTCAAAATCAAATCGCCAGGCTCCAGCGTCATGTGCTGGGAAATGTAGCTAACGATCTCATCGCAATGGAAGATCATATCCGATGTGTTCGAGTGCTGCCTCACTTCCCCGTTGACCGTACATTTCATTTCCAGATCATTTGGGTTGGGCACTTCGTCTGCTGTAACGAGGTAAGGGCCGATTGGACCAAAGCCGTCGCAAGTTTTGCCAAGCAGCCATTGCGGGGTCCGCATCTGCAAGTCTCTCGCCGACAGGTCGTTGGCGTTGCAATAGCCGAACACGTGGCTCAGCGCCTCGTCTTTGCTTGCATACTTGCAGGATTTGCCCATGACGATGACTAGCTCCACCTCGTAGTCAACCTCGCTCGTCACGCGTTCAGGCAAAGCGATATCCTTCCCGTGTCCGGTCAGCGAATTGCTAAATTTATTGAACAGAATCGGATATTCCGGGATGGCTGCATTGGTCTCTGCCGCATGCTTCCGGTAGTTAAGACCGACGCAGATGATTTTCCCCGGTTTCGTTACGCTTGGACCAAACGAAATGTCCGCTTCGTTCAACAGCCAGTCCGCTTTGCCTTCATTCGTCTGCTGCAGACGCTGTAAATAGTCTTGCAATGCGGATAAAGCTTCTGCCCCGCCGCCGATAACGTCCATTACGTCGGCAGATACTCCATCTGCCGGCAAATATTGCAGCGCCGATTGGATATCGACGATCCCGTCATCATGCTTAACCCCCAGCGTGTTTGTTCCGTTACGTTCAATCGTTACCAGTTTCATTGTTTGTCCACATCCTGTCGTTAGAATATTCAATTAATTCATGCTATTAAGCATCCTTGCCGAATACGACTCCCCCGTCAATATACAGCGGCGAGCCCATCATAAACGAAGCCTCGTCCGATGCCAGAAACAGCGCCGCATTCGCCACATCCTCTGGTCTGCCCAGCTCCCCGCTGAGCTGTCTCGTTTTGATGGCTTCGATCGCGGCAACCGGATCTTCATATGCGCTTTGCAGATATTGCTCAACAAACGGCGTCATAATCGTGCCAGGCAGCAGGGCATTAACGCGAATATTG
Organism: Paenibacillus sp. NPDC058174; assembly: GCF_042883865.1. Classification (NCBI taxonomy): domain Bacteria; kingdom Bacillati; phylum Bacillota; class Bacilli; order Caryophanales; family Paenibacillaceae; genus Paenibacillus; species Paenibacillus sp. NPDC058174. The sequence goes on from NZ_JBHVUY010000001.1 coordinate 1,074,615, forward strand.
TATTTCGCATAATCGACCTGCATCGATTTGGTCAAGGCAAGCACGGCACCCTTGGAGGCCGAATACGATGCCCGGCGGGCAAGTCCGATCTCCGCGACGCAAGAAGACATATTGATGATAGCGCCCGATTTCCTCTCCATCATATAAGGCAGGATGTGTTTGCAGGGCAGAAACACGCCACGCAGGTTCACACGAATAACTCGATCCCATGCTTCCGGCTCCAGCTCGTGAATAGCCCCCACGCCGCTGACGCCTGCATTGTTGAACAGCACATCAATTACGCCATACGCCTCAATCGCTTTTTCCGCCATCCCCTTCACCGAGTCCGAATCCGTTACATCGGCGTGGATGAATATTCCCTGCCCGCCTGCGGCGTTAATCCGCTGGACGGTCTCATCACCCGCTGTCTCATCGATATCGTTAACGATGACAGATGCTCCCTCCCGGGCGAACAGCTCCGCTGTCGTTCGTCCGATACCGGAGCCGGCTCCGGTAACGAGCGCGACCTTTCCTTGAAGCCTCATCCTAAAACCTCCATTCCACAATCGAATGATTAAGCAAGCTCTGGCGGCACGCAGTCGCTTGAGTAGCGCATGCAGATGGCATTGCATAATAGCATGTGCGAGCATGTGATCAGCCTTCCGCAATCGCGCGGTTCGCGCCACCAACGCTGGCATTACGCAATCCTGCAATTCGTACATGCGCCTACGTTAATCAATCACGTTATCCGCATATGCAGTCTACGTTGCTCAATCGTATGTTTGAGCATGTGATCAACGTCGCTTCATCGCATATCTCGCGTTTGTAGCCGCTGTCGCCATCCATTCTTAAATATTGCTAAATAGTCCGCTATTTTTAGAAGCGGTAATTTTGTTAATGACAACAATAGTTTAACACTAACGTTCAAAGTCGTATTTATCCGGCGCTCCAATTATTTGATGATTAGTCCGGTAATTTTTATCGTTTACATCGTTTCTTACGCACTCATGGCAATAAAAAAAACGCCAGTTGGCGTTTTTTTGAATTTGGAGTCATTGTTCTACACCTATATTGAACACGATGGTCTATATAGCCTCAGTCAGCATATATGCACACTAACATCCCCAAGCTTCTCCTATACAATGTAGTCTTGATAGTGACCACATTTCCATTGTTGCTCTATTCCGCCATAGTATGCATCCTCTACGTACCTCTCACCAACTAAATACTAGTCTCTTCATGCTCAACATGAAACAAAATGCAAAAGTGCATTTTGTTTAGCCCAAAACCGCCTCAAATCCCCCTCAAAATGTAAAAGTGCATTTGAAATCAACCATTTCCGCCGTTTTGGCCCTTTTTGAGTCAATCAACCTGCACTTTTGCATTTTGATGCGATAAATCGCCGATATTCGGCCTCACAACCTGCACTTTTACATTTTGACACCTTAGCTTCCCCTTCGTGAAAGGTAATGCTAAAAATATCTGTATGGTAATCTATACGAGAACGGATTAATAGTGGCAGTTATAGGTTTCACAATGGTTTCAGCAAAATAAACGTGCATTTTCGAGTTTCTCCGCTACCTTTTCTCCTATTGCAAAGAGAGACACTCCCTCCCTTTATATTGTTCTGGAGAGTGTGGAATGCTGCATCATTTGCACAAGCATGGAGAGCGGAGCATTTTGAGTTCAGGATGGCATTTTGCAGATTCTATCCATATCATCGTGTAAACGATGGGGTTATGGAATCAAGAACGACAGCATGAACCAAAACGCGCAGCGACCCTGAACTTGTAGCCATTGGAGTCAAAACGCGCAGCGATGCAGTCCCTGATGCGCACGCGCAGCTCCCCCTACCTCTCCGTCGCCCTCCTCACAATCTCCTGCTTTCGATCATTCACAACCAGCTGAAAAACATCAGGCCGGCTGTAATGCCCGACAGCATCAAAGTCGAAGCGGCTCTGCGCAACATGCGAAAGATCAAGCGTCGCCATCATGATACCCTCCTGGTCATACAGCGGCTTAACGACATAGTCGCCAAGCGGCCCCACAATTGTACTTCCCCCGCGGCTCAATATTTCATCATCCCCCTCTATGTCCGCGTAACATGCCAAATCATCCGGGTATGAAGCCTTGGTTGCAAACTGGTTGCACGAAATGACAAAGCAGCGGCCTTCGCAGGCAATGTGGCGAATCGTCGATTGCCACGTATCTCTGGCATCCGCAGTCGGAGCGATGTACAGATCAATGCCTTGCGCGTACATGGCTGTCCGAGCCAGAGGCATATAATTTTCCCAGCAAATCAGTCCCCCGATTCGTCCAAAAGGCGTATCGATCACGGTCAGTGTACTGCCGTCACCTTGTCCCCACAAAAGGCGCTCAGAACCCGTCGGAACCAGCTTTCGATGCTTGCCCAGCAATCTGCCATCCGGCCCGACATAGATCATCGTGTTGTATAACGTGCCGGTGCTGTATTCCTGATCGCGTTCTACAACGCCAATTACGAGGTACACGCCTAGTTCCTTCGCCAGCTCTCCGAAAATGTCGGTTTCGGCTCCCGGCACCTCAATGGCGCTTTCCCAATAACGCTCGAAGTCCTTTCTCCCCTCGATTGTGCGGCTGCCGACACGGGCGCCAAAGCTTAAGCCTCGCGGATAGCCGGGCAGAAAAACCTCCGGGAATACGATCAGCTGCGCGCCTTGTCCGGCTGCCTCCCTCGACATGCTGGCGATTTTGTCCATCGCAGATTGTTTGTTGAATAAGATAGGCGCAGATTGAACTACGGCTACATGGATTTGTTTATTTTTCACCCTGGCATCCCTCGCTTTGTTCGTATAATCTTAACTTGATCATAAAAGAATAAGCGCCAAAAACAACCATCCAAAACTGGATGAATAAAAACCATCCAATTTGAGGGATAAAGGGAGAGCGGAGCCTGCGACCATCAGATTTTCGGCCAGATTGACCCTCCATGTTCATAGATTCGAAATCAATTTGTCAAGGCAAGGATGCAATACGGCTCCTTGCATGCTGGCTATCGGTGGTATGATAACATTCGCAACTTGTAAAACTGCAGCAATCAATGAGGTGAAATGATGTGGAAACCCGACCGTAAGGTTAAAAAACCGATTTACGAACAGATCGCCGATCATCTGGAGCGGCGAATTTCATATGGCGAATTTCCGCCGGGCAGTCTGCTTCCCTCCGAACGGAAGCTTGCTGAGCAGCTAGGCGTCAACCGAAGCACGGTCATTCTAGCCTTCGCAGAGCTTAGAGCGATGGGCATTATCGAAAGCCGGACAGGCAGCGGAACACGCGTGAGCACCAGTAAATGGGAGGCTACGCCCAAGCATACACCGAATTGGAGCCGTTATGCGGAAGGCGGAAGCTTCCTGCCGAATTTGCCTTTTATGCGAAAAATCCGTGAGTCGCTGGCGCAGCAGCCCTCGCTCATCGATATGGCGAGCGGCGAATTAGCCGCAGATTTGGCCCCGATCGAGGAAATTACAGCATTAATGGGCGAGCATCGCTATACCTCGTACTTAGGCTACGACAATCCCCAAGGCTATACGCCTCTGCGGGAAGCGCTTGTCTCCCATCTGGAGCAGCAAAGAGGGATTCGAACGACGGAATCCTCCATTCTGATCACGTCGGGCTCCCAGCAGTCCCTCTATTTAATTACGCAATGCCTGTTATCGCCGGGAGATGCCGTCGCTATCGAAGATCCGTCTTATTGCTATTCATTGCCTCTGTTCCAATCGGCTGGACTTCGGCTCTTCCGTCTGCCGGTTGACCAATATGGAGCGCGCTCCGAGGATATTCGTTCCTTGTATAAAAAGCACCGGATCAAAATGGTTTTCTTGAACCCGAATTTTCAGAACCCGACAGGAAGTGTTCCCAATACGGAGCGGCGCAATCAGCTTCTCGGTGCGGCCAGCGAGCTGGGGCTTCCAATCGTTGAGGACGATCCCTTTAGTCTGACAGCTTATGAGGGTTCACCTCCCCCGCCGCTCAAATCGATGGACCCGCTTGGTTCCATTTTATACATCGGCTCCTTCTCCAAGGTCGCTGCTTCCGGTCTAAGAATCGGCTGGATGGTTGCCCCGAACGCCATTGTGGAGAGGCTGGCTGACGCCAGACAGCAGATGGACTTTGGATTAAGCGTCATTCCGCAGCAGGTAGCCGCCCAGTTTCTGAATTCGGCATACCTCGAGCCGCACTTGAACCGATTGCGGATGCAGCTTCAATTCAAGCGGGACCTGTTAATTGAAGCGCTGAGAAAAGAGCTTACGGGCTTGATCACTTTTAGCGTGCCGCAAGGTGGATTGCATTTGTGGTGCAAGCTGGTGCCGGAGGTTCATGACGGCAAGCTGCTGGACGAGGCGATCCGCAGGGGCGTCGTGTTCGTACCGGGAAGTGTGTATGGCTCGGAATCCGGCTATGTCCGCTTTACATTTGCGAGGGCTAGGGCCGAAGAGATCGCTCCTGGTGTTGCCAAGTTTGCCGAAGCTTTGCGCAGCCTGCTGGATGCCGCCCAATAAAACAAAAACAACCGCGAAAGCTTCAACGAATGATCGAAGCTTTCGCGGTTGTTTTATTTTCTAACGTAATGCCTAGCCTGCCACCTGGTTGAACATCATTATCCACATCGAACCGGCTACAACGACAAGCAGAATGACAAGTCCAAATATTAATGACAGCAAGTTGTATCGCGGACTTTTCTCCTCACGCAGATGCATGAAGAACAGCAGCTGAACAATTAGCTGAAGCACTGCTGCTCCCATCAGTATGACCGCATTCGCCGTCCCCTCCAGCCAGCCATTGCGTACGATTGCAATAGGAATGACCGTCAGGACAATAGAAAATACAAACCCTATCGTGTACGATCGCACAGAGCCATGCGCCTCTTCTGACCGGTGATTCGATTCCAAGCCTACCATTTAGCTCACCCCCATGAGATAGACGACTGTAAATACAAAAATCCAGACAACATCAAGAAAATGCCAAAACAAGCTGATCGTATGAACCTTGCGCTTCATAACGGGCGTAATCCCTTTGCTTGCCAATTGACGAATGACCGCAGCCATCCAGATTAATCCGATGCAGACATGCAAGCCATGAGTGCCGACCAGCGTGTAAAAGGCAGATAGAAACGCGCTCGTTCCCATCGTTGCGCCTTCATTTACAAGATGCGCGAATTCATTAATCTCAAGGCCGATGAAGGCTGCACCAAGCATCGCTGTAAAAGCAAGCCAGCCTATCAGCGCCCGCTTCCGGCCCTTATTCATTGCCAATACGGCCAGTCCGCAAGTATAACTGCTGGCGAGCAGCAGAAATGTGCTGACGATGATGCCGTTCAGCTCGAACAGCTCGGATGGCCCCGGGCCGCCATTCGTATTGCCGCGAAGAACGATATATGCGGCGAAAAAGGTACCGAATATAAGGACATCCGTCATCAGGTAAATCCAGAAGCCGAAGGTGCGCATCTCCTCGATATCCGGATGATCATGGTGCTCCTCATGCTGAATGCCGGCGTTAAGCGCCGTTTTCACGGAGTGGTTTGAAGCCATTATTGATTCCACCTGCCTATACTCGCCTCAGAGCGTTTAATCTCTTCAACGGGAATATAATAATCCGTATCATGATTGAATGAATGCTTGAGCATGCAGAAGGCAATACCCGCGATGCCTGCAATGACAAACCATAACCAGTGGAAAACAAATCCGAAGCCCGCCACAAAGCAGCAAGCAGACATCAGAATAGGGATGGCTGAATTTTTAGGCATATGAATCGGTTCGAGCTTTCCTGTATACAGCTGAGACTGAGCCTTGGCTCCGCCTTGCTTCATTCGCTGCTTCTCTTCCCACCACTCGTCCTGACTGCTGACATTAGGCAAAACTGCAAAGTTATAATACGGCGCCGGAGAAGGAATCGACCATTCCAGCGTTCTGCCGTTCCAGGGATCGCCGGTTACATCGCGATTGGCTGCACTATGCTTGACGCCATGCGCGATTTGCCAAACCTGGAACAGAAACGCAATCCCCATCAAAGCAGCGCCAATTGTGGACACCAGATTCATCTCCCACCAGCCTTTATCCCAGCTATAGGAGACGACGCGACGCGTCATGCCCATCAGGCCAAGCACATATTGCGGCATGAAGCACAGATAGAAGCCAATATTCCAAAACCAGAACGCCCACTTGCCAATACGCTCGTTCAGCTTGAAGCCAAACAGCTTCGGCCACCAGTAGTACAAGCCTGCGAAATAGCCGAATACGACACCGCCGATAATAACATGGTGGAAATGGGCGATCAGGAAGTAGCTGTTATGGAACTGGAAATCCGCCGGGGCGACTGACAGCAGCACGCCGGTCAGACCGCCTGTGACGAAGCATGGGATAAAACCAATCGTCCACAGCATTGGCGTTTCGAAGGTGATTTTTCCTCTGAACATCGTGAACAGCCAGTTGAACACTTTTACACCCGTCGGTATGGCGATCAGCATCGTCGTCAAGGCGAAGAAGGCATTGATATCTGCGCCTGAGCCCATTGTGAAGAAATGATGCGCCCAGACCAGAAAGGATAACACGCTGATGATCATCATGGCATATACCATTGACTTGTAGCCGAACAGCTTCTTTTTCGAAAAGGTCGATACGATTTCCGAAAAGATGCCGAAGGCTGGCAGAACGATAATATAAACCTCGGGATGTCCCCACATCCAGATTAAGTTGATGTACATCATCGGGTTGCCGCCGCCGTCAAGCGTAAAGAAATGTGCTCCGGCATAACGGTCAAGAAACAGCAACGCCAGCGTAGCCGTCAAAATCGGAAACGAAAAAATGATCGCAATACAGCTGGACAAAACCGACCATGGAAACATCGGCATTCGCATCAGTCTCATGCCCGGCGCACGCATTTTCAGAATCGTTACGATGAAATTGATGCCGGTCATCAAGCTGCCAATCCCTGAAATTTGAATGCCCCAAATATAAAAATCCTGCCCGACGCCCGGATTGTACATCAATTCCGAATACGGCGGGTAAGCAAGCCAGCCTGCATCCGGCGAACCGCCGATAACAAACGATAAATTGAACAGCATCGCCCCGGCGAAAAACAGCCAGAAGCTGAGCGAGTTCAGAAACGGAAAGGCCACATCTCTGGCCCCGATTTGCAGCGGCACCATGACGTTGAACAAGCCGAACATAAACGGCATCGCCATAAACAAAATCATAATGACACCATGCGTCGTAAAAATTTGGTTATAATGATCCGGCTCCAAGAAACTAAGCTCCGGCATAGCGAGCTGCGTCCGCATCAGCAGCGCATCGACCCCGCCGCGGAACAACATCAGGAATGCCGATAAAATGTACATGATTCCGATCTTTTTATGATCGACGGTAGTCAGCCACTCCCGCCATAGCCAGTTCCATTTCTTGAAGTAGGTCATACCGACGATTACTACAATTAATGTCAGTCCAATGCTGACGTCAGCTCCATAAATCAGTGGATCGCCCGTTACAAAAAACTCGGACGCAAAGCTTTTTACTTGCTCCCACATCGCAATCCTCCCCTTTCTCTATTGATGTTGATGTCCCTCTGCAGAATGTTCACTATGTGCAGCAGCAGGCTCCAGCTCTGTTGGCGAGCCTTGCGGCGCTTGCTCATTAGACAGAGATTGGTGATGATTATGGCCGGAAGCATACTTGGTCACCGTTCTCTCGAACAACCCTTCTGGAAAAGAAGAGAAGGATAATTTCTGCTCCGTTGAAGGCAGCGCCAACTGCTCATACCCCTCGCTTGTAAGTGCGGGCGACTTTGCTTGAACCTCTTTTACCCATTGGTCAAATTCCGTCTGTGATGTGGATTCCACTTCAAAGTACATGCTGGAAAAATGAGTGCCCGTGAAGTTTGCGCCCGAGCCCCAGTATTCCCCTGCCTCGTCAGCCTGTAAATAGAGCGTCATCGCCATTCCGGACATCGCATACATCTGTCCCCCAAGCTGCGGAATCCAGAAGGAATTCATCGGCGAGTCAGCCGTGATCTCAAACCGGACTGGCACGCCTTGCGGAATCTTCAGCTCATTGACCGTTGCAATTCCCTGTTCCGGGTATTGGAACAGCCACTTCCAGTTCAAGGAGGTCACTTGAACGGTTATCGGTTTTTGCGCAGACTCCAGCGGCTTGGACGGTTCCAGCGCATACGTGCCTTTTACCGTAATCACCGCCAAAATGAGGATGACCACAATCGGAATGCCCCACCAAATGGCTTCCAATTTGAAGCTGTGCTCCCAGCGCGGTGTATATGCCGCTTTTCGGCCTTCCTTATCGCGATACCGCCATACGATAAATGCGGTTAACAGCAGTACCGGTACAACGACGATACAGCACAATATCGTCGAAATGATCATCAAATCCCGCTGCTGCGCGGCAATCGGCCCTTTTGGATCCAGCACCGCCATATTGTCCGTGCATCCGGCAGCAAGAAATAGCAAAGCCGGTGCAAGAACGACGGCCAGCCGTCTGACGGCTTTCGTAACTTTCATTGTCTGTTTCAGCTCCTGTCCGCTTCCATGGTTCGTGAATCCTCCTCACTTTATAAGAGAACCACGGACGTGTCACCAGCCGCTGAGCGCCAACGTCCCACCAGCCATGTTCAATAAATTGCAACATTAATGTTGCGGGTCGAATAGTCAGTGCGTCTTGCGTTTGCGCGGAATAGCACGGCGAAGCCGGATTGGGTCGGTTGCCCGGCGGAGCCGGCAACCTGAACAGTGAAGCAGCTCGCTATTTAGCGAAGGATAGTTCGTTCGATGAGCGAGCGAAGACGTGCAGCGAGTAAGTTCGCTATTTATTCAAGGAAAGTTCATTCGGCGCATATGCGAAGGCACACAGCGAAGCAGGTTCGCTATTTAACGAAGACAAGTTCGCTCGACGCATGTGCGAAGGCACACAGCGAAGCAGGTTCGCTATTTAACGAAGACAAGTTCGCTCGGCAGCCGATGGCGATAGTGCTACTCATCTGCAGCGAACTCAATTTCGCTGTTGGAGAACCTAGGTTCACGGATAGCGAAATTCAGTTCGCTAATCCCAGATTGGCATGCAGGTTGGGGGCGATTAGCGAAAACAGCTTCGCAATATTGCGAACCCGCTTCGTTCGGTGTATGTGAAGCGATACAACGAAGCAACTTCGCTATTTAGTGCAGTAAATGTCGCACAGTAGTCACCAAGATCGGACAACGAAGTTAGTTCGCTATTTAGTGAAAGCAAGTTCGTTCGTCGCATATGCTAAGTCGAGCAACGAAGCAGAGTCGCTGTTTAGGAAAGGATAGTTCGTTCGATGAGCGAGAGAAAACGTACAGTCAAATGAGTTCTCTAGTTAGTTAAGGAAAGTTCGTTCGGCGCATGAGCGAAGTCGGACAATGAATCAGCTTCGCTATTTAGCGTAAGCTCATTACTTTCGATGCAAATAAAAAAAGCAACCCTGCTCCATAGGCGCCGCTGATAGAATCAGCCGAGCCTTGGAACAGAGTTGCTTTTATTTTTACGAATGATCATAGTCGCCGAATGTGCCTACCTACCCAGCCTTATTGCTTCATAAAACTAAAATCATCCACGTTGATCCACTGGGAAGTCGGGCCGGTTACGTATACCTGAACGCTGTCGCCGGCATTAAGAACGATGCCCGTAATCGACCGCTCGTTGTAGGCCGTCACATTAGGAATCGCGATACTGCCCGCCGCACTTCCATTGACTTTGACGCCCAGCACGCCGCCAGAGCCGCCCGCGGCTACCCATGCTTTTAACGTGTAGGTACCGCCTTCGGGAATCATAAAGCTTTGCGAGATTTGCTTCGCCGTCCCTGCATCCAGGTACGCCAGCTTGGAGCCGCTATGCGGCAAGTTGGTTGCGATGCCCGTACCGGCAGTAAAGGTCCAATCCGCTGTTCCTGCTTCGAATCCGGCATTTTTAATCAAATTAGCCGCGATATTGGCTCTTACGACGACGGAAGAACCGACCGGCACACTGACGGTCACTGAGCTAACCGCAACACCATTAACGACTTTGGTGCTTGCCGGCTGCGCAACGTCGTTAACGAACAGCTGACTGTGCGTGCCTGGGAAGGACGCCTCCCATTGAAGAGGCTGTGAGCCATAGTTATGCGTCAAGGTCGTCCGACCTACGCCCTCATGCTTTACTTTCAAGTCATGATTGCCAACTGCGACGTGATTAACCTCGCCCCAAGTGACCGACTCCGGCAAATGCGACAGCGTCTCGACCTTATGATTCGGCGCGTCTGGAACGACGCCCATCAAGCCTTCCACCGTATGGCCGACAACTGTAAAGCCTACCTCTGGATAAGTGCTGCGGCTGTTGCCGATATATTTCAGCCAATAGACGCCGCGGTCGTTTTGCTGATACGGGAAAAAGGTTTCCGGCAAGTACGTGTAAGCCTCGATATTGAACGGCGCTAAACCTTTCACCTGGTTATCGATGTAATCCAAGTAATTGTTGTTTGTGCTGCCTGGATTCGTAATGAGCTTCATCGGCATAAACCAGCTGTTCTCTTTGCCGAAGTTATCGTATTTGGTGGAGTCATACCAGCCGCGAATAAAGCGGTTGCTTGACGTATTCACCCAGGTAGAGTTGAACAGTGACTTTAAGCTGCTCGCCTTACCTGCTGTTACGCCGCTGCCTGCGGAATCGCCGCGAGCGGACTGAATTTGCGAGTAGGCAAGAAGTGCTTGATATTGGGAACCGATGGCGTCGCCCGCCTCTTTCAAGTGAGCGCTTGGATTCTCGTTGTATGTAGCCGTCCCTTTGAAAATATCCCCTGTTCCGCCTTCGTCAGCAATGCCGTTGCCGTTCGCATCATGAAGGGCAATAAAATCATTAACCGACTTCTCATAATAGGTTACTAGAGCAGGATCGTTAATATAGTCAGTATTCCCCGTCCACAAATATTGCTTATAGCCCTTTTCCGTGAGCTCGAATACAGCAGGAATTTCTCTCACGAAACTGGTGTCACTATTATAGTCGGTATAATATGGGACAACATCGCTGAAGTTCAACGCCCACAGCGGATACCATTTGCGGCTGGCATTCGCCGAAGCGGCGAACTTTTGCAGCGTTTGATAGTTTTCCGCGTCCATTCCCAGCAGATGAGCACCTAAGGAAGCATGGGCGAAATCACGGGAATATAGCGCAGAGCGGAACGTATATCCATTCCAATAGGAAGCAAAGTTATTGCCCAGGCCGGAGGTCATATAGGATTTCGCTTGCGATTTTGCCCAGGCGAAGTTGTCGTTCAGAACGGAATCCGAGGAAGTGAAGCTGATATCCTGGTTCGGCGTGTTGTAGTCGGTCTTCACTCTCGTAACGAAGAAGTCGTCTCCGAAAACAGTCCCGGAACCGGCCGGATTCCACAAATAAATCGTTGCGCTCGTATTGGAGCCGCCCGTCAGGAAAGGAATTGACACTTGTGTCCAGCCGGTGCTAGTTACCGGCAAATTATTTTCGCTGCCGCCGTAATTTTTGACGCCGATCCGGGCTGTGACGCCGGCCGATCCCGCCTTCGCATAGCCAATAAGCGAGTACATCGTATTCGGACTCAGACCGGTAATGGTAAGCTCGGCGCTGTTACTCGTCGATACCGCTTTCGCTCCGGTTCGTTGACCGCTGCTGACGATTGAAGCACCAGCGCTCCAAGGAGCAGCAGAACCGCTCTCAAAGCCGCCGTTGACTGCGTAGTTGGTTACCTGCTCCAGAGTGAAATCATCACCGTACAGCTCTCCAACGCCATTGGCATTCCAAAGAAAAATTTTTGCGCTCGTGTCCGACGGGCCCGTCGTAAAAACAAGCACCGCATTCGTATAGGAAACGCTTCTAATTTCTTTCTGAAGCTCATTGCCGCCATAATCTTTAACACCGATTCTGCCGTCAACATTGATCGAGCTTCCCTTAGCCCATCCCGTCAGCATATAGGTCGTGTTAGGCGACAAGCCGCCAATTGTCTGCTCCATTAAACCGGTGGTACGAACCGCATAGCTGCCGGAACGGACTTGGTCGAATGCGGTCACGACATTGGCGCCAGAAAAATCCGCCCATCCCGTAAGATTGCCGGCTTCAAAGCCGGGATTTTGCACGCTGTTTGCTCCAGCAGCCGATAGCGGGTAAGCTGGGGAGGATACGACAAGCGATGATGCAACAGTGCCTACAACCGCAAAGCTCAACAACCTTTTCCACGTCTTGCCCTTCTGCCTTGCTCCCATACTGCTTCCCCCTTGTACCTGGTCATTATCTTGCCGAATTTACCATTTCACTTCAAAAGCTTTGCCATTCTCTCCCGAATAACGTCTGCTCCCGTTCTCACCCGAGACAACTAGCTCTATGCCTGACGGCATCGCATTGACGACGAGATCGAATTGACGGCCAAACGCCTGTATGGAACGAAGAGCCATTGTACGCCAGCCCTCCGGCAATCTTGGAACACAGCTGAACGCGGATAATCCGATCGGTTGAATGCCGAACAATCCTTCCGTAACAATACGGCAGTAGAGTGCGCTTTCCGCTGACAGATGACGCTGATTGCCTTCCGGATAAGCTTCCACCGGATAAGGAACGTGATCGCCGAGGAGCCGCCGGACCGAATAAGACTTAAGATAAGCGGTCGCAATTTCTGTCTCGCCAGCGGCGTACATGCCGCGCAAGCCGTATAGCGTTGAACGATCCCAGAACGTCGTATCTCCCGCTTCCGTCGCCAGCCCGTCTTCCGTCCAAAGCCTTGGCGACAAAAGTGCCTGAATCGTTCCAGCCTTGCGTGTCTCAATTCCCATCGTCAGCGGAATGCAGATCCATGACCGTAAAACGTCATTGCCGTCGTAATACCGGTAAGTCTCGAACCCTTCTACCGTAGCGCCAAAATAGTTCTCAATTGACGTATACAGTGCTTCCGCCGCAGCTGTATACGCAGCCTGAGCCTCTGTCTTGCCCAACGAGCCAGCTAAATCCGCAGCCTGCTGATAAGCGGCATATGCCAGACAGGAGGTGGACAAGTTAGCCGAACCACTCGGGAATCGGTTCTCCAGTTCATCCGAATCGGAGGCGATGACGCCTGCTCCGGTTTTCTGCCGCTCGCAGAATTCCAAGCTCCATTCGATCGCAGGCCATAATTCCTCAGCAATTGCCAGATCCCCTGACGACAAAGCAAAAAGTGAAGCTCCGTATGCGTACATCGCAGCATCACCACGGTCTCCTGCGCCCTCCCAAATGTCAATGCCTTCGGCAATGATCGAGCTTGGGATCGGCTGATAATCCGGCCCCATAAAGTTGGTGTAAAGCCGGAGCGCATTCAGCGTCGCTTCATTACCCGGCGCATAACCCAAATAAGGGAATAGAGGTCCTGCATATTCGACTTGGTCATTCGTCCATATGGCCGCGTAGTAATGGCCCCCGCCTGGACTATGCATCAGCCCGTTTCTCGTCTCGAAAATACTTTCCGATGCCCTTAGCTTGGCAAACGCGAACATCCGGTCCAGCACCGCATCCGGCGTTTCTAGACGCAAATGGTTGCGGCTCTGTGCAATCAGCCGCTGCCGCTTGCCCTCTTCCTCCTTCATGTCCATGCCGTATTCCTGCTCTTTCAGAGCTCTGGCTGTTAGGGCAGTACCGAATTGCATCCACTGCCCCGGCTCAAGCGTACGCTCATCTCCGTCGGCATCATGAGCCGCAGTGATTAAATAGATGCCATAGGCGCCTTTTACAGAATTTCTTGCGCTGCGATTGATAACCTGCACTTTAACCGGCTTGTCCGACATGTTCGTCAGCGTTACCTTCTCCAGCGCTGCTTTGGCATCAGCAGACGGGAAAAGCGTTCTTGCAATAACAAGGCCGTCCTCCGCTTCGCTTTCCATCGTGAGCATGCCGTCAAACTGAAACCAGACGGGACGCTCGTTGACGCTTTGCTTTCCGTTTATATGAAGGAACGGCAGCGCTTCCTGCCCGAAATCCTGCATCAGACTTCCATGCGTATTATTCGGGATCGTCCGCAGCCCCGGCCAGACAACTGTGCGGGACAATACAAGCTTGCCTTCCCCGTCTACGCCATAGCGCACAATCATCGAAACTTGCTTGCCGCTCATCTCCAGATGATCTTCATGCGGCTGTATGCGATCCTTCGCAACTTCCCACATAATATGGTCTTGCCCGAGCTGCCACCTTGCATCTGTTTGTCGCTCCATAGCTGTCTCTGCCTCCGTTAATGCCTGACGATGCGCTTAGCCTTTAATCGCACCGTCGGCCATGCCTTTGATGAAAAACTTCTGATGAAATAAATAGACGACCGTTATCGGCAGCATACCGATCAAGCAGCCTGCGGCTACCCAGTTAATATTGCTTTGGAACTGCGAGATGAACATCGACAATACGACAGGCACTGTCTGAATGCTTTTCTGCTGCAGGAAAAACAAAGAGAACTGGTAATCATTCCACACTTGAACGCCGATCAAAATAATGATAGTAGCTGTAATCGGTTTCACGAGCGGAAAGATTAAGCGGAAGAAGATGCTGTATTGGTTGCAGCCGTCTATGACTCCCGCCTCATCAAGCTCCTTCGGAATACCGCTAATAAATCCGGTATACAGAAAGATCGTCATCGGCAGCGCAAAAGTCACTTGCGCCAGCGAGATTGCCCAATACGTATTAATGCCACCCAGATCGACGACCAGTTTATAGAGCGGCACCAAAATCGTAAGCGGCGGAATAATGAGACAGGAGATGCAAACGGTATAAATGAAGTTATTCCATCTTGTTCTTCGTCTGGCAAGCGGGTAAGCGGCAATCGAGCCAATAACGATAACAAGCAGCAATACGATGCCCGTAATGATCACATTGTTCAGGATCGCTTTGCCGAGCTCAGCTTCTCTCCAGACGTCCATAAAGTTGCCAAAGTCCAAGGATTCAGCCGGAATCCATTTGGAGCCGACATCTCCTGCGCCCTTGAAGGACAAGTTGATCAGAATGTAAAAGGGAATGATATGAACGACGACGATGAGACCGAGGATGATATACTTCAGCAGATTCTTCCCCATCTTACATACTCACTTCCCTTTTACGCAGCATTCTCAACAAGGTCAGACTGACGATACCGATTAGAATAAACATGACATTGCCCAGCGCGGCCGCATAACCTGCATCCTGCCTCGCGAAGTACAAGTTGTACATCATCGTCGATAACGATTGCGATGCGTAGCCGGGTCCGCCGTTCGTCAACGCGACGATAACGTCGAACAGCTTCAATCCGCCGATAATGTTGACGACTACATTAATCGTTATCGAAGGCATAAGCAGCGGCAGTGTGACACTCTTGAACCGGTCGAACCAGCGTGCGCCGTCAATGGAAGCGGCCTCATAATAGTCTTTCGGAATCGACTGCAAGCCTGCCAAATAAATAATCATCGCAATGCCCATGAACTGGTACGTATTGACGAAGGTAATGATATTTACAGCTACAGGACCGCTGGAGAGCCAGTCGCTTGGCGCCATATGAAACAAAATCCGGATATCATTGATCGCTCCGCCGTCGTATTGGAAGAAGAAGTACCAAATGTAACCCATAATAAGCGGGCTAATAATGACCGGAAGATAGACGATCGTTCTTACCAATCCAACGCCGCGCAATTTCTGATCCAGAAACAAGGCGTAGATGAGACCAAGCAGGTTTTGAAAAATGGTGCTTCCAAAGCCGTAGATCAAAGTGTTCTTCAATGTAATAAAGATTTTCTTATCAGTCAGCATTTGCGTATATTTATCCCAGCCGACCCAATTGAATGAAGGTGAATAGCCGTCCCAATCTGTAAACGATATACGAATGCCTTTCACCATCGGATAAAAAATAAACAAAGCGAACAGAAGCAGCGCTGGCACATACATCAGGTTTAATGCTTTCGGCGATAAAAACAGCTTTTGCAGCGCGTTTGGCTGCCGCAGCGTCATTCGGTTCGCGTTTACGCTTTTCTTTGTCTCTACAGTATTCAACTTCCTTCTCTCCTTCCGGAAACGCTTCTAGCTGAACAAGGTACGGCCCCTACCTGATCCTGTTAACGATAAGGGCCGTAGGTTATCATTTGTGACTCCGAATAAGAAAAGCTACTTAACAGCAGCCGCTCTCAGACGATTATATTCCTTCTCCATATTTTCGGAGAATTGCTTGACGGTAATGCCGCCAGAGATGAGATCCTGACCATTTTTACACATCACATCCCACATGCCGTTTGGCAAAAAGACGCGGTCAAAATACGGCAATACACGAATGTCTTTATATTGCTCGTAATAAGTGCTCAGATCACCTGCATCAACTGCAGTGCCTTTAATTCCGGAAGGTAGGGCGTTGGAGACCGCAACCAGCTGCGCGTTTTCCGGTTTTGCGAAGTAAGCGACAAACTTTTTAGCCGCTTCTATGTTTTTAGAATCTTTCGATACGCCCCAAGTCGTTTTCTCGCCGCCTACGAAGGTTGGCGTGTCACCCTCTACGATAGATGGGATCGGCATGAAGCCTGCATGCAGCTCCGGATTGATTTTTTTCGCTTCTTCAATTGCGTATGCTCCATAGAACAGGAACGCTGTTTTGCCTTCTGCCAAAGCTTTTGCATCATCATTGTATTTTGCAGTCAGGACATCTTTGTTCAAATATCCCTTCTTGTACAAATCCGCGAACATTTCCGCGAATTGATCCCAGTTGCTCCAGTCGAAGCTTCCGTCGAGCAGCTGTGCGGATTGATTTTGTGCTGCGCTAATGTACAGCGGATTGGCGAAGTAGTCAAAGTATTGACCCACCGGCCAGTTGTCTGAACCTCCCATATGGAAAGGAGCAATTGCGCCTCCGCTTTCCTTCGCAATCGTTTCCGCCGCTTCCATCAATTGCGCATAGGTTTGCGGGATCGCGATGTTGTATTTCTCCAGCACGTCTTTGTTGTAGACGATACCCGATTTATCCTGATCCATTGGCAATACGTACACTTTGCCGGCATCATCCGTTACAGCAGGCTTGATCGCTTCATCCAGCGTCGCTACCCAAGCCTCGTCTTTCAAGTCCGCCAGATATTGGCCATAGCGGAGCTTAGCCCAGCCATGCGTCGAGAACACGTCGGGCAAGTCATTGCTTGCCATTTTGATTTTCATCATATTCTCGTAATCTTTGCCCGGCGCACTGAAGTCGACTTTGATCGTCGGGTTCTCTTTCATAAAGTTATCCGCGATCGCCTGCAGCACTTTGGCTTGCTCGCCGACAACGTTCGTCGCTACGCTGATCGTTACTTTTTTGCCCGAATCCTGCTCGGTTGCCTGCTTGTTCCCGTTGTTCTCAGCCGGTTTCTTTTCATTGCCCTGATTGCTGGATCCGCATGCCGACAAGATGCCGACAAGGACGATCATAACGACTAACAGGGACTGCCATTTCATGAATTTCATTCTTGTTTCCCCCTTGAAATCTGTAATGTAACGGCTTACAAAATCATCGTATCATGCATGATTGCGTTTACAATGATGGATATCTACAATCTAGATGCGGTTTTCTACAATGCTCATTTTGCATTGACGCGCGCGCAGCCTCCCATTATGCTTGTTGTTATTCAACTGCTTTCAGGAGGCTTTTGCATGCCGTTCAGTTTCTCGCTTCGCAATAAATTAATGGTCATTTTTATCGCGACGATCATTTTGCCGTTTCTCACGCTGGCGATCATTCTGCCCACCTACTTCAAAGGACTGATCAGCGAAGAAACTCAAAATGTTACATCCGGTGCCATGAACTCTTTATCCCGGAACATTGAGACGTATCTGGATGACTTGGATCGCCTGACCTTACTGCCCTACTATAATGATGAACTGATCCAAGCGCTCAAAATTACCGCCTACCAATCTGAGTCGAGCCTTGATGATTATACCAAACTCAAAACCTATCGCGCGCTCAACGGGACTCTGCCTAGCTACTTGCTCAATACGCGTAAAGAAATTATAAACACTGTAATGATTACTAGAGATGGCAAAGGCTATTTGAGCAGCAAATTCGAAGCAAATAAGCTTGTACAAGGGTTCCCCTACCAGGAGCAAAGCTGGTACCGGAAGGCCGTAGACGCCGACGGCAAAGCAGCCTTCATCGGTTCGCATAAACAGGATTATTTGTCGGACACGATGAATAGGCGCGTCTTTTCGGTTGCCCGTCTCATTAAGGACCCAGATTCCAAGCAGCCGATATCCGTCATTATTGCAGATGCCGACTATGGCGCTCTGAATAAAATCATCGATGATATCGCATTCAGCAGCCGGTCGATGATCATCATTATGGATGAGAGCGGCGAGCCGGTATATTCCAATAAAGAAGTGCCGATTTCGCTAAAATCCCAGCTAAAAAATCATCAAAAAATAACGATTGGTGATCAGAAATATGTATCGTTGACCAAAAATTTAACGTCTGCGGATTGGCAAATTATTGTGCTGCTGTCGGAATCCGAAATGAACGGCAAAATCCGCTGGATTTCCAACGTTGCTGTCATCGTATCCGCCGGAGGCATTGCCATTACCTTCATCCTCTTTATGTATTTGACAAGATGGATCGTAACGCCGTTCAAGCGCATCATCGAGGTGATGAAGCAAGCCCGGACCGGCAACTTGCAGGCGCGATTCACCTCGGTCGGCAAGGACGAAATATCGCTGCTGGGGCAATCCTTGAATAAGATGATCTATCAACTCGACGACATGATTAACCGGGAATATAAAACGGCGCTTTCGTTGAAAAAGGCGGAATATCAAGCGCTGCAATCGCAGATCCAGCCCCATTTTCTATACAATGTGCTGACTGGATTTATCGGACTGAATCAAGCCGGGGAAAAACGCAAGCTGGAGGATGCTATCTTCGCCTTAAGCGGCATGCTCCGCTATATTTTGGCGGACAATCAGAATACGACGGTTGCCCAGGAGTTTCAAATTTTACAAGGCTATGGACTGCTACAGAAGCTGCGTTTCGATGAGAAGCTGCAGCTCGATATCCACTTCGAGAAATCGGTCGGATCATTCTCGATTCCTAAACTGCTTCTTCAGCCGATTGTAGAAAATGCAATTATTCATGGCATTGAGCCTAGCGAAACCCCTTGCCTCGTAGAAGTGAAAGCGTTTATTTATGTCGATGAAGAAGGCGAATATATTCAGATTAAAGTAAGGGACACTGGGGTTGGCTTCCAGCCCGAAGCTGCTCCCTCGCCTGGACAGCATCTCGGAATCGCTAACGTGAAGACCCGGTTGGAGATGCTCTATGACGAAGCCGAATTCCGAATCGAGAGCAGTCCCGGCTCCGGAACAAGTGTCTACATTACCATCCCTCTAAAAGGAGCACAGCTATGAGAGTTATTATTGCCGATGATGAAACCTGGGTCCGGAGTGCCATTAAAAACATGCTGTTGACGCTGGACATTCCGCTCGAAATTGCTGGCGAGGCAAGCAACGGCGAAGAACTGATTGCCATGGCAGAAAATCTGCAGCCACAGCTTGCTTTCATCGATATTCACATGCCGAAGGTGGACGGCATTGCCGCCATCCGCGCAGCGAAAACCGTATCTCCGCGAACGAGATGGGTCATTCTATCCGGTTCTGCCGACTTTCAATATGCGCAGGAAGCTATCCGACTTGGCGTCAAAAATTATTTGCTCAAGCCGGTGGATTCCTCCTCTCTATCCGCCTGTGTCGAAGACATTTTAGCCGATTACAATCAAGACCTCGTGAAAGGAAATGAGCAATTCGAATTTCTGACTTCCTCTTATGTATGGGGGAACCGCAATCTTCAGGATTTGGCCGAGCTCCCTTCCTATCGCTACGCGGGCACACTAATCTGTATGGACAGCTCCCTGTCAGAATCATTAAAGCTGCAGCTTATTCAGACGTGGTTGAAAGAGCTGTATGATTATATGCGCAAAGTGATG
The DNA here is from genome assembly GCF_042883865.1 of Paenibacillus sp. NPDC058174. Classification (NCBI taxonomy): domain Bacteria; kingdom Bacillati; phylum Bacillota; class Bacilli; order Caryophanales; family Paenibacillaceae; genus Paenibacillus; species Paenibacillus sp. NPDC058174. The sequence continues at coordinate 1,094,557 of NZ_JBHVUY010000001.1, forward strand.
AATCATAAAGAGATTCGCTACGCCCGAATTACGCTGCGCAACGGAGAAGACGCGATCATTACGGCATGGAGTCCCTCGCATCACGATGCAATGGCATCCCTTCGTTCGGAGCTGAACCTCTTTATTGAATCTAAGATGATGGAGTATGGGACGGAATACTTCGCATTAACGGCACTGCAAAGCGATATTTGCGACAACTTGGAATCGCTGGTGGAACAGTTCAACGCCATGCTGGCCGTAGCCCCGCTCCGTGCCGTAATGCCGGAAAACCGTCTGTGGTTCAAGAAGGAATTGGACTATTATCAGGCCAAGGATCAGGCTCTCACGGAATTAGGCAAAGCAGCGGATCGCATCGTCAGAGCCTATCAGAGCAATGATTATCTCGTCTATAAGAAGGAGATTGATGGGCTGGAACGTCAACTGCTCGCTCTTCCCCCGCATCAGCTCAAGACGGGACAAGCTTTGATCACTTTTTTCAACTTGAATATGAAAAAGGTGCTCGATGCGGATCTTCCTGCGAAAAGCTGGATCGGCAAGCTCCGCGAGCTAGGCGAGAAGCTGCTGCCAGCTTCGGCTAACAAAGATCAGGCCCATCAAGACCTTATCAACCAAGTCATTCGCCATATCGAGCAGCATTATATGGACGATATCAGCATCCATCAATTAGCAACACAATTTCATATCACGCCCAATTATTTAAGTACGCTGTTCAGCAAACGATGCGGCGTTACCTTCTCGAAATACATCACACAAATCCGGATGCACAAAGCCAACGAGCTGCTGATCGAACACCCGGCAATGCGGGTTCAAGATATCGCCAAGCAGCTTGGCTACTACAGCAGCAGTCATTTCATTAAAATATTTTCCGAGTTCCATGGTGCCTCCCCTTCCCAATTCAGAGAGCAGCTGCTCGGCAAATAATGCCGGCAGCCTGTAGAAACAAAGAGCGCCCTTAGCGGGCAATGTCATGAAGTTAAGGCACAGGGTCAAAAATTAGGAAAAAGAGCAGTTACCGAAAAGAAAACGGCACAGGGATTTTCCCTGTGCCGTTTTAAATTCCATTATTATTTCCGGTCTTGTCTTTGAGCTTAACTTAATGACATTGCCTCCGCTTCCCTTTTATACCTGGACATTATCTTGCTTGCCCGGAATTTACCACTTCACTTCAAAAGCTTCGCCATTCTCTCCCGAATAACGTCTGCTTCCGTTCTCATCCGAGACAACGAGTTCTATGCCTGACGTCAGCGCATTGACGACGAGATCGAATTGACGGCCAAACGCCTGTATGGAACGAAGAGCCATTGTACGCCAGCCCTCCGGCAATCTTGGAACACAGCTGAACGCGGATAGTCCGGTTGGTTGAATACCGAATAATCCTTCCGTAACGATACGGCAGTAGAGTGCGCTTTCCGCTGACAGATGACGCTGATTGCCTTCCGGATAAGCTTCCACCGGATAAGGAACATGATCACCGAGCAGCCGCCGGACCGAATAAGACTTAAGATAAGCGGTCGCAATTTCCGTCTCGCCAGCGGCGTACATGCCGCGCAAGCCGTATAGCGTTGAACGATCCCAGAACGTCGTATCTCCCGCTTCCGTCGCCAGTCCGTCTTCCGTCCAAAGCCTTGGCGACAAAAGCGCTTGAATCGTTCCAGCCTTGCGTATCTCAATTCCCATCGTCAGCGGAATGCAGATCCATGACCGTAAAACGTCATTGCCGTCGTAATACCGGTAAGTCTCGAACCCTTCTACCGTAGCGCCAAAATAGTTCTCAATCGCGGCATACAGCGCTTCCGCCGCAGTTGTATACGCAGCCTGCGCCTCTGTCTTGCCCAGCGATACAGCTAAATCCGCAGCATGCTGATATGCTGCATATGCCAGACAGGAGGTGGACAAGTTGGCCGAACCGCTCGGGAATCGGTTCTCCAGTTCATCCGAATCGGAGGCGATGACGCCTGCTTCGGTTTTCTGCCGCTCGCAGAATTCCAAGCTCCATTCGATCGCAGGCCATAATTCCTCAGCAATTGCCAGATCCCCTGACGACAAAGCAAACAGTGAAGCTCCGTATGCGTACATCGCCGCATCACCGCGGTCTCCTGCGCCCTCCCAAATGTCAATGCCTTCGGCAATGATCGAGCTTGGGATCGGCTGATAATCCGGCCCCATAAAGTTGGTGTACAGCCGAAGTGCATTCAGCGTCGCTTCATTGCCCGGCGCATATCCCAAATAAGGGAATAGAGGCCCTGCATATTCGACTTGGTCATTCGTCCATACGGCCGCGTAGTAATGGCCCCCGCCTGGACTATGCATCAAACCGTTTCTCGTCTCGAAAATACTTTCTGCCGTTCGCAGCTTAGCAAAAGCAAACATCTGATCCAGCACCGTATCCGGTGTCTCCAACCGCAGATGTCTGCGGCTCTGCCCGATCAGTTGCTGCCGCTTGCCTTCTTCATCAGCAATATTGATCAGAATGTCCGTTTCCTTCACCGTCTTTGCCGTGATTCGAATGCCAAATTGCAGCGACTGCCCCGGCTCGATCGTTTGCTCGCCGTCTTCAGCATCATGAGCTGCAGCGATTAAATAAATGCCGTAAGCCCCCTTCACAGATGTTCTTTCCTTATGGTCGACAACTTGCACATTCACCGGCTTGTCTGACGTATTTGTCAGCGTCACTTTCTCAAGCGCCGCTTTCGCTTCCGTTGACGGGAAAAACGTGCGTACAATGATTAGGCCCTCTTCGGCTTCGCTTTCCATACGAAGCAATCCGTCAAATTGGAACCGGATCGGACGCTCATTTACACTTTGTTTGCCGTTTATTTGAAGGAAGGGCAACGCTTCCTGCCCAAAATCCTGCATAAGACTGCCATGCGTATCATTCGGGATCGTCCGCAGCCCCGGCCAGATAACTGTGCGGGACAATACAAGCTTGCCATCCCCGTCCACGCCGTAGCGTACAATCATCGAGACCTGCTTGCCGCTCATCTCCAGATGATCTTCATGCGGCTGCCGGCTGCTTCCCGCAACCTCCCAAACAATTTCATCCTTGCCAATTGTCCATCTTGTACTATTTTGTAGCTCCATAGCTGTCTGCCTCCGTTAGTGCCTGACAATGCGCTTAATCTCTAATCGCAACGTCGGCTATACATTTAATAAGTAACTTTCTCAAAAACAAATCATAGACCGTAATCCGCAGCATGCTGATCACGCCTTCTGCCTCTACCCAGTTCCTATTGCTTAGAAACTGTAAGATGAACAATGCAGCTTGCACTGTCTGAATACTTTTCTGCTGCAGAAAATAACATAGATTGCAAGCAGTCATCCCGCACTTGAACACCAATTGAAATAATGATAGCCGCTGTAATCGGTTTCACGAACGTGAATATTAAGCCGACTATTATCTACTAATGCCTCCCATACCAACGACTAGTTATACAGGGATACCTGAATCGTAAGCAACGGAATATTGAGACAAGAACTGCAACCGGTATAAATGAAATTATTCCATCTTGTTCTGTGTCTGGCAAGTGAATATGCAGTAATGGAGGCGATAATGACATACTTCAGAAGATTTTTACATACTCGCTTCCCTTTTATGCAGCATTCTTAACAAAATCAGTCTATAGATTTACTGCTTGACCTTGGAGTATGCTCCAATGATACGCTAGTTGCATAAGGTCACGCATAGTTAACAAGAAATAGCGAAAGCTTTATTCATATGGAGGAATCTTGGATGCGAATTAAACAATTTACCGAGAAATATGGGATTTCCGGAGATACAGCCAGATACTATGAGGATGAAGGCTTGCTGCAGCCGCTTCGTTTGGAGAACGGATATCGGGATTATGATGAGGGCTGTGAGCAAGCGATAAAGTTTATTATCGTGCTAAAAAAATTAGGATTTTCTCTGCAAGAAATAAAATCGATGCTGCAGTTTGAGCAAAACCCGATCTCTGCACAATGTGATGTAACTTCGCAGACGATGTTCTCTGTCAAAATGGATTACATCAGACAGCAAGTTTTATTTTATCAGTCAGCTCTGAAGGCTTTAGAACTGGTCACAAGCTTAATGGAAAAAGGACAGTATAAGAAAAATCAGCAAATGCTCCGTCATTTATTCACTGAAATGTACAGCAGTATGAACAGCGAAGCTAACTCTTAGTATCATTTTTTTGCATCTGACCTATTCAAATTAATGGAGGAGGCATCAAGTATGAAAGTCCGAAAAATATCCAGTCATATTACGAAGCTCGAAGTAACGATCGGCATTAAATTTAGCGCATGGCTTGTGGAAGCTGCAGACGGTGTGACGATTATTGATGCGGGTCTTCCGTTTATGGGAAAAGCCATTCTGCGAGAAGCGAGAAAGCTCGGAAAGGTAAAAGCTGTCCTGCTTACTCATGGGCACGGCGATCATGTTGGGGGATTGCCTTACATTGCTAGAGAGGAACACATTCCTGTATATGCACACAAGATAGAGCTTCCGTATATTGAGGGCGAAATACCGTTCCCGGGCAAAAAGAAACCGGAGAATCTGGTGGGAGCTGGTCTCGTACAGCCGCTGCCGACCGATGAGAACAATCAATTACTGCCGATACAAGGACTTATTCCGTATCTAACACCCGGTCATTCACCCGGACATGTCGTTTATTATCATCCCGTGGATTCCGTATTAATTAGCGGAGATTTGTTCACCTCCAAACGAGGCAAGCTGCAGAAACCTGCGAAGATTTTTACACCCGACATGACTGAAGCGATTGCTAGCGGTGTAATTGTGAAAAAGCTCAGGCCAAGTCTTGTCAGCATTACACACAGCAAAGATGTTCACCATGCCTACGAGCATATTGATCAGTATTTACAGCAGCGCTAGTGTACCGTTATCATTTGTTCATCTCTTATTTACAGGATAGCCCTCTTCGTTTGATGCGAGGACGGCTATCCTTTTTTTCTGTTTTCCGTTCCTCTCAACCTCAGCCCCATGGGAAATAGGCAGCATGTCATCTTAAAAACATTTGACTTCATGTCAAAAATTTTATACATTGTGTATATAATATTTTACTCTAAGTATATTAAATTTAACATCAAGGAGATGCGTAATGACCTATCACGCTAAGAAAGCTTCGGTATCAATTGCAACATCCATCCTTGTATTCTTCTTCCTCTATATGGGGATGCAAGGGACTGCCAACGCTGAATTGGACACTCTGGCAAGTTTATGGGGAGCATTCTTCATCAAGCTGCTTGTGGCCGAGGTGATTGCAAACCTCATCATTATTATGATCTTTAATCTCGTGAACAAGCTGGCCACCAAGGAAAGCTCGCCTTCCTTTTCCGATGAACGGGATCGAGGGATTGAACTGAAGGCGATACGCAACTTTTGCTTCGTCTTTTGTGCCGGTTTTTTTGCCGCAATGGCCGCGTTAATGCTCCATCAGCCGTTATCCGCGATGTTTCACATTATGGCCTTTGATTTCTTTATTTCTGGCCTGGTCTTGAACCTGTCCTTTATTTTCTACTATCAGAGAGGATTTTGAAATGAAGAAAAGCTCGATTACAAATAACATCCGGCAATTGCGATTCATGCATAACGAGATGACACAGCAGCAGTTGGCGGACCTCGTTGGTGTCACCAGACAGACCATTGTCGCGATTGAAAAGGAAAAATACTCGCCTTCTTTAGAGGTAGCCTTTCTTATAGCCCATGTGTTTGGGGTGCCGCTCGAGCAAATTTTCACTTTTCATCCCGGCAATGAACAGTAAACAATCTTACACATACATACGGAAGAAGGAATGCTGATGAAAGCTGCGATATGCACCAAGTACGGCCCGCCGGAAGTCATTCAAATTCAAGAAATTAGCATGCCCTCTGTGCAAGACAATGAAGTGTTGATCAAGCTGCATGCGGCCACCGTTACACCCGGGGACTGCGTTATCCGATCCAGTAAAATGCTCCTGATGCGGCTGTTCTTTGGCATTAGCAAACCACGAAAGCAGATACTGGGCAGCGAGTTGTCCGGCACCATCGAAGAAGTCGGCAGCAGTGTAACGAAATTCAAAAAAGGTGATGAGGTATTTGCCTATAGAGGAATGAAACTAGGAGCTCATGCTGAATATATCTCGCTTGCCGAGCACGGCGCACTGGCAATAAAACCTGCCGTTCTTACGCATGAAGAAGCAGCAGCAATTGCGTTCGGAGGCACGACCGCCTTACATTTTCTCCGCAAAGGAAAGGTTCAAGCAGGAATTAGCGTCCTCATTAATGGAGCATCCGGCTCCGTAGGATCTTCTGCCGTACAGCTTGCGAAGCATTTTGGAGCTGAGGTTACCGCTGTATGCGGAAGCAGCAACGTCGATTGGGTTAAAACGCTGGGGGCCGACCACATTATTGACTATACGAAGGAAGATTTTACGAAGTCCGGCAAACGCTATGATCTCATCTTTGATGCAGTTGGCAAAAGCTCGAAATCCGCCAGCAAAGCTGCCTTAACAGCAAACGGCAAGTTTATCTCGGTTAAGGGCGGGCTTGCCCGTGAAAATCTGGAAGATTTACTTTTGCTGAAGCAGCTTGTTGAGACTGGAGCGTTCAAGCCAGTCATTGATCGCAGCTTTCCGTTTGAACAAATTGCTGGTGCCCACGCCTACGTTGAACAAGGTCATAAAAAAGGGAATGTCGTCATTACACTAAACTAAAATGAGCCGTATAGCGAAGCTGGATTGCGATGCAGCTCCGCTGTAGCGAGAGACGGAATTACTCCACGCGGAAGTGATGCCTGAAAGCGAACCTGCTTCGCTATTTTGCGAAGGCAGATTCGTTCCGCGTAGGGACGACGACAAACAGCGAACCTATTTCGCTATTTTGCGAAGGCAGGTTCGTTCCACGCAGGGACGACGACAAACAGCGAACCTGATTCGCTATTTTGCGAAGGCAGGTTCGTTCCACGCAGGGACGACGACAAACAGCGAACCTGATTCGCTATTTTGCGAAGGCAGGTTCGCTACGCGACCGATGACCAGTCTGCCTCTCGCCTACAGCGAACTTATTTTCGCAATTGGAGAACTTAGGTTCTCCAGTAGCGAAATTAGGTTCGCTGCTCACAAATCGGTTGGCTGGCTTGTACCGATTAGCGAAATTAGGTTCGCAATATTGCGAACCTGCTTCGTTCTAAGTGACTAGCTGCCTCACAGCGAAGCTATTTCGCTATTTAGCGAAGACAGGTTCGCTCTACTCAGGGACGATGCCAAACAGCGAACCTGCTTCGCTATTTTGCGAAGGCAAGTTCGCTCCGCGGCCGATGACCAGTCTGCCTCTCGCCTACAGCGAACTTATTTTCGCAATTGGAGAATCTAGGTTCTCCAGTAGCGAAATTGTGTTCGCTAATCACAAATTGGTTGGCTAGCTTGAACTGATTAGCGAAATTAGGTTCGCAATATTGCGAACCTGCTTCGTTCTACGTGATTAGCTGCCTCACAGCTAACCTAGTTCGCTATTTACGAAGGCAGGTTCGCTCCGCGCAGGGACGACGCCAACAGCGAACCTAATTCGCTATTTTGCGAAGGCAGATTCGTTCCACGCAGGGACGATGACAAACAGCGAACCTGCTTCGCTATTTTGCGAAGGCAGGTTCGTTACGCGACCGATGACCAGTATGCCTCTCGCCTGCAGCGAACTTATTTTCGTTACTCGAGAACCTAGGTTCTCGAGTAACGAAAATAAGTTCGCTAATCACAAATTGGCTGGCTGGCTTGCACCCATTAGCGAAATTAGGTTCGTAATATTGCGAACCTGCTTCGTTCTAAGTGATTAGCTGCCTTACAGCGAAGCTAGTTCGCTATTTTTCGAAGGCAGGTTCGTTCCACGACCAATGCCCAGCATGCCTCTCGTCTACAGCTAACTAAATACCCATGCAACGCACAACAATTTGTGCGTTGCATGGGTACTTTTCGTAATTATATGAGCTTATGCTTATACCATTTCTTCCCTCTAAAGCGCCACATAAAGATTGCGCCTCTCACGCCCCACTCGCTGTTCATCGCAAGCCATACGCCGAAAATTCCCATGCCAAGCGTTATGCCCAAAACATAGCCCAAGATGACACGGAACAGCCACATCGTCAGCATCGACGTTATAGACGTAAACCGGGCATCCCCCGCCGCTCTAAGTGCAGATGGCAGGATAAAACTCACGGACCAAAGCGGAATTTGAATGATTGCCGTCATGAGCAGCACCCAGAAAATATCGTCAACAATTTCCGCAGGCGGTGAGAACAAACCAACTAACAGATGGAAAAACGGCATCATTACCAGACCAACAACCGCCAAAAACAAGGAGCCCAGCCAAAGAAATGAGCGTACGAATTTGCGGGCATCCGCTACGTTTCCGCGTCCGATACATTGACCAACGACAGTAACGACGGTTAAGGACAATGCTGCTGCTGGAATTTGAAAAACGCCGGCCAGCGATGAAGCAATCGCATTCGTTGCGATGGCATACGTGCCCAAGCTGACGATAAACACTTGCGTCAACAGCTTGCCGCCGTTGAAAAACATCTGCTCTGCCGCAAACGGTACGCCGATGAACAATATTTTTTGCAGCATAGCAATTGGCACATGAAATAAATGACGGACGCGAATATGCAGTGTCTCATCTATCTTAAACAAGTAATACAATGCACATGCGGCACCTGCGAACCGGGCAATATTGATGGCAATCGTCATCCCCATTACGCCCATGTTCAACAAATTAATAAAGACGATATTCAGCAGCACATACAAAATGTTCATAATGAGCGATAGAAACAACGATGCCCTGCTCTTCCCTACTCCTCGCAGTGCGCCGCACACAGCTTGAACAATCGCAATGCCAAGGAAGGAAATGCTGCTGCCGATCAAATAAACTCTGGCACTGTCCAACACTTCCGGCGAGGCGGAGCCGAACAGCAGCTGCAACAGCGGATTGTGGAATCCGATGATAAGCAGTCCGATTCCTAGAGCGATCATGGATACAGACGTAATGCTTCCCGCGGTGGCGCGGGATACCATCTGGCTGTTTCCGTTGCCTTTATATTGCGCGACCACGACCGTCCCCCCGGTAGCGACGGCGACAAAGACGTTAATCAGAAAAATGTTCAGCGAATCCACCATATTGACTGCACTGACCGCCGATACCCCTGAGGAACTGATCATCGCTGTGTTGACCAGATTGAGTCCGACAATAAAGGCCTGATCGATCAGGATCGGGAAAAACAAAGCCAATATTTGACGGTAATCCATCGACTCCCCGGATAAATATTTGTTCAAATAAAATTCTGTTCTCGTTCGTAATCGAGCCTGACTCACTGCCATCACATTCTTTTCATTGAAATGGAAAAAACTCTTCTCGCGAAGAGCTTCTCACTTGCATTTTTTTGCTAAGGATCATCTATCCCCTGATTACAACTATGCCGAAACGTTCGAAAGCGTTTAATTGGACAATAGCACTGGCAGCTGATTCTGTCAATCTAAGCAGACCGATAGCTATGAAAGGTTTCAAAAGAAAAAAGCCCTGCTCAGCAAGGCTTCTAATGAAAATAGCGTTTAATTACTGCCATTAATCGGTGCCTTATTAAATCGCTATCTGCAATTTTAAATGTGTTTGTTGACTTAAACCATGGTTTAAGTCGTATCTTATTCCTGTCGACATTGTCGGATGAAATTTTGGAGGACTCTAGATGAAGTATTATTCCATTAGTGAAGCGGTGCACCGATTGTAATTTGAACAATACTGTCATATCTCATTTATTCAGAACCATTAATACTAAGCACTCCTCATGTGTTACGTGCTTGGGGACTAACAGTCTTGAGCCAATTTATTTTTCTAAATCTACTAGAGGCTTATCCTTTCTTTTAAAAGTACTCTAGATTGTTTGGATTCAGGAAACCATAATGGCTTAGATAAAGTAATCGCATTATTATCCAGCGTACTTAACAAATTGGATACAAAAAAATTAAAAGACTGCTCTTCTGTATTATAGAATCCAAATTCAGGATCCCTTTGAGAGCTATCGTTCCAATGAAGACCATAGAGCTGCCCATTCATACATAAAGATGTTAATGTTCGTCTCTGCAAGTACTCAAGATTAGACAGGTACGTGTCTTGTAATCTCTTATTTTGATAGAATTTCGCAATTTGAGCAAATAGTCGTTGAGCAACTGTTTCTGGACCAATATTACTATAATCTTGATAACCAAATGAAAATATCCCAAAATAAACGTTATCCGAATAGCGATCCATTATTGTTTGGACCTTGTACAAATTCTCTAAGGCATCTGTTAGCTTCGCTCCCACGCTTAAACTGGTTTTAACTTCTATTATTGCTCTAACATATTGATCTGGGATTATCACAAAATTTGAACTATTAAACAATAGGGGCGAGGCTTGATCATAGATAATAATATCTAATTGTTTACTGCAGGTTGCTCCATCATTTGAAAGGATAAACCCGCTTGATATTGCATATTTCTGAGGGATAAATCGTTTCAACACATCTTGTAATATAGCTTCTTTATGCGTTCCATCGGATGCCCAGTGAGCTTTTCCAATAATGTTCCTTACTCGATCTTTTGTAACCTCTAACTCCTTGCTAAAACTCTGATAATAATTAGGTAAACTTCTTTCAACCGGCATTTACAAGAACCTCCAATCACAGTTATGAACTACTCATATCCAATTACAATCCAAATCTTTGTTTAACATAGTCGATTGCTTGTTTGTCAGTAATTAGATAGCTTATCTCCTCTCGAGCAAGCTTGCCGGGATTTGATAACCAATTATATGAACCAATAAAAAGAATTTTATTATCTATTAAAAGCACTTTTGTATGAAGTGGTGGCATATAAACGAGATTTTGACCCAGTTGACCGTGAAGTTCCTTTAAAGCTGTCTTAATAGATTCCTTATTGCCATAACTAAAATTATCTCGCTCTACAATTTTGTCTATTTCATTAATAGTCAACTTTGAGCTCGAATACCCAAATCTTACTCTTATATCTACCTGGCGATCTTTTGCGGCTTTTAATAACAAAAAGAAGGATTCATTCATTACATTACTGTTCACCCAAGGTGAAACAATGCCAAGGGAACTTCGACAATATTCAATAGCTTTAATCATTAGAGCATGATGACGTTTAGGGCTTAATAATACATTAGCATGTAGCAGATCATTCACAGAATCAATAAAACTTGAATCAATACCATTAATTTCATGATGATCTTGATAAACTGCGTACGCTTCACTTCGTCTAGAAATACTTTTTTCATTCTCATATTCCCCATTAAATAAGCTGTAACTGACACCATGTTGTTGAATCATCTGAATTGCTTTGGCAAGATAGTTGCCACTTGCTAATCCTGTTTCTAGATTACCAACAAAAATAAACTGCTCCTTGGCTCTGGAGAAAGCAACGTTTAACATATTAGGCTTACTACCTATTACAAATGAAAGCCCCGCGTTCTTAATGTGAATACCATCAATAACAGAACTGAATAAAATGAATCGTTTCTCTTTCCCTTGAAAAGTGTGTACAGTCCCTACCTCTACACCAGTAACAACTGAAGCTAATTCCTTAGCTTGAGAGGAGAAGGGGGTAATTATTCCAATATCCCCCAGTATATGTGTTCCATATCTTTGCACCAAGAGATTAACAATCTTATGACATGCAGATATCTCTGAAAAATTGCGATGAAGAAAGCTATCCTTTAAACCTCGAATATCAAAAGCTACTAGATTCCCACCAAAAAGTTTGTCTACATTATCTTCTTTAGTTAATGAAAGCATTTCATTGTAAACATGGAAGTTTGAAAATCTCATAATGTTAGATTCACAACGTCTATGTTCATTCAGAATAATTCCTTTTTTCTTCATTCCCATATATTCAAAGAATTCACTACCACGATCAGCGTAATCCTGGGCACTGTTTTGCAAAATACAAATAGTATCTTGGAGCTCTTCCTTTACGTTACTCTCCTCAATGAGATTTAGAGAAAAAGTCCGCACAGGTTCAAGTTGTTCCGGATCACCAACAACAACTGCCTTTTGCGACCGAAATAATGGCGCGCACAAGTAATGAGGCATAATTTGTCCAGCTTCATCTACAAACAATGTATCAATTAAGCCAGGGAGAGACTGAAATAACCGTTCAGAAAAAGAATGCAAAGTCGTTGTCGCAACAGGAAAACAAAGAAAGAACGATTCCCATATTGCACGAATACCTTTCTGATATTGATCTAACCTCCTCCCTTTCTCGCTATAAAATGATTTAAACCACCTCTGTTGCTCCCCCATCTTTTCTAGGTTAAATACAATTTCGTTACTATATTTAATGACGTATTGCTCATTAACAGCTAGCGCCTCCTCAAATAATCGTTTCCTTAAATCCACAACTATAGGGGCATTAGCTAACTCAAAATATGAGTATGAACTTAATGTTTTCTCTATTTGCAATTCTTTTTTTAGATTCCGTTCTTGCTTAAATAATACTTCCAAATTACTCAAACTTTTTTGTAACAACCCTTTACTCTGATCAAGCAACTCAAGCCTTTGACTTACATCTATTAGTTGCTCATTTACGAGTAATAAATCTGATCGGTAATTAGTGATCTGAAATTGTGACTGCTTCAAACTTTCTGCAATGCTCTTAATATCCTGCGTTAATGGATTAATACGAGTGCCTTGTATGAATTCTAGCGTTGGATTTGAAGTTAAGAACAACTTCCGCTTCGGTAAAAAACTAAACAATTTTTGGGGAAATCTCTTCCACTTAGTCAAGGTTTCCTTATCCGCATATGCTTGTCGACGATTTTCCTCAACCGCCTTTAGCTCTGACTCTAGTTCTAAAATTAGCTTTTTCAACTTGAAAATATCATCTTCTCTTTTAAGCTTGATTTGAATTAGTTCTCCTTGCTTAATTACTTGATCATTGAATTCCTCATTTAATTTCTCAACTTCTCTTTTTCTATTTTCAATGCTTGCAAGAAGATCTCTGTTGTCATCAAGATCTCCATTTTCGAGACATATTAATAGCAATTTCCAGAAATGATCAATTAACTTATGAATTTCTTCAATCTTGGTTAGAGATGACTTAAACATGATCCGGACTTCCTCATTTTTCAAAGAAGTAATGTGAGGATGCTTTAGCCCCTTTGTAAGCACCTCAAACATATTACTCCGAAACTCATTCATATTTGTCATGTTTCCTAAACGAGCACAGAAAAACCCTTGACTTTTAGATTCATTCTTAATCCGATCAGAGATCATAAATCCATTTGAATTTGTTCCTTCTTCCTCATCATCACTAACAAGATTTAATTCCTCGCCATATTCTCCACTTTCTTCATCACTAGAAACCTTGGTTGATAGGATATCATTATCAAGGTCCTTATCGATGAGCAAAGCTACGGCATTCAGGAAATTCACGTCATTTGTTAGCTCTATTCCAATATTATCTACTGCTTTATTATTTGTACTCGTAATAACCATTGAAAATGGATTTTTTCCCGCAAGTGGTGATTGATAATAGGCCCTTATTTGTCCTGCATCAATGAGTTCCCAAGGTTGATCCCACACATTTATCAATAAACATGCTTTTCTGACTATAGCATCTGCAATCATTTCCTTTATTAAAGTTGTCTTGCCGGTGCCAGGTGGTCCATTTATAGCAAGTAATTGGGAGTTTTGTAGAGACTGAATAATTCTCCATTGCTTATTATTGACCGGGTAATCAGCTGTATAACTACCTAAATGGTGAGAAATTTCACTAGGTTCTAAGGTATAATCAACAGCGAGCCTGTTTCCAAATATATACTTATTCAAGATGGAGGAAGTGCAATTGGCTTGCCTCTCAAGAAGACGTTCTAGCTCACTTTTAAATATAGTCTCCTTCATTTCCTTAAGACCTTCTTTAGTAATAAACAATCGTCTAGACATTAACCAACCGCTATAAGTTTTAAAGTCCAGTAAACTTTTATATTTCCAATTCGTTATCTGTTCATTAAGACATTGATCAATCAAAGAAATAATCTGATTAAGCTGCGTTGATTCTATACTATCAATTTTTGTGCAGAGGTCTGTATATGTTTTATCTGCAATTACACGCACATCTTCAACTGGGCAGCCTTCCGCCTCTGCCAAAATAATTTCTAAACTTGCACGATTTATAACAAAGGAACTTACTTGTATTCCATCTTCTGTTAATCTGCTTTTAAAAGTAATAACAGGTCTGACTAACCTATCTTTCTTACTAGTAGGTAAGTCCTTAATCATTAATGGATAGCAAATCGTAAATTCATCTTCGGTAACTAATTGATTCACATATGATTTGAATTGGTCACGATTATCTGGATACTGAAAGGGAAGATTGGTTATAAAATCTTCAATATCAATTATTCCAGACAGAACACTTGATATAGATTCATTCCATCTGCTCAACATGATCTTATTTGTTTTTTTTCTGATATCACGATAACTTTCCAATTTCCGTAATATAGCATCTTTTTGTTTTCGATCCAGCATGTCCTGGATTTCTTGTAATTTTATTAACGTCTCTTCAGAAAGGTGCTCACCATCTATTGCACTAAGAGAGGTATTCATGAACCTCGAGTAATCCTCATATCGGATAAAATATTGCAACACTTCTCTTAAGCCAGTAGACATATATACCCTCCGTATTTCTGTTACTTTTACCTGCTAAATATATCTATATTATTACATAATACTTCCTCCTAATTACCTAATACAATAGATGATGATGCAATTCTTCTTTATTTCATAGCAAAAAAAAAAGAAAAAAACATTAATTTGAATTTGACAAATCAACGTTCTTTTCTAATTCGAACCATCAATAATAATCGACTCTATGTGCCGCGGCTACATTAAAAATCGTTAAGTGCTGCACCCCACGAGCCTTTTCACAAAAAAAGGGCGACCGCCCCCTTATTGAATCAAGGATGCCATCGCCACTTCATTTATAGCCTTATTCTATCTGTCTACAGCTTATCGAATAACCTTCCAGTCAATACCGTTGCTCGATAGCAGAACTTTCTTATCGGCGATACCAAGCAGCATGCTTCCCGCTTGCGTGACGAACATATTATCCGTATTGCGGCTCAGCTTAGTCGTTTTCCACTTCACTTTGTCCGTGGACGTCAGCACGTTTAAACGCATAACACCGGAGGCATACCAATACTGGGTGAAAATCATATACTGCTTGCCAACCTTATACATCGGTGAGCGATAATCGTTCGTTGGGAACAGATCGGGCCGGCTCGACATCGAGAACGTAATGCCGTTGGTTGATTTCAACGTATTCCCGTATGAATCAAATAAGAAGATCGTTCCATCCGTAACCGGCTGCTCTTCCTCGTAGTAGTAAATTGGGATCGGCTTGTTATTGACATACATCGAATCATAATAAAAGTTTTTCTTAATTGCACCGGATTGCATTGTCCATTCGCGCAGATCATTTGAAGTAAATATAATCAGCTCAGCCCAATTTCCATTTTTTAGTTTGAATTGATTGCGGGCCAGCTTCTGAGCTTTGTCCTGCGGAGACAATTGATACCCCGCACCATAGGCCGTATAACGAATCCCATTCCAAGTCAGAAACTCAATGCCGAACGGTATGGAGCCAGCCTCTGTCCAAGTTATGCCGTCCGTGGACGTAAATACGGGTGTACGTTCATTGAGCATCTGTTTGCCAAGCAGAATATAGCTGCCTTTCAAATATTGCAAGTTGCCAATCGTGATTGGTCCGCCGCTCTTAGCTTCAAGCGTCATCTTCGTCCACTCGTCACCGCCATTACTAGACACATAAATACGAATCACCGAGTATTGCTGGTCAACGTGCATGGTAGACAGATAGAACTTCCCTTTCAAATAGCGAACCGCATACATGCCGGATGACGGGAGGGAATGTGATACCCAGGTCTTCCCATAATCATGCGTAATATTAAGAAACTTATTCGTCACGATAAGGATGGTGCCCTTCTCGTCTGCTGCCGTAGATATAATACTGTCGCCCGTAGCTCGATTGAACGCGATGGGAAATACCACTTTCGAAGATGCACTGTCGGATGATGCAGCCATAGCAGGATTATATGATTCTACAAAGCCGGATTGCGTTAAAATTAGCAATAAACATACAATCAACATGTTTTTTTTCAGTGATCTGATCATGATTTAACCTGCCAACTCCTATGTGCATATTCTACTAACTGAAGCTTTTTTATGATAACATACTATTTAATAAAACAATCAAAATAATTCCACAATCTTCAAAAATTAGGACGAGCGTATGTTCAAATCGGTCTAAATGTAAACGATCCACCAAGCATATGCAAGGCGGATCGTTCTATCCTACGCTTCATAGATCATAGATTTCCAAATAATAGGAGCATTCATTTTCTTCCCCAGCAAGATTGTAAAATCAAAGGTGACTTCTAATTTATTGTTGCTCAGCACTTGTTGAATAAGCTCTTCCGCTGCTCCCCAAGACAAAGGAGTCATATGGATCAGCTGTTCCTTATACTTATGATCAAGTGTTACACTGTACTGAACGTGCTGAGTATCAACAAGATCAAAATTACGAATAAAAAGCTCAAAGGTATTTTCATTTGAATGCACCGATCTAGCGGTTTTCTTGTAAAATATCCCTCTTATCTCTTGCAAATACTTGCTTCCGGGAATAACCTTTATTACCATTCCATCATCTGCAAGTATTCTATGGAACTCAGAATAGTTGGATGGCGATAATATATTCAATATGAAATGGAATTGTTTATCAGCAAATGGACAATTTGCGAGATCCGCTACACACCAGATTGCTTTGGAAGGCCCTTTCGAGGCCATATCAATTCCTTCTTTAGAAATATCGACACCTATCCCCAACGAATCACATTGCGCTTGTTCCAATATCCTTTGCTGTATATCCGACAGATGTGAGCCTTCACCGCATCCAGCATCTAATATTTTCACCATTTTACCTGCTGGCTCCAGCTCTGCTAGCATATTCTCACTAATCCGAGCAATCAATGGATCGAAATAGCCGCTTTGGCTGATCACTTTTCGAGATTCAAACAGTTTTTTATCGTATTTTGTTTTATGCGGTTGTGACAATAAGTTAACATATCCCCGCTTTGAGATATCGAAACAATGATGATTGGAGCAAATTAAACTTCTTAAATCCATTACCTTAACTGGATGTGAACATATTGGGCATATAAAAATGTCTTCATATTCAGAGAGAAATATAATCCTTTGATTGTTTTCAGACAAAATAAAAACACCTCATTCATTCGTTTTAGAAAATGAAAAAGGCACAGTTAAATAGACCCAGGTCATCATTTGAAAAAATGACGTGAGTATAATTATCCTGTACCTTTCATTAACGTAAACGAATGAATTTGATGATCATGAAAAACATCTCCTATTAACAATTATATAAGAAGGGCGATTCACACCATCTGTCAGTATAACCATGATAAAAGGTTTTGTACATATCACTATTTATACAAAATATGAGCGTTTTGCAAAAATACTTTTAAAAAGAGGTGTATCGGAATTGAATAAAACAGAACGGTTTTGGGACAAAACTGCAAGTCAATATAATCAAATTGAACAGAAGGATCAAGATACCTATCTCCATCTCATACAACGGACGAAATCGCATCTGAACCAAAATGACGTGCTGCTGGATTACGGCTGCGGGACGGGGTTAATAGCCAATGAAATTGCCGCAGATGTACAAACGATTCATGCCATTGATATCTCTTCTAATATGATTGCAATTGCCGAGAAAAAAGCCAATGAACGTAATCTCACTAATATCAATTACGCTCATGCGGTCATTTTTGATGAAAGGTACACGAAAGGATCAATTGACGTCGTCTTGGCCTTTCATGTTCTGCATCTATTGGAGGATGAACATATTGTTCTGCAAAGAATAAATGAACTGTTAAAGCCGGGCGGCTTACTGATTTCTGCAACACCCTGTGTAGGAGAAAAGTTACTTCTAGGTCAACTTCTGTCCTTTGCAGGCAAAATCGGTGTAATGCCCAGCATAAAAGCTTTTAAAATCCCCCATCTAGTTGAAGCAATTAAGAAAGCAAATTTCTCGATTGTCGAAGCAGATTACTTGAGGAAAAGCTCTCAAGAATATTTCATTGTTGCTAGGAAGCATTGATGAAAGAGCATATCCGAAAAGGAGCAGGATAACTTTGCCCGAGCATCTCACACTGTACCATCATGTACAATCAATAGCAAAGACTACCATTGATGAGCTGAAGCAACTGATCAAAGCCGGTATGACGGAAAGAGAAATTGTTTTTATAACGGAAAAAATCATGCGGAACAAGGGAATCGAGCACTTTTGGTATTACGGTATCGGAGCCTTTGTTCATGTCGGAAAGCGAACAACGATATCGGAGTCTGGAAGACATTATTCGCTCTCTGAAATTGCTGTAGGCCGGAATGACATTGTCACAATCGACCTTAGTCCTGAGATAAGCAACTATTGGGGAGACTACGCCCGAACATTAACTTTCATTGATGGGAAAGTGATTGATGAAGAACATACCGAAGATAATCAATCCGCGTTGGAATTTCTGCATGGAATCAATACCGTAAAGAAGCTTCATAACGTTTTTATGGCTTACATTAAGCCGGACATGACGTTTGAGGAAGTTTATTTACATATGAATGAGGTTATTCAAAACCTTGGATACATCAATCTCGATTTTTCTGGAAATTTAGGACATTCGATTGAATTTAATAAAGATCATAGAAAGTATTTTGAGCTGGGAAACAAAACTCGATTGAATGAGGTCTCTTACTTTACATTTGAACCCCATATTAAACTTAAGGACGGAGCGTACGGGTATAAAAGAGAAGATATTTATTACTTCAAAAATGGAGAGGCGCATGTTCTATGATTGTTATTCACGCTTAAAATGATTGTTCAAGTAAGGCCAAAGTATTTTCAATTTCACCGTCAATTGCCATCCCCCACCCCTCAGGGATATCAGGTTTATTTATCAGATGGAGCATGGTCGCTACATCAGTGATCTGCTTGTACTCACACCTCCACTTAACGGCGTTATGCTGTTAACGATTGATTTTCGATTAAAGGCTAAAACGAGTGATTCTAACGTTTCATACGCTAGGGCTTGAAATTCATACAATCTTTCAGTATTACTCAACTTTCAACTGCCTCCTTCTATTCCTTCATTGAAACGCCTTTGAACCCTAGATTGAATTATACTATATTTGGTTTTTTTGTGTTATTGTGACGATAATAATGGATCTATAGAGATAATCCTTCATAGCCATCTCTGGCACTCTGGTTGATAGAATAGCTATACTATTTATAAGCTTTACAACCCTAATAAGAATATAGCGACAGGAGGCTACCCATCCAAATGCTTAACAAGAAACTGGCAAATTCCAAAAAATTCTGGGCACGTTATGAATGGCGGCTTCAGGATGATTTTACATACTCTGCGTTAGAAGATCATCCGATTAAGATGAACATTACGGAAGAGGCCGCCTTACTGATTGACACAGGAGACGACTTTTCCTACCTTTCATTGCTCTTTGAGGAAAAAGGAAAGGAACTGCTGGAAATTGCTTGGGATGATGAAGCTTATTTTCACCCATTTGTCCTGCGTATGGAGGAATGGGAGCTGCTCTCCCGGCATATCGCCGCTCAGCATAATACTGAACAGTGGATACCTGCACTGCTGCTACAGCGTTTCGTCGGGTACTCATCCCTTTCAGAGTTGAAGGCGGTTATCAGGCTGGGGATGGAAATGCGTCAGCAATCCGGACTGTATACTCCAACAGAGCTAGAAAACTGGCCCGAGCATCCGATGCTTAAAGATGAGACTCTTTTGAACAGCATAGATCGCAAATGGCTGCTGGAGGCGCCGTACGGGTGGATCTTAGAGGGGAAAGATTCTTACTCCTTGCGCAATGCCGACAACCCTGATTTCCCTTATAACGCCTGGAATCGTATGATCGCCGGATTGTAGACGATTGGCCCTGTCTATAATAGCAAGTTCAAGGGCCATCCTTTACGGGACGGCCCTCGTTCTACATTGTAAATGTGCGAAGTAAAGACGGCCATACAGACATTTTTTCACGGCAGGACGGACATACCGTTTCTCCCGCTAAATAACGCAGATGCCCAGCTAATGTTTGCTCTCCAATCGCTGCAACCCGCTCCGCTAATCCGCTTATTTCTTCATCTGCAAATGACGCTGCGGGAACGATTAGATGAGATTCCTGGTCGGTGTTAAATACGGGATCGTGTTCATAGGCTTGAAGAATTTCTGCATGATCTTCATTAGGCCATATGAACACATCTTCCTTGCAAGCCGGACACACGGCCACATACTCATCACCATTAGTAAACGTCATCAGCATGTTGGCAGGGCTATATGAGCCGCGATAAGCAGCATCCGCAATAAGAATGTAACGCTTCTCTATCTCATCTATGGTGTGTTGGGCTGTGTAGGCGAATACTTCCTTTGTAAGCGTCCTGAGCTTGCCAATTGCATCTACATATTCACGATACAATTCCGTACAAACGGAGTTGCCTGCGTCCTCAGCTAGTTCAGCCCAAGATGCTGGAAATGGCGCCTCATCTCGTCCATCGCGGCTTGCCTCGATGATTCCGCAATTGATAAACAGTTCTTTGCGCACTTCCGCATCCGATGTTGAGCAAGCTAGCTGTGCCAAATACGGCATCGCCGCGTAGGAAGCCGTATATATCGTATTCTGATGGTACAAATACTCCTGAAAGAGTTCGTCAAAAACTTCCTGACTATATTCCTGCAGTAACTGCTGCAATAACACAGGTACATTGTCTGCATAACCATACGGTCCAGTCAGTTTTCCCCATACGTCGCTATTCCATTTAAGCAAGCTTTCCCTCCGTTCCTTATTGCAAACTTCTAACCTTTGTACTTATTGTATCACTTAAAAAACAATAGAATCAGCTTCCAACTTCCTAATTATTTAATGTCTAGATGAATATTACGATATTATACTCTTATTTCAAAAAGGAACCCATCCAGATCGGATGAGTCCCTGCTTCGTTTCCTTATGGTTTGGAGCTTCCGTTGATCTTCTCAAAGTACGGGGCTAGCTTGGAGGCCAACTGCTCAAACTGCTGCTGCTCTTCTTGAGTCAAATTCTCCTCATGCTTGACCCCATTTTCATTGGTAATCTTCAGCTTTAATTGCATTAACTGCTTGGTCAGCTCCATATACTCCTTGAATTCGTCTTCCGTAAGCTTTCCTTTTGCTTCCTGAAGCATTCCTTCAATCTCTTGATAATCTTTCTGTGTACCACCGCGCTGTTCAATGGTCGCAGCGGAACCGAAAATATCATCGGCCAGATAGGAAGCAGCAAATGCGGCAGACGGAATCAGGATTGCTACTGCAGCAATACCTGCCAGTATACGTTTTTTCACGGTAGATCTACCTCTCTTTTCATTTATATAGTGTTGATAGGACTGTTGGACACGCCCATACAAATCTGACGGGCAGTGCATCGAATCTGCCACCTGGCGCAGTTCTTCACGCAATTCCTTGTCAATGGACATACACGTCTCCTCCCGTCATTTCGTAACGTTTACGGAGTTCTTTCAGAGCCAAATGCTGTCTGGATTTCACTGTGCCAACAGGGATCTGCAGCATATCTGCGATTTCTTCCAGAGCATAGTCGTGAAAATAGCGCAGGATGACGACCACACGTTGTTTGTACGACAACTGGCGGACAAGGCTGAACAATTCATACTGCATTTCGGAATGCAGGACAGCTTTGTCCGTCCACTCGAACTGTTCGCAAGTCATCTGACGGTTTCGTTCAAAAAGCCGGATTCGCCGCCAGGCCTTTCTTTTCCAATCCTGAACCTGACGGACAATGATCCCGTGCAGCCAATACCGGAACGGCCGGTTCGAGTCGTATGTGTGAAATGATCGCCACATGCGCATATAAATTTCATTCACGATATCCTCAATGTCCTGTTTGTTGTAGACGAGAAATGCGACCGTCCGATAGACGTCTTGGTGAGTCGCCTGATAGACAAGCTGGAAGGCCGACTCGTCGCCCAACGTGGCTTTTTCAAGCCAAGGTACTAACTCTTTATCATTCATAGGGGCCCCTCCCTGATGTGTTACACCCCTTAATTCGCTCTAGCGGGGAAAAAGGTTCAGTAAGAGAATAAACTTTTTTGACATTCCGTGAGATGTGAATTAGTCCATGTATAACGTACTACAATCACAAGCGGATTCATGCAAAACTAAAGGGCACGAGTCCGGTACAGTACCGAACTCACACCCTAGAAGCCTAATCTACAGTGTCTAACTTTGTGGTCACATCAATGTCCTCAATACAAGAAACTAGTGTTAAAGCAAGGCCAAAGTTTTTCAATTTCACCGTTTATTGAAAGCCCCCACCCTTCGGGAATTTTAGGTTTATGTAGTTGTCCTATTACCTTCTTTCTTACTAAATATTAACATACGTAAGATCCCGGTCTGTGTCTTTTTTATCAACTTATATTAAAATCGGCCCTTTCGCTTAATAAAACAAGGAGCAGTTGCCGTGGCAAACTGCTCCTTGTTTCTATATGTTTTGTTAGTATTAAATATAATCCCGATGACCTTCCAACATGGATAAGGAATCAAGGTATGCGTTCCAAGGACAAATACCCGGTGAACAGGTAAGCCTTGCCGCCAGAAGAAAACTTGCAGCAAGCCTAGTTACGGTTATTCCGGTTCCCGGCTTGCTGCGGGGTTCAACGAACTCTCATGGGAAGTCCAACTCATCGTCGATTTTTCGAAATACTTTCCAGACTTTTTCCGGGAAACGCTGGTCCAGGTCCGCCCAAGTCTCCTTAGGCAAAATCATAAATACATGCGTATCCGACATGAAGGTCGACTCGAACAACCTCAATTCATACCGCTCGCGTACGATTGACTGGAACCCTCTGACCGTTATGTAACGATCCTTCGGCGAGAAGCTCAGCTTGATAACAAAATTCTCGCCGTTATAGGAAACATTCAGCCCCTCTTCGGTATTTTCGACATCCACCTCTTGAGGAATGACACGTCCGAACTGGCTGACGATATCTTCGTCATAATCTCGCCAATCCACTGCTACTCCATAAATGTTCACAAACGCTTGTACAATCTTATCCTCGAATTCCTCATCCGACGAAGCTTTCAGCTCCTCTTCGGAAATCATGCGGCGTTTAAGCTTTTCCTTATGCTCACTTATAAAATGATCCAGCAGGACGTTATTTCTTTCGAACAGTAACGACATTTCCATTTCGGTTGGCATCGGCATTTTTCCATCTCCTCTCCAAACAATGTTGTCAAGTGCACATTACAGATTCCATAATCTGCACATATATCTATAACCCATACACTATCTTGGGTATTTTCCTAGTTTTACATGTTTGTCTGAATTTGTAATCCGACTAAAAGCTTATTTTTCATGTCAGATTCATACGGAGATGATTTTTACGATACAACAAGCAAACCTTATTGTACTATTTATAGTTAAACTTAGATTTTGACGCAAGAAAACTCAAAAAGCCAGCATAAATACGCTAGCTTTTTGACATATTTACATAGGTTAGTAGGTTTGTTGAATAGGATGAACCTTTACCTTGCCCCAAATGCTCTTCCAATTCTTTTTAACCATACGTTCTGCATAGATTTTTACTCTTTCTTTTGTTTCTTCAAAATAAGGTGTTGGTTTTAACAATAAATTTAATACATCTTCAATTCCACAAGGGGCTGTTAAGTCAACGTTGTTTTGCTCATCTAATGTAAGCCCTAGTGCTGTTGCTGTTTCAGGAAATTTTGAGATAGCGTCAGTTGATGATGAATATGGCGGTATGTTATTTACAACGTGCATTCTCGCTTCATTCTTGACAGACCAAGGGATTTTAGGATTTATACTTTTAAGCTTTTGTTCCAATTGCTTTTCTACTTTTTCATCGAGATTGCTATTATCGAAATAAATGACATCAACATCGGGCATTGGTGTCCGTTCAGTATAATCATGAAGTGTATCCCAAATCTTTGAACGAACAAAACCCGCACATACCCACCAGTCTGGCAAATTCAGAGATTTGGCATTTTATAAGATTTCCATCATCCATTCATCATCTTTTACAAGTTGGATTATGTCTTGCTCATTTTCTAATTTCAACATCGTCGCCTTCCGAACATACATTCTCATTATAGCTGATAATAAGAAAATTGGAAGGAATTCTTATTTTGAAGGGTAGCCTTTTCTTTGAATGAATTCTATTTGAATTCATTCAACCTTCAATAAATGTTGGTGTTCGGAGGCCTTCGCGATTTAAAATCCACTGTGCCAATGCATCCCTTGATGGCGCTCCCATAATAAAATTATTATCAGTCTTTCGATGCAGATGGTAATCGGTTATTTCATTTAATGGGATCCAAGCAATCCCCACCTGATGTACGTCAGGCAATTCCCCGACCTTTGCTTCGTTCTGAGAAATAATATTAAACATTGATTAGAGAAGTATTTGAGGAAGTAAATCTAAGGGTTGAACTTCGAGAAATGCTCTTTATTAATGAATTTATCGCCAAGAGAGATTCGATATTTCCAGAGTTAGAACCGGAGATGCATCAAATTGATTTCACTTTTTTGTGTTCTTGTATGCTTTCACCGTGATGTTGCCCTCCTCCCGGTAGAACAAAAAACTCCCCTTGAACTCCCTTTCTCCTTAGTACAAGCAATTTATCATCTTTTATTATTACGGCTCTTGCTGCTGTTCTATTTCTCGAATGAGCATCTATTTCTGTTGTATTTTTCATAATTATGAATTCGCTGCATTGAAAGCATTTCCCTTTGGATGTGCTAAGTTTCAACTGAACCGCACTATCAGCAAAAAACAAACAGCGGCCATAAGGCCGCTGTTTAATCTGCAGATCAGTAATCATTTTTTTCCAAGAAAGCTTTCAACAATAAAATCCAGTTGGGCTTCCAGCGATACAGCATCATTGTAGTAAGAGCCTTCTGCGTTAATGAAAAACACACGGTTTTCTTTTACGGCAGGAAGGTTCTTCCACAGGCTGCTGCCATATACAACTTCCGGATCGCCGTTGTCCCAGCCCCAGTTGCTTGTGAAAATATAATCGCCAGCATAATCTGGCAGTCTCTCGAGAGATAGGTGGATAACTCCTTCACCTTTGTCCATAAGTTCTTCCTGAATAAGCTTTGGAGCCTTCAAGCCAAACTCTTTATATAGAATTTCTCCGCCTCTAGCGTAAAAATCGCCAAATGCATAAATTCCATTCGCGTAAGGTTGAAGGATGGAGACGGTTTTATCGCCTACGACTTGAGTAATTTGCGGTTTGTATTCATTGATTTTCTCATTCCAATTTTTGACCCAATCCTGGGCAGCCTGCTCTTTACCTGCAATCTTTCCGTATTCGAGCATCAAGTCTTTGTAAGAATACTTGCCGTATTCCAGCCTAACCACCGGAGCAATCTTGTCTAGCTCTTTATAGACTGGCTCCAACTCGGCTGCTGCGACTACAATGATAAGATCAGGCTGCCAGCTCAAGATTTTCTCCGGCGAGAAGGAACTGTCTACAGATTGGACTCCGTCCAGCATCCCCTCCAGAAACGGATTCTTCAGCAAATCAGCTTGAACCCCTACGGGTTTAACGCCAAGCGCTAATAAATTACCAGTAAAACTGCCTGTCAAATCTACAATATGTTTGGGATTCATAGGAATGACAACAGTACCTTGACTATCTGTATAGGTTTTAGTCGTTGCATCCGGGGCCGTATTTGTAGAAGCTTGTCCCGCAGACTGCTGTCCCGATACGTTCGTTCCTTCCTTGCTTGTACTGATATTTCCTGCATTCGGGCCACTAGAACATGCAGTAAGCAATAATGTCAAACATAATAGCAATGCAGCCGCAGCCATAGAGGCTGACTTCTTTCCTTTAAACATTCGTAAATCTTCCTTTCCCCTTATCTGATAATGATTCTCATATACATTATCAATATATCGAAGAGGACGACTAGACACAATGGCAGATTGGGAACGAATACGTGGCAATTTCAGAACCGGATCTGCACTAAGATGCTTCGTTCTAAATGTCGCAGGCGATACACCGTAGTATTTCTTAAAACTGCGGCTTAACGTATGCGCATCGGGATAACCAACCAGTTGAGCAATTTCTTGCAGCGGAGCCTCTGTTTCCGTTAGCAGCTGTGCGGCCTTGTCCATGCGAATTTGCGTGAGAAAGCGAATCGGGCTTTCATTCATTTTGCTTTTGAACAGCTTGGTCAAATATCTAGTGCTGCAATCCAGCAAATCCGCCATCATATCGAGCGTTATAGGCTCCATATAGCGTTCATGCATGAAACGAAGCGCCTGCGAAGCCAAATCGGGACGCATAGGCTCGACACCTTGACGCTGCATCTGCCATAATAATTCGTGTACAAATTGGTAAAAAAGCGTCCTCGCATGGAATTTATCCAACGGCTCCTGCTTCATCCAATCTTCAAATATATATCTCGCCTTATCCTGCAAGGAAAGCGGATACTGCGGCATGAAGCCATATTGAAGCTGAAACGGCTTGTTCAACGCTATAAACCTCAGCCATTCTTGAGAGGCAGGCAATGTCAACGAAGCTTTGTATAGGATCAAATAATATTCGAACCGCTCTTCAGCTGCTACATCAAGACGCGCTCCCTTCCCTCCGTGCAGCACGTGAACCCCGTTCACACTATGGGTCTCATCATCCAGCCGGATTTTTGCACGGCCGCGAACAGCACTTAGAAAGGCGCTGGCTGGAAGAAGATATTCCTGCACTACTTCTCCTTGCTCCAGAAGCACATAACGTACATCCATCATTTTAATTGAAGCGTGGTTCCATAACGTAATATGGTCATTCAAATTCATTGCAGCGTATCGTTCCCTCCAGCCGCAAACTGCGGTTATTCTCCTTTTTCAATTATATTGATTATTATTCTCATTGCAAACAATTAATAAGCTTTAAGTACCAGTCCTTAGCACGTTCTTCATCTTCGCATGAACTATAAAGGTCAACAATACGATTGTTAATGAATGACAAGCAATCATCTCCTTATTAATCATAGACTATATTAATATTAGAATGTAAATTTGAATCCGGTAGCTCCCTGTAGTTTATTCTCGGAATGCGTCGGGGTAGATTTCAAAGCTAGATTTCGTTTCATCATCGAAAACTTGAACAGAGTGGATAGAAGGTAAGATAACTGCGACCCGTTCTTGGTTCAATATGCTATTATCCGTCTTCACATAAATTTGTGCTTCCTTCTTATTATCAGAGAAAATAATACTACTAATCGAAGGCTTGCCAAAACTGTTATATATGCAAACCACAGAACCGTTAAACATCATATTACCGCCAGTCCCGAAACCCCAAGCCTTGGTTGTTGTATCTGATAGTCTTTGGAATATTCCCGTATCATCACATCTTTGCATCTTTGAAGGGTTAGAGACGACTTGTGTGCTCTTCGACCGATGATTAATAAGCAATACAGCAGCTGTTAATATAATTAGAGATAAAAATATAATTAACGGTAGCCTGAATTTCATAATCTTCTCCTCTTAAATAAAATTAAACAGAAGCTTCTTGTTAGTATCAGTCACGGCAAACAGGCATGATGTGACTAACATCTTTCTTATTCTACTAAGCATTCTCATATTCCTTGCGGGTTCTCTAACATAATCACTGAGTTGTGTCATCAATTAGTGGCTTAAGTAAAACAAAAAGAGGAGCCTGCGCCCCTCTTCAACTCCACTTTTGCATACGTAAAAATAGAAGCCTTGCTCACATTAACTGTACCTCTCACTGAACCGTTTGATCGCTTCCTCGGTCACAGGCTGGAAGAGGTTAACGAGGTTGCCGTCGGGATCGCGGAAAAGCACAGAACGATTTCCCCACGGCATCGTGGTCGGTTCCTGTACCCAACTCTCGACAAATGGCTTTAAACGCGTATATTCAGCCTCGATATCATCAACGCGGAACTCGATGATGACCGTGTGATTGTTGGCTGCTACTACGGAACCAGCGCCGAATAGTTGCGCCGTCTGGGAATGGCCGATTGCCAAATTGCAGGATGGCATAACGAGTTCGGCAAAAACGGGTGCCGGGCGCTCCGCCGTTACACCGATGACTTTCTCGTAGAACTCAACAAGACGATCCACGTCGTCGGTAATTATGCGTACAGAAACAAAATTCATAACCTAACATCCTTCCTATACTAAATGAAATAATACCGTATCCTATCGCGGGCCAATACCAGCGAAGCTTCGCTATGACCTCACCACTCCTTTACGGTTACATCCCGATTATATAGAAACGCTACTGACAACGTTATGTCAGTAGCGTTTTAACATTTTTTTCATTCAACAAAAGTCCTTTAATAAGTTTCATAAATGAGTTCAGGGTTCATATCCAGCTTGTCATTAAACTCTACATAAATGTAAAGGTGTCCTGCCGGGGTATCACCTGCATCGTAGCCAACCTTAATGGAGTCATCCCCTTCAAATACCAAATTAGCTAGCACCAGTTCAGTTACGTCCTCATCCGGATTCAATTCTGCAATATGGTCTAATGCTCGTTGAGCAAGCTCGCTAAGGTTGTCCCAGGCTTTCCTAATTGCAGGCGATAGCCGATTCATGTCAGCCTTGGCGGGCATATCAACCGAAACAGAAAGCTCTCTGCCCTGGTAACTGAGTTCTGTTACATAGTGAGACAGCGAAGTATCGTATTGAAAAGTTCCTACACCCTCAACTGAATGGTCTGGTTCGACGATGAGATTATTTGAATAATCTAGCTTTATCAGCTGTGGATTATGCTCTGTGTCCAGTTTCGAAATTTTATTTTCAGAGCAGTAAAGCTCAGTTAAAAGCGTATTATTGCTAATATCCAGCTTCGAAATATGATTATTAAAGCATCTTAAACTCTGTAAAGCCGTATTTTGACTGACAACCAGATTTGTTAAATGATTATGATTACAGCGAAGCTCCAGCAAGTCAACACAGCTGCTCACATCAAGACTTATCAAATAATTGCTTCCGCAATCAAGGCGAGTAAGCAGTGCGTTTTGAACAAGCTCCAAACTAAATATTGAATTATGATTGCAATTTAGCTCTCTTAAATTGGTGTTTTGTTCAAGCTTTAATTCTGAGATGATGTTCCAATAGCATTCCAGCTTAGCGAACATGACATTTTGGCTGACATCAAGATTTCTAATCCGGTTAAAGCCGCAATCCAGCACTTCTAATTGTAAGTTTGCCGCTAAGTCTAATGAATGGATCTCATTTTTATTACAGTCCAGCTCTTTCAATAATAGAGTTTGGCTGACATCAAGACTGATAAGCTGGTTATATCTGCAGGACAGCTTTTGCAAATTTGAATTGCTGCTTACATCCAGTGAGGTTAATTGGTTTGCCCCGCAATCCAACGTTATCAAGTTTACATTTTTACTAATATCAAGCTCTGTTAATTTATTAAATGAGCAATCCAGCTCCTCAATCGATGCGAAGTGTTCAATTCCCTGTAAACTGTAGAAATTCTGATTAGCAATTTTAAGCGAGATGATCTTACTAACATCACTCTTTTGAATACTTTCACGATTATCGCAAAAGTTTTCGAGTACGAAGCTTCTAAATTGTTCATCAACAAAATCATGCGTGATATTCATTGCTCTTCTCCTTTGGCTTAATCATGTTTAGATATTTTGCCCTTGATAAACGTATCAGTTATGCAATGACAAACTAGAGTCTATTTTAAACTTTCATCCCCTGTCGGATGATTTAATTCTGTCTTAGAGCCCTCCTACATACGAAAAACCCATATGCGAACCCTCAGTTATATGATAAATATCGAGTATAATTCAAAATCTCTTAACATGGTTTTGAAATTGGATTTTGTGCTAACTTCTCGGGATCAGATATCATGATAATGAATTGCTTTTCGCTTTCAAATTACACTCTTAGACCTAAACGGCCAGCTAATCCTGTAGTAAACTCTTTTTGCGAGTCTAGCTTTAATTCATCAAACACTCTTGTCATGCGTGCCTGTGCTTTTTCCAAGTCACCTATTGAGCAATAGAGTACCGTTAAATGATGTGAATTCTCGTAAATCCCATCTTTCTCACGTAATTCCATTATTCTGATTACATCGTTGATGCTTTTAAATTGCCGAAAGTGAGGGAGTATATAATCTGTAATATCTTTATTTATCATTTGTTTAAGTTCTTTAGTATCAAATGTCAATCTGTACCAACTATCGTTTTTAGTTAGTTCTGTACCACGAATCTGTAAAACTGAGTTTATTACCATTGGAAAAGATGGTTTTGAATATAGATGAACTGTTCCGAATAATTTCTCTATATAAATGCCTGTATTGAAAAAGAACTCAACTTCATCTTGTGTATTCCACTTCGATAACTGAATGTTTGCTGTTGTAGAAAAATCAGAGCATTCATGAGCAAAGTTATTGCCCTGCTTCTTAAATCCCGCTGCCTTAAACAAGGGAGTGATAGTTTCTTTTACAAGTTGCTTAAATACATTCTGCATAGTAATCCTAATCAAACCTCCCTTTAAAAAGTGGAAGCTCAACAACTCTTCAATGCGTTTGAGCGATAACTGTAATAATTTCATTAGCTAAAAGTTCGGTGTCTTTCGTACCATCTACAATCAGGTTACAATCCTTCTTAACATTCTCATTCACAATTGCATAGGTCTCCCTGCTGACTTGCAGATACTGATCAATAAACTCAACAATGCTGCTTAACAAAGCTGATGTCTCAGTACTCTCAGGGACGTTAAGAGCGGCTCTTTTAATTGTCCGGGCTAAAGCAATCTCCGGCGGTATATCAATGCAAACGACATAATCAATAAGCTCAGCTATCTCAGTTCGCTCTCGGCCAAAAGGTTCCTCGACAATAACCCAATCATAATGACTTTCAGACCGAAGCACTTTCAAGTCCTCAATCATTTTCGGGGTTTGAAATTCATCTGGCTCGCAGCCAGCCTTTACCCATTGTGATAAATCTTCAGGGAACCTTGTAGTAGCTTTATAGTCGTCAAAGTGAAGTGATATAGAATTCGGAAGCAGCGCAACAATGGTATTCACTAAACTGCTTTTACCTGAGCCTGATGGTCCGCTAATGGAAACGACTGTAATTCCCATCTCCCAACCTTCTCTCTGTTATCATTATTTATTCTGGTATAACCTTAATCAGCTTCACCCGCTAATCTCTGTCAGCTTGTCCAAGAAAGTTTTGGAATATATCAAATTCGACATCTGCTGCCGCGCCCCCTTTTTGAAAAAGCACTTTTGTCATAAGGCGAATCGGATCTCCTTGCGAAAACCAATAAAGGAGCTGCCGCTGTCAGCTCCTTTATTAGTTTTATTTTTTTCTGCCCCGTCTACCTACTGGAATACTCTGAGCAAAACGAAACACATTATGCGGATCGTATTTTCGTTTCACCTGCTCCAATCTTCTAAAGTTTACACCATAATACGCTTTAGGCCAGTTCTTAATCTGCAAATCAGGAAAATTCACATAATCCCCCTTAACAAAGGGACTTAACGCTTTACGGAATCTCTCCACCCATTGAATATTCCGCTGCTGCTCCCCGTTATTCCTCCAGCGGGCTGACAGTTCGTAGATCGTCTCAGCCTTCCGGTGAGGATAGGCCGTTGCAGTAGGCGATACCCGGCTTACCGCACTTCCTTTACCGCCTAAGCTCTGACTCCACACGCTAGAATGCTTGTTGGGCGCTTTGGATAAATAGTCACGTATTATTCGTACACCTTCACGAGGCAAAGGTTTCAGTCCATATGCCCCGGTAATTTTGAACTTTGGCTCCAAATTTAGATCCGACTCGGCGAAAAATTTGGTTGCTTCGATAAAAGGTACGGTCTTCACCATCACCTTCACCGGAGTGCCTGCTCGCAAGAGCGGTCTAATCAATCGACGCAGCTCATCAGCACCACCAAGCAATTGTCCCGTAGATACAATCGTACCCGTCTGCTTGGCAGATATCTCAATTGTTGAGGTTAGACGATTCGTGACGGCCGGGGACCAGCGCTGCCAAACCGGCAGCACCTTCTCCAGATCTGCCCATTTCCATTTGACGCTATATATCGAAACCGTTGAAATGGGTCTAATCCGAAATGTATAGGCTGTAGCAACGCCAAAGTTTCCGCCCCCGCCGCCTCGTGATGCCCACAGCAGATCGGAATGCTTCCTCCGGTTTGCCACAATCGTCTTCGCCTCATACCGCCCCGAAGCTACAACCATCTTTACTTGCTTCAAGTTATCGCATGTGAGTCCATATTTGCGGGACAGCAGTCCAATGCCGCCTCCAAGGGCTAACCCAGCTACGCCTACATCGGGTGCAGTCCCCGCCGGAAGTGCTACTCGCTTATTCCACAATTTTCTATACACACGGGCAAGCGGATTTCCTGTCTGTACAGTTGCCTCCATTTTTTTGCGGTTAACCTTAACTTTATTCATCTCGCTCACATCGATAATAATACCGCCATTTACAGACGAAAAGCCTTCATAGCTATGCCTCCCGCTTCGAACTCGCAAGCGAATGCCCCTCTCACGAGCCCACTTCACTGCGTTGATTACATCTTGGGTTCGTCTGCAAAAAACAATGACCCTGGGAAATTTGGAGAAGCGTCTATTGTACTCCATTCTGGCTGCATTATATGATGGATTGCCTGGGAATACGATCCTCCCGGTTAATCGTGTACGTGTCCTTTTCCTGTTTGGTGCCATCCGCTTTACACCTTCCCTGTTCATGGAATAAGCCTGCCTCATTAGCTTATTTCTATGTAGGGACACTTGACCTAGTAACGGCAAACGCCTTGTTGGTACCGTAAATGTTTAATAGTTATTCTTTGCATTGACCTCGTTTAGTGAAAAAGATAAGGTAGAAGTACTAGTTTCCAGAAAGAGGAGCGTTGCGGATGGAGATTACGACTGAACTGGTATACCGATTAATTTCCAGCCAATATCCGCAGTGGAGGCATGTTGCGATAAGGCCTGTAGAAAAAAGCGGACACGATAACCGTACATACCGGCTGGGCAACGAAATGACCGTTCGTCTGCCGAGCCATGAACGCTACGCCTCCGCAGTTGAGAAAGAGCTGACTTGGCTTCCGATTTTCAAGCCTCTAATTTCCTTACCGATCCCGGTACCCATTGCAAAAGGTGAGCCTACGGACGAATTCCCGCTTCCATGGTCCGTTAACCGGTGGATTGAAGGCGATACTGTCACGCCTAACAATGTATGTGATCTCAATGAATTTGCAGAGGACCTTGCAGGATTCTTGCAAGAGTTGGAAGCGATCGATGCAAGTCGCGGCATACCAGCAGGCATCCAAAATTTTCACCGCGGGGGAAATCTTGCTGTATACGATCCTGAGACGAGACCGGTCATCGAATCGCTTTCTGGCCTATACGATAAACAGCTGCTGACGGAAATATGGGAGCTTGCCCTTGCAACAACCTGCCAATCGGCACCGGTCTGGCTGCATGGCGACATTGCTGTAGGCAATCTGCTTGTGCAAAATGGACGGCTGTCAGGCGTCATCGATTTTGGAACGATGGGCGTCGGTGATCCCGCAAGCGACCTAGTGATGGCATGGAACTTTTTTGATGATAGAAGCCGTGAAATCTTCCTCACCAATATGAACGTTGATCAGGATACCGTAGATCGTGCGCGAGGCTGGGCGCTGTGGAAAGCTCTCATTACCTGCGCAGGGAATGAGAAGGACTCAGAAGCTTCAATCTGGGGAAAGCGTGTGTTAGACACCATCATCGAGGACTACAAACGGCTGTGAATATAAAGACCTCCGGCGCCAACGACGGAGGTTACTCTTTTCAGATCTTCCCAATTCCTATAGCGAGAATGCAACCTCTATGGGGCTTCGGAAGCGCAGTGCCGAATCTGATATGAATCTGTTACCAACGGTGACAGCAATCCCCCTCGACAGAATCAATTGCCTTCGTATAGGTTTACAGTAAACCAAAAAGAATGCTGATTACCGTTTGACAGCAACCCTGCTGTTCCACCCTGTTGTTCTATAATTTCCTTCACTAAGGACAACCCTAATCCTGATCCTCCCGAATCCCTGCTGCGGGAAGAATCTAACCGATAGAATCTCTCAAATATTAGAGATTTATGTTCCTCGGGTATCGGCTGACCTAAATTTTGGACGATAACTTTATAGCCGGACTTATTCTGCTTCCCTGTAATCTCTACCCAGCCACCCTGGTCATATTGCAGTACATTAGTCAGAAGATTATGCAGCACCTGTTTTAGGCCGTCTTCATCCCCTACTACTTTTGCTGCTTCAGTATTGAGATTTATAGTGACTCCTCTATTTTCGAACTCCAGTGAAAAGTGATCGACACAGGATTCAATCACCTTTTCTATAGAGAGTACATTCCGTTTATGCTCATTGGAAATCTTCTTTCCTTGCCATACATTCAATTGGTGCAGCTGCTCAACTAAACGGGTAATGCGTATCGATTCTTCGTGAAGGGATTGGAAGAGCTCTTTATTACCTTGAATGATCCCCGTGCTTAAAGCTTCCAAATATCCGTTTATATTCGTTAATGGTGTTCGCAGTTCATGTGCGATATCAGACAGCATTTTTTTTCTTAATTCCTCTACTTGTTTCAATTTCAGGCTTAAATGATTAAAATCAGCCGTTAACTGGCCAATTTCATCTTGAACATGAATCGATAGGGGATTTGGCATTTCACCTTGAGCCATTTGTCGCGTCGCATGACCCAATTCCTTAAGCGGAAGAAGCAGCTTTTTAACAATAAAGTAATGGAAGATTGATGCAATCGCTACAGCGGTTAGACTGGCTTTAATTAAAAAGGTCTGCATGGTTTGAGTGAAGATGGCGCTCTCTTCCGGAGTCACAGACGGGGAATTAGAAAACAACATACAAGCGTAGTCCTTTACCGAAACTCCTGCGACCCAAATAGCAATACCAATGACCGCTACATTGAGTAATGTAAATTTCCACATGATGTTGATTCGCAACGGATTATTTTTGAAAAGCAACAAAGCGATACCCCATTCCTCGGATGGTTTCAATTAATTCGCTGTCCCCATCCCACATCAGTTTTTCTCTCAATCTGCCAATATGAACATCAATTGACCTTTCTGTTACTGCCTTTTCATTATTAGGATACAATTCATCAATAATCTGTTCTCGTGTTAAAATTTGATTCGGATGTATCATCAGAAAATACAAAAGACGGAACTCATGCTGTGTAAGTTGTATGGTTTCCCCTTTATAGTGTACTTCCCCCCGTAACGTCTTGATGGTTACTCCGCGGTATGTAAGTTTGCTGCACCGCTGGTTTGTTCTCCGCAAAATAGATTCTACCCGCGCAACCAATTCACCCGGACTAAACGGTTTCGTTACATAATCATCGGCTCCTGATTTCAATCCTTCAATCCGGTTTTGTTCCTCAACTTTTGCAGTTAACATAATAATAGGAATGTCTTCCTTCAACTCTGCTCGAATGCTCTTACAGACTTCTTCACCACTTATTTTCGGAAGCATTAAATCAAGAATTACGAGACAAGGGTCGTATTTTTTAAAGGCATCTAGAGCTTCCTCCCCATCTGCAGCCTCATAGGTTTCATACCCTTCCTTCTCCAAGTACAGGACGATCAGTTTTCGGATTTTCACATCATCCTCTACGACTAAAATCCCGGTGCCATTTGCAGCCATTCTAAACCTCCAAATTTGCTTAGCGTATTTGTGAAACTAGCTTTTCCATCATTTCATAATTCATTGGACCGGTAACCTTTTGCTGAATAATGCCCTTTGAATCAATAATAAAGCTTGTAGGGAGCGCATATACCTGAAAAATATCTCCTGCTTTATTTGTATCATCCAATAAAACCGGGAATGTAATACCAAATTCATTTAGAAACTTAGGAACGCTGTCCACACTTTTCTCTGAGGTAGTCATATTAATCGCAATCACTGTAATATTTTCATCTTTATGTTTATCATAAAATTTTTGCATGTCCGGCATTTCAGCTCTGCACGGCGGACACCAGGTTGCCCACATATTGACGATTACCTTTTTTCCTCTGAAGTCAGAAAGCTTAAAACTGTCACCCTCCAGTGTATTTAACTCAAAGTCCGGTGCAATGTTTCCTTGATTGATACCAATGGTAAGTGAGGACATATCCATTCCCTCAATTGCTTGTTCACTGCCAGCTAAGCTTGCTTCTCGTTCATCATTTTTCTTCATTGTATCGTTAATTCCCCACGCAACCAAACCCAGCAGAATAACAACCACGATCATATTTTTTTTCATAGGGAACATCATCCTCTCTTATTATAACGTTGGCCCAAACGCAGCGAGCCACGCACTTAACTTTTGCAATTGCCCCGTGAATAAGAGCAAGCCCATCGCGATCAAAATCCAGCCGTTCAGCAGCGACAAGCGCGGTAACATTTTATTTATTCTTTTCATGATCCCCTTAGATTTCGTAATCAAAAATGATAACAATAGAAAAGGAATACCTAGGCCCAGCGAATAAAATAACAATAAAAAGACTCCGCTATACATTGTTTCAGAGGATCCGGCCAGCAGTAAAATTGAAGATAAAGCCAGACCGACGCAAGGTGTCCAGCCCGTTCCAAAAGCAATTCCAACGACAAATGAATTCCACCCGCTTCTGTTCTTTGGAACTTTGGTTTCCCACTGCTTTTGAAACATAAGAATACGAAGATTTAAAATCCCTGCAATCTGTAGACCAAATATAATAATAAGCAGCCCGCTAATTTTTTCTAGCAGCCCTCGATTCGCAGCGAATATTTGTCCGATCATACTTGCGGAAGCACCCATAAGCATGAACACTACAGTAAAACCTAAAATAAAGAGAATGGAGCGATTCATCATTGTTTTAATGGAAACACCTTGTTGCCCTCCACTTCCATAAGAACCTGTGAGATTAGCAAGATAAGCGGGTAGAAGCGGGAAAATGCAGGGTGAAAAAAAGGATAGCATACCTGCAGCAACAGCAAATAAAATTGAAATATTGTCCATTTGTAATTCCTCCAGCAAAGTATTCCTAATAACCGTAACGCAGGATTGTTAAGATTCATTTAAGCTCGCTTTTTTTCTAAAACTTTGAGAAAACAAACAAAATAGAGCAACAGCCAAAAAAACAAGCTGCTCACTGGATAGTCCTAAGAACACTACTGTAGAAGAATGTTTTAAAAAATAACCGAAAATTTGCCCGATGCTGAACCAAAGAATGACCTGATTGATCTCTCGCGGCTTTTCAAATCGCTCTTTTCTGTTATATAGCCAAATCAATAATACGCTTACTACTACAAGCTGACTAAGATCATATAGAAATGATTGTGTCAGATAGTTAAAGCTGAGCTGGAACAAAGAATAGACAAATGTATAGGATAACAAGCCTGCCGCCAACACCGCCGTGTATATCCAAAAAGTAATTTTGCGCTTCTTGCTTTGAATAGCAATGAACAAAAGGAGTGCGATTGCCGACAGTATGATCCCACGCCAGCCCCCGGTAAAATAAACAATATAGTACGGATTATTCAAAACAGTGACGGGATTAAAAATAATGACACTAAACTTCCAAATCAGGAATGCCCACAAAAAAGCATTGGTTATATCTTCTAGAATAGGCTTGCTTATATCATTCTTGTCTTTCAGCCAATATTTCATGGCTGCATAAGCTGCCAGTGCAGAAAAGGCAACCGCGATCCAATTATATTTAATAATCAGCGGCCCCCAAACGATAGCATCTTGCATCATGCTCCCTCCTTCCTATAACCATTACTGTATAGCCTGATTGTTAAGATTCGTTTAACTTGAATAACCACAAGTCTGTACCTGCCTACAAAGAATAAAACCACTCCTAACGGTAGGAGTGGTTTTATCTTTGTAGAGCTTATTTAAACGTTTTTGCTGCCTCTTCGGCATAAGTTAAAATCTGAATACGTTCTGCTCGGCCTTCAACCTTTGTCACGATTTGACGTGCCGTTTCAAAATTGAAAGTAACACGTCCTGT
Organism: Paenibacillus sp. NPDC058174; assembly: GCF_042883865.1. Lineage (NCBI taxonomy): Bacteria > Bacillati > Bacillota > Bacilli > Caryophanales > Paenibacillaceae > Paenibacillus > Paenibacillus sp. NPDC058174. Next base: position 1,132,753 of record NZ_JBHVUY010000001.1, read on the forward strand.
CTTTTCAAATCCTTCTGGAATCTCCTGCATTTGATCTACCCTAGCAACAAAATAAATCGTATAGGTATCCGTTTCGTCCCAATACCAAGATGCAAACGGTTTTCGATTGGATTCTAAAATAATTCCCGCTTCCTCCATTGCTTCACGATTCAATGCTTCCTCGATACTTTCATTACCTTCGATTCGCCCGCCAATGGTCGTCAAAACTTGCTCATCCTTATCCCATACCATAACGATTGAACCATCTTCTAAAAGCGGTACGCAATGCACGCCAGCGATTCGTTTATCCATTGGAAGTTTATCAATTTTTTTCAACACTATAACCCATCCTCTCTTATATTTTCTGATGTTGCTTTATTTTTGAGGTTTGGAACACTTAATAATAAATGTCGGAGGAATTAATGCTGCTTTTTCAAGTGAATACCATCTCATTGGATTATCCGGTTCTGTCTGTTCGGGTATAACTACATCTTCAACCACTCGTTCAATTTGAAATCCGGTCTGTATTAATTCATTGATATAAGTGCTGAGTTTCATTTGATTCATCATAGCCGGAATGTTCCATGCCTCGCTCTGATGAATCCCCTCTTCGTGATAAGACTTTTTAACGACAAAAGAATCATTTTCGTATTTAATGCGGTTATGCAGAGGATGTTCCCAACTAAAAATGAAGACCCCGCCTGGCTTCAAGTAATTGAAAACGTTATGTAATGTCTGTCGCAAATCAACAGTCCAGCCAATTGCGTAGATCGAGTAGACAACGTCAAAATAATGATGCGGGAGGCCATGATCGTTTTCCATTGGTCCTTGAAATAATTTCAAGATGGATTCATTCGCCTTAAGCAGATTTCGGGCAGCTTCGAGCTGTGTATCTGATAAGTCAATTCCCCAAAGCTCAGATACCCCGCGAGATGCCATATACTCAAGAGAATGGCCGCTACCGCACCCTATATCCAGAACACGTAAATTTGCTACTTCTCCAAATAAGTTTAAGTCACTTTCCAATGGTGCAAATGGTCCAAAGGTTGGAAGCGCAGTTCTGCCAAAAAATCGAGGAGCCACTTCATCCCAGCTCTTCTTGTTGGATTGAATAAACTCCTCCTGTGTTGTAATCGACATTCATTGTCAACCCTTTCCAAATTTAGATTGAAGAAGATTGTAATTCCGTCTTAGCCTAGACGTTTTTTAGACCTATAACCTATTCGTGAACAGTACGCTGACCCCTTTTTTTGATGGTCATTTTGCCCTGCGGAAAATATGATCGCTAGCATGAATTCATTTATTTAAAGGAGGCCTATGAAATCTGTCCCTGAATATACACCAAGCTTGCATTCTAACTCGAGCTTCAGCGTCGTTACGGATCTTTTTATTGATTTACTCTTGTTGAATGAACCGGCACGTTATCATAATCGCCAAATCGCATCTCGTCAAGAGAAAATGTGCAAATGAGCGACATAGAGGGGAACCCCCCTAACGCTTTCTAAATAGGAATGAATTTCCGAGTATGCAGGGCTATATCGCTTTTTCCAATTCTTCCGGTGTCACGTAAAATATTGTTCAGATTGATGAGGAATATGGAAAGGAGATCTGCATGAACAGCGTGGACAAAATCAGATTTTTACTCTTTTACGGCGAAGCGCCCGAGGCAGCTTGTTACGGGTATATGGAGCTGAATCGGGATGGCAATATGATCGCTCTCTACAATAGTTACGGCGAAGAAATCGACATGTTTGGCGGACATGAATTCGTCAGGGTACGGGCGCTTGGCAAATTCGATAATGAAGACCGCGATAATTTTTACTCCTTATTAGAAAGTGATGGTGTAGGATAACCGCACGACATACAGGTGAAAATTCGACGTGGAACGCAATGAATATTCTCTGGAGGTAGAAGATGAACAAACAGGTTCAAGAGCCAAGCGAAATAAAGAGAGGGCCGATATTAGCGGCCCTGCTCATCGGTGCATTTATTGCGTTTCTCAACGAAAATTTACTTACCAATACATTTCCTGGATTAATGCGTGAGTTTAACGTTGCTGCTTCGACCATACAATGGTTATCGACCGGTTATATGTTGATGATCGGCATACTGGTGCCGGTGACCGCATTGCTGATGCAATGGTTCACGACTCGCCGGATGTTTATGTCTGCGATGGCGTTATTTTTAACAGGTACCTGCTTGTGTGCAGTATCCCCTGGATTCGAAGTCTTGCTAATAGGCAGGGTTGTTCAGGCTTGCGGAACAGGATTATTGATTCCGTTGATGATGAATACGATTCTTTCCCTCTATCCTCCGGAACGCAGGGGAGCTGCCATGGGTCTCATGGGACTTGTCATCATGGTCGCCCCTATCATCGGGCCAGCTTTGTCGGGGTTGGTTATCGATACCTTACACTGGCGATGGCTGTTCTACATGGTGATTCCTGTCGCTTTGTTTTCGATTATTTATGCATTCATTTACTTAAAGAATGTTACAGAAATAACCAAGCCAAGGGTCGATCTTTTATCCATTATTGTATCAACCGTCGGGTTTGGTTGTGTTACCTACGGTTTTAGTCAGACTGGTATCTCTGCTGGTCTTGGGAGTTACAGTTTGATTGCCATAGGCGGCCTCTTCTTGCTCTTGCTTATTTGGCGGCAGCTCAAGATTAAAGAACCTTTGATTAATCTTTCTGTATTCCGGAATCCTGCTTTTTCTTTAGTAGCGGTATTGATAGTAGTACTGATGATGGTTTTATTCGCGACCACGACATTGCTCCCGATCTATATGCAGGATGTAATGCAGTTGTCAGCATTCGCGACAGGTTTACTTCTAATGCCAGGCTGCATTTTAAACGCCATAATGATGCCTGTGACGGGAAAATTATTCGATAAATTCGGGCCAAGATTCGTCATAATGCCCGGACTGGTTATGATCACCCTATCGCTGTGGCTGTTTGCTGGTATCGATAGCGATATAACCCGAGGCTCCATTCTGTTCAATCATATCCTCTTATTCTTAGGCATATCGTTTGTCGTCATGCCGGCGCAGACGGCAGGAATGAATCAACTCCCGCATCACCTGGTCCCCCATGGCACGGCCATATACAATACGCTCCAACAGATTGCTGGGGGAATTGGCATCGCTTTGTTCGTGGGCATTATGTCATCAGGAACTAATAGTTCACTTCAACATTCGCTTGATCCCGCTGCGTTTCAAAACCAAACACAAAATATCGTTGCCGGTTTGCAAACGGTTTTCAGGATCGAATTTATTCTTGCAATACTTGTTTTGGCACTGGGTTGGTTTATTAATGACCGTCTTAATGCCGATTTTTCTCAAAAGAAAGAACCTAAAAACTTGTTGCCTTAGGGTTTGAATCCTATCCATTTTAAGACAAAGGGCTTATCCCAAAAGTCATAAATGCCATAGAAATCGAGCAAAATAAAATAAACCATATTGCAAGGGAATAACCCGAAGCAGATTTTAATTATTGACTACACATTCCATAATAGTTATGATGTAGCCATGAGCAGACCAAGAGAATTTGATTATGATACCGTGCTGCATACCGCAATCGACATTTTTAGGGAATATGGCTATAACGCTTCATCGTATGACATTCTAACGAAAGGAACCAAACTGAACAAACAGAGCCTCTATGGCGCGTTCGGCGATAAAAAAGCTTTGTTCAACAAGTCGCTGTCCTTATACAATGCAGATTTCCTTGAACGGTTTCAGCAATTACTGAGTCATGGTACGACCGCACTGGAGACGCTGCGCTATTGGCAATTGCATTTTCTTCCCTCCCGTCGTGAGCACAATTATGGCTGTTTAATTGTAAATTCAGCTCTAGAGTTACAGAACTCTGAGTCCAGCAATGTCAAAATAGAGTTTAATCTTATGTGCCAGCAGATGAAAGAGATGCTTGAAGCTGTTATTGCAAAAGGCCAACAAGAAGGCTCCGTTACTCTGAAGCTTTCGAGCGATCAAATCTCCGCCCATTTGGTAAACACCATCATTGGGTTAAGAGTCATGGTGCGTTCCGGTGCTCCCAATGAGCAGTTGCAAAGTCAATTGGATACGGCTATTGAATTACTTTTAATCTAATCCACCTCTCGAGGAGAGGTTTTTTTATCCCAAGTTATTGACCACACGTTCAATAATAATAAAATCGAAATGCAGTCTTTCTTTATTTTATAGAAAAGGGTGTTAGCCAAAATGTACAATCGTTCCCATAAAATCATACTGTTCATCACTTGTATCACCGTGTTCATGGCTAGTCTGGATGTTTTTATCGTCAATGTGGCTCTGCACAATATCGGACAATCCATCGGGCAAAGCTCACTTTCCAATCTGAGCTGGGTGCTTAACGGTTACGCCATTTTTTATGCATCACTGTTAGTTCCCGCCGGGAAACTAGCCGACCGCTACGGACAAAAGCGCGGATTCGTCTGGGGAATAGTACTCTTTACAGCCTCCAGTCTGGGCGCAGCACTTAGCGGAAATCTGTGGCTGCTGGTCATGTTCCGGTGCCTTCAGGCAGCCGGGGGTGCACTGCTAACGCCAAGCGGCTTAGGTCTGCTGCTAACGAATATGCCTGACGAACACAAAAAACGTGCAGTCCGGATATGGGCCAGCAGCGGCTCACTTGCAGCTGCCGCAGGTCCAGCCGTTGGAGGCTTTCTGCTGGAGCTCTCATGGGAGTGGATTTTTGTAGTCAACGTACCTATTGGCATTCTTACCATATTGGCTGCGCTCCGCTATATTCCAAAAGATAGGCCGAATCAGGCTTCACGGCTACCTGACCTTTGGGGCGGTCTTCTGCTAATTATTGCTATTGGCTCACTATCACTCGGACTAGACAAAGCGCCTGATTGGGGATGGGGCGGCGTATATACCTGGGCCAGCTTTATCGTATTTGCTGCGACTCTGCTGTGGTTCATTTTACAATCCCGGAGGCATCCCTTCCCGATTATTGAGTTTTCTTTATTTCACAGCAGACCATTCACTAGGTCGAACATGGCTGCCTTTCTGATAAATGCAGCTTTTGCTCTAGAGCTCCTGTCTGTCATCATGTATCTCCAAAATGTATGGAATTGGTCTACTCTGGCCACTGGTCTTGCTCTTACGATAGGTCCTTGTTTGGTATGGCCTTCAGCTATACTTGCTCAACGACTTTCTAAATCTATTCAAATCAACAAGCTTGCGGCATTTGGCAACCTGCTGATCGGTGTAGGACCGCTGCTATTTATCTTGTCTATACAGACCACGCCGAACTACTGGCTGCAAGTTTTGCCTGGCTGGCTGGTAATCGGCATTGGCTACGGATTTGCTCTGCCAATTATAGTCTCTTCCGCTACTTCTGAACTGCCCAGACAGCAGGCATCAACCGGCAGTGCAGTGGTGAACATGTCCCGGCAGATTGGTTCTGTTGTTGGAACGACGCTGCTGGTCATTGCCCTTAGTTCATCGTCAGCACCTTCCCTTGAGACTTATTATAACGGTTGGTGGATTGCCGTCGTTCTCTCTCTGCTTGGAGCGGTTGCAGCACTGGGCATCCTGCCCAAGGCGGCAGCAACAAGGATGCAACCCGTTCAAAAATAGCAATTTAAAACCCTCGAAAAACTTTTGAAATCAAGGTTTTTCGAGGGTTAAACCACCCCCATTATGGAGTGGTATCCTATTTATATGGGTTAGTATTCTAAAAACCTTTTGCTTCATCCCAAATAGATTTGAATGTGCTCACATTCTCGAATCTGGATTCACGATCTTCACTAACGGCCCGTAAAGCTGCTTCGTAGAGCAGGTCCCCTGCTTCCCATTTGGAGAATGAGTGATCCATTTCTCCACCCAGCAAACCAAATGCAATTGCACCCATTGTGAAAACGTTGGTTTTTGCGTCAATCGAGGCATCTAATTCGAATTCTTCAGGCGCCTTTGACCGTTTTGAACCCCAAAAATTTTCTCCCATATCATTTACTGCAGGCGCTTTCCGGTAAAAATCGATGTCACATATTTTCGTCACATGGTTTGAAAAATCATAAAGAATACTTCCGTCGTAGAAATCTACGGCAACATACCCTTTTGATTCAACGTAAGTATGAAAAGAAAAAATGGCATCTAGAGATTTCAGCCGCTTTTCAATAGGCATCTGTTTGAACTTGTAGAACGGTGAATCAGGATGAGTGTGTTTTTGTACTTCTGCAAAGGACCAATGCGAATGCAGACATTCACCTTCGAACCATTCGAAAATTGCTGCATATCCGCTAGCCGTACGGAAGTGATCAATCAGTTGAATAAGATGCGGGTGATTTAAAACCAGGTACAACGGAATTGCATCAGACAGCCGTGACACGGCATCTTGAGGATCTCCCGTAAACTCCAACGGTCTGGCTCCCGCATATTTAACAAACTTTTTCTTCCCCTCCTTCTCAATTCCGAAACAGATATTACCTGAGTCCTGTTGGTCAAATACACAGAACACTTTTCCAAGAGACCGCAACCAGTCAAAATCGTGATGCTCTTGAAGCTGGAAGGTAACACCGTCGAAAGAAAAAACAACTTTTGTAAAATATAAATGATCCATACACTTCCCTCTCGCATTCTGGGGAATTACGCAGTTTACTGGGCTAGATATACGCTTTCCCCTTATTAAGATGCGCCCTGCTTACTATAATGTTTGTTTTCATAGGAAACGCCTCCTTTCAATACTTGATAATGTCTATGTCGCAATTTTAGAGTTGATACTTAACGCCCCTTATATTAGAATTATTCCGCTGTTACGAATAAAGGAGTTGATGTTGTGAACGAAAAAGAAAAATCGCATGCTGGAATGCTATACCAGCCTGGCGATCCTGAGCTGGTCGCAGACCGTGCCGTTACCGTGAAAAAGCTATACGAATATAACAATATACACCCGCTGGACCGCGAAGCAAGACAGGTCGCCATTCGCGGACTGCTGGGAAAGACCGGAGATAATTGCGTTGTGGAACAGCCGCTATTCTGTACTTACGGGTATAACACTACGGTTGGAGACAATTTTTTTCTCAATGTTGACTGCAAGCTCATGGACAGCGGGAAAATTACAATTGGCAACAACGTATTTATTGCGCCTAACGTCTGCCTTATAACTGAAGAGCATGCAATGGATGTAGAACAGCGGGTAGCAGGATTAGAATACACACATCCAGTCACTATTGGTGATAATGTATGGATTTGTGCAGGTGCTATAGTGCTTCCAGGCGTGACGATCGGAGCGAACAGCGTGATTGGGGCCGGCAGTGTCGTTACGAAAGACATCCCGCCAGACAGCTTGGCTGTCGGTAATCCGTGCAAGGTCATCCGCTCTTTGAAAAAATAACTATAGTCAAGTAGCCTTTATTTAAGAACAAAATAGAGAGAAAGAAGTCCTGTGGGGAGTAACTGTTGTATCAGCAGTACCTCCCCAGGGAACCATACTTCAGCTTTTACGCCAAATTCCGCCTTACATATCATGATATTGAAAGCCGGCGACAATCACACCTGCTCCAAATCATGAGAATTGCCAAAAACCTGCTGCTAAATTTTGTATCTCATCCTTCTCGAATTTAGCGAAAATATAAAGAGACCCAAAACCAAAAGGATAACTGTAATCATCTTGAAGCAAGGTGTCGGGGTAACCCTCTTCATCTACTTGCAACAAAAACGAAAATGACTCCTCCTTCAGCTTCGTAAAATAATAATCTTCTTGTTGAATAAGCCTCGGGTTCCCCCCCTACTTTAATTAAAAAAGACTGAGCCATCGATTCCTCGTCATTGCTTAGTACCCCGTCTGAAATTGCATGTTTTATTAGACCTGGGTTAGTAAACCTATCTTTGACGCTCTCAGTTGAAATGGGATGCTCAAACACCTTTATCGAGCAATTAGGAAATTGTTCTCCAAATATTCCTCATAGTCCTCAGGAATGAAGATCGAAATCATACTCTCAGGTTTAAAGGGATGGACGAGACTCAAGTAAAAGCAATATTTTTGGTTATCTTCGTGAATGAGCTCTGCTTGATCATCAAAGAAGTCAGGTGCATTCCCGCCGATCCAGCCTTTACCATGTTCGTTCGCTAGGCCTGATTCCGCATAATATAGAATACAGTCTGTTCTCTCAGTTAAAATATTCATGTGATTTTCCATCGTTGGTAAAGGATTCATTCCCCTTCCTGATAGGATTCATGGTATTTTTCAGTGTAACGTATCTAAAACAAAGTACAGTTTGATCACAAGGCTTGTCTAAAAAAATAATCGTTCAAGTGGCCATTACTACCCCTATCTGGTATTCGTCCTCATAAACAATTTCACCAGGAGGTTCTTGTGAGACCGATTTTATTATTTCTACGCCATAATTCTTTGCGATATTTAAAAATGCAGTTAATTTCTCAATCATTATTTTTGAATGATTATTTTCCTTAAACCACGTGACCGCTCTAATTGGATTACCACCTTCATAAAATGGCGGGTTAGGAAGATGTTCTTCAAACCAACCCACTGTTTCATCATATAGTTTACTATCCTCATCAGATAATTTCCCATCACGCTGCAGGTGAAAAATCACAACAAAGATGCCATAAGGTTGATTGGTATAGGGACTTGAATAATTCCCATGAAATCTAAAGTACAGATAACTCTCCCCCCTTTTTAAAGACAAGTCAAACCGCTTTACTCCTATTTCAAAATGTTACTTTTAAGCAAACTCAATCAATTTCCTATCTATCTCTGCAATCTCTCCAATCTCTAATATACCGTCCCACAAAATAATCGCCTTCGCTTCCTCATTCTCAACAAAATCATCCAGCTGATTTATCCGGCCTGCGAATAAGGCGCCATACTCTGTCCTCTCCGGGCCATGAAAGCTCGGCTGCAGCCTAAATTTCATTAACCCTTTGAAGCTGACTTCCGCAATTGTCTGATTAGTCTCCTCATACAATTCTCGAATTACACATTGCCTGGCCGTTTCACCTGCTTCAATGATGCCTCCGGGCAATTCCCAGCTGTTCCTCCACTTATTATGCAAGAGAAGATGCTTACCCTGACATTCCACGACAATTAAAGCATGTGTCAGCGGGGCATCGCCATCCCGTACGACAGCCTCCAATTGATCTTCTTCAATTTGTATAAACTCCAAAAAAACATTCCCTTTCGCATCCGTCATAATCGCCATTCCACTAATCCTCCGCTCTCTTTTTGTGCTGCAACAAAAAAACGCGCAAGACCCGTTGGTCCTGCGCGTCCTATATCGCAGGATGGGAAGCGCAAAGAGCGTTAACCCATCCCTAATCTAGCAGGAACGTGTTAACGCCTTTCATGATGATGAGATTGTAGCAAAACCAGCTTATACATTTTCATTGCCCCATTCCACATACTTTATGGAAATAATAACCACAACCTATGGCTATGTCAAGCTATAAAAAAAATCCCGATTGCTGAGAAAGCGCAATAAGCACTTTTTCAGCAACCAGGATTCCTTTCCCGCTAAGCCGATAGATCGATATCGTCTTTGACATGGAGCCGGTTCTGCTCTTTCTTCTCGATCCAGCCGCCTACCCGAATGAAGAAGAAGGCTGTAACGATTGTGAAAATAACGATGCCGTAGAAGCCGGCTCCGATCCCGATACCCACTCCGCCTGCGAACAAGATCATCGCCGCGGAAGTCAGTCCTTTTACTTCGAAACCGGTCTTCATTATGAGACCGGCACCGAGAAAGCCAAGACCGGATACGATTTGAGCGGTCAACCGCATCGGGTCCATCATCGTCCGGTCATGCATATGACCGTATACTTCTACGCTCTCAATCGATACGATTGTAATGAGCGCTGAAGCGACTGTTACGAACGTATACGTTTTTACACCTGCGGGTTTGTGCTTATGCGTCCGGTCAAACCCGATCAGCAGGCCAAGTATGGCGCTAATTAGAATACGGAAATAAATTTCATGCTGGGTGAAAAAATCACCGATAAATTCAAAAAATGCTGTCATGCCCTTTCGCCTCTTTTACGTTGAAACACTCTCATTCCGGCTGTAGACCGGCGAACAAGAGCTTCTTTCAATAATAGTACTGCTTACGATACAATTGTCCGGGTAATCGCCCTCTAGCACATCTAATTTATGCATGAGCTGCTTGACGGATTGCGCACCGAGCTCCGAAGGCTGCAAATCCATGCCGGTCAGAGATGGCGTTACTTGATGCATCATCGACAAGTCACCGCAAATGACGAATAGAGATATATCATCAGGTACGCTGAAGCCCAGCTCATTGATGGCATTCATCACACTGAAGGCCGTGCGGTCGTCATCGGCGATGATGGCCGTTACCCTTTCCTTGCGCTCGCCCAGAATACGGATCGTCTCATCATAGCCATAAGTCATATACTGATCGGAGTGAATACCAGGCTTATAATGTACCATATGCGGCTGCAGCTCGATTTCATGCTCCTGAAGCGCCCGGACGAACGCTTCCGTCCTTTCGATGGATACGGTGCTATACCTTCCGGCGTTAAGAAACATCATATTGCGATGCCCAAACCCGACCAGATAGCCGCATATATCCCGCATAATCTGGTCATTATCATTGTTAACCGTTGTCGCGTCGTACAAGCCTTCATTAATAATCTTGCCTACGGTCACAAACGGCACTTGATTCTGATGCAGCAGATCGATCCGCTCATCCTCTTCCATTGGACCGAGCACAATGGCGCCATCAATCGGATAACTGGCCAATGACGGGGTTTTAACCTCCTCAACGGGAATCATATCCAGCAGGACACGATAGCCGTAAGTAGAAGCCTCTAGCACAACGCCGTTAATAAATTGATTGTGGAATACGCTGAAAAAGAAGTTGCCGTGCGGGATCGTCAGCCCGATCGCCATCGTCTTTTTCGTCACCAAGCTTCTTGCAATATGGTTTGGGACATAATTTAATTCGCGGGAAACCTGCAGCACTTTTTCCCTCACGGTTTTGCTTGTGGGCCTTTTCTGGCTGAATACATTAGAAACCGTACCTTTTGAGACGCCCGCCAGACGAGCGACATCATCGATTTTTGCCATCTCTGCATTAACATCCTCTCACGGCATGCTAAACCTGGTCCCCTAGTTTGCGAGTTCGCTATTAACGCCCTTCAGCTTTAATTCCTCCGCGTAATGACAGGCTGTGAAATGATTATAGCCTACTTCGCGCAACTCGGGAACTTCTTTCACACATTTTTCAGTGCGATATGCGCATCTTGGATGAAAATGGCAGCCGCTAGGCGGATTTGCCGGGTTCGGAACCTCTCCCTCTAAGATGATCCGGCTTTTCTTGTAATCCGGATCCGGCTGCGGTACGGCGGACATCAAGGCTTCGGTATAAGGATGCTTTGGCTGGTCAAACAGCGACTCGCTCGAAGCCAACTCCACAATTCGGCCTAAGTGCATAACCGCCACCCGGTCGGAAATGTTCTGTACGATAGACAGATCATGCGAGATGAAAATATACGTAATCTTGAATTGATCCTGCAAATCCTTGAGCAAATTAATAATCTGCGCTTGAATCGATACGTCGAGTGCGGATACAGCTTCATCGCATACAATCAGACGCGGCTGCGTAATCAGCGCTCTGGCTATCGCGATCCGCTGCCGTTGTCCGCCAGAGAAAGCATGCGGATACCGCCGCAAATAGCTTACGTTCAAACCCGTCTTCGCGGCAATTTCGGTAACCTTCTCCTCCACCTCCGCTTTGCTAAGTTTGAAGTTGGCGATTAACGGCTCGGAGATAATATCGAATACGCTCATCCGCGGACTAAGCGAGGAATAGGGATCCTGGAAAATCATTTGAATTTCCCGGCGGTACGTCTTGGAGCCTTTCCCCTTCAGCTTCAGAAAATCAATTTCCTGCCCGTCTTCGGTATGGTAGACGACCTGTCCGGAGGAAGGATCCATCCCCCTTACGATGCAGCGGCCCAGCGTCGTCTTCCCGCACCCGGATTCACCCACGATGCTGAGCGTCTCTCCTTCGATCAGCTCGAAGGAGATGTCATTCAGCACGCGAACTGGCGCCGGCTTTTTGAAGAGGGTCGTTTTGGATTTAGCTTGAAAATTTTTGTTCATATCGACAACATTGAGTATTGGTTTCGGCTTGGTCATTGTGATTCTCCTTCACGCTGATCCGAATACAGGAAGCATCGGACGGAATGCTGGTCGGAAATCTGGGTTTTCGGCACCGCACTCATATTGCAAACGCCTTCAATTCGATCCTTGCAGCGGTCATAGAACCCGCACATCGGCGGCATATCGATTGGGATCGGAACCGATCCTTCGATAGAATCCAGTCTCTTCGTCTTGCCGCCGCCGAGCCGCGGCATCGATTTCATCAGCCCTTTTGTATACGGGTGTTTCGGGTTCGCGAAAATTTCTTTTACAGGCGCCTGCTCGACGATTTTGCCCAAATACATAACGGCGACCTCATCGCACATTTGTGCAATAATCCCCAGATCATGCGTGACGAGCAGAATCGCCATGCCGAACTCGGACTGCAGCTTCTTCATCAGCTCCAGCACCTGCGCTTGAATCGTTACATCAAGCGCTGTCGTCGGCTCATCGGCAATGAGAATTTCCGGGTTGCAGGATAGCGCCATCGAGATCATCGCCCGCTGCCGCATCCCGCCGGAAAATTCATGCGGATATTGGTCAAACCGCTTCTCCTGATCGGAGATACCCACTTTCGCGAGCATTTCGAGCGCGATTTTTTTCGCTTCTTTTTTGTTTTTCGTACGATGGATACGGATCGCTTCCATCATTTGATTGCCAATCGTATACATTGGCGAGAATGCCGTCATCGGCTCCTGAAAGATCATTGCGATTTTCCGGCCGCGAATGGAGCGAATTTGTTTGCCCGCCGGCTTAAGCGACAATATATTGAGCTGATTCAGCCAAGCTTCCGAATCCGAGTTGTATATGATCTCTCCGGTCGTTTCGCATTCTTTCGGATTGATGCTTATAATCGAGCGGCTCGTCAGACTTTTACCGCAGCCCGATTCACCAACCAGACCTAAGGTTTTGCCTTTATGAATTTCGAAATCGACTCCGTCTACCGCGTTCATGGTTCCGTTGTCCATTTTGATCTTAATACTCAAGTTCTGAACGGACAATAAAGGTTGCTCTTTCTGAGCAGCTTGAGTCGTCATGCTATCGCCTCGCTTGCCATTTATTTATACCAATGCGTTCTCTTATTTCTTGTAAGGGTCAGCGGCATCACGCAAGCCGTCGCCAAGGAAGTTATAGGTCAGTACCGTAAGAACAACGATGCCGAGCGGGAACAGCTTCCACGGATACAATGCGACGTTCTCGATCTTCTGAGCCTCTTGCAGCAATACGCCCCAGCTTGTTGCCGGCGAACGAATGCCGAGTCCGAGGAAGCTCATTGCCGTCTCAGCAAGAATCATGCCAGGAATAGCAAGCGTTGTCGCTACAACCAAGTAGCTGATGAAGCCGGGAAGCAAGTGTTTGACGATAATTTTCGTATCGCTGACACCGGCAATCTTTGCCGCTACGACATAATCTTCATTTTTCAGCGAGATGAACTTGCCCCGTACGACCCTCGCGAGGTCAGTCCAGCCGATAAAGGCGAAGATAATCACGATGTACAAATACATGGTGACGACAGGTATTCGCGGCGGAATAGCCGCAGACAATGCCATCCACAGCGGCAGCGTCGGGAAGGACCGGATAATTTCAATTACCCGTTGAATCAGCGAATCCAGCCAGCCGCCGAAGTAACCGGAGACACCTCCGATAAACAAACCGATGACGAAGCTGATGCCTACGCCGACGAGCGGAATGCTGAGTGAAATTTGGCTTCCAAGTACGATCCGGGAAAATAAGTCTCTTCCCATGCCGTCCGTACCGAGCAAGAATATACGGCCCGGTTCATTGACACCAATGAAGTGAAGCGAAGTCTTGAACATGCCAAGGAACTTATACTCCTCGCCTTTAACAAAGAACTTCAGGTTATGCCGCTTTTCCGTATCCGGAACGAATACTTTCCGCATCGTCTCCGGGTCGCGCTCCGACTTCAGCTCGTAGACGAACGGCCGGATATGAAATTTGCCTTCCGCATCCACAAATCTGAGGCCCATTGGCGGCACGTTTACATATTTACTGTCATAGCTTTGCAGCCCGTAAGGGGCAATGAATTGCGCGAACAGCGCAACAATATACAAGAAGGATAAAATATACAAGCTCATACGAGCTAATTTATGCTTTTTGAATCGCAGATACATCAGCTGCCATTGCGAGCTGTAATTGGAATCTTTTTCTGCTTTGGGACGAGTGGTTTCCGACGTTGGTTTCTTGAATGCAGGTAATGTTCTCATCGTATTAATTTCCCCTGAATTCTGTACGAATTTTTGGATCCAGCCATGCAAGTAGAATATCCGAGATCAATGTGCCCAGAACGGTCAACAATGCCATAAAGAGCAGCCACGAGCCAGCAAGATACATATCCTGGCCGAGCAAGGCATTGTACATAACCGGCCCTTGAATCGGCAGGTTCAATACGATAGCGGTAATCGTCGAGCCTGTAAATACAGAGGACAACGACCAGCCGAACGTACTGACAATCGGATTCAAAGCGGCACGAGTCGGGTATTTGAGCAAAATCTTCGTCTCAGATACACCTTTCGCTCTTGCTGTCACGACGTTGGGCTTGTTCAGCTCATCAAGCATTTGCCCCCTCATGACACGGATCAGGTCGGCTGTACTTGCCAGACCGATAACGATGACTGGAATGACCAGATGCTTCGCCAAATCAATGACTTTGTCCATCGACCATGGCGCGTTGACGTACTCATTGGAGAATAAGCCAAGCAACGGATCGCCAAACCAGGTATAGGATAAGAACATTAAGATGATAGCAAGCAGGAAGTTAGGCGTGGCCATTCCAATAAAGCTCAATCCGGAGAAGAAATAATCGCCTGGCGAATACTGCTTGACAGCCGTATAGATACCGACCGGAATCGCAACGAGATATTGGAAGACCATCGTAACTAGTGACACGACTAAGGTTAATCCCATGTATTGCTTCACGACTGCAAGAACCGGCTTATTGTAGTTGAACGAGAAGCCGAAGTCTCCATGCAGCACGATTTTTTTCATCCATACAAAATACTGTTCATACACCGGACGGTCCAAACCTAAATTCGATCTCATTTCATCCATTTCTGCCTGCGTCATAACGTCCCCTGCTGCCGACATTTTAGCGGAATAGCTGGATACGTAATCGCCTGGCGGAAGCTGAATGATGTAGAAGACGACAAAGGAAATAAATATAACAACGGGTATGACTAACAGAATTCGTCTTATTATATATTGAAGCATCTCATATCCGTTCCTCTCCGCTACTAGCTGAATCTTATTGCGGCAATGGCAGGGAAGCTGCTTCCCCGCCATTGCCGCCGTCATTTACTGCATCTGCTTATTTAATGAAGAATTGCGATGGATGACCATGACCCAACGAGCGATATTCATCTGCCCAAATCATTTTGCCAGGAATGTTGTGAAGGTTGTTTGATGCTGCAATCAGTACAGGCGTAGGGCCTGCATAACCGATAACCCATTGGTTTTTCATATGAAGCTTAACGATCTCGTCTGCGTATTGATCGATTTCCTCTTGCGTTTTGCTCGCTTTGATTTTGTCCCAATACTCGAGAATTTTGGCAACGTCGCCTTCCGGCTTCACGCCTTCTTTGCCGCCCGATTGCGAATACAGACCGTAGTGGCCGAACCATGGCGTAATAACACGAAGCGGTACGAGCGTGTCCGGACGGAACGCTACGTTCGCTACCGAAATGTTCTCAGTTGTGATCGGAATTTGGTTCGCATATTTCATATCGAAGTGCGTACCGCCGTCAACGACCTTCAAGTTCGTTTTCAAGCCCATGTCTTCAAAATACTTTTTCAACAGCTCCAGGAATGCTGCTGTATCTGTGCTGGATTCAATGATCGTAAGCGTCAGTTCAGAGCCGTCCGCGTTCATACGGAAATTGTCTTTGTCACGCTTCGTCAATCCCAGCTCGTCGAGAATTTGGTTCGCGCGCTCCGGATTGAATTCTGTCCATTGATCCTTCCAGCCTTCTTGATAACCCATTACGCCTTCCGGTACGGAAGCTTGAACCGTCTCGCCCAATCCGTTCGTTACGATCTCGGAAATTTCTACGCGATTAACGCCGATGGACAATGCTTCTCTGAAGCGGATATCCTGGAACAGCTTGCGCAGGTTCGGATCCTGTGTCGTTTGGTTCAATTGGATGCCTGCACTGCTCCAAGCCGGCTGCGTCCAAGGAATGATGCGGTAGTTGCCTTTTTTCTCATTTTCCTTCAGAACCGTAAAGTCTCTAGCGTCGAAAGTAACCAAGTTGTAGTCGCCAGCCAATGTGCCCAGCACTTTCTGACTTGGATCTTGAATCTTCGTCGCTACGATGCGGTCGATGTATGGCAGCTGATTGCCTTCAGCATCTGTCTTCCAGAAGTACGGGTTACGTTCCATTACGAATTGGTCGCTGTTCGGATCTGTTGTTGGCATCCACGCTCTGAGCGTTGGAATTTCTTTGTGCAGCCAATCGTAGTAGCCTGTTTCTACCAGGAACACTTTCGGATCCTCGTAGCCCCATGATTTCGTAATTTCCAGCGTTTTCGCATCGCCTACGAATTCAGGAAGAATTGTTTCGTGGAAATGCTTCGGTGCGAAGAACCATTTATTGTCGATCGCCACACGCTCCAGGAACTGTACGCTTGGATATTTGTGCGTCACTGTGAAGGTATAGTTATCAACCTTTTTCACTTCGGCCAATGCTTTTTCGCCTGTTACCGGATCTACAGAGTAGTAAGCGTCATAGATTTTTTTGCCGAACGTTTCTTTCTTCAGCATGTGCTCCCAGTAGAAGATAACGTCATCCGTTGTGAACGGCACGCCGTCCGACCATTTCATGCCTTCACGAAGGTGAATCGTAAAGACCGTGGAATCTTCGTTGACCTCGTAGCCTTTAGCTACGTTTGGCTCAACCTTGTTGCCTTCTTTGTTGAAACGGAAAAGCGCTTCCTCTGTTGGCTGGCCTACGCCCCATTTGTCGGCAGGACCATTCCAAGGCATTTTCCAGTCGCCGCCGTATTGGCCGATCTCTTCAACGACATCTTCGATCTTAATATCTGCCGCTACCGGCATCCGGTCTTCCAGCTTCGGCAACTTTCCGTCTTTCACTAATGCGGCGAGCGCCGGAGCTTCCTTAGCCCCTGACTGATTGTTGTCGACAGGTACGACCGTTTCTGCCGGTTTCTCCGTTGCCTTTGGCGCGGAGTTGCCATTCGTACATCCTGCGGCAATAACCGCAATCACCACGAGCAGCATTAACATCATTTTGCTTCGTTTCAAATTAACCCCTCCATAGTTGAAATGACATCTTTGAACCTGGTCTGTCTCTCTGGTTAAACCGGTTTAAAAGCGGATGATGTGAAATCCTGGATTATGTAGGCTGTGTCTCTCGTGATGTTTAAACCGGTTTAATACCTCGGTAAAAATGTAAGCGCTTAATGTAAACGCTTTATTTGTATAATACATTGGATATATCTTGTAATCAATACCTATTGTTAAGATTTTGTAAATATTTATTTTTCTATTGACATTTTATGAATTGGTATATTTCATATTTAAACTACATAGTATTCGACTTCAAATGCAGCCGGAAACGGAACTTGGCGTCCTCCCCATTCCACATCGGAAAGTTTGTTCCCCAGATGTTGTTGTGAAGATTGAAATGCCAGCCGCCCTCCAAGGATGCGAAGGATTGGTCGAATTGCAGCAGTCTTCGCTCGGCTGGCGCAGCCAGTGCTGCGTCCAGCGTCTCGATCTCTGCCCAGCCGTCTGCCCCCTCATAAGACACCCCCCGTCCCAAGGCGTGAAGATTGCGGTTGCCGCCTTTCACTACCCGAAGCGGAGAGATTCCATAGCCGAGCTTATCCATCTGCCAGCTGTTCGGATTGTCCACCTTCAGGCCGCAACTGAACCAGCTCGCCTCAGGCAAACGATTGGCATCCTTGCCGAACCATTGCAGACAAACGCCAATAATCCCGCTCCGATGCTGGAACGTATACTCAATCTCCAGCTCCCGCGGTGCTCCGTAATTCTCATAGGCATGGGCTGGCATTCTCATTCGGATCACGTAACGGTCCTCACGCTCCCCGCATGTTCTATACATGGACGAGACAATTGGTTTGACCGATTGATAGCTTGGCAGCGGGCGGACAAATTCAAAGCCCGGTTTGCTGAAATCAGCATCTGCCCACGGATGTGTCACCGGCAGGTTTTGCATGTAGTTGCGGAAATACCGCGCATAATCCTCTGTACCAAACGTTTCATAGCTGTATTCTCCAAAAGGATGAGCGGCATCTGCCCATACCTTTCCCTGTTCATCGCTTAAGTGAATAAGAGCTCCCTGCTCGGAGAAAGCCAACTGATAGCCTCCGCTCGTCTGATAGATTTCACCTGCGCTTATTGACTCTTCATCAGCCGCTTGAGGTAATCGCGACGGCTTCAACTGAGCCAGCGCCTGAGCGGCTTCTTCCCGCTTGCTATCCTCCAATCCGAACACGGCTTGCTCCAAATAAGCTCGCTGCTCCGCCCAAGAGCTCTCAATCCTTGAATAGGTGCGCCGGCTTTGCTCGGCTGTGAACAACCCGCTGGAATGAAGATCGAATTCATTCATCGCGAAAGCGCCGATATAGCTGAATTTGGCCGGCATGTCATCGAGATCAATCTCATCGGCTGCTCGCGCTTGATTGAAATCTGCTTTCGCATAGTTCCGGAAATCGGGCAGCCATTTTTTGACGTCCAATCCCCATGTATGTTCGGTGACGAGCAGCAGCGCATCGCTCATCCTGTTGTATTCGCTGCTCCCAGCCGTCATTCTTCCGCTATCAGTCCATTCGCTTCGCAAACGCAGCAGCTCGCGCAGCCCGGCAACCTTATAAGGGTCCGTGCCGGCTCCATGAATCCAAGTATCTCCGATCTCTTCCCGCAATACGGGCAGCTTCTCACGTACTTGAGCCAGACGCTCTGCGAATGCGTCTAGCGTAGAAGCGATAATTCTCGCATCAGGGTATTTCTCCTGAATGTCCCGGAACTGCTCCTGAATTTCCTCGGCACTTGGCGGTCCGCAATTGTCTCCGGTGTGAGCGAACAGCAAAATATCGTCCATTCCTTCCGCTTCTACTGGCTCTCCGTAGCTTCCTGAGTAATTGACGATGATCTCGCTTCCGTCCTCCGCTTGCCAGCGGAAGAGCCTTGGCACGTCAGGACGTTTGGAAGCGGGATTCACGCCAAGATGCAAATATTTAATCCCCGCTGCCTGCAAATAAGGGACCATGGACAGTGTATGACCGGGCACGTCGGTCATTTTGGCAGCGATGGTTCTCTTGCCGAACTGCTGATCGAGCTCATGTCCGATCGACAAACCATACTGGAGCAGCTGGGGGTCCAGCAGCTCCGTATGCATTGTAAAGGGCAAGCCGTGCCAAGCAATATGCCCGCTTCTTATCGCCTTTTCCATCGCTTGTTTCTCGTCCGGCGAGGCCTGATCCAGATAATGGCGGATCAGCCAAGAGCCTGTCGTCCACACGAAGCGCGCAGCTCCGCCCTCCGCTTCCAGCTGCCCGGCTAACGCAATCGCTTTCGGAATATATTCCTCCTTGTATTGCTTCAGCACATGGGCAGCCAAATGTGTAAATCCGATATCCAAATGCGTTTTAAAGACGACGTGAACCGTTCTATTGCTATTCATTCGTTGTCCTGCCTCCGTAAAATATGGCTTCGTACCGCTCAAATTTCCCGATCTTTCCTATCCAACTCCAACCTTTAGTCTAGAACGACATCATTCGTCAAAGCGCCTTTTTCCTGAGGACCCGTTGGTCCGCCTGCAAGCAGCGGCTGACCGAAGAACGAGCCTTGTGCCGGATTGCCGAACCGGTAAACCGAGTCACTGTTCGGATTCGTATAATCTTTGTCCAGCCAAGTCGGCCAAGGATTTCCTAGCCCATTGCCTGTCGACAAATGCGGATAGTATTGGAACGCTTGAACGTTGTTCCAAGTATCCCATGCTGTTCCCTGGTTCGTTACATCCGTCAGCTGGGTGACGACAAGCTCCTGATAGACATGGGTTCCTGCATCCTTCCACATGCCGTGCGAGCCAAATGCAGTATACCCCACTGGATGCGTCTGATTGATCTTCGTTACTTCATCCCAGTTGTAAGCGGTACCAAAGGAGTGTGCGCCGTAAAAGACTTGAACCGGCTTCAAGTAGTTCGTGTTATTGTCGACAAACTTGGCCAGACGAACCGTAATCCGCTCCCAGTCGCCTACATGATCGCCAACCTCTGTACCGAAGACCGTTTTCCCTAAGTCATAAGGACTGAACTGGAAGAAGACCATGTCCACATTGTTGTAATCCTTCTCGACCCAGAAAGCGTAAATTGGCGCATTCGCCAAATCTCCCGAGAAGTATGGCAGCTTGAGCGTATAAGGATCGAGCGGCGTTTTCGTCTTGATTTCATATTTGCCCGAGCTTGGATTCAAGTAACGGTCCACATACGGGAAAGTAAATTCAACGGAGGACGGGAAATACGACTCTCCCTGTGCCATCCAAATCCGTGGAGCGAAGGTTTCCAGCAGCTGGCGCTTGGAAGTATCGCTGTAGGCATTGTTCGGAACGGCGACGCTCGTTGCATCCAGCGGCGAAATCGCTTCTACCTTCAAGCTCGACACTGTGTCATTGAAGTCGCTGCCTACATAAATCGCATCTGCCGTCAGCACCTTGGAAGCGCCGGAGAAGTTGGCGTTTTTGTACAGCGTAACCTTATAGCCCGGTGCGACCCGTACCGAGGAGATCGAATCATTGCCTACACCAGCTTGCAGCTCCGCCCAATCATAGCTGCCTACATCGAAGGCTTGCTCCAAGCCGCCGTATGGTGAATTCGTGTAAGCTGTAACCGGCTTGCGGGCCGCGCCAATCAGCTCTACTTTCATACTGGAGGTCTCGTCGTTGAAATCCTCCAGCCAGGCCGTATCGGCATACAGCACTCTGGAGGAACCGGAGAAATTGTAATCCTTATACAAGGTGACCCGGTAGCCTGGTGCAATCCGGATCGAGGAAATCTTGTCATTTCCCACAGTGCTGATCTGATCTACATTGTAAAGTCCCGTTTCGAAATCTTGCGTGACCCCGGTAAAATTGCCATCCCTATAGGCCGTTACAGGGGGCTGTCCTGCCGCGCTGGCAGGCTCCGTCTTCATGTACGAGAATACAGGTGCAGTTAAGGCCAACAGTGAAACTAAAACAAACAACTTGAATATTTTCATAATCGAGCTCCTCATTTCGTTTTTAGATTTCACTTGCTAAACAGCTTGCCTTGCCTGACATATCGTTCAACCCCGTCATGTTAGCGCTTTCAAATCAATTCCTCCCTTCACTCTCAACATGCTGCCGGCAGCACAAATCAAATGTTAGGATATGTCATTGACATATTCAACCAATTGTTTTGACCGAGCTGCGTTCAATGATCGAGGTTTTTACTTTTATCGTAACTGCCCCCTCTCTTGATTTATCCATTCGCTTGAACAGCAGATTAATAGCTGCTTGTCCGATTTGCTCGGTCGTTTGCCTTGCGGTCGTCAGCGGTATCGGCAGCAGACTTGATAATTGAATATCGGAGAAGCCGATAACCGAGAGCTGATCCGGAACCGGCACATTCATACTAAGAGCCGTATACAGACAGGATGTAGCCAAGTAATCATCGGCGCAAACGACGGCTGTCAGCGAAGGATTCCGTCCTATAAAAGCTTCCAGCTGCGGATTAACTTCACTCAGCCGATTCATATAATCCTCAGAGCAATGGAGCTCGGCATATCCTTCATTCGCCGTCAACTTATGATCCCGAAGCGCCTGCAAATAACCTTTGTAACGATCCTCCCGGCTCGTCACCCCGTCAAATGACATCGATATATAACCGATCTCCCTATGCCCCCTGCTGATGAGGTATTCGACCAGATTGTAGGCGCCCTGATAGTGATCGTGATAGACGCAATCGATTTGCACCTCGCGAAAAATACGATCAATGATGACTAGAGGATATCGGAGCCGGTTCAGCTCCAGCACCTTTTCACTGCAAGCCATACGTCCCCTTGGATATAAAATAACGCCGTCCACCCGATCCTCGTACAGCTCCTGCAAACATTCGCTCTCATCTTCCTTATCCAGTGAGATCCGAATAAGCAGCTGACAGTTCAGCTTGCGGGCTTCCTGCTCCGCCGAAGCGATAATACGCGCCGTGTAATCATCCATATTGGGAAACACCATTGCGATTTTTCTTTTAGCTGGCTGCTCAGCTTGAAGCGTCATTCTCGGCAGTGCCGGTTCCTCTGCTCCCTCCACATATCCGGCAGATAAAAACGTTCCTCTGCGCGCCAGCCGATAAACAACGTCCTGCTTGACTAGAATATCAAGCGCAAGCTTTGCCGTCATTCGGCTCACCCCATACAGCTTGGCCAATTCCCCCTCCGAGGGTACGGGATCATGCGGCCTTAGCTTTCGGCTTCGAATCAGCTCCAGCACCTTTACGACCATCTGTTTATAAAGCAACGGCTTTGTCTCTTCATCCCGCAGCTTCATTTGAACATCGCCTCCCGTTTTCTGCATAAAGCGGCATACATGGTGTGCCCATACGTTCGGTCTATTCGTTGAAAATCCTTCTTAATCAAAAAAATTGAAACCCAAATCTTTACCTGAAATCAAAATTCACTTCATATCTAATAAAACACTTTGCTATTTTCTATTTTTAACCAGTTCGGCATTAGTTCCTAGAGAAGAGAAAAACTGAAACATGCTATACTGAATTCGTATACTAATTATCAAAAGAGTTGTTAAATATCAATTTTAAGCTAATTCGTTTATTACACTACAAAAAAAATTTATAGAGCACCGACCTAATTGGGCCCTATAAATTTTAAGTTTATTTGTTATTAATTTATACTATCATTCCAATCACAATCATTATAACTCGGCATATCTTTACCAAAATGCTTTTTATATAAACGCATTGCAAATGAATCTGTCATCTCAGATATGTAGTCACTTGCTGTCCGATATAAACTTACAGTAGGAACCTCCGGGTTATTCTCAATTATTTTTTGATATTCAAGTGGGAATAATCTATTATTATAATTGTATTTTTCATCTACTAGCATGGTAAACAATTGTCTAACAATAATCCCTCCTTTTATTTCGTATTCAGCCACCGAAGGTTGCCTAACTAATAAGTCATAAACTACATTTTTAAGTTGTTTCAACAATCCTTTATATTCCTTTAGTCCCAGTCCTTTTGAATAAACAGTTCCCTTCTTTAACATTTCCTCTTTATTTAAATCTATGACCTTAATATCATTAACAAAAGTATTAATTAGTACTGAAGTAATTGATTTAAGATAAATATCCCCATGTGAATTCCCACATAACTTTTTTGATATTTCCAATATCTCAGTAAATTGACTATGAGCACTTTTATCTTTGCTTTTTAAAGACCAAATTACATCTTCAAGAGTTAAAACACCAGATTTGAGAGAATCCTCTAGATCATGGCAAGCATATGCAATATCATCAGATATCTCCATTATTTGACATTCCAATGTTTGCGTTTTCAATTTACTTTTAGTATTTATCTCACTAGTTAAGTCATCATACAGAAACTTGCCCTCCTTCAATTTCCCTTCTTTGTTTTTTTGTTGTGCTGTAACATTATACTTAACTAGTGCTAATCTAGATGCCAACGTTAAATTAAGCCCTTTATAATCCTGACTCTTTTGTTCCAAATTACATACAATTCTTAAGGTCTGCGCATTTCCTTCAAATCCTCCGTGATCTTTCATTAACATATTTAGAGCTTTTTCTCCAAAATGACCAAATGGAGGATTCCCAATATCATGAGTCAAACAAGCCATAGTAACTAACGCTTTGCTAACCTTAATTTTAGAATCGTTATCAGCATAAACTTTGGTTGCAATTTCTGCTCCTATTTGGCTTACTTCCAAGGAATGAGTCAATCTTGTACGATAATAATCATTCGTCTGAGTTCCTAGTAATTGCATCTTACCTTGCAGTCTACGGAAAGAAGGAGAATGAAGAACTCGAGCGTAATCACGTTCAAATGGATCACGACTATCGGTATCTTTTTTTTGTACAATAAATGGATCGTCGTGTTTACGAGTAGTATGCTCATCATTATTTGGATCTGAAACTTCTACTCCTAATGCTAACAGTTCATCAATCAATATCTTTTTATCCACTTTCATGCCCCCGTCAATTATATTTTTGTATTTCTTCCTTCAAGGAATGCAATATCCATTCAACATTATCCCAATAGGAATCGGAATTATTAATAATAATTTCACATCCGTTCAATGCTTTAACTTCAAAATCATAACTATTCATTCTTTGGCTGACTTCTTCAAGATTATGTTGTCGCTTATACAACCTTTTTTCGCAATCATTCTTATTAGCATATACACCAATTCGAAAGCATTTTTCTTTCAATAATTCTTTAACTCTTTTCGCGCCTGAATAGTCAAGAACAATTGATTTAACCTCATCCTCAATATTAGTAACAGAATCTAAAAGAGTTCCATATAGATTAGATTTGTATTGAGTAACTTCTAACATCTTCCCTTGTTTTATAAGTAATTCAAAAGATTCACGATTCATAAAATGGTAATCAATATCATTCTTTTCTGTAGTACGGGGACTTCTAGTTGTACATGTAATAATTTTGGGAGCACCAAATTTTTTCTGTAGAGTAGTCTTGCCTGATCCACTTGGCCCTTGAAATACAATTAGTTTAATCATTCAAACTCCCCCAAGAATGTAAAATCTTCTTACTAATTCTACACCAATTCATATATAAATTCGAACTTATTTTTGCTGATTATTTACATTATTATCTAGTTTGAAAGACTAAAAAAACTTGCAATCCTTTTTAAGATTGTAAGCTTTTTTAGTGAATATCTTATAAAAATGTTTAATATTCAAAATTTTCAGTTTTAGAATGCATTAGCAATTCCTAGCAAGTCCAGTGCATGTTGTCTATCCAAACAACTATTGCACAGCATACAATGTCTTTCTCCGAGACTATTGCATGAAAAGGTTTTTTCTATAGGCACATTTAATATTTGAGACTCGTTAACCACAAACTTACGATCTTTATCTACAAACGGTGTTACTATCTCAAATAAATTTAAGGACTCGTATAGAGTGTTTGTAATACTTTTAATAAATGCACTCCCTGTATCTTTATAAGAATTTTCTCCTGCTACTCCAATAGCTAACTTATTTATATTCATTTTATAGGCATATGAAGCAGCAATAGATATCAGAATCATATTCCTATTTGGAAAAAACTCATTTTTCATCCATTCATCTTGCGAATATACACTCTCCGGTAATTCACCAACTAATGATCCCTGGCCAATTTCTTTAAGATTAGGTACATCCACAAATAATGTATCTCTTTTAAACATTCCTTCAGTTATTCTTTTAATTGCATTAATTTCACCTAGATAAGTTGTTTGTCCATAGTTTATATGAATAGGAAACACATCATAATCAGTAGCATTAAGCCAGTAGTATAGCACAGTTGAATCAATGCCACCAGAAAATAGTAAAACAATTTTATTTTTTCCCATATAATACCTCTATCAATTCTTCTATATTTTCAAATAATTGATTGCAACCAAATTGAATCATATTATTTAATTTCTTTTCTGAAGTTTTTAGACCATATACAGGAACTCCTTTTTTAAAAGCATATCCCATTTCGAAGCAAGTGCCGGTATCGTCTTGATCTATTAAAGCTACCACAACATCAGCATCATTTATTAGATCAATATCAGCTTGAAAAACCTTTTTCCTTTGTTCAAAAGAGGTATCTGCATTAATAACTCCGTTCTCGTGCAAAGGAGACAAGACAGTAAACTGGGCATTTTTTAATCTTTCACTAATATGAATTACCCAGTATATTTCTTGTTTATTAAAGAATGGACCCGCCAAATAGACCTTTTTCGGTAGATTTTCATCTAGAACAAACATTTCACGCTGGTAAAGATCTTTTTCAACTCCTGATTTATCAATAACAGTTTCAACAGTCATACTTTCAATAAAATTAGCAGCAACACAGTTTGCAATACGTACACTATATTCAATATCTCTTGACCTCAAAAAAGTTACAGCTAGGGTACCTCCAAAGACATCTCCGGACCCAAGGGTACACACAGCTTTACTTTTATATGCAGGTAATTCTAATCTATGTCCATCGTATAGCAAATTGCAACCCTTAAATCCTTTTTTTACAATTATATATTTGGGCCCCATTTTTTCTAGCTTTTTAATCGCCTCTTCAATCTCGTTTGTTTCAGATAATAATAAAGCTTCTTCTTCATTTACTAAAAGCACCGTAACATATTTCAATATCTCTCTTGTTCGATTTATTGATTTATTGTTAGGTTTAGGATCTAAAAATATTGGTATATTTTTTTCTATCGCTTGCTCAAATAATGATTCAGGGAAAGAGTGGTCAACCGGGAAAAGTAATAATCCTTCACAATCCTTACTCAATGAAGGAACATATTGAATTCCCATTTTAATATCAGTAATGGGAGTACTAATCTTATGCTCAAATGCTTTATAGCCCGTTACTATGTACCTTGGCACGCTGTAATTTTCTAAATATATTGAATTTTCAATAGATACCCCCATTGTCTCCCAAAATTGAAGACTATATTTATCAATTTCAGGTCCATAGACAGTTAAGAAATCAATTTTCATTTCCTGTCTTGCGGCTGCGATAGCCGCGTACAAACCTGCTCCACCATTTCTGCTAATTATTCTAGAATTATCACCAAGTAAGAGATCTATCCCAATCTCTCCATATACAGAAAGACTCAAATCCCATCCCTCCGATCAGCATAATTAAGAAATCCGTTTCTGGATAATAACCACAGCAAATAATCCATTTTCCCTAAAGTAACTCCAACATTATTACACACTCTACGTAGTGCATCTTCTAAACTTAGATATACTTTTTCTGTTAATTGATTTGGAACATGAAACCCTAAATAACTTAAAAATCTTAAAATATGAACATCGAATACTGCACAGTCCTCATTAAACCCTGTGTTTCTTAATAACCAACTTGCTGATTTCATCCCAATTCCAGGACAATTACATAACCACAATCTTGATGCAGATGCATTAAGATCATGTAACTTGTCATATAATTCCCACTCGCATTTTTCCCATAGCCAATAGCCCCCATTTGAAATAATCTTAGGTTTCGTATCAAGATACCTGTATTTTCTTAAATGTCCATTTAAATTGGCACCAACAAATTGCTTTTTGGAAAATTGCTCTCTAATTTTCTCTTCGATAATCAACAATTTATCTTTGCATTTATAATAATCTTTCTTAAATAAGTTTTGATCTTTAAGTATCTGAAGACCAGATAAATTTAATTCATAACTTATTCCGAATCCTCCTAATAAAACAAAAAAGAACTCATCGAGTACTTGCTCTTTTGATTTATAAAACAAAACATATTCTTGCTCTATTGATGAACCGTATACTTCCCATAATTCTTTTAAAATATTAATAGCTTGAGTATATTCCATTCAAATTACACCATTTAAATTTACTGTTATCTTAGGATCATACTGGCTACCTTCTTTTTTAATAATAATTCCTTGATACTTCCATCCATTTTCAATACAATTAATCACCCATCCACAATTTGGGGGGAGTAATCCAATGAGCATACCGTCTACTTGATTTAAAACTTCTAAAATAGGTAAAGAAGAACTTCTATTCAGGTTAATGTATACCATATCTTGAATAGAAGAATTTAACCAAATAGTACTTTTATTTTGATTAACAATTATCTGAGTAATTATTGTATCTCCGCATTTATTAACAGCTCCTCCGCCCAAACTACTATAAATCGCACCTGAATATCCTCCGCTTCCCATAAAAAAACCTCCTTCTAGTTATATAGTACTATAATAACTTAAATTGGGTAATCTTGTCTCCAATTTATAGGTTAATATAGTAAGAGTAAGCAAATAACTCTAGAGCAATCTTCTTTAAAATTTTGTAAAATAATGTGCAGTTATTATTCCAAGGATGATCTATAACTAGAACCAATATAGATTTTGAAGTATTTACGTCATGACAAAACTGATCATAAATTAGGTAAGGGTCAGGTATAAGATTATTAAAATATTCTCTAACTAACAAACAACCGATATTCCAATTCAAAAAGAGGTAGTTCCATCAGCCAACGATTTGGCTCCAGAACTACCCTCTTAATTAATGATTACACTAAGCTACTTCTCTTTAAGTGCAAGCAGCAGCGAAACCGCATCCGCCCGCGTCACAGCGGCATTAGCATCTATCGTTTCCACAGCAGCTGTTTTCGTCGCCAAGGCGATTATAGCAGCCGCTTCGCCCTTCGTCAGTTTCTGGTTCGGAAGGAATTCATCAACAAATACGCCGTCCGTCCATCCTGCTTGCACGACCTGAGCAACAGAGCGGTAAGCCCATGGTGCGATGGAAGCTGCATCGGCAAAAGCAAGGGCTGCCCCTTCCCCGTCCAGCTTAAGCGTCTTGGCCAGCATGACCGTGAACTCGGCACGCGTGACCGCTTCCTCCGGCTTGAATGTGCCATTTGGATAGCCATTAACGATGCCTGCAGCCAGCGCTTGCTGGATAGCCGCTTCAGCCGAATGTCCGGAAATATCTGTGGCAGCAATACCTGTAGGCGACCACCAGTTGCCGGAAACGACGATCATGCTCAGCAAGCGAATGGAGTTGCCATAGTAATAACGGTATTCCAGTGCCGTGGAATTGGCTTCTTCCGTATGGTAATCCCACAGATCATTCAGCCATTGCTGATTGCGCTTGTCGATCATTGCGCCGACCATAAGCGGAGCCGTAAACTCCAGATTGCCATCCCATTCGCTTAACTTCGTCTTGCCGTCAAGCGAATAACCCGACCAGATTGCGCTCGGATCAGCATGATTGCTTTGAACGAAGGCGTTCAATGCAGCCAGCTGATTATAGGCGCTTTTATCACCTGTCAGCAAATAATCAGACGTAATTCTCCATGGCGTGCGGCATGAATTATAGTTGTAAGCGCCGTCGAATCCCGACTCCAGGAAATGTCCGCTTTCCGTCTTCCACTCGAACTCAGAGACCGGCTTATATTTGCCGTCTGCAGAATCGCGGTAGACAAAGTCCGGCAGCAGGCCGGTTTTTGGGCTGTAGTTTTTATGCAGGTCATTAATAATGCCATAAGTAGTTGAGATGACTTTCAGCCAGCGATCATCGCCTGTCGCCTTGTGGAACTCCTTCAAGTGCTGCAGCATGAAATCCGAAGGCCGGGTAGCGGGCTTGAAGCTAGGATCACTGTCGGAGCCCAGCACCCAATCGCCCAGCAGCAGATGGAAATGCTCAGGATGAACCTCGCTGTCCATAATGGCATTGATTACTTTGACAGCTTCGCCCCGGTAATCAATTGTGCCTTTGCTGCCCCACTGCTTATCAGCAAGCAGCAGCGAATAGGCAATGTCCATGTCGCCATCGATCGCTGAATCCGTACCGTTAACGTCAATGATAGCGCCGTCCCGGTCCGCTTGCTGCCAAGCCATCAGATCGGGATGCAATGTGCTTGGGTGTGCACGGAAGTAACGGTACATGCCGTCGAACAGCTTCTTCGCTTCCGGATCATGTCCGGCCATAATGGCAGTAATCATCATTCCATAGCCATGCGCTTCGGACACGGTGATCGCATCGCCGTTCCAGCCGCCGTCATTGTACCAGACATAATATTGGCTGGCATCGTAAGGATTGGCCTTTATGTACTTTTTCTTGAACTGATCGTAAAGCAAGCCAACCTCAGCGTCCATTTTCTTCTGTGATACATGATTTGGTTTAATGGAGCCTGCTGCATAATTCATATGCTGCGGAAACGGCCTAAGCGACGTCTCAGAGGAAGCGGAACCGGCAGCAGCATAACTGCTTGCACTAGGAATTAGCATGAGAACTACTGCGATGGACAAAATAGCGCTCAGCATAGCAGCAGGCATGCCGGGTTTACGGATAATCATCATTCATCACTGCCTTTCGCGGAATAGGTAAGGAAGCCTCTAAGGATGATGAAAGCATGTATTTAAGCGCTTTAACTTTATGGCATGACAAAGTCAATTGCAATAGCGGTTGCGTCCCTCCTCTCCCAGACGAAAAGATTGCGCTATCACAAAAGTTCAGTCCATGCCTGCTGTTGGCTTCATACACCGTATTGTAGTGTCCCGGCAATTGAATTGTCAATAAATAAATTAAAGCGCTTAAACTTTAATGCCAGATATGACGATCTGTTCTATACGTCTAACTCAAGATCCCGCCGTAATCTTCATGCAGATTACGCCCGATTCTCTTACGTCTTAAGCATCGAAAGCGGCTGCTGCAGAGCCTGCCAATGCTTCGGAATATCTGCTCCGGGATGGTCAGCATACAAGGCTCTCAAGTGCAATGAGATCGAGGTTACTCCTCCAGCGACTAATACTTCCTTTATATCTGAAACCTTTACAGGCACATCATGCCGATTAACGGTACCAAGCTGCTCTATCGGTAAAAAGATATTCAGACTCTTCCTGTAACCGCAGCGGTCCGGAAATCTCGGAGAGCTGCCTGAATCATATTTTGTCAACAATATGGACCCGGCGTTTGCCCGCAGCAAAGACTGCGCATCGAATGCCAGCACAGCGAAGCTTTCTTCCGGTTCTCTTCTCGAATACATATCCAGCATTTTTCTGCAGTCCCTTAAGGTCGGCCAGAAAAACACATGGCTATCCAGAAACGCTCTGAATTGCTGTTGGCTGACGGAGACATCCATCATTTTATCCGGAATTCGGAGATGAGCGTTTAACGTCATAACAAAGTCCTCATATTCGATCTGTAATTGCTCCGTCCGCCGCTCGCCGCTAAATTCAGGCCGAATTACACCGCTCGGCAGCAGCTTGTCCAGTGCCGCAATCGCCCTCAAGTTCGACGCTCTCGTGAAATGGTAGAGCGTTTTTCTATTTTCCGTTCTCGTGATCGTCTGAATAACGTCCATACGAATCCCCCTCAAATTACATTTTCTCATAGGCGCAACCATAAAGAAACAGCCGAAACAAGGAGATACTCCTTATCCCGGCTGTTTCTTTATATGCGCAGCAAGCTCTGCCGCCTTATAGGCCCATCCATGTGATTATCCAGCCGATCCACCGGTTCGGATTGAATAAATGGCCGCTAAAAATATCCCACCAGCTAACCAGAGCAAATAGAGACAGCACCAGATACACGACGATCTCCTTCATCGGTTTGCGGGTCCTGATCAAATAGATAAGACCAATCAGCAGCCCTCCCGAAATCATCAGCATATATTTGATCATGCAGCCGGTCCCTTTCTTCTTCGCTTCTTGAACTTCCCGAGCATCCATAGAAACAGCGGAAGCACGATTCCATAGAAACAGGAGTACTGGAAAATATAACGTTTATCCCACGCAATGTTGCCAATGACATTGTCATTCAAAGTAATAGCGATGCCTGCAATCAGGAAAATGAGCGGAATCGCGGCACCTGTCCTATTCTTAAGCTTAAACAGCTGGCAAATGCCGATTACAGCGCAGTAGTAAGCGATACAGAGCTTAAGGAAAATCCAGATCGTCCAGCTTATGACGATTGTAGACTCCAGATTCTCGATAAATTCGGCAATTTGAAGCTCCTTCACAATGGTGTACAAAGGATATACTTGATGCGAGCTGCGCGAGGCGCCTAGAACCCCCACTGTTATCAGAACGATGCCGCTCAGCAGCAGGGTTGTTACCGTCATGCCAAGGAGCAGCGCCGATTTCAGCCTGCTTTTGACATGAGGTGCGAGCATCATAATCGTTACCGTCTCGAGATAGGGAAAACCGATTACGGGTCCAGTATCCTTCATAAGCTTATTAAAGCTGCTCTGAAACATGGGCTCCAGCTTCCCCCAATCCCACTCCTTCAAGGCGCATACATAGATGGTTAGCATGACGAGAATGACGAAGGGGGTTAATATTTCGCTCGTTCTGGCAATAGTCTCGACACCCTTTATGGCAGCGTAACAGGCTATGGCGAGAAACATAATATGGAACGCGGTGATCGGCGTATTTGGCATTAGAATCGTCTTCATGAAATCACCCAAATTGCGCGTTACCCAGCTTGAGGTCTGTATGAAGTACCAAATATAAAGCAGGGCAATAAACCCGCCAATCGGCTTGCCCGCCACTTCGACAGCCAGCTGCACGATACTCAGATTGGGATATACCTTTGCCATCCCCAGCCATATCCATAACACTGCAAGCATAAAGACGCTGGCCAGCAGCGGAATCATCCATCCATCTTGTTTACTTGAAGCAATCATGCTCCCCGGCCGGATGAAAAAAGCCGTTCCAAGAGAATAGTTAACGGTGATCAG
This sequence comes from Paenibacillus sp. NPDC058174, assembly GCF_042883865.1. NCBI lineage: Bacteria > Bacillati > Bacillota > Bacilli > Caryophanales > Paenibacillaceae > Paenibacillus > Paenibacillus sp. NPDC058174. Next base: position 1,165,367 of record NZ_JBHVUY010000001.1, read on the forward strand.
AAAAAACTGCCAACCGCTTATGTGCTCCTTCAATGTACCACTCACCTTGTTTTATACGGATCCAATGTATTGCCAAATGTTTGGATAATGAACTGGGTGGTCACATCCAACTGAGTCTCTTTCCAGCTCTCCGGGTTTCGTTTTGCTTCCGCCCAAGGCTGTCCCCGCTTCTGCTTCATCATTGCTTCGAGACCCGTTATGTCCCAGCTGTTTTTTTTGCTTTTTGCAAATAGCCGCTCACACTTCTCCCGAATCAGCTTATCGAGCTGCGATTTGATTTCCCTTAGATTTGCTTCATCCAGCTTTACATCCTGTGTATTGTTCTCCATATGAACTTCAGCTTTCAAATGAATGCGCAATACTGGCTTGCCCTCCTCCATCACCAGTTTTTTTCGGACCGTAAAATCCTCCACTCGCAAATCGACATGCCCTTCATGCAAGGGAACCGACTGATGGAATATATGAATTTGCCCATTGAGCAAATTATAGTACGGCATCTCTGATGATTTCAGCCGCCCGATCATTTTACCCTGCTTGATCAACGCCCCTCCCTTCAGTAAGAAGCTGCCTTTATTGGCGTCGATCATTTCATATTTTTTCGTATCGGTGCTGGAGACATCCTCCCCCGAAAGCGAAATGATGGGGAGCACGGTTAATATGGTGCTCTCCAGATTCTCAGCTACATGCTTGATCTGCGAGCGCGGGCTGGCTTCACCTGTCTGATAAATGCCATTATCGATAATCAAGCGGGCGTTGCGCCCAGGCAGTCTTTCCAGCGAGGTATACGTTCTCATAATAGCCTGAAGCGGTGAATCCGTAATAATCATCGGAATCGTCGATTGACGATCATTCTGTTTTTCCAAAAAATTAAGCTGGTCAACTAGCCCTTTCCTCGCTGCACGCTCTGTGACAACCATTGCATTGTAGTGTGCGAAGAACGGCGTTTTCGAAATACCGTCCGTTAACTTCGACGGATTTTCCGTCGAATCAGACGTACGTATGCTGTAGGTGTAGACCGGGGCATTGATGCCGGACGTTTTTTGCGCGGCAATCCCGGTTGGATTAATAATCTGGTAATAGAACATACTGCCGCCTTGCTCCGGATTCAGATCCATGCCGACGAAATTGACGATAGCCAGCCGATTCACTTCGATCATATCCCAACAGCCCGTCAAGCACAGCAGCGCCATTACACTGGCGATGAACCTATGCTTCCATATCCGGCGTTTGACATTCATGCTGCTCACCTCTCCGGGTCTAGTATGCGGGGCATATCTTATGGAATTCTCCGCTTCCGCTTCGTCCGGTTCATAGCGGGATAGGTTTTAATTTTCGACCGTCCCCGGCGTGCAAGCACATCCTTCCAGTCAGAAACATATGTAGGTGCGATTGGCGCGAGAAACGGAACGGTGAATGACCGCAGCGAAGCAAAATGAACGACTGCAAATAGCGCACCGCACAATATGCCGAACAGCCCCATAAAGGCGGCCAGCAGCATAAAGGAATATTGCAGAAACCGCTGCGACAGGCCAAAGTTATAGTAAGGCGCCACAAAGCTCGCAATAGCGGTTACCGCAACGACGATAACCATCGCTGCGGAGACCAAGCCGGCTTGTACGGCCGCCTCTCCCAGTACTAGCGCCCCAACTATAGAGATGGCCTGTCCGGCGATTCTTGGCATACGCAGACCTGCTTCCCGTAAAATCTCGAAGCTTCCCGCCATTAGAAAAGCTTCAATATAGGACGGAAACGGTACACCTTCCCTTTGCGCGGAAATGCTAATTAGCAGCGAAGGAGGCAATAAGCTCTGCTGATAGATGGTGACGGCGATATAGAGCGCTGGAACGAAGATTGCAAGCAGGAAAGAAATGAAGCGAATCCACAGCATGAAGGTTGCGATATCCGCCCGCTGAAAATAATCTTCCGGCGAGGAAAAAAACTGAAAAAAGGTAATGGGGCCGATCAGGGAAAGCGGGCTGCCATCCACAATAACTGCTACCCTTCCCTCAAGTATATGGGATACGGTAACGTCCGGCCGTTCCGACTTTTGCATCATCGGCATCGGAATAAAGGTCCGGTCGGAAATAAAATCCTCCACATAGGAAACATCCAGAATGCTGTCCGTATCAATCGCATTCAGCCGCCGTCGAAACTCTTCAACAACCTCCGCTGGTGCAAGCTCCTCCAAATAGATGATAACGACGCGGGATTCGGTTTTGGAGCCGATTGTAAATTGTTCAAACCGCAAATCTGCTGCTCTGATTCTTTTGCGGATTAAGCTCAAGGCGGTCGCCATATCCTCATTGAATGCTTCCTGAGGCCCGCGTACAGTCATCTCTGTCTCCGGCTTCGGAATCGGACGCTGTGACTGCATAGAAACATCCAGCTGCAAAATTTCGCCCTCGCCTTTCAGCAGCAGCAGGCAGCTTCCTTCCATCAGCGCTAACACGCAATCATTCAGATCCGTGACCGTTGATGAGTTTGATATCGGGATTTGATAGCGCAGCTCATTAATCGTCCAGTTGGCTGCTTCCGCTGTTGCAAACTTTTCCGTGAAAAAACACAAAATCGTATCTTCAATTTTCCCTTTATCAACTAGCGTATTTATAAATAAACAATGCCCTTGCCGGTCAGGCGTCAGCGCGAATGGATGATGGTTCAGATCGGGAGGATTGCCAAGCAACTCCTGAATGCTTTTAATGAACGATTCCGGGTCGTATTTATTGAATTGTACACTGCTGCTTTTGCTATTGGAGCCATTCATCCATCGTTGCCCCTTTCTCAATTTTCTCAATGAAGTTGATTCCATTATTTCCATTGCCCCTGCCCCTCATACCCTTTTCTCTCCAGTTCAAGCCATAACAAAAAGCCCCTCAGTTAGCCTGAGGGACTTATCCATTCCTTTAAATATGAAGTATAAGTGCAAAATAGCTGGTCCGTGAATTAAGCAAGCTCAGCATTCAAGCGATCAAGCAGCTCGATCAGCTCCAGCGGCTCCTTCACGGTATAGGTTGGACGCTCTGATTCATCAGCAGGTGTATGCGGGTAGCGCGGCGTCCAGCTTTGGAAGATACTTGTGATGCCCAGCGCATTCGCGCCTTTCATATCACGGCTCAAATTGTTGCCGATCATCACGATGCGCGGGTAATCAGCCTCAGACAGATCCAAAGCGCCTACAGCGGCTTTGAACATACGAGGACTCGGTTTGGTTGCTTTCACAGTTTCGGAATAGATCATGGTCGTAAAATAATCGTAAAGCCCGTTCTGCTTGAATACGTTCTTGAACGATTGCGCGTCGCCATCGGCAACCAGCGCCAGCGTGTAACCTTTCTCGACCAACGTTTTGAGCATAACGTCCGCGCCGGGAATCAAATCAGCGCTAATTACAATTCCCTCTTCGTCCCTTACTTCCGTTGATTCATCGACAATTGTGTCTCCGCTATCAAAAAATACGATCAATCTTTTTTCCAATTGTGCAACCCCCATTTTTAGTTTGCCGGCGTGCTTGTCGATTCTCTGACGATCAGTTCCGGCTGCATAACGATCCTTTGCTTAATTTCATCCGTGTTCTCTGCGCTGCGTATCAGCAAGTCGAAAGCCAGCTTGACCATCTGGTCCATCGGCTGGGCAACGGTTGTAAGCGCCGGGTTCGTCACGGTAGACAGAATCGTATCGTCAAAGCCAATAATCGACAACTGCTCCGGTACTCGTACTCCTGCTTCTTTGGCGGCTTGCAATGCCCCGATCGCTAGCAGATCGTTGCAGCAAAATATCGCCGACGGACGGTTTTCCCCGCGGATTAGCGCCGCTGCCGCCCGTTTTCCGTCTCTGATGCTGGAATCGCATGAAATAATGCTGTCATCCTCGACGGCAATGCCAGCCTCGAACAAAGCGAATCGGAAGCCTCTGACCCGCTCATAGCTGCTCGTAACTTTGAAATTCTCGGACAGTACCGCAATTTGGCGATGCCCGCCGCCCAGCAAATGCTCGGCTGCAAGCGCCCCGCCCTTAAAGTCGTCCGTTAATACACTGTGTACCGGCATCGCAACCGCTTCCCTTGCGATCATGACGATCGGCAGCGATTTTTCTGCGAGCTGCGTCAAAATATCTGCGTTCTCCACTCCGGTACCGATTAGAATGCCATCCACGCTTTTCTGCTCCAGCAGCCGGATATACTTCTCTACCCGGTCATCCTTATTGTCCGTACTGCAGACGATGACGCTATACCCTTCGGAATGCGCCAGATCCTCTACCGTACGGGCAATTTCAGAGAAAAAGGGGTTGGATACATCGGGAATAAGCAGCCCGATCGTGTACGTCTTTTTGCCCATCAAAGCCGAGGCGATCACACTCGGCTGATATTGCAGACGCTCCATCACCTTAAATATTTCATCACGCTTTTTCTTGCTTACTTTTCCCTTGCCGTTTATCGCATTGGAGACGGTCGCGATGGAGACGCCCGCCTCCTTGGCAACATCATATATCGTGGTCGCTTTCATGCCCAACCTCATTATCGTCGGATGTTAAGGACAGGCAATCGCCCCCCTACCCGGATATTATCCGATTTATCCGCTCGATTTGCAAACGATTTGTAAATCGTTACGGAGATTACGGCTGTTGTCTCGTTGCGATCCATGCGTGATCCGGATCGTTATTGAACTTCCAGACCCGGTGCGGACCGGCCATCACGTTGAGATAGTAGACTTGGTAGCCCGGAGGCGCGGAAACAGGATGATAACCTTTCGGCACCAGCACTGCTTCGCCGTCCTTAACAGCCAAGTTCTCATCCAGCGAGCGGTCGTCCGTATAGACACGTTGCATTGCGAAGCCTTGCTCCGGCTGCACATGGAAGTAGTAAGTTTCTTCAAGGAACGACTCTTCCGGAAGCGCGTCGCGGTCATGCTTATGCGGCGGGTAGCTTGACCAATGGCCTTCAGGCGTAAACACTTCTACGACCAGCAGGCTGTCGGCAGCCTCTTGCTCCGGCAAAATGTTATGAATGAAGCGCTGCGTCGTGCCAGTGCCGCGAACTTCAACGCCAACGTCGCTAGGCGCGATCAGGCGCGCAGCATGATTGCCTTTGCCCGGCGCTTCGCATACAGCCAGCTCCACTTTAGTCAAAGCTTCCAGCTCGTAACGATCATCGTTCGGAACATATACGGAGTATGGAGGCGTCTGTTCAAAGACGCTCATTCTTTGACCAATGTTGCTCCACGACTCTTTCGCCGTCTTCACATTCGCCAATCCGCCAAGCAGAACGAGACAAACCTCGTTGCCGCCTGTCTCACGGCTCAATTTATCTCCCGGATTCAACTGGTATACTTCGAAACCGACATACTCCCAGCCTGCCGATTCCGGAGTAATCGAAAGTACCGGATCTGTTCCCGCTGCTTGCTGCTGCGGGCTTACGATCAATTTGCTCATTCGATTACATCCTCTCTATTTCAATTACTTAAGCTCCGACAGCTTCACGCTGCGGTTGTCGCGTAGGGAAATTTTTGCAGCCAGCGCAATACGTTCTGCTTGGCAAGCGTCTTCGCCGCTGACGGAAACTTCTCCGCCTTGCAGCAGCACATTAATAAATTGCTCTGTTTCATCAATATAAGCATTGTTGTAGCGCTCGAGGAAGAAATGAAGCGGCTTCTCGCTAATAACACCTTGTTCTGTGCTAAGCACAGCAGTATTCGCCTGGTCATTCGTCGAAGCTACAGAACCTTTCGAACCGAATACTTCGGCACGTTGATCATAACCGTATACGGCTTTGCGGCTGCAATCAATAACGCCAAGCGCGCCGTTCGCGAAACGAAGCGTAACGATCGCTGTATCCACGTCGCCATGATCGCCAAATACCGGATTAACCAGCACGCTGCCTTGCGCGTATACTTCTTCAACCTCGGAGCCCGAGAGGAAACGAGCCATATCGAAGTCGTGGATCATCATATCCATGAAGATACCGCCGGATACTTTAATGTAAGCTTCTGGCGGTGGCTCAGGGTCGCGGGACGTAATTTTAATCAGATGCGTCTCGCCGATTGAACCTGCTTTTACATGCTCACGGATTGCCTTGAAGTTATGGTCGAAACGGCGGTTGAAGCCAACTTGCAGCTGAACACCCGCTTTGCGAACCTCTTCCAGCGCCTCTTCCGTTTGACGAATGTCCATGCTAACCGGCTTCTCGCAGAAGATATGCTTGCCTTGCTGCGCAGCTTGCTTAATAAGCGGAACATGCGTATCTGTAGAAGAACAGATGAACACGGCATCGATATCCGGATTATTCAACAGCTCGTTGCTGTCCTTCGTTACGATAGCAATGCCTCTTTCATCTGCCCATGCTTGCAATTCAGGGCTTGCAAACAAATCGCTGATTGCTACGATTTCTGCTTGCGGGTGTCTTCTCAGGTTGTCGGCATGGATTTTGCCGATTCTGCCGGCGCCAATAATGCCGATTCTAATCTTCTTCATACTTCTTATCCGCCCTTCTCTTGTCCCGTGCTGCCGAACAGCCGCATTTTATCACGCACGGCAGCTTTGATCGCTTCGCGCGCCGGATTCAAATAATGTCTTGGATCATAAGTTTCCGGATTGTTGTTCAAAAACTCCCGGATCGCTTGTGTAAATGCGGATTGGTTATCGGTATTCACGTTGATCTTCGCCGTACCCGAGGCAATCGCTTCGCGGATTTCCGCTTCGGGAATGCCGCTTCCTCCGTGGAGGACAAGCGGTAAGCCCGTAACCGCATGAATTTCCTTCATCCGGTCCAGACCCAGCTTCGGCTGTCCCCGGTACGGGCCGTGGACGGAGCCAAGTGCAGGTGCCAGGCAATCGATGCCCGTCTCCTTCACCATCCGAACGCAATCCGCTGTTTCCGCATAGGAAGCTTCCGCTTCCAATACTTCCAGATCATCCTCGCGTCCGCCAATTCGGCCGAGCTCCGCTTCAACGGAAGCGCCCAGTACGTGGGCAGCCTCCGTTACGCGCAGCGTCGTCTGAATGTTCGTCTCCAAGGAATGATGAGAAGCATCGATCATGACCGAAGTAAAGCCTGCTTTAAGCGCCTTGATACATACCTCATAAGAGGAACCGTGATCCAGATGCAAAGCGACTGGTACTGTAATGCCGTAATGGTCGATCAAGTTATTTACCATGCCATAGATATAAGGCAGTCCGCCCATGTAAGGAATGTAAGCCTCGCTGACGCCGAGGATAACAGGTGAAGCTTCCTCTTGAGCGGCAGTCAGGATTGCCTGCGTAAATTCAAGATTGTTCAAATTGAATTGTCCGACGGCATAGCCGCCCTTATTGGCCGTGCGAAGCATGTCAGTCATCGATACTAATGTCATTTCGGATCAGCCTCCAAGCTTATGCTGCGACTACCAGCGAGCCGTTACCATTTTTTTGCGAGTGTAGAACTCTACGCCGTCGTTGCCGTTCGCATGAAGATCGCCGTAGAACGATTTTTTCCAGCCCGAGAATGGGAAGAACGCCATTGGAGCCGGTACGCCAAGGTTGATGCCCAGCATGCCTGCGTCGATTGTCTCACGGAATTGACGCATGCTGCCGCCGCTGCTAGTGAACAAGCAAGCGCCGTTAGCAAATTCGGAACGGTTAGCGATCTCAATTGCTTCTTCCAGTGTTGCTGCACGCATTACGGACAGAACTGGAGCGAAGATTTCGTCTTTCCAAATTTTCATCTCGCAGCTAACTTGGTCGAAGATTGTTGGTCCTACGAAATAGCCTGCAGAAGCAGTCGCTTCGTCTTTACGGCCGTCGCGTACGAGAACTCCGCCTTCTGTTTCACCGGATTCGATGTAGCCGATCGTTCTTTCTTTATGCGGTCCGCGGATAACTGGACCGAGGAACGTTCCCTCTTCCAGACCGTTGCCGATTGTAATGTTGTCAGCAGCTTCAGACAGTCTGCGAACAAGCTCGTCGCCAACGTCGCCAACAGCGATAACGACTGCACAAGCCATACAGCGCTCGCCTGCGGAGCCAAATGCTGCGCTGACGATTTCTTTAACCGTCAGGTTAAGATCCGCATCCGGCATAACGATGGAGTGGTTTTTAGCGCCAGCAAGAGCTTGAACGCGTTTGCCGTACGAAGTACCAGTTGTGTATACATATTCCGCAACCGGCTGCGAGCCGACGAAGGAAATAGCTTTCACATTCGGGTGTTTCAGAATGCCGTTAACAACGTCATGCGCGCCATGAACGATGTTCAGTACGCCAGCCGGCAGGCCTGCTTCGTGGAACAGCTCAGCAAGACGGTTAGCCAGCAGCGGCGTGCGCTCGGATGGCTTCAGTACGAATGTGTTGCCGCAAGCGATCGCAAGCGGGAACATCCAGCAAGGAACCATCATCGGGAAGTTGAATGGCGAGATGCCGCCTACAACGCCGATTGGATAGCGGTACATGCCGGACTCCAGGTTCGTCGCGATATCAGGAAGCTGTTTGCCCATCATCAGCGTTGGCGCGCCAGCAGCGAACTCTACGCACTCGATGCCGCGAAGCACTTCGCCGTAAGCTTCTGCATAGCTTTTGCCGTTTTCTGTCGTGATCAGGCGGGCAAGCTCATCCCAGTGATCAACGAGCAGCTGCTGGTATTTGAACAATACGCGAGCACGTTTCGGCACTGCCGTTTTGCCCCAGCTTTCGAATGCTTTGCCTGCTGCTTCAACAGCTGCGTTTACGTCTGCTTCAGAGGAAAGCGGAACTAGTGCCAATACTTCTTCAGTTGCAGGGTTATAAACGTTGTCGAACTTGTCGCCAGTAGCCTCGACCCATTGTCCGCCAATCCAGTTTTTAAGTGTAGTCGTCATGTGTAATTCCCTCGTTTCTTGGAGTTGAAAATTTTGCAAAGCGATCATTCGAAAAACCGTTTAGTTAGCTGTAATTTCCCCGCGATTGCAACGTTCGATGTAATCTTTAACTTGCTCTACTGTCGGCATAGCATCCGAACAGCTGTGGCTGGAAATGACGATACAAGCAGCAGCGCTTCCGAATTCCATACTTTTCTCAAGCGTCAGTCCCGACATAATGCCGTAGATGAAGCCAGCAGCGTAAGAGTCGCCTGCGCCAAACGTTTTAACGACTTTAGCTGGGTAAGATTTCGCCCGGTGCTCGGAGCCGTCTGGCGTATAAGCGATCGAACCGCCTTTGCCGTGCTTGATGATAACGATTTTTGCGGAGTAGTCGAACCACTTCGTTGCCGTGTAGCGGTCGCTGTGCTCAACGTTGTTCTCGAAGCGCTCCATGCTGTCAAACTCTTCGCGCGTTCCGATGATGATGTCGCTTTTCTCAGCCGCCAAGTTGTAGTATACAGCTGTTTCTTCTGGAGAAACCCAAGTATAAGGACGGTAGTCGATGTCAAAAATGACAGTCGTGCCATGCTTGCGTGCATAATCCAGCGACAAAAGCACCGCTTCACGAGACGGGCTGGAAGCAAGAGCTGTACCGGAAATCAGCAGCGCTTTGCTGTCTGCGATAAGCGACTCGTTCACTTCCAGAGGGTGGAGCAGCAAGTCCGCTACGTTGTCGCGGTACATCAGAATGCTGCATTCCGACGGGCTTTTAATTTCTGTAAAAGCAAGACCTGTAACGGCGCCTGTTTTGTCAGTCACAACGTTGCTCGTGTCAATGCCTTCATTTTCAAGATAGCCTTGAATGAATCGGCCCATTTGGTCATCGGCGATTTTGCCGATGAATGCTGTTTTGTTGCCCAAACGGCTCATGCCGATCGCGATGTTTGCCGGCGAACCGCCAACATATTTCGTGAACGTCATCGTTTGCTCCATTGGACGGTTGATCTCGTTGGCATTGAGGTCGATGCAAAGACGGCCGATCGCCGTAAAATCAAACTTTCTGCCAGTTGGGAAAGAAATGGTAGACAATTTATTCACTCTCCTTCTCGCTAATTAAGGAGCTAAGGTACTCGATTGCTTTGGCCGCGTATTCGCGAGCCGGAGCCTTGCCCGGGTCCTGTTCGCCTTCAAGCAGCGCCCAGCCGTCATATTTCCGATCCAGCAGCTCGCTTACGATCGGACGGAAATCGATATTGCCTGTGCCTGGAACGGTGAATACGCCATTGCGGATGCAAGTAACGAAATCAACGCCGGACTCTTTCGCTTGCTTAAGCAGGTCCGTGCGAACATCCTTCAAGTGGATGTAAGCGACACGGTCATAATGCTTGCGCAGTACTTCTACTGGCTCCGCACCGCCATAGAGCGCGTGGCCGGAGTCGAACAGCAGGAACACGGCATTCGGATCCGTCAGCTCCATCAGCTTGTCGATTTCCTCCGGCGTTTCGATTGCCGTACCGCCATGATGGTGATACGTCAGCTTGAGGCCGTATTCGAGTGCGATTTTACCAGCTGCATTAAGCCCTTCAACCAGACTTGCCCAGCCTGCTTCATCCAGCGGGATGATCTCAGTCTCGTTAGGCGTCCGGCGCGGATCGAAGTGCAAGGAGCCTCCGACTTCGCAAGTGCTGATTACTTTGCTGCCCATTTGCTGCAGAAACTGAGCATGCTTGCGGAATGCTTCCAGCTCGGATTCGCGGTAAGCCGGATCGGAGAACAATACCGATTTCCATTGGGAGACGAGCTGGATATCACGCTTTGCTAGCTCTTGCTTCAGAACCTCGATGTCCGTCGGGAACTTTCTGCCCATCTCCGTGCCTTTCAGGCCAAGCGCCTGAATATCGTCGACGATTTGCTCGAATGTCGTGCTATCGCCATGCTCCTTCACGTCTTCGCCGACCCAGTTGATCGGATGAACGCCTAAATGAAAAGGAAACAATGCCATTTCTAATTCCTCCTAATTCTAGTAGGCCTTCGCCTGTGCCAGCTTTTTGTTCATTTCGTGATGTGCAGCAACGACTTTTTCGCTTTCCGATACCGCTGGAACGCCAACGTTCCACCAGGATTCGTAGCCGCTTGTATTTGTGCCGGCAAGAACCGGAATCTCGATCAGCGTCGTGCGAGTTTCTGCTTTCGCTTGCTTCAGCGCTTCGCGAAGCTCTTCCGCGTTGGTCGCTTTATAAGCTGCCAGACCCAAACTGCGTGCATGACCTGCAAAGTCGATTGGCAAAGGTGCGCCTGTATAACCGCCTGTAGGCTGCTCACGGTAGCGGAATTCATTGCCGAAGCCGTCGCTTCCGTTGCCGCGCTGCAGATTATGAATGCATTGGTAGCCATGGTTGTCGAACAACAGCACTGTCAGCTTTCTGCCTTCCTGCAAGCTCGTTACCAGCTCGGAGTGGAGCATCAAATAGCTGCCGTCACCTACGAGAGAGTAAACTTCACGGTTAGGCTCAGCAATCGCAGCGCCAAATGCGCCGCTTACTTCATAGCCCATACAGGAGAAGCCGTATTCCATGTGATAGCCGCCCGGCGAGCCAACCCGCCACAGCCGCTGAAGATCGCCCGGCAAGCTGCCTGCCGCGCAGACGATTACCGCATCTTTATCAATGGTTTCGTTGATGACGCCAAGAGCTTGAGTTTGTACGAAGCCGTCTTCGCGCTCCAGCGAGTACAAGCGGTCAATCTCAGCATTCCATTCTGCATTGACAGCCGCAATCTCGCCGTCTTTGTAACCGGAAGCATAGCCTGCTTCTGCAAGTGCTTCAGTAAGTTGCATAATCGCTACCTTCGCATCGCCTGAAAGCGCAGTGCCCTCCAGCTTAACTGCATCGGAGCGGTTGATATTGATGTTAAGGAATTGGACATCCTGATGAGGGAAGGCCGATTTGGACGATGTCGTGAAATCGGAATAACGCGTTCCAACACCAATGATCAGGTCGGCTTCTTTCGCCAGCTTGTTAGCTGCCAATGAGCCAGTTACGCCAACGCCACCGACATTCAGCGGGTGATCCCAAGGCAAGGAGCCTTTGCCGGCTTGCGTCTCTGCAACTGGAATGCCGAATTTCTCAGCGAATGCCTTAAGTACCTCTGTCGCGAAGGAATATTGCACGCCTCCGCCTGCTACGATCAGCGGTTTGCGTTTTTTCGCAACAAGCTCAACCGCGCGCTTCACAGCATCCGGGGACGGCTGCTGACGATCTACGACATGTACGCGTTTGTCGAAGAACGACGCCGGATAATCGTAAGCCTCTGCTTGAACATCTTGCGGCAGTGCCAGCGTAACCGTTCCGGTATCAGCCGGATCTGTCAATACGCGCATCGCCTGAAGAGCTGCCGTCATCAATTGCTCAGGACGCACGATGCGATCCCAATATTTGCTGACAGGTTTAAAGCAGTCGGTTGCCGAAATGGTATAATCATGGCCTGCTTCGACCTGCTGCAGCACCGGATCGGGCTGGCGGGATGCAAAGTTGTCTCCCGGAAGCAGAAGCAGAGGGATGCGGTTAACCGTTGCCGTTCCGGCTGCAGTAACCATATTCAAAGCGCCAGGGCCGATCGAAGTCGTACAAGCGTAAATGCTTGTGCGGTTCAATTGCTTGGCATAAGCCGTTGCCGCATGCGCCATTCCTTGTTCATTCTTGCCTTGCACGAATGCCAGGTTGCCCGGGCTCCGCTCCAAAGCTTCACCAATGCCCGTAACGTTGCCGTGACCGAAAATACCCATCACACCGGCTACGAATTTCGTTTCCACACCGTCAATGGAAATGTACTGTTGATCGAGAAATTTCAGTAAGGCTTGTGCCATTGTTAAACGGATTGTGCTCATAGTATCCTCCTCGACTACTGAGTTAAGCGCTTATTTTATTAACGCTTCCAAAACAAACACACTTTATATTATAATAATAGGTAAAGCGCTTAATCTATATTTTACACATATGCGCAACGCAAATCAATCACAATTTAAGGAGGAATTTTCTTACATGGCTATTTCCGACCTTCAGCTGCACTGGGATACCGTGCTTCGTGTTTCACCGATTCTATACATGGACCGTCTTGAGCCGTTCCAGCCGATACGCGTCGGCGTTACCGTATTCGATACCCCTGGCCCGTCTCCCTCATTCGACCGCAGCATCGAGTTCGATACATCCCGCATAGGCACCGTTATTGAGTACGCGATCTATTATGACTACGACATCCAGCATATTTACGATCTGGAGCATGTATGGGTATATCTTGACCATAAAGGCCAAGTCGTGTCTGCCGAAGCCAGCTTCCACGGACGGTACTTCCTCAGCCTGCTGCCGGACCGCAGCAACATGACAGAGCAAGGACAAGTTAAGCTGTACGTTCAACCGGGCAAGCATGCGATGATTCCGATTGCGGACTTCTTCCGCCTGCTGCCTAATGTTGAAAGCTGCTGCCAAGCAGATGCCGGCGTTGACGGCACATTGGAACCTGAAATGTTCAGCGGACAATTCAAATTCGGCGATGACATCGATGAGCGCTCTGAGAAGCATTTGCGCGAATTCAGCTTCCAGCCTTCGTTTGACTATATCCCGCATACATGGGCTTCGGATGCCTTCGTCTCATGGACGGAGCTGACCAAAGAAATTCCCGTTCGGATGAAAGCATTGCTCGCCGAGCTTTAATATGCCCCAAAAAAAGCAGCCGCCTCAGGATTGGTTCCCGAGACGGCTGCTTTTTTCATGCCATTTTATTCAAATGTATTATTTGAGGTTCGATTTCAAGCGAAGCTCGAAACGGAATTTCGCGTCGTCGCCATACCACATCGGGAAGTTCGTACCCCACTTGTTGTTGTGCAGGTTGAAATCCCAGCCTGTATCCAGCGATACAAACGAATTGTCGAATTGCAGCATTCTTTTGTGACCTGGAGCGACAAGAGCGGAATCAACCGGCGAGATGAACGCCGAACCATCCGTACCCTCGTAGGAAACGCCGTTGTTCACGGCATGCAGGTTGCGGTTGCCGTCTCTAACGACGCGCAGCGGCGAAATCGCAGAGCCGAGCTTATCCATCGTCCACAGGTTAGGATTATCCAGCTTCAGCGATGTGCCGAACCAGCTCGCTTCAGGCAGACGATTCGCGTCTTTATCGAACCATTGCAGCGTAACATCAATTTCGCCTGTGCTGCGGAACGCGTACTCAAGCTCCAACGTTTTTGGAGCGCCGTACTGCTCGTAGGCCTCTTCCGGCATACGAAGACTCAATACGTAGCGTTCAACGGACTCGCTGCCCGACCATTTCAGGTCAGTCACTTGCGGATGGTATTTCTTGTTGCTTGGAAGCGGACGTACAAATTCAAAGCCCGGCTTGCTGAAGTCCGCATCTGCCCATGGATGCGTCACCGGCAGATTCCGCATGTAAGTCCGGAAGTAACGGTTGTAGTCATCCGTGCCGAAGTTCTCGTACACATAAGCGCCAAACGGATGCGCCTCGTCAACCCATACTTTGCCGTTGCCGTCAACAAGACGGATTAATGCGCCATTCTCGCCGAATGCCAGCTCATAGCCGCCGCTGCTGTACGTTGTGCGAGTATTGCGGGACTCGAAGCCAGTAACATCCGTTTTAGCCGGAGTCAGACCATCAAGTGCGCGCTTCGCCTCTTCTTGCAGATCCTTATCCAAGTAGGAGATAGCTTGATCGATATATTGACGCTGCTCAGCCCATGATTTCTCGATCATCGAATAGGAACGGACGCTTTCTTCAGCAGCGAACAGATCGCTGGAATGCTTGTCGAATTCATCCATCGCAAACGCGCCGATATAGGCGAACTTCGCAGGAAGATCGTTGACGTCGATAATGTCTTTCTCGCGAGCTGCGTTAAAGTCTTTTTTCGCATAGTTCCGGAAGTCAGGCAGCCATTTCTTCACGTCCAGACCCCACGTGTGCTCTGCAACCAGAAGCAGCGCTTTGCTCATTTGTTTGTATGCTTTGTCGGATTCCTTGATCCGGCCCTCTGCCAGCCATTGCTTGCGCAAGCGAAGCAGCTCACGGTAACGAGCCAGCTTAAGCGGATCTGTACCTGCGCCGTGAATCCAAGTATCGCCCAGCTCTTCGCGGACGATTGGCAGATTGCCGCTCACTTCCAGAAGACGCTCTGCAAATGCATCCATCGTCGATGCAACGACTTCCGCTCCCGGATACCGCTTGCGGTACTGGTCGAACTGCTCGCGAATTTCATCTGTGCTTGGCGGTCCGCAGTTGTCGCCTGTATGTGCGAAGACGAGCACATCATTCAAGCCGTCCACTTCAACCGCTTCACCGTAGGTTCCTGCATAGTTGATAATAATTTCCGAACCGTCATCTGCCTGCCAACGGAACAGCCGCGGCACGTCGGGACGCGTCGAAGCCGGGTTGACACCCAGGTGCATATAGCGCAAGCCCGCTTGCTGCATGTACGGCACCATGCCGAGCGTATGCCCAGGCACGTCAGTCATTTTCGCAGCAATCGTCTTTTTGCCGAAACGCTCGTCCAGCTCATGGCTGAGGGAGAGGCCAAATTGCAGAAGCTCAGGGTCCATCAGCTCGGAATGCGTCGTGAAAGGCAAGCCGTGCCATGCGATATGGCCTTTATTAATTGCATTCTCCATCCGTGCTTTGTCCTCGGGGGAGGACACTTCCAGATAGTGATGGATCAGCCATGATCCCGTCGTCCATACAAAGCGCTCGCTTCCGCCCTCTGCTTCCAGCTTCTCGGACAGCTCGATCGCTTTCGGAATATATTCCTCCATGTACTGCTTCGTTACGTGCTCAGCCAGATGTGTAAAGCCGATATCCAGATGTGTTTTAAAAATAACATGTACTTTTTTTGTCGTTGTCATGCTTTCTCGTCTACCTCCAACTATCCTGATGTCTTTGTCCAGCGACTCACCAACCGTTATTAAACCGGTTTAATACAAGTGCGCAGCCGCCAGAAACCTGACGACGTCAGGCTACCGGGATGCGCGGATCTTGTATGATTGTCCTGCTTTTGTTGCGAAACGCAATA
This sequence comes from Paenibacillus sp. NPDC058174, assembly GCF_042883865.1. Taxonomy (NCBI): domain Bacteria; kingdom Bacillati; phylum Bacillota; class Bacilli; order Caryophanales; family Paenibacillaceae; genus Paenibacillus; species Paenibacillus sp. NPDC058174. Next base: position 1,181,234 of record NZ_JBHVUY010000001.1, read on the forward strand.
CGCCGTCAGCAGACAGTACCCCTTCAACCTCGGTGCCGTCCTCTGTAACGGTCAATGAAGCAGCGGATGCCAGCGCGCAATCCTCGCCAAGCAGCGAAATAATTTCGGCTTCATCCAGCTTGCCGTCCTGCCAGCGAATGTGAACTTCAAATCCGCCCCGGGCGCGCAATCCTTCTATCTTGCCTGCTTGCCATGTGTCTGGAAGCGCCGGGAGCAGTTCCATGAATGACTGATGCGACTGCAGCAGCATTTCGGAAATACCGGCCGTCACTGCAAAGTTGCCATCGATCTGGAACGGCGGATGCGCATCAAAAAGGTTCGGGTATAGACCGCCCTTTTCATAGTTTTCCGAGTCTTCCCGCACAATCCGCATTAAGTTGGACAGCAGCTGCAGCGAGCGGTTGCCATTGCGGAAGCGGGCCCAGAAACCGATTTTCCAGCCTAAGCTCCAGCCCGTGCCTTCGTCTCCCCGTCTTTCCAGAGAGCGTCTTGCCGCTGCGAAGTGCTCAGGCGTGCTTTCTTCTGTAATTTGCCGTCCTGGATATACACCAAACAAATGGGAAACGTGACGATGATAAACGTCCTGATCGTCGAAATCCTCGGACCATTCCTGTAACTGGCCATGACTGCCGATTTGCAGCGGGTAGAGCTTGTCTTTCAATTGCTGCAGCTCCGCAGCAAACGCAGTGTCTTCGCCAAGCCATTCCGCCGCCTCGATACAATTGGTGAACAAATCCCAGATGAGCGACATATCCATCGTAGAAGCTTGGCTGATGCCGGCAAGCTTGTCACCGTAACGCAGCTTGTGCTCCGGCGAAGTGGAAGGATTAGTTACGAGCCGGCCTTGGCCGTCCTCCTCCAGGAAATCGATGCAGAACAAAGCAGCTTCCTTCATCGTAGGATAAGCTTGTTTGCGCAAATAATCAAGATCTCTTCCAAAAGAGAAGTGCTCCCACAGATGCTGAGCGAGCCAAATTCCGCCCATCGGCCATAATACCCACACGGCGTCGCCTTCGCCCCATCCGCCTGCTGGAGCGGCATGTCCCCAAATATCGGTGTTGTGATGTACGACCCATCCGCGTGCGCCGTAATGCATCTCGGCAGTTCGTTTGCCTGTTACAGCAAGCTGGCCAATAAAGTCGAGCAGCGGCTCATGGCATTCCGCCAAGTTCGCTGTTTCCGCCGGCCAATAATTCATTTGCGCATTAATGTTCAGCGTCCAGTTGCTGCTCCAAGGCGCCCGGGTTGCAGCATTCCAGATGCCCTGCAGGTTAGCCGGAAGCGTTCCGGGACGCGAGCTTGCGATCAGCAAATAACGGCCATATTGGAATAATAACGTGATGAGCGATGCGTCGCCAGCCCCATACTGTGTAAGCCGTTCGTCGGTTGGCATCGATTCAGAAGCTTGCGGCTCGCCTAGCTCAAGCTTCACCCGGTCAAACAAAGTTTTGTAATCCGCTATATGTGCAGCCCGCAATTGATCATAGCTTTTGCCGAGTGCGCCTTCCAGATGAGCGAGTGCAGATGCAGTCGCATCCTTGCCTTGACTGAACGGCAGCTTGTCTTGACCGTTAAAGCTTGTCGCCGCACTGAAGTAGAACGTAACGCGGTCAGCTCCCGTTACATGAATGCCCGCAGCATCGGTACGAACGGATCCGCCTTCTGCCTCGGCATGAATATATCCGGCAAAGCGCATCGCTTCGGAGGTTTGCTCATCCCCATAGACGATCGGCTGATTCACCTCGTAATAGTTCGGCGACACATGCTCAGGCGCCATGCCGCGAAGCAGGAACCGCTCGCCTTCCGCCGACAATTGATGACGCAGCGTGCTGTCCAGGCGCGCATGAACCTCCAGCATCCCCGGAACGCTGGTCTCAAGACGGATAACCATCGTCTGATCCGGATGTGAGATGAATGTCTCTCTCGTATATTTCACTTGGCCGATCCGGTACTCTACTCGAGTAATTGCCATCTCCAAATCCAAGGAGCGTGAGTAATCCTTAGCCAGATCTCCATGTCCGAAGTTCAGGATCAGCTCGCCGAATGGAAGATAAGATTGTGTAAACGAACCGAACATCGCTTTGCTGGCTTCGTCCGCCTCGGCATATTTGCCTTCCTTAACAAGACTTCTTACTAGCGGCAGCGCCTCCAATGCTTTCGCATTGTTCGTTTCCCGCGGCATTCCCGACCAAAGCGTGTCTTCGTTCAGGCCAAAACGGTCACGTTCAACGCCCCCGAATTGCATCGCACCGATACGGCCGTTACCGAGCGGAAGCGCTTCCGTCCAAATCGCGGCAGGCTTGTTAAATTGCAGTTTCATCGCTTGCACCTCTGTTAATAAATTTGTGTAAAACTTATTCCGGAATTACTCACCCGCAGTGACAACATTTCTCTCTATTTCGATATCGCTGCAAGCCGTTAATCGGATAGCATTCTCTAAAGCCAGCGCCTCGCCCTTGAAGGTAATCTTGTTGTTGTTGAACGTAAGCGAACGCGTGCTTTTCGCATGCATCAGCAGCGCTTCTCCCATCTCAAAACTGTTATCGACAATTCGGATGCCAAAGTGAACGGGAGTCTCCGAACTCATCTCTTCATTTTCCGGCAAAATCGATATGACAGGCAGCTCTGCGTTTCCGCATTCGATAAAGCTGTTGCCCTGAATGGTCAAATCCTTCACTGCACCGGATTCATACCAAGCCGACCCGTCGGCCGATACAAGAATGCCGCTCATCTGCATCCGCTCGAAGACGTTGCGTTCTACAACCGTACGCCGCGGAGATGAGACCAGCACACCTCTTGTCGGAATTCGCGCAAAATGGTTGTCGGCAACTTCAATTTCCGGCGTCCAGGTAATATTCTCGATCACGTCGCCTAATTCGGCCTCTGCAGGCACCGGCTCGTCCAGCGTCAGCAGCATTTCTCTGGCATTCACAAGCTTCGCTTCCTTCACCTGATTGCCTCTATAGGGCACAAGCGAATGAGGGTTTACGAACTGAATCTCATCCCCGGCATGAAAGGCCATGAAGCCGAACGTTTGCGGATGAATGAAGCGAACGAGCACCTCGCGGGAGGAAGGAATCGCTGCAAGCTTCAAGTAGGTGCCATGGACGTTGATCGCATCGTCATGAGCCCCTGAGAAATAGCTTTTCGTTACCGATACTTTCCCCTTACAGCCCGAGAGATGAACGAAATCGGCAAAGGCCGCCGCCGTACGTCCTGTTTCCTCGCGGGGAGATAAATTTATTTCTTTTAAAGTGATATTTTGACTGAATTGGCCTACAATTCCAAGACCGTGCATGAAGTGCATCGCTACGCGCTCCAGACGAATATCCCGGCTCTCATGAATAAATGCGCCTACCTGATCCCGAATGCCGTCTCTTGCCTGCAGAACGAGTCCTTCAGCCAAATCCGGCACATGCGCATAATGAAGCCTGATCTTCCCTGGCTCCAGCTCTTCCGCCTTCAAAGCTTGTTCAATGACGTTGTCGATCCGCCAAGTTGTGTTGCGAACGGTATCGCAAGCCTGCACCGGACCATCATGGAAGCTCCAGCCTTCGCCGATCCAGAAAAGCTTCTCATCGCGGATTTCATAACGGGAATCAGCATGGACGACGATATCCATGTAGGCGCTTCCTTTTTCCACAATTGTCATTTCTGTTACGGTTGGCCAAGCGAAATCGGTCCGCAAATTGCGGATCTCCACCCGCTCGCATTCATCGAAGGCTAACAGCGTCATTTTATCGTGGAAAATGAACAGCGCATCGCTGCCTTCAAGCGTGAAATCGGTCAGTCCTTTCAAATAAATCGCAATCGTCTTGACCGGGTTCGGATTTTCCGTCTCGCTTGCCGTATTCGTAATCGCATACGTCTCGCGTGTTGCGGATTCCGCATAGAAGTCATACCTGCCCGGCTCCACCACCAGCTTAACAGGACCTCCTGCTTCACTGGCTGCTTGAAGCGCCTGTTGCATAGCAGGCGTCGCGTCCGCTCCCGTATCGGGAATCCCTCCGAACGTGCTGAATAATAAAGTTTGATCCACTGCTGCCATAGATAACTTCCCCTCTCTCCCACGATGCACGGAAAGCTCCGCCCGATTCCAGGCGGAGCATCCGATATACGATTGTTACCTAGTGTTACTTATTGAATTTTGCCATCTCAGCCGTTACTTCGTCAATTGCTTTCTGAAGACCCTTGCTGTTGTAAACTTTCAGTACATCCTGCCACATTTTAACCGGATCTTCGTTGCCAAGAATTACACGCGTGAAGTCGTCATCGAAATTAATCGTCGACAGCTTGTCTTTCGCTGGTGTGCTCATCGTTGCAATCTCGAATGCAGTCGGAATTGGCTGCGTATTGTCCTTCATCCACTTCAGTTCGTTCTGGACGAATTCGACCGACTCTTTGCCAAATGCGGCTCTGTTGGCTTCGTTGTCTTCAAGAATTGCAGCATTTCTCCAAGCGGCTAGCTGGGAAATGATATCCATCGAAGGATAGTACTTTTTCAGATCGACGAATTGATCGCCTTCTTTCGGACGAGTAATCGTCACTTTGCCTGCGCTGTCTTTCGTGTAGTCCTTGCCTTCAATACCGTAGTCGAACAGCTCTTTGCCTTCAGGCGACAACAGGTAATCATAGATGCGCAGAATACGGTCCAGCTTTTTGTCATCAACATCAGCGTTAATCATGCTCTCGGACCACCAAGCGCTGTTTACGTTGCGGTATTTCACGCCGTTTGCATCAGCCCAAGGGTGCATAATTTTAACATGGTCGAAGAACTTCTGACCCGGGTTGTTTTTCTCCCACTCTGCTTTAACGCCATTGGCGCCAAAGACGCTGTTCGTTGTAAAGGCCAACGCGCCTGCTTTGTTTTGATAGAACTTTTGATTGCTTTCGCCGGCTTTCGCTACTGCAAAGTCAGGATCCAAGCCTTTTTCTTTGTAGAGCGCACGAGCTTGACGCAGCACCTCGTCCATTTTCGGCGAAGCATAGAACGGCATCCATTTGCCGTCTTCCTTCACCCAGCCTTTGTTGCCGAATTCAGGGAAAGTTGCTGCGAATACGTTTTTGAAATAACCGAAAGTATTCATAACAATACCGGTCGTGTCGTTCTTCTTGTTGCCGTCTGGATCTTGCTCCACAAACGCTTTCAGCATCGCTTTGAACTCATCAAAGTTTTGCGGGTCGGAGATGCCGAGCTTCTCCATCCAGTCTTTGCGGACGAATACGGCGCCGTCAACAGCCCATACTGCCCACATATCGTCAGTAGGGAACGTCATACGCGGAATGGCATACAGCTTGCCGTCGCGCTTGATTCCGTCAACGCCCTCTACTTCAAACACTTTTTTCAGGTTCGGGTAGCTGCTCATATCTTCAGGAAGCGCATGAATAAGCTGTTGATTCACCCACTCATTGTATACGGCAGGCGTGTCGCTTGTAATGCTGTGCGTAATAATGTCCGGCAATTGTCCGGCAGCTGCCCAGACCTGGGATTTCTCTTTATAGTTATCCCAGCCGATATCAACCGGTTTGAAGGTTACGTTGAAATCTTTTTCAATCTTTTGAACCACCTCGTCATGCGGCTCGAAGCCGACACCAATGCCCCACCAGGAAAGCGAGATGTTCATGTGCTCCGCATACGGGTTGTTCGGATCTACCGCTTTGCCAGGATCATTCGATGAGCTGCCATTCGACTTGCTGCTTCCGCAACCGGAAAGCAATGTTGCAATGAGAACTGCTGACAGGCCGATTGATGCGAAAAGCTTCATTCTCTTCATTTCTCATGTCCCCTTATATTGTTATTCTATAATAAAAGCGGCTTCGCTTCTATTATCCTTTGATGGAGCCGATCATAACGCCTTTTGCAAAATATTTTTGCATGAAAGGATACAAGCAGACGATCGGCAGCACGCTCACGACCAGCACGGCCATTTTGAGCATCTCTGGATGGAGTCCGGTATTTTGAACGATAATGTTCGTCGAAATACTGGATAAAACTTGCTGGTAATTGGTGAGCAGTTCCCTTAACAGCGCTTGCAATGGAAGCAAATTGATATCGGTCATGAAGAGCACCCCATGCCACCATTCATTCCACCGGTCAACCGCGTAGAACAACGTAATCGTTGCAACCATAGGCATCGAGATTGGCAAAATAATTTTGTAAAGAATTTGAATGTCGTTCGCGCCGTCGATTTTGGCCGATTCCTCAAGGCCAGCCGGCAGTGTCCGGAAGAAGGAGATACAAATAATCATGTAGAACGTATTGATCGCAACGGGAAGCACCATGACGAACAGATTGTTCACCAGGCCAAGGTTTTTCATCGTCAGGTAGAACGGAATCAGACCGCCATTGAAGAACATGGTGAAAATGATGCCCGACATAACGATTTTTCGTCCCGGAAAACCGTTTTTAGACAATACGTACGCACCGGTAAGCGTTGCAAACAGGTTGACGCTCGTGCCTACTACTGTGACGAACAACGTCACGAGGAACGCTTTCAGAAACCGCGGCTCATTGAAAATGTAGCTGTAAGCCGAAATATCGAAGGTGGTCGGAATCAAGTACACGACTTGTTTGGAAATCGCCACCGAGTTGCTGAATGACATCAGCAGTACGTTGTAGAACGGAAAGATTGTACATACCGTAAGAAATATAAGAATCAAATGAATGATCAGATCTGCGACATTGAATTTTCTCTTGTCTTTCTTGACGGAGGGCGACAGCGGCTCTATCTTCGTTGTTTGTTTGATCGTATCCATTAAACCAGCCCATCCTCCCCTAATTTTTTGACGATGAAGTTCGCGGAGTACAGCAAAGCGAAGTTCAGAATCGCTTTAAACAGGCCAACTGCTGTTGATACGCCAAAGCTACTTCCTTCCGCAAAGGTTGAGCGGTACACATACGTGTCGATAATATCGCCCGTGCTGTATACAGCCGCATTATACAGGTTGAATATTTGCTCAAAGCCGCCGTTCATCGTGCTGCCGACTGCCAGGATTAGCAAAATTCCCGCCGTGCCGCGAATGGACGGCCATGTAATCGCCCGAAGCTGCTGGAACCGGCTTGCGCCGTCGACGCGGGCAGCCTCATAAAGCTCGGGATTAATACCAGCAATCGCTGCCAGATAGATAATGGCGCTCCAGCCGACCTCTTTCCAGATGTTCGACAGGAAAATAATCGGTCTGAACAATTCAGGATTCGTCAGGAAGGTCATTTTCTCATGGCCGAAAAATGCGAAAATCTGATTAAGCACACCATCATTGCTAAGAAAGTTGAACATGATGCCGCTTACAATTACCCAAGAAATAAAATGCGGGAATGTATAGACCGTCTGATACAGTCTTTTCAGCTTCTGTCTTGCAACCTCGTTAATCAGCAGTGCAAGAACGATTGCCGCCGGGAACTCCAGCGCGATGCGTCCTACGCTGATAATAATCGTGTTCCAGAAGGCTCTCCAGAAATCACTTTGTCCAACAACCTCTTGAAAGTTTTTCAGACCGTTCCATGGACTGTTCAGTATGCCTTCGCGAATGTGATATTCCTTAAAGGCCAGCAGAACGCCGTACATCGGCAAGTACTGAAAAATCACAAAGTACAGCAGCGTTGGAAGGAGTAGAATGTATAAATACTTATTTTTGTAAATTTCCTTCCCTAGCGTAGTTCTCATAATGTCCCTCCTGTAAGCGTTAACTTCTGTTGATAGGCTTAATTATGCGCTTACATTGGCCGATGAGGTATACACGGAATTTATTGAAATGTATAGAAAATGAAATCGCTAACATAAAAAAGAAAACCTCCAAACGGAGGTTTTCTAAAATTAATCCATAAACATCTAAAATTAATGCATGGTCTCAATTCCGGGAATGCGATTCGCGGTATTGCGTTGGCGTCTGACCGGTCAATTTCTTGAAAATACGCGTAAAATAGAAATAATCGCGGTATCCGATTTTGTCCGCAATGTCCTGAACCGTGCTGTCGCTGCGTTCCAGAAGCTCGCAAGCCTGCGCGACGCGGAGCTTCGCTACATAGGCGGTGAACGTCTCGCCGACCTCTTTTTTGAACAGCTGGCTAATATAGCTGGGATTCATAAAAAATTGATCCGCCAGCTCCTGCAAGGATAGATCACGCCGGTAATTTTCGGTGACGAATTGCAGAATCGGGTTAAAGGTCTGGTTTTTCGACTCCGGCGCATGGGATGACATTTGCTGCACGTATTGACCGGCTAGCGATTTCAGCTCGGCCATCATTTCATTGACGTTCTTGAACAAGCGAACTAACTGTTCATAGCTGTAGAGAATCGTTTCTTTCCGTTCAAGGTCGAACAAGAACGAGATCGTCAAATTATACACTTGGAAAGCATGACGAATTGTCAGAACACCTTCTTCGAACAAAGCTCCGATCCGGTCCAGATTGCGCTGGACAATCCCGCTGTCCTTGCTGCCGATCGCGGCATGAATTTCCGCCATCCAACTTTTCAGCTCTGTGTCCTTCGTCTCCGGCAGCGAATATACGCCCGGCTTGCCTGCTATGAAACATTGGTATGCGGCAATATCCGCCTCCTCAATGGCTCCTTTAATGGCCTTCCAGTCCGTGAGCCGGTTTCCCAGCCCGATTCCCAATATATCTTCCGGGAAAGAAGCTGTATCCTTGCCCAGCATCGCCTTCGCTTGTTCTTCGCTCATCAGGTAGGCGGTTTTGGCCGTCCCGGTAATCAGCTTGATAACCCGGCCCGGCGGCAGCGGCAGCTCAGACAGTCCGATCGCTACGACCGGAACGATACCCTGCTCAATCCACTGTAGAATGCCCTGCTCTGCCAGCATGCCAAGCAGCTTCTCCTCATTGCGTCCGCCCGACTCGTCGAGCAGCAGCTGCATCATGTCCTCTCTTACCGGGCGTGCATTGTCCAATGATTCCTTCAGCTTAGCGAGCACGCCTCCGATCTCGATTTCATCGAAAGGCTTCAGGCAATAGGCGGCCGCACCATAGGACAATGCTTTCTGGGCGTAGGCAAACTCTGCGTAACCGCTCACAACGACGAAACGAATCGCTTTGCCCATCGTTTTTCCCCGGCGGATCAGCTCAAGTCCGTTCATCTCCGGCATTCGGATATCGGTGAACACGACGTCAGGATTTAAGGCTTCTATCGCAATCAGCGCTTCGCCCCCATTGGCCGCTTGACCGGCAACCTCGAAGCCGTACTGCCCCCAGTCGACCAAATCCTTCAGGCTCTCCACAACCCAGCTCTCATCATCTACGATCAATACTTTGTACATTTATGTTATCCCTCCGTTGTCCGATCCTTAAGCGGATGTGCGTACCTTCGCCGTCAGCGCTTTCGATGCGCATGCCGTACTCTCCGCCAAACATTAGACGTATGCGGTTGTTGACATTCACAAGGCCAATGCTTTGCCAGCCGCTAGGGTCGTCAAAGCCGGACCGCGGCTGGTCTAGCATCCGCCTGATTTCTTCCAGACGCTCCGCTTCGATGCCCACGCCGTCATCCTTGATGTCTATAATCAAGGTGCCGCTGTCATCCACAAAGCCTCCAATTTCTAGACGGCAAGGCTTGAGCGTCGTTTCAATGCCATGATAAACGGCATTTTCCACAAGCGGCTGCAGGATCATTTTCGGCACAGTATGCCGCAATGCTTCTTCTGTCAAGCTATAGTGAACTGTGAAGCGGTCGGCAAACCGGATTTGCTGAATTTGAACATACGACTGAATCATTTGAATTTCCTGCCCCAGTTCAACCTCGTCCGTGCCTTTAATGCTGTAGCGGAAAATGCTGGACAACGACCTTGTCATTTTTTTTATCTTGTCTTGCTTTTCCACAGCGGCGATACCCGTGATGACCTCCAGCGTGTTGTACAGAAAATGCGGGTTAATCTGACTGCGCAGAAAAGCGAGCTCGGACTTCTGCTTCTCAAGCTCCGTCCCATAAAGCCGCGTGTTCGTCTCCAGCAGTTTATGAGACAAGCGTTCAATCTCGTCCAGCATGCTGTTGAACTCATCCGCCATCATGCTGATTTCCATATAGCCCTTCAGCGATATCCGCTTGCTGAATTTCAAATTGTCCTCCCGGCTTACAGAGGTCATGAAGAAGATCATCTTTTTGAGCGGCCGCAGGATGTTGTTCATGATCATCGTGAACGGAATGGCGAGAATCAATAAGCCAACGGCGAGAATGAGCAGCTCCTGCCTGCGTAGAACGAGTACGTCCCGAAGCAGCTCGTCCTTAGGGGCAACGCTGACAATTCTCGCATCCATGTCGGGGATGGCAATCGTTTGCGAGACATATTTTTTCCCCTGCCATAGCACGTTCTGGTCAGCACCCTCGGCGCTTTGCTTCTCCAGCTCCGGTCCCTGATTGCCTGTAATGGACGATGTATTGCTCGTAATGATCTTATTGGAGCGGTCCAGCAAATAAATTTGCGTATTCGTCTGCTTGGAGTTGTACTCCTTCTCCCCCACCAGCGCCTTGGGATCGACGATGAAAAACAGCGTGCCCAGCTTCTGATTAAAGGATTCGCCTTGCTGCACATAGGATATCGTCGTTGCGAACACCAGACCCGTCGCGGAGCCATACAGCGTTCCGAACTGCTGCATGCCGGCGTAGTAAGCGTTTACCTTTCCAGGCAGCAATTTTTTGAGATCCTCGCCATAGGGACTTCCCCCGTTAATATCGACCGAGAAGCCGTTATCGCCGGAAATGATAATATCGAGAATGCCGTCCTTCAGCTCCCGCTGGTTCGAAATGAGTACGTTCAGCTTTTTGAACATTTCAAACCGGGTAATCGCGTTCTGCTCCACCAGATAGCTCTGCACGTCCGCATTATAAGAAATCGTTTGCATAAGCCGGAACAGCACGTCTTTGTTCGACGTTACGTTCTTCTTGATCTCCGTTACGGTCTGCTGCACGTATTCCTCATGATTGCGGGTGACCATAGCCGACATCGTCGAGTAGGTATGATACACGATAACCAAGATAACCAGTACGGTCGAAATAGCTAAAATCAGCAGCTGCGATCGAATGGACAATTTTCTAAGAAACGCCATAGGAATTCATCCTCAAGGAAGTAGTGTAAACATATCGCTTATTATCAAGCGGAAATAGGAGCAAGTCAAGGAGCGGATACTCCGCATTTTTCAATATGTGGGAATTGTCTCTTTTGAAAAAAAATTCGAGTGCAACGATCATATTCCCGCTATATACACAGCAAGACGGCTTCGCCGAGTGTGGCAAAGCCGTCTTGCTGTGCTTGCGATACTGAATTTTTTTGCCGCATGTACTCCCAACGTGTGTGGTATGGCCAATACGGATGCTAGAGCCAGAAGGTCGGATAGCTTCGCTGACGGATGGCATTGTTTACAAGCAAAGCTATAACCACAATGACCGCCGATCCCGCAAGCACAGGGGTGAAGAGAAATGACCAGCTGCTCCCCGCCAGTATTACGACAATCGGGTCAGCTCCAGCTGGCGGATGCGTTGTTTTGGTCAGCATCATGAACAATATGGCAAGCCCGACACCGGCTGCAAGAACAATTATTCCCTGTCCGAATAGATGAAATAAAATAAGTCCGGTCATCGTCGATATGAAATGTCCGCCAATAATGTTCCGTGGCTGGGACAACGGCGATTCCCATACGCCGAACGCCAACACACAGCTTGCGCCAAACGGCGCCATAATCCAAGGCTGGCCGGTCAGTCCGGTAAGCCAGGCCAGTATCGCAATGGCTGCAAAACCTCCCGCCGCGCTAATTAACGCCGTTTTGGGCGCTGCCTTCAGCGGACTTCTGCCTGCCCCCTTCATCTTTCCCCAATAATTCTGACTGCTCATGATGATAACTCCTTCGTTGAAGTTTGCTAGAGTGCTGCTCATGCTAAAAAGAGCAACAAAATGTAAAAGTACATGCTGATTTCCCCGAAATGCTCCAAAATGGCCATCAAAATGCAAAAGTACATTTGAAATCGCTCCATTCACGTGATGGAGGCTTTTTGGGCGTATCAAACTGCAGATTTGCATTTTGATGCGATAAATCGCTCAAAAAATGGATATCAACATGCAGATTTGCATTATGATTCTTCGCTGCAGCCTGCTGAACACTTATGATCAAGCTCATAAGACCCTTTCAGGGTCTTAACGCGCTTTCGACGAGCCATTTTACTTGGAATAAGACCCTGCTAGGGTCTTAACCTCTTTAATCAGCCTGTATTCTACCGCGCTTTCGCTAATTTCATCTAGTGTAAGACCCTTTCAGGGTCTTAACTCGCTTTCAGAGACCCAATTTCCACGGTATAAGACCCTGCTAGGGTCTTAACCTCTTTAACCAGCTAGTATTCTACCGCGCTTTCGCTAATTTCGTCTAGTGTAAGACCCTACCAGGGTCTTAACGCACGCCCAATACTCCATTTTACATGGAATAAGACCCTTTCAGGGTCTTAACCTTACTAACCAGCTAGTATTCTACCGCGCTTTCGTCATTTTCGTCCAGTGTAAGACCCTACCAGGGTCTTAACTCGCTTTCAGAGACCCATTTTCCACGGTATAAGACCCTGCTAGGGTCTTAACCTCTTTAACCAGCTAGTATTCTACCGCGCTTTCGCCAGTTTCGTTCAGTGTAAGACCCTACCAGGGTCTTAACTCACGCCGAATACTCCACTATACATGGAGTAAGTCCCTCTGGGGGACTTAAACTTAGGCTTAAGCTAAATCTAACCAAAATCTGCAGTCCCACCAGAATCAGACCGGGGAAGCAGACTTCAGCCCGCACACGTAGTCCGTCAGCAGCTCGATGAACCCTTTTGCAGCCTTACCAATGTACTTGTCTTTATGAGTAATAATGCCGACTTCCCGGCGCAGGCTTGGGTGATCGATCGGAATCGCCTTCAGCTCGGGATCGTTTTGCATTTCGATTAACGTCTTGGACAAGATGGAGGAGCCTGTCCCCGAACGAATCAAGTTAAATAATGACTCGATAGAGGCCGTTTCAATTAAGGGCTCCATCAGAAGACCGGCGGATACGCTCACGCCGTCAATCAGTTGGCGGCAATGATGCGTCTCTGGAAACATAACGATTGGCTGCTTCTGAATGTCCGTGAGGTTCAACGACTCCTGTGAAGCAAGCGGATGATCGGACCTGCATACAAAGTAAAAGTTTTCGTGGTAAAGTGTCTGTTTCCTCAATCTATCGTCCTCTTGCGGCAAAATCGTAATAGCCAAATCCAGCTCATTGGCAAGAATTCGCTCTACGCTGTCTTCGATACTATGCAGCTTGATGCGAATACCGGGATAGCTGCGGTGAAACTGGACGAGCAGCGAAGAGGCCAGATGGTTAAGCTCGCCCGGAAGCGCGCCGATCGACAGCGAGCCCCGCTCCATCCGCTGCAGCTCTGATATTTCTTCCCGCGCGCCTTGGAGCAGCCCAAAAACATTGCTGCATTGTTTATAGAGAATGCTGCCCGCTTCGGTGACGGCAATCCTTTTGCCGATCCGGTCAAAAAGCGGAACGCCGATATCATCCTCCAGCGCTTTAATCTGATGACTTAATGTCGGCTGTGTAATGCCCAGCTTCTCCGCCGTTCTCGTAAAATGCAATTCCTCGCACAGCAATTTAAAATATTCGAGCTGCCTAAACTCCATGAGCCCATCCCCCCTTTGTCGCCTCTAAATGTTCATTCCATTGTAATCAGCAACTCATCATAGGTCTATATGATCGTTTCTATCATTATAATAGATATCATCAATATTAGCTCTAGCCATCTACTTGTTCAATTCAATATGCATATAAGAATCCGCGTCTTCCCAAGCGACACTGAAGCCTTTCCCTTTCGCGCAAAAAATCGACATTGACGTATAGGCAGGGTCGGCGTTTTTATCATAATTCCGCTCTGCAATTATTTTCTCAGTCTGGAAGCATGGCTTATAGCCGTCAGGCTTTAGCGTCAAAACGCCTCTACCTTTCGTATAGGAGGCCAGCTCTGCGCCATAGTTCATAAAGGAAGCAATCGGGACCGAACCCGTGAAAATCGCAGTGTCAGCTAAAATTTCCGGCGGCTCAATGCTGCCGTGGGCGGTTTGAATATCGGACATGACTCTGCCGACATGCTCAATATCGACTTTTATACGATAGGCATAGTAGGGCTCGAGCAAAATATTATCCCCCTTCTCCAGCCCTTGTCTAAGCGCTCTTAGCGTTGCCTCGCGGAAATCGCCCCCTGAAGTATGCTTGTTATGCGCACGGCCGGAGAGCAAAGTAACGACAACATCGGTAAGCGGCGATCCTGTCAGCAGCCCGCGATGCTCCTTTTCCGTTACATGCTGGCCGATCAGGTTCTGATAACCGATGCTCAGATCTTCGACATGGCATTCATTCCTGAATTCTACTCCGCTATCCCGCTCCCCCGCCTCTATCCGCAAATGAACCTCCGCATAATGCCCAAGCGGCTCGAAGTGGCCGGCGCCTATCGTCGTTCCGCCAACGGTTTCCTTATACAAAATTTCAGGTTCGCCGAAGGCTACGGCAAGCTGGAACCGCTCCTTCACAACATGCTCCAGCACCTCCAGCTGAATAACACCCATCACATGAACATGAAGCTCCTGAAGCGGCTCGTCCCATCTGACGCCAAGCGAAGGATCCTCCTCGTCCAGCAGCTTAAAGCATCGCAGCACTTCCTTGAGCGGAATCGAAGCAGCGAAAAGCACCTTGGACTGAAGCGCGGGTACAAGCTCGTAATGGGACCGTTCCATCCCCTCCCCCACAACGTCTCCAGCAGCTAGTGAAGTTATCCCCGTCACGGCAAATAATTGCCCGGCAGCTGCCTCATTAACAAGTGCAGACTTGCTGCCGTTAAAAGTCCGGATCGCTGTTATTTTCTCCTGTCTGACCTCTCCATTTCGATCGATGTAACGAATATCCTCCCGTACCGACACCTTGCCATGGAGCGCCTTCATATAGGTTAAACGCGTACCCTGCTGATCATGTCCAATCTTATATACTCTGGCGGCGAGTGGAGCCGAATCGTCATAATCCGTTTCAGCCAGCAGCTCCAAATTGCTCAGAAAATCGGCAATGCCGATATCCATTAACGCCGATCCCCGCATCACGGGGAAAAGGAGTCTTTGCTTCATCAATTGACGAAGCGAGGCCATCACTTTAGCTGGCTCCACGTTTCCTTCCAGATAAGCCTCGAGCAGCTCATCATCCCGCTCTGCCGCAAATGAAATAAGCGAATCCTGAACGTTTTCCGACAAGCTGCCGCTCATCTCCACGGCATCCTTCGTCAGTTGTTCTCGAATTTGTTCCAGAACGGCATCCCCGTCAGCTCCGCTTCGATCGATTTTGTTAATGAAGAAAAATACCGGAATGCGATGGCTTTGCAGCAGCTGCCACACCGTCTCGGTATGTCCCTCGATCCCTTCGGCTGCACTGACAATAATGACTGCATAATCCATTACTTGAAGCGCCCGCTCCATCTCGGCAGAAAAATCGGCATGGCCAGGGGTATCAATTAAATAATAATCCGTATTGCCGCGGCTCATCACCGCCTGGTCGGCAAATATCGTAATGCCGCGGGCTTTCTCCAACTCGTGGCTATCGAGAAAGGCGTCCTGGTGATCGACACGCCCTCGGCTTCGAATACTGTTTGTATGATAGAGCAGCTGCTCTGCAAAAGTTGTTTTCCCCGCATCGACATGTGCCAGCAATCCAATCGTTACGTTGCGCTTTGCGTTCATGCAGTACCCGCCTTAATGAGCGGAACGAATACAGCCGATACTTGCTCGGCAAGCTGTTTCGGCGCGAGCTCCATCTGGAAGCCGATCTTTCCGGCGCTCACTAACATATGGGCTAATGATTCTGCTCCACTATCAATAAAGGTAGGATAAAGCTTTTTCATTCCGATTGGCGAGCATCCCCCGCGTACATAACCGGTCCACTTTAGCAGATCCTTTACCGGAAGCATCTCAATTTTTTTCACCCCAGCCGCTTTAGCCGCCAGCTTCAGATCCAGCTCCTCTGCGACAGGAATGACAAACACGAAGAGGCTCGGCCCTTGATGGGCAACTAACGTTTTAAATACAATCTCCGGCGGTTTTCCGATTTTTTCGGCGACAGCTGCGCCATGTATTTGTCCATCTTCATTGTCATAGGTCATGATGCTGTACGGCACTTTGGACTTGTCGAGCATCCGCATCGCATTTGTTTTCGTCTCGGCCATTGCTGCTTCCCCATTCTAATCGTAATCATCTTGAGCTGTATCTATTTTAACAGGAGCAAGCCATATTCTCTATCTGCCATTACCCGTTGCCTTTTTATGTAACTTTTGATATAAAATGATTAAGCAACACCTGGGTGTGACTGGCGTAAACGTGGATAACCACGGGGAAGCACACAGGCCATACAGCCGTACGCCTGGGCAAAAGGTATTTGGTCGATTGCGGCCAAATGCTTTTTTTTCATTCCAAAGGAGAGATGTTGAATGGATCAGGTATGCCTCGCAAGAAAAGTAGCGATTGTCGTATTCAACCAGATTGAAGCGCTTGATTTTACAGGCCCCTTTGAAGTGTTTCTGACAAGCAGCGGCGGCGGAAAAGACTTTCAAATCTATACGGTCGCACCGGATGAAGGCCCCGTAACTGTATTAGGCGGGTTAAGCATAAACCCTGCTTACACCATTCACAATTGTCCGCCTCCCGATCTGATTATCGTCCCTGGCGGTCCGGGCGCTAGAACGGAAATGAACAATTCAGCGCTGACTGATTGGATCGCCCAAACTGCAGCGACCGCGGAGCTTGTCCTATCTGTATGTACGGGTGCACTTATTCTTGCAAAAACAGGCCTGCTCGAAGACCTGAACATCACAACACATCATCGGGCTCTCGAAGAATTGAAAGCTGCAGCTCCGGCATCGGCAGTTATTATAGCGGATAAGCGTTACGTCGATAACGGCAAAATCATTCTATCAGCGGGAGTGTCCGCAGGAATCGATATGTCGTTGTACGTTGTAGGGCGATTATTGGGAGCGGACAGAGCGCAGTTAACGGCAACGCTTATGGAGTACAATTATAATTCGATTTAAGACTTCGGCTCGGCAAGGCAAAGCAAGGCAAGGGCTCGCTGCGCGTTTCGGTTCATGCTGCCGTTCTTGATTCCAGCCTTTTTGTCGCTCCGCGACTCCAATGATGGATAGAATCTTCAAAAAGTCAGCATGAACTCGAACCGCTCCGCTCGCCCCCCACCTTCAAAGACCAAAAACGCATAAAGAACAGCTGAATCTGAATCAGATTTAGCTGTTCTTTTTTGAGAAAGACAATTACGCACTCAGTTTCGCTATAGCGGATATCATTTTCTCAATAGAGAAACTTTTACCCTTATCCATCAAAATAACGGCATTTTACGCTTGATTTGTATGTATGAAGGAAATTTCCGGCATTAAATAGCGAAGCTGGTTCGCTAACACGCTATCATTTGCTTTCGCAAACCATTCATCCTCGGCTATCTAGACACCAGTCTACGGATGTTGTTTCATCCCAAAGTTCACAATTTCGAAAAACTTGCCCATTGTGCATGTTTGCATTTTGGGCAATCATAATAATATACGAATTCAATAAGGAGGTATAGTCATTTGATTGCTAAACAAACCTTGCGTGACAAGAAAAAAGAAGCCACGGCCTCTGCCTTAGCCGAAGCTGCCTTCGAGCTCGCGCTTGAAAAAGGTTTGGATGGCTTCGTTGTCGACGATGTCGTGCAGCAGGCCGGTTATTCTCGACGGACGTTCGCCAACTACTTTTCCTGTAAAGAAGAAGCGGTTGCTGCCGTTGCAGTCCCTTATACGAGTGTAGACGAATATGACAAATTAATTAAAAGCATGCCGCAAGATGCAACACCGCTTGATCTGCTGTACAGCTTAATGAAGATGCAGTTCACCGCGGAGTTTCTGCTTAAATTGCGTCAGTTCGTCTCACTGTCGAAGCAGCATCCGACGCTTGAACCTTACATTCTGGGAGTATTCCGACGCTTGCAAATATCCGCGCAAGAAGCACTTGAGCCTTTCACTCGAGGACGCTATAAGGCCGGATATACTCATCTGCTAGCTGGAGCGGTTTACGGCGCGTTTGTGCCCATCCTCGATGGCAGTCTGAATGTGCTGCTCCCCGGAGAGAACGAAGCTGAACCAACCGATGCGATTCCATTCGAGCAATACTTGAACGCGATGTTCGAATATTTACGCAACGGGTTTTAACATCATTCATATGCCCTGCCAGTCAGCATGATACAAAGGAGAGAACACATTACATGTCAACATTTTTGTACAAGTTGGGAAAATCCGCATACGCCAAGCCATGGCAATTTCTTATCGCATGGGTCGTCATTCTAGGAATTGTAGGTACCCTGATTGGAGTCAACGGCATACATTCCAGCTCTGAAATGAAAATTGCCGGCACAGAATCGCAAAAGGTGCTAGATCAGCTAACGAAAGAGCTTCCAGAGGCTTCGGGCGGACAAGCCAGTATTGCATTTACTGTTCCTAAAGGAGAACGTCTGGATACACCGGAACGATTAGCATTAATCCAAAAAGCAATTGAAGACGTTTATAATGTAGAATATGTCATTAATCCTGCCAAATTAGCAGCGGAAGCTGGTCTTGCAGCAGGTTCTGATCCTAGCCAGATGGGCGCCTCGGCCCCGCAAACGGCTCAAGGTGCAGACACGAATCAGGCAACCCCGGCTGAGATGCCTCCTTATGGCCCATTGATGGTAAATGGCATGCCTGTACCAGGCGTCTTGCTCTCATCGGACGGCAGTCTCGCCCTGTTCCAGTTCCAATTTACCGTTCAACAGGCATCGCTGCCCAAATCCGTTCCGGACGCCGTAATCGACGCTGCGATGGCAGCCGAACAGAACAATTCGGGCATTACTGCAATACCTAGTGATTCGCTGAAAAGCACACCTGCCATCGGCTCCACAGAAGTAATCGGGCTTCTCGTCGCAGCCGTTGTACTCATTATTACACTTGGCTCTGTCGTTGCAGCAGGCCTGCCGCTGCTTACCGCTATTTTTGGCGTGGCGATCAGCATCGGAGGCGCGTTTGCTTTCTCGAAATTCATTGCGATCAATGACATTACGCCGATCTTGGCTGTCATGATTGGACTAGCTGTCGGCATCGACTATTCGCTCTTTATCGTCAATCGTCAGCGCCGCATGATTTTGGATCAGGGATTAAGCGCGCGCGAAGCAGCCGGCCGAGCTGTAGGCACAGCTGGCAGCGCGGTATTTTTCGCCGGATTAACGGTTATTATTGCGTTGTTCGGCATGCTTGTCATTGGTATTGAGTTCTTGTCTACGATGGCAATAGTCGCAGGTGTGACGGTGTTCGTCACTGTATTGCTGGCGCTGACTCTTCTGCCCGCCCTGCTCGGCTTCGTTGGCGAACGCATCTGCTCTCCTAAAGCCCGAACGAAAGCAAACAGCTCTGACCGCAAAACAAAGCAAGGCTTTTCAATTCGCTGGGCTAAAGGCACTGTGAAATTCCGCTGGTTCATCATTATCGGAGTGATTGCCGTTCTCGGCACGGCAGCCATTCCAGTGGCGAAAATGGAGCTCGGCATTCCTTCCGGCGCTTCAGCTAACTTGGATACGACGGCTAGACAAAGCTATGACGCGATCTCCAAAGGCTTCGGCGAAGGCTTTAACGGCCCTCTGCTTCTAGTGGGCGAACCGAAAAACGGTTCCGACAAGTTCACGCCTGAGAAACTCGGCAGCCTCGTTCAAGAGCTGCAAAAGCATGAGAATGTCTCGCTCGTTTCCTTGATAGGCGTAAATAAAACCGGTGATATGGCCATTATTAGCCTGATCCCAAAAACAGGACCAACTGACCTTGCAACGAAGGATCTCGTTAACGATCTTCGTGCTTCCGATTCAAGCATTGCACAAAATTTGGATATGAAGCTTGGCGTGACCGGTTTCACCGCGATTAACATTGATATGTCGTCTAAGCTGGCAGAGGCTTTCCCTCTGTATGTCGGCATCATCGTTATTCTATCCGTTATTATTCTGCTGCTCGTCTTCCGGTCGATCATCGTCCCTATTAAAGCGACGGTTGGATTCATTCTCAGCATACTGGCAACGTTTGGCCTGACTACGGCTGTCTACCAGTGGGGATGGATGCATTCCCTGTTCGGCTTTGACACCGGCGGCCCGCTGCTCAGCTTTATGCCTATCCTTGTTACGGGTATTCTTTATGGCCTGGCGATGGATTATCAGGTATTCCTTGTCAGCTCGATGCGCGAGTCTTATGTGCATGGCCATCGAGGAACAGAAAGCGTCGTTCACGGCTATGACTTGGCAAGCCGCATCGTTCTAGCTGCCGCTGTCATCATGGTATCCGTCTTTGCCGGCTTCATCTTCGCACCGGATGCGATGATCAAGCAAATCGGCTTCGCGCTCGCCGCTGGTATTCTTATCGATGCCTTCATCGTTCGTATGACATTGGTTCCAGCTGTCATGGCGGTCTTCGGAGATAAAGCGTGGTGGCTGCCAAAATGGCTCGACCGTTTGCTCCCGAATCTGGATGTTGAGGGCGACAAGCTGATCAGCGCGCTTAATGCTCAAGACAGCAGCAGCGGTATGAAGAAAAAGGCGAATAAGCCTGCTTAATCATCGGCTTTTCATGAAAGTTTATTCAGATTCTACAGTCTGGTTTGGATTTGTTAATCGGACACTCGATATGTGCTGTCGAACATGCTACAATAGGCGTGCCAGTCCAATTAACCACAGGGAGTGAATGGAATGTCAGTTGACGTTTATCTGAATTTCAACGGTAATACCCGTGAAGCGGTCGAGTTTTATGCAGAGGTGTTCGGGACGGAACCCCCTTCGATCATGACTTTCGGAGAAACGCCTCCAGATCCGAATTATCCGCTTCCAGAAGAAGCAAAAAACCTGGTGATGCACACACGGTTGAACATTCTAGGCAGCAATGTCATGTTCTCTGATGTATTCCCGGGTATGCCCTATACGGCTGGCACCAACATCAGCTTGTCTATCGTCGACAAAGATATCGAGCTGCTGAAGTCTGTGTTCCATAAGCTGAAAGAAGGCGGAACAATCGGGATGGAGCTCCAGGAGACGTTCTGGTCTAAATTGTATGGCAACTTGACGGACAAGTTCGGCATTCAATGGCAAATCAACCATGAAGACAATCAAAACGGCTAAACAACAACCCAAGCGGTTGATCGGAACCTCCCGGTCAATCGCTTTTTTATATTGATTCCTGCCTTCAATCCTTGAAAAATAACTTTTTTCAATCTTTTTCGCATCCCTGGACTTTTTAGTGTAGAATTGATCTATTAAAACGTTAGGGGCTGTATGAAACATATGTCTAATGAAGTTTTATTGACCGCGGAAGGCTTGAACAAGCTGGAGCAAGAACTTGAGGAACTCAAAACAGTCAAGCGGGCGGAGCTCGCGCAGCGTCTTAAAGTAGCAATCAGCTATGGCGATCTGAAGGAAAACAGTGAATATCACTCGGCCAAGGACGATCAGGCGTTTATGGAAACGAGAATCCAGACGATTGAGCGAATGCTGAAGAACGTCCGTCTTGTCGAAAACGCGGGTACCTCCAAAGTACAGATTGGCTCGATTGTCGTGTTGAATGACATTGAGATGGCGGAAAAAATTGAATATCGACTCGTCGGCCCTGCTGAAGCTGATGTATTGAACAATAAAATTTCGTATGAAAGCCCGCTTGGAGTCGCTTTGATCGGCAAATCGGTCGGCGACGAAATTAATGTCGCAGCTCCGGTTGGCACGATTAAATACGAACTACTCGAAATTAAAGCTTAATTTTTCCTGCAGCAGCACATTGAAAAAAGCGAAGCCGGTCATTTTCCTGAACCTGGCTTCGCTTTTTCGTATTTTCATCTTTGGCGCTTCCGGGACCTTCCTTCTCTTCATCCTTGGGTCAATCCATAAACAGCTCGATAAAATGCCGCGCGCTTTTGGATAAATACCGGTCCTTGAGCCACAATATACCGACATCTGACTCAAAGTCAGCGTCGGCGATCGTCAGCATCTTAATCGTCGGCAGCGGGAATGAAGCCATTACCGACTTCGGAAAGACAGTCGCGCCTATACCAGCCGCTACAAGTGCCATAATAACGGCCACACTGGAGCATTCGCAAATGACCTTTGGCTCGAAGCCATGCGATCTGGCTTCTATCATAACCTGGTGATGCATACCGGTTGTCCGGTCTGTCTTCAGTGTAAGGAACGGCAGTCCGTCCAGCTCTCTCATATTCATGGTCTGCTTTGCAGGATCATCCACCCACGACGCCGGCATGACGGCTACGTACGGGTCGGACGGCAGCTTCAGGACGGATAACGGTTTCATCTCCGGTGATGACTCCAGAGGCAGCCGTGCCACGATCAGCTCGATACTGCGGCGCTCCAGCTGGGAGCCAAGCAAATAATGATCACCTTCTGCAATTTTGAACGTAACTTGGGGGTAAAGCTTGCGGAAACGCTCAATGGTTGGAGGCAGCAAAGAGATGCAGGAGACGACGGAGCCAATAGCGAGTACGCCTTGCACGCCTTCGTCCAGCTCCTTCACTTCTTTAAGCGTCTCGCCGAACTGGTGAAGCAGCTGCTCGGCCTTGTCTCTTAACAGTTCGCCAGCGTGCGTCAGCAGCAGGCCTTTCCCGCTCCGGTCGAACAGCGTAACGCCAAGCTCTTCCTCCATCAGCTTCAATTGCCTGCTAAGCGGAGGCTGCTCCATGTTCAGCGCTTTGGCCGCTCTCGTAATTTGTCCTTCATTTGCAATTGCCAAAAAGTAACGCAGCTGCCGAATATCCATCTCTACCTCCACTCCATACCTATAAGGTATGGCTCTCCGATAAAACTGATATTTTTAATATATCTAATGTAATGTTACGATTCAACTAAGTATCCGCAGAGGAGATGTGTTGGGATGAACATCCGTATTGAACTGTCCACGAATAAAAAACAAAAGCCTGAAGTGTCCGAGCTAGGCTTCGGCAAATACTATACCGATCATATGGTGATTTTGGATTATGACGCATCCATCGGGTGGCATGATGCTCGCGTCGTTCCGTACCAGCCGATCACGTTAGACCCTGCCGCAAAAGTGTTCCATTACGGCCAGACTGTATTTGAAGGACTTAAAGCTTATTTAACGGAAGACGGCGCTATCCGGCTGTTCCGTCCGCGTAAAAACTTCGAGCGACTGAATCGCTCCAACGAGCGTCTCAGCATTCCGCATCTCGATGAAGAGCTTGCGCTGGAAGCGCTTAAGCAGCTGATCTTGACCGATCGGGATTGGATTCCTTCTGCAGAAGGCACTTCGCTTTACATTCGTCCGTTCATTATTGCTACGGAAGCAGCGCTTGGCGTTAATCCGTCTACACAATATAAATTTATGATCATCATGTCGCCTGTCGGCTCGTATTATGCTGAGGGCATCCACCCGGTTAAAATTTTCGTTGAATCCGAATATGTACGAGCTGTTAAAGGCGGCGTAGGCAACGCAAAAACCGCCGGCAATTATGCGGCGGGATTGAAAGCGCAAGAGAACGCCACGAAGCAAGGCAGCTCACAAGTCCTTTGGCTGGACGGCGTTCACCGGAAATATATCGAAGAAGTCGGCAGCATGAACGTTTTCTTCAACATCAACGGCACAATTGTAACACCGGCGCTGAACGGCAGCATTTTGGACGGAATCACCCGTGACTCCATCATCCAGCTGCTGAGGCACTGGAACATTACGGTTGAGGAACGTACGGTTTCCATCGATGAGATCGTTGAAGCACATGGCAACGGCTCCCTGATTGAAGCATTCGGTACAGGAACCGCCGCCGTTATTTCACCAATCGGCGAATTGCTCTGGCTCGGCCATAAGCTGTCGATCAACAATGGCGAGACCGGTGAGCTTTCTGCCAAGCTGTATAACAATTTAACGGGCATTCAAAAAGGGACGGTAGAGGATCCATTCGGCTGGATTACTGTCCTTGATGACCGGGAAGCAACCGGCGTATCCGCTAACGCTCAGTCCCATAAGTCTTAGTCTCCATCTGATCTAAGCTTTTGAACACATAGCCTTGCCTTTTGGCCTCTTCTATAATCGCCCCGAGCGCTCCGGCATTATCCTTGGATACCGTGTGCAGTAATATGACTGCTCCAGGATGAAGCTGCTTCATGACTTGCTCGTAAGCGTAGGAGGGGCCTTTTTGGCTGTTCACATCCCAATCCTTGTAAGCGACAGACCAGAATACATTCGTATACCCCGAATCCTTGCTTACGGCAAGCACGTTGTCGTTAAAAATGCCTCTTGGCGGTCTTAAATACGACATCGTAGGCTGACCGGTCAATGCGGTCACACCCTCCTTCACCTTCTCCAGTTCGCTTCGAATCTGCTCCGCCGACAATTGCGTCATATCCGGATGGCTCCAGGAATGATTGCCGACCAAATGGCCTTCTGCCGCCATCCGCTTCACCAAATCCGGCTGATCCTTCACATAATGACCTGTTACGAAAAATACGGCAGGCACCTGCTTTTCTTTCAGCACATCAAGCACCTTAGACGTAAATCCGTTCTCATAACCGTTGTCGAAGGTCAAATACAGCTCTTTTTGCTCCGTATTGCCGAGAAAAATAGCGCCGTGCTTCATCACGATGTCCTTGAAGCCCTCTTCATTAATTGAAGGTAATTGCCCGCCTACACTTTTTTTGAAGCCAAAATGAAAGGCTCCCGAAGCGCCAAATGCTGTTCCTACTGTTAATAAAAATACAAACGCCGCAATCCAGAAGGAACGGAGCATTGTCTTTGACATCTTTATCTTCCCCTTTGCCATGAAGTGTTTCCTTTACTTTTCCCCATGCCGGCTTTTTGTATAAATGACGGATGTCATTGACAAATAAAGTTGCCTAACTTATAGTTGTTTAAACAACTAATTTATAGATGGAGGCAATAAATGATGCGGCAAAAAGGGCTAGATCATTCCTTGGGATTTGTAATGGGTATCGCGTACCGTAGAATGAACCAATTATTCATGACGCGCATTAAATCCTTTGATCTCACGCCGGAGCAGTGGTCGGTACTTTACCGGATAAGAGAGCAGGACGGCATGATCCAGAAGGATATCGCTGAGAAATCGGGCAAAGACAAACCCACGACGACCCGGATTTTGGATTCGCTCGAAGCGAAAGGTTATGTGACAAAAAAAATCGGCAAAAACGACCGGCGATCCTATCATGTTCATATTACCGAGGCCGGTATAAAAGCTGCTGATGAGATTGCGCCAATCGAGTATCAAGTACTGCGTGACGTGTCCGATGTGTTAACGGATGAGGAGTACGCGCTCATGATCAACATGTTGAACAAGCTAAGCAGTCAGGCAGCAAGCTTGCTTGAACAGGAAAAGGAGTAAAGAAATGAATGACATCATGAACACAAACCAAGAAAAACTATGGACGAAAAGCTTCATTATGCTGACAGTCAGCTACTTATTGTTGTTTTTGAGCTTGCAAATGCTACTGTCTCCTTTTCCCGCTTATGCCAAGGAGCAGTTTCATCCCGGAAATTTCACGCTTAGCCTGGTGACAAGTTTATTCGCCTTATCCGCTATTGCGACCCGTTTTGCGACGGCCAGCCTGCTTCGTTTCGTACACCGCAATACGATTTTGCTCACCGGGATCGTTCTGGCGGCAGCGACTACATTCCTGTATCCCCATGCGGCTACGATGACACAGCTTCTTGTGCTGCGCGTATTTTTCGGCATCGGCTTCGGGATGACGAGTACAGTGCTTCCGACGCTCGTCTCGCAAATTATTCCTCTTAAACGGCTTGGCGAAGGTGTCGGCTATTTCGGCCTATCAACCAGCATTGCCATGTCCATCGGTCCAATGATTGGCTTATCGGTCATTAAAGACTACGGGTTTCAGACCCTTTCGGCGATGGGCACTATCGCAGCCTTTGCAATCATTCCTTTGCTGCTCTTGACACGAAGCATTCCGGCACAATCGGAAAAGCCAGCCCAGCGCACAGCCACAGCTGCAATAAGCAGCACCGGCAAAGCAAAGAAAGGCAATATGCTTGTTCCTGCTTTACTCAATATGCTTATGTCCGTTTCCTACGGCGGCCTGCTTGGCTTCTTGGCGCTGTTCGGCCAGGAAAAGCATTTAGACGGCATTGGCTTATTCTTTCTGTTCATCGCCTGTACCGTGCTCATTATCCGCCCGATTTCGGGCCGTATATTTGATCGCAGAGGCCCAGCTCTCGTGCTGATCCCTGGCGCTTTTATTATTATCGCCAGCTTGATCATTCTTTCCTATGCCGACTCCATGCTGCTAGTTATTGTTGCCGCCCTGCTCTACGGACTTGGCTTTGGCGCCATCCAGCCGACTACACAAGCCTGGATGCTTCGCGAAGCTTCTCCAGAGCGCCACAGTACAGCTAACAGCCTTTATTACAACTCAACCGACTTTGGCGTTGCCGCCGGTTCCATGCTGCTTGGCATTATTGCTTCGGCATCCAGCTATTCGATTATGTACCGGTACGCCGCTTGCGTGATGGTGCTGTTCCTAATCGTCTACTTCATCCAGCATATCATGAGCCGGAAAAGCAAGAACAACAGCCAATCTGCTGCAGTGAGCAAATAAACGAAAGAGGCTTGAGCTCGGATCAATGAAGATCCGGCTCAAGCCTCTTTTGCTCCCCCTATCTATTCCAGCTTGTCCAGCCGGTACGTATAGCCGCAAAACTTGCATTTGAACAGAATGCTGTTTTCTCCAATGATATACGTCATACTGTCATCATCCTCCAGCTCCAAATATTCTCTTCCGCTCTCATCCTGATCTCCCGTCGCGAACAATCCCGTACGATTGCCGCATTCACATTCAAATTTCATTACCATTAAAAAAACCTCATTTCATAGTCATAATTTTAGAATAAGCTTGACAACGATACAATTCGTATCATAAATTACTAATAGTAGGTGTATTTATAAACGTAAGGAGCTATGGGAAAATGACGACGATGGGAGATCGCTTAAGGGAGCTTCGCATTCGCAATTGCTTGTCTCAAGAAGCCGTTGCCCGCATTATCGGTATTACCCGTTCCGCCTACAGTCATTATGAGATCAACAATCGGCAGCCCGTATACGATACGTTGATAAAGCTCGCCGGCTTTTTCCATGTGACGACAGACTATATTATACATGGCGATTCCCGCGAGAACCAGCACCATGACGCTCCGGCGGATACGATTGAAATCATTCGGCTGCTGAACAACATGGACCATACGAAACGCAAGCAGTCGATCGATAAAATGATGGATGTCATCCGCGAGGCCGAATAGCCGTTGTCGCCAGCCGACGCGGCTTCCTGGGCTTTCCTCGTTCGGCAACCTCACCTTCAAGATACAAATCGTATCAGATTAATTTTCCTCCAGCAACTCAACCTTCCTTTATCCGATCCATGCGTGTTATTTTTCTTCAAAAAAGGTTATATATTTTTCTAATAAATGCTTGCTTTCAATTGATTCATCCTTCCACCTTCGCTATAATTATCTGATGACTTCATTATAATACAAAAATTGCATTTAGGAAGGATTGCTATATCCATGTACGTTGCAGATAAATGGAATGATTATGAGCTGATCGATACAGGGGCGGGAGACAAGCTGGAGCGCTGGGGCTCCCATATTTTGCGCAGACCGGACCCGCAAATTATTTGGCCGATCAGCAATGAAAGCGGATTGTGGAAGCAAGCGGAGGGCCACTATCACCGCAGCTCCTCCGGCGGCGGCCAATGGCAGATGAAGCCAAGCCTGCCGGAACGCTGGACGATCGCTTACGGCGATCTGAAATTCCACATTAAACCGACCAGCTTCAAGCACACCGGTTTGTTCCCGGAGCAAGCCGTCAACTGGAGCTGGATGATGGACAAAATTAAAAACGCAGGACGTCCGATACGCGTCCTTAATTTGTTCGCATATTCAGGCGGAGCCACAGTAGCCGCTGCTGCAGCAGGCGCTGAAGTTGTTCACGTTGACGCTTCGAAAGGGATGGTTCAATGGGCCAAGGAAAATGCCCAATTGTCCGGCCTTGAAAGTGCTCCGATTCGTTACATTACGGATGATGTCTTCAAATTCGTGCAGCGCGAGCAGCGCCGCGGGCGCCAGTATGACGCTATTATTATGGACCCTCCTTCTTACGGCCGCGGTCCTAACGGCGAGACGTGGAAGCTAGAAGAGAATCTCTACCCGTTCGTTGAGTTCTGTACGTCGATTTTGTCGGACAACCCTCTGTTCATGCTAATCAACTCTTACACGACAGGTCTTTCGCCATCTGTGCTGCACAATCTGCTCCATATGACGATGAAGGGCAAATACGGCGGGGACATCAACTGCGGCGAAATCGGCTTGCCGATTACAGCATCCGGACTGAATCTTCCATGCGGTATACTAGGCCGTTGGGAGTCGAAGTAATGGCCGCTTCTAAAGCGCCTTTGCCATCCATAAAGGTTCTTTACGAGGATAACCATATGATCGCGGTCGTGAAGCCGCCCGGCATCCCTTCTCAGGAAGATGAGTCAGGCGATCCCGACATGCTCACCCTCATTAAAGAAGACTTGAAAGAACGCCATAACAAGCCGGGAAATGTGTTTCTCGGCCTTGTTCACAGGCTGGATCGGCAAGTTGGCGGCGTCATGGTTTTTGCCAAAACATCCAAAGGCGCATCCCGATTGTCCGAATCGGTCCGCAACCGCAGCTTCGGCAAAACTTATATGTGCGTCGTGCATGGGTCTCCTGCTGCCGCCAAGGCGCAGCTGCGCCACTATATCCGCAAGGACGCGAAGCGTAACCAGGTGACGGTGTATAACGCGCCTGCCGCTGAAGCGAAAGAAGCGATTCTCGATTACGCTGTCATCGACAGTCAAGGCAGCCGCTCGCTCGTGGCAATCAGACTGCACACAGGCAGGCCGCATCAAATTCGCGCTCAGATGGCCCATATCGGCTGTCCGCTCGTTGCAGACCGCAAATACGGCGCCCCTGCTACCAGCGGAGTAACAGACCCGGCTTTATGGTCAACCTCTATATCCGTGCCGCATCCCGTCAGCAAAGAAAGCATGCTTTTCCGCTCGCTTCCTTTCGGCTCGGCCGCATGGACGTGGTGGACACCTTCCCAATTGGAGCAAGCGGCCAATTGGTTCATAAAGGAAGGATGAAGGAATTAATGCGTCGAAAGCGACAAAAAAAACCTGTCTTTCTCAGTTTTATCCTCCTGCTCCTTGCGGCAGCAGGAGTTTCTTTTATCATCATCGCTACACTGATGGACGATTCACCCGCAAAGCCTGCGAGCGGCCAAACAGCCGATTCCGCATCTCCGGGCGCCAGACAGCCAGATGCCACTTCAACGATAGGGATACAGGAGCCTGAAGCTGCCTCATCCTCTCCGCCCGCCATAACACCATCGCCATCACCATCACTACCCCCATCACCGACAGCTTCGCCTTCTCCGTCTCCTCCATCAAAACCAGAATTTGCAGAAGCGGAATGGATTGCAGTCGGCGACGTGATGATGCATAAGCCGCAAGTACCCGGAGCTTATGACGCCAAGACCAAAACCTATAATTTCAATTCTTATTTCACATTAGTGAAGCCGATTTTATCGCAGGGTGATTGGGTATTAGCCAATCTGGAAACTCCGGTGGCAGGAAGCTCTTACGGCTATACCGGCTATCCAAGCTTTAATGCACCGGTCGAGCTGCTGGATGCACTGGAATATGCAGGCTTCAACATTCTGACGACAGCTAACAACCATTCGCTCGACAAAGGCGGTAAAGGACTGCTGCGTACGCTCGACAACTTGAAGAAATACAAGTTCGCAATTAAAGGAACGGCTGCCTCACAAGCTGAAGCAGACAAAAATGTGATCGTGGAGAAAAACGGCATCAAAATGGGGCTGCTCTCTTATACTTACGGCACCAATGGTATCCCGCTTCCTCAAGGCAAACCTTACATGGTATCGCTAATTAATGAGAAGAAGATGATAGCGGACATTTCCAAATCAAAAGCAGCCGGCGCTGATTTCGTTACGATCGCTCTCCACTTCGGTATCGAGTACCAGACGCAGCCTAACGAGGAGCAGAAACGGCTGGCTCGCAAGCTCATAGCTGCTGGCGCAGACATTATAGCAGGTTCCCACCCACACGTCATTCAGCCTTACGAGGTGCTGGAAACGACCGATGAAGCAGGCAAGACCAGACATGGACTCATCATTTATTCTATGGGCAACTTCATTTCCAACCAGCGGGACGAGACGAAGGATTACGGCATTATCTATAAAGTTCTTATTCGTAAAAATATCGCCGATCATACCATCCAGTTTGGCGAGATTGAGACCATTCCTACATGGGTTCATCGCTACCAGCCGGACAGCAATTACCGCTACCGAATTCTGCCGGTCGAACAGACATTAGAGGCATTCGCCTCCGGGACGAAAGACGAGCTGCTCTCGCCCGCTGACTACAGCGCGATGGAGAGCACACTGAAGCAGCTGCGCAAACGGATGTCCACGATGAAATAACAGATATAAACAAAAAACCGGCCGCCCGGATACAACCCAACAGGGTTGATCCGGACGGCCGGCTTTTTGTTCAGGCAGCTTAATCAGGCTGCCATTAGGCGTTTGCCACTTTGCCCAGCAAATAGACGAGCAGCTGCTGATTATGGGCCGATATCCGGTCCAGCGACTCCTCAAACAGCTTAGAGCGGATTTCTCTGCCCCGCTCCGCCTCAGCTTGTCCCTTCTCCGATACGGATACCCACACGATTCTGCGGTCATTGTCGTCGCGTGTACGCACAATCAGCTCATTGCGCTCCATCCGGTCAAGCAGCGTCGTAATCGCTGCTGGCGTCGTGGACAAATGCTGCAGCAGATCGGATGGCTTCATTGGCTCAAATTGCAGCATCAGTTCGAGCACGTTAAGCTGGCCTTCCGTCAAAGGGGCCAACCCTTCTTCCAGACTCATCTTCCACTCTCTCGTTAACTTCGTCCATAATCGAGTAAATTCTTCAGAAACCATATCGACACCCGCTTCCTGTCCGATTTTCTCCTTATTACCAATTATACCAAACGGCAATGTCGAATAAAAGGTTAACCCAATTAATAATTTGAGTCATTAATCGCGATAGTTCCGAACGTTTTGACAAGACTAGACATACAATGAGCATAGGCGGTCTCCCTATTTGTCAATGTATCGTATACCCCTAACGCCGGATTGAAGGAGTGATCCCATGGAAGAGCACAAAGCGGAAATCATTCGGAAAATAAAAGCTTACGGCATCATAAAAGACCCACAATGGCTTGACCGCCCGGATGAGCTGGTGCCATTGTGGGTCATGCTTGACGCGATGGTCAAATTGATCGAGCGCTTCGATCCGCCGAACCGTCCTTACGATTGATGAGACGAGAGCGCCGGACGAATAATGATCGATGCAATCGAGTCATTCTTTTCTACCGGCACTAGCAGCTTGCCGATTGACTTGCGGTCTTCGATTGGCGCTTTCTCCGTTGAAGCGGGCAAATGCGCGCCAGACGCCGTCAGCGCAATAATATCAGCAGCTTCCTTGCAATACAATGCGGCAACAAGCACATCACCGTTCGGCTTCACTCGTTTGCCTTCTTTAAATTCAAAGGTCTGTACGCCTTTTCCGCCCCGGCCCTGAACCGGATAATCCAGCAGCAGCGTCCGCTTTGCATAGCCGATATCGGTTACGACAAGCAGCTCGCCTTCATCGTCTGCGACCCACTGCGCTGCAACAAGCTCGTCGTCATCCTTAAGCTGCATGCCGCGAACGCCTGCCGCCACACGCCCCATCGGATTGACTTCACTCTCTGAGAAGCGGATGCTCATCCCCTGCTTGCTGACCAGCAGCAATTGCTGTGAAGCATCGCTGACCTCGACGCGAATCACTTCATCGCCGTCCGCTACCTTGCAGGCTGTAATAGCCGTAGAACGCGTCGTCATGTATTCCTTCAGCTCGGTCCGCTTCACTTGTCCGCGCTTCGTTACGAAGACGAGAGACACGTCAGAAGCGTTGAAATCCTTCACCGGGATAATGCTGATGATGGAATCATCCTTCGGAATCGGCACGATATTAACGATCGCCGTACCGGTATCCTTCCATTTAAACTCCGGAATCTGATGGACAGGCAGCATATAATACTGGCCTTTCCGGGTGAACAGGAGCAGGTTGTCGATCGTATTCACTTCGTACAAGCTGCTGATCATATCGCCTTCCTTCACGCCGGCGTTGTCCAGATCACCGCCGGAGCGCGTGAACGACAGCATGCTTGTCCGTTTCATATAGCCTTCATGACTTAGCGTCACGAGTACATCCTCCGGCGTTACGAGCACTTCCAGGTTAACCTTCAGCTCTTCCACTTCTCCGCGAATTTCACTGCGGCGGTCGATGCCGTATTTGTCGCGAATTTCGATAAGCTCTTCCTTGATAACGGACAGCAGCTTCTTCTCGCTGTTGAGGATGGAGCGCAAGTAAGCAATCCGTTTCATCATTTCCTTGAGCTCTTTCTCAAGCGAGGTAATCTCAAGGTTGGTCAAGCGGTAGAGCTGCAAAGTAAGAATCGCATCGGCCTGGCGCTCGCTGAACTCGAATTTCTCGACGAGGTTGTTTTGCGCATCCGCCCGGTTTTTCGATGCTTTAATCGTCGCAATGACTTCATCCAGCAGATTCAGCGCTTTAACGAGGCCTTCCACGACATGAGCCCGGTCTTCCGCCTTCTCCAGATCATATTGCGTCCGGAACGTCACAACTTCTTTCTGATGCTCAATATAAGCGCTTAATATTTGCTTGATGCCAAGCTGCTGCGGCGCCTTGTTGACAATCGCCACCATGTTGAAGTTGTACGTGACCTGCAGATCAGTCTTTTTGAGCAGATAGGCAAGTATGCCGTTCGCGTCGGCTTCTTTCTTCAGCTCGACTACAATCCGCAAGCCATTGCGTCCGCTCTCGTCGCGAACCTCAGCAATGCCTTCTACCTTTTTCTCTAAACGGATATTTTCCATCGCGGTAACGAGCCGGGATTTGACGACCTGATACGGAATTTCCGTAATCGTAATCTGCTGGCGTCCGCCGCGCATGTCTTCGATCTTCACTTGGGAACGAATATAGATCCGGCCTTTTCCCGTCGCATAAGCGTCGCGAATGCCTTCTTCGCCCATAATGACGCCGCCCGTAGGGAAATCCGGCGCTTTAATGATATTCATCAGCTCTTCCAGTTGAAGCTCAGGACGATCCATCACCGCAATACAACCGTCGATTACCTCGCGCAAATTATGCGGCGGAATCTCCGTTGCAAAGCCGGCGGAAATGCCCGATACGCCGTTCACGAGCAAGTTCGGATAACGCGACGGCAGCACGACCGGCTCTTTCGTCGTGTTATCGAAGTTGTCCTTGAACTGGACGGTCCGTTTCTCGATGTCGCGCAGCAGCTCCATTGCGATTGGCGACAAACGGGCTTCTGTATAACGCATAGCTGCAGCCGGGTCATCATCCATCGAACCCCAGTTGCCGTGGCCGTCAACGAGGACATGCCCCATTTTCCAAGGCTGCGCCATCCGCACCATACCCTCATAGATCGAAGAATCGCCATGCGGGTGATAGTTGCCCATTACGTCGCCGACTGTTTTAGCTGACTTGCGGTATGGCTTGTCCGGCGTGTTGCTGGAATCATACATCGCATATAAAATCCGGCGCTGAACCGGCTTGAGGCCATCCCGAACGTCAGGAATGGCACGGTCTTGAATAATATATTTCGAATAGCGTCCGAAGCGGTCACCGACGACCTCTTCCAAATACGCCGGTAAAAACTGTTCGAGCATACCCATGTCGTTGCCCCCTATTCCTCATACTCCGTGAAGTCGACATTTTCTAAAATCCACCGTTTGCGCGGGTCGACCTTATCGCCCATCAAAGCGGATACCCGGCGCTCTGCTTTGGCAGCATCTTCTATCTGCACTTGCAGCAGCGTGCGCGTCTCGGGATTCATCGTCGTCTCCCACAGCTGCTCCGGATTCATCTCGCCAAGTCCTTTATAGCGCTGGAGCTCAAAGCTTTTGCCAAATTCCTTCAAGTAATTTTGCAATTGCTCGTCCGTCCAAGCATAGCGCACCGTTTCCAGCTTCCCGGATTTGCGGGAAATTTTGTACAGCGGCGGCTGCGCGATATAGATCCGGCCCGTGTCAATCAACGGCTTCATATAGCGGTAAAAGAACGTCAGCAGCAGCACTTGGATATGCGCGCCGTCCGTATCCGCATCGGTCATGATGATAATCTTGCTGTAGTTCGATTCTTCAACGTCGAATTCCGGACCAACGCCCGCTCCGATCGAAGCGATAATCGCTTTATACTCGTCATTCTTCAGGATGTCGAGCAGCTTCGCTTTCTCCGGATTCATCGGCTTGCCCTTAAGCGGCAGAATCGCCTGATATTTCGAATCACGGCCTTGCTTCGCCGAACCGCCGGCGGAATCGCCTTCGACGATAAACAGCTCGTTACGGCTGAAATCCTTCGATTGCGCCGGCGTCAGCTTGCCGTTCAGATTGGAGCTTTCGCTCTTTTTCTTCCCGCTGCGAATTTCCTCACGGGCTTTACGAGCCGCCTCACGCGCCTTGGAGGCCTGTACAGCCTTCTTGAGCAGCGATTGGGCTACCTGCGGATTTTCTTCGAGGAAAACCTGCATTTTGTCCGTTACAACCGCATCTACCGCGCTTCTCGCGGAAGCGCTGCCGAGCTGGTCCTTCGTCTGCCCGACGAACTCGACCTCGCCCATCTTTATATTGATGACAGACATCATGCCTTCACGCAAATCATTGCCCTCAAGGTTTTTATCCTTTTCCTTGAGCAGCCCCGCTTTACGGGCGTAGTCATTCATGACCCGCGTATACGCCGTCTTGAAGCCGGTCTCATGCGTACCGCCGCCTCGTGTCGGAATGGAGTTGACGAAGGAAGCGATCGTCTCCGTGTAACCGTCATTATATTGCAGCGCAACCTCGACCTCAATGTCGTCCCGCTCGCCTGTAAAATGAATAACGTCATGAAGAACGGTTTTGTCTTCGTTCAAATATTCGACGAACTGCTTGGCGCCGCCCTCGTAATGGAACACGTCCTGCTTGCCGCTGCGGTCATCCTTAATCGTCACCTTAAGGCCGGAGTTAAGAAATGCGATTTCCTGCAAGCGCTCTGCCAGCGTGTCGTAGTTGAGCGAAATGCCGTTTTGAAACACGCGCACGTCGGGTTTGAACGTTACCTTCGTCCCTGTACGGTTCGTCGAGCCGACGATTTCAAGCCCCGTCACAGGCTCGCCGACATGCTCCTTGCCTTTTTTATCAACCCAATACTCAAAACGCATTTTATGTATTTTGCCGTCACGGAAAATTTCGACCTCCAGCCACTCAGACAGCGCATTCGTTACCGATGCGCCAACGCCGTGAAGACCGCCGGATTTTTTATAGCCCGCTCCGCCGAACTTTCCGCCTGCATGCAGAATCGTATAAACGA
Organism: Paenibacillus sp. NPDC058174; assembly: GCF_042883865.1. Classification (NCBI taxonomy): domain Bacteria; kingdom Bacillati; phylum Bacillota; class Bacilli; order Caryophanales; family Paenibacillaceae; genus Paenibacillus; species Paenibacillus sp. NPDC058174. Next base: position 1,216,831 of record NZ_JBHVUY010000001.1, read on the forward strand.
CTTGCGGCGTTGGAATGCCCGTCTTGTGCATGCCTGTCGGAATGCCCCTGCCGTTGTCTTGAACTGTTATAGAACCATTTTTATGTAAGGTGACGTCAATAGCCGAACAAAACTTGGCTAAGTGCTCGTCCACCGCGTTGTCGACAATTTCCCAAACAAGATGATGCAAGCCCGAACTGCTGGTACTTCCGATATACATGCCCGGCCGTTTGCGCACAGCCGTTAATCCTTCCAGAACCTGTATATCGTCAGCCTCATAATTGCGATCAGCCGCTGTCGAATTCGGGGAAAAATCAAGTTGTTCTGCCATAGGGCCTGGCCCTCCTTATTTATTGCGTTTCCATACTTCAAGTATTTTAATGCAAATTGTCCCGATTAGTAAAGACATCTTCACGAATGAAGCATGCGCTAATCGCCCAAATCCTAAGCCCGGCAAGGGATAAGAAGATTGATAAATTCAAAGACAAGCCTATTGAACGGTCGAAATAAATGCCTTCAATCTGCTGTAAGCATCAGTTTTTCCCGTAAAATCAAATTATAAGCCTGCCTGGCTTCACGTTCCTCCGCCAATTGGCTGATTTTGGGTATCGCCTTCAATGGCGTATGCACACACCACCCTGCTCGCCCCTCAATATATTAGGTCTAATAAGACAATGTGAGGAGCAAGCCATCCATGACGAATGACGCGGGAACGCAATTATATTTGGAACTGCTGAAAAAAACAATCTTATTCGAAATCTGGCTGGAGCATGAAGGCGGCAATGCAACCCCCACGAACCGCTGGGAAGGATTGGATTGGCCGAAAATAGCACATAGCATGATCGGCAGACTGCGGATGAACCAGCTTCATGATGCTATGAATACCGTGATGCGTGAAGGTATTCCCGGCGATTTCATCGAAACCGGCGTTTGGCGGGGCGGCGCCTGCATCTTTATGCGCGGATTTCTGAAGGCGCACGGCATGAATGACCGCCGGGTATTTGTTGCTGATTCGTTCGAGGGGCTGCCCGCGCCAGATCCGCAATATCCGATTGACGCCACCTCTACATTTCATACCGAAGACTTCCTGCGTGTATCCTTGCCGGAAGTTAAAAACAACTTCCGTAAATACGGCCTGCTTGACCGTCAAGTTACGTTTCTGAAAGGCTGGTTCAAAGACACGCTCCCTGTCGCGCCGATTACCCAACTGGCTATTGCAAGACTGGACGGCGATATGTATTCCTCTACAATGGACAGCTTGAATAATTTGTACCCTAAACTGTCTATCGGCGGATTCCTCATCGTTGATGACTATTCGATCGGATATTGTGCCGCGGCCGTTCATGATTTCCGGGCTCTGCACAACATTACCGATCCGATCATTCCGATTGATATTACCGGCGTCTACTGGCGCAAAACGAAATAACGGTAAGCTGCTGCTTTATGAAAAACATGCAAAATACCAGCTTAAACAGCAGAGAAGCCTTCCTTCCACGCCTAAGGCGCGGATGTGAAGGCTTCTTGCTTGTAAAACTCAGGCAGCCAATTGCCGCCTAATTATTCCTTGTATTCAATCCATAGCGATTCCGCCGCTTGGCGGGCAACATCACGGGCTTGATCAGTATCCTCCGCTGTGCTCAAGGCTACCGCCATCCGGCGGCCGACCTTCGTCTCCGGTTTGCCGAACACGCGAACCTGTGTATTTGGCAAAGCCAATGCTTTCTCGATTCCGCCGATACGGAAATCGGTATGCTCACGATCCGCTTTGAGCGTGTGGGATGCGCCAGGCGACAGCAGACGGATGGTCGGGATCGGAAAGCCGAGAATGGCCCGGACATGCAGCGCAAATTCCGACAAATCCTGCGTCGCCATCGTCACCATTCCAGTGTCATGCGGACGAGGCGACACTTCGCTGAACAATACGCCATCCTGCGTAATGAACAGCTCTACGCCATACAGGCCATGGCCTCCCAGCTCATCGGTAATGCGCTGTGCAATATGCTCCGCTTCTTTTATCTGCTCGGTCGTCATCGCATGCGGCTGCCACGATTCGATATAATCCCCCTCTTTTTGCACATGGCCAATTGGGGCGCAGAAGCTTGTACCGGATACCGAACGAATCGTAAGCAGCGTAATTTCGGATTCAAACGTGATGAAGCCTTCCACGATAATCCGCTGTTTTTTGGCGCGTCCGCCCTCCATTGCATACTGCCAGCAAGCTTCGATATCTTCTTCTGTACGGCAGACGCTTTGGCCCTTGCCGGAGGAACTCATAATCGGCTTAATGACACAAGGCAAACCGAGCTCCTTCACGGCCGTCTTCAGCTCGTCCAAGGAATCGGCAAAGCGGTAAGGCGCTGTTGGCAGACCCAGTGTCTCCGCCGCAAGCCTGCGAATGCCTTCGCGGTCCATCGTCAGTCTCGCCGCGCGGGCTGTAGGAACGACGCGGAAGCCTTCCTGCTCCAATTCCAGCAGCGTTTCCGTTGCGATGGCTTCAATCTCCGGCACGATATAATCCGGACGCTCCTCTTCGATAATGCGTCTAATGGCTGCCCCGTCAAGCATATCGGCGACATGATAACGATGCGCAGCCTGCATAGCCGGCGCATTCGCGTACCGGTCGACCGCGATCGTCTCGACGCCTAACCGCTGCGCCTCCAAAATAACTTCCTTGCCTAGTTCTCCTGAACCTAGCAGCAGCATTTTACGAGCTTGCGATGACAATGGTGATCCATACATAACGAAAAAGAACCTCCCGGAAGTTTTAGTTCCATTGTGGAGGTTCTTTATGCAAAAATCAATAGTTATGCCGACAAGAATCGATATTGCGCTTCGATCAGACCGTTGTAAACGCCGCCTTTGGCGATCAGCTGATCATGTGTGCCTTGCTCAACGATGCGGCCATGATCCAGCACGACAATTTCATCAGCATTGCGAATCGTCGAGAGCCGGTGAGCGATCATGAAGGATGTGCGTCCAGCGAGAAGCGTCTTAAGCGCCTCTTGAATGTGAAGCTCCGTTTCCGTATCGATGCTGGCTGTCGCTTCGTCCAGAATGAGGACACGCGGATCGGACAGCAGCGCCCGTGCGAAGGAGAGCAGTTGTCTTTGTCCCATGGACAACACATTGCCGCGCTCTTCAACTTCCGTGTCATAGCCGTCCGGCAAGCTCATGATAAAATCATGGGCGTGAACAGCTTTGGCTGCTTCTACAATTTCGTGATCCGTCGCATCCAATCGTCCATAACGGATGTTGTCGCGGATCGTTCCAGCGAATATGAACGTATCCTGAAGGACAATACCAACCTGCGAACGCAAGCTGTCGATGGTCACGTCACGGATGTCTTTGCCATCGATTAGAACGCGTCCTTCCACCGGATCATAGAACCGGCAGAGCAGATTGATAATGGTACTTTTACCTGAGCCCGTATGGCCGACAAGCGCGATAGACTGCCCTGCCTTCACATCGAGACTGATGCCCTTGAGTGCCGGCCTTCCCTTCTCGTACTCGAACAGGATGTTGTCGAACTTCACGTCGCCGCGAATGCTGAGAAGCGGCTTGGCAGAACCCTGCTCGCCTACGGTAGGCTCCTCATCGATAAATTCGAAAATCCGCTCCGAGGAAGCCATCGCGATCAGCAATTGGTTGTACATTTGCCCCAGACGGTTGATCGGGTCCCAGAAGTTGCCGATATAATTGGCGAAACCGACAAGAACACCGATTGTAATTTCATTCGATTGAATAAGATGCGCGCCGTACCAGAACAAGATCAGCGTACCGATCGCAGAGGTTACCTCAATGACCGGACCAAACATCTGGTTAAGCGCCGATGCTTTGTTCCATGACTTCAAGTTGTCTTCGTTCATATTTTCGAAAAAGCTCATGTTGTCTTTCTCTTGTACGTACGCCTGCGTAATCTTCATCCCTTGAATACTCTCATTAAGGTGAGCGTTGATCCGGGACTGCTTCATCCGCACCGTCTGCCACGCGAAACGGATTCTTTTGCGGAGTGCAGTTGATACGATGAACATGAGCGGCACTGTAATCATAATCGCCAGACCCAGCTTAAAGTTCCATACGAGCAGGATGATGACGATCCCGACGAGCTGAACACAGTCCATAAGCAAGTTGACGACGCCGTTCGTGAACAAATCCTGCAGCGCGTTGACGTCATTCGTTACCCGGACCAGGACGGAGCCGGCAGGCCGCTTGTCATAGAACCGGAAGGAAAGCTTCTGAATATGCTGGAATAAATGATGGCGCAGATCGTAAATGACCTTCTGGCCGATAATGTTCGTGTACTTAATCCGGTACGTATTGGACGCCCATTGCACGATGAACAGCAAGAGCATGATTCCGGCAATCAAATAGAGCTTCGGAAAGCTTGTCGGCCCATTCCCATTGTCAGGAGCGATCGCCTGATCGATTGCCAGAATGACGAGAGCCGGTATGCCAAGGCGGGTCAATGTACCTAGAATCATCATAATAATGACTGGAATAAGTTCTTTCTTATAAGGGCTCATATAGACGAGCAAGCGGCGGACCTGCGCCCAGTTAAACGGCTTTTCGATCGCATCATCGTCCTTGTATATGAACCTGGAGTTTTTATCGTTTACATTCGATTTATTGGCACTCATTGTACGCTGCTCCTGTTCCGCTCCGACTCTGAGAGCTGCTGATCGATATAAGGATGATCCGCATATTGAATGTTGTAAGTATCGCGGTAAGGCCCAGCCTGCTTCAGCAGTTGTTCATGGGTACCGCGCTGTACGATATGGCCTTCATCAAGAACAATAATTTCGTCGGCATGACGCAAGGAGGATATCCGGTGCGCAATGATGAACGTCGTGCGTCCCTCCATCAATTCCTTGAAGCCCGCTTGAATTTCATGCTCCGTTTCCATATCGACCGCGCTCGTCGCGTCGTCGAGAATCAGGATACGCGGATTTTTGATCAAAGCGCGGGCAATGGCGATCCGCTGCTTCTGGCCGCCGGATAAGCCCATGCCGCGTTCCCCTACGACGGTGTCGTAGCCAAGCGGAAGCTCCATAATGAAATCATGCGCTTTTGCCATTTTCGCCGCTTTAATGATTTGTTCCTCGGTCACGTCACGAACGCCGTAAGCAATATTAGCGCGAATGGAAGCCGAGAACAGGAAGGTTTCCTGGAATACAGGCGCGATCTGGCTGCGCAGGCTTTCCGTATCCATATTGCGGATGTCGATTCCATCCAGCGTGATGGTGCCGTTTTTTACATTATAAGCACGCATCAGCAGTTGAATAATCGTCGATTTGCCGGAGCCCGTAGCACCAAGCAAGCCAATAACCGAGCCTGCAGGCGCATCAATCGATACATCTGTCAGAGCTGGCGATTTATCCGGATAATTGAACGTCACGCGGTCAAAGCGGACATGTCCTTTAACAGCTTCGCTTTCCAGTACGATCGCATGCTCGATGTTTTTGACATGGACATGCTCGTTCAGCAGGCCAAGCACCCGCTCGCCGGAAGCTTTCGATTGCGTGTAGTTGTTGATATGGAAGCCAATGCCCCACATCGGTCCGATAATGTACCAGATCAAGCTGAAGAAGGCTACAAGCTCGCCGAGCTTCAGGTCTCCTCTCATTACATAGGAACCGCCTACGATGAGCAGAATCACGACGCTCAGGTTGGCGAACAGCTCCATGTAAGGGAAAAACTTCGCCCATATCGTCGCGGCGCCAATCTGGTTCGTTTTGTACGCTTCGTTGCGGACCGCGAACTTAGTCACTTCATGCGGTTCTCTTGCAAAGGACTTAACGGTTCTTACACCCGTGATGTTTTCCTGCACAGCAGTCGTCAGGTTGCTCATCGCTTTCCGCATTTCGCGGAAGGCCGGGTGAATGTTCTTCTCAAACCGGATGGCCGAGAAAGCTAGTAGCGGAATCGTAACCAGCGTAATAAGCGTGAGCTGCCAGTGGATAGACATCATCATCGCCCCGCCAAATACCACCATCAGTACAACGTTCAAAATTTGCGCAAAGCCGAACCCGATGAAGTTGCGGATGGCTTCCAGATCGGCTGTCAGCCGCGACATCAAATCGCCTGTTTTCGCTTTATCATAATATTGGAAAGAAAGCGTTTGTAATTTGTCGTAACAGGCATTCCGAAGACGCAGCGCAACCCGGTTCCCCAGCCGGCCGCCAAAAAATCCGTGCAAAAATTGCATAAAGCCTTTGAAAGCAACGACGGCCACGACTGTTAAAGCGAGCGCCGGCACCTTTTCAAACTTGCTTTCCTTGATGACATCGTCGATGAGGATGCGAAGCATGTTCGGATACACCAGACCGAGCGCCGTCGCACACATCAGACAGATGATGGAAGTCAGCAGAAACTTTCGTTCCACCCAATAAAATCGCTTTAGCTGTCTAAAGACGTCCAAGTAAATCCATCTCCCCGTTCTATTTTTATAAGTATGAGTTGAATATTATCAGCATCATCTAGGAGGAGCAAACTGTAGAAATTTCCGAATATTTGACTATATGAGCCCAATTTGGCGAATAAGAACAGTGGAGGGGGTAATGCTCCCAAATCGTCCAAAATCGTCCCTTAGGTGTGTGTATTGCTCCATTTTTGCACAGAATCACACTGTCTATAAAAAAATGCACCCAGCCGCTCTTGTGAGCAGCCGGATGCATTAAGCGAATAACGATATAGATATTGAAAGATCGTTTACATTTGGATATCAATTAATTGTTGATGCAGCGTCTGAAGCTCTTCAACATTCGCATTATCGGCTAAAGATTTTTGCATGCCTGCTGCAAAACTGGACAAATCGGACAACAGGGCGTCGCCTGCAGCCGCAGCCGCTTGTGACCACCATTCGCCATAAAGCTCCGTCCAGCTTTCACTGTGAGCATTCATCCACGCTTGCAGCGCAGGCGTTACGAACGGCTCCAGCTCTTTGCGGAGCGTCGCTTTGCCGTCGCCTTCAAAAAACTGGCGAGGCGATTTGAACCTGCCCCAAAGCCACTTGGCATCGATCGCTGCGGACGGTGTCCATTCAGCAACCGCGTCCGGCGTCGGCAGGCTCGCCGTTTCGTATGGAATGCCGGAATAGCCATTAATGAGCAATTCCAGCTTCTCCGAGCATCCCGCATACTGCTTCTGAAGCAGGCTGTTCAAATTGCGCTCCATACGAAGCGTGGTCGCCTGCAGCTCCTGCGACAGCTCCATTTGGACAAGGCGCTGAAGCTCCAGCCATGACGTCCATATCATTTTGCGCAAATCGCGGCCGTCATCCTGCAGCGTCGAAGGGTTGAACGCATAATTGTAAAACTCTCCAAAACGCAGCTGGATACGCTGCACGACGTAGTACAGCAGCTCGTTCAGCTCTTGCGCCAGCTGAGCAGGCGCGGCTGCCGACTTGAACCCGTCGACGGCCGTAGCGGCTTCGGCCTGTCTTTGCGTCAGCAGCGCACTTTCCCGCTGACGGGAAGCCGCATCCCCAGCCGCACTGTTCAGCCAGCCTTGAACAGTCGCAGCCGCTCTGGCAATTTCCTGCTCCGCTGCATCGACAGCCAGCTTTCCGAGATCATTTTGTACAAATTGAAGGAATGATTGCTCGAATGCAGCAACGCCGGATTGCTCCAGCTTGCCTTCGTCCCCCGCTTGCTTCGCATCCAGGGCGTCCAGACTGGATACCGGGAAGAGACGCGGATTGCGGATGCCGTGCTGCAGGAGGTTTTGCCCGACATGCTTCAGCACGCCCTGCAGCTCCTCCTCATCTGCAGCCAGATCGGCAGCATTGACGAGGAAAAACATTTTATCCAGTTCAAATTGATCCTTCACGCGGCCGAGCTGCATTAAGAACTGCCGGTCAGCTTGCGAGAAAGCATGATTATAATAGGTCACGAACAATACAGCGTCCGCGTTTTTAATATAATTGAAGGCAACGCCGGTGTGGCGGGCATTGACCGAATCCGCTCCCGGCGTATCAACGAGCACGATGCCTTGCCGGGTAAGCGGGCAATCATAATAGAGCTCGATCTCGCTTACGAAGCAGGAACGGGATTCCTCCGCTACGAACAGCTCGTATTCCGCTTGCGATACGGTCAACGATTGGCCAAGCTGCCCTTCGTGACGTTCCCAGCCGCTGCGTGCAGCGCGCAGGAAGCTGTAGTGCGGTCTGCCGCCTGCGTGAATCGCGTCAGGCGACAGCTTGTCGATTGCGCGCATAATCGCCGCAGCGTCCGGCAGCGCGCTGGCAGAAGCATCCTCGCCAAGCAGGTTAAGCGAGTAGCGCAGATCTTCAATTATGGCGTCGCGCGACTTCATTACGACAGTCGCCGTGCCATGCTCGTGCTCCGCCGTAGGCGGCACGAGCCGGTTGATCGCCGCGGTCGTCGGATTCGGCGATACCGGCAGCGCCGGCTCGCCGATCAGCGCATTCGCGAGCGATGATTTGCCCGCGCTGAATGCACCGAACAGCGCGATCGTGAACCGGCTTTGCTGCAGCCGGTTCGCTTTGTCGCGCATAGCGCTGCCCGCAGCTGCCAGCAGCGCGTGCGGCTCCAGCAGCGCAGCCGCGCGCTGCAGCCGCTCGGCGGCGCCGCGCTGCTGCGCAAGCGCCGCTCCGCCAGCGAGCGCTGCGCCCGCGCTGGCGCGTGCAGCGGCGCTTTGCGGCGCGCGTGCAGGCTGCGTCGCCTGTGGCGCTGGCGCAGCAGCAGCCGCTGCCGCGTCCACGGCAGCCGGCTGCACAGACGCGCCGGCAGCGCTGCGGGCTGCGCTTGGCGCCGGCAGCGCCGGGCGAGGCGCCTGCGGCGGCAGCGCATCAGCGAGACGCGCTGCGTGCGAAGCCGCTAGCGCCTCCAGCGCCTCAAGCTGCGCCAAGGCGCCCGCTTGCGAGCCTAATGAAGCAAGCTGCTCTTGCGCAGCTGCCGCTGCTGTCTCGCTCGCTGTTGCCGCGTATTGAACCAGCTCATCGACAAGTTCAAATGCTCGTTTGCGGTACACACTCTTCACTTGACCTTCCAGCTCGCGGGAATAAGTCATCGTGTATTCATTGCCGAATACGGCACCAGTATTCACAAGCTCGATCAGCCACTGCGGCTGAGGCTGCCAGTTGAAGGTTTGTTCAAACAGCGGCTCTAGACGATCCGCTGGAAAGCCGATTCCTTCCGCCGCTTTACGCAGATAGTCCTTCACATGCCAATCGATAGCCGCGTTCACTTGACCGCTGAAATCAGTGCGGAAAGCTTCCAGCCGCCGTTCCTGCTCCGCGGCGGTTTTTGCGCCTGCAAACAACAGGCCGGCCTTAAAGCCCGGCTTGCGGCTCTCTAGAAACGCATGCGCTTTGTCGCGAATCGGCGCTGGCGTAATGATCGCACTATCAATCAGCGCCTGCAGCTCGCGCCGGAATTCGACGCGAACGTTATCCGGCTCCGCCTTCAGCCGCTCCAGCTCAGTCCGAAGCCCGTCAATTTCCGATTGCACGAGTGCTGCTGCTTCTTCGCCTCCCGCTTCTGCAAGCAGACGCTCACGCTCCGGCTCCGATTTCAGTTCAAGCGTCTTGGCATGCTCAGCCAGCAGATGTCTTAGCGAAGCATCCACGCTGTACTCGGACAACGGCTCACGAAGCTCTGCCAGACGTCCCAGCAGCGCCAATAGCTCATCCCATTGCTGATGCGGATGATCCGGCTGGCGCAACGACAAATAAACGATCCCTGCCGGCTCTAAATGCCAAGCTTGGAACGCTTCTGCTACACTGCTCCGGTATTGCTCGAAAGAAAGCTCCCGTTCACGATGCTTGTCGATTTGATTCACTATGAAATATAAGGGCTTGCCCCAGTCTTTCAACTGTTTGGCGAAAGCGAAATTAATTTCAGATTGGACATGGTTGTAGTCCATTACATAGAACACGACATCGGCCAAATGCAGCGCCGATTCCGTAGCCATCCGGTGTGCATCATCCGTCGAGTCGATACCCGGCGTATCAAGCAGTACCGTATGATTGCCTAGCCGTTCCGTCGGATAGGTAATGGCGACCGATGCGATGCCTTCCCCGTCCTTGCAGTAAGCGTCAAGTTCGTCTAAAGGCACCTCTACATGCTTACTCGTTCCATTCTGAATTTGTACGATGCTGGCCTGCGCCTTTTCCCCTCCCCGGATCGAGACGACGTTAGCGCTCGTCGGGATCGGGCTTGAAGGCAGCAGCTGCGCGCCGCACAGCCTGTTGATCAGCGTTGACTTGCCGGCGGAGAAATGGCCGCAAAAAGCAACAGTAAGCCGACCCTCGGTCAGCTTACTGTTCAGCTCCAACGCTTGGCTGGCATGAAGCGCATCTCCGGCAGCAGCCATCTGGTCTGCCGCAAAGGCGATTGCATCCGCCATGCTTTTGAGCGTCGTTTCTACCATGGCTTATACAGCTTCCTCTTCAGCAGGCAGGCAAATTTCAAATACGTTGCCATGCTGCAAAATCATAATGTTGCGCTCTTTCTCCTTCATTACAACTACCTCTGGTTTTTGGCGCATGCGCTCGATGTATTGATCAGGTACATCGCCGGAGCCGCTAACCGTTACGCCTTCCACGAGGATGTCTTCGTTCTCTTCAGGAGGAGCTTCCAGCACCTGCTCATAAATATCGGAGAACAGCTCAAAATTGTTCGTGTAAACGGAAATGCACTTCATCTTCATCATCCTTCATTGGCTATTTTCGGTTTCATTGCCTTATTTTTAGTTTTCTTCACGATGCCCGGCTTCATACGTTTCTGACCTTCCTTGCATAAATCCAGCAGCGGGCAAATGGGGCATTGCGGATTTTGCGCTTTGCAGTGATACCGGCCGAAGAAGATCAGCCAGTGATGCGTTAGCGTCCATTCGTCCATCGGCACCAGCTTCATCAGCTTCTTTTCTACTTCAAGCACTGTATCATCCGGTTTAGCCAAAGCGAGCCGTTTTGATACCCGGTCCACATGTGTATCCACTGCAATGGCCGGTACGCCAAATGCGTTGGAGACGACCACATTCGCAGTCTTCCGGCCTACACCCGGAAGCTCCGTCAGCTGTTCATGCTTGGACGGCACTTCGCCGTCGTACTTGTCAATCAGAATGCGGCAAAGCTTCTGTATGTTGGACGCCTTGCTGCGGAATAGGCCAATTCTCCTAATATCCTGCTCCAGCTCTTCCAACGGTACAGCCAAGTAATCTTCCGGTTTTTTATACTTTTCGAACAGAGATACAGTCACCTTATTAACGGTTTCATCCGTACACTGCGCGGAGAGCAATACCGCAATCGTAAGCTCGAATGGATTGCTGTGACGCAACTCGCAATGCGCATCGGGGAACATCTCTGCCAATGTATCCAGTATATGGCGCATCTTCTGCTTCGCATTCATCGTCCTTCGCTCCCCCATCCAAACACTATCGTTCAAAGTGTAGCGAAATTTGTCACGGTGCGCAACCATTATAAGCGGTAAATAAAGAAAAAAACTGCCCGGAGGGGCAGTTTTTTCACATAACCTTACGATTTTACACTTTTTTAATTTCATAGGCCTTATTGCGGAACCCGTAAACGATGATGGCATCTCCGCTTTTCAGCGTACTGATTGCAATGTTATCGCCTTTATAGGTCACTTTCGTCTCCTCCGTCACACGGAAGAAGTTGGCATTGTCAGCCGAGGATGTCATTAACGTCCATAACGTGCTGTCCGATGCGCTGTACGAAGTAAATGTACGCTGCTCGCCTACCGCAACGTTCACGATGACAGTATCCCCTGCATCCAAGTACACCTCAACAATGTCCCCCGCTTGCAGCAGCGAGAGATTCGCAGCCGAGCTTGTTCCCTTGTTTACTTTAAAGCTGCCGCCTACCGAAATAGACTTAGTCGTACCGTTCTTAAAGGCTACGACAAAGCCTGTTGTATTAACGGATTGAATCGTCCCATACGTGTATTCGATCGCTTTCACGTATTGAATCGCTTTGCCGATATACGCAACATTAATATTCGTGCCAAGCGAAAGCTTGTCGACTGACAGCTTCGTGCCCTTCTCATCGGTAATATCAATACCGGACAGATCCAGATCACGAGTTGCAGAGCCAACTCCCGTCGATACCGTTACTCTCTTGTTCTGGCTGTTAATAGAGGTAACTGTATATTGGAACGTTTTATGCAATTGGATCGTCGACGCCTTCGTTTGATTGGAATCCAAAAGCGCAGTGATCGTATCTCCAACCTTCAGATCAGTCAAAGTACCGTAAGATTGACCGCCCAGCTCAACAGTCGGGCCGCTAACGTAAGGTACGCTGATGATCGCTTTGCCGTCGTTCAAACTGATCGTGTTGCTGGACGTATTAATTGAAGTGATAACGCCCGTTTGCTTATAAATAAATTGTACCGAGATAGCAGCTTGGCCGGATGCGTTAATGTTGAGCTTCCGCCCTTTTGTCAAATATTCAGCTGCATCTGCTATGGAGATGGCTTTGCCGTTATAATCGATTTTCGTTTTATCATTCAAGTAAATAATAGAAGCATTTTTGCCGGAGGCATCAATGATAACCATCATCTTCTTGTCTGGCGAGTAGCTCTCTACCGTTGCCCCGTTCAACGTTTCTACATTGCGGTTCACGACCTTCACAGCCGTAACCCGGTCATTGTCATTGATCGTCAGCTCGATTTCATCGGCTTCCTTCACCAGATCATCGATCGTTGCTGAGGTGATGCCAGGAATCGTCACATCAACCTTGCTGGCCAAAAACTTGGTGACCAGCTCTTTGTTCGCATCCATATAAGTAATAATCGTATTGTCCGCGTTGAAAAATTGTCCTTTAACCGTTCCAGCTCCGGTCTGCTGATCAGCAACCAACTTCACGGCCAGACGTTGGTCACGGAATTTATCGAGGGTAATTGTCAAGCTGCTGTCGCGTTTCAAATCAGCAAGCTTAAGCGTATTGCCCGACAGATCGAGAATCGTCAAATCATCGCCAAAGTTGATTTTAACTGGCTCATCATTGATCCATACATAAATATATTTGCCTGCCGCATTCACGCGGTCCAGCTTTGCAGTAATCGTCTCGACCTGCTGCTCATCGCTGAGCGACTCCAAATACAGTGCTTTGCCGGATTTCGCAATAGCGGAAATTTTCGTATACAGCTTAATAGCCGAAGCGGATATCGCCGTATCACTGTCTGCCCGGTAGAATAACGTGTCCGAACCAACTGTATACGTCTGCTCGGTACCACCGTTATATACCGTAACCGAGCTGCTGCTCAGCTTCGTTACGATACCGTTAATTTGCCCTTCGTACTGCACGGGGAAAAGAGCTTCGGCGCGGCTGAACAGCGCTGCCAGGCTCATCCGGTTGACCGGCGCCTTCGGATCGAATTTATCCGCAGTTACACCCTTTACCAGCCCTAATGACACGCTTGCATTCACATAACCGCGATAGTTGGAGGCGATTTGAGCATCGTCGTTGAAGGCTGATTTCGTATTGGCAAGTTGAAGTGCTTTATTGTTTTCGCCAATTGCGCGAACAAGCAGCTTCGTTATCCATTCCCTGGAAGCGGCAATATCGCCCCAGCCTTTGCCGCCGTTGCCGGCAGCGATAGCAAACTCTTCTTTCTCATCCAAAATGCCTTTATCCAAGGCATATTTCACGTAAGGCTTGAAATAGGCGCTTACTTTGAAAGTATCCGGGAACGTTACCGTACCTCCGACTTGCACTTCGTTCTGGAGTCCGGCGAACCGAAGCGCCATTACAATGGCTTCCTCCTGCGTCACGCTTTTGGCTGGACGGAATTCCGAAGTTCCGTTAGCAGTCACATATCCGTTTACGATGCCTTGCAGCGCAAGCTTGGCAATGTGCTTCTCGGCCCAGTGACCGGCGCTAACGTCAGTAAAAGGAGTATTTCCAACCGCTGCGGCAAACGCCGATTGAGCGGGGAGGATGGCTGGCACACCGCCGGCAAGCAAAGTAAAAGCTAGTGCACTGGCTACTAATTTGGTACGGGAAGATTGCGATGGCATGTATGAATTTCCTCCTTATAATATTGCTGTTTCTATAGGCAACTGCTCTATTATCTATTCTTGTGCGGAACGCAGCGTCGGATGCTCCAATTCAATATGGCCCATAAGACTTTCAGCAGGCTGGCCGTCTACCAGCAGATCATAGGACTGGACAAAATCGAATTGGAACAGCGTTTGCTCCAAGTTATCCAGCACCATGGCTTCACCCGGCGCCCCAAGTCTTGCTTCATCCGGCAAGTGAATATCGACCGTTACCTGGCCGTTCTCCAGCTTAACCGACAATAGCTCGATGGGCTTCCACAGCGATTGGGCTTCTCCCTCGCCTTCCGCTTGCAATGCCTTAACGGCCTGCTCCACTAACTCGGCATCATCGCTGTATTCAACGTCCGCTTGCTGCTTAATTGCAGCGTTAAATTCTTTATCGGCAAAATAGACGTCAATCTTTGCCTCTTTTTTAGCCGGCTCCGTAGGCTCAGGCGATGCGGTTGGCGTTGCTGTCGGCTCCTCCGTGGGAGCCGAGCCGCCTTTCGTTGCAGAGTTGCCGCCGCATGCTGTTGTAATAGCTGCCAGCAGCAGCAGTGGCAGTACCCACTTGATCGGTTTACGCATGATGTTGCTCACTCGCTTTCTTATGAAAGTTTCAAGTACTCTTTAATGCCCGCTACGATCGCTTGCGCCATTTTAGTCTGGGCAGCATCGCTGAACAATGTGTTAGAGTCCGACAGATTGGAGAGGAAGCCTGCTTCCAGCAGCACAGCCGGCATTGTCGTCTCCCGGATTACATGGAAACTTTCCTTCTTCACACCTCTGTCCTTGAGGCCTGTCCCTTTCGCGAAATGCTTGTGAATGACGTTAGCGAATGCTTTGCTGTCTTCGCGATAATAATAGGTTTCCGAGCCCGAAACATCCGCTTTCGGATTGCTGTTCGCATGAATGGATACGAATAAGTCCGCTTTATTGTTTTTTGCAAACGTGACGCGGTTCGCAAGGGTTACAAAATTGTCATCCGGCCGGCTGAGCAGCGGCTTAATATTTTTCTCTTTATCGAGCAGCGCTTTCACCTTCAACGACAAAGCCAAGTTGAATTCCTTCTCCCATTTGCCAGTCAAAATACTTTTCGCGCCCGGATCGGTGCCTCCATGGCCAGCGTCAATTACGACGTTGTAAATCTTATTCGTTGGAGGATTCGGATCCACTGGCGTTGTTGGAGTTGTTGGATCGGTAGGTGTTGTCGGATCAGTAGGCGTTGTTGTCGCACCATCCGTCATGCTAATGCGCAGCTCATTGGTACCCGGCGTCAACTCAACACCTGCATCGGCTGACAGATCAAGCACGATACGCGCAGTTACAGGACTATTGGAGAACAAGGAATATCTGATTTGCGTCAGTGTAGCATGTCCCGTTACCGGAATTTTCCCTTCAGCACCGCTAAATTGCGCGGCGAGCTCATCCGTATACCCTACGTTCGGAAAATCAATAACGATCCGCTTAGGGTTGTCCAGCTTGAACGGCGTCTTTGCCGTTGCCGCTCCTTCATAATTGATTACGATACCGTTCATCCCGTCATACTGGATAGAAGTCAGCTTGCCTAGCGGATCTGTTGACGGCGTAGAAGGCTCCGTAGGGTTTGTAGGGTCTACCGGCTTGTCATCCTTGTACATATACACGGACTTGGAGTCGTTGTTCCATACGACCTTAATGCCAAGATTATCCCCGATGAAGCGGAGAGGGATAAGGGTATTCCCTTTCAGCACGACTGCAGGCGTGTCCATTTGCACTTTTTCGTTGTTTACCAATGCGATGCTGTCGTTGATCTTCAAGATGATTTCGTCAGTTTCACTATGTATGATGACTGTCTGCGACTGCTCCATCCAGGTTACCTTGTAACCAATGCTTTCGGATACAAGTCTAATCGGAACAATCGTATACCCTTTTTGAACGATCTGCGGATCTACTGTTGGCTTCAACAGCTGATCGTTCAAATACAGCTTCGGAACAACAGCCGCGCTAGCGGCTTGTCCGACGCCGGCAAATAAAGTGAACAATACCGACATAAACAACAAAATGGGTACAAACTTCTTCATTTTCCACCTCGATGACTGAAATTGCCCGCATCGAATGTGCTCATTCGACTTAACCAGACAATTTTTAGACGCATGAAGGCAGAAAAAGTTGCGTGCTTGGACAATGTTTTAGGTTTTTCTTTCCTGTCCCGGAAAACGTTGCACACACTGGTTCCTTACCCAGTAATTAACGATTATAAACAAAAACGGCCCCCTGTTTGGGGGGACCGTCTTCTCATAAGCTGCGTATTAACCAAGTTTAGCGGCGATTTTTTGCTCATACGCCGTAATTTTGTCTTCATGCTTCAGCGTCAGGCCGATATCGTCCAGACCTTGCAGCAGGAATTGGCGGCGGTGCTCGTCAAGATCAAAGGAAAGGTCCAGGCCGTACTCATCCGTAAGGCGCTTGTTTTCCAGATCGACAGTCAGCTTGTAGCCGTCGTTTTTCGCCGTGCGCTGGAACAGGTCTTCGACTTGCTCTTCGCTCAGCTTGATTGGCAGAATGCCGTTTTTGAAGCAGTTGTTGTAGAAAATATCCGCGTACGAAGGCGCGATTACGACTTGATAGCCGTAGTCCAAAATCGCCCAAGGCGCGTGCTCACGGGAAGATCCGCAGCCGAAGTTGGCACGGGAGATCAAGACGGAAGCGCCTTGATAACGCGGCTTGTTGGGCTCGAAATCAGCGTTTACTTCACCGTTTTCGTGAAAGCGCCATTCGAAGAACAGAAATTGGCCAAAGCCGCTGCGCTCGATGCGTTTCAGAAATTGTTTAGGGATGATAGCGTCCGTGTCGACATTTACGCGGTCGACCGGGGCAACGATGCCCGTTAGTTGTTTGAATGGTTCCATATCGGTAATACCCCTCTCTTCACACGTTCAATTAGTTCAACACTTCGGATTTAACGTTCCAGTCGCGTACATCGGTAAAGCGTCCGTTAACCGCTGCAGCCACTGCCATTGCCGGCGATACAAGGTGCGTACGTCCGCCGCGGCCTTGACGGCCTTCGAAGTTACGGTTGGAAGTCGATGCGCAGCGTTGGCCCGGTTGAAGCACGTCCGGGTTCATCGCAAGGCACATGGAGCAGCCCGCTTCACGCCATTCGAATCCAGCTTCGATAAATACTTTGTCGAGGCCTTCTTTTTCCGCTTGGATTTTAACACGGCCAGAGCCTGGAACGACGATAGCTGTTACGCGGTCGCTGACTTTGTAGCCGCGAGCGATTTCCGCTGCAGCGCGAAGGTCTTCGATACGTCCGTTCGTACAGGAACCGATAAATACATAATCGATTTCGATTTCAGTCATCGGTGTGCCTGGTTTCAGATCCATATATTCAAGCGCTTTTTCTGCTGCTTTGCGCTCGTTTTCCGTAGGCAGATCTTGAGGGAATGGAACTTTGGACGTAATGTCCGTACCCATGCCCGGGCTTGTGCCCCAAGTTACTTGCGGGATCAGCGAGTCTACGTCGAAGTCCACAATGGTGTCATAGCTTGCGCCTTCGTCAGTCGTCAGCTGTTTCCATTCTGCAACTGCTGCATCGTAGTTCGCAGGTGCGTACTCGCGGCCTTTCAGGTAGTTGAAAGTCGTTTCGTCCGGTGCGATCAGACCAGCGCGCGCGCCGCCTTCGATCGACATGTTGCAGACCGTCATACGCTCTTCCATTGTCAAAGTACGGATGGCTTCGCCTGTGTACTCGATTACGTAGCCTGTTGCAAAGTCAGTACCGTATTGCGCAATAACGCCCAGGATCAAGTCCTTTGCCGTTACGCCTGGTTTGCGGCTGCCTTTGAAGCGGACTTCCATCGTTTTTGGCTTCGATTGCTGCAAGCATTGCGTAGCCATAACGTGTTCGACTTCGGATGTACCGATACCGAAAGCAAGTGCGCCAAACGCGCCGTGTGTCGAAGTGTGGCTGTCGCCGCAAACGATCGTTTTGCCCGGGTGCGTCAGGCCGATTTCCGGACCCATAACGTGAACGACACCTTGGTCGATGTTATCGAGGTCAAACAGCTTTACGCCAAAATCTTTACAGTTTTGCGTAAGCGTGTCGATTTGCTGCTTGGAGATCGGATCTGTAATATTGTAACGATCTTTCGTCGGTACATTGTGATCCATCGTTGCGAAAGTCAGATCCGGGCGGCGCACTTTGCGGCCCGACATCCGAAGTCCTTCGAAAGCTTGCGGCGAAGTTACTTCGTGCACCAGCTGCAGATCGATATAAATGATGCTCGGCTGGCCTTCCTCTTGATGAATGACGTGATTGTCCCAAATTTTTTCAAACATTGTTCTTTTCGTCATTATGTTCACCCCGTCTTATCAATGTTTCTCTATAGCTCTTATTAAGATGGAACTAGCATAGCATTTCTTTCTTGATTGATCTAAGATATAATATCTATAACGTTTATAGGTATCAGCTATAGAAGTTGCGTAAGCGCGTATGAATGAGAATACCCCATCTATCAGTGAGAATAGAGAGAAAACCTATTTTTGAAAGGGAGAATTTTTCCGCTATGGAACTTAGACAACTTCAGTATGTCAAACAGATTGCACTTGAAAAAAACTTCTCCCGCGCTGCCGAAAAGCTCCATATTGCCCAGCCTTCTCTCAGCCAGCAGCTGTCCAAGCTGGAGCAAGAGCTGGGCGTGCTTCTATTCCGGCGCACGACCAATTCTGTCGAGTTAACTCAGGCGGGCGAAGTTTTCATCACCAAATCACAGACCATTCTCGACGCCGTCGAGCAATTGAAGCAGGAAATGGACGATATGGCGCAAATGCGGCGCGGCCGTCTCGTCGTCGGGACGATGCCAATAACGGGTGCACATATTTTGCCGCACGTGCTGCCTGTGTTCGGCGAATTGTATCCGCAAATTGAAGTGGTGCTGATGGAGGAAACCTCGGCGAGGCTTGAGCAGCTGACCGCCAGCGGCGGCACCGACATCAGCCTGCTCTCCTTGCCTTTGGAGGACTCCTCCCTCGCATGGGAAGTATTAATGGAAGAAGAAATCTGTCTGGCTGTGCCTCCACAGCATCGCCTTGCCGGAGCTGACGCTCCGCTGAAGATTAAAGAGCTGAAGGATGAATCCTTCATCGGCCTCAAAAAGGGACAGGGCTTCCGGCAAATTACGGTCGAGCTCTGCCAGCGCTCCGGCTTCACGCCGAATATCGTCTTCGAAAGCAGCAACATGGAGACGATTCAATCACTAGTCGCCGGCGGCATGGGCATCGCCTTCGTACCCCGTATGCTCACCCGCTACCGGGGAAGCGAGTTCGCTCCCGCTTACTTGCCGCTAGCTGACAACCCTTCACGCACGCTGGTCATCGCCTACCGTAAGGGCCGCTACCTCTCGAAAGCGGCCGACGCTTTCATCCGGACGATGAATAGTACGATGAGCCAGTATTAGAGTGATGGAGCTGTGATAGCTCTGGCTGTGATTTAGCTGTAACTGTAATGCTCTATGCTCTAACCTAACTCTAAATTGGCTTTCACGTAACTGACTCCACCTAGTAACTAACTATTCTAACGAAGAAGCTTCGCTAATTTGCGGAGCTTTTTTCGTTGCACATGTCCGCATTTTGCCGGTAAACGTCTATAACGCAGGTTTTTCGCTATAGTGTAAACACATTTCCTTATTGAGAAAAAATGTCCATTATTGACCCCCTAATGGCTCAAAATCGAAGAAAGTACAGTAAGGTAGCGAAGTTACTTACGTTAAATAGCGAAGCTGGTTCGCTAATCCGAAACAACGAACCAGCTTCGCTATTTAACGGAGCTTTTTTCGTTATAGATGCCTGCATTTGGACTGAAAACGTCTATAACGCAGGTTTTTTCGCTATAGTGTAGACGCATTTCCTTATTGAGAAAAAATGTGCATTACTGATCCTCTATTTGCTCAAAATCGCCGAAAGATCAGCTAGGTAGTGAAGTTACTTCCGTTAAATAGCGAAGCTTTTTTCGTTATACATGCCTGCGTTCAGCCTGAAAAGGCCTATAACGCATGTTTTTTCGCTATAGTGTAGACGCATTTCCTTATTGAGAAAAAATATCCATTATTGATCCTCTAATGGCTCAAAATCACCGAACGATCGGAAAGGTAGTGAAATTTCTTCCGTTAAATAGCGAAGCTGGTTCATTAATCAGAAATAACGAACCAGCTTCGCTATTTAACAGAGCTTTTTTCGTTATACACGCCCGCATTTGGTCTGAAAACCCCTATAACGCATGTTTTTTCGCTATAGTGTCAACGCATTTCCTAGTAGAGTAAAAATGTGCATTGTTGTTCAGCTAATGTCTCAAAATTGCCGAAAGTACAGCAAGGCAGCGAAGTTACTTACATTAAATAGCGAAGCTGGTTCGTTAATCGAAAGCTGCGAGGAGATTTCTGCTACTGTCCGGTTTATTTACTTTGATGAGATTCAGATTATCACAACGCTCGCACCCAGACTTTCATAGCCACTTTCTGACTGTACACGAATGATCCAACCAACTTACTTATACCCGAACTTTCTGTCTAACTATCTACCTTTCTATCTACTTTTTCTTTCCCCACTCCCTCTTCCCCCACAAACGCAAACAAGGTTCTCCATTTACTGGAGAACCTCGCTCTGCACTGCACTGCACTTCTTTCAATCCCAACAACCGCCTAATAAAGCTTCGGCCGGCGATCCTCGAACACCGGAATTTTCGCTCTCACGGAATCGACTAGCGACAGATCAATATCGGCGTATAGAATCGCCTCTTCCTCGCCGCCCTCGACGATCGTTTCGCCCCATGGATCAAGCACCATGGAATGGCCGAAAAACGCCGTTTCGCCGCTTGTTCCTGTACGGTTGCAAGCTATAACGTACATCTGGTTCTCGATCGCTCTGGCCGTAAGCAGCGTCCGCCAATGATGAAGGCGCGGATGCGGCCATTCCGCAGGAACGAACAGCAGCTTGGCACCCTCCAGCGCAAGTTTGCGCGACAGCTCCGGGAAACGGATATCATAGCAAATCATCATTCCTGCTTGATGGCCTTCAATTTGCAGCTGGCCCAGCTTGTCGCCTGCCGCCAAATATTTCTCTTCATCCATAAGACGGAACAGATGGATTTTGGAGTAGTCGCCGATTTCCTGGCCTTCACGGTCAAAAGCATAGATCGTATTGTACACGCCATCAGCCTTCTGCTCCGCAATAGAGCCGGCAACAACGTAGACGCCATGTTTTTGGCTGAATGCTGAAATATACGCCTTCGTCCGCTCGCCCTCAGGATCTGCAAGCTCATTGATTTCTGTCAATGCATAACCGGTATTCCACATCTCCGGAAAGACGATTACATCGGGCTTGCGTGGCCCGGCAACCGTCTCCTCCAGCATGCTTGTAAGCTTCGCGAAATTAGCCTCCGGCTGGCCAACCTCGATATGCATTTGCAGAAGCGCGATCCGCAATGATGATGTCATGGGTAAAACTTCCCTTCACAAAACATTATTATTTTTTCCCTAATGATACCCTCTCATGGTTCTCTGTCAAGTTGGGAATTCTAATTTCGATGCCTGACCTGAATCTGAATCCCCCACTTAAAAAGGAGAGATGTTTATGCCGCTCAAACGTATAGCAGCGATGCTGCTCGCAGTAGGCATGATGTTTGGCTTTGCAATGTCCGTATCGGCGGAGGCTCCGAAGGATGAGCCGTTCAAGCCCGTTCAAGTATTTGATGTCAAAGCAGGAAAGGTTGTAAAAAGCGTACCCAATGACAAGCAATTCCAAAGCTTTGCCCATAGCTGGATCGGTTCCGTAACGGGTCTCGCCCCGCAGCTCAAAAATGACGACACCTGCAGCTATGTATACCGCATTCCGCTTGAAAAGCCCGCCACGATTAAAGTGAACGGCATCAAGGTTGCCGCGGAAGACGTTTTCCTCTTTTATTGCGATGACAAGCCGCCGCTCTTACTCGTATTCGACGAGCAGCGCAGACCTTACTTGCTTCTTTTCAGCGCGGACATTAAACCATTCATTCAAAAAATCGGGCTGCCTTAGGCTAAGCCGAGCATCCGGCCAGACTGCGGATACGATACCACTAATCCGGCTCCATTCCCTCTCATGCCGACTAATATACTCGACATAAAAGGTTTTCGCATGCTACATTAAATTCAATGTCGATCTTATGAGAGAAGCAACTATTTGTGGAGTGTGAGGGAATGGAAACGCAAATCGGACAACATACAATTAAACCCGCGGAGCGGATGACGGGATTGCCGACGCAATTTTTCGCCAAGCTCGTAGCTAAAGCGAATGCACAGGTTGCGAAAGGCCGCGACGTTATTAACTTGGGCCAAGGCAATCCGGATCAGCCGACTCCCCCGCATATCGTGGCAAAGCTGCAGGAAGCAGCGGCCAATCCGTTATATCACCGCTATCCGCCATTCAGCGGTTTTCCTTTTCTAAAGGAAGCCGTTGCGAAGCGTTATAAAGAAGATTACAACGTCGACATAGATCCGGCGACTGAAGTCGCTATCCTATTCGGAGGCAAAACAGGACTGGTCGAAATTAGCCAATGCCTGCTTAATCCCGGTGACGTCTGCCTCGTGCCTGATCCCGGCTATCCCGACTACTGGTCTGGCGTGGCGTTGGCAGGAGCGGAAATGCGCTTTATGCCGCTGACTGCTGACCGGGACTTCCTTCCGGATTACAGCGCAATTGATGAGGAAACGCTAAAACGGGCCAAGCTGATGTTCATGAATTACCCGAACAATCCGACCGGCGCAGTCGCAACCCCGGCTTTTTATGAAGAAACGGTTGCTTTTGCCCGCCGGACTGGCGTCGGTGTCGCAAGCGACTTCGCTTACGGTGCCATTGGCTTTGACGGCAAACGGCCGATCAGCTTCCTGCAGACGCCGGGGGCCAAAGAGGTTGGTGTCGAGTTCTACACGCTGTCCAAGTCGTACAATATGGCCGGCTGGCGGGTTGGCTTTGCCATCGGAAATCCCCAAATCGTCTCCTTAATCAATTTGATTCAGGATCATTACTACTGCAGCTTGTTCGGCGGCATTCAGGAAGCGGCAGCCGAAGCGCTCACCGGCCCGCAGCAGTGCGTAACAGAGCTCAATGCGACTTACGAAAGCCGCCGCGAAGCGCTGTTTGGCGCACTAGACCGTATCGGCTGGAAGGCGGATCGCCCCGGCGGCTCCTTCTTCTGCTGGCTTCCGGTTCCGGAAGGCCATACCTCGGAATCTTTCGCCGACCTTGTACTCCAAGAAGCAGATGTTGTTGTTGCACCTGGCGTTGGCTTCGGCACGAACGGCGAAGGTTACGTCCGCCTGGGCCTGCTTACAAGCGAAGAGCGGCTCGTGGAAGCCGTCGAGCGAATCGGCAAGCTTGGCTTGTTCTAAACGCCTTATTTTTACTGTAAAAAATCGCGTAAATGCTTCATCTGCCTTGCTTTACAGCAATGCCGGATCATGATATGCTATTCCTTAATTAAACATGTAACGTGATGACGGGAATAGTAAGCTTGAACAGGTCGTGAACAGAGAGTAAATTCCTTAGGCTGCAAGAATTTACCCCGATCGCTCGCCGAACCAGCCCCTGAACGGCCGGTGATGAGCCGGACAGCGCCTCCTGTTACGAGGCATGAAGCAGGACTGCAGCACATCTATGCCTATCGCCAGCGATAGATGCATAACCGGCAGTCAACAAAGGTGGTACCGCGGAAGCACAGGCTTTCGTCCTTTATGGACGAGGGCCTTTTTATTTTGTCAGGAAATGGGATGAGACAGATGATGCCGGAACGAATTGTTGTAAAAATCGGAAGCAGCTCGCTTACCTCCGATGAAGGCGGTCTGAACCGCGAGCGGATTGCTTATTTCGCTTCAGAGCTTGCTGCCCTGCATGCGCGAGGCACAAGCGTCATATTAGTAACATCCGGCGCCGTAGCCGCAGGCTTCCGCCAGATCGGGTATCCTGCCAAACCAAAGGCTGTACATGAAAAACAAGCCGCAGCGGCAGTTGGCCAAGCGCTCCTGATGCAGGCCTACCAGGAGGCAATGAGCCAATATGGCATCGTTGCCGCCCAAATTCTGCTGACACGCGCCGACTTCTCCAACCGCAAGCGCATCTCCAATGCGCTGATGACGATTGAAGAGCTGCTCAGGCTGCGGACGATACCGATCATCAACGAGAATGATACGGTATCTACACATGAAATTGTACTTAAGTTTGGCGACAATGATTATTTGTCCTCTCTCGTTGCCGCGATGACCAAAGCGAGCCAGCTCGTCATGATAACCGATATGGATGGCCTCTACACGGAGGACCCGCGAAAAAATCCGGAAGCGGTCAAAATCGAGCGTGTCGATCAAATCTCCGAAGAGATTATGAAGCTCGCTGGAGACTCCGGCTCCTCCGTCGGAACCGGCGGCATGCGCTCCAAAATCGAAGCGGCGAGAATCGCAATGCGCGGCGGCGTACATGCCTTTATCGGCAAGGTGCAGCAGCCCGGAGATTTGGCGCTGGCTGTCGCAGGAGAAGGCAGAGGCACTTACTTCGATACGCAGCTTGACAGCTTGCCGATGAAGAAGCAATGGCTTGGCTTCCACTCCATGCCGAAGGGCAAAATCATTGTCGACAACGGCGCGGAGCACGCACTTCTAAGCGGCGGCAAAAGCCTCCTCCCTGCCGGCATCCGCGACATTGAAGGCGAGTTCCATCCCGGAGATGTCGTCGAGGTCGTTGGCGAGAGCGGCGAGACAATCGGACGCGGCGTCGTCAGCTATGCGGCTTGGCAAGTGCAAGCGGCTGCCGGGCTAAGCACCGAGGAAGTACGGCGCCGGGTTGATGTTGCCCGCATCGAGGTTATCCACCGGGATGAATGGATTTCATTGCGATAATCAGAAATACTTATGAATTCAACATAAAGAGCGGAGGTTTTCGATATGATAAGCGAAGTTAGACAGAAAGCGACGTTAGCTCAGAATGCAACAGGACTTATGAACAAAGCGACTACTGAACAAAAAAATGCCGCGCTGAATGCAATGGCAGATGCACTAATCGCCAATCAGGCGTCCATCATTGAGGCAAACGGCCTGGATCTTCAACGCGGCCGCGAGCAAGGCACAAGCTCTTCTCTGCTTGACCGTCTTGCCTTGAATGAACAGCGTGTAGCCGCTATTGCTGAAGGATTGCGGGAAGTGATAGAGCTTCCAGATCCAGTCGGAGAGCTGCTGGAGCAATTTGACCGGCCAAATGGACTGCGCGTTGAGAAAAGAAGAGTGCCGCTTGGCGTCATCGGCATGATCTATGAAGCCCGCCCTAACGTTACGGTAGACGCAGTTGGCCTATGTCTCAAAACCGGCAACACCGTCGTACTGCGCGGCGGCTCAGCTGCACTCGACTCCAATCGTGAAATTGTGAAGGTGCTGCGGGAAGCTTTGTCTCAGACAGCCCTCCCGCCTGACGCTATTCAGCTGATTGAGGATTCAGACCGCGCTTCGGTCAATGAGATGCTGAAGCTTAACGGCTTGCTTGATGTTGTTATTCCGCGCGGCGGAGCTTCGCTGATCCGCAATGTAGTCGACAATGCGACCGTTCCTGTCATCGAGACGGGTGCTGGCATCTGCCACACCTACGCCGACAGCAGCGCTGATTATGAAATGACAGCGAATATCGCTTACAATGCCAAGGTGCAGCGCCCATCTGTCTGCAACTCCATGGAGACGCTTATTCTTCATGAGGCTTTTGCCGACCGCTACCTCGTTCAGCTTGCTGATAAATTTACAGCAGCTAACGTTGAGCTGCGGGGTGACGACAAGACGCTGAAGCTGCTGCCGCAAGCAGTATTGGCTACCGAGCAGGATTATGCGACGGAATACAGCGACTATATCATGAATATCCGGATCGTCTCGAATCTGGACGAAGCACTCGATCATATCCGTAAATACGGAACGAAGCACTCGGAATGTATCGTAACGGAAGATGTGAAACACGCGGAACGCTTCCTGGAGGAAGTGGATGCAGCAGCGGTCTATCACAACGCCTCCACCCGCTTCACGGACGGATTTGAATTCGGCTTCGGCGCAGAGATCGGCATCAGCACGCAAAAGCTTCATGCACGGGGTCCAATGGGACTGCCTGCGCTTACTTCAACTAAATACCGCATTTACGGAAACGGACAAATTCGCGGTTAATTAAAATAGGACACAACACATCAATAAACCAGATGGAGGTTGCCACAATGGTAGGATCAGCAACAAACGGAGCAGCGGCGGCGATCCAGTCGCTGCAGCTCAGCTTCTACGGAGCCGGCTCGATGGCCGAGGCCATTATGCGCGGCATTTTGAATCAAAACTTGACTTCGCCTTCCCAGATCTCAATGCTTAACCGTTCCAACACCGAAAGATTGCGCGAGCTGTCGCAGCGCTACGGCATTGCAACAACGCTGGAAGGCTCGACGAACGAAAACTATTTGAAGCAAGCAGACGTTATCTTTCTGGCGATGAAGCCTAAAGACGCTGTCGCAGCGATCGAAGCTATCCGCCCTCATGTCAACGAGAAACAGCTTATCGTTTCCGTTATCGCGGGCATCTCAATCGCCTCGATCGAAAAGCTGCTGGGCGGCCAATATGCGATTGTTCGCACCATGCCGAATACGTCCAGCACAATTGGACTCGGCGCTACAGGCATCAGCTTCTCTAGCACCGTATCGGAAGAGCAGCGCCAGCTTGCTGAAACGATTTTCCAATCGGTTGGCATTACTGCCGTCGTCGAAGAGCCGCTTCAAGATTCCATTACAGGCGTGTCCGGCAGCGGTCCGGCTTATGTCTATTACTTCATGGAAGCGATGCTCGCTGCTGCTGAGAAGCTGGGACTCCCACCGGAAGCGGCTAAAGATCTCGTCGTGCAAACGGTGCTTGGCGCCGCTGAGATGGTCCGGACGACTGGCGAGGAGCCGGCGGAGCTGAGACGCAAAGTAACGTCGCCTAACGGCACGACGCAAGCGGCCATTGAGACGATGGCGGCGGGCCAATTAGCCGAGACGATCATTAAAGGCATGCTCCGCTCTTCGGAACGCGCTGCAGAATTGGGTGCTGAAATCGAAAGGAGCATCATGAAATGAGCCAAGTATGTATCGCTACTTACCGCAGCTATGATGACAAAGCGGATTTTCATAAAAAAGCGCAATCCATTGCCGTCGGCCTGACGGTCGGCAGTTGGACGGACTTGCCGGAAGCACGCAAAGCAGATATGGAAAAGCACTTGGGCAAAGTGCTGTCGGTCGATGTTCACGAACCAGCCGGCGGTGAACGTTATGCGGACATTCGCATCGCCTACCCTGACATTAACTTTAGCCGGGACATCCCTGCGCTGCTCGTTACGATCTTCGGCAAGCTGTCCATGGACGGCAAGATCAAGCTGATCGACCTGGACGTATCCGAGCAGTTCCAATCGGCATTCCCGGGTCCGGCATTTGGCTTGCAAGGTGTCCGTGATTTGCTTGGCGTACACGACCGCCCGCTGCTGATGAGCATTTTCAAGTCGGTAGTCGGCCATGATCTGGCCAATCTGGAGGATCAGTTCTTCAAACAGGCGCTCGGCGGCGTCGATCTGATCAAGGACGATGAAATTTTGTTCGAGAATCCGCTGACCCCGCTGGAGAAACGCGTTGAAGTCTGCATGGCGGCAGCACAGCGCGCGCAGCAGGAAACAGGACAAAAGCTGCTCTATGCCGTAAACCTTACGGGGCCAACTTCACAGCTCGCAGACAATGCACGCAAAGCGATCAATGCAGGCGCCAATGCTTTGTTGTTCAACGTGCTGGCCTACGGCTATGATGTATTGCATGAGCTTAGCAAAGACAGCTCGATCAACGTTCCGATCGCTGCGCATCCGGCTATGGCAGGCGCCTTCTATCCGTCGCCGCATTACGGCATCGGCGCATCCGTGCTGCTTGGCAAGCTGATGCGGCTGGCAGGCGCCGATCTCGTCCTCTTCCCTTCCCCTTACGGCTCGGTCGTGATGCCGAAGGAAGAGAATCTGGCGGTCAAAGACGCGCTGCTCGCACCGTCGGACAAGCTGCGTACCAGCTTTCCGGTTCCGTCGGCCGGCATTCATCCGGGACTCGTTTCGCTTATTTTACGCGACTTCGGCACTGACGTCGTTGTAAATGCCGGCGGCGGCATTCACGGCCATCCGATGGGCACAGCAGCGGGCGGACAAGCGTTCCGCATCGCGATCGACGCTTCACTTAACGGTACGCCGCTGTGCGAGGCGGCAGCACAACCGGGCAATGAGCCGCTGCAGGCGGCAATTGACGCATGGGGAGTTAAAGAATAATGACAGCAGCTAAGAAACGCATCATCTTCTGCGATTTTGACGGTACGATCACGGTGAATGACAACATTATAGCGATCATCCGCCACTTCAATCCGCCGGGCTGGGAAGCTATTGCCACTAAAGTGATTGGGCAAGAAATTTCCATCCGCGACGGAGTCGGGCAAATGTTCCGGCTGCTGCCCTCTTCGATGCAGAAGGAAGTTGTGGAATTCGGCATTACCAATGCCAAAATCCGTGACGGCTTCGCTGATCTGCTGGCTTATTGCAAAGAAGCCGATATCGAATTTTATGTAACCAGCGGCGGCATTGAATTTTTCGTCTATCCGATTCTGGAGCCGTTCGGCATTCCGCAGGATCATATTTATTGCAACGGCAGCGACTTTAGCGGCGAGCATATCGAAATTACATGGCCGCATCCTTGTGACGGGCATTGCACCAACGATTGCGGCATGTGCAAGACGACGATTATGCGCCGCTTCCCGGACAGTGAATACGAGCGGATTCTCATCGGAGACAGCGTAACCGATTTTGAAGGAGCAAAGCTGGCAGATACGGTATTCTCCCGTTCTATACTCACTGAGAAGTGTCGCGAGCTTGGGCTGCCGCATTTCGAATTTCAAGATTTCCACGACATTATAAAGCAGTTGAAGCAAACCTAGCATCCCGCCTCCCTGCAGCAGAGAGGCATTCACATAGGATTGGACTTCAGGAAGGACGGTAACTGTAGCATGGCTTATCAAAATGTAACTTTGGAGCAGAAGCAACAAGCATTCGCGGAGCTGCGCGACGTAAAGGAATTATTCGCTTCACGCGGCTGGTTTCCGGGCACAAGCGGCAATTTGTCCGTTCGCGTTGGCGACTATGCGGCAAATGATTTTCAATTTGCCGTGACTGCCAGCGGCAAGGACAAAACGGTCCATACGCCAGAGGATTATTTGATCGTTGACCAAGACGGCAAGCCTGTCGAAGCGACGACACTGCGTCCTTCGGCCGAAACGCTGATTCATACGGAGATCTATCGTTTGACGGGCGCAGGAGCTATTTTCCATATTCATTCCGTCTACAACAGCATCGTCTCCGAATGGTTCTGGGACCGCAAAGCCGTTCCGGTTAAAGCGGTAGAGCTGATTAAAGGGTTGAACATCTGGGAAGAAGACGCTGAAATCGACATTCCGATCGTCTCCAACTTCGCAGAAATTCCGCGAATCGTTCCGGAAGTTACGGAGCGTCTCAATGCGAAGATTCCTGGCATTCTGCTCCGCAACCACGGCATTTATGCTTGGGGCGCCAATGCGTTCGAAGCGAAGCGCCACTTGGAATCGTTCGAATTCCTCTTTGAATACGTATACCGCCTCGAGCTTCTTAAAGGCAATAAATAAAACGACTCGGCCCCTATCGCTTCTCTGCGGTTAGGGGCCGAGCTCGTTCTGCCTGCAGTGCAGCGTTTTGTCCAGTCCCATATTGACCTTGACGCTGCGTTAATGTATATAGTGAAGGAAAGAAAAGGCGGTGAGCTGGAACGAATGAAAGTACATGAAGCGGCCAAACGGCTTGGCGTCACGCCCCGCGCATTGCGCTTTTATGAGGAAAAGGGGCTGCTGAAGCCGAAAAAAGCAGAAGAAAACGGCTATCGCGACTATAGCGAGGATAACATCGTCCAGCTGCGCTGGATTATTGCGCTGCGGGAGCTAGGGCTTCCCGTTACAGCGATCGGCAAAGTGCTTGAAGCCTTGGCTATAGACGTGGAATTGACTGCTCCCGCTGGCGGTGGCAGTTTTATTCGCCAAGCCGATGAAGTGCGGGCCGAGCTGTACACCGAATGGATCGAGCAAGGAAGGCGGCTGCAGTCGCTCGACAAGGCGATAGCCGTCTGGCGGTCGCAGCAGGACGGCCCTGAGCTGGAGGCCGCTGAGTCAAACGCGCTGCAGCTCAAACAATCCCGGATCGAGCGGATGACCTGGAGCGACCGGTGGCATTATGATGAGCTGGCTCTCGTTCATGGCAAAGACGCACCGATTGTGGCGCTCACCAACGAGCTTACGCTAGAGCAATACGAGAACGCCTTGCTCCAAATTGTCGAATGGCTCGATCCCAGACCCCAGGAGCCGGGTTTGGAGCTAGGGGCGGGTACTGGCAACCTGACAGCACTTCTAACCGCTCAGAGAGCCGTTATGACCGCCGTAGAGCAGTCACAGGAGATGCTCGCCGTGCTGCGCGCACGGCTGCCTGCAGTAGAGCCCCGACTCGGCAATCTGCTCTCATTACCAGTCTCTGGCCCCTCGTACCGCTTCATTGCCTCCAGCTTCGCTTTCCGCCATCTGGAGCCTAACCAGCTGCTCCTTGCCCTTATAGAAGCCGACCGCGTCCTGCTGCCCGCAGGAAGGCTCGCCATAACCGATCGCTGCGATACAGTCTCCCCGCTTCGCAGCTGGCTGGAGCAGCATCACTACTCCATCGTTACGGAGGAATTGGACGGCGGCCTCATGCTCTTGTACGCAGTAAAGCCCTAGCCGATCGGCTAGGGCTTTACTATATTGCTATGAATCAGCAGCTTAACTGCGGCCGCCTCTAAACTTCTGGGTGAAGGCTCTCGCTTCGTCCACATTCGTCACGCGATTGCGGCCCCATTCGAACAAAATCCGGTCAATATAGCGCAGATTGAGCTTGCCTGCAAACACCGCTTCCTTCAAGGCAAAACGGATCAGCTCGTCTGCATAACCGTCCTGATCAAGCCAAGTGCTGATCGTCTCGCATTCCATCGGAGACAACAGCCGCCCGAATTCCTGTTCATAGACAGAGAACAGATTTTTCGGATCAGCAGACCGCTTAGGCGTCTTCCGCTCCGCCCGTTTCGTATCCCGCTTCTCCCCTGCAGCCCATTCCGCTGCCTTCAGCAGCCAGCCGCTCCAGTTGTATTGCTCGGATTGAATGCCGGTCTCCGCATCAATCTGATCGTCGATGGCCAGAAACCCTTCCTTCATCAATTTGCTCAAATGCTGCTCTGCTTTCTGGCCCGTAATTCCGAGCCGGTCTGCAAGCTGGGCAGGTGTCGGAAATTCGATCCCCTCATTGTCCCTGAACAGCGTTAATTGAAGAAGAAGCATCGCTTCCGTATCGGACAGTCCCAACTGGCGATAGGAACGCAGCAAAAGCGCCGACACATGAATGCCGCCTTCATTCAAGACGGCAGCCATGCCTCTCGAGTACGCTTTCCACATATCGTCATTGCTCACTGTCCTCAGATCCTCTCTATGCTTATACTGTTGCTTGCACGATCCGGTACGTATCCCGCGCAATGATCAGCTCTTCGTTCGTCGGAACGACCAGCACCTTGACACGCGAGCTGTCCGTCGAAATATAACGGGGATGCTTGCTCCGTTCCGCGTTGCGGGTTTCATCCAGTTCTATGCCAAGGAACGTTAAGCCTTCGCATACTGCCTTCCGCAATACAGCGGAATTCTCGCCTACACCGGCAGTGAAAATCAGCGTATCTATGCCATTCATAGCCGCGGCGTAAGCGCCGATATATTTGCGCATGCGATACGTGTACATGTCGAATGCAAGCTGAGCGTTGCGGTCGCCGTCCGCTATCGCTTCCTGTACCTCGCGCATGTCGCTGCTAACTCCCGAAATCGCGAGCATACCGCTATGCTTGTTCAGCATGGAATTCACTTCGTTCAGCGTCAGCTCTTCCTTGTTCATAACATAAGGGACGATAGCCGGGTCAAGATCACCGCTCCGAGTACCCATCATCAGGCCTTCAAGCGGCGTCATGCCCATGCTCGTATCAAATGACTTGCCGTCTTTAATAGCCGTGCAGCTTGCGCCGTTGCCGATATGGCAGGATACGATCTTCAGCGATTCAAGCGAAGCGCCGAGAAACTCAGCCGCTTGCTCGCTTACATATTGATGCGATGTACCGTGGAAGCCGTAACGGCGCACTTTATGGCGGCGATACAGCACCTTCGGAATCGGATAGAGATAAGACGTTTCTGGCATCGTCTGATGGAAGGCCGTATCGAAGACTACGACCTGCGGGATGTTCGGCATATTCGTCTCCACTGCGAGAATCCCCATCATATGAGCAGGATTGTGAAGCGGCGCCAGATCGAACAGCTTGCGGATTTCAAGCTTCACTTCATTCGTAACGAGTACGGAGGATTTGAACACTTCGCCTCCGTGTACGACGCGGTGGCCTACAGCCTGAATCTCACTCATCGATTTGAGCGCGCCGTATTCCGGATGCATAAGCGCAGCCAGCACTTTTTTCACCGCGGAAACATGGTCCAGAATTTCATCGACGGTGCGCACTTCCGGCCCGTCAGCTGGCTCATGTGTCACGATTGAGGAATCCATCCCGATCCGCTCGACACGGCCGCTTGCCAGCACCGATTCATCTTCCATATTGTACAGCTGATATTTTAACGAGGAGCTCCCGGCATTAATTACGAGTACTTTCATCATAGCAGTCGGTCTCCATCCTTATCATATTTGAAAAAGCCTACGCCTGATTTAGCGCCAAGATGTCCTGCGCGGACCATCTTCTTCAACACGATGGACGGACGGTATTTCAGCTCGCCGTATTCGCGGAACATGCGCTCAAGCGCTGCCAGCACCGAATCGAGACCGAAACGGTCAGCCATTTCGAACGGTCCGTGCTGGAAGGAATAACCGATGCGCATCGCGCTGTCGATATCCTCTGCTGAGGCGACCCCTTCTTCCAGAACGTGAAGCGCTTCATTTATGAAGAGGCAGATCAGTCTGGAGGTGACGAAACCTGGTGACTCAAATACCATAACGCCTTTTTTGTTAATAACGTTCTCCACAAAAAACTTCGTACGGGCAAACGTATCCTCGGAAGTTTTCAATCCACGTACAATCTCAACCATATTGATCTTGAATACCGGATATATGAAATGCAAGCCAATGACCCGTTCCGGGCGGCTGGCTACGCTTGCGAGCTCCGTCAAACTGAGCGTTGATGTGTTGCTGGCCAGAATGACATCAGGGCCGCAAATGCGGTCAAGCTGTTCAAACACCGCTTTTTTGCTGTCCAAGTCTTCTGTAATGGTCTCGATGACCAGCTCGCAATCCGTTAAGCCGTCGTAGCTCTCGCCAAACTGGATACGATTGAAGATGGACTTTTTCTCCGCTTGTGTGAGCGCCCATTTCTCGATCTGCTTGTCCAAGCTTAGTTCGATCATTTCCTTGCCGTATATTAATCGTTCGGATGATATTTCGATCAGGTAAACATCCAACCCGTTTGATGCGAGCATCTCGGCAATGCCTTGGCCCATTGTGCCGGCACCGATTACTCCAACTTTTTTAATTGACATAGTTCTCTCCTTGTTTGGCTTTATCCTCTCGCAGCTGCTTTCGTCCGCAGCTGTGGGGTAGCCTTTATCTTCATCTTCTTTCCTGGCATATGTATGCCACCTTTCATTATAACGAATTTTAGTAAAAAAAGAAGGCAGACGGGGCGTCTGCCTTCAAATTGTTGAAAATAGTTACGCGCTTTGCGACAGTTTGGTGAGCAAGCTCCGGAAATCGTCACCGCTTATCGTTTCTTCGCGGATAACCACATCTAACGCATCAACAAAAACCTGCCGTTTCGCCGTTAGCATTTCCTTTGTCCGGGCCATCAAATCATCCAAGATTGAACGATTCACTTTCGCCCAGCTTTCCGGCGTCATCATTTGCGCATCGATAATGCCAAGCTCCGTCAAGCCCGATTCCACAAGCGTCCGCACAATGCCCATTGCCTGCTCGAAATCATTGCGCGAGCCTGTGCTTCGTCCGCCGTAGAAAATCTCTTCAGCAGCTGCCCCGCCAAGCGCAATCATAATTTGGCTGTCCAAAAACTCCCGCGTATACAAATATTTATCCTGCTGCGGGTTATGGCGCACATAGCCTAGCGCCTGTCCGCGCGGCGACAATGCCACCTGCGAGACGCTGCCCGGCCGTACAAGCTCTGCTGCAATGGCATGTCCCAGCTCATGCAGGGCGACGCGCTCTCTTTCTTCCTTCGTCGCCTCGCGGTCCGTCTTCTCGCCCATCATGACTTTATCGATCGCCATCGCCAAGTGCTGCTCGTTAATAAACGTGCTGTCTTCGCGCATCGCATAAATTGCGCCCTCATTCATGACGCTCTCAAGCTGCGCGCCCGAGAAACCAAATGATTCGGAAGCAATTCGTTCCAAGTTAAGCTCAGGGTCCAGCGGCTTGTTCGCAGCATGCAGATTCAGGATATGCAGACGGCCTTTCTTATCCGGCAGCTCGACGCCGATATGACGGTCGAAGCGGCCCGGACGAAGCAAGGCGCTGTCGAGCATTTCCTTGCGGTTCGTCGCGGCAATAATTAAAATACGCGGCGCTTCGTCGGAACGAATGCCGTCCATTTCCGTCAGCAGCTGATTAAGCGTCTGGTCATATTCACGATGCTGCCCGCCGTCACGTTTTCCGCCAATGACGTCGATCTCATCGATAAAAATAACGGCGCTGCTTTTGCCGGCTTTTTTCGCCTTTTGACGCGCTTCCTTGAACATGTCACGGATACGGCCGGCGCCGACACCCACATACATCTCAACAAACTCACTGCCGGAAGCGGCTAAGTAGATCGAATCCGTATAAGCAGCAGCCGCTTTCGCCAGCAGCGTCTTGCCTGTTCCGGGAGGGCCCGTCAGCAATATGCCCTTCATCGGACGAATGCCCAGCTTCTTAATCTCCTCATGCTTAACCAGAAAATCCAGCGCCTCAATCAGCTCCGATTTGGCACGCTCTTGTCCGCCGATTTGTTCGAAGCTCATTGTGGACTTCGACAGATCCATCCTTTGCTTGCCGCCTTGTGCGGCTGCCATCCTGCCTCTGCCTCTGTAAGCAAAAGCAACGCCCGCCGCCAAAGCGGCGAGCAGCAGGAACGGCATCACATTGACGCCTGCTACGATCAAGAATACCAGCAGTACAGGCACAAAACCGATAACAATCTCCAGCCAATATTTACGCATGTGCGGACACCTCCAGCATCACTGGCGTACGCGGCAATACGACATATTTGCGGTTAGTGCCGTCCATAATCGTAACATAGACGTTATTGTCATCCATCTCCGTATTTGTCGTTATGCCGGCATGCTCCTGAGAAAGCCGGTCCATCGCTTTCGGAATATCGGAATAGGCCTTCGTCTCCATCGCTTGCGCGACATCAAACAGAACAGTCGACCACAGATTGTCCAGCTTATCGCTCGATTTCGCATTATCTATATTCAGCTTCAGCTCTTTGCTGCCAATTACGTCTTTCCCATTCTCCTGAATGGCATCATATACCTGCTTCAGACTGGCATCCGGTTTCAGCGTCAGCGAGATCGACACGCGGTCTCGTTCGATAACTGGCGCTTTCGCCGATTCAATGCCAGGTACGCCTTGAACCGCTTTGTCGAGCGGAGCCTCCAGCGCAACTTTATTATAGAGCAGCCATCCGCCAAACAAGACAAGGGCAGTAGCCGCGGCAGTCAGCAATACGGGAATCATTTTAATTTTGTGCAACAATGAAAAATCCCCCTTCCAAACGCTATATGTTATACGGCGCGTATATCATCTCTGCTATACGGAAGTATATCATAGTTTAGCGTTAATCAGGGGGTGTAAAAACAGGAAACAGACCCTGCTAGGCGGCAATTCGCGCTGGCAATCGGTATTCCGTTATGAATGAACCGTCGCGGAAACGGTAAAATTCATAGTAGTATTTCGTTGTATGCTCTTCACGGGAAAAATAAATCTCCCACACGGGTTCGCCATTCAGCATACCCGGCTGCATCCGCTTGATATCAGCATCCGGCTTGGCTTGCAAAAAGCTTTCTCTTATCGAATCTTTGTTTGCCGCCTCTGAGGTTTTAATAATAATCGGCGGTGCTGCATCTGCTTTTACTGAGCCATCTGCTGCAACATTACTGGCCTCATTCTCTGTTTTTTCCGGGACTGCCATCCACACGTATACCTCTGTATCGGTTTCGTCAGTTCCTTCGATGACCCAATACGCACGATCCCATACATGCTTCGTTGCTTTTGTCACAGTCTTCAGCTCAGCAGCTTCGACTGCCTCTTTGCGGATCGAAGCTTCTTGCGACCAGTACGGAAGCTGGACCGAACGATAGTAAATAAATATCGCCGCAAGCAGAGCAAGTAGGAGCAAAATAGAGAGGGTTACCCATCGCTTAGCCGACATGAGCGGCTTGCGTTTTTTCGTGACCGCTCTCATCTATCCATTCAGCAGCCGTTCAAAGCTGGCTGCCGCCTCGTAACGAATTTTCTCCTCATCCAGCTGTGTGCACTGGCCATTCTTAACGACCTGACGTCCATCCACCCAGACATGCTTCACATCACGTCCGGAGCCGCTGTATACGAGGTGAGATACGATGTCGGTCTGCGGGTAGAAATGCGGCTGCTCTAAATCGATAGCGATGAAATCCGCTTTCATGCCTTCAGTCAAAGCGCCAAGCTGACCTTCCTGCCAGATCGATTTCGCGCCGTACACCGTACCCATGCGCAAAGCCTCGATCGCCGGAATGACCGTCGGATCTCCGCTTACGCCTTTATGAAGCAACGCAGCGAACTTGATCTCTTTGAACAAATCCAGATTGTTGTTGCTTGCCACGCTATCCGTACCAAGCGATACCGTTACACCTGCGCGAAGAAGCTCGGGAACGCGCGCCACACCGCTTGCAAGCTTCAAGTTGCTTACAGGATTATGGGAGACTGCAACGCTGCGTTCTGCAAGCAAAGCGATCTCATCATCCGTCAAGTGGACAGCATGCGCGACAAGCGATGGCCGGGAGAAGAAGCCTAGCTTGTCCAAGTGCTCAACCGGACGCAAGCCGTAATCTCGAACATTTTGCTCCACTTCCGCAATCGTCTCCGACATATGTGTATGCAGCGGAAGATCATAGTCATGCGCAGCTTGAACAAATTTCTCGATATAATCTGGAGGGCATGTGTACGGAGCATGCGGCGAGATCATCGTCGTAATGCGGCCGTCAGCCTTGCCGTTCCAGTCGCGTGCGAACGCGATTGCTTCTGCCAGCTTTGCCTGCTGCACATCTTCTGGACACAGGCCGATAACGCCTCGCGTCAAGACGCCGCGAATACCAGATTGTTCTACCATTTGCGCAACCTGATCCATCCGGTCGTACATATCGACGAAAGCCGTCGTTCCGTTCTTCAGCATCTCGACAATGGCAAGCGCGCTTCCCGCACGAGTATCTTTGTCGACATATTTAGCTTCCATCGGCCACATCTTTTGCTCCAGCCACACCTGCAGGTTCTGGTCGTCGGAGAAGCCGCGCAGCAGCGTCATCGCTGCATGGCCATGCGTGTTAATAAGGCCCGGCATGAAGGCAAGCTTGCTGCCGTCGATCCGCTCTGCATCCGGGGACAGCTCAGCCGGATTTGGAGTTTCTGCTCCAATATAGGAAATCCGGTCATCCGTTACGACCATGTGACCGCGAAATTGCAAGGCGTTATCATTCATCGGAATAAACAATCCGTTATCAATCCAAATTTGACTCATCGATCCCGTTCCTCTCTCGTTCCAAATAATAAGCAAGGCTCAGCAGCTCTTGCGTGAAATCGGCATGATGAATCCGAACTTCATCCGGTACCCTTAGAATAGCGGGAGCAAAGTTCAAAATGCCTTCAACGCCAGCCTCTACAAACAGGTTGGCGACGTTTTGGGCTTCGAAAGCCGGCACTGTAATGATGCCGATGCGAATGCCAAGCTGCTTGACCGTCGCCTTTAGCGCATCCATCGGAAGCACTGATAAATTGTTGATTTGGCTTCCAATCTTGCTCGGATGGGCGTCAAAGACGGCGACGATCTTCATGTTGTCTTTCGAATATTTATTATAATTGCACAGGGCATGGCCTAAATTTCCCGCTCCGACAAGTGCGACATTGATCACTTGATCCAGCTTCAAAATTTGATTGATTTTGTCCATTAGATAAGAAACGTCATAACCGATGCCCTTGCGCCCGAAATCGCCGAAGTAAGCTAAATCCTTACGAATTTGCGCAGGATTCAAATCGAGCTTCAGGCCAAGATCCTGCGAGGAAATCGTTTGGATCTCCCGGTGCTGAAGCTCCTTCAGCACCTGCAAATAGATCGGCAGCCTTCGAACGACCGCTTCCGATATTTTCGTCTGCTTCATTTGCTCGCTCCTTCCATCTCAGCTTGGGATCCAGCAAGCCATTCCCGAATTCTCGGTACCATCAAATCTGTATGCATCGTTTCGATTTTCGGACCGGGCAGCGAATAGAGAAAATGCTTGCCGTAATACGTGTCGATGACTCTCGTATCATATAAAATGACGATGCCTTTGTCATTTGCCGTGCGTACAAGCCGGCCGAAGCCCTGCTTGAAACGAATGACCGCTTGCGGAATGGACAGCTTCATGAACGGATTCTGCTTTTGCTTCTGCAGCAGCTCCGATTTCGCCTCCACCAGAGGATGATTCGGCGGCTGGAACGGCAATCTGACGATTGCAAGACAAGTAAGCGCATCCCCAGGGATATCTACGCCCTCCCAGAAGCTGCTCGTGCCGAGCAGCACCGATTGCGGCTGCTGCGTGAATCTCCGCGTCAGCTTGGTCCGGTTGCCGCTGTCAATGCCTTGCCCGATCACTTGAATGCCTTTCCCGGCCAATGCCTCTTTCAACGGCTCGTAGGTCTGCTTGAGCATCCGGTACGAAGTGAACAGTACGAGCATTCTGCCATTCGTTTCACTCGCGGTCTCCGCTAGCGACTGCACAAGCATGGAGACGAATTGAGGATCGCCGGAAGCGCCTTTCATCGTCGGGAAATTGCGCGGAATCATGACCAGCGCCTGCTGCCGGTAGTTGAACGGCGACGGCAATTGCACTGTTTTGAGCCGGTTGCTCGCTTCAAAGCCTTCCAGACCCAGCTGCTCTTCCGCATACTGGAACGATTTCTGCACGGATAAAGTGGCCGAGGTCATGACAATGCTATCTTTAACGTTAAAGAAATATTGCTGGAGCTGACGGCTCACATCAATCGGCACCGCGTACAATTGAACCGATCTGTAGCGGTACTGTGCGCTTGCTTCAATCCAGAAGACATCGGTCGATTGATCGATCTTCATAAATTGCTTCAAATCATCTTTAATCCGTGTCAAATCACGCAAAGCGCCGTTCAAATCGGTGACAAGGCCTTGAATGCCGGTATCGTCGATTTTATCTTTGATGTTGGAGCCCATTTTCTCGGCCAAGCGAATGACGCGGCTAATCTCTGAAGATACGTTGCCCTCAACCGTAACCGCATCCTCCCATCCTGAAGGCATGCTTTCGCTGCGCAGACGGCAGACAGAGGATTGGCCATTCTCCGAATTTCCCTCTACAGATGTGCCGACAAAGCTGTACATCAGCTCGAACAGCTTCTCCCAATGCTCTTTAATTTCGCTGAACACCGGAATAATTGTATCGATTGTCTCCACCCAAGATTCGGAATACTCATGGCCCTCCTGCTGCAGACGATGACGCAATGTAGGCAGCAGCCCGGTCCGCGCGTCTTTGAACAAACGTGTCGTCGTATGGGACAGCGAAAAATAATTGATCTGCATACCCAAGTGCTTGCTTGCCACTTCCTCGACATGATGGGCTTCGTCAATGATCAGATGATTATAAGTCGGCAGCAAGCGGTGATCGGCCTGCACGTCTGTAAACAGCATGGAGTGGTTCGTTATGCACACATCTGCAATGTTAGCCTCATGCTTGGCGCGATGATAATAACAGCGTTTGAACCATGGACAAGCCCGATTCAGGCAGGAATCGGCGTCGCTTGCAACCGTTGACCAGAAATCAGCGCCTTTGCCGCCGAAATTAAGCTCTTCCTGATCGCCGGTTTCCGTCTCTCCAAGCCATACAACCATTTGCGATGCAGTAATGGCATCATCGACGGGAGCAACCATATCCTTTGCATTAATTTTACTTTCAAATTTGCGCAGACACAAATAATTGCCCCGCCCCTTGAAGATGGATGCACGGAATTCAAACGGCAATACATCCTTTAGCAAAGGAATATCGCGATGACGAAGCTGTTCCTGCAGGTTAATCGTATGCGTGCTGACGACGATCTTCTTCTCTTCCTTAACTCCGTAGTAGAGAGAAGGAATCAAATAGCCCAATGATTTGCCTGTTCCGGTGCCTGCTTCGATCAGCAAGTGACGATCGGCTTGCAGGGAATCGAATACTTCGCGGAACATCGTCGTTTGCGCTTCACGCTCTTCGTAGTTGGGGAATTTCTCGATAAAACGCTGCTTAATGCTGTCCAAATATTGCTTGAACGACATATCGCTAAGCGCGTCTTCAATGGAATCGGCACGAGCAGGCTGCTCCTCCGTCCATTCTCCCGCTTTCATCGCAAACTGATTGAAATATTGATACGCATTCAAATCAATAGCGGATTGCTGCTCGGCCTGCTGAAGAGTCAAGGCAAGGAACCAGCTCAAATCGGAGCCGTTGTCCACAAGAAAAGATAGCCGCTGCAAAGTAAGCAGCGGCAATTGGCGCAGTTTCCGGACCGATTCGGCGAATAGCTTTGCCGTGGCCATCGCATCGCTGTCAGCACGGTGATGCTGGTCATGCGTGATGCCAAACAGTTCAGAAACCGCACCTAGCTGGTACGTTGTTATGGAAGGATATAAAATGCGAAGCAGTTCGATGGTGTCCAATCTGCGGCCGGTAAACGTGTGATAGCCGCAGCGGTCCAGTGCCTGATTAAGAAAGCCTGCGTCAAAGTTAACGTTATGGGCGACCAATACCGCATCGTCCAAATAAGGTATCAATTGCATCAGAACTTCGTCCAGTTCCGGCGCATCGGCTACAAGCCCGGCATCAATACCGGTTAGCTGTGTTATAAAAGCCGGTATTTCGATAGTAGGGCGCACGAATGAATTGAAGCTGTCTACAATGTCGAGCTCGTCATTGACAATGACGAGTCCGACCTGCAGAATCTCATCGCTTATGCTGTGCCCTGTCGTTTCCAGATCCAATACTGCATATTTCATTGTAATGACCGATCTCCTCACAAGCAGCAAAGCTCGGTGCTTCCAAAAAACAAAGACAATTGCTGCGGCGTTTCTTTACAACATTTCAAGTTGGCAAGCGAATCCTTAAAGCTTGGGCATGTCTCATGAGCCTTCAGAAAAAACTGCTCCGCATGCTCCAAATTCATATGAACCGCTTGAATGCACCCAAGGGCATTATAGCCTAAAGCACGCCATTTGGGATAGTCCGTTAACGCAACTAACAGCTGGAAATGCCGCTGCGCTTCGCTCCATTCTTGAAGATGCATGTAAGTCATTGCAAGGAACAAGCGTGCCAAATTGCATTCCGGGATTTGACTGACCGCTGTTTGAAATTGCGCTGCCGCGTTGGTAAACATAAAAAGTTTATAATAGCCCTGTCCTTTGGAGAGCAGCTCCGCCGTTTCATACGGAACCTCCATATTCAACTCCGCATCATACAATTGCTGGTCATTCGCATTCCCTGTCTCGGGAGCGGCGGCGCCAGCTTCAACAGTGGCGACGGCAAGCGGCTGTGCGAATACCGCCATCGCCGAAGGTGCAGCAGAAGCAGCCATCACGCCTGCTTCTGCCGTATTCTGATCCCATTCCATCAAACCGGAAAGCTTCTCCTCGAAATCGATCCATTGCTCCACCAGCGAATCACTCATCTGCTTCAGCAGCTGAATTTGTTCGTCATACTGGAGCTTTTGCGCGCCTTCGGCTGTCGGATAATTACAAATGAGCTGATCAAGCATTTCGTTCATCGTATCGAATAGATGTTGGAACATGGTCGCATCCCGCCTTCACCAAAGAATTGAGGAGTGATATGCTCATTCTTTGTTTCGGGGGTGCTTTTCATACCCGGTGCCAGCCGTTACATA
This sequence comes from Paenibacillus sp. NPDC058174, assembly GCF_042883865.1. Lineage (NCBI taxonomy): Bacteria > Bacillati > Bacillota > Bacilli > Caryophanales > Paenibacillaceae > Paenibacillus > Paenibacillus sp. NPDC058174. The sequence continues at coordinate 1,259,125 of NZ_JBHVUY010000001.1, forward strand.
GCGCTGGAACGAAGCTGATTCGCCAGTCTCAGGCAGCATTAGATAATGGTTGCGTGAATTTCTTCAGTCAAGCTTTTGAGCGGACGGTTGTCGCTGTCCAGAATCGTAACAATCGGCTTATGGCTGCGTGCTTCCTCATTGCTCATTGAAGCGTATGAAATAATAATGACCTGATCTCCAGGCTGCACTTGGCGCGCTGCTGCGCCGTTCAAGCAAATAACGCCGGAGCCGCGCTCGCCGGTAATAACATACGTCTCAAACCGGGCGCCATTGTTGTTGTTGACGATTTGCACCTTTTCGTTCTCCCATATATCGGCAGCATCCATCAAATTCTCGTCGATCGTAATGCTTCCCACATAGTTCAAATTCGCTTCTGTCACCGTTGCGCGGTGAAGCTTAGATTTCATCATCGTTCTATACATGGTAGTCACCTCCGGAGGAACCAAACAAATGATTGTCAATTAATCGGGTAGATCCAAACTTTACGGCTAACGCCAAAATATAACGTTCCGATTCCAGCCTAATCGGCTCAGATGCTTCCATAGGCTGAAGACTTGGATAACGAAGCCATTCAACATAATCGATATCCGCCTGAGGCGCTTTGCGAATGGCATCCTTAACGCGCTTCACGAGCTCCTCAGCGCTTATTCCCGGCTCGCGAACCCATTCCCCCGCCTGATTAAGCGATTGCGACAATACGATCGCCTGCTGACGCTGCTCGGCTGTCAAATAAACGTTGCGTGAGCTAAGCGCAAGACCGTCCGGCTCGCGAAGCGTCGGACAAGGAACGATGGTGACCGGGAAATTCAGATCATCGGTCATTTGCTGAATGACCGCAACCTGCTGCGCATCCTTCATTCCGAAATAGGCGCGATCCGGCTGAACCAGATGGAACAGCTTACTGACTACAGTGCCTACGCCATCAAAATGTCCTGGCCTAGATGCACCGCAAAGCCGGTCCGTCAGCTGATTTACAAGAACGGTAGTCAGAGGCTTCACCGGATACATCACATCAACCGACGGCAGGAAGGCAATGTCGATGCCGTTCTGCTCCGCCAGCGCCAAATCGCGCTCTTCGTTGCGCGGGTAACGTTCAAAATCTTCATTGGGACCAAATTGCAGCGGATTGACGAAAATCGACAAAACGGTTAAACCGTTCTCCTCCGCGCTTTTTCTCATTAGACTGGCATGCCCTTCATGCAAATAGCCCATCGTAGGCACAAGTCCTACGGATACTTTGCTTCCGGACAATTGCGCTTTGCCCTCAAGGAGAGCAGCACGCAGCTCAGCTATGGTTCGGCACACGATCACGCTTGTCTTGCCCCTCTCCTTTGACGCCGCCTTCTGAATCCTTGATTGCGGCAGCGGCGCCATAAAGTTGCGTTACTTGCTCCTGTTTGTCCGCGTTCAGAACACCAAATGAATGCTCCTCAGCCGGAAAAGCTTTTGTTTTCACTTCATCCACATAGGATTTGATCGCATTGCGAATCGATTCCCCTGCGTTTGTATAGGTTTTAACCATTTTTTTCTCGTAATATGGCGAGGAATATTGAATGAGATCATGGTAGACCAGCACTTGTCCGTCACAGCCCCGGCCTGCCCCGATGCCAATCGTCGGAATCGAAAGCTCCTTGCTGATCGCCTCTGCCAGCGGCTCTGTAACGAGCTCCAGCACGATTGCGAATGCGCCTGCCTTCTCCAATGCTTTCGCATCCTCCATCAGCTTGGCCGCTTCACGGTCCAGCTTGCCCTGAACGCGAAAACCGCCCAATTGGTGAACGGACTGCGGCGTCAGGCCGATATGTCCCATTACTGGAATACCCGCTTGAACTAATGCGGTCACATCATCCGCGATTTCACTTCCGCCTTCCAGCTTAAGCGCCTGCGCTCCGCCTTCCTGCATCAGTCTGGCTGCGTTGCGCATCGTCGTTTCCCGTCCGACACCATAAGTCATAAAGGGCATATCAGTGACGACAAATGTCTGCTTAGCCCCTCTCATGACCGCCTTCGTATGATAAATCATATCCTCCAGCGTGACAGGAATCGTCGTGTCATAGCCGAGAACGACATTGCCGAGCGAATCCCCGACAAGAATAACATCAATTCCCGCTTCCTCTGACAAAATGGCCGACGGATAGTCATAGGCAGTCAGCATGGAAATCGGATCGCCTTTTTGCTTCATGGTCTTTAATGCGGTTATCGTTAACCGTTTCCTCATTACGCTTCATTCCCTTCAGTGTTAGGATAAACACAAAAAAACCTTTTAGCCGCTGCTAAAAAGGTCCTCGAACGAAAAAGGAAACGATAGCTTGTTATTGGCTTCCTTCTGTCTCGGTCCCTACGGCTCAGAGCAGAGTGTTGCTTGCCTTGCTTTGTCAAACCTTGCTTGTATGAATGCAGCGAGTACAGCTCCTCCATGAGAATGCCGTCTGCTACATTCATAGTAACAAAAAAACAAACATTCGTAAATGTGTCGATTACGTTACAGGCTCGCCCATTTCCGCCGAAAAGACAAGAACGAAGCTGCCGTCCTCCAGCTTGACGGCAATTGCTCCGCTTTCATCCAGCGCTACCGGCGTACCATCTATGATGCCTTGTGGCGTAGTCAGCCGTGCAGGCTTGTGAAGCGAGACGGAGAGTGCTTCCCACAGGGTGACGACAGGGGCAAATCCCTGCTCTTGATACAAAGTATAAAGCTGCTCCCACTCCAGCATAAAAGCAGCAATGACCGCTTCCCGGCTAAGTCTTGATCCCGAGGCGATACGCAGTGAAGTTGCGCGGTCTTGCATCTCCTCCGGATAATCGGAGGCTGCGAGGTTGACGCTAATTCCTACACCTGCAATAACATAGCGAAGACGGGCGTCTTCCGCTGTCGACTCCAGCAGGATGCCGCTAATTTTTTTTCCGTCAATTAATAAATCATTGGGCCATTTGATGCCGATTGGCAATGAAGTCAGCTTCATTAGGCTTCGGCAAAGCGCCACTGCAGTCAATAACGTTAGCTGCGGTGCAAAATGAACCGGAACGGTGGGCCGCATAATGAGGCTCATCCATACCCCTTTGCCCTTTGGCGACACCCAGGAGCGTCCCATTCTGCCCCGCCCGCTTACTTGCTGCTCCGCAATAACGAGCGTGCCTTCCGGCGCGCCTTCGTCCGCAAGCTTTTGCGCGACATTTTGCGTTGAATCCACCTGCTCGAACAGATGAATATTACGGCCAAACGCTGTGGTCTGCAGCTGCTCGTCAAGCTCGTCAAGGGAGTACTTGTCCGGCACAGCCAGCAGCTTATAACCGAGCCGTCTGGACGCCTCAATCTCATATCCCTGGTCTTCCAGCTTGTGAATTTGCTTCCAAATCGCCGTTCGGCTAACGTTCAGTTCACGGCTGATCATCTCTCCGGACACATATTGTCCGGAATGGGCGGCTAACAGCTCCAGCAATTTACTCATCGTCATTTATCCTATCCTTTGCTATCCATAGTTTTGCTTGTTCCAGCAAATGTTCCGGTTCATTCGGCAATTGCTTCATCGCAACCGCAAGCAGCAGCCGTTTCATCATAGGTCCCATCCAGCTGCCCGGCTGCCGGTTCACGCCTTGCGCCAATGCATGTCCATCGATCTTTAATTGTTTCAATGCCGTTGCCGGCATTTCCTCGAGCCACTCGCTGAAAGCTGCTGCAAATTCAGGATAGATTTCCTCCAGCATTAGAATGTTCAGCCAATCTGCGGCCGCTTCGGCTCCATATTCCAGTACACAGCTCGTCCATTCTCCTCTGACTAACTGCTGTTCTTTATCTTGTGAAGCAATATCCAGCACAGCTTGCATCCGTAATTGCACACCGATAACGCTCTTGACAGAATTCCTGAGCTTGCCTGGAAAACGCAGCGATTCCATTGTCGTCTCCATCTGTTCCACAGCTGTTCCGCAATATGCGAATAGCGCAGCCCATCGAAGCTCTGGTTTAAGCCCTGCCAATTTGTCCCATCGCGGACTAGGCTGAATACCGGTTAATGCCGGAAGTGGCTTAGCCGTCTGCAGCAATAAGCCGCTTTCGCTAAGCAGCTTCATTGCGGCCGCCGGACGAGGTCCTCCGAGCATTTGGTCAAGCTCAGCCATTACCCGCTCCATTGCAATATGCCGAAGCAGATGATGATGGCGGCGCAACGCTTTCCATGTCCGATAGGCAAAGCTATAGCCGAACTTAGCAGCAAATCGAACCGCCCGGAGCATACGAAGGGCATCCTCCTGAAATCTGGCATCCGCATCCCCGACGCATCGGATCGATCTGCGTTCAATGTCGAGCAATCCGCCAAATGGATCGTGCAGCGTGCCGTCCGCCTTCAAAGCCATTGCATTAATTGTTAGATCCCGGCGCTGCAAATCGCCTTCCAGGCTGGCGATGAAACGGACGCCAGCAGGCCTGCGATGCTGTTCATACTCCGATTCGGTTCGAAACGTCGTCACCTCATACAGCTCATCCTGAAAACGGACCGTCACTGTACCATGCTGCAGACCTGTCGGGATACTGTCCGGGAAAATCGCCATCACCTGCTCCGGCAGCGCGGCGGTAGCGATATCGATATCATGAATGGGCAGTCCCATTGCCGTATCGCGAACGCAGCCCCCTACAAACACTGCTTCATACCCTTGCCCATTTAATTGCTCCAATACGGGCAGCGCACCCGCCATCATCCCGGGCATATCGAGTAATCTGGCTTCCTTCATCGGATCACCTCCTTCGCTCTCGCACCTGCGGCAGGCAACAAAACAGGCAGCTTGCTTGGCTGCCTGTTCTCTCTTTGCTTTCTGTAGTTAATCGCATACCGGTACAGGCAGCTGCGCTTCAATGCCTAACGTACGGTAATAAATTTCCTCGTATTCTGTCGTAATCTTATCATTGCAAAATTCAAATCTCGCGCGCTGAATGCATGCTTCCTTGAAGCTTGCGTGCAGCTGCTCGTCAGACAGCAGGCGAACGGCATAGCCTGCCATTCCTTCCACATCGCCGATTGGACATAAGTAACCAGTCTCCCCGTGCGTGACGAGCTCGGGAATGCCTCCTGCCGTCGAGCCGATTGTCGGAACACCGCAGGCCATCGCTTCCAGTGCGACAAGACCAAAGCTTTCCTTCTCCGAAGGAAGCAGCAGCAGGTCGGCAATGGAGATGACCTGAGCGACATCCTCTTGCTTGCCAAGGAAATGAACGCGGTCCTCCAGCCCCATTTGCGTAATGCGGCATTGAATTTTGGACAGCTCCGGTCCTTCGCCTACAAGAAGCAGCTTGGCAGGCATACGCGCTGCAACCTTCTCGAATATTTCAACCACGTCTCCAACCCGTTTTACCGGACGGAAGTTGGAAATATGCATAAGCACTTTCTCGTGCGGCGCTGCGTAATCTGCGCGGAGCGAAACCGCATCGCGCGGATAATAGATCCGCTTGTCGACGAAATTATACGTAAGATCGATCGCTCTTGAAATGTCCAGCAGCGACCGCGTCTCATTAATCAAGTCCTGCGATACGGCTGTAACGGCATCGCTCTCGTTAATAGCAAGACGAATCAGATCTTTGAGTGATTCATCCTGTGCAAGTACTGTAATATCAGTGCCATGCAGTGTCGTCACCGTTTTCAAGTCATCTCCGACCATTTGTTTAGCCAAATGAGCGCAGACAGCATGAGGAACGGCATAATGAACATGGAGAAGGTCCAGCTTTTCTCTTTTGGCGATTTGAGCCATCTTGCTTGCCAATGCCAGGTCATAAGGCGGATATCTGAAGACGTAGTAATCATTGACTTCCACTTCATGATAATAAATATTTTTATGAAATTTACCGAGCCTGAACGGTATGCTATGTGTAATAAAATGAATTTCATGGCCGCGTTCGGCCATCAATTTGCCCAGTTCGGTGGCGACGACGCCCGAGCCTCCTAGGGTCGGATAACAGGTAATTCCAATTTTCAACTTTCGCGCCACTTTGTCGCACCTCCGTTTCACATGTTGCATTACATTGTATATTTTATTATTCGTTATAATATGCCGCGTTATCAAGCCCCCAAGGCTTGGAAGCTAGAACAAATCGACGGCGAATGGCTGTTTGATCGCGAAGCCTTCCCCGTATTTCCAGCCCTTAGACTGGCCGAGAAGCAAATCACGCGCCGCAACCCGCTCAATATAGCGGTCGGTAAGCGGTGTAGCTACCCGGTCGCCTTCAGAGGCCGATTGAAATTGCGACCGGTAGGCGCTGAGTGAAGCCAGCTTGGCCTCATAGTAATCGGACACATCTATGGCTAGCGAGACTTCGTCCACATCATTTATGTAGTAATAGATCAATTGCTGCACCTGTACGGCGGGAAGCTCCGGCATATAGCGGCGAAGCTTGGCGTTGAATACCGCCTCTTCGACGATTTTGCTGCAAGCGATATGATCCGGATGACGGTCTACGCCATAAGGCGCGAACACGATGCGCGGCTGAGCACGCCGAATCTCTGCTACAACGGCATCGATATGCTCCCGTGACAGCGTTAGTCCGCGATCGGGCAGCCCTAAATTGGTACGCGAAGCTAAGCCAAGCACCGAGGAAGCCTCTTCCGCCTCCTGCAGCCTTAGCTCAACTGTACCGTTGGATGACATTTCAGCTTTCGTCAGATCACATATGCCAACGCGCAGACCGGCTGCCGTATGCTTGGCGATCGTACCGCCCATTCCGATCTCCGCATCATCTGCATGCGCTCCAAAGATTAGAATATCGAGCTGTGTCATTAGACCGGCTCTCCCGGCTTATATTTATGCACCAATTCGCGCCAGCCGAAGTCGCCTCGCTCCAGCGCTTTAACAAGCAGCTCAGCCGTTGCAACGTTAGTCGCAACCGGAATGCCTTGAACGTCACACAGACGCAACAGGGCGATAATATCCGGCTCATGCGGCTGCGCCATCAACGGATCACGCAGGAAGATGATGAAGTCCATTTCATTTTGTGCTACCAAAGCGCCAATCTGCTGGTCGCCTCCCAGAGGCCCGGACATAAAACGGTGAATGCTTAGCTTCGTTTGTTCCATAATGCGCGTACCGGTTGTGCCGGTCGAATAAAGTCGATGAGGCGCGAAAACATGCTCATAGGCAATAACGAAATTGACCATTTCCTCTTTTTTACGGTCATGAGCGATAAATGCAATGTTCAACACGATGCTGTTCTCCTCTCTGCCTGCTTCTTAATTAATCCATTAAATGCTCAAAGCCATAAATTAAACCGCTGTAGGTCATAATTTTTTTGACAGCAACATTTACGCCTGGCATGTAGCCGGCGCGATCATAGGAGTCATGACGGATTTTGAGCGTTTGCCCGTAGCCGCCGAACACGACTTCCTGCTGAGCGAATACGCCTGGCAATCTTACGCTATGTATACGGAAGCCATTGTAGTAACCGCCGCGGGCGCCTTCAATGATCTCATGCTCGTTCGGATTGCCTTGACGAAGCTCCCCGCGGGCTTGCGAGATTAATTCCGCCGTTTTGATCGATGTGCCTGATGGAGCATCCAGCTTCTGGTCGCCATGATATTCGATAATTTCAATGTGAGGCAAATATTTGGAGGCTTCCGCCGCAAATTTCATCATCAAGATCGCGCCAATCGAGAAGTTAGGAGCGATCAATGCGCCTATCCCTTTTTCCTTGCTGAGCTTGTCCAGCTCTTCGATTTGTTCAGGAGTAAAGCCAGTCGTACCTGCAATTGGACGAACGCCATACTCAATCGCGGTCTTCGTATTGCTGTAGGCAGCTTGAGGCACGGTGAAATCGACAAGAACATCGGCTTTGGCGCTGCTGAGCGCTTCTTCCAAAGTCTTGCTGGCGATGACGCCGGTATTGCCTTTGCCTGCAAATATCCCGGCGTCAACAGCGCCTGCTGAAGGAGCGACAGCGGCGACGAGCTCCAGCGTCTCATCCTCCAGCACCATTTTTACAACCTCGCGGCCCATTCTGCCATTTGCTCCTGCAACCGCTACTCTAATCTTTTCCATTGTATTCACCTGTTCCTTTTCCGATATCTTTCCTTAATCCGGTCGCGAAGCGTGCGCCGTTTCCGGTTCACATCTGCGAACAAACGCCGTGCTGCAGAGTGACCCGGGTCGATCCGGATCGCTTCACGCGCGTTCATCGCTGCCGCATCCAAATCGCCGATTTCGGCATAGACCATTGCCATTAGAAAAAAAGCTTCAAAGCTTAACGGGTCCTTCTCCGCCGCTTGCCGCAGCAAAGTCAAAGCTTCTGCATGAAGCGGCGGTACCGCTTTGATGTACTGCTCAGCGGCAATAACATCGAGCTTCGCTTCGATCGTCTGCAAATAAAATCCGTATTCCGGATGGCTGCCGTCAAGCTCGACGGCCAGCAGCGCATATCGGTGCGCCTTGCTCCATTTCCCGCTTCGGGAACAAGAAATTGCACACTTATAATGATAACTGGCATTGCCGGGGTCCGCCGCAATCGCCTTCTCGAACCATTCGATCGCTTGCTCGAAATCACTGTTCAGAATATGCTCATACGCCTTTTTCACACAGCTTTCGCCGTCCATCTGCCCATCCTCCTTGTACACAGGGTGATGGTACAGCATATGTATAGAGGCAGTCTACTGTTCAGCGTTTTTTCTCGTCCACCGGTTCGCATCCCGCGTATTGAATTTATCCATTACTTTATTGTGAGCTTCCGTCAGGTCAATGCCTAACGAATTGGCGAAGCATGATAAAATAAATAAAATGTCGCCAAGCTCCATTTCCACCGAATTATCGGCTTCATCGGCCTTTTTCGGCTTTTCCCCGTAGAAATGGTTGACCTCGCGGGCGAGCTCTCCAACTTCTTCGCTCATTCTGGCCATTAAAGCAAGCGGGCTGAAATAGCCTTCTTTGAATTGGGAAATATATGCATCCACTTCACGCTGAATGTCAGCTAACGATTTTTCAGTCATTCACGTCGATCCCTCTCCACTATTCTCAACAACATATAACAATTCATATGTTAACGTATCGTGACGATGAAAACAATGTTTTTTGAGATGCCTTGATTTGAGCCATACTATCAATTATATGTCATAACCGGCGAAAAGGAGCCTATTTATGCTGCGTAAAATGACTGCCCAATTGCAAATTATACTCCCTATAATGGTCGGCACCGCCATCTATGCATTTGGACTGCATTATTTCGTCATCCCCAACCAGTTGACGGAAGGCGGTGTGACAGGCATCGCCGTTCTGCTCAATTATGCGCTCGGCTGGCCCTTGTCACTATCCACGCTGCTTCTGAACATTCCTTTGTTTATCGTCGGCTGGAGAACGCTAAGCCGCCCGGAGATGGCCTACACCGTCGTTGGCGTCGGCTCGCTGTCGCTTTTTCTTGCATTGCTTGAACGATTGATTCATAAAGGCTGGCTCGTCCCATTTCATACTTCCCAAGATTATATTCTGGCGGCCCTCTATGCCGGCGTGACTTTGGGTACCGGACTCGGCATCGTATTTCGCTTCGGCGGAACGACCGGCGGCGTCGATATTATCGCCCGGCTGGCCACGCGTAAAAAAACATTCAGTATGGGGCAGGTCATATTGGGCTTTGATGCGGTCATAATCGGCGCGGCACTCCTATACATCCCGACCGTAAAAGTATTGTATACACTCGTTGCTGTATTCGTCGCCTCCCGCCTGATCGACTTCATACAAGACGGAGCCTATTCCGCCAAGGCGTTCACAATTATAACAGATCACGGCACAGCGATGGCCGACCGCATTGCGCAGGAGCTCGAACGCGGCGTCACCTTGATGCCTGCAAAGGGCGCGTTCTCCGGACATGCAAAAGAGGTCGTCTACTGCGTCGTTCAAAGGCAGGAAATGCGCCGTTTGAAATCGATCATCCGCAGTATCGACCCCAGGTCCTTTACCGTTATCAGCGAAGTCCATGACGTGCTGGGCGAAGGCTTTAAGGAAGAGTAAGTCATATTTAGGTAAATGAAGAGAAGAGAAGCAGCTAAAGCTTTTTCACTCCGTAAGGCACATGTCTGTATTTCTTCCATGCTGTATAAGTAAGCGCCCCGGTGATAATAGCTCCAAGCAGAAGGCTCCAGGTAATCGGATTAGCGGCGGCAGGCGGCGCGAACACAGGCTCGTCATTGGCTGCCAGCCGATCAGCAAATAAATTAGCCAAGGCGGATTGCAAATCGTGGATCGAATCACCCGTCCAATCCTGCTTCGTCTGTTCTTTCATTCCCGCCTCCAGCAGCACATTCGTATATTTCATCCGCTCCTTAAGCTCCGTAATGCGTTCACTTGGCCGCTGCATGGCTGCAGCCGCTTCAATTTTGGATAAATGATCGGTAAAGCTGTGCATGGCCGCCCTTGCCGCTACCGCTCCATCCCCGGTCTGCCGGTTCCAAGCCTGATTAACTCTGCGCAAATCCTCCAGCATCACCTTCTCATATTGAAGCCATAACGCATGCTGCGGGCGCAGCAAAGCATCTGTCGTCAAATGGATACGCGCCGATGCAATAAGCCAATCCGTTGTCGGTTTACCGCTTCGCAGTGTCGTTTCGACAGACTGCACGCTTTCCTCTAATAGACGCCAGCCTGCCGTTTGTCCGAAACGATGCAGCTCGTCCCTTTTCATCTGTCTCTTAAGCTGCTGCGCATATTTAAATCCCGCCTGGCGGTTATTCGTATAAGCGGCTTCGTACAAATGATCGGCCGTTTCGTCCAGCTTCAACAGCTCCTGCTTGACAGCGCTCGTATAGTCAACTGCCCGAATGGACGCGGGCGCAGCAAAAACAGACGTTACGGAACCGATCGTCATGGCGATACAGAACAGCATAGGTATGACGATACGTATCTTCATGAACATGGACATCCCCCCATAGAAAACTCTATGAGGGGATGTCCATGTTTATTCCTGTTTTCTTGCTCTTAGAGCAAGCCAACCGACGATGAAGCTGAATATCGACAAGCAATAGGTAAACAGCTCGACTTGCGGCAAGTCATCCATCAGTTCCTCTGCCAGCCAAGGAAACACGCCAAATTGATAATCCACCGTATCGTTTAGCAGCAGCCATAACGTTCCGATGAATGCGGCAATTCCTCCGGCTTTCATGAATCTCGCATAAAGCAGCACTTCCAGTGCCATGCCAAGATGGGAGACACTCAGCATCCCATGCTGCCAATTGAGCGGATCACCCTGCCAGCCTCCGGCAACGATCATCGCAACCGCCCAAATACCGTATTTAACGGAGGTAACGACAGCTAAACCTTCAATGATCATCCGGGTGCCGTTAATCCATTTGGATTTTGATTTGGGCGGGAACAAGAAATAGAGCAGCACTAGCGTGAAAAACAAGCTGGCCGTCGGGCTGTCCGGTACGAACACGATCTGCCACAGCGGATTATTCGCCAGCGTATCCTCCAGTTGATTGCCGTACCATATATAACCGTAAATTGTGCCAAGCAGGTTCACAACAAACAACAGCCACAGCATCCCCCGGTTCATGAGAAAAGAGCGGCTCCAAAACCATGATAGATTCACGTCGTACTCTCCCTTTGCATAAGCTCTGTAAAAATTCGAGAAAAAACCTGACCGCAGATACGATCAGGTTTTTTGAAGTTGCAGCTATTATTTGGCTGGAGCCTTTTGTTTAGCAAGCCAAGTTGTCAATTGATCGATTTCTTCAGCCGACAATTTGCTGCCGAATTCAGGCATTCCGCCTTTACCATTTGTTACGATATCGACAAGTTCTTCTTTCGAGTGTCTGTCGCCAACACCGGTTAATGCTGGTACTTGCGGCGGATTGCCTTTCAAGTCAGCTGCGTGACAGCTCACGCACTGTGCTTTCTTAGCAATATCCATTGCCGGATCTTTCGCATCAACGAGTGCAACAGCTGCCTCTGGTTTTTTCACCGTGCTAGGCGGCTCTTGGCCTTTCTCAGCTGCTTCACGCGCTTTCTCTTCCCGGACATGATGCTCAGGAATCGTATTCGTTATTTCCAGCTGATGCGTGTAGTGCGTCCACGAAATAATCGTCAGATACACAACAGCAATCAGTGAAAGGAACATAAGCGACGAAGCGATCGGACGACGGTAGAAGCGGCGTTCCTTGCCTGTATCAAGGAAAGGAGCGAGCAGCAGGCCTCCGAACAAAACAGCCGGAACACCCATCGTACCAAGTACGATGTAGTCTTGCGATACATATGGATATTTCAAAAATTGATACAGGAACAAGAAGTACCAGTCCGGCATCGGAATGAAAGATGCGTTTGTTGGATCTGCAGGGTAGCCCAGCGGTGCCGGCTCTGCAATCGTCCATACGAGGAAGCCGACCAGCACGACGCAGCCAACCATCCATTCCTTAAGCAAGAAGTTCGGGATGAACGCTTCCGATTTACCGGGGTAGGACGTATAGTCAGGCGGAACTTGAACGCCTGCGCCCTTCTTTACACGAGAGTCGCCGACAAAAACGACTTTCTCGTTTGATTTATGACCATGCGCCATAGTGAGTCCTCCCTTCGCTTAAAGTGGTCCTGAAATGCCTTGCTTCCGAATCATCAAGAAGTGAGCCGCAAGCATAGCGATCAGCGCGCCAGGCAAGAAGAATACGTGAATCGCGAAGAAGCGAGTCAGCGTCTGCGCGCCTACGATATCGCCGCCATACAGGAATTGCGCGATATAAGGGCCGATGTAAGGAACCGATTCTGCAATTTGAACGCCGACTTTAGTCGCGAAGTAAGCTTTGTTGTCCCATGGCAACAGGTAGCCTGTAAAACCAAGACCCAACATAATGAAGAAAATCAGCATCCCTACAACCCAGTTCATTTCGCGCGGCGCCTTGTAGGAGCCGGTAAAGAATACACGCAAGGTATGTAAGAACATCATTACGATAACTAAGCTTGCCCCAAAGTGGTGCATGCCGCGGACGATTCCGCCAAATGCAACTTTATGGTTCAAATAGTCAACGCTTGCATAAGCATTGAGAATATCCGGTACGTAGTACATCGTCAAGAACATGCCGGACAAAATTTGAATTACAGTGATGAAAAACGTCAGGCCGCCAAAGCAATAAACGAAGGCGGAGAAGTGATGTGCAGGGTTGACGTGCTCAGGCACCTCGTGATCCGCGACATCCCGCCATAGCGGCGTAATATCAAGACGCTCGTCAATCCAGTTGTACACGCTTTTAAACATCTGAAATACGCCCTCCTATACTCGTGAATTCGCTTTAATTGGACCTACGTACACGGTTCCGTCTTCAACCTTCACTTCATACTCATCAAGCGGATTCGGGGCAACGGCAAGGTTTTTGCCGTCCTTCGTATATCGCGCGTCGTGGCATGGGCAATCGTATTCATTCTTGCCCTTCGTATTCCAACCGATTGTACAGCCTAAGTGCTTACATACCGGCGAAAGTGCGAAAATCTCTCCGTTCGCATCCTTGGAAATCCAGGCTGCGAGCTCCGGATCACTTACGTACCAGCCATCGATCTGATGAATTTGGAACTTAAATTCTTGCGGTTCATTCGTAATTTTTGATGCCTCTACTACTTTAACCCAAGTACCTTCGCCCTTTTTTTCTAACAGCGGGTCCACTGCAAAACGGACCATTGGCAAAACCGCGCCGCCCATCATAAATGCAGTCGTACCACCGAGCGTATACGACAAAAATTGACGCCGGGACATCTCTTTGCGCTGAACCGGACGATGCGCGGTCTCGTGATGTTCGTGGTTACTCATCTTCTGTTCTACCCCCTTTGCCAACCATTTCTCGTGTTTTACCCATCGATAAAACACATGACGAACTAGGACATAACTATAATAGCCTAGGTGCTTGGGAGCGTCAAGAATATGGCTGGAGATTTGTTTACCTATAAAATGTCGTTCATAAATTTGTTGTCAAATTGTCACATTTGACCTTGTATGCCATATGTTTTCCCCAAAAGCCTATTTTATTATACAAATATTATTTAATTGTCCGTATCCTTTCCTGCATTCCAAGCCGTTTGAATAGCCTCGGCTATGGCCGGTGCTGCAGGAATAGCCCCTGACGCATCAGGTGTGAACAGCAGATCTGCACTCGGACAAATTAAATCGTTCTGCTCGGCTGCCGATACGACAATGACGAACTTAAAGCCGATGCCTTTCATGCGGGCGCAAAGCTTCTCCACCGCCGCCGATTTATCTGTTTCTTCTATGTAATGCAATGCCGGATACGTAACTACCCTCCCTTTAAATGGGATCTCGATCAAATCCATGACGTCCCTTAGCTTTTCCAGCGCCTGAGTCGCCTCATAGGGCTGTTCCGTTCCCGTCATTCCGGTCACCGGGAGCAGACAAGTATCCAGGTAGGGCCGTAGCTCCTCCCATTGATCTGCCGCAATATCGCTGAATTTCATGAAACATTGGCTCCTTCTTGCAGTGATTTATTATTTGCCTATTCTTACTATGTTAACCGCAATCGGACAGAATGCCAATCGTCTCCAACAAAAAAACTTCCGCTAGCGGTGAAGGCCGGTCGCCTGCCACGCATCGCGGAAGTTGTACATTCATTTCATTTATCGCTTCATTTCATTTAATTGCTTCGCCAAGCGGTAGAACGTATCCTCGTCCCCAGACGCCAGCGCCTGGTCGATCGCCTTATACGTTTGCTCCGTGCGAAATTTCAGAACGGCTTCATCCAGAACCATTTCAGCCGCCAGCCCCAACATGGCTTCATACGTTACCTTCATTTTGTCCATAGGATACACCTCCATACCGGTGCTCGTAATTTCCCCGATTATTAGTTTTTCAAAGCTCCGACACCATTTCCGGCTCCTACTAAAGCATATTCAGAAGGGTCGCAACGGTAGAGTGCGATTGCCCTTCCTATCTCTGAATATGCTCCAGCCTATACCGGCAGCTCATTATAATAGAAACATCTTGTCGTTGTTCTCCAAGCTGATACCCGACATAACCGCTCTGCCCGCCTTCGTCATCCGGATGACGGTTCCATGCTCCTGATGATCGCCGATTCTTAGCAATCCAAGATGAACCATCATACCAATTAGGCGATGCTCCAGTATTTTGTTTGCGTCGTCGTAGTAGTAGGGCTTGATGAAAGGGATGAGCACAGGTCTTAGTGAGGACAGCGTGACCCATTGCTCCGCCAAACCGTTAATCCATTGCGATAGTGCAAGCACATTAGGCATCGGTATTTTGTACAGCCTCAGCCACAGCTTATAAAGCAATTCCATTTCGTTGCCGGGAGTGCCCGCCAGCCGTTCTTGTCCCGCCGTTGTCAGTACCAGTGTAAGCTGGTTTTCCTCGAAGTAACGCATCGAGGTGCAATAATCGAAAAGCAATGACATCCGGTTCGGGTAATGGTGGAAATGCCGTCCGTAGCCGAATCGCCATTCTCCCTTCGCAGGGAGCTCTTCGCGAACGGCATAGCTGTCGAGCAATTGCATGCTGAACCGTTTGTACATGGAACCGTCTGCCGCAAGCTGAACCGCGTTGTGATGAATGTAATGAAGCGTCTGGCGAATATCGCCCGACATCAGCTGCTGTTCATCTCTGTACATATGCGGCTCATCGGTATACTGCAGCTGGGCGGCAAACTTGCGCTTAAGCGTATCGCGGAACCGGGTGCGCAAATCATGCGGTACTTGGAACAAGTAACGGTTAGGGCCGCTGAAGCCATTGAACAGCCAGCCCTGATGCTTAAACCGTGCAATGATATCGCGAGGAGTCGTTTCCTTTACCGGCAGCGGCTCGCTTTTTTTCCGGGAGCGTTTCGGCTTGACGGGCTGTACCGGCTGCTCGGCCTGCTTGTTCTGCGGTTCGGCTTCTCCGAACTTGCTCTGTTGAACGCGTGCGATCAACTCCTCAAGACTGAAGGAATCCCGTGTCTCGAACATCAATGAATTCAGAAAGCGCAGCTCCTCGACATTCATTCCGTTAATTTGCGCCTCAAATACATCGTTTCTGCTGATTGTTGAGAGAATTGATTGAATCAAATCATTTTTCGAGTGCCCGTTGCATTCGCAGCGGTACACGGAAGCAATTCTGCTAAGCTGACCGATATCGGCGTAACTGAGCATATCTGAAAAATTCATCGCCACTCCCCCTCTCCGTAATGCCTGCATCATCGTGAATTAGTACCATTATGGGGAAAAATTTATATTTTCAAACGAAGGAACGGCAAAAAAACCGATACGGGTTATTTCGCCCGATCGGCTTTACGTTAGATATTAATGGGTATATACAGTTCATCTTTGCTTGTCAGTTGCGTGTCCGCGACAGCCAGTTCAGAATCAGCATAGTAATAATAATGCCTAACAGAGCCAGCGCCGCCCAATATTGCGGAAATGCAGGGACGACTTTCAACACGAAGGGATCGCTGATGCTTGCTACAGGAACCTCATACTCCGCACTAATGACCAAGCCGCTGCCGGACGCATTGGCCGTGTCCATCAGACCGGTTAACTGAGCCATTTTCTCATCAGAGGGATGGTTCTCATAGTCGATCACAAAAAAGATAAGCGCACAGGTGAACATAGCCATGCACCCGGCGATCACGATGGCCAAGTTGCGCCGGAAGGACTTGGAGAAATGATAGCTTTTCTGAGCAACCGGCATGAGCCATGACTGCTCCGCATATATACGATCCATTACGTTCCGATTCACATGATCGATTGGGCCAAGATGGTCCTCATCCTCCACCTCTGGCATGAAACGAATCAAAGATTCGCTTTCTTCCCAAAGACGGAACTGCTCGGTGCAGTGATCGCACTCCAGCAGATGGGCCTCCATCTCCTCCCTTACCGGATCCTCCTCGGACAATTCCCAATACATGCTGAATTTGTGTTGAACGTCCTCGCAGTTCATCGCGTTTTCATCCCTTCGAATTCCTCCATCATCTGCGTATCACCGAAATAAGGCTCAAGCTGCGTTTTGACGCTTGCTCTAGCCCGGAACAGCAGCGATTTTACGGAGCTGACCGTCTGTCCTAAAATGTTGGCAATCTCTTGATAGTCTAATTGGTCATATTCCCGAAGAATTAGTGCCGAGCGCTGCTTCTCCGGCAAATTGTTGATCGCGTCGCGAACCATCGCCATACGTTCATTGCGCAATACGAGATGCTCAGGAGCTGATTCCGGCGAGGCGATCGGGATATGTCCCGACTCCTCGAGCGGCAGGTTCGCCGCTTTCTGCTTGCGCAGCTCGCTCAGCACCGTATTGCGTGCAATCGTATACAGCCACGTCGAAAAAGAAGCATCCACCTCGCGAAAGGAATGCAAACTTCGATACGCTTTATAAAAGGTTTCCGAGCACAAGTCTTCCGCCAGCAATTCCAGCTTTGCGCTCTTCAGCATATGATAGATAAATGATAGAATCTTGCGTTGATACCGGCGCATGAGCTCTGAATACAGCTCAATATTGCCGTCTTTAATTTCTCTTATTAATTGGGAATCAGTCATGACAGGCGAACCTCCTCACCTGCGAATTCTTCTTCCCAGTTCGATTATGTATCATTGTACCGAACCGGAAGCGAAAAGTTGCGGTCATTAGATTAAAAAAATGATTATATGTAGACGATACCGTCAAGATATCGGCCTATTACCAATTATTCGAGTTGCTCTATCAAATTCCTGCTAGCTTCGACAAATGGTCGGTCACCCATTATTTTACAGACAAAGCATTCCTAAGTATTGTAACATAGCAACCTTAATACGTCCTGAAAATGAGAAAAATAAAACCACCTTTTTCAAGGTGGTTAGCTGGTATAGAAAAACGCAGCAAAAACGGCGTGAAATTTCATTTTTTTGATGGACGGCAGTGTCCTTATTGTTGCCATAGTACCGCTAATGCTGATGGCTGACTTGCCGCGCGGCTATGCGTATTTTCTCGCCATCAACTTATGGTAAAGCTGCTGCTAATGTGCTTGGACGCTGTTTGGGATTTTCAATTCGGCCTGCTCCCCGCTTCGTTTACCCTCACCAAGCACTAATATTAATTTCCTCTCATTGAAGCAGCTTGTCGCTCACTCAACATGACTTGTGGAGCAGCTCAACATAACTCAAATGAGTTCACTAGCCGCTATCCTCGCGCAAATGATGAAAATTAGAGTGCAGATAAGGAACAAACTGTAAAAGTACATTTTGTTGGGCCTCAAACAGGCCAAAATGGCCTTCAAAATGCAAAAATACATTTGAAACCGCTCGATTTCGGCCATTTGGAGCCTTTTAGCCGAATCAGCCTGCACTTTTGCATTTTGATGCAATAAATCGCCGAAAAAGCGCCTCTTAACATGTACTTTTACATTTTGATTCATCCGAGCTAACTATACCTCACTAACCTAACTCCCCCAGCGGACTGCTGCTATCGCTAATTGCAGGTGGATACCTATACTCACTAGTGCTCTGGATGCCGGATACTGACCGCTGACGTGCGACCGAGCACCGCGTGCCTCAATGGCACCGCGCTATATGAACTTTACTAACCAATATATGGTTTACTCAGTTGGTGCAGCGGCATCAGGGAGAGCGGAGCATTTTGAGTTCAGGATGGCTTTTCGATGATTCTTTTCATTAGTGCATCGTATAAGCGATGGGAAAATGGAATCAAGAACGACAGCCTGAACCAAAATGCGCAGCGAACCCGGGGCTGATGCACCTCATGCAGTTCACCTCAAGCTCCCCATCACATTCGCAACCAAAGCATCATAGAAGCTCATTTCGCCCGATGTTCTGGACAACAATTGCGCGCCTTGCACAAAAGCGATGAGAATCTTCGCTTGTTCGCCTGCACTCATTGACGCTTCGAAATCGCCATCCTTTTTCCCCTGCTCCAACACTTCTTCCAGCCATTTCTCATTAGCCCGGAAGAAAATATTCAGTTCATTCCTAATTTCTTCGGGAAAAGAATTCAGCTCGGCAGCCATCATGGAGCATAAACACAGCTTCGTGTTGTTTTCCAAAGTCTCCCGGTACAGATTGAAAAATAGCTGCAGCTTCTCCCTTCCATTTATATGTTGAAGATTTATTTGCTCGAGCTTTTGGATAAAATCCATGCGGTATCGGATGAGTACGGCCTGCACCAAATCCTGCTTTGAAGGAAAATGGTAGTGGATGCTTGCCTTGCGAATGCCGACTGCTTCCGCAATATCCGCATAGCTAAATCCGTTATATCCGCGTTCCTGAACGAGCTGAAGACCGATATCCATAATACTTTGTAGGGTGTTGTTTTTCGTATTCATATCATGAACCTACCATCCAGTAAGTAAAATGTCAACTTGCAGACAATGATTCAGCATACTATCAAAAAGCGCCGGCCAAGTCGTGAAACCCACGATTAGGCCGGCGCTTTTCATTAGAGATAACATCTGACTTCGCAGCATGTGCGATTTAATATCTAGATCCCACTGAATGGCGATGCCGAGTCCTCTTATCTAGACACATAAACAGCTGAGCTGCTTATGGAATCAATCTTAGCTTTAGCCCATGTCAAGGAAGCACGGAACGGCAAATAATATTGCCCGTCAGCCTTAACCGCATTGAAGCCGGTGTAGGTCCCGTTCAAATAAATCTTTTTGCTTTCCGCATACACCTTAATGGTCGTATCTTTTGATTTCAAAGTAACGTTTTTCGATTGATCAAGCTCGATCTCAAATCCAAACGCCTGGCTGAAATCTCTAATATAGATATAGCTTGAATCCTTGATGCTAATAAAGCTTTGCTGCAGGCTGTAATACTTGTCGTTTACGTATAAGCTCATACTGCTCTCCGTATACACTGCGCCGCCTTCGGTATACTTATTGCAGTCCCATTCCCGGTCATAGTATACATAGCTTCCACTGCTTGAACGATAGACATCCTTCACTTTTTTGCAATGGGGATAAGGCGCCGTCTCATTATAAATGATTTTTACTTTCGGAGCGGAAGCCGAGCTGCTTGATTTGGAGCCGGATGAGCTGGTACTGCCGCTGCTTTTGGAACCAGAGCTTGAACCCGAACTAGAACTAGAGATGCTGCCCGAGCTTTTGCCCCCATTATGGTAATGGTAGCCGGTGCACAACCCTTTGCGCTTGGACTTTTCGGAACAGTTATGTCCCCCGTTGCTGTCGGTTCTGCCGGAATGGGCCAAAGCGGCAAGCGGCATTAACATCGTAACTAATAGAGCAAGAATGATAGAGCTGACCACTGTTTTTTGCAAAATAAATCCCCCATATCTTCTGTATAATAGTTAAATTGTACCAGCTTTCTCTATACAGATGGCAGTTTTCACAAAAATGTTAAAGTTAACCTGCCCGGTTTTACGATTTAGGCAATGATACCGATTTATAGTATAGTGGTTAAAATGAACAATAGGAAAAGAGGGAACGAATGCCTACGATACTGGTTGCCGACGACGATGCGAACATTCGCGAACTTGTATGCTTATTTCTTCGAAATGACGGCTTCACAACAGTGGAAGCCGCAGACGGCAAGGAAGCACTGAGCGTATATGACTCGACACAAGTCGATCTTGTCGTGCTTGATATTATGATGCCGATTATGGATGGCTGGACGTTATGCAAGGAGCTTAGAAAAGCCAATCCTGATCTTCCGCTGCTCATGTTAACTGCAAGAGGCGAGACATGGGAGAAAGTAAAAGGGTTCGAGCTGGGTACGGATGATTACCTGACGAAGCCGTTTGATCCGCTAGAGCTGACGGTCCGCGTTCGGGCCTTGCTGAAACGGTACCGGATTGGCTCCACGCAGACGATTCAGTTCGGCAATGTTACGCTTGATCGTCAAACCTATAAGGTGATGAGAGGCTCAGAGTCGCTCACACTGCCGCTCAAGGAATTTGAACTGCTGTACAAGCTGGCCGGAACGCCGGGCCAAGTATATACCCGGGAGCAGCTGATTGATCAAATCTGGGGAATCAATTACGCCGGCGATGACCGGACAATTGATGTCCACATCAAACGTTTGCGCGAACGATTCGCGTCGACACCGGATTTCCGGATTGAGACGGTACGCGGACTTGGATATCGGCTTGAGGTCGATGAATGATCCGATCCTTATATACACGAGTCGTATTGACCTTTATCATTTCAGTCACCGCGGGCACGGTCATTGCTTATTTTGTGGCCACTTGGGCATATAAAGATCAACTAAACGAAAATTTGAAATTCCCCTTGCTTTACTTTGCCCAGGACGTCGCCCGGGTTTACGAGGCCTTACCTTCAGCCGAAGCCGATGCTTATGTAAGTGGAATGCAACTGCTCAATTCCTATCACATTCGAATGTTCGATGAAAATGGCCAATACCAGTCTTTCGGAACGCTTAACGGACGTACTGCTGCTGCTGTGTCTAAGGAACAAATCCATCGAGTGCTGAACGGGGAAATTGTACATGTCAATCCAACTGGTATTTCGACTACTTTGTTAGGGCTGCGATTGACTACTGAAACAGGAACGAAAGCGATCTTTGTGGAACCGAGAGCTTTTCCCTCCACCTCCTTTGTCGTCAAGTGGCTATTGAACTTTTCCTCCCTTTCGCTAATAACAGGAAGTCTCATTATTGTCATAGCTGCCGTGTTCCTGGTCAGACCGATCAAGAAGCTGACAATTGCGACAAGGCATATTGCAGACGGAGATTTCAACGTGAAGATCAATATTAAGCAAAAAGGCGAACTGGGCACGCTGGCGCGCAGCTTTGAAGAGATGATGTACGATTTGCAGCAGCTTGAGCATATGCGCAGAGAATTCGTAGCGAACGTGTCGCATGAAGTGCAGTCCCCGCTCACCTCAATATCCGGTTATGCTCTGGCACTCAAGCAAGTTGACATCTCTGCTGCCGATCGAAGCCGTTATCTCGATATTATAATCGCCGAAGCGAATCGCATGTCGAAGATGAGCGCCGGCCTGCTCAAGCTTAGCTTGCTCGAATCGCCATCCCAACAGCTGCGATTGGTTACTTTAAGCCTTGATGAGCAGATCAGACGGGTCATTGTGGCGATTCAGCCGCAGTGGTCGGCCCGCAATATCCGCTTCGAGCTCAATCTGAAAGCGATTCGGGTTACCGCGGATCACGATCAATTAAATCAGGTATGGACGAACATTATTGGCAATAGCATCAAATTTTCGATGGATGGCGGTGTGATCACCGTCAGTATGAAGCAAGATATTAAGAGTGTGATCGTCCGGATATCCGACAAAGGCATTGGCATTTCTCACGAAGATCAGAAGCGGATATTCGAACGGTTTTTCAAGGCCGATCGTTCTCACAGCCGCAAGTATAGCGGAAGCGGCATGGGACTGGCCATTGCAAAACAGATCGTATCGCTTCATCAAGGCGACATTCGAGTGGAAAGCGAGCCTGGTCAAGGAACAGCTTTTATCATCACACTGCCCATTACAACAACACCGGAAAATTAGCAGCAAATCTAATATTATGAATGCAAACTCTATATATCGAAAAAGCTGCGGCTTCACATGCAAATGCAACATTCCTGCATGTGAAGCCGCAGCTTTTTTTAGCTCGTTCATATTCCGTTCATATTGCCGTCATTGGGAGTACATTTTCGTCGTGTAATGTTTCATTAACGGCTCGTTAAGACAGCCCAATTATACAGATAGAGACAGGAGTAGATGAGAATGACCCAAAAAGAAGGCAAAAAGAAAAACAAAGCGCTTCGTATCCTGCTTAAAATTGTAGGCGGTATCGCGATAGCAATCGTACTATTTATAGCTATTGTATATATCGTTAATGTAATCAGTAACAAAACGGACCAGAAGAAAATTGAAACCTATGGTCAACTCGTTCCGGTAGACGGTAAAAAAATGAACGTTACCATTCTAGGGGAAGGCGAAGAAACAATCGTGCTCCTTCCTGGGTTTGGAACAGCCGCACCCGCCATTGACTTCAAGCCGCTGATTGAAGAGCTGGCACCTTATTACAGAGTCGCTGTTGTTGAGCCCTTTGGTTATGGACTAAGTGATATGACGGATAAAGAAAGGAACACGGCCAATATTGTCAGTGAAGTTCATGAAGCTTTACAGGCGCTAAAAATTGACCGTTACATTCTAATGGGGCACTCCATTGCCGGTATTTACGGAATCGATTATGTAAATAAATATGAGAACGAAGTGATCGCTTTTGCCGGAATTGACAGCAGTGTTCCAACACAGCCAGGTATGGATGTTAAATTTGATACAGGCAAACTAAAACTGCTCCGAGAATCCGGTTTCGGCAGATTGCTGTTGAAGATTGGCGGCAGCGCTTATGATGGATTGCCGTATGACGATAAAACAAAGGAGCAGTTACAATTGATTACGCTCCGAAATGCTTACACATCCAACTACTTAAATGAAATGGTAAACATTTATCCCAACTTCCAAGCAGCCCAACATTTAACATTCCCGAAAGAGCTTCCGCTTATTTTCTTTATCCAAGCAAACAACCCGGCAATAAGCACATGGGTACCGCTGCATGAAGAGCAAATTAAAGATTCTGTTCATGGAAAAGTAATCACAATGGATGGGGATCACTATTTGCATCATACGAAATCCAAAGAAATCGCCGAGGAATTTAGAGCGTTTATGAACGGCATTAAATAGCAAGCGAACAAGCCGCGGGGACCCTTCCCCGCGGCTTGTTCTAATGCGGGCTGAAGTCTCCTACGAAGCCCACTTGTATTTCAGCTCTTTAAACGTAACGTCCCAGAGCATCTGACTGCCCTCAAGCGTTATCGTCAGCTCCTTCACTTTGTCGAGATGCACATAAAACTGATAAGGCTCCTTCTGTTCACCGTCTGCAGGGCGGCAAAAATCCGTATAGTTCTCCTCAAAGCCTTCAGCGGTAAAAACAACTCCCGCTTTGGCAGCGTCTGCTCCATCCGGTATGCCGCAATATCCTTCAATAATAGTCGTATGATTGTCGAATGAATATTGATAGGTTTCGGTTTGCTTCCCGTCGCTGCTATAGAAATTGAATTGTGGCGTTATGCGCTTGCCTCCAATTTCCATCGATTTCAAATGCTCCATTGGAAGATGGCCGTTCTCCTCTTGTTTCTCCGTCAAAGCCATTACCGGACTTTCAGCCTTAGTGAAGAACGCTTTGTCGATCAGCTGAGACAATCCTAATATCACAATGACGAGGAATATGCTGGACAAAATCGTAACAAGACCGTTTCTCCAAAAGTTTGCGGAACGAAAGCCGATCTTGTAAGCGGCAAAGCCTGCCGCTGCACCTATCGTATTCCGAAATGCGTCATTCATATCAAAGCTGCCGAGCAGCGTTATGGCTTGAAGTGTCTCCAGCACCAAGATGGACATGAAAAACAACGATATAAATACGGTAAAACGAATTCGGAACAATAAAGGAATGAAAATGCCAAAGGGCACAAAAGCGGCCAGGTTTCCGATGCCCACCAGGTCCATCAGCGTAAAGGAACGAAAAATAAATCCCGTCGGATACTTAAATACGACATCTGGTATGAAATAAAACGTGTAGCCCACTGTGTGCTTAGCCGCTCCCGGTCTATTGAAGCCCAGAAACATAAAATACAAAACAGCAATTGTGTACAAAATCGTGATGATGCAAATCAGCTTGCGATGCTTAGCTTCCATTAGATTCTCCTTCGTAGTCTTCTTCTTTATTTATGTAAGACGGTATCCGTGACTGTTTTATAACACCTGTTTGCAAATTTCTTAACCACGCAAAGCAATTGCATGATTCCTTTGTTGGTAGTCTGCATAAAGCAATAAAAAAATAGCAATTAACACCGTATTTCACGATGCTAACTACTACCTCCGTTGTTCTCTATCTAAGATTGCTGGATAATACTGCTCCAGGACGCAAGAACCTGCTGGCGCTCTCGATCAGATGCTATTAACGATTTCAGCTTCTTCAGCGTTTGAGGAGCATCCCATTCCAATCGTTTGTTGAAGTACTTGCTGGATAAACCATAGAAGAGATGGGGAAACATCAAATCTGCATAAACGATGCTGCATTCCTCTGCACTTAAAGGATGAACCTCACGGTAGGCCTTCAGCATTGTAACGGCTTTGTCCGCGCTCCACCCATGCTTTTTCATCACTTTATTGAAGATTTTACGTATATCCCTTGCAGGTAAATCGAAGGTCAGAGAATCCATATCAATGATGACTAGACCCTGCTTCGATTTGATCAAATTAGCTGCCGCAAAATCTTGATGGCAAAGGTTTCTTTGCACTCTTACTTTATTCACCCAATCTGTGTAATAACTGCTCTCAATCCATCGCAGCGCTTCTTTGCCTTGGTCGATAAAGTGATCGGCATGAAGAAGAAAAAGCTTATCGAATTCACCGCCGCTTCGGGCTAACGCTTTAAAAGCCTCCAATTGATCGAGATGCTTGATGTAGCTCTGCTGCCATCCGCCAAGATGCTCCCTCTCATTGGCCGACTTATGTTCGGAGTAAAATCCTCTGGAAGCTAAATGAAACTTGCCAAGCTCTTTCATAATAACGATGAGATCTGCCGCTCCGTAAGTTGGCGATGTACCTTGAACTGCATCAGACAATACGTAACAGCTCCCGCTGCTGTCTTCTGAATAATAAGCTCCAGTCGTTGTAGCGACCATTTCAGGAATAGGTGCTCCGTTTCGCTGCAGATGCTTAATCGCTTGAATAAGGAAAAGCAGCCTTTGCTTGGAGACGGGCGCTTTTTTTAATATTTTGCTGCCTTCGCTCGTCTCCAAGCTCCACGTCGCCTTTTTCCCTTTATCCGATATCAGCTTAATACTCTTCATTTGAAGCGGATACTGGGCCATCAATTCAGTTATTGTCCCCATAATTAGTTATCTGCCCCTTTGTTCAATTCGTTTAAGCTCAGGGTAGCTTTTTCTTTTTTTTCGCTGAAGACGTGTATGTGCGCTTTTGTATTTTGACACCGTAATGGCCGATAAGGGTGTTGGCTCACTATTGTAAGCTTCCATGTAGATTTTATCCAGCCGGTCTGCTACATGCTCGAATGTATAGAAATCATTGACCATTTGCCTGCCTCGGGAAGCCATTTCGCCGGCTTCTTCCTTGTTAGTCAGCATATAGTTAATTGCATCGGCAAAAGAGTCCGAAGACGTGTAATCCCGAACGATATAACCGTTCCACTTATGCCGGATTACCTCGGCATTGCCGCCGCGATCGGTTGTAATAACCGGAACTCCCGCTGCCATCGCTTCATAATGAACGCGAGCCAAAGGCTCCTGCCATTGTGAGCTGCATACAAACACATCACCCATTGAAAAATAATTCTGGATTTCATTCGCTGGAACAAACTTCGTAAATAGGACTTGGCTGCCATACGGCTTAGCCAGCTTCAATAACCATTTTCCATAGCTGTCGATGGTGTTGTCGCTGAACCATTTGCCCCCGACAATAACAAGGACGGCATCTGGATGTTCCTCCAGCACGTTGCTCATGGCCTGTATAAGCAAGTGAGGGCCTTTTTTGACACTAAGCCGCCCGACAAACAAAATAACTTTCTTGTCTTGAACGTCATATTGCGTACGCAATTGATTGCGTATATTCATGCCGCGAGAGGTCCAGATTGGAAAATAGCTGTTGGGGTCAAATCCGGAGTAAATCGCTTCCGTCTTATCCTCTGCGTCTGGCACACGTCTTGTTATAGTCGATTTAATATAATGACTGACGGTCGTTAGTTTGTGAACATACTGAACGCAAAGCTGTGCTTCAGTATCCGATATTTTTTTCTCATCGAACATTTCGTTATGCAAGCTGACGACAAAACGGCTTGATGGAGAAGCTTCCTTATATATTGCGACGTTTTTAGGACGATTAAAGACATGAACGACGTCATAAGCATGAGCCTTCAATGACCGTTTTACATCTTTCACATAGGTTTCCTTCGGAAATCTGATGTATTGAACATCATTTCGTATTTCCTCATCCGGCAATGCCTCATCTGTAACGGAGTAAATTGTTAAATTATGCTTGCGGGATAACATAGGTGATACTCCGTCCATCATGATTTGAATGGCTCCCCCTTTAATAGCGGGAGAAGGGAGTTTTTCCGTGCATATGAATGCCAGTCTCATGCGAGGATAGTCTCCTGTCATTTGTAATAGTGGCTTAAATATTCGACTTCTCTTGCTAATCCAGTCATTAGACTGATTTTGGGCTCGTAATTCAAAAGCTTATTGGCTTTGGATATATCGGCCCAAGTGTGCATAGGCTCTCCGTGCATCATGCCGCTTTGAATAATATTGGCCTGTTTCCCCGTCAATAGCTCCAAGGATTGAATAACATTTGTAACGGTTGCTCTCTCTTTGCCGCCAATATTAATCGTTTCTCCTATTACATTAGCGGCATTAACGATAGCTGCAGTTGCTTCCACGCAATCCTTAATATACGTAAAGTCCCGTGATTGCGAGCCGTCTCCAATTAAAGTGATGGGATCGTTATGCAGCAGCTGCCTGATAAAACGGTGAAACGCCATATCGGAGCGTTGGCGCGGTCCATACACCGTAAAGTAGCGTAAAATAACGATAGGAACCCTGTCGCTGTAGACACGGCACAAATGCTCACCTGTTAATTTACTGATGCCATAAGGCGCTAACGGTGCCAGCTTTCTGTCTTCAGACACTTGTCCTGTCGTCTCTCCATAAACAGATGAGGTGGATGCAAACACAAACTTTTGGAGTGCTAATGAACTGCAAGCTTCCAGCAGCCGTTGTGTGCCAAGTATATTCGTATCTACGTAACTGCGGAAATCGGCGCCCCAGCTGGAGCGAACACCAGGGATGCCGGCAAGGTGGTAAACAATGTCCGCATTTTCAAGCGTTTTATGCCAATCGATATCCAGTATATTTGCTGTAATCATTTGAAAATTAGGGTGGTTATAAAAACCTTCTATATTTTTGTTGCCGATAATTTGCAATTCTTCGCGGACAAACGCGTCGACTCCTATAACTTCATGGTCACCGCTCGCAAGCAAATGCTCGCAAAGATGTGATCCAATAAAACCTGCTGCTCCCGTTACGACGATCTTCATGGCCGGCCAACGCCGATATAATCAAATCCGTACATTTCTAACGCGCTTTTATCTAAGCAATTTCTTCCGTCAACAATAACGGGACGCTTCATCAACGCCTTTACCTTAGGCCAGTCTGCTTCAATAAAGGCTGACCAAGCAGTTGCGATGACTAATAAGTCCGCTTGCTCCACAGCTTCATAAGGATTGGAGCACCAGACAACAGAAGAAAGCTCAGATGATACGAGCGGGTCATACGCATACACTCCATACCCTTTCCGCACTAACTTTTTCATTAAAGCAATAGCTTGGGAATAACGTATATCATCCGTA
Source organism: Paenibacillus sp. NPDC058174 (assembly GCF_042883865.1). Taxonomy (NCBI): domain Bacteria; kingdom Bacillati; phylum Bacillota; class Bacilli; order Caryophanales; family Paenibacillaceae; genus Paenibacillus; species Paenibacillus sp. NPDC058174. The sequence continues at coordinate 1,287,463 of NZ_JBHVUY010000001.1, forward strand.
TTTTCTTTAAATGTCGCCCCCCATACCGCAATTCTCGGCTTATCTGAGCGTTTGCCCAAAGAATGAGTTATTTTATTCAGGTAAATGTCTACTTGTGAACGATTGATTTTCTTAACTGCCTGTACCAGATTCAATCTGATCCCCTTCGCTTGTGCAGCATCATTCAAGGCGTTCACATCCTTAGGAAAACAAGACCCGCCATAGCCCAAGCCTGCATGCAGAAACCTGGCTCCGATGCGCTGATCCATGCCTATACCTCTCGAAACCTCCATTATATCTGCGTGGTATGCGTCACAAATCCGGGCAATTTCATTGATAAAAGAAATCTTGGTTGCTAGAAATGCGTTGGAAGCATATTTGATTAGCTCAGCCTCCAAGCGATTCGTTATTAGAAATTGAGTCTGCAGCGTATGATAGAGCTCCTGTACGTTCATCGCAGCTTCGTTTTGCTTAGCACCAATAACGATCCGGTCGGGATGAACCGTATCCTCGATAGCTGTACCCTCCCTTAGAAACTCAGGATTAGAGACGATCTCGAATAAACCTTTGTCCACACCCAGCTGCTGCAATTCAGCTTCCATCCAGTCAGCTGTTCCAGGGGGAACCGTGCTTTTCATTATAATAATTTTCGGGGAATGAATCGTTTGTGATAGTGCGGCTATGACGCTCTTCACATACACCATATCGGCACTGCCGTCTCTCGCTGATGGGGTGCCTACCGCAATCATAATGAAGGGGCAATCCGCCATATGCCGTTCACTATCTGTATCGAAAAAGAGCTTTCCCTCATCCTGATTTTTCGTAATCATTTCCGTTAATCCCGGTTCGTAAATGGGAATGATTCCTTGCTGGAGCTTATTGATTTTTTGTTCATTCACATCCGTGCAATAAACGGTATGACCGATGTCCGCTAATACAGCCGCTGTAGTCAGACCGACATAACCCGCTCCGATTATACAAATATCCATGACTTGCTTCCCCTTTCGACTCTGCTACAACTACTATATTAAGATTCTATTAATAACGGTCACGGCTATATCTATTAGAGAATGATAGGACTATGAAATGGGTGGATGTATTTACCTATTTATAGTAGAGGACAAGCTTCAAATTCATTTTTGGCAATATACTATGACTAGATATTGGATTTTCTTTACAAAGAGGTGATTCTTTTGGTAGTTAAAGCTGTCATTCCTGCTGCCGGATATGGAACTCGCAACTTACCCATTACTAAATCCATTCCAAAAGAAATGTTCCCGATTCATGATCGGCCAGTGATAGACTACATTGTTTCAGAAGCTATACACGCAGGCATGAAAGAAATATTAATTATTCTATCCCGCAACAAGACAGAAATTATGAATTACTTTGACCGCTCAATCGAGCTGGAGTGGTACTTAGCCAACCATCAGAAAAGTAAACTGATTAAGGAGATCGAGCCTCCAAAAGTAAATATTCAATATATAAGACAGCCAGAGGCTCTAGGACTTGGCCATGCCATTCAAATGGGAAAATCATTCGCCGGCAATGATCCGTTTGTCGTAATGCTGCCGGATCAGCTATGTTTGCATCAGCCGCCCCCGCTAGTGAACATGATTAGGCTGTACAAGCAATATCACCGTCCGATTATCGGGCTGCATTCCGTTAAGCAAGAGCTTCTGCAAAATTATGGTGTGGTGTCAGGTAAACCCGTTCAAAACCAGGTGTACCAAATCGATTCCATTATCGAAAAGCCTAAATATAACCCGCCTTCTAATCTCGCTATCATGGGGAGATATATTTTAACATCCGATATTTTTGCTGCCCTTGATCAAATCGAAAAGGATGGGGCAGGTGAAATTCAACTAACAGATGCTTTGAATCTTCTATGTCAAAACAATTCCGCTTATGGTTATGTTTTTAAGGAGAAATGGTATGATACCAGCATTGAAAGGGAATACATGAAAGCGCAGCTTATTGCGTATAGGAAGAGTAAACAGCATGATTAATCGCAAAGGAAGCTGAATTTGACAATACAAACAGACGGAGCTCCTTCAATGATGCAGAAGGTGCTCCGTCTGTTTAAGTGCGGTTTATTTTATTCGACATCGTCATCCGAGTCTTTATCGAATTGTTCGGCTTGAGTCGAGCTGCCATACGAGCGTTGAGCGTGATAGGAATGATTAGGATCATACGGACGGTTATTTCCCGTACGGCTGCCTCCTGTGCGGTTGCCTCCGGTACGATTGCCCCCTGTACGGTTACCCTCCGTGCGGTTGCCTCCGGTACGGTTACCCTCCGTGCGGTTGCCTCCAGTACGGTTGCCCTCCGTGCGGCTGCCTCCGGTACGGTTGCCTTCCGTGCGGCTGCCTCCGGTACGGTTGCCTCCAGTACGGCTCCCTCTCTTACGGTTGCCTCCTGAACCGCAATATAATATAAATTGTGACATGATCAATCCCCTTCCTTGTAGATAGTTACAATATATGACTTCTATCTATCGTTCGTAACAAGGCGATTGATTGTTTTATAGTCTTCTTATTTTGATTATTCAATAGTGATCCCCGTAAGCTCTTCACTTAACTTCCATAGCTTTGCAGCCAAATTAATATCGGTTGCCCATGGACGAACGCCAAATGGACTGTCACTGTCGACTCCAACAGCAACGGCGATATTGCAATCCTCACAATAAACGCCGCCTTTCCCGTCCAATTCCGGACTAACCGCACACCATATGGTCGTTGCTGCGCCCTGTTCGATTGTTTTGAACTGATCAGAAACGCTCTGCTTTCTCAGTCTTTTAGTTATATTGATCAATTCAGTTATATGGAAGGCTCTCATAATGGCTGGGATGAGCCGAATCATTTTCTTTTTGAAGATCGAGGCATCGAATTTATGGTTTCTTGTCCCTATATTTGTCGTTGGGATCAGCCCCGGATGAACGGCGAAAGCCCGGATTCCATAACGCGCGCCTAGCTGATCCAGCCAGACGGTAAACAGCACATTGGCCGATTTGGATTGTGCATAAGCTCTCATCCCTTCATATTCCGTATGCTGGAAGTGCGGATCGTCAAATAAAACACCGCCTATACGTTGAGCCCTTGAGGAAACCGTAATTACACGTGCCCCTTGTGCTTGTTTTAAAGCGGGAAATAATCGGGCAGTCAGCTGGAAGTGCCCCAAATGATTCGTCGAAAATTGAGATTCATAGCCCCTTGCATCCCTTGTCAGTGGCGGATTCATAATTCCTCCGTTATTGATCAGAATATGAAGCGGAAGCTTTTTCTCCAGAAACCAATTGGCAAAGTCATCTATAGAATCCGGATCCATCAAATTCATTGGATGCATCTCGACGTTAGGTATTCCCTGAACGAATCGTCCGGCCTTTTCCACGCTTCGTACCGGCAGAAATACTTGAGCACCCGCATGCGCTAAAGCTCTGGTTGTTTCTAATCCAACTCCTGAATAGCCGCCTGTCACGATTACATTTTTCCCTTTCAGACTGATGCTGCTTACAACTTCCTGTGCGGTAGATTTTGCTCCATATGCGGAATGAATGGGCATTTGTCTGCTCATCTTCGTCATCTCCAAACTGTTGATTTTTCTTCCTTGTGCGTATTCTAAACCTTGAAGTAAACTCCAATGCAACCATAATAATTGAGATTTGACCGTTCATTCATTAGCCGATATGATTCAATAACGAGTCCCTTTAAATTGAATGTGCGGAAAGAGAGGGTTTACGTTGTCATTCACAATCAATGAAATAGCCAAAAAAATCAACATGTCGACCGATACAATCCGATATTACGACAAAGCCGGGCTCTTGCCTGGACTGGAACGGGATGAAAACGGCTATCGCTTGTTCAATGGAACGGATCTGTACAATTTGCAGATGATTCAGTGCTTCAAAGGAATCGGAATGAGCATTAAGGATATGAAAAAGGTGATGATTACACCATTGGAGGATACAACCTTCTCCATCGAACACCGGGAGCAGATTGTTAAGGAGCAGCGGGAAAAACTGCTGGAGCAGCAAGAACAGATCAGCCGGGCGCTGCAATTAGTGGAATTTAAGCTTGCGAGATATGCGGAAATAAAAAACAATCTTACAAAGTAAGGAACACAGAAGCTGTTATGTAAAAAAAGTGCAGGGAAGTCCATTGGACCTCGTCGGCACTTTTACTTGAACCTATTTTATTGCATATCAGAAAATAAGCAGGTTAGCTCCACAATTCGCTCAAGCGTTAAGCAACTGCTATTATGAATCAAAATGCAAATATGCATGTTGTCGGCTGTGTTTTTAACGATTTATTGCATCAAACTGCAAAGGTGCATTTTGATTGAGCTAAAAAGACGTACTAGGATGAAATGCAGTCATGTCAAATGCACTATTACATTTTGAACGCCAATTTGCTCCGTTTTTTTGCTTTTTAACCTGCACTTTTACATTTTGTCTTCCTCCACATGGGAAAGGCCAACCTGTCAGGCTGCTTAAACTCTGCTTGGTCTTCGAAGAACAAGCATTTCTTCTCTATCTCTCCGTCTTTCCAGCCATCTCTGGTAAAACCAGATTATAACGGCTAGCCACGTGCCGCTAGCCAAATAGCCGCCCACCACATCACTTGGATAATGAACGCCCAAATAGATCCGGCTGATTCCGATCCCCAGAATCATTACAGTGCCTGCAACGATAAGCAGTGTCCGGGCCAGTGCTGTGCGGGCATGCTTCCATAACAGAAAACATAACACGCCGTATAGGGCGAAAGCGGCCATGGAGTGTCCGCTCGGGAAGCTATACCCCGTCGCATCCGCAAGGCGATGGAGCGTTGGACGATCACGATGGAAAATGGCCTTCAGCAATACATTCAGCAAAGCAGAACCCGCTATAACTCCGATAAAAAACAGCAGCTCCCAGCGATGCTTAAATACAAAATAGAGCATGAGCATAATAAGAACAGTAAGAATGATATTTAAAGTACCCGCTCCGAGTAAGGAAAGTCCGTTCATAACCTTCGTCAGCCCGGGGCTCTCCCATTGCTGGACAAAAGCAATAACCCGGCTGTCAAACCATTCCATGTTGTTTTTGCCGATTAAAACAGCGATTAAGGTAAAACCGATAGCCCCGATCAGGCTAACAATAATGGATGCTGTAAAGACGAACTTCAACTTCATAAAACTCTCCTTCAATTCTGCATTCTCTCGCTAGAAATAATTCATTTACAAAACCTTATTAAAATAATATAACACATCGATTGCCTGTTTAAAAATGTCAGAGCATGACGGATAAAATTTACATTACGCAGTCCAAGCATCTTGAATTATAATGATGGAGACAATTGCCAATTAATGGAGGGGATTGAATGGATGAAGTTAAATCATATTTAGCTGCAGCTAGAGAGCGGTTGCTGCAAGAGATATCATCTCTCGATGAAGGCGTGTTTAATCGTACAATTGAACCGGACAAATGGAGTATTGCTCAGATTTGCCATCATTTATGGCTGACAGAGACGCTGTTCAGAAAAGCCATTATGTATGGGCTGAAACATAAGCTTCTCTCTCAAACCGAAAGAAAAAACGTAGGAATTGTGATCGATATGTCTGAGAAATATGAAGCGCCTAAAGTTTCACAGCCTGATCCCGGACCCTTCCAAGTTCCGCAGCTTGTTGAACAATTGAACGACTCCAGAATTAAATTAATTGCACTCCTTGATGAGATCGAAGATCCTTCTATTCTAAAAGAAATAGCCGTCAATCATCCCCGCTTCGGCGATTTGCCCTTAGATCAATGGATCGAATTGCTGTATTTGCATGAACAGCGGCACACCGAGCAAATCCTTTCACTCAAATAAACAAACGAATGACCCGCCGGATTGAACGCTCCATTACAGGAGTATCCATTCGAGCGGGTCATTCTACTATTAAAAACTATTTTTTAGAGCGTTTCTTGGACGATGCTTTTGGCTTGCCGCCTCTGCGGCTCGACACCATCACATTTTTTTCGCTATGCGTGTAATAGTGTTTGTATACCGGACAACAGTGATGCTGCTTGATTGTTTCGATGTTTTGCACGACATTCACTAGCTGCGGATGGTAATAATCCTCATACTGAACGATTGGAGGATCGTAAATCGTCTGCGTTGGACAGTCCGGACAAAAACCAGCCTCATTCATTTCATTGCCCACATTATAGTAACCGTTACGTTTCAAAATAACAATCTCCTTCCGTTTTTTGAATACAACATATCCTATTCACAGAAGAAGCATGCGGCCTGTACTCTTGACATGGAAGGCGATAGCCTTCAATAGAATCGCGGCAGTACGGCCGGGATAAATATCCCCTTCCTAGCAATCTGAATCATGAAATAGGTTAGAAAACAAAACTGGATTTTGATATGATACCAGTATGAAACTTAATCCTGTTGTCCATAAGATCATCATTATTTTGCTCTTTATCGGAGTTTTACTTGGTTTGCGCGTAGTATGGCAAAACCAATTTTCACAAACAGAGTCCATTCCTGTGGTCAATGGTGTAATGGATTTGCGTGACCGCAATTTAGAGGAGTCCCATTTATTCAGAACTAAGGGTAAATGGAACTTCTACCCTTCTCAATTGATTTCTTACAATGATCTGTTATCGATGCCTGACGCTGCAATTCCGCTTCAAGTTCCCGGAGACTGGAGGCATGCATTAGGAACGGACAGCAGCTCTTCATATGGTTATGGAACGTACCGGTTACAAATACTAGTCGACCCGCTTCAGCAGCCGATTTCCTTATGGTTTAACAAAATTCAATCTGCTTCAGCTGTCGAAATCAATGGAACTCCAATGCCTGCGAACGGCAGAGTATCGCAAAATGCTGAAGCGTATACACCAAAGACTACTTCGTATACCGCGTCTTACTTTGCTAAAGATACGACTGTAATAGAAGTTCTTATTCAAGCAGCAAACTATGATCAACCGCATAAGGGCGGCATTGCCGGCCCTATTTTTGTCGGCTCCCAGAATGCAGTTGACCAGAGCTACTTTTATAACATCAGCACTCAAATGATTGCCATCATTATTTTACTGCTGCATGGGCTTTATGCCTGCATTCTTTACTTATTCAACACCAAAGAGCGTGCTTTGTTTTTGGTTGGGCTGATGACGATCTCGGTAGCTGTAATTCTGATGGTGAGGAATGATAGCCTGCTGCTTACGCTGCTGCCGATAAACTATACTTGGTCTTTTAAAATCCGTTTGATTGCTTTCTTGTGGCAAAACTTATTTATTTTGCTCGTTTTCCGCAAATTCACTACAACCGCTAAATCTAACTATGGGTTACGCTTGTATGGAGGATGTCTTGCCCTTTATACCGCCTTTATTGTGATGTCCCCTGCTTCTCTAATCAGTGACTTCAATCATCTGGGCATCGTTCAAGCGTTTCAGTATATCCCTTTCATCTGGCTGATTTACAGCTTGGGACGGCTATTGTTTAAGAAACAGGAGGATAAAGATATTGTGTTTCTGCTCCTGTCCGGGGCGGCTATTATCTCGAATCTGCTATGGAGCTTCTGGAATTATAGCGGACAATTTATGCTCGTCTACTATCCGCTGGATATTATCGCTGCCATCGTCGGCTTCTCGGCATACTGGTTCAAAAAATATTTTCGCAACGTCAAAGAAATTATGGATTTAACTACAAAATTGAAAAAAACGGACAAGCTTAAGGATCAGTTCCTTGCCAATACGTCTCACGAGCTGCGGACGCCGCTGCACGGGATCCTGAATATTGCACAAAATGTGGTGACCAAAGAAGCAGGCAGACTGTACGAGAGCAGCCGCAAGGATATGGAACTGCTTATTACGATCAGCCACCGGATGTCCCGTATGCTTGGCGATTTGCTGGATGTCGCCCGTCTTCAGGAGCATCGGATTACGCTGCAGCAGGAGCCTATCGCTATTCAATCGGTTGTGCCTGGCGTTATCAGCATGCTTAATTATATGACCGAGGGCAAGCCATTACGGTTGACCATGGCTATTCCTGAAGCTCTGCCGACTGTCCTTGCCGATGAGAAAAGACTGGTGCAAATTTTATATAACCTCGTACATAACGCGCTTAAATACACGGAAAAAGGAGTGATTGCCCTTGCGGCTGAGGAACGGGACGGCAAGGTCTTTATCCATGTGACAGATACCGGAATTGGCATGACAGAAGAAACGATAGAGCGGGTTTTCCTCCCTTACGAACAAGGCCCGGACGGCCAGCAAGACGGACGCGGCATCGGGCTTGGCCTCAGCATTTGCAAGCAATTGGTCGAACTTCATGGAGGCAGCTTGTCCATTCAATCGGAGCCCGGCAAAGGGTCTGTGTTCAGCTTTAATTTACCGCTTGCCGAAGCAGCAGATAGGCTGACAACACTTATAGAGCCATCCCGGTTGGTTGCGGCAGCAGATGAACAAATGAGCCGAATGAAAGAGTGGACTTTAATCAAGCAGGATACGAGCCGGTCTGTTATTTATGAGGAGATGCCTCCTCTGCTGACGGACAGCAAGGTAAACATTCTGGTCGTCGATGACGATCCGGTTAATCTGAACGTCCTCAAAGGAATTTTGTCCCATGAATCCTATTCCATTACGACTGTGAATTCGGCCTTAGAGGCGCTTAATTGGCTGGATAAAAAGAAATGGGATCTGCTAATTGCTGACGTGATGATGCCCCATATGTCGGGATATGAATTAACGCAAACGGTGCGGGAGAGCTATTCCTTATCCGAGCTCCCGATATTGCTGTTAACTGCACGCAGTCAGCCGGAGGATATGTACACCGGATTTATATCAGGGGCCAATGATTATGTTACAAAGCCGGTAGATGCGATGGAGCTCAAATACCGTATTCGCGCCTTAACGGCGATGAAGCAATCGATGAATGAGCGTTTGCGTTTAGAAGCGGCTTATTTGCAGGCACAGATTCAGCCGCATTTTCTGTTCAACACCTTGAATTCCATAACGGCACTCATCCATCAGGATTCGAGGAAGCTTGAGGATCTGATCTATGCGTTTTCTTCCTTCTTGAGGATCAGCTTCGACTTTCTCAATACAGGAAAGCTGGTCGAGCTGTCCCATGAATTAGAGCTGGTAGAAGCTTACTTGCATATTGAACAAACACGCTTCGAAGAGCGGTTGTCCGTCATCTTGGAGGTAGAGCCGGACATGAACATTCTTATACCGCCCCTATCCATTCAGCCGATTGTAGAAAATGCGGTTAAGCATGGACTGCTCACTCGCCAAGTAGGCGGCACAATCCAAATCCGGGTTGCTCTTCAGAGTGATTCGGTCCTCATTGAAGTGACGGACAATGGTCAAGGCATGAACCCGTCTACCCTTTCTTCTCTATTGGAGCCTGCAATGAAGGGAAAAGGCGGTATCGGATTAGCCAACACGCACCGCCGGTTAATTCAATTGTATGGAAAGGGCCTTTCCATTGACAGTGCACCTGGGAAAGGCACGACCGTGTCCTTCCTGATTCCGATGGCAGCAGATGCTTAGCACTAGCGTGGATATGATGAAAAGAGCGTGATTTCCGTATGAGGAAATCACGCTCTTTTATAACTAATGCTATAGCTTTTTCGCAAAGCAATGACGCGGCAGGCCTCCGTACATGGGTCTAGTGAATTGCAGTTCAAGCTTGGCGGCCTTTAAATTGCGGATACTCGCTTCGTTATCCGGATGAACCGTTGAATAAAGATATAAACCGCCTAAAGCTCTGGCACGATCTTCACGCAGCTGATTGAAATAACGCTGCAAGCCCCGGCCGCGAACAGACTCATGTACAATCGTTGAGTCAAGGGTCCACACTCGCGGCAGCTCATCTTCCGGTACGCCGAATTCTCTTCCTAAATTACTCTCTGCCCTTCCCGGGCATACCAGTACCGTGTACGCCAACAGTTTTTCTTGCTCATAGGCTCCGTAGATTTCTCCGCGCTGGCGGATTACATCACCGAAATACGATGCTTCATCTGCAGCGAATAAGACAGCATCCGGCAGCCTCGATAGAACGTCCTGCATCAGCTCGTACATTTGCGGGATCTCAGTATGACCAAGCTGACGAATGGCCAATCCTTGATGCCAGTGTTCCATATCTAAATTCGGCCCTATTCTATGCATGGTGCGGGGATAAAGCCTTTCCCATACAATAGCTGCTGGAACAATCGACATACGGGCCAAAACGTTCAACTTCCACAAACCCGAATTTTTTGTATAGCGCAATAGATTCAGGCTGCATCAGTCCCGTCTCCAGAAGTATCGATTGATATCCGGCTTGCCTGATCTCTTGTTCCAATAACGATAAAACACGTGATGCAAATCCTTTGTTTCGATAGGAGGGATCAACAAAAATCCGTTTCAGCTCGCAGCCTTGTTCATCAAGCGGACGATACGCCCCGCAGCCGACAGCAGTATGACCCCAATACGCAACGACGAAGACGATGCGCTCGGCTTCAGCATTTTCCAGTTCTACGCCATGCACTTCATCCGATGGGTAGAGAGCATATAAGTAGTCATCCAGCTTGGCTATCAGCCCCCGTAAATCCTCATTACCGGCATCTACAATTTTCAAAGTTAGTTGTTCCATTCTGTTCACTCCTTATGCGATGTATGCTTCTGAGGCAGCCTTAATAGTGCCTTTTACCGCCTTTTTTAACAAATTCCCAATCGCCCTCTATATTCGTTCGAACCTTATGAAGCAGCTTGAGCAAAGCTTCCTTATCTTTATCGGAAAGTCCGGCCAGCGCCACCTGATCGGAATGATCCGCCTCTCTTTTTAAAAATAAATACGCTTCTTTCCCCTTCTCTGACGGATACAGCTTTTTGTTTTTTTTATTTTCTTCATTCATTTTTTTCTCGATGAAGCCCTGCATCTCAAGCTTGCTAATTGCACGGGCAGCGGTCGTACGATCAACTTTGATCATCTCCGCAAGCTTTTCTTGAATAATCCCCGGTTCCTCACAGATCCGAACCAGATATAAATATTGCCCCTTCGTCAGATCCAGTTCTTTAAATTCAATATTGCTGATGGAATCGAATGCTCTGGCAATCATCCCGATTTCACGAAGAATTTCTCTCATAAAATGACCTCCGATTTTTGTTGCATTTACAATATAATATATTCACTAGGAAATAGCAATCACTGCAAAAAAAGAACCGCTGCAGCACTCGCGATTCTTGTTTATCAATAAATCAGCTATAAATGTATAAATACATATATAACCTAATTTAATAATGTATTCCTCTACTGAATTTCCTCAAGCAGCTGTTTCTCAAACCTTCATAGCAGTAAAAAATCATCCCTTTCTTCAGCAGAGAGCTTGCTCTCTTCTAGCACTTTTTGGAAGTTAAAACCGCTCAAACCCGCTTAAACACTGCATGATCATTGTCGTCAGCAAGTCGAAATCCGGCCTAACAATTATTTATCTTGACAGATGCAGATATTTAACTAGAATAAAATTTACTAAACCAATGGTTTTAGTGGAGATTGAACTTGAATCGTCTGTAGATGTTTCGCTGGCCCTCTTTTCTGCACAGTTTAGAAAACATCTCGTTATGTACAAAGGAGGAGACCGATTCATTCAGAGATTTCACAATAGTTGAGTTTCACCGGCAAGAAAGTGCAAGACATGAGCACCGCCTGCAGTAAGCTATTCTTTCACAATCGAATTTAAGGAGAAAACGAGATGAACAAAAAAACTCAAATCATCACCATCAGCGCACTGGCTGTAGCTATTAACGTTATTGCCGGTACGATTGTGGGCAGCTTAAAAATTCCATTCCTATTCCTCGATACAGTAGGAACGTTTTTCACCGCCGCACTATTCGGCCCGGTATGGGGAATTCTAGTCGGCGTCGTTACTAACCTCGTTCTAGGGGTAACATCGGGCTACACCGCCATTCCATTTGGCCTAGTTAATGCCGTTGTTGGTCTTGTTGTTGGTCTATTGGCTAGAAAAAAAGGATATCGCCTATCGACAGCACTAACTTCCGGCGCAATTCTTGCCGTCCTTTGCCCGTCGATCGGCACAATCATTGCCATCGGACTGTTCGGCGGATTAACAGGCGGAGCGCATGACGTTGCTATCCTGTGGCTTAAACAAGCCGGCAGCAGCCTCTTCACTTCCGCATTCCTGCCCCGTCTGGCTGAAAACCTAGTCGATAAAATTTTATCCGCTATCCTGGTGTTCTTTGTTATTAAAAACCTGCCGCAATCACTGATTAAAAAGTCGAATAAAAAGAAGGCGCCGTCCATTGAAGCGCAGTAAACAGCTTCTTGTCGTTTCGCACTGCGTCATTAATCAGAACGCAGTCGTAGAAGGCGAGGCTCGTAGCCCAGGCATCATGAAAGCGGCAGTTGACTGGTCCTACAAGCAAGGGTACGGCGTGTTCCAATTGCCATGCCCCGAGTTTACTTTTCTTGGTCCTGAGCGTCCTCCAATGACGGTAGAGCAATATGATACGCCGGAATTTCATGCCCATAATCGTAAAATATTACTTCCGTATATGGAGCAGCTTAAAGTGTATCAGGATCACGGGTATGAAATCATCGGAGGCCTGGGCATTCAAGACAGCCCTTCATGCGACCCGGGTAAGGGCATATTCATGAAGGATGTTGTTCAGCTTGCAGCTGAGCTTGGCGTAAACATCGATTTCTTCTGGCAAATTCCGAATACGAAGACCGGCAAATTCGATCCTAATCATCCGAAGAGCGTATTTGGTCCGGTGTCACGCGCAACCGGGAAAGATAACGAGGCGGTGAAGTAGTCATGCTTGATATTCGAAACGCCTCCTTCTCTTACACGGACGAGGACGATGAGGATACACAGCACACTTCTCGCGTGCTTCACCAAGTAACGGCTAGCATTGCGGCAAATGAATTTGTCGCTTTGCTTGGACGCAACGGGTCCGGCAAATCGTCCTTCACTCGCTTGCTTAACGGAATTGAGCTGCCGTCTGAAGGTTCGGTTCAGGTGGAGGGGAAATTCACACATGATCCCCGGAGTATTCCGCTCATCCGACGTGCTGTGCAGATCGTATTCCAGAATCCTGAGAATCAGCAGGTAGGGATGACGGTTGGCGAGGACATCGCTTTTGGCCTGTCGAACATCGGTTATCCGCAGCAGCAAATGCAGGAGAGGATAGCTTGGGCTATCGATCTTGTAGGGCTTGATGCGGATGAAGATCGTCCTGTAACCCGTCTCTCCGGCGGGGAAAAGCAAAAGCTGGCTTTGGCCTCTGTACTGGCCCTGTCGCCGAAATATTTAATTCTGGACGAAGCCACGTCCATGCTGGATCCTTTAGCCAGAAAGCAATTTGTTGCGTCGCTGCACGAAGCGCGTAAACGGCATCCTTTCGCTCTCATCTATATTACCCATCATCTCGAAGAGGTTCTTGAGGCAGATCGCTGGGTTCTGTTCCGCGAGGGTCATATTCATCTGGATGGGCCTCCGGCACAATTTCTAAATGATGAGGCTCTCTTGGCGGAGTGCGGGCTGGAATTGCCATATTATCATGCCCTTGCGCTTGCGCTGCAAGCCAAAGGAATTTCTGTCCCCGCCTCTTTCGGGATCGAAGAATTGAGGGAATTGCTATGCAAATTCAATTAAGCGATGTCTCCTTCATTTATGAGAAGAAGAAAAGGAAAAAAGCTTCTACTTCAGCACCAACCGTTCTGAATCAATTGAATCTTACGATTGACAGCGGCGAGATGCTGGCGATTGCCGGAAAATCCGGCTCCGGAAAGTCCACTTTCCTTCAGCTGCTCAAAGGCTTTCTCGCTCCGACAACAGGCAGCGTATTGCTGGACGGTGTTGATCCCAACACCTCCAAGCGTCCGGAGCTATTCGATCAGGTCGGCTTTATTTTTCAGTATCCGGAGCATCAGTTATTTTCAACGACCGTATTTGATGATATTGCATTCGGACTGCAAAGTGCCAAGCTGCCAGCAGAAATCGTTGCACAAAAGGTTCGGAAAGCGATGGAATCGGTCGAACTGGACTATGAGGCGTTCAAGGACCGCAGTCCGTTTGAACTAAGCGGCGGGGAGAAAAGACGGGTTGCTATCGCTGGAGTTGTTGTGCTCGAGCCAAAGCTGCTCATTCTGGATGAACCGACGGCTGGCCTGGATCTTCCATCCCGAACCGCTTTGTTCGAGCTTCTTCATCAATTGAACGAGAAGCAGGGACTGACAATTATTTGGGTAAGCCATCAGCTTGACGAAATCGTCAATCACGCTTCCAGACTATTGGCTCTAAAGAACGGCATCTTCATTGCAGACGGGGCGCCTGAAAACACGCTTTCTGATCCTGCATTGCTCGAAGCCTTCGGCTGGGAGGAGCCGTCTTCATTAGTTGTGTCTCGTCTGCTCCAGCAGCTCGGCATTTCCTCCGGCAATAGGAAGCTGTCGCCGGAGCAAGCCGCCGATGTGATCTCAATTGCACTCAACCAGCAACAAATTATAACTAAATGAGGAACGATTATGGCGAATAACAGCTTTCTTTTGTTTCAAAAGCAAAACACGTGGCTGGAACAATGGGATCCGCGAATGAAGATTACGGTAAGTCTGATATTTGCTGCAAGCCTGCTGCTTAATCATAGCTTGATTCTAAAGACCGCTCAGCTTGTGCTGTTGATCGCTCTTTGGTGGGTAGCCAAGCTGTCCTGGCGGGCACTCGTATTCACCTTTCTGAGCTTAACGATCTTCTTTATTTCAACGATGATCTATCGTTCTATGCTGATGACGAATCCCGGAGATACGTTGATCCGCCTTGGAGCCTTTACCTACTCCGAGCAAGGAGCTATCAGCGGAATTCTAATGTGCGAGCAAATTGCCGGCATCGTTCTGCTCTTATCCTTAGTCGTTCGCACCACCTCTCCCATTATTTTGGCGGAAGGACTGGAGATGATTCTGCAGCCGTTCAAGAAGCTGCGACTCCCTGTTCATGAAATGGTGATGATGTTCACGATTGCCCTGCGCTTTCTGCCGATTCTCATTGAAGAAGTCGATAAAATCCGCAAGGCTCAAATGGCGCGGGGCGGCGGCTTTCACCGCAAAGGAATTTTATCGCGCTTCCGCGGCGTATTCCCGATGCTCATGCCGCTGTTTGTACTATCCATCTTGCGGGCTAAGGAGCTTGCTGTAGCCATGGAATCCCGCTGCTACCAAGGCGATGAAGGGCGTACGCCAATAAGGCTGTACCGGATGCATCGCAGAGACTATTCTGTATTAGCTTTCTCTGCTATCAATTTATTGCTTGTTTTTATGGTTTAATTTCAAAAAAAAAAGAGAGATCAGCTCCAGCTGGTCTCTCTTTTTGCGCTTAACATACAGCTTCAATCGACGCCTTTGCTTTCACCCTCAGTGCGGAACGAATCGCCGCTTGCTTGGCCTTTCCCTTCTGTAATTCCGCATTGCCCTTCAGAAAATAAGGATCGCAAGCCAGTTCCAGCAATGCGGCAGACGCTGCTTTGATAGAGAGCTGTTCATCCTGCACCAGGTAAAATGAAATCTGATAGCAAAAGATTTCATGCTGTCTCAACAGCTCTGCTTTTTCCCGAATATCCATGTACACAACCCTCGCTGATGTGCTATTAAGCTTGCAGCTTCACAGGTTGAGTCTTCATCAGCGCAGTTATGATGTCCTGTGCGCCCTTCGCTTGCTCCTGCTTGAAGGTAACCCGGTAGCCTGCGCCTTTATCCACCCAGAAGTAACTGATCCAGCCCGCTTCGCCGGACTTGCTTAGCTTGCCGTCAGATTGGTAGGGGGAGGTTCGCAGCACCTCTTTGCCGTTAATAGTGACCAGCGCCGCAGGCACTTTAATCTGACCGCCATCGATCCGGAAAAAATGCACCTGTTTATTGGCTTTAAAGGTTTTAAATTGACCGTCGTCCTTAATCTGATACAGCCAGAACAATTGCGGATTTTTCTTATCTGGCTCCGCCTTCTCATACTGGCTGGCTAGAACTCGTGTCAATGCTTCCTTATCATTTCTTGGTGAACTAACATTGATTTTGCTGGTCACAAAAGCGCTCTTTAAGGCAAACCCGGATACCTTTAAAGGAAATTTAGGTGTGAAGCCTATCGCAGCTGCAGCCAGCTTCAAATCCTCGGCGTCAATGACGTCGACGGTTAGCGCATTTTTATTGATATAGGTCTTCTTCATGCTGTCATCGGGAAGCTTCATGGAGGAAATTAATAAGGCAGCAACGTCATTCGCATCCTGTTCTGACAAATCCCCGTTCAGGTCCAGCCTATAGCTGGCGCCGCTGCGCTCCCATAGGAAGTAATTTTGTTTGGATTTAAACGTATCGAAATCGGTCGTGACCTCAATCCGGCGGACGTTTCGTTCTCCGATGACGATATCTTTTTCTTCCAGGGCAGCCTTTTTATTTTTAAGCAAATTTTGCTTCAGACTGTCCACTATTGCATCCTGTCCCTTTGTATACTTCAAATTAACAGCTTGAATACGGATTTGCCCGAATGTATTAGTGCTGGCAGGCTTACTGCCGTCCACATCAAAAGAAAGTGATACCTCATCGATTCGTTCATATCCGCTGCTTGTCACCGTACCCGATAAGCTGGCCTGGCCGAACAGATAGCCGGAAGGCAGCTTCGAAGGCGCCTCAAAGGCAAAGTCTGCCCGTTGCACCGCCCGCTCCAGTGAATTATAAAATCGGACGCCACTTGATTTTATTATTTCTTGATTCGCTTTTACGGGTTCGCTCAAGCTTGCCGCAACCGCTGTATCGGGTTGACCTAGAGCACCTGTATGAAGCGAGCCTGCTAGTACAATAACAGCGACAGCAAGCCGGCATACGCTTTTGTCAAACGATTTCCTCATCTCCTGTATTCCTCCCTATAGCTTCACAGCGGAAGCTTTGATTAACGCGGCTGCCAAGGCGAGCGGATCATCAACCTGACCCTCTTTAAATGCAAGCCGGTACGTGACCCCTCTATCAATCCAGAAGCAGCTGATCCACGCCGGGGCTGTACTATTGCCTAGACTGCCGTCCGACTGGTACGGTGACGTGCGGAGCAGCTCTTTACCGTCAATGCTGATGAGCTGCGCAGGCACTTGAACCTGGCCGCCATCCAGACGAAAAAACTGTGCCTTCTTATTAGCCTTAAAGTCTGCATATTGTCCATCATCCTTGATCTGGTACAGCCAGAACGATTGCGGGTTTTGGTTAACAGCAGAGACCGGACTTTCATATTCGCTAGCCAATACACGGGTCAATGCTTCTTGTTCATTTCTTGGAGAGCTGAAATTTATTTTGCTGGTAACAAAAGCGCTTTTTAATGTAAAGGCTGACACTGTCAGGGGGAGCTTAGGCATGAAACCAATTGCAGACTGGGCCAGTTTCAGATCTTCAACGTCCACAACATCTACCGTTAACGCGTCCTTATTGATATACGTGCTTTTCATGTTGTCATCGGGAAGCTTCATAGAGGAAATTAATAAGGAGGCAAGCTCATTTGTATGCTGTTCTGATGAAAATCCGGCCAAATCCAGTCTATAGCTGACCCCATTGTGCTCCCATAAGAAATAATAATCATGGGATTTAGAGGTGTCAAAATCGATTGTGACCATCATTTGGTGTACCTTTCGTTCCCCAACAATGATGTCCTTTTCGGCCAGACTCGTTTTTTTATTCTGCAGACTTTGTTTCAGACTGTCCACGAGCTCAAGGTGACTTTTTGTAAATTTCAAGTTCGTTGCTTGAACGCGAATCGGTCCGTAATGACTCCATCCGCTATTCAGCTTGCTGCCGTCTGTATAAAAGGATAATGAGACTTGATCAATACGTTCGTATCCATCAGGAGTGACGGTACCGGAAAGCCCGGCCTCACGGAACAGATAACCGGACGGCAGCGCCGAAGGCGCCTCAAAGGCAAAATCCGATCTGCTCACTGTCCGGTCCAGTGAATTATATATTCTAAATCCTTTGGACGTAATAAAGTCTTCTTTAGCTTTCAAAGCTTCGTCTATGCCTGCAGGCGGCAAGGTACTTGCAGATGCGTTCGTTAAGGTCATTGCGCTAAGCGCCGTAATAAATAGAACAGCAGCAATCGTAAATTTATAAGAACCTTTCTTAAACGACTTGATCATCATAATTCTTCTTACCATTTCATGCTGCCCGCGCGAGTTATAAAAGTACAGCAGCCCCCGGCTTTCTCCGGCAACCGCATACCGTTTGAGAAAGCTGAGCATGGTCATCCCATAAGCTACCGCTTCCTCCTCGCCCACCTTTTCAAGCACATAGGCATCACAAGCTAATTCTCTGTCTGCTTTCATACGTCGCATAACCAGCCAAATTAACGGATTGAACCAATGAATCGCGGCCGCAAGGCTGCCAAGAAGGTTCCACAGCATATCTTTTCGCTTGTAATGCGCCAATTCGTGGGCCAATATGTGATACAGCTGTTCAGAGTCCAGATCTTGGATTAGCTTCTGAGGAATAAATATCCACGGCCGCAGCAGACCCGACAGATAGGGGCTTGAAGCGGATTCTCCGGTATATAGCGGTATTTCTTTTGTAATTTTAAAGCTTCGCAAAGCTTTGTTCCGCACAGCAATCACATTAGAATCAGCAACTCGGGTTAACTGGCTTCTCAAGCTCGCCATCCGCCGCACAAAAATCAGCAAATTAGCCAGCAATACCAGCATGCCCGCAAGCCATACGAAGGCTGCTATTTTCAATACTGGAGAAGCAGCCATGGGGCCGGCTGTCCCATTGTCTTGCCCTTTTGTTTGCTGACTCCCCTCGGTTGATGCGGGCGCAGCTGCTTGCTCTTCAATACCCTGCTGGGCTACAAGTCCGGATGGCTGACTTGAAGCTGCTCCCGCGAGAGTGTCCGACTGTCCCCCTAAGTGCCATACTTGCTCGGGCAAGGTACGGCCATAATCGATGATTTGAAAAATGCTCACTGTACTTTCCGGGAATACCGGCAGCAGCAGACGAATAATGACAAGCAGCCACAGCAGATGCCGTATACGGGGACTAAGCATCTTTCGAAACAGCTGCTGGATAGCCAGAATTATAAGAATGACAACACTGGCGGCAAGAGTTCCCTCTAGAAGCAATGCAAATCCCCCGTAAAATACTCTCATTCTTGTTCACCGGAAGACTTATCTTGTTTACTAAGCTTCTTCTCCGTTAAGATCCGCTGCAGCTCTTCGATTTCGGCTTCTGAGAATTCGGCCTCCTCCAAAAAATTCGTGACCATCAGACCCGCTGCCCCTCCGAAAACACGCTTAATAAAGGACTGGCTCTCCGTCTTTACGCAATCCTTCTCGGAGACCAGCGGATAGTAATGATAGCTCCGGCCTTCCTTGTTGAAATCAATCGCTTGTTTCTTAAGCAGCCTCGTGATGAATGTACGTACGGTCTGTTCGCTCCACTCGATACCTTTAGGCAGTCTGGCGGCAATATGCTCCGCCGTTATGGGATGGCCGATCCAAATAATTTTCATGATCTCCCATTCCGATTCCGATATTCTGGGTACACTGCTCATGCCTTTGGGATCCCTCCTTAGTTTTAAATCTACAAATGTAATTCAAGTCCTTATATTGATATTACATTTGTAGATTTAGAAAGTCAACTGCCTATTTTACAAACAATTTCCTCCGCTTCCACTCTGCTAATATCTTTCATGGAAACTCCGCAAATCTATAAAGCTATTAGTCTATACCATTTCACTGACAGATTCATAGAATAACGTATACTAATTGAAAGGGTTGATTCATGAATGAAGAAATTGACAGTCAATAACTATGCAGCCATCGTTAAAAACGCTCCTGCTAAAGTTGCAGCTAAAGGCAAAGTCAAAATCTCGGGTTATGGCGGCAGTGTTGGAGGGTACAGCGGCTGCAACAACAATAGCAACTACAATCGCAATAACCGGAACGAAGAGTCCAACGATCCGTTCTTTGGACCTTCTCTTAGACAACGTCTGAGAGGCTGGGCTAAAGCCAGCACAATCGTAACTGTCGTTCTTGACAAATTCGTCATTCGCGGTCGTATTATCAGCGTTGACGGCGACGGCTTTGAAATGACAATTGTCGAAAACCACAGATCTGGCGGCAGATCCGGCGGCGACCGCAACCACCTCTTCCAACCAGGCTCCATCGTATTCATCAGCTTCAAACAAGTTAACGCTGTTGCAGCTGGCCCTGGCTGCTAATCATTAGCCAATTCAATGTTCTACGAAAAAAAACGCCTTGATGGCGTTTTTTTTCGTTTATTTAAGAGATTCATATAAAACGGCCGATTACTGCTGCACCTTTGGTTGTCTAACCCTTTTTACAGCAATATTGCCCGAGATCAGCAGCCCCGCCACTACAAAGGCAGTCGCTATCCAATCATATGCGGTAACCGTTTCGTTCAAAATAGCAGCGGAGAGCATGAAACCAAAGATCGGGGTCATAAACAGCCAGTTGTTCGCTTTGACTGCATCTTGCTTGAGCAAGTAGAACCAGAGCAGCATCGTAGCGATTGATATAATAAAAACAAGCCAGAAAAGCGACCCTGCCAAATAATAATTAAAGTGTAGAACATACTTGTCACGCTCGAAGAAGTAGGTCACTGGCAAAGAAAGCACGCCGCCGATTACGAGCTGCCATGTATTAATGACAAGGCCGGGAAGTGCTAAATTGGCTTTTTTAAAATATACACTTCCCAGCGCCATCGCTGTCATGCCTGCAGCCAGAATGATAATCCCCGCCAGCTGAAAATGACTGTCGGCAAGAGCGGGCCAAGTAGCAATGAACAAGCCGCCGGCCGCCACAATCATGCCAATCCATTCTTTTCCGGTTATTTTGCGTTTTAGCCAGACCGAAGAAAGCAAGGCAACCAGAAAAGGATTTACCGTAACGAAGAGATTGAACATGCCGGCAGACACTTTATCCAAAGCCAGGCTTGTTGCGCCTAAATAGAGCGTTGTATTGAGCGTTCCCAAAATAATGAGCGGCCGCCATTCCTTTCTGCTTGGCCAACGATAAGACCGCTTCACACAATAAACATAAATAAACAGCAATCCGCCCGCTATCAGAAAGCGAATATTAGCTAACAGCAGCGGTGTAGTCGCATGCAGCCCCAGCTTAATTGCAATGGCCGCAGATGACCATAATAGAGTAAAGAGCAAACCTAATGCTACGTTCTTCATTGCACAAATCCCCTTAGCGATCCAAATATGATGAACTCACAGCCGATATATCTGGAAAGGCTGCATATTCATTGTAATGATTGGATGCCAAGGGGATTTGACTTGTTATCAGATTGTTTTAGCCTATTGTCTGATGTTGGCGCTAGCCTCTATACTTCTGACGGTATTGGCTGGGCGTCAATTGCTCATGCTTGGTGAATAGTCTGGTCAGAGAAGACTGATGCTCCAGCCCTACCTGCATGGCAATATGGAGCACAGGCATATCACTGTTCAACAGCAGCTTCTTCGCTTCGTTTACTCGCACTTCCTGAATATAAGCGGATGGCGTTTTACCCGTTTCATTCATAAACCAGCTCGAATAATACGTACGGTTGTAATTCTCAAGTTCAGCAAGCATCTGGACGGAGATCGGCTGGTCATAATGTTCATGAATGTATTGAATTGATCTTGGCTGGATTCGCTTCTCCTGCTGCAGGCAGCGTGAAATATAAGGAAACAGATCTCTAAGGGCCGAACGGGAGTATTGCTGCTGCTCCAGCTCATGCAGAAGCAAATGCCGGATGCTTTTCCACTGATTATTTAAGGCATGCGCTTCACAGCCTGAGCTGTATCCCCGCATATCATTTGCGGATACCATGCCGCCTGGAATATCAAGAACCAAAAACTCATTTCTGGAAGTCGCATAGAAGCCATGCTCGTAGTTAGGCGAAACATATAGCAAAGTCTGTTCGTTCACCCGATGATGGCTGGCTCCTGCTGCTATCGTCAGCTCTCCGCGCAACGGCATAATTAAATGAGCATGGTGATGGGAATGCGTCACCTGCGTCGCCGAATATGTACGCTTCTCTGCTACGATGTCGTTGAACGTGTCCACTCTCTGTCGCCCTCTCTTCGTTTTGTTAAATCTATCATACCAGCTAGAAAGAGCAATATACACTGTAAGTATCCGGCTAATGACTAATTCCTCTCTATACTTGAAGCCCATTGTCTAAAATAAATTATTATTTCTTCTAAATTCATTGCTCCGCCTGCACCATGAAATACTCCGTCCCTCACTATGCAGTAGTACCAATCTTGTTCGTTTCTCTCCTCTTCTATCGAAACGAAAGGCACATTCTCTAGATAAGTCTCAGCCAAGTTGATTTCAACATACCAGCCGGGATTATCAACGGTTTCAATTTTCACACCATAAGAATGTTCCCAATCACCATTACAATTTTGATAATACCAGTTCTGAAGCCATTTTATCGTATCCATCGTCTCAACCTCTTCATGGGACATTTTGTATATTTTCTTTTTTCAAATTTTATCCTTCGTTTCTATCTCTCAGCATTTTCTCCATGGCTTCCATGACCGTGATGTTTGGATCCTTATACTCATACGCATACGCTTCAGGATAGTTGGTTTTGTACACGACACGGTTGAACATACGAGGCACCATATCCTGATAATACGATGTGGACTGAACCGGACTCAATAAATCCGCCACGACATCTCCGGGGATAATCCGGGCAACATCGCCTAACACAGTCCTAATCTGCTCTGCTGTAAAATTATCTTTAATAACGTCTTGAACGGCAGAATAGGTGGTTTTGAATCCGGCTGCAAAATGACGCCTTCCATCCGCTTCAGCCGATTTCATCAACGCAATATTCATTGCAGCTGCGTCGCGGACATCAACCCCGTACAGCTGCGAATCTGCCATCGCCCTATCGCCGTGCAGCATCGAATAAATCATATCATGATGCCACGGTACAAAGCTTGGCCCCATGACATGCGTAGGGTGTATCGTCGTCATACTTATGTTTGTTATATTTTCACGGGAACGTATAAACGACCAGGCCGCCTTTTCTTCCATCGTTTTTGAAACCATATGGAGGTCAAATAAATCTTCCCGGTTTTCATTTGTCCAGTCATCCTCGGTAAATGTCGTTTTGGATGGGTCTTCATTAGCGTAAGCAATGGTAGACTCTGCGCTGGTATGGACGATTTTTTTCACGCTACCCGCTTCAACTGCTAATTGCAAGAGCATACGAATGCCTTTTTCTTTCGTCCGGCCCCTCTCTTTAAACGTCGTATCCTTTGGATTATAGGCGCTCCCCTGATTAAAAACACACTTCGCCTCACTCAACACTTCTTGCCAATTGGCTTGCTCCTCAAGGTTCGCTTTGTATAAGTTCAAGTTGGGCAGCAAAGTTTGAAGCTGTTGCGCTTTCTCTTCATTACGGTATGTTCCGGTAATCTGGCTATAGCCCATATCTGTTAACTGTTTGGCAATCCAAGCGCCGATGTAGCCTGTTACTCCTATAATAACAATCTTATCGTTTCGTTCCATCTTTTACATATCCCCATTCCATGCCATTAGAAATAAACAATACAAATACGATACAGCTTAAAGTTGGGTTTAAGTCAAGGTATTGTTTTTCGTGTAAAAGGCTCTGTAAGCAGCAAGCAATTGGGACAATATTATTCTACATAAAAAACCATTCCGAGGAATGGTTTGGTCGAAACTGCATTAATCCTTAGTCCGGAACCTGCTCTCAACAAGCGCATGCGCTTGTGATATCGTCTGTTTAATAATTGCAGCTGCGGGATGCTCGCTTGCTAATCGAAGCCCCTGGCCTGCCCATAGCGACATATACTCCGGGTTATTTGATTGCGCTGCTGCTTGGCGAATATCTCTAGTCATCGCATTCTGAATCGGAAACGCAGGAATTGCTCCAGCATATTGTTCCATCTCTTTAATAAACGTTGTCTGAATGCCGCGAGCCGGTTTGCCTGAGTATGCACGCGTAACTACAGTGGTATCCTCATTTGCTGAAAGAAGGGTCTTTTTATAAATAGGGTGAGCTCCGCTCTTCACGCTCGCTAGAAATGCAGTACCCATCTGTACGGCAACTGCTCCTAATGCAAGACTTGCAACAAGGCCTCTGCCATCCATAATTCCGCCGGAAGCAATTACGGGAACGGATACTTGGTCAACAATCTGAGGAACTAGAGCCATCGTGCCTACTAAAGAATCTGCAGCATTTTTCAGAAACGATCCTCGATGCCCTCCAGCTTCACTGCCTTGCGCCACAATTGCATCTGCCCCTGCAAGCTCTAACTGCTTGGCTTCTTCGACAGTAGTCGCTGTTCCAATCACGGTTGTTCCCTGATCCTTCAGAGCCTGGATCACCTCTTTAGGAGGGATGCCGAATGTGAAGCTAACGACCGGAATGCTCTCATCAAGCAATACTTGAATCTGCTCGTCAAATGATTCTGATGCGCTATCGATCGGCGGATTTTCCTTAATTCCCAGCTCCACACGATATTTATTCAAATGGGATGTCATTTGTTCAATGATATCTGGCGATTCAGCCGCTTCCTCTGGCACGAACAAATTAACGCCAAAGGGCAGTTCCGTAAGCTGTCTGATCTCCTGAATCGTATTCCTTAATTTCTCTGGCTTCAAATAAGCGGCTCCAAGACTGCCTAGTCCCCCTGCATTTGAAACCTCAGCTACAAGTTCAGCTGTTGTTGGGCCGCCCGCCATAGGAGCTTGAATAATCGGAAATTGAATGTTTAACCGGCGTGTGAAATCATTCTCGAACATGTCTAGAGAGTCTCCTTTACGATTAGACTTTTGCCACTCGAAGTAATACTGCCCAGTATCATGACAACTACAGCTGTAACAAGCACCAGGGCAGCAAGAGCCAAGGAAACACTGTAGCTTTTTGTTGCATCCAGGACAAAACCTGCACCTATTGGACCAATAATTTGTCCGGTTCCAAAGAAACCGGTCATTAACGCGATGGCTTGATTGCCGCTCGCTGGTTTCAGTGCACGGGCCGCTGTAATGGCAAGCATAGAAATGCCCATAAAGGTTCCGCCAAACAGAACTGAACCCAGAGCTATACCGATAATATTAGGCAGGAATACAGGCAATATAACCCCTATAGCTTGTAAAATAAGCGCGGCTGTTAATGGCTTCACATAGCCGAGTTTCCCCATGCACCAGGACCAGAATATGGACGATGGCACCGCCGCAATTCCAACGATAATCCAGCTATAATCAGAAAAAAACGCCATATGCGGAACTTGCTTCACATAAGCAACTAAAAACGTCGCACTAACAATATAACCCAGCCCTTCAAGGCCGTATACAATAAGCAGGAAAACGAATAAATTGGATTCTTTTTTAGCAGGATTATGACTTGCATTTTGGGACATAGGGTGCTGTTGCGGTTCCCGGATATATCTCCATATAACGGAGGCAAAAAGGATACTAACAGCCATGAGGCCGATCCATGCTCCTCTCCAGGATTGGAGACTGAGCATTGGTATGAGCAACCCGGATAATGCAATGCCGAATCCGACCCCGCCGTAAAAAATACCGATCCGTTCTTCACGCTTGTCTTTGAGAAGCGCATCTAGAACAAAACCCGATGCGAGGACAAATATCGAACCGCTGCTTACTCCCGAGATGAACCGCAGCAGCATCCACCAAGAGAATGAAGCCGTGACTGCCATCAATCCCGTTGTTAAAATACATAAAACCAAATGAATACGCAAATGAGCAGATCTTCGCGCTCCCAATGTCAGGAAGCCCGCTCCAAAGGCTGCCACTAAGTAGCCTAAGTTATTGATAGCCGCCAGATAGCCAGCTTCTGTTATGGACAAATGAATTTGTGACTGCATGACCGGAAGTATCGAGGTATATGAAAAACGGCCGATACCCATTGCAATCGTCAGCATGACAAATCCGCCAATTAAGATTTTTGTGGAAGCAGCTTTTCCCTGTCCTTGTAAATCTGCTGAACGTGACAATTTAGCGTCTCCCCTTTCAGTATCAATTGTAACGTCAGCCTGATATTGTGTAAAATGAAACTAAAAGATATTTAACATTGAAAAAATCAATACCTGGAACGGAGAATGTAGTTATGGAGATCCGCGACATGCAAATCTTTTTGGCTGTGGCAAACGAAGGCAGTATTACACGGGCAGCTGAAAAATTGGAATACGTTCAGTCGAGCATAAGCATACGAATCCAGCAGCTTGAAAATGAGCTGCATACTGTGTTATTCATCAGGCAGCGCCAAGGCGTCCAGCTTACGACATCGGGACAAATCTTTAAATCTTATGCAGAGAAGATTTTAGCTCTCACGCAAGAGGCTGTGCAAGTTGTATCGGACCGATCAACGCCGCAAGGACCGCTTCGAATCGGATGTCTGGAAACGACAGCCGCAATTCGTCTGCCAAATATTCTCGCCGATTATCATCCTTCTTATCCAGAGGTTGACTTAACATTGAAAACCGGCACAACAGATGAATTAACGAAGTTAGTCCTGAAGTTTGAATTGGACGGCGCATTCGTTGCCGGACCCGTTGAGCATGAAGAATTAGAAACGACGGTGATCGGTTATGAAGAGCTTGTCATCGTGTCAGGCGGTCAACATCTATCAGTAGAACAAATGGAAGAGCTGCAGCATCAAACACTGCTCGTTTTTAGAATCGGCTGCTCATACCGTCAAAAATATGAGGATTGGCTGAATGCGAAAGGGCTCCGGCCTGCCAAAATAATGGAGTTCGGAACGGTTGATGGAATCCTTGGATGTGTTCATGCCGGGCTTGGCATCTCGCTGTTGCCTCGTTCAGTCGTAGAGAGAGCGAATGCGCACTATAAGCTTCATATTCATCAACTAACAGAGTCAGCATTCAACACGGAGACTTTATTCATTCGGCGCAAAGACTCATACGTTACTCCGGCAGTATCTGAGCTTATAAGGATAGCAACTGAAAAATTCAACGGCTAATGACTTCCGCAGCATTTGCCTAGTTATCGTATTACCGCTCCGGGAATCGTATGTAAAGCTGTCCATTAATACTTCATTGGAGGTGTAGCATGATGTACATAGAGACATCGAGATTACTATTACGCGAATGGGAAGAAACGGACTTAGAGTCATTTTACCAACTAAATGCTGACGAAACGGTCATGACGTTTTTTCCTAAAACATTATCCATGGAGGAAACAAATCTGTTCTATCAATCCATTGTATCCGAGTTTAAGCAATGCGGATTTGGATTATATGCTGTAGAAGTCAAAGAAAACAAAGAGTTTATTGGATTTATTGGATTTCACAGGGCAGCCTTCGAGGCTGATTTTACACCATGTATAGAAATCGGATGGCGGCTGAAAAAAGAAGCTTGGGGAAAAGGCTATGCAACAGAGGGAGCGAAAGCTTGCCTGCAGTATGGATTTGACACACTAGGTTTTAAAGACGTTTATAGCTTTACCGCTGATCTTAATCATCCTTCGAAAAGCGTAATGACGAAAATCGGCATGAGCTTTATTAAAACGTTCCATCACCCGAAAGTTGAGAAAAGCAGCCCCTTGAGCAAACATGTTTTATTTCATATCAGCAAATAAGGCTTTCTATTTTTCAAACCAATGATGAGCAGCACGAATCAATTCAGCAACCCGTGATTTTTCATCTTGACTTCAACATGAGGTTTGATGATTATCTTTGAATATTCTTTGTTCCAGTCCAGCGTCTTCCAGGTATGCTGATGCAAGGCCTTCATTTGAAGTCCAATGCCCAGCCCGTCGCAATTAGCTTGCTGCAGCTGGCGTATCGTCTCTTCTGCACGCGTACTCAGCACCTTTTCCAGACTGCGGGAAATGTCAGCGATCATCGTCTTGTCTAATGTGGTACCAGTAGGATTATCCACTAAAAAGCAGTTTAGTGTAATGTAAATATCTGCCGTAATCTGATCCTTTATTGTAATCTTCACTTTATGCTTTGCACGTTTATACATAAACGTCAAATAACTTTGCTTAGGGCCAATTTGTTCCGTCATCGTCCCATAAGACATATGTCTGGTCAGCATCACAAAAGTACGCGAATGATTCGTATCAAGTCTTCCGGTCATTTGTTTTCCATGAAATAAGGCCAAGCCGGATATTTTTGCCCGCTCCTTCTGATGCAAGGCGTTTATCATAGGCAGTACATTATCAAAGCCAGGGGTAATCATGATTGATGAAATCAAGAACGGCGATTCTCCTGGTATGATACCTTCCTCCTCGTTGCTCTCCAGCAAATCATATAAATATTCGCTAATTAGCGAACGGTCTTCTACTGTTAGTTCAACGACGTCTTGAGCCTGACCATCTGTAATGGCGACAAATATACTGATAGGAAACTGGGCTTCACGATAAAAATAGTCCAGTGTCTCATACAGACTTTTATCGGCAAAAGCTTTATTGACAAGCAGAACCCTTGTCTCTCTCAAATCCATATGCTGAGAGATCATTTTCTCAAGCTCTAAGCTTGCTTCCTGTACCGAATGTCCTACACCGCTCACCTTAGGCGTAACAACCTTGCCCTGGCTTTCTATGGATGTCTTGATCGTTGGAATCGCAACCGACAATCGCACCTTATTCTCACCCAATAAATCAACGCCAACGGTTTGCACCATTCTGATGTTCTTAAGCTGTCTTTGATCCCAGCAGCCGCTTAACAGTAGAACAAGTGACAGCAGCACGATAACCCGCCGTTTATATCTCATGATGATGAATTACTTCCCCCCAAGTTTATTCTTCAGCCCGGTCAGCCATAGAAGCAGCATCATACATGCAATCAGTCCAAAAGAAATAAGTGCTGCATAGCGGTTGGTCACGCTTTGCAATTGATCCAATTGCTCAGCCGTTAGCTGGTAAAGGCAAATGGCAAATAGAACGATTCCACAAACATACGTAATGGGTTTAGCCGCCTCCTGCTGTGTTCTAAACATCGCCGACATCGAGGACACAATAAGCATGAAATACGAATAAAAAGAAGTAAGAATAAACAAAATCCAGAGGGAAAGGACAATCAGGTCAAATCGCTCAATTATATTTAAGGAGATGGCCTTCATCTGATACAGCAGCGGTTCCCGAATAAATACAATCATTTCCTTCCCGAATAACGCCATCGAGGAGAATACACAAAAGGCATAGAAAAATGTCGTCGTCCAACTGGCATACATCGCCATTCTCAGAACCTTCACTCTATCTGCATGGGCATAATGACCCGGCAGCAACAGCATAATTTCAGCACCCGTTAATCCCCATAACGCAACGAATGCCCCGTCCAAGATGGAGAGTGGTCCCGCTTCGAAAACAGGCAGCAAATGATAAGGGTTCCAATCCTTTAGCATATACCCGGACAGCACAATAAAGGATGGCATAAACAATGTGCAAAACACCGCAAAACGGGCGTATACCCGAAAAGGCTGAAGAGCCAAATAGATACAGACTCCAAAAAGCGTAAGCATTAAAAACCATTCAGGCGTCCGCGGGTAAGCCCAAAGTTCCGTGGTATACAACCAGCCGGTTAAAATAATGTACAAAATTAAAGTATAGAGCAATACGCTTAGCGTCAGGATTATCCGGCCGCCAAATCCCCCCAAACGCTGCATCAAAAATTGGAATACATTTCGTTCGCCAGCTGACATCATCAGTCTCCATAACATATAAATGTACAGACTATTAATCGCACCCCCTATTAAGCAGGACAACCAGCCGCCTGAACCTGACTTTTTACTTACCGCATTCGCAATCGAAATGATTGCTGATCCAAATTGCGCTTGCATGATGATGCAATAGAGCTGGAATAATCCCAGTTTCGATTTCATTCTGCTTTGCTCCTAATCGGCGAATAGTACGGTACACCAAACGGTTCCAGAGAAAAGAAATGCACGAGACAAGCAGCAGTAAGGAGCGTAATGCCATAAAAGCCTACGATCCATGCAGCAAAAACAAATAGTAATTGCAAAATCAAAATCAATATCCGCATCTGATAGGTTGGAATAATAAAAGATCCAACAACGGATAAAGCAACGATGACAATATAAATATTGGACACAAAGCCGATTTTAACGAGAGCTTCACTAATGATTATTCCGCCCGCTACGCCTACCATTTGCGCAATCTGAGAAGGCAGGCGAATCGTCGTTTCGGCAATCAGCTGAAAAATAATAATCATAAGAACCGCTTCTACAATGGGCGAATAGGGTACATTTTCCAAGGAGCCTTTAATACTGATCGCCATTTGTGATGGGAGTACTTCATGGTGAAAGCTGACTATCGCGATGTACAGGCTGCATATGTACAAGCTGAGCATTAGCCCTATCGCTCTCAATGTTTGTAAGATAAGCGCTCCTTTATCCTCCATAAGCATAGAATCGATCGTACGGAGAAAGGTATAAAAAGACACTGGAACGATTAGGCAAGTAGAGCTCTGCTCACACAATACGGCTATACGTCCCTGCATAATCAAATTTGTTGCCGTATCAATCCGCTCTGTACCGAACACTTGGGGGAATACAGACCGCTTCTCCGCTTTCAACAGCTCCTTTTGCAGACGGCCGGGATGCACTTCCCTTCCCGTACCAAGTCTTCTCAAACGTTGTGTGACTTCGTTCACGATCCGCGCGTCTGCTACTCCCTCCTGCCATAGTACTGCAACTTCGTGATTCGAATAATGGCCCACCCTCAAATACCGAACTTTCAATTGAGGAGAGGATGCCCGGTTCCGAATGAGATTAATATTGACATTCAGATGCTCAATAAAGCCTGACCGCTCACCAATAATGGAGCTTTCATTCACGGGCTCTTGAATAGAACGGACATTGGCCTGCTGTGCGTTGAAGACATACCAGCTTTCCTCATACCCTGCCAATGCTTTCCCTTGCAATATCGCTTTAACGGCTTCCTCCGGGCTGGTGCAAGAATGTACATCCAACGAAGTAATTAGCCCATCAACTTTAAGGTTATGGTAATCATCCGAGTTCGTACGAAACCATTGCTTAAACAAATTGATCTCCAGCTTCTCCGTATCACAAAGTGTCTCTACATAAACTAATACAGCCGGCTTTCCATATAGATCAAATTCACGGACGATCAAGTCTTCTGTATAATACAGCCTTGCTTGAATTTGCTCGAGAAACTTTGGCTTCATGGACTCCACTCCTATCCATGATAGATTGCCTAATTCATCCATAAATTATGTAATTAGATTTATAATTCTTCATATAAAAAAGAGCTGTTGATCATGATCAACAGCCTTCATTCATTAAATGGTTATCCTATTTTTATAATGACAATTGAAGCATTAATAATGGGATTGCCTTCAATCGTTGTATTCAATACTACACCGCCGCCGGTATCGTCAAAACGGTTGAGCGTTAAGGCTGTACCAGCCGTCAAGGCAGCAATAGTCTGACCGGTATAAGGTCTTGTTTCATTATTGGTACCGTAATTGCTCCCTGTTACTAGTACAGAATCAGCAAACAATGCAAAAATACTGACTCCCGGTTCCTCCGGAGGAAGCGGATAAATCTCCCACGATATACTATAGATCCCGGTCTCCAGTATGTTAATCGTGGAAGGGCCAGTGAAGGACAATGCCGTGCCACTAACAAGGTTATTGTTAAACGCGACAGCCCCGCCTTCGCCTCCTCCATCGGGACCGGATGACAGGTTTTGTTCGAGAGTGCTGCTAACAAATAAGGAAGAAGGCGTGAATGGCGGACCCTCTGGACCTGTAGCTCCCGTAAGCCCCGTTAGCCCTTGAGGTCCAGCCGGTCCCATTGGTCCAGCGATCCCTGCTGGGCCGGCAGGGCCTATGCAACAGGTCCAGCCGGTCCCGTTGGTCCTGTCTCACCTGTCTGGCCTGTCTGGCCCGTCTGACCTGTAGCCCCTGTCAGACCAGTCAATCCGGTAAGACCGATTTGGCCTAGTTCCCCTTTCAGTCCTTGTTGCCCCAGATTCCCTTGTGCACCGGCCGCACCTTGCGGCCCTTGAGGCCCTTGCGGTCCGCGAGCTGCTTTAATAATTTTCTTCACAATTATTTTACGGCAGCATTTTCTTCTGCGTTTTTTCCCTAACCGCTTACGATGCTTTTTGAGACATCCCAATACCAGCACCTCCATATGTGATACCTTACCATATGAAGGCAGCGGGCAAGATTGTGGACTAGTACCCACTATGAACGAATATCTAATAAAAATGGTCTGCTGTCATCTACTTTTTGTACTTGCTGTCATATACGTCCTGATAAATAGACAAGTATTTGTCCAGCTGCATTTTCTTTAAATTGTTCAGATAACTGTCCCACTCTTTATCCAAATCTGCATCTCCAATGACGAATCGTGCGACCATCTCATTTACATAATCATTAATTGTTTTAGAAAAATCGGCAATTTCAATCGCTTGATCGTTGGTAAAAAACATTGGAGGCAGTACGTTTTCCAGCTTCTGCATATACGGTTCATACTTGGTTTTCGCTTCCTCATACATAATAATCTCAAGCGGCTTCTCTTTGTTTGCGACTTCGCCGAGTCTCAGGTCATTCGTTCTGAGCGACGGACCCGTTTGGCCCCAGTTGAAGTTCTGAACCTGTCCCCAATCTGCAATTTGCTTCCAGATCGCCTGCTTGCCATTAATGCCAATTTCGCCTTCTTCAGCTTTAACCCATTCCGTACCTGGACGCCCAATAATCGATCGAAGCGTAACCTCTTGATTATACAAGTAATCGGCTAAGCGGAATGCCGCCTCAGGGTTTTTGCTTGATTTGGTGATCAAATAAGCACCGACACCAACCAAGTGATACGCCTCGTAGGGCGCGATCTGAACACCATTTGGTCCCTTAAGCGGCGGGATTGTTTTATATTCCATCCAGCGGTTGCTTGCCCCGTAAAATTCACTAAACACGCCCATATGCATACCCGCAGTAGCGCCTAGAATAGCGGTATCGGGATGTTCGCCTAGCTGCTTCAGCTGGTTCTCGTCCTGAGTCAATGACTGTGGATCAAGCAGCTTCTCCTTATACAGCTTATTCAGAAAGCGCAGCCCTTCCCGCCATTCCGGTTTGTCGAACGGTACGACCACTTTGTTATTATCCAAATAGATCCGATCGCCGCCCGGGTTATAGATAAAGGCGTTCATAAGGAAGGAATCAATGCTGGAATAGAAGCCTGTTGGTGAGCCCGACATCGCAATTTCATCCGCAATTCCGTTGCCATTCGGATCATTTTCCTTAAACGCCTTGAGCACATTGTAGAACTCATCAGTTGTTGTAGGCATGGAAAGGTTAAGCTTCTCCAGCCACGGCTCGTAGATCCACATTCTGCGCGGAAGCGTACAGTGATAGCACTCGTTCGTATGAGGAAGCGCATAAATATTTCCGTCAGGCGCGGTAATTGTATCCTTGACTACCGGCATCGCCTCGAACATCTTCGTAGTCTCAAAGCCATATTTATCGATAAGATCATTCAGCGGCAGGAAGATTCCCTGACTGCCGAAGATCATTTGCTGAGTGTTGGACACCCCGAAGCCCATAATGACATCGGGCAAATCTTCACCGCTAGACAAGACGAGATTCAGCTTCTCCGCGGAGGATGTGCTCGGCACGATATCCCATTCAATGTGAATATTCGTCTGCTCCTCCAAATACTTCGTAAATTCGTTGGTGGCAAAATCTTCAACGATACCATTAGCCGGCACCATCACACGAATCGTTGTTTTTTCTTTGGTAATCGGCAGCTGCCCCGCTGGTGTGACATTATCCGCGCCAGCAGCCGTTGCCGGGCTTGTATTGGTATTATTTTCGCCGATATTATTGCTGCTCGAACCGGAACACGCACTTAGAATCGTAGTGGCAAGCAGGAACACCACACATAATGCCATGATCTTCTGTTTCAATGAATACCCCTCCCAGGTTTTTCGGATTAACCTTTCAGTGAGCCAATCATGACGCCTTTTACAAAGTGTTTCTGTACAAATGGATATACAAGCATCAGCGGTACCGTTGAGACGACGATCAGCGAATATTTCAATAGGACACGAAGCGCCTCCCGCCTCGCAGCATCCTGAATATCGCTAAGCATGATTGCGCTTACATCATTTTGAATAAGAATGTCACGCAAAATAATCTGCAAAGGGTACATATGCTGCTTATCCAAGAAAATCAAGGCACTAAAAAATTGATTCCAGTGTCCGACAGCGTAAAACAAAGTAATAACCGCAATTATTGGACCCGAAAGCGGAATCACAATTTTCCATACAAATTTAAAATCATTGCACCCGTCTATCTGCGCAGCCTCCAGCATTTCAGGTGGAATAGAAGTTTGGAAATAAGTGCGCGTAATGATAACATTCCAGACGCTCAACGCTCCTGGCAGCACCATAGCCCATACCGTGTTCAGCATATTTAAATCTTTAACGATCAGATAACCAGGGATAAGGCCCCCGGAAAACATCGTCGTGAACACAAATAGGAGCATAATGACGTTCTTGCCATAAAAATCTTTGCGGGCAAGCGGATAAGCGGCAAGCAGTGTCATCACGACATTAATGATCGTCCCAAGCACCGTATAATAAATGGAGTTAAGGAAGCCGGAACCGATCAGCTTGTGCTTGAAGACTGCCTCGTACCCCATTAGATTGGGTTTGACCGGCCACAGCCATACCTTCCCGGCAACAACGGCAGACGGATCGCTAATGGAAGCGCTCACAATAAAAATTAAAGGATAAAGCACCATCAGGAAAAACAACGACAGCAGCGAGTAATTAATGATGGTAAACATGCGATCGCCGAATGACGGTTTTATGCTGGCATAATCCATTCGAGAGAACCCCCTTACCACAGGCTTGTCTGGTTTGCTTTGCGAGCGATCTGGTTTACTGTAAGGATGAGAATGAAGCCAATGACGGATTTGAATAGACCTATCGCCGCTGAGTAGGAATAATTCATCGCCTGCGAGACCAGACCGACCTTATAGACATAGGTATCGATGACCTCCGAAGTACGAGTGTTAAGCGGATTTTGCATCAGCAGCACTTTCTCATATCCGACATCCAGCATGCTTCCCATATTCAGAATGAGCAAAATCATCGCAACCGGCAATATGCCCGGCAAATCGATATGCCATACGCGCTGACGCTGGCTCGCTCCATCCACTACTGCAGCCTCATGCAAAGAAGGATCAATGCTTGAGAGTGCGGCCAGAAAGATAATGCAGTTAAAGCCTGCGCTTTGCCATACTCCAGACCATACATAAATAGACTTGAACAAATCAGGATTACCCATAAAATTGATGGCATCCAAACCGAACGCCTGCAAAATGTTGTTGACGAGTCCGTTTCGCGGGTTGAGCAGCTCAAACATCATGCCGACCATAACGACCGTAGAGATGAAATGAGGGGCATAGGTTACCATTTGAACTGTTTTTTTGAACCAGTGGATTCGTACATAGTTCAAGCTAAGAGCAAGCATAAGAGGGAAAGGAAAACCGGCAAGCAGATTATAGAAGTTGAGCACGAGCGTATTTCGCATCACTTTCCCAAATTCATAGGAATGAATAAACCGGTCGAAATGCTTTAGACCAACCCAATCACTCCCCCAGATCCCCTTAGTCACGATAAAATCTTTAAAGGCAATCTGCGCTCCGTACATGGGAATGTACTTGAATACAACAATATAAAGGAGCGGAAGAGCAATGAGAACGTACAACTGCCAGACACGCAGCATTTTGCGGAATGGTGAAGCAGAAGGAACAGAAGGACGTTTCGTCAGCGTCCTTAATTGTAGCGCTTTCATTTTTTCACCCCCTCTCGTTTGCTTTCACTATACCGGGAGGGGGCGAAATATAATATCAACACTCCATATGGCTGTATACTTTTGTTATCATTTGGCTATATTCATTTGCTTAACGGTTATACAATGATTAAGAAATTGCAGTCATTCGGGTGTAAAAGTCCGGTATGCCGTCGGGCTAATTCCGTTTATCCGCTTGAAAGCCCGGCAAAACGAGTTCGTGGAATTATAGCCCGTCTGAACGGCGATCTCATTGACAGACAAGGTGGTGTCCGATAGAAGCTTCCTTGATTGCTCCATTCGCAAGCTCTCCAAATAATCGGAGAAATTGCTGCCGGTTTTCTCCTTAAATAATTGGGACAGATATACTTTAGAAATTCCTGCTTGGTCCGCGACCCTATCCAAATTCAAATCAGCATTCCTATACATCGTGTGGAGATAGTGAAGGATGCTCTCCAGCAACTTGACATTCGAGTTCATTTTTCTCTCAAGCATCCCTTCGCAAATGTCTCCATATAACCGCTGAGAGAACCGAAAGACCGCTGCCAGATCATCGGAGCTGCCGGCTTTGCTGAGCAAGGACGAAATATCCGTCTCGTTATCCAGAGACAGCTGTTCTTTCAGCTTCAGTAGACTGCTTGCCATATCGTATATAAGCAGCCTCTGAATAGATGGAGACAAATGACGCTGTACGAAGTTCCGTTCATAGATATCGTTTAATAGCAGATTTACCTCGTCCGCATCACCATTTTTCGCATGGTTCATCAGCCGTGTTTCGAGTTCGCCCGGATAATAATGGACATCTGATTGCTGAGGAAGCTCATTGAACCAAACTAAACCTTGCTGCTGCAATCGCAGCGAAAAATGTAGGGCATGCTTGGCCTCCCCGTAGGATCGGGATACGTCGAGCAGTGACTCATACACTCCGCCTGCAGCGATATTAAGCGGAATCTGGAACTGTTGAAGCATAACATCCGTTATTTCTTTTGCAAGATCATCAATTTTTCGTTTGCAAGCATCAGAAGCTATATCGCTTTCCAGGAATAACAATGCAATCTTATCCTCCGCTACATCATGATAATGAATCGGAAATTGCTTATTCGCCCGAAGCGTCTCCTTGATGATGACCCGCTGACGGTCTAATTCCTTCAATTGATCCCCTTCATAGCGATCATTAGGAGAGAATTGCACGATCACTACGGCAGAGGAAGTAATGTGCGCCGATAAATGCTGACGCTTCAGCATCGCCTCCATCTCATGACCTGACACAAGCTCGCCTTTCAATAGCCGTTCGAAGAAGGTTGCCCGGAGTAAAGGAGCCTGCTTCTCTATTTCTTCCTGAAGCGCCTTATTATTGTTCAGAACATGCGATACCTTTCGGCTATTACGCGAGGTAAAGAAGTAGGCCACAACGACTCCGATCACCAAAAAAGCCAACGTAAAGCCAAAAGTGATCCGTTTGACGTAATTTACTTTCTCAAGCACGACATGCGGCGATTGAGCAAGCACGTAATACCATCCGTTTGTCGAGGAATGAACATACGTAATCATTTTCTGCCCCGTATGCTGCGATTCTGTAATGAAGCCTTTGTTCTGGCTAAGCATTGCTAGGTCCAGCTTGTTGTATTCACCCGTAGAAGAAATAATATTTCCTTTGTCGTCCGCGATATAAGCCCAGCCGCCGTCCTTGATGTCCAGTCCGCTTAGAAGCTTCAAGATCTCATTGTTGTCAATCAGAACGACAATGCTTCCTTGTGATAGACTGGGGATGAGACCTAATGGATAGCTGTAGGTGATAACAGATTTGGGCTTGTGAAGGTAGAGCGCATCTGCAGCAGGAAGAAAGCGCTTACTATTTTCCCCTTCAAAAAACAACTGATGCCATTGCTCGTAGCTCATATCGTCATACTTCAGCACTTGCTCATAAAATTGATCCGCTTTGTATAATTGGGAAGGCGAAATGACGATATCGCTATTCCGGTAATAAATCATGTAGTTCACAATATATTTGTTGAAAATGCTGAAATTATAAAGATCCTTTTGTGTAGCCAGCAGTTTATACGTATTCGTTCCTTCGAATGGCTCTTTCACTTGCTGAAAACGAAGAAGCTTGGGATCGTTGGCCGCTTTCTTTACAATGGTGTCGATTTCAGTAAATCTTCCATCCAGCGTTGTTTTGACCTGTTCAAGCATATGCAGGTTGTTTCTTCTTGCTTCATTGTCCAGCAGCTCCAGCGTATTATTGTAAATCAGCCAGCCAAGCGTCAAAGCAAGAAACAAGAATAGCATATACGGCACCAGAAGACGCATAAACCAAACATGCTTGCCGATGACTTGATTCATATTTAAACGTTTCCCCCTCCAAGTCCATGTTCTCTTGCTTAGACTATATATATGAACTAACAGCATCGTATCGGGGAGAGATGTAATTGTCAACCTATGAACGGATTTCGCTTTTCTTTTGACCAATCGAAGGGCCTGTCATTCCTGACTCCTCCAGGTTAATATTAACCTCGACTTCAACCTTTGCGTCTTGAAACAGCTGCGGCCATTCCTTCTTCAACAACTTCCATTGCCGGGGATGCTGACGGTGTACGGACACGCCAAACCCGAGAATGTCTGTTTTGCGCGCTTGTATTTCCTGTATCACACGCTTTACCTCGGATGAGGTTTGCTCATTTAAGTACTGCTGCACCATTGCAATATTTTTCGTTTGAAATAAATCGAGATGCGTGTTGTTTTCTCTCAGAACGCCTTTAGCGCCAAGCACGACATGAATGCCAATGTTGTCATTCTCATCTGCTGAAGTTTGAATTTTAGCCGATAAATGGTTGATTTCCACCACGATATTTCCCTCTTCCGAAGGAATTTTGACTGTGCGGATCGTACTGTCAAGCTCTCCCTTGATCCATTCTACAATCATGCCTTTCTTCAAGGTCAAATAACTTACTAGTTTGGTATCTTTATTAAAAACAGCTGTTCCCCACAGCTTCAGCTTCGAATTCGAATCATTTTGCGTTGTAATAACGGGTAACACCGGACAGCTTTCCTCGCTTGCACTCGCCATTAAAAACTTCAGCAAAGTTAAATCAGGAGTTGTGCCTGCTGCCTCATGAATTCTGAAGAAAGCATTGGCAGGCACCTGCTCCAACGGATATTCGAATGATAATAGCTCCGCAGCCGTATTTCCCTTCACAACAAGAATATCCGTACGCAGGCGAACAATAGGGTTGCGGCTGTATTCATCGATGATGTTGGAGAGACCTTTCTTTGCCAGTGTCTCGCCAACAAGGATGACACGCCGGTGGCCGGCAAACCAGGAACGGGATACTTTCGTTTGAAGATCTTTAGCTGCCTCGTAGACACTATTCCCGCTTCCCGTAATAGTGAATGAAGCTTTCCCGGCTGCCGATTCACTGTCCCCCAATTCTCGCGGGATCGGAAACTGCGCAGTAGCCAGATAACTGCCATCCTCCTTCAAGTCCATTCCCCAAGCAAAGATGAGCGCTTGATTGTTCAGTTCCCTGCGATCCCAGCAGCCTGTAAGGAGTAATGCTAGAATGATAAGAGTCATCCATCGCCAGCCCAGTTTAATTTGACTCATCCTTTCTCTGCATACTCTTGCCGCGTATGACGGAAACCAGCAATAATAACAGCGGAATGCCTATCACATTGACTGGTATGACAAACGGAATCCAGAAATGCTGGACATATTCTTTAATGGGGGCCGTCGCATTCTGCGGCAGCAGCGCCAGCACTAGCATAATCGGGGCAAAAAACCATAATAAGATTCGCCAGTTTTTTATGTTCAGCCATTGGGCCGTCCCATACACGGTTATAAATAGAAATAACGATAGTTTGATAAAAGCGGAGAACAGCCAAATGATAACGAAGAGAATATCGACGTTCTGGATAAACCCGAGAACCGATATAAAACGGGTCATCCCAAAAAAAGGCGCCCACATACGCGTAGGTAAAATAGGGCCAAATGTCATAATAACCATCATTGAAGCCGCCACTACTAACACAGCTGTAAGAGCCATTCCCCACATCGTTATCGGTAATGCCTGCTTCGAATTGGACATAAAAGCAAAAATCATCGTGAACATAATGATGTCGCCATAGAAAGCAACGCCCGAAATCGATCCCTTTATGATGTTCTTCCAGCCGCTATCTATGAATACGGGCGTCAAATGATGCCAGTCCAAATGATTGCTGCTGAGCAGGCATGTACCCACAATAACGACTAAAATGATGGGTCCCATCAGCTCCCCGCAGCGCGCAATCCCCGCCAGTCCTCCAACAAAAATCACATAGATAACAAGAATAAGCAAGGTTACCATAATGACGTATAACGGTGTTTTCGTAAACAAAGTTATGTAGACGAAGTCAGCAGAATTGCGCAGCACCATGCTGTTCAAGTACATCCACATAATAAAGTAAGGCAAAATAACGATTTTGCCCCCCCATTTGCCCAAAATCGTCTGACTGTATTGTACAAAGGTTTGCTGAGGATACCTCATGCTCAATTTCACAATCAGGAATACAATTCCGAATCCCATAAGTCCGGCAAGCAGCATGGAAATCCATGCATCTTGGTTCGCTTCTATCGCTGCGGCAGATACCGCATAGAGCATCGTCAGCACGATTTCAATACTGAAGACGAGCCAAAACAACTGCCTGCCGGATATTTGCATATCTGCTGTTCTCCTCTCTTTGATGTTACTTTGCACCCTAGCTTTATTTTCGGCTCTCTTTGTTCTGAGCGGGATCTTGTCCTGCCGGTGTACGGATTATGTTCTCATCAACTAGAAAAGCAGGCCTTTTATTCATGTTCCAGCGGGGCATACGAATAAAAATATCCTTCAAATTGCTGGATAAGTTAGGTGCAACAGGCGCTAAGTAGGGAACCCCGAACGAGCTGAGATTGACTAAATGGATAATGAGTGCGATAACGCCAAAACCCACTCCGTAAATGCCCAAGCTGCCAGCCAGCAGTAAGAGAGGAAACCGTAACAGCCGAAATGCTAATCCCAGATTGTACCGAGGCAAAGAGAACGATGCAATCCCGGTAAAAGCAACCACAATTACAGTAGGCGCTGATACGATCCCTGCACGTACTGCAGATTCTCCAAGAACCAGCCCCCCAACCATGCTTACAGCAGAGCCAACCGGCTTGGGCAGCCGAATTCCCGCTTCACGCAGCGCTTCAAAAATAACTTCCATTAGAAGCGTCTCAACGACAGTCGGAAAAGGAACATTCTCGCGAGCGGCAGCGATTGTTAACAGCAGCGCCTCTGGAATAAGCTGAGGGTGGAAGGTTGAGGTCGCAACATAAAGAGACGGAAGAAGAAAGGAGACACTGAGCAGGATAAAGCGCAGTAAGCGAATACCGCTTGTATAGATGAAATGCTCATAGTAATCCTCAGCAGCATGGATCGCAGACCAGATGGTCATCGGAACGATCAGCACAAAGGGCGTACCATCCACCATAATGGCAATTCTGCCCTCCAGCAAGCTCGCAACTACAACATCCGGACGCTCCGTATTTTGAACTAAAGGAAAAGGCGAATGCGGCGTATCCTCGATAAATTCCTCAATATATCCCGAGTCTAATATGGCATCTGTCTTGATGCGGGCAATCCTCTTGCGTACTTCCTGCAATATACTAGGTTTAACTATTCCCTCTATATAGGCGATGGAAATTCCGGTCTGCGACATCTCACCGACAGTGGTCATTTCGAATTTCAGCTTTGAACTGCGCATTCTGCGGCGTATTAGTGTTATATTGGTAAATATTGATTCCGTAAACCCTTCTCTTGGACCCCGAACGACGGATTCCGTACCCGGCTCCCCGATGGGACGCTTCTCATATTCACTCATGTTGCCAAGCAGAGCTTCTGTTTCTCCCTCGGTAAGCAGAGCGATTTGTCCATTGAGGATTCCTTGTACGACAAGCGAGGTGTCGCTTACCAGCGCAGTTTGCCGGATGGCGAGCGCCTGGTGAGCAATTAACTCTTTAAAGAAAGATAGCTTGTTCAACTCCGGATTATGTCCTGCTGTAACAATTGGCTGCAGAAGCATTTCCTCTAATCCCTTTGTGTCCACCAAACCATTTACATAAATGACCAGCACATGCATTCTGCCTTCGATATGGAGAGGACGAAATAC
The DNA here is from genome assembly GCF_042883865.1 of Paenibacillus sp. NPDC058174. Taxonomy (NCBI): domain Bacteria; kingdom Bacillati; phylum Bacillota; class Bacilli; order Caryophanales; family Paenibacillaceae; genus Paenibacillus; species Paenibacillus sp. NPDC058174. Next base: position 1,329,423 of record NZ_JBHVUY010000001.1, read on the forward strand.
GACATCCGAGCAGTTTTGAAAAATCTCTTTCAAATAGGCTTCATTTTGGTAAAGCGAGGGATTTAATTGCTGCTCTGGCACATCGTCATTTCTATGGATGTTTTCCCCCTTAGCCATAAGGCACCTCCCCCTGTCAGCTTGGCATTACAACTTGCAGCTCTTTCCTCAATTTGTTTTGTTAGCTTAACCCATTTATGGAATTCCATTCTTCATGTAAGTAAGCATGTACAGATACGCCAGCGTATGACGTTCTCTGCATCACGCAAAAAAGGTATGCAAGCATCGCCTTTCGACGTCTGCATACCCTTATTTGATCCATAATAGTAGCAGGGCTGCCCAGAGGATTTTTACAACCTTTTGAAGCAGCCCTATATTTTTTTACGCTAATTTCTCAATAATGATAGATGCACTAACGGTAGGCGTTCCTCCGCCAATACTTCCCTGTAAGGTTTGAGCACCTGTATTATCAATCCGGTTTAATGTTAACGTGCCTCCGGCTGTTAATTGGGCGATAACTTGACCGGGATACGGATTATTGCCTGCCCCTGATCCATAGTTGCTACAATGAACCAAAGATGCTGCAGCTGGCCCTCCGCCATCCGGATCAAAGAACAATCCAAATGCAGAGTTCCCTGCCATAGGGAATACTTCCCATGTAACCCGATAGAATCCGCTTTGTAAAATATTAATGGTAGATGGTGAAGTGAAAGATAGTGCAGTTGAGTTAATTAAAGAATCGTTAAAGGTAACCGCTCCGCCTTGACCGCCGGGAGCTGGTGCCGCTTCAACAGCTTGATCCACAGTGCTGCACAGAAAAGCAAAAGATGCTACTGCAGCAGGACCTTGCGGACCCTGCGGACCTTGGGGACCTTGAGGGCCTTGCGGACCCGTTTGACCAGCAGGACCGGCTGGACCTTGGGGACCTTGTGCTCCCGGAGGACATGGAGGACAAACACCTTGCGGCCCCTGAGGACCTTGTGGACCTTGTGGGCCTTGGGGACCCGGAGGGCCTGGAGGCCCCGGTAATCTACCCATCTTTGCACACACTCCTTTAATGTACTGAGGATCGGTGGCCGATTAAAAATTGACAACCGGCATAACCGCTCACCCCTTTTGTATTCCAACCCATGTTATTCCAGTAGATACCAGTTCGTGCAAATATCTTTGATCAAAAAATTATTATGTAGTTGTATTGTTGTCCATACGTTTCTCTTTTAGCTACATACTCTACTACTACGACTCTCTTTACTAATATTGGAGGCATATAATGAACAATAAAAACGGTTTGGTAGGTATTCTAGTTGCAAACCGTATTCAAAGAAAAAATGTTCTTAAGCTGTATCATCAACACAATACAACCAAAATGAAAATATTTTGCTTCACTCCCTCGTCCATCCGGTGGAAAAGCAAAAGTATACTTGGACTTCATCGTGTAAATGGGAGATTGGTGCTAAGCAGATTCCCTTTCCCTCAGGTTGTGTACAACCGATGCTATGACACAAATCAAGAAACAATTGAACGATTGAGAGCCGTAATCGGAAGTCGTAAATGCTTCAACCGGATTAATCAATTCAATAAAATTGAAATTTATAACCATTTAAAAGATTTGCTCGCAGACTATTTACCAGAAACCTTTACCTACGATAAGGAGCAAGCAGTCCAACTGCTAGAAGCTCACAAAACCCTTTACCTTAAACCTTGCTTCGGGAATAAAGGAAAAGGGGTCTATCGTGTGGAGATGAAAGATTCAGATGAAATCCACCTATGTCACCATTATTTTTCGCCCAAAATAATAGTAAGAGACCTGTCAGAATTCCAAGACAACATTCAAAAGCTGATCGGTTCAACTCGCTACATCATTCAACAAGGTGTCGATGTTCAGCAAATAAACGAACAAAGCTTTGATATCCGGGCTCTCTTGCAAAAAAATGAAAAAGGCATGTGGAAAGTAACCAATATTATTAGCCGTATAGCATATGCAGGCAGCTATAATACTAGCATTTGCGAACAGGTTTGTTTAACGATTGATATCCTTAGTCGCCTGTACCCACCGGATAAGGTTAAAGCAATTCTCGATTCTATTCATGACATAAGCTTAAAGGCAGCTGAAATTATAGATTCAAATACCAGCTATCATCTTGGAGAATTCAGTGTAGATTTTACGTTGGACAAAGACGAACATCCCTGGATTATTGAATTAAACGGTCAGCCGCAAAAAAATTTATATAATGGACTCCGCAACCAGGTTGAGGTATTTAAGCGGCCATTGGAATATGCTCACTATTTACGTACACATTGAGCATTCCTAATCGCCATTATATGGTTACAGGCTTGGCATGGTTACATGCCTTTACTTCCTTCATTAATTGCAGACAAAAGCAGCAGATTCCGAAGAACCAGCTGCTTTTTTTGTTATTTTTTAATTAACGTGAAGTCATCAAATGCAGCCCAATTGCCTGCTGCGGCATTGGAGTGAACCCCAATGGTAATCGTGCCGGTCGTTACATTAATATTGTCGATTACTAACTCCACCCAGGTGCCCGTGGAAGCTGCAGTCAGGTTCGTGCTGTAGACAGTCGATCCGCCATAATTGCTTGCTTCCAGGCGAAGAGCGCTTTGACCGCCGCTGGAGCGCACCCATACCGATGCTTTGTACGTACCGTTAGGCACCGATACAGCTTGGAAAGTCGTCTGCTGATACGCGGTTGCCGCGAAGTGCGTCAGCTTATAGGAACCTGTACGTGGTGTATCTGTATCTACACTTTGCGCAACAGCTTGGCCAGTTGGACGCCATTCACTCCAATTGCTCAAACTTCCTGCTTCGAATCCCGGATTGAGCAGCAGATTCGACGTTGAAGAGGATGCCGTAAAACCAATGCCGTTCAGATTTAATGCTCCTTTATAAACGACGTAGACATCCTGCGTACCGGCTGCTCCGGTCAAGGCTGCGCTATTCGTTGCCCAAGTCTGCCAACCGCCAGTTCCGCCTACAGGCACCGTTCCGAGCAAGGCTCCAGTTGGGCTTCCTGTACGAATCTCAAGCGAAGTAGCCGTTGTATAACCGTTTGCAACACGTGCGCTAACGCCTGTTACCCCGTTCAAATCGACATTTTTGAACATAATCCAGCTGCCGTTGGATGCATTGCCGATATCCAGGCCTCCGCCTGTATCACTTGTTGCTTCCGGTTTGATCGAGAATGCTTCGTTATATGCCGAGGCTTTCAACCCATACGTGTTCGGAATAATCGTTTGTGTTGTCGACTGCGTTCCGGACCATTTGAAGGTTACGGCAGATTTGCCAGGCAGCGTGTAAGTAAAGGACTGGCCGCCCCATTTCACTTTAAAGGTATTGTTGGAAGTCGTTTCATTATATGCGACAAGCACTTTGCTGCCGTCCGGATTTTTCGCTGCTATGTTATGAATACCATTGGCATAGCCGGTGGAGGCGATTCGCACCGCTCCTGGAACGATATATTTACTGAGGTGACCCATTGCATAATACGAAGGTCCATATGTTACTGCACCCGTGCCTTGGTTAATCGTAACCAGTCCTGTACATGTAGTGCAGCCGCCGTTTGTCGGGCCATTAGCTGTATCCAGTGCCATATTCCATGCAATAAAGTTTTTGGACCAATGGCGAAGCGTCTTCGTCAAGTTTTTCATATCCACGTCAAACTGACCTGTTGTGGTATCCGTCCAAGTACCGCCTGTACATTCGGTCTCATACGTGTCCTTGGTCGGGAACAAGTAATGCATGGTCGACATAATCGTTGCTTCGCCGCCGTAGCAATGCCATGCGGTACCGGCAGTGTAGCTTGCGGCAGCCGAATCGCTATAGTAAGCAGGAACAAAATCGATATCCCAGTTGTGGTCAAAAGCGAAGATTTTGACGTTTTTGCCGCTGAGCGCCGGACCCAAATTATTTTTCACGAAATTGGCCTGTTCCTGCGGCGTCATATACATGCCCGGATATCCCGTTGAAGCCCAGCGCGGCTCATTATTAGGGGTCACTGCATAGATCGGCACGCCTTTGGCCGCATAGGCATCGATGAAGTTAACAAAGTAGGCAGCAAGATCACCGTAATGCTCCGTTTTCAGGGTAGCCGTATCTCCGCCAAGCATGGAATTATTGTTTTTCATCCAGCCTGGCGGGCTCCATGGGCTGGCAACGATCTTCAGATTGCTGTTCAATGTCCGCGCCTGCTGCAGAAGAGGAATAATATCGATCTCGTCTTGCGCAATCGAGAATGTTGAAGTCGGTGTCGGCTTATAGTTGTAGTTGCCAACATGGGAGAAATCGGATGCACCTATCGTCTGACGAAGCCAGCTGATTCCGATCCCGCTTGTCGGACTGAACAGATTCGTCATCAGCGTATTGCGATTGGCTGCTGTAAGCTTCTGATTCATCAGATAAGCCGAGGAGTCGGTAATAGAAGCGCCAAAGCCGTCAATCGTCTGAAAGGTCGAATTTTCATCCACAAAGATGGTATTTGTACTCGAGGCTGTGTCCGCTGCAAATGTCAGATTGCTCTGCGGGGCCAGCTTTTCCGTTAATGATTCATTCGTACGCCATACGCTTACCGTTTCTCCTGCCGCGGCTGCTATCTCCGGCTTTGCAAGCGATAATGAAGTTACCAGCAACGAGGTGACCAGTGCTGCCGCAGCCATACCTTTAAACAAATTAGCCATTTTATTGCCTCCTTTGTTTGTTACTGCAAATGATTGAGAAGCTTTGATGCCTTATTTGCCCGTTTTTTGCTTCCAGTCGTCCAACTGCTTCTGTACCTCTGCTACCACCTTCTCGATGCCTGCTTTTTTACGTTTCTCGATATATTCAGCCAGCTTCTGCTCGACGTCTGCTGCCCCCGTGTTCAGCGGCGGTCCAAATTCGTCGTTGACGGCTTGAATATTGGCGATTTCCGTCTGCACCGGCTCCGGGTCAAAGGTGAAGCCCAGAATCGGGGAAGACTTCGCTTCATTATTTTCCTTCAGCGTCTGCTCGCGCACCGCTGCATCCTGGCCTTCCTGCATATCTGCGAGGAACGTATTGCCAAACACCCAAGTGATATTCGGGTTATAACTGCTGTTCTCATTCATCTTGATCATGTCATTCGAGATTCTGGTATAATGCTTGCCTTCAATCCCGTAGCTCACCAGATTGAGCAGCTCTTTATCCGTATTGAGAAGGTTCAGAAACATAAGAGCGCGCTCCGGATTTTTCGACGTTTGGCTAATGGCCTGCATCGACTGAATAATCGTATTTGTTCCGACAAACGGCTCCGAAGTAGGAACGATGACAATATCCTGTCCGCCGGAAGCATTCTTCTCTTCGACTTCACGGCCCGGCTTCAGCACGTTATGGAAGGATACGGCGATCTGGCCTGCTTTCTTCCGGTCATCCAGCGCTTTCACCGTAGGCGCATCCTTATTAATCAGACCCTTGCTGTACCAGTCATGCATCAGAGTCAGATACTCCTTATACTCCGGTGATTGAATGACGTCCATGACCTTGGACTGGGCGTCATCCCGATAGAGACCCACGATAGCTTCATTCGAGATATATTCGATGTTGTTGTAGGTTGTCTTCATATTCTCGAAGTTGCCGGCGCGTGTTATGCCAAACGGAATGATGTCCGGCTCGTTCTCCTTGATTTTCACAAGGAATGGCTCGATATCCTTAATGGACTTGATTGCGCTTGGATCGAGGCCGTACTTGTCCGCGAAGCGCTTCTGGATGAGGAAGCCCTCTTTGTTCGTAATCGTCTGGTAGTTAAGAATGCTGTAGATTTTACCATCCACCTTCAGCGCTTCCCATACCATATCCGGGAACAGCTTCTTCAGCTCAGGTGCATTCTTATCCAGCAGCGGTCCCAGCTCGACAAACGCGCCGCGCCGCGAATTCTGCGCATAGTTGAACATCCAGAACGAGGTCCAAGCGATATCGAATTCCTCATTGGCGGCAACCATCGTATTGAGCTTCTGCTCGTAGCTTCCTCCGTCTGTCGGCATCAGCTTGATGGTGGCGTTAATTTTCTCCTGTGTAATTTTGTTGATGGCATCCTCTACTTCCTTCGTACCCGGCTGTGTACTCCATTGCGGGTAATACCAGGTGAGCTGTACCGGATTAAGCTTTGGGCTTTCTGATCCCGCCGTGCTCTGAGTGCTGTTTGCCGGCTTGTTGCTGCTTGCGGGACTGCTCGCGTTGTTTCCGCTGCTGCATGCAGACAGCACCAGCATTAACCCGATCATAAACGCAAGCATAGCTTTTCTGTTCATGCCTTTTCTGTTGTTGTATCCCATCTTTATTGATGACCTCCCCAACTATTTATGGAATACGGCTGTGGACAAGCCATGGTCAAGTCCAAGCCGTGTGTTCCCGAGTGCTAATTACTCTTTAAGCGAGCCGACAGTCAGCCCTTTGACAAAATAACGCTGGAAGAACGGGAAAATAAAAAGCATCGGTCCCGCTCCAAGAACCGCTAATGCCATCCTGGTTGTTAAGCTAGGAAATTTAGTGACATCCACACTGCCGCTAAGATGCTGTGAATTCACGGCATAGAATTCAATCGTACTCATAATCCGGTATAAGAGCAGCTGCAGCGGAACGAGACGATCCTGATCGATGAACAACAGCCCTAGCCACCAGTCATTCCAATAGATGAAAGAGATGAACAAGCCAACCGTTGCAAGCGCCGGAGTGGACAGCGGCAATACGATCGTGAAGAAAGCACGATACTCGCTGGCCCCGTCTATCTTGGCAGATTCGATGACTTCCGCCGGCATCCGGTCAAGGAAGCCCTTCATAATCATGACGTAGAACGGATTAATCAAATACGGAATAATGAGCACCCACAGCGTATCCTTCAGATGCAAATATTTTACAACGAGAATATAGAATGGAACGAGACCGCCGTTAAACAGCATCGTGAATACGACAAATAAAGTTGTCGCCTTTCTATAGCGGTACTCCTTGCGGGACATGACATAGGCAATCATTGCTGTAAGCAGCAGACCCATTATTGTTCCGAGAAGCGTTACCGCAATCGTTATACTGTAGGCATTAAGCAGAATGCCGGGGTTGTTGAATACAGCTGCATATCCGTCAAGGCTAAACTCTTCTGGGATGAAGCGGTAACCATGCTTGACCACGGAACCTTCCTCCGAGAAGGAAATAGATACAACCAGCAGCAAGGGATAGATCATGATGGCAGCCACGATCACCAGAATGGCATGGCTTAACAGGCGAGCGACATTTTTTCTCATAAGAACACCCCTACCACAATGCGTGATCCGAATTCGATTTCTTAATAATCGTATTGGCTGCAATGACAAGCACAAAGCCAACAAGCGACTGGTACAGCCCTACAGCCGCCGACATTCCGACATCGCCAACCGTCCTTAACGCACGGAACACATACGTATCGATAACATCCGTCGTCGAATAAAGGAAGCTCGAATTGTTCGGAATGAAATAGAACAGACCAAAATCTGCCCGGAACATTCCTCCAATCGCCACGATAAGCAGTACGACAATTAATGGCGTCAGTAGTGGCAATGTAATTTTGCGGATCATCTGCAGCCGGTTCGCTCCGTCGATTTTCGCCGCTTCATAATAGCTCGGGTCTATTCCGATCATTCCGGCGTAATAGACAAGCGTTGAGAAGCCCAACGTCTTCCATAAGTTAACAGCGTTCAGAATATACGGCCAGCGGCCAGGCTCCTGATACCAGCTGACTGGCTCATGTCCGAACAGCTTCCATATATGATCCAGCAGCCCCCGGTCCTGTTCAAGGAAAGCCAGCACGATATAGCCGACCACTACCCAAGACAAGAAGTAAGGAAGGAACAACGCGCTTTGGTAGAACTTCACCGCCTTGCCGCTCATCTCATTCAGAAGCAAGGCCAATAGCAGCGCGCACACTAATGTAATGAGAATAAAACCGCTGTTGTACAACACGGTATTACGGGTAACTCTCCACGCATTATCGGAAATAAAGAAGAAACGGAAATTATCAAGGCCGTTCCATTCGCTCCCGAAAATCCCCTTGTCGAACCGGAACTTCTTGAATGCAACAATTAGTCCAATCAAAGGCAAGTAGCTGAAAATCAACTTAAACAGCAGCGCCGGCAGGCTCAGAATAAAGAGATCCCTGTTCCTGCGGAAATGCCCTTTGCGATTCGGCTTGTTGGGCTTGCTGAGTATGATCGCTTCGTTTTTCACGTTTTACATTCACCTCCCCTTGCTGCCATATTTGAAATCCGCAGCTGTCATAGGCCCATTTAAGCAGACGGGAGGGCTTTTCTTCTACTGAACATATTGCACTTTACTCTGTTTTGGCTTGCACTATCGACATATTTCTCCTATCTCTTGCGAGGGGAAAAAGAAGCCCTGAATTCTCGCGATTCTATTGAGATTCAGGGCTTACAGATCGTTATTTATCAGGCGCAATGACTTTGCGGAGCCTGTAGTTTTTCGGCGAGGTGCCGTATTTGCTCTTAAATAGTTTGAAGAAATAGCTTTGCGAGCGGTAGCCCGCCTGTTCCATCACTTCATTGATGGTGATATCCTTCGTCTCAAGCAGCTCGAGGGCTCGCTCCAGACGGAAATCATTCAGGTATTCAGTAACGGTCATTCCCGTGCTTTGTTTGAACTGCCTTCCGATATATGCAGAAGACATCTTAAGCAGCTGAGCCATCGCATGGAGGCTGAAGTCCGGGTCCATACTGTTCTCGGCTATCATATCCTTCATCGTCCGGGCCAGAATGTCAGCCTTTTCCGCCTCTGCCGGATTATCCTGCTCGGACAGCTGCAGTGCAAGAGACTGGAACAAAGCCTTGATCTCCTCCGCCGTTTCCTGCTTAAGCACTTCCAGGTGGAAAGCCCGGATATCGATTTCGAGAGGCCGCAGCCTGTGTTCATTCATTTCACTGATCGTCTTCGTTACGGTCACCGTCATATGCATAACAGCATTCATAAACTGCGTGTAGGTCAGCATCGAAGCGTATGCGAAATAGGAATCAAAATCTTTAGTCAGCTCCGTGCTGTTCCCCATACGGAGATGCTCAGTCATCAGCTTTTCAATGTGAGTCGCCTGATGCAAATCCTCATGCCGCTCCTCTGTCTTCACCAAATCCGCTGTAATAAGGACAGAGCTGCCCAGCAGCATCCGGTATTGCATCAATTGCTGCGCTTCAAGGTATGCCCCCGCTATCTCCGTGCAGCTCTCAAATGGACGGGCAAGCGACACCGTCGTAGACAGCTTATAATAACTTTGAATGATATCCTGCATTTCACTAATGGCCGCTTTAATCGGTTCTATTGCATTCCTTGATAGAGAGACAATAAAAACAAACTGGTTATCCCCCATCTCAATCCATGCTGGCTTCCCATGCCGGGACAGCAGCTCATCGGTGATATTGCCCAGCGCAAACCGGTAAATTCGCTGTTCCTCCGTGCTCGCCTGTAGCATAGATTGCTCGAACTGATCAATTTTGCAAATTCCGATGAGAAACGGCCCTTCTGCATCCAAAGGGAGCTGATACTCCTCAAGCAGCTGTCTGAATCTCACTTCCGTTAGCCCGGAGCCTCTGCTCAATATACTGCGAATGTGAAAATCCTCGATAATTTTCCGGTTTCGGACATGATGCCGTTCCGCGCTGTCCGCCTTATCAGCCATAGAGGCGTAGCTGGCGGCAAGATAAGACCATTCATCCTTTTGCAGACCGGATTTGGCTTCCGGAGGAAGTGCTCCCCGTACCTGCCTCACCATCGTATCAACCGGACGGTAAAGCCTTGTTGAAATAATAAGAGCAATTATCGCTGACATCAGCAAAAATAAAGCGGTTACAACAATGAGCATGTTGCGGACTCCATACAGCTCGCGGAACGCATAATCATAGGACTGGATGCTGATCGCCTTCCAATTGTATTTGCCAAGCGACATGACGGTCACGATTGACTTGTTGTCTCCCCGGCCATAGGTGAACGTCTCGAACTCCGCTTCGCTTTCCTGAATCCGGCTCGTAATACGATCAGGCAGGAAATCCGCCAACCGGTTATCGTTGGAATAAAGCGAGCCATTGCCGTCCATCAGCAGCACCGAGCTGCTTTTGTCATAAGCCAGATCGTTAATGACTTTGATGTTGTTAAAAATCCATTCCGGCTTTACATTCAGAATCAGCTTGCTCTGCTCCGTCTGATTGGCCTTATCGTCATACATCATATAGGAGAAGAAATCGATAGCTGCCTGCGAATCTCCCGTAATCTTCATCGGGACAAGCCGCATTTTCTGCAAATTGGATTTATTGCCCAGCTGCATTTCGAACCGCTCGATTTCGCCATGCAGATTATCCTGGAATTTGCGGTTAGTGGACAGATAAGTATCGGTATAGCAGTTATACAGAATAATAGAATACAAATAAGTAGAGGAATCGGCCACCTTGTCCAGCTTCGCCAGCTTAATGGCAATATCCTCATAACTAAATGTCTTGCTATATAAAATCGGGATGACCTCATTGTCAAAGTAAAGGGACATCATTAAATTTTTCAAAATTTCATCCATGTACTCTACGTTATACTTGACCTGCGCGAGTACTTTGCGGTTCGCCTCGGTCTGGATACGGAGCGTCGAACTCTTCATATTCCAATATAAAGTAGAAGCGAATACACATAGAATAGCGACAATAAAGGCAATTAGAGACCATAAGATACGCTGCAAATATTTGCGGGAACGAAATGAAATCAACATCTTACAATTCCTCCTGGCAGACTGAAGTCATCGCTTTCTAAAGCATAGAGGGCTATCCCTGGCAGGGAACAGCCCTTGAAAAATTACCTTATGCAATTCATTCGAATCAACGCTGTGAAAAGCGGTAAGTCGCAACACTTTTGGCCGGGACATTGGCCTCAAACTGCCTGCCCTCGCATACAACACGTATGGGCTGCTCCTCCAGCGTCTGATTAATGACAACTACGATGACATGACCATCCGGGTTCAAGAATGCCACATTCGTTACCGTATCTGGAGAACCATAGTTACTCTCAATTCTCCAAGCCCCTCTTTGAATATATCGGGCAAACTGAGCCGTCATATAAGTCTCCGGTGTCATCCAATATTCATCCGGACGGTCTGCATGCAGCACCAGCAGCGTTGGATCCGGAATGCCTACCCACTGATGCTTGCCAATCCGGCTGTCGAGCATCGTCACCCATGCGTTGTAGCTGGAGGCCCAGTTGCGAAAATATTGCGCAATCCGGTCGGCTGCAGCCACTCCCCAAATCGACCTCTCCGTCATATGGATCGTCTGATCGGGATAAGCGGCTTTGAGCTCGGTCATGACGGAAGGCTCGCCTTCATAATCGTGAAAGGCTATGCCGTCTGAGGCGTAACGTCCTTCCTTATCGTTAAGAATCGGGCAAGCGTACATCCACGCATCCTGAAAGTTATGATCGAAGATCCAGATCTTTGTGTCCAGCTGATGCGCATCCAGTTCTTTTCGGAGCGCGATAATCAGCTCTCTCTGCTGTTCCGGGCTCATATAGCAGCTTGGATAATCGATCTCCAGCAAGGGCTCGTTCTGTACCGTAATTGCATAGAGCTCGATCCCCTGCTCCTTGTAAGCCTGAATAGCTTTACGGTAATAAAGAGCCAGGGCGTCGATATAGGCCTTTCCTTCCTTAAGCTCTCCCCGCCACAAACTGCCCGAGGTCTTCATCCAGGCCGGAGGTGACCAAGAGGATGCGAAAAATTTCAGATCCGGCTTAACGGTCAGCATTCGCTGGACAATCGGAATAATGCCAAACTCTATATCCTTGCGGATCGAGAACCGTTCCATCGCAAAATCCGTTTCTCCGTCTTCCAGATCGTTATAGCTATAGAAGGCTTGTGCTGTAAAATCAGAGGTACCGAGCGTAAGCCGTATAAACGAAAAACCCGCGCCGTTTACCGGATCAAGCAAAAAGGAAATAACCTCCTCTTGCTTCACAGGAGACATGCGTGCCAGATTGTATACCGTGCTTTCCTCCATGGAGGATCCAACTCCAAGCATCTCCTGATATTTCATCTCCGGAAAGACTGTAATGGTCGTCCGGTTCTCCGGACGCGGAGCATGTGTCCATAGCGGAGGTCTTGCTTCACCTTTATACTCAATTTCCTTAGATTCGTAAAACCAGCTGCGATCTCTCGGCTCCAGCTCAGAGCTCCACCATACCTCGACTTTAGTTGCTGTCATCTTAATCTCCTTTTACCTTTACAAGGGATGAATTCTGTTTTCTCTTCCCAGCATGACAGCATGGAGAGGTCTGGGCTACTGCTCAAATTGTATATTTCTCTACTTTAGCACTTCACTATATAGTAAAAAGTGATCTAGAAGAAGGCACACATTCTGAAATCGATTTCATTCAAAATGGTAGTAAAAAGGAAAGCTAACGTAGCGGCAGCTTTCCTTTCATAAAAATGGACGACGGCTCTCAGCGAGACACTCTACCCCTTTTTCCATTTGATGTCCATGTTTGAACCAAAACAACATTTATCGAATTATCTCTCCATCATCTTGTCTGATCCAGGTGTCAAATGAATGCTTGCCTTCTTGAAGGTTAATGACTCTCGCCCCTCTTTGGAGATTGCCATAAGCGTTATACCCGGTCGATCTGCCAAAGCACATACGTATGCCCTGCCATGTTCCGCAGTAGTCATTATCATGATCATGACCAACAAAGGTTCCCATCACATCACCCATCTCAACCATCGCACTGAATAATCCAGAATTGATTTTCGGACATTCAACGTCTTCTCCCTTTACTCCGGTAACCTGCTCTCCCGTCCATGCCAATTCGTACTCAGGCAACGGGATATGAAAAAATGCAAGTGCAGGCAGAGGATCTCCATTAAGCTCTTTATACTGATGGGACTTTTCCATATACCAATGAATCTGATCATGATGAATCCATTCGTATCCGCCAATCCGCTCAGGCGCATACGAGCCAGAGTCGAAAAAGTACAACATCAAACTGTCGCCGCCTCCTTCTGAATGCTTCACAGGCAGCGTATAATTGCCCACTCCATGGATCCCGGCAGGTCCAGCCACCGTCAAGCAGCCGGCATATTCTTGCTGGACAGCCAGGAGTTCCTCTCTAGTTACACCTGCTTCAGCATCATGATTGCCGAATACGCCAGCCCAAGGGATTCCCGAACGGACAACCGGCTCAAGCGCCTTACGGCACGAAATCAGCGGGTCCGTTATATCATGGCTCCAGTTCAGATCGCCTGTCAGCACGACAAGATCCGGCTGTTCCGCGGTCAAAATTTGTTCGATAAGCTGTACCGTTCTATCATCATCAGCCCGCTCCTTCGCGTGTTCATCTCCAATATGCAAATCGGTCAGCTGTACAATTTTAAAGGTCCCGTCCGGACGAAATTTCAGTTCATTATTCAAGCTGTATGCCTCCTTATTAAATAATCCGCCAGCTATCGCTATAATGGACACACCATTCCATTCGAAAGCGCTTGCATGTTCAAACCGTACAGATGGCAGGAAAAAAAACCGTTAGATAATCTGCAGTGGGTGATGCAATAGCGGCTCAGAAATAAAGTATAATAAGACGCAACGCTTACTGCAAACAAAAAGATACTGCATTAGGTTTAACTGGCTCCTCCCCCCATTGCAGTAGTTAAGTATACAGAAAATAATAATTTCTAAGACGCTCTCAAAAATAGCAATGACCCCCCTTCAAAAAGATGGGAGGTCATTGCTATTTTACAGAACCCGCTTAATTAGTACCCTTCCTAAAGTTTCACCATGCTCTATCCATCCCAAAGAGATCGGTACGGCTGCATTAAGGCTTTAATATCACCTTAATACAATCATCTGCTCGATTGTTAAATAAGCGGTAAGCCTCCCCGGCCTGATCTAATGTCATGCGATGCGCAATGATTGACTTCGGATCGAATTTTCCGGAGATAATTTTTTCGTAAAGTTCCGGTATGAAATGAACAACGGGTGCCTGCCCCATTTTTAGCATAATATTACGTGCAAAAAAAGCACCTAACGGGAAGACATTATAATTGCCTCCATATACGCCTGTTATTTGTACGGTTCCAAACTTGCGCACTGCTTTCGTCGAGATTTGAATCGGACCTAAAGTGCCTCCCTGTAACTTCAATTTTTGCTCTATATATTCAAGCGGGGATTTTTTACCGTCCATGCCCACGCAATCAATAACTACATCTGCTCCTCCATGCGTAATTTCTTTCATATGCTCACCCATATCGTCATATTCGGTAAAATCAAAAACTTCAACATGATTCATTTTTTTGGCATGCTCCAGCCTGTACTTCAAATAATCGACGGCAAAAGTAAGGATTCATCTTCAAGTTCGCAGGATGGCGGGATAACAAAAGGGGTAAAGTTACCAAACGGAACCCGCAAATACTCAGCTTGACCGCCAGGGTAATTACCATACTTCTCCGAATACCCAAAGTAGCCGCCTGAATCATAATGCGGATTCTACAATACCCATTGGCTCATGACCAATGACATAACCCTCTGGTAACAGAAAATTCCCTTGATAAAGATGCAGATCTGACCCGCATATTGCAGTGCTTGTAATTTTAACGAGAATATCGAATATCGTCCTTTTTTTGGAGCACAGCGTCCTTCACTTCACTAACAACAACATTCTGTGGCCCTTGATACGTGACGGCTTTCATGTTATAACCCCCTTATTCATTCATCCGGAACAGTCTCCGTTTCTTCAAATACATCTTGTCCAGGATATTCACGTTGTAAATTTTCATGAAGCTGATGGTTCTCATAATCAAAACGGGTTGATGCCGATCGCTGATCAATACGCCAGGGAGAGCTTTTCCCAAGCCGCTCGCTATTGATTGGTGATCCATATGGTCCTTCAGGAAATTCTTCAAATGTTAGATCATTTCGTTGTGATTCAACTGTTGATAAATCCGTATAGCTTTTTCTTTCTTCATTCAAAAATTTTTCGCTCATAAAATCCCCTCCAAAGATTGACGTGCTCTAATTTCTTCACGAGCCCGATCATTCATCTTTGCAGGCGACCACCTCGGTTCCCAAACTAAATGAACATCCACATTATTAACACCCTCTACTGCCGATGCTTTCTCCTTCACTTCTTTGACAATCACATCAGCGAGTGGACACTCAGGGATAGTAAGAGTCATTTGAATGTTCGCCTTACCTTCTTTGTCGACTTTTATGTCATAAATAAGTCCTAAATCGACAATATTGGCTCCAACCTCAGGATCAATTACTTCTTCTAAGGCTCCCCATATCGCATTCTCACTGTTCATTATCAGCTCGCCTCCTTCTTTTTTAATCTGAATAATACGGTTTTATTCTACTATTGTATGCT
Organism: Paenibacillus sp. NPDC058174; assembly: GCF_042883865.1. Classification (NCBI taxonomy): domain Bacteria; kingdom Bacillati; phylum Bacillota; class Bacilli; order Caryophanales; family Paenibacillaceae; genus Paenibacillus; species Paenibacillus sp. NPDC058174. The sequence goes on from NZ_JBHVUY010000001.1 coordinate 1,344,808, forward strand.
TACCTGAATCGCCAATAATATTCAACTTGTGAATAATAAAGAGAAGCTAAGAAAAGAATAGCCAGTGCCACAAACAACATAAATTGGAGGAATATGAAATGTACCAGAATCAAAATTTGTCTTCCCAAATTAATCAATGTGAAAACATTATCCAGCAAATGATGAACCAAACTCAACAAGCATCGCAAATGTATCAGCAATTACTTCAACAAGAACAACAAAATGCAAGAACGTTGGAAGAACTGGCGCAAAGAGAACAAAAAGCATCCCAGACTATCCAAACAGCTCTTCACGGCCATCAGGTAGCCATGCAGCAAATGCAGCAAATTTCCCAGCTGTGTAGACAGCTTGAACAATCCGTTCAAAGCAATTTAACTTCAACATTCAACCAGCCTCAAACAAATTACTCCACCCAATACACAAGAGGTTTTCAATAAGTATTAATTGAAGTCATCGATTGAAAAAAGGACGCCAAAATTTTGGCGTCCTTCTTAAATGTTTACTACCTAAACATGTCAACTAAGCCTGGGCTATGCTCGTTTGGCATATCCGGAAGCTGAGGAACTTCATAACCGACAGGCGGTGGAGTCACCTTTAGCTCCCCGCCATTCCTGCTAGGGGTTTTGCCATTAAAAATTTCGGAAATCCGGGATTGATCGAGTCTAAAATCAAACTGAACATTATGGAAGCCCATATCTACATATTTACGGCATTCCGGATATTTGTTGATATCGTAATTAGGAACAGGGAATAATTTACCCCAGTCCACTCCCAATATTTCTAGAGCTTTGGCAAATGCATTTTGATGTGCATTATCGCGGACAATTAAGAAACCAAGCGTTTCACGAAATGACTTGTTGGAGCTCATCTCATAAATTCTTGTTTTCTGCAATACACCTGTTGATTCAAGAACGACATTGTTCAACATATCACTAATGAGGTTCCCGTGGCTGTAAACCCATGATCCATTCCATGGATTCCCGCCTGCATCTATTGGAAGGGAACTTTTCGCCCCCATAATGAAATGATGCGGATTCGCATGCTTAATCGCCTCATCTATAGGTGCCGAATCCACTCCAGCGTTACCCGGTATGGATTCTCCAGCTCCATTAAGCAGCTGATTAATCGTATTCTGAACAAGCTCAACATGGGCAATCTCCTCTAGGAAAACTCCTCGTAACAAATCGCGGAATTGCTTCTCTTTCCCTCTGAAATTGGAGCTTTGAAAAAAGTATTGCATCATTGTCCTCATTTCACCGAATTGTCCACCCAGTGTTTCCTGCAATACTTTTGCAGCTGCTGGATCAGGTTGGTCAACCACGATTTTGTTGATCAATTCTTCTTTATAATAGTACATCTCTGATTCCTCCTTCATCTTTCTTTGTCTTAAAATGACCTCGATACGATATCACTATTCAAATTTCAAAATAGTTAAGTTGGATATTCTCGACTTTAAAGGGAAAATTAATATCGTATTTTAATGAGCAAGAAAGGAAAGGAGACAAAAAAATTAATGAATAGTATGCCTGAAGATGTTGATTACCTTAGAGCAGCTATATCCAATGTGATTTTTATCGGAGCTCCTGGTTCCGAGGATTGGGTATTAGTCGATACCGGAATTTCTACCTTTGGTGACAATATCAGAAGCTTCGCAGCCAAACGGTTCAGTTCAAGCAAACCCAAGGCTATATTATTAACACACGGACATTTTGATCATGTAGGTTCATTAGTTGATTTACTTAAACACTGGGATGTGCCCGTTTACGCACACCCTCTAGAGGTACCTTTTTTGAATGGTACAGCAGATTATCCGCCTGGAAATCCTTCCGTCGGAGGCGGGCTAATGGCTGCTTTATCGCCATTATATCCGCATAAGGGTATAGATGTCCGACTCTGGCTGCAACCATTACCGGATAACGGTGTTATTCCTGGACTTCCCGAATGGCAATGGCTGCATACACCCGGACATACCGAAGGGCATGTTTCCTTGTTTCGTAAGCGTGACGGAATAATTATAGCGGGTGACGCATTTATAACAGTAAAACAAGAATCTGCATTGGCAGTTCTGACACAAGAGAAAGAAATTCATGGGCCTCCGGCCTATTTTACATTCAATTGGCAACAATCGTGGGCTTCTGTTAGAAAATTAGCGGAGTTGAACCCCCTAACAGCAATAACTGGACATGGACATCCTATGTTCGGAGGCGATTTGCAAGCAGGCTTACAGCGATTAGCAGAAGAGTTTGATCGTATGGCCATACCTAGATAATAATACGGAGGTAATTTAGAGATGAAATGTATTTATTGCGATAACATAAAACAAATAAAAGGGAAGAATTATAAGTGCTACATATGCAACATTATCAAAGTTCGTTGACATAATGATATTCAATTAGCTGAATATTCCCCTACAATAAAGGACACCTTAATAGATGAAAAAAAGAGATACTATAAAAATAAAATATGAGAAGGAGTTAGACTAAATTGGGTATTCTTAGCGGCAATCCTAAAAACGAACCATTGCACTACGGTGAAATTTTCAGTATATGGACGACTTCGACATTAGCAAGAGGTTCAGTCTCCTGTTACCAAGCTTATTTAAATCATACAGGAGACAAAGATTTGAAGAAAATTTTGGAGGCATTAATTGATCAAGCTAGGCTAGAAATAAAAGAGTGTGATGCCTTGCTGACCGACAATGGCATTTCTCCAGCTCCTATACTGCCTGATAGACCACCAGTAAAACTCGAAGACATTCCCGTTGGCGCCCGATTCACTGACCCGGAAATAGCTGCAAAAATCGCTTCGGATACTTCTTTAGGTCTAGTTGCTTGCAGTCAGGTAATGGGACAATCAATTAGAGAGGATGTTGGCGCATTATATGCCAAATATCACTTGACCAATGCCGCATTGGGTTTGAAAATTCTTCAATTGATCAAAGAAAAAGGATGGCTCATACCACCTCCATTACAAATTAAGCGTCCGGAAAGTGTTAATGTGTAAAATCGTTTACACTTAAAAATCCGCAAAAAAGCAGTGACCCATAGGCCACTGCTTTTTTTACTGCTATGCTTCTGACCATATCTAATCTTGAATTCTTGGTTTATCCGCCTGACAGTTTGGATTCGGAACTAAGTCCAATTCGGCCAATTTACCTAAAAAATAACATTCTTCTCTATACATATGGTCCGGCATTAACGGACTTATCCGATCTAATACTTCAGCCGTTAATTCCATCTCTTCAAGTTCATTCAAGAATCCCATGAACAGCTTCATCTCAATATTAACTTCCTTGTGCAATCGACGGAATGCAGGAAAATCCTTAAGATTGGTTCTCATATAACCAGCCATCTCAATGCTTTTTAAATACAAGTCTTGAAAATGCTTCTCGAAATGGTTACTTCGATTCAGCAATGATTTCTCTACCATATCCAGATCACTTGCAATCGCTGCGGCATGGCCGGCAGCATCGGGCAACCAAAGAAAATCATGATGCAAAGCATCAAAAACAGGAACGGGTCTCCCAGCAACCAGTTCGGTCAAAATACGCAGATACTCTTCCAGCTCATTCACCATATGATTGATAAATGTTGGTGTTAGTCCGATCTTAACTTTCCCGAGAATGGCTCTGCTAAGTAAATCCAGCTTAAACTTTCTAAATTCAACAGTCAGCTCGTAAGCTTGTTTATTTAGATTGCTGATCTCCGCTTCTGAGCTTACACTTCGAGCCTGTTCTAATAGCTGATCGAAAGCTGGAATATAATAAGCTGCGATTTGAATATCTTGCTTTTCAGATGGCGAAAGGGTGTTATAAATAAACCTGGCATGATCCCCTAAAATCTGCAGCCAAAATCGATTCTCAAATAATGCAGCTTGACTCAAACTCAGATCCCTCCTTTAGGATTGTCGCTAAGGAAAGGTATGACAAAATTCATTTAGTTAGTACTTACAAATCATATCTAGGCCCAAGAGTGCCTAAGGATAAAAAACGAAGTACCGGAGCCTACATCGGGAAGTCTGATGCCGATTTGCTAAGTACTTTATTCCACAAAAAACCAGATGAGTGGTCAGCGCTCATGATGAGCAATACAGTTTGTGGATAGGAATGGAGAGTCCTATCCACAAACTGTATCCTTACTTGTACTTATTGCTTATTTGCCGAAATAACTGACTTATTTGGAAACTCCTTCGATGATAAAGCTCCGGTATGCCGCTCCTTTTAGTCGATGTTTCACTGCTTCTTGATAAGAAGGGCTGTAATAAAAAGCTCTGGCCTCCTCGAAGCTCGGAAACTCCAGTATAGCAGCTCCTTCAATTGGCGGACCTTCAATTACTTCATGTGTACCGTACGCTGCTAGAGGCTTCACTGGATGTCCAGCTAGACTAGGGGGTGCGAGTTTAGCATAAATATCTAATTCTTCAGGGTCATTTATTTTATCTCTTACAAAAACGATGTATGCTGACATGTATCGACAGCTCCTTTTTATTTTATTCATAACACTCAACCAGAATTTTCTGTATATCCACGCAGTCAAAAGTGCAGTATCAAATTATTACTCTCTTCAGATAAGCTCGTCACACCGATTCATTAGATCCGCAAGCGTATAGTCCGATAAGAACGCAATCGTGTTACCTTCGATCTCCTGCATGAGTTCCACCAATATGACTTCGGCTTTCTTGCTTGATTCCCCGCCGTTTATTGTACTTTCCATCTCTGCAGCATCTAGTTTCATCGCAACATACACGTCGGCAAGAGCTAATTTATTGGGCTGCACTTTCAACAGGTATCCCCCGTCTCGCCCCTCTTTTGCTTCAACGATTCCGGCTTGCACCAGCCTTTTCATTACTTTACGTAAAACAGTGGCATGCAAATTAACTTCATAGGCAATGGAGGCACTTGGTACAACACATTTTCTTTGCCCAAGCCAAAAGAGAGCATGTAAAGCAATACAGAAACGCGTTAGTCCGATTTGGCTAGCCCGATTGTTCGAATTCATTGTTATGTTCTCCAAATCCTCTACGGTTAGTTAGGATGATTAGGAACATTTTAAGCTTTACCAGCCTGTGCGTCCAATTTATAATTTTCATAAAATCTATTACTAATATTCATATAAGAGCAGACAATCATGGAACTTAGTCAAAGAATAACCTATCTCCCGCTGTCATGACTCTCGCTAACATCTAGCCTTTCTTATACATTTCGTCGTGGACTTCAACAATTGAAGGATCTTCAAGTTGAACTTGTATATTTTTAACCTTGTGACAACCTACAGAAAATGGCTGCCCTCCGATTAGTCTGCAACGAAGCAGCTTCGCAAATTAGCGAAAAGAACTTCGTCACAGGAGGCAATGCGGATCGTTACGGTAGCGGAGCGAAGCGAATTTCGCAATTGGCGAACCAAGGTTCATGAAAAGCGAAGATTACTTCGCTAATTGAACTACATGCTGATGTTTTTAAAAATATAGCGAATTTGGCTTCTTAATATAGCGAATCAGCTTCGCTGTAGACATTAAACAGCGCCTTTCCGTCTAATAATTTCCGCATCAATTGGCACTGATAATGAATGTCCTGTAACTAACAAGGTTCCAGAACGTTCATTAAATTGTGCCCTATTCATTATGGCTCATGCCGACTTGGATAAGAAAATTCACCTTACATTTAATTTAATTTAATTTCTTTTTCCTGGGCACTATAACTCTGATGTTCACACTTAAATTAAGAGGAGCTGAAATTAATGGGCATTTTAAGCGGTAATCCAAAAGATGAGCCTATGCATTACGGCGAAATTTCTAATGTATTTATGGCCTCATCAGCAGCTAAAGGCGCAATCTCGTGCTACCAAGCATATTTGAACCACTCCGGCGATAAAGATTTGAAAAAAATTTTGGAGGACCTTATCGATCAAGCCCAGACAGAAAGTAAAGAGCTTGATGCTTTGCTGATTAACAATGGAATCACTCCAGCTCCTACTATGCCAGAAAGACCAACTGTTAAGCTCGAAGATATTCCTGCTGGTGCAAGATTTACTGATCCTGAGATCGCTATCAAAATTGCCACAGACACATCTATGGGCATCGTTGCATGCAGCCAAGCTATGGGTCAATCGATCAGAATAGATATCGGTGCACTGTTTGCTAAATATCATCTCGCCAAGGCAGCTCAAGGCGTTAAAATACTGGAAATGCTTAAAGAAAAAGGATGGCTCATCTTCCCCCCGCTTCAAGTAAAACGGCCGGAGACAGCCAAAGTATAGGTTAGAGCAGATCGTATGTTGTTAAGCGGCGTTGGCGGGACCCTGCAAGAGCAATTCCACCCAATCAAAGTGGCGTCCCGACCACGCCTCATCTTCAATAACTCCAGCTTACGGCTTCCGGATTACCGTTTTGCAACCTGCACGCTGGCCCCTAGATTCCTCAATTGATCTTCTTTTGAAAATTCCAAATCCGACAAATTAACATAGTATAACTTGGGCTCAAGTTCCTCTCCTGTGTCGGGGTGACTATATTTCATTGTAATTAAGAGATTGTCATTTGTATTTCTCGCAATGTTAATCAGGTAATACCTTTCGTCATCCGCATTAAACGTCGTTTTTCTTAATGTGCCGTCTGCGTAATTTAGTAGATATAAGTTATTGTTTTTGCTAAACGATTGATAAAATAAACCCGAAAATCTCAGGAGAATCAGTAGAATTGGATGGAATCGCTGACACGTCAACAGAACGCAGTAAGTTCATATCATAGTCGTAAACATCTAGATACAGCCCTAATTTCCGTCAGATTCCATTTTCAACCGCAATAATGAAACTGTTTGTTCATCATAAGTTATCTGTCTTATAGCTTCTCCTATATTTTCCTGCTTATTCGAATTATCCATCAAATTGGAGTGCGGGCCGAACGGCAGGTTGTTTAACCTGGATTAGTGAAATTTACATCAGAGGTGTTATTTTATCCAAAAAAAACCACTCCATAGGAGTGATCGGCGATCATATTGAGTGCTATAGATTTAAAACTATTTATTCCATTTATATATATATATATATATTCAATTTCCAAAAACCAGTGTAGGCCCCCCGATGTAGTAACCGCCGGCTTCTGTTGTCAACAAACAACAATTTTCACCATATCGTACTCTAATATGTCTGGCAGAATTCGCACGCAGCTTAACTTTAGTAAGCTGCCCGTCTTGCCACTCCATACTCACTTCGAAACCTCCAGCAGCACATATTCCGTGGACATGACCGTTATCCCAAGCGCTCGGGAGCGCAGGCAGGAGCAGCAGTGTATCAGTATCCCCGTCCTCAGCGGGAATCGTCTGTAGAAGCATTTCGCAAATTGCGGAAGTTAAGCCGGTGTTTCCATCGAGTTCCCAGGTATTACCCCACATTTCAAGCGCTTTGCCCATTGTAGACGTAAGGTTAGGCTCAACAGTTCGGTTAAAAGTATTAAGAAGCATTTCATACGCATTCTCACCATCCAGAAGACGGGCATAGTAGCTGATGAAAAAGGCCATCGTCCAGGATGAAAGCTCACAGTCTGCATATCTGCGCTGAAGTGTAACGTGAATTGCCTGTGCAAGCTCTAAGTCCCTTTCAGGAATAATTTGCTGGAACGGATACAGTCCAAGCAGATGTGACGTATGTCTGTGCCCCGAATCTGCCTCTTCAAAATCAGAATACCATTCCTGTATCTGCCCATTCTTACCTACGCGATAGGGAGGAAGTTTTATAAGTTGATCTTGTATTTTCAACAGAACGTCATGATCTATCGGGTTCTCTTGATCGTCAACCAAAGGTGCCGCCTGTAGGACGATGTTAAAAATTTCTCTTATCATGAGAATATCACAGGTGTTGGACACTGACAGACAATATGCTTTGCCATCATAAATAAAATGATTTTCAGGAGAATATGCCGGTCCTGACATAGCATAACCAGATTTTTCATCATAAAACAAGTAATCTGACGCGAACCGGGCTGCTTCGAATAGAATCGGAAATGCATCCTCCTTTAAAAATTTCTCATCCTGAGTGTATCGGTAATGTTCCCACAAAAGCGTTGCCGTCCAAAGGCCTCCAAACGCCCACACCCCCCAATTATATGACCAGCCTAACGCCGTATAACCCCACGCATTAGAAACGACATGAGCCACGAAACCATTCGCGCCATACGTTTTGTCCGCAGTGACCCGCCCCTTGGGCACGACGATGTCACGGAGCCAACGAAAAACCGGCGTTGAGCATTCACTCAAATTGCACGGATTGGCCAGCCAATATTGCATTTGCAAGTTCATATCGATGTGCATGTCCTGAGCGCAATCGGCACGCGCGTATATATTGTCATTCCAGATTCCGCCCATATGTGTAGGTAATGGTGAATCTTCACGGGAGCTTGCGATGAGCAAATAGCGTCCATAATTAAACAAAGTAGAGATAAGACCTAAGTCCCTGCTTCCGTCAACCAATCTTTTTAGTCGGTTGTCTGTTGTTAGATAAGAAAGATCCTCATCTTCCAAGTGAAATTCCATACGGCTGTATAACGATGTATGGTCAGCGATGTGTTGGGTCTTAAGGGTCTCATACCCCATGGCATAGGCTGCGTTTAGTCTAGCTTTGCACTCGGTTTCAGGCGTGGCTGTAAACATGGTTGTCGCCATATCCAAATAGATTTCAACATAAGTAGCTGCGGTCACCGAAGCTCTATCGTTAAACTTTAGAAGGCCGTCCGATTTCAGACGTATGCTCCCAGTCAAGTGAACACCCGTCTTACCGTCGCTGTGAAGCTCTTCAAATGCGTCCCCGGAAATGGTGTAGTTATCTCCAGAAAATCCAGTTATTTTCACATTATTTTCTATTCCTTCAAGGCATATTTCAAGATCAAAGACCGCTCCATTTGCATAATAACGGGTTACAAAAATCCCAGCAGGATTGGAGACGAACGTCTCTCTAGTGTGCAATGTACCAGCTAAGGTGAACTCAGTAATCGCAAGACCTGATCTGAAGTTGAGTTGCCTTCGATAATCGCTAAATATCCTATTCGTTTGAGTTAAAGAGCCAGCTAGATTGATGTGGAGATGTCCTATGGGCAGACTTGTTCCATAATTCCCTTTGTTGCCAATGAAGTGATGACCCAGTCTGTCGGCCTCGTCGTATTCCCCGGCTAGAAGAAGTTTGCGCAACTGATCAGACAATTCCTGCATGCCTTCACGGTCATCGTTCTCCGAGGCGCTGCCTGACCAGAATGTGGATTCGTCGATCTGTATGATCTCGTTGTAAACGCCTCCAAAAACCATCGCTCCTATGCGTCCATTGCCAACAGGTAGACTTTCATGGAGATTAGTTGCTGGAGTTTTGTACCAAAGAATATCATTCATAATGTCCTTCCTTTCAGATGTGAAGTAGCATTCTTGACGATATTTGATTTAAATCAACCATTCGATCACTTGACAAAATAACTTGACAAATGTATAATACAAAAAAATGAGAAATAGGCGGGGTTTACATGGCAAGACATCGTAAAAGCGTCTCAATGCAGACTATCGCAGACGAACTCAACATCTCCAAAAATGCTGTATCGCTAGCACTCTCTGGGAAAGCCGGCGTCAGCGAAGATGTACGCAAGCTCGTCGTGGCCACCGCTGAGCGGATGGGCTACTTGGCCGCCAAATCGTCCGCAAAGAATGAAATGTATATTCTATTTGTGGTTGATGAGTTCATACAGTTTCACGACGGTTTTTATTATCCGATATTTTCCGAAGTGATGAACTATGCGCATCAGCAGGGTTATCAAGTACTTATTTCAGGAGTTACGAGAGAGATGCAAAAAGACCTTGCTTTGCCAAATATTATTTATGAGTTTCCAGTTTGCGGTGTTTTGTCAATGGGGTTGCTAAACGATGCTTACTTGCAGAAAATTATGGATTTAAACTTTCCACTGGTGATGCTTGTAAATCAAGTTATGAATATAGAGACAGATTTTGTATTGTCCGACAATGTCCAAGGCGCTTTTCAAATTGTAAACCATTTGATCTCAATGGGACATCGTAAAATAGGCTACATTTCATATCTGTACAGCTACCGCAGCTTTTATCAGCGGTGGCAGGGCTATCAGATTGCCATGCACACCGCTGGGTTGCCAATTGTACCTGAACATTCGATAGTTACGGAAATCAACTACAGTCCCACTATACACCCCGGCGACAGCCGTCCGTTGACCAGTGATGAGATAAGTGCCTTCGTAGACAAAATGCTAACTCTAGAAAACGGACCAACGGCATGGTTATGTGGAAATGACGCATTAGCAGTCTCGCTGATTAATGAATGCCAACGACGCAATATATCCGTTCCTGATGAAATTTCTTTTGCAGGCTTTGACGGAACAGAACATGCTTCTATCGTGCGACCAACATTGACAACAATGGATACAAAACGCGATGTCTTAAGTCGTCAAGCAGTGGATTTGTTGATTAAACATATCAACCATCCTGAGCAATGGCATCCGGTCACAGTATCCGTTATATGTGAATTAGTACAAGGGGACTCCGTGAAAGACCTGCAACAGAATTAAAAACGCTTTAACACTTGTATCAAAACTCCGAAATTTGGATGATCACTTTTAGAGTCTTGTCCTTCTCCAATCGGCAGAGGTCCAAGCCCCTCCCGACCTGATCTAGAGGCAGTCGATGAGAAATAATAGATGAGAGTCCAAGCAGTCCGGCTTCCGCTTTCTCAACACACCAACGAATCGCATGACGCGCGGTTTCATGACCTGAGAAATCAGGGCTGAGAAGTCCTGCCTTTGTCAACTCAGACAAACGATCATTCCAATCAAACGGTGTTATGCCATAAGGAATGACTCGAGCACCTTTTTTACCCATAGCTGTCATTAGGGAAACAACATCGCCTCCCGTGGCGTCGATGATGATGTCCGCCCCGCCTTCCAGTGACTCATGAAGGTGATCGAGGTACCCTTCCGCGTTCACGTCAATAACAGCATCTGCCCCTAGCGACTTTGCTGTGTTGATCCGAAGTTCTCCACGTCCCGCACATACCACTCGGCGCGCATTCATGAGTAAAGCTAAGCGCGTGTAAATTAGTCCAGCCGGTCCTAGTCCGATAACTAACACTGTGCTGTCTTGATTAATGTACTGTTCTCCATTAGCGGAGAACAGCAGCCTAGCACTGCCGATGACCATCTCCATCATCGCGGCAGTGTCGTCTTCAACGGCATCGTTAATCTTGCTCACGGTTGAATCGGCGGTATCCAGAATCAAATACTCGGCAAACGCACCGCCCTCCACAGTCCAATAGACCACTCGGTCGCCAACCTTTAGTTCATTTACCTCTTCGCCTGCTTCGACTATAACACCGCTACATTCGTGACCAAGCACAAACGGAAACGACTTAAACGGCCAGTTCTTTTCCGGATGATCTGTTGCATAAATTTTATTGTCAGTGGTGTTACAAATCGCGCCAGAAATGACTCTAATTTTAATTTCAGTAGGTTTTGCAATCGATGGTTCTGCAATCTCAGCGATTTCTACTAAACAGTTACCTTTAACTATGGCTGCTATCAATGGCCATCTCTCCTTTACTCAATGCTTGTAATCAAGCATGGTCCGTTGACCGCCTTGCTTGGCGCTTCGGTGCATCGCTGCAATAATCGCATCCGTACGATAGCCATCTATAACAGTAGATGCAGCTGGATCATATTTACCGGTTTTTACACTTTCCACGAATGCATGCAGTTCTTTTTTCCACTGCTCGTTGCACTCCAGATAGATAGTTTCTGGTCCAGGTGCGTGCTGCCGCCACTCTTTAACCTGGAGAGACTCATACCCTTGCCATGTCGGATTTTCGCATTTAATATAGCCTCGCGAGCCAATAACCTCCACCGTTTCATTCCAGCCATCGCGGAATACGGAGAAATCAGGCCCCATATTCGGAACGTCCACTCTTCCTATACGCATGTCTACTTCAACGCCGTCAGTCATTTCAAGCTTCGCACTAATATAGTATTCTCCGCCGCTGTGTACATCGTATCGCATTTTAGCTGTAACTGCTGTTACATCGCCGAACATATAGCGCATGAGATCGATATGGTGGCTTCCGTTATGTGTTAATGCAGCCCCCCCTGTTTTCTCGACGACCCCGTACCAGCTTCCTGGCTCACCTTTCTGCGGATTCGGATCCGGCTCTGGCGAACTGAAATAAATGCTGAAGGTCGCAAAGCTCGGCGTTCCTATGTTTTCCAGCGCGGATTTCACTCGCTGAAATCCAGGATTAAACCGTTTCATGTATCCCGTTTGAAAAAAGACGCCTTCCTGTTTGACAAGTGCAGCGAGTTTGTCTGCGTCTTCCTCGCGCGTACACATAGGCTTCTCGCAGAGAATGTTCTTGTAGCCCATGTTAATCGCGGCTATACACGCCTCATAATGCATGAAGTTCGGCAAAGCGACGATAATCGCATCTACTTGGCCTTTCTCCGCTTGCAGCAATTCGTGATAATCCGAATAGTACCTTGCACCGTACTTTGTGCAAGCTTCCGTTGCCTGTTCCTTATCTGTGGAAGCGATCGCGACGATCTGGGCGTCGGCGTCTGTCAGTCCGAAGTAATGACATTCGGTAATGATTCCTGATCCAAGCATTGCTAATTTGATCAATTTTATTCCTCCTATTATTTCATCTAATTTACTTTACGAAATAATTGACAAAACAATTGACAAAACTTCATTTCTTACTTGTTATTATAATAATCTACTTTACATTTGTAAAGTAAAAAAGTTTCCCCCTATTACTAAAGTTAAAAGATTAATTTATTGAGCCAGAGGAGACGATGTTTCTCTATGTACCTTAACTTGCCGAACATATAAAGTTCCTGTCCAACCAATTACAAACTTCAGTTCTCTCGGGTTAACTACGTATACGGACATATCCAATCAGCACATGATTTACTTATTCATCCAGGAGGCAGGATTCCCGTCAATCCAATATTTTCTGCATTTGAAATGAAAAAATCCTGTCAGCCAGCTACTTTTTATCGGAACGTGTGCTTTCAGTCAAATGACCACATTCAACGAAAATACATCAGAGGTGTTGTTTATCCAAAAAAAACCACTCCAAAGGAGTGGTCAGCGCTCATGATGAGCGCTATAGATTTGGATAGGAGTGGAGAGTCCTATCCTGAAACTGTATCTATAAATAATTTAAAGTAACTTCAGCATTCTTCATCTGATCTGTAGCAACTTGCAAGCAGCTGCTACTACTCCGAGAAGTCGTATGATGTGACTCTTGCCCAACTCCACATGAGGGAACACATACTATCTCTCCAACATTGAAACTGTTGAACGATGGAATGCAGATTCAGATAATCATTGCAACAGACCCTTTTTCCAATCTATTCAGATTCCAAAACGATAAAGATCAACGATTTTACGCAAGATACAAAAAAATCCGGCTCATTGGCCGGATTGAATATTCTAGTTTGCAAAAGATTGAGCCAACAAGTCCTGTAATTCCTCAAGTGTTGTCCCGAGCTTATAGTTAAACACACCGGAAGAGTCTTTGACTTCAGACTCCTCTAAAGGCAAGTTTTCGTATAGTAAGGCGATTTCAAGCATTGAGCCCTTTTTCATTATATGAATACCTTTGGTTGTAGGTACGATTAGGTAGGACTCATAATCCTTTGATGACGTACTATGAAAAACGACTAGATTCCCTTTACGTGTCAGATACCCTAATTTTTCAGGGTAGTTCATTTTTGAGCCGCAGGGCAATTTATAAGATATATTTGTTGACAATCGATTACACCCTCTTAGTAAGTTATAAATTCCAAATTAATTTCTAGATTCTCGTAAATCTCCTCAACTGCTTTATGTATAAGTAGACTGATTCCACCAAACATCTCCGCAACCAAATACGCTAAAATAATCAGCTGTTGCAGCTTTGGTGTACAGTTTCATCTAGTCACCTCTCTCACTCTTGGATGCGAAACCAGGATAATTGTATCATGGATTTTATTACGGTATCTAGGAGATTCGACGTGAATTCAGCAAAAAAAGAGCCTGTTATCTTTTAAAAGAATGAATGATTTCTACAATTTCATATTGTTGTGTTTCAATAGCTCTTTCCAGCGGGCTGCCATTGTATGACCGCATTTTGCCCTTAAATTTAACGGGGGTAGTAAAGTTGACACCTGCTCCAAGCAACAGCTTCACTATTTCTTTGTAACCTAACCCGCAAATCCAAAATAACAATTCGGACTTCGGGGTTGTTTGACTCTCATAATCCGCTCCATTTTCGAGTAAGTATGCAGCGATTTCCACATTATTTCTCCAGCAGGCCCATTTAAACGCTGCAGAAGTATATTTCTGATCGATTCCATTTTCGATAAGCGTTTTTGCCGCTTCCAGATTTCCTCCATTCAGATTTGTTGTGAAATCAAGAAGCGAGCTTTTGAGACTATCCAGTTGGTTGATATCAATTCCTTGCGATAATAGTAATTCAATCATTTTTTTACTTCCGCGTTCACATGCAAAATGTATCGGTTGCAGATTGTTCGGCCCTTTCGAATGGACATCGGCCCCTGCTTCAATTAAATAACGAGTTACTTCAAAGTGATTGTTACTAATGGCAATGGATAAGGGCGATTGTCTGCCGACATCCTTCATTTCTTTATCCGCCCCTGCTTCGATTAGCAGCTTCACGATATCCAAATTCCCTACTCTGCACGCGATTTGCAAGGGGGTTCCATTTACCGGATTCGAATAATCCGTTAGTTTTTTATTTAGGCTATTCGCTTTCGCGTTCATTACATACTCTCGTACCCGATCCACATTTTGGTTATAACAAGCATGATGCAAGGTTTCATTATTAGTGGTTTCTGTCATCTGTAGTTGTTCCCCCTTAATTACCTAAGCCGGATTCGATCGCTGTCAGCTTATCCACTAGCTGCTCCCTTGCAACCGCTGTAAAGCTCAGCACACCTCCCCTGTCTACGATAGCTCCCTGTTTAATTCGTTCATCCAGCCAGCCAGAAACAAAATCCGGTGCGTAGCCCCCAGTGCTAAAGCCTTGCGCAAAAGCGATCATCTTTTCATACTCCGCTAAATAGTGCGCTCGCGTCACTTCCGGGTTTGACCCGGTGTACAACCAGAACTGAATATCATACATCAGCATCGACAACTCGTCCGCATGAAAAGCGAAATAGCCTTTGTCCTCTACGATCCGGGTACAAATATTGCGAATGACCGCTTCAATCCGATCTATTCCGCCGGCTTTCTCGCATAAAGATTGCAATAAAGAAGAGAATTGCGCATGCTCCACCTTGTCCAAATCATCGAGCTTGTCCTGCTCCGAGGTGTCGAATACTTCCTCATTGACCAGTCCAGTTATAAAGGTCGCAAAGTTAGGCGCAAGGAAGGTAACCCAATAACCAGCCTCTTGATCCACATGTACAACTGCAGGCTCGCCGTCCCGGCCGCATACACGATAATCCAGCATAATGACATCATGCCCTGCTGACGGACAATCACACAGGACAACCCCAATATCTGGATAGCCCCATTCTTCTTGCATAAAACGGCTGCCCAAACTGCCGCCCAGGCTATAATCTTTCTCGCGCCCGATTCCCATAATACCCGTAATGGCTACATGGTCCTCCGCCCAGGAGGTCGAAACAGCAGTCGGAAAACAAGTATTGACCGGTACGCCGCCATTCTGCTGCTGCATCAGCCAAATATAGTCTGCCGGAAGCTTGTATCCCAGTTCCTCTTCAATAGAAACAATCATCTCGGCAGTAGGCGGTGCCTCTACATAACTTTTGTCTGCATAATCGCTGGTTTCCCAGAACTGACTGAAGTCGCGCTCGCGAAAAGGAACACGGGCGATCTCCTTGACCGCCACAGCTTGTCTCTCCATAAAATCGCGGCATGCCTCTATGTACTGATCCACATCTGCATCGCCAGGCTCCAAACGATCAAACTGCTCGAATGCGGACAGCGCCTTTTCCCATTGGTGCAGGTAAAAATAAGAATAGCCGATGCGCCAATTCCATGTTGCATCCTGTCTTCCTTGATGTTCTACTGACAGCAGCTGCTGCAACGCTTCCATGTAGCGCCCTAAGTTGTTAAGTGCTCGGCCATAATGCCCCACTATTTCGTAATCCCGCTCCGATTCTGGCAGCTGCTCGACCGCTTCAACAATTTTGTCGTGCTGATCGTCAGCATACCAGCTTTGCAGCGTGTCCAATCTTTCTTTTGACATTTCGTCACTTCCTTATTTCAATTTTCAAGCTTGAAGCGTTTACCCGCCACGGCACACCACGTACAAACGCAGCGAACCGTCATCAAGTCATCCATATTCTTCAAACCCTATTTTATTTCAATAATTGTGACTTGGAAATGAGATATTCTACATTAAGTTAACTAGCATTTTATCGCAATGTCAAAAAGCATGCTTTTTAAAGCATTCGGTCAGCGCTCATGATAAGCGCTATAGATTGGATAGGAGTGGAGAGTCCTATCCTGAAACTGTATTCCTTCCCATTAGAAACTGGATGAGCTTCTTTAGCTGCTATACATCCATGGATAACTTTTTCATTAATCCTTTTTTCAAATTATTAATATGAAGAATTTTACCTTCTCCAGTAATCAGTAGTTGATATGCAATCAGCGAGAGCCTTGAGAATCGGCGCTCGCTGATTGCTTAGCTTATGGTACGGCCACTCGTTTTAACACTTGGAATTACGCTTACGTCTCGACGAGCTTGCAATTCATTTCTTCGCGGCGTTTGCGCGAGTAGGAAATACGGAAGAATGTAGCGGCAATTGCAGCACCTAAAATGACAATTGTTGCACCAATCCAATTGATAGAACTGAGTGATACCTGTTCAACAACAACACCCCCAAGTGCAGCACCTGCAGCCATACTGAGCTGAATCACGGAAGTATTCAGACTTAGCATAATACCAGAAGCCTCTGGAACAAGCGATATTAAATGAAACTGTTGGGTAGGACCAGTAGACCACGCTGAGAAAGACCATAACATCAGCAACGGGAATACAATGTATGGTGATTGTCCAGCCCACGATAGCAGCAAAAGCGCAATACTATGAAACAGCAAACCGCTGACTAATGTGCGGGGAGCTCCCCATCTATCGGTACTGTAGCCTCCGAATTTTGAGCCAAACAAGCTGGCGATACCGAAAGCGAAAAGGCCGATACTTACACCTTGCTCGCTTAATTTATTTATAGTTAGCAAGTAGGGAGAAATATAGGTGTAGACAACCGAATAACCACCAAACCACATAAAGGTGACAGCAAGTGCGATCGCAATTTTGGGCTGCTTCAGCAACGCGAGTTGTTTGCGAATAGGAACAGGCGCCTCACCATTAGAACGGGGAATGGTAAATACGATAATCAACATTGAAAGCAATCCCAGCAGACCGATGACGCCGAAAATCAGCTTCCAATCATAGACCGAAGCGACAACTCTTCCAAGAGGAACACCGATAATTAAGGAGATACTGAAGCCCATTATAAGGGTTGCAATCGCGCCTCCTTGTTTGCCAGGCGCAGCAATCTGAGCGGCAACTGTCAATGAGGTTACGACAAATACACCGGTACTAATCGCGAGAACAATACGTGATACGAGCAAGAATGTAAAGCCGGGTAACGCGACGGCAATTAGATTGCCTACCGCAAATACAGTAAGTGCATAAAGCAGAAGCTTGCGTTTCTCCATACGTGCGGTGACTGCCATGAGGATCGGTGTACCGATGGCATAAGCCAGTGAAAAAACGGTAATCAGCTGACCGGCTGCCGACACGGATACACCTAAATCTGCAGCCACCTTATCCAAAATTCCTGCAATAATAAATTCAGATGTCCCAACAAGAAAGCAGATCATAGCCAGCATATAAATTTTCAATGTATTCGACATATAAGTAAAACTCCTCTCTCCACTAAAAAATATTATTTCTATATTTCTAAAATTATAGAATCATAGTCAAAAAAATTACTCTAACAAACAAATATAGCGCATCTTTTGTCCCATTTCGTGGTTTAAACTCTGTTACTTCGGCCACTGATTACAGTTTGAACTCGATAGAAGAGCAGCACAAATTAACCCTT
This sequence comes from Paenibacillus sp. NPDC058174, assembly GCF_042883865.1. Classification (NCBI taxonomy): domain Bacteria; kingdom Bacillati; phylum Bacillota; class Bacilli; order Caryophanales; family Paenibacillaceae; genus Paenibacillus; species Paenibacillus sp. NPDC058174. Next base: position 1,362,931 of record NZ_JBHVUY010000001.1, read on the forward strand.
AATAAGGAGCAGGGCAATTTTTGATTCTCTGAGTTCTCCGAGTGCTTTGTAAACTTTAAATAGTTGACTCAAGTTCGCACTTTTTTCTGTCATTGAAAATTCATCATGTGTTGGACATACAAGCCAAGCTCCTCTCTCCACTACAAAGTGTTTCGATATTTCTAAACCCATAGAAATACAACAGAAAAAAATTACTCCAGCAAATAAGGCGCATATTTATGTGCTATTTCCCCACTGATTCCAGCTTGAATCCGATATTCGAGCAACACAAATTACCTCCTCAGTAATGAGTAGTGCAATTTTGATTCTCGTGGGCTCTCCAAGCGCTTTGTATACTTAAACAGCTTGAGTCACGTTCGCACTTTTCTGCCATCGTACATACACCTTTTTCCAAATTGAGTTATTTCTATGTGTGTGGAAGTAATGTATCACACCTTTTTTGGAATGTAAATAGTGAAAAAATGTTGTCGCTTATAAAAGTTGTCTCCCATTTCAAAACCAATAAGAAAACATTAGTCGATTAACAAAATCAAATCTAAACAACGTTCCGTATTTATATTCAAGAGACCCCTACTGAAATTCTGATCACATATTTATCTGGATTTTCTTCTGCGAGATGATTCATTATTTCCACTTCATATACATCCCCACTTATAATCAGCCCCTTTTCTTTGATGAATTGTTTTATTTTCGAATAGGTGCTGGACTTCGTTTCACATGATCCTTTGTGATCCATTACGACGTAAGTGCCTTTAGGTTTTACCACTACCTTGTTTCCATCTATCGGATCAATCAGTTTATTGGCTATGAATTTTGGAAAGTAATTACTAGCTATAAAGTTATCTTTATTTATAATCGACCACAATGAAAATTCATTCATAATAATATTTTTCTCGCAATAATCCCGATGCTCACTTAGTCTCTTAGCATATTCATGATCGTTACTTTGATCACCCACTGCCGTCGTTATAAAATAATACGCTTCACATATCTCTATCACTGGAGTGTCCCTCGAATCATTCTTCACTTTCTCCAGCATTTCGACTGCACTCCTGAGAAAATTTTGCATACGTTTTATTTTTAGCTGCTCAACTTCAAGCTCGCACTGCTTCTGTTGAACAAGATTTACAAACTTCTCTGTATTGTGATCTTCAAAAAATTGTTTGATTTCTTCAAGGGAACTTCCGGCTTTTTTGAGTACGTTGATAATATCCAAAGTGAAACACTGCTTAGTGGTGTAATAACGATAACCCTTGCCATTAATAAACTCAGGTTTTAGTAGTCCAATCTCATCATAGTGAAAAAGGGTGTGCTTCGTAACTCCGCATATTTTGGCCATCTCATTAGTTGTAAAAAACTGGGGTTGCATATTTGACATAACTCATCACTCCTTGATTTCTATTGTACCGCTTTAAATTCAGTCTTGACTATAGGGTTACCCTATAGTTTACATTCGAAATACAACATAAAAATCATGTGGGGGAACAACAAGCATGTCTACTTTTAAACGCTGGATGATACTGGTTATCGTTTCCAGTGCACTAATATTAATCGTAATGGATATGACCATTCTTTATACTGCTTTACCTAACCTGGTATATGATTTGGGTGCATCAGCATCGGAGAAGCTATGGATTTTGAATGGATATTCACTTGTCATGGCTGGTCTGCTACCTGCTATGGGTACACTAGGTGACCGTTTAGGCTATAGAAAGATATTCATACTGGGCTTGATTGTATTTTGCTTGGCTTCTTTAATAGCTGCATTTTCCCCCACACCTGGTATTCTGGTAGCATCACGTGTGCTGCTTGCCGTAGGAGCCTCCATGATGATGCCGGCAACTCTATCTATTATCAGAGTAACCTTTACAGAAGCACGCGAGCTAGGATTGGCTCTCGGTATTTGGGGCTCTGTATCAGCCGGAGGCGCTGGACTAGGCCCGGTCTTAGGCGGACTCCTTTTGGAACGATACTGGTGGGGCTCTGCATTTTTGGTTAATGTCCCTATCGTTTTAATAGCACTTGCATTAACACTTATTTACATTCCGAAGCATAACGGTAACAAAGATAAAAAGTGGGACTTGTTAAGCTCCATTCAAATCATGATAGCCTTAGTGACGATTGTATATGCCATTAAAGAAATTACACGGCGTGGCGGTTCAACTATATTGGCAGTTATCGCTGCAATTATTGGGATCATCGCATTTATCATTTTCATACGACGTCAGCGAAAATTATCTGATCCGCTTATCGATCTGTCGCTGTTCAAGTCCTCCCCATTTACTGTTGGATTTATTACAGCGGTCATGAGTTCATTTACATTAATCGGAATCCAATATTTAATTACGCAGAAGCTCCAATTGGTTGATAGACTAAGTCCGCTACAGGCTGGAATTTTTATACTAGGTATGCCTATTGCATCTTTAATTACTGGCCCAATAGCAGGCATGATGATGCATCGATTTAATGTTCTGCACATTAAAATCACAGCGTTATTGATCGCAGCTTTCGGAATAGGAATATATCTTGCTCATTTAGAATCAAGTATTGCCGGACAGATGATTGGTTTAACCTTTATTGGAGCAGGCCTAGGAGCAACAACAGTGACATCTTCTCACTCGATAATGAACGCTGCCCCGTCACAAAAAGCAGGTATGGCTGCTTCTATAGAAGAAGTCGCTTTTGAAATAGGCGGGGCTTCGGGTATCGCAATTATAGGAAGTCTATCCGGCTTTATTTATACTCTAGCTATGAAGATTCCTAACGAGCTGAACGTTACGCATAAAGTGAGAGATAGTTTGGATGAAGCTTTAATTGTATCAGAATCGTTGCCTGCAAACGTCTCTGAAATATTAAAAGAAGCCGGCCGGAATGCTTTTAATGAATCCTTTTTTATAGTCGTGACAGGAGTAGCTATATTTCTTGCGGTTACATCAATAGTGATTTACCGGCTCGGCAATTATTCTATTCATACACATACAAAGAATTCGAAAAGAGAAGTTTAGGGCACGCTGTACAGAACTTCAATGTCAAACAAGCAATAAATCTATATTGCTGCAAGGGGATAGGCTGGTTGCATGAATAGGAACAGTGACCGCATCTTAAGTTTCACTGTATTTTTTTGAGACGCCGATTATTCTCCCGTTTCGACCACAAATATAAACCTGTAATCGGAAATACTTCTTAGATGCTCCTGTATTGTAGATAATCTAAAAACCGCTTGACCGCCAGTGATACGGATTTCCTATCTTTCATAGCCAAGCCGATCTGACGGTAAGCCGGTATTTCAAGCTCTTTCACTACAATTCGGTAGGGAATACGCTTCAAAATAAGCTCCGGTAAAATACTAATACCTAAACCGCTTTCCACCATCGACATAATGGCATAATCGTCCCACGTCGTAAACTGTACCTTTGGAGTAATATGATATTGCTCAAATATTTCCGATATTTCAGCCTTTGCACCTTTTTCCATGAGCATAAATGGCTCATCGCCTAATTGTTTGAAAGGAAAACGATCACAATCTGCAAACGGGTGATTTTCAGGCAAGATTACAAGCAGCTTGTCTTTATCCAAATAAATTGTATCCAGTTTAGTTTGTGCGGGAAGCCGGAGAAACCCGCAATCCACACGTCCTTCCCAAATCCAACTCTCAATTTCCGTATAGTCGCCAAGCAATAGCTCATAATCAATGTTCGGATATTTTTTTTGAAATTCTTTGATGATATTCGGCAGCCAATGGGTAGCTACACTTGAAAATGTCCCAATTCGAATTAATCCTGATTGGAGTCCATGTAAATCTTCAATTTGCGTATGCAGCTTCTGATACTCATTACACACACTTTTGACGTAAGGAAGTACCTTCATCCCCTCAGAGGTCAGACTTACTCCAGAGCGTCCGCGTACAAGGAGCGATACTCTCCATTCCGCTTCTAAATCGCTAATCATTCGGCTAATTCCCGATTGTGAATAATTTAATACCTCCGCCGCTTTGGTAAAGCTTCCGTGCTCTACTGTATGAACTAGTGCTAAATATTTCTGGATATTCTTTTCCATATTATGCCCACCTTTAACTATCTGGTTTTCTCATCATATTCATGATAAACATTCGCTTTTGTAATAATAAATAGGATGATACACTAAAACGCAATTGAGCTCAATTGTAAAGAAAAACTGTATGTAACAGATTTCATCAATCACTTCGTGGAAAGCAGGAATTACAAATGAAATCAAAAATTTATTTCATGTTATCGATGATCATTTTCGGTGCAATAGGCGTATTTGCAAAATATATCGATATGCCTTCAAGTACAATTGCATTGTGTTTATGCTTCATTGGTGCTCTGGTTCTATTCTTCATCTTTGTATGGACGAAGCAAAAAATATCTTGGACTGCGATAAAGAAGAACGCAGCCGCTCTAGTGATTGCAAGCATTGCTTTGATCGGCAACTGGATTTTTCTGTTTCAAGCATTTAAAGTAACAACGATTGCAAATGCTGCATTAAGCTACTATTTTGCACCCGTTCTGGTCATTTTGCTCTCGCCTCTCCTATTGAAAGAAAAGCTGTCTCTCAGAAAGGCGGTTTGTATCGGTATTGCTCTTATGGGTTTGTTCTTCATTTTACAAAACGGAAAGCTGGAAACGACCGGACTCCATTTACTAGGTATCTGCTATGGATTAACTGCAGCGTTTTTTTATGCTGCACTAACACTGGTTAACAAATTCATTCGGGATCTGGATGGACTGGCAAATACACTGTTGCAGCTTGGTTTGTCGGTTATGATACTGTTCCCAATTGTTCTATTTACGGATGGCATCAATTTCTTTGCATTCAGCAGTTCCACCATTCTATTGATGCTAGTACTGGGTTTCGTTCATGGCGGTATTGGATTTTATCTTTTCTTTGCTGGAATGAAAGGACTTAACGGTCAAAGCATCGCTATATTGAGTTACATCGATCCGCTAACTTCACTAATTATTTCAACTCTTGTTATAGGAGAAAGGATGACTGTGCAACAACTTATCGGCGCTGTCTTACTGCTGGGCTCCATATGGATAAGTGAAGCAGGCGGAGAGAAGAAAAAAAGACGGGGATTACGAACCCTTTAAAGGCATTCACAACAATGAATTATGCTGTCTATCGGTGCAACTACAGTTTCTGCGGGTGTTATTTGAACCTGTGCTAGCTATCATCCTTGCTCATCTTATATTAGGAGAAGCAGTACGTGCTTTTCAGAGGGTTACATCAAAAAAAACCACTCCAAGAGGAGTGGTCAGCGCTCATGATGAGCGCTATAGATTTGGATAGGAGTGGAGAGTCCTATCCTGAAACTGTATTCTTTGATTAACCAACAATGTGATCATTAAAGAACGTTCAATTTGTAAGGGATAACATGTAAAAAGCTGCACGATAGAATTAGGCTGTATCCTCCGCGGAATTCAATTTCAAGGATTCTGCTTTCATTGTGCCAAACAAAACTCCATACTAAGTTACAGTGCCATGTAGTCTGAATGAGGTTCCAATAAATTCTCCATCAACCAGCAAGGATGTATAATCGTTCATTATGGGAAACCGCCGTTACCTAGCTTTCTTATTACGTGTTTATTCACATAAGTCTGAACGATTAACTCATATTTATCCCACCAAAGAATAAATTGCTGGTGGCGAACGAGGTGTGCACGATTTGTTCAATTCCTAATTTTCTCGCATGGTATTGACTTTTTTTTGTCTTGGTAATTATTCAATTAATATTAGAGTTTTTGTTGTTACCAAAAAACATTTGTTCCCATAAACCTTCGTGTACATAAACAGTCTTTACTCCATTCTTGTCATGAGTCAAACGAACTTCACCAAGGATACGGGTATAAGTTGGATTCGCGCCTAATAATTTTGCGATTGTAGCTTTAAGACGCGCGACTTTACCCAAAAGACTTACCGAGATAATATCTCTTTTTCTGATAAATTCAACCGTATAAGTTTCCTTATTGGAAATTGGTTGTTTATAAATTAAATGGTTATCCATAAATTTTTTAGTCTTAGGATGTTCGAATGTTTCTTGCCTTGTAATTTGAGTTTGAGATTGATCATCGGATAAGATTTTACCATCTCTTGCAATCATGAATACAGGCAAACGTTTGTAATTATATTTTTTCTCTGCAATAATGTCACAAGCAATAATATCAAAGCCCTCTACTTTTGCACGCCCCCAATACCAGTGGTTCATCAACTTATTCATGCCGATATTTCCCCAGTTATGATCGTGATAGCCCGTTCCTTTAAGCCTAATTGTACTATTCCCAATTGTTAAATTACCTTCAACTACAGAAGCAGGCTGAGCTACGAACCACGCAAAAAAATACTCATCCTGATCACCATAATACCAATGTCCTGTATCTGGACGCCACATGGGTATTTTTGAAGTCATGATTGCATGATATTCAATATCCCCTTCTTCAAAATGTAAGATGTAGTTTCCGTCAATATATTTTAGATAAGAGTTACCTATGTTAACGTCACATATTTCTGTATGAGCGTTGATAAGCATCCCCTTAGATTCTTGAAAAGACTTCGAAGTCTTTGTTCCGTCAGGATGCGTAATATCAATATCCACAGTCGGTTGAGCGGGACCAGGCACGTCAAAATAATTTTTAGTATAAAAAATAGTGACGATTGTCGTTCCGTCTTCAAATTCCGCATCAGTGTACCACCATTCATAAGAACCTTCACGACCTTTAGTTCTCATTCCATCTTCTCTAGGCTGCACCTGGCCTGGCAAAATATTTAATTTTTTGTAATCGGAATCCGAGTTTGCTAATCTTGCTTTTTCAAAGGTTTTTCCCATCACATTAACCTCCATATGTCTATATTTCCTTCCCTTACAATCGCCATAAAATTGACATGTGTAACTGTTATGGATAAAGTATATTTACAAAGGGTGACATATGTCAATGTTATCTGACAAGTATGACAGATTGGAGGAATTGTCTTGTATACTGGAAATAACCCATCAGCAATACGATCACAAAAATGGATTAGAGATTCATTGCTGCAATTGTTGAAGGAAAAGCCATATAAAAAAATATCTATAAAAGAAATTACTGAACAAGGGGATCTTGCAAGACAAACATTTTATAAATTATTTAATTCCAAAGAAGAAATTCTAGAATACCACCTCGATCATTTATTTCATGAATATCTTGTTGAAATACAAAGTTTAGAAGTCGCAACTACGACCGAGTTAGCTAGGTTATATTTTCTTTTCTTTCACAATAACGAAAATTTCATTCATCAACTTATTGAAAATGACTTAATCAACATTTTGAATCAAAAGTTTCATTTTTATTTAAGCGAAATTCATAATGTTCTTAAGCATAACCAAAGTCATTCCGATTATGCGACAGCTTTTATTTCCTCCGGTTTAGTGGGAATGCTCGTATATTGGTTTAAACACAATAAAACAATGCCAATTGAACAGTTGGCATTGTTGGTAAGTGATATTCTTAATGCTGATGATTTTATAGAGAAGAGCAACTCTTAAGTAATTTTGTTTGGATTAAAGCATTACGTAATAGAAAACAGCAAGATTCTTGTATACACAAAGAATCCTGCTGTTTTTATTTATAACGACCGTCACTTACATCCTAAGCATAGCGTTTATTTAAATTGATGTGTCGCTCAGTCTAGTTTAGACTTTCGTGATCCTAACCCTCATAAACGGTAAAAAACACATCGTTAAGAATCGTTTTTGCCTTCTTTAAGCTTCGTGAATCTAACCTGCCAAGCATCACCATAATTTCGTTCATATCCTGATTGACCACTAACGAATGAAGATTTAGGTTTCGTTCTATATCTTCATTTATGAGTGAATTATTTTGACTAGGAGCGCTTGATTCCACAATTGTGTTTGGATGAATCCATGATGTATGAGCAATTTCTCTTATAGAATTCACAATAAGTCTCAATTCATCTTCTTCATAACGCCGCATGAAACGATTCACATTGCTATCAATTTGATTATGTAATGCTGCATGCAAAAAGTAAATCTCTCTGCCCAATGAGGTAGTACGGAATAAAATTTCTTTTTTGTTATCCGGAAGATGTTCAATTAGGATGATTTGTCGATCAGCAAGTTTTCTCGTAATTTTGGAGACACTCCCTTTGGGAATGCCGAATTGCTTTGAAATAGTATTGCCGTTTACAGGCTCAAGCTTGCCAATCGCGTCCAGAACATGAAGACTCAAAACGGTTAAATCTTTCATCAACTCTGCAATAACAGGATTAGGACTATTCTGGATCATCCATTGCTTCTCTTCATCGTCTTCTGTTTGGAATCTACGCTGTATTTCATTTGCAGTTTCCAGAAATTCTTTAATCAAATAATCTTTATTCTGCTTTTCTTTTGAGTAACAGATGATTAATTCCCCTCCGATAGTTGATTTAATATCAGTATACCAAAGAGAAAGTCACAACTAAAGTTTCCTCGAAACAATATTGACAAGTGAAGGCGAATCACTCATTATTATTTCTAGGAAACTTATTGTTTTATAGAAACAAAAAAGAAAATGGCTACTATAAAATTCAAGATGAAACGAGGTCGATTTACATGACAAAACAACACGACATTGATGTGCTCATCGTCGGAGCTGGTCCTTCCGGCTCTACGTTAGCGGCAGACTTACTAAGGCGGGGACTTCGAGTTCGGCTAATTGACAAAGCACCGCATGCCTTCAAGGGCTCACGTGCCAAGGGAGTCCAGCCACGCACACAAGAAGTCTTCGAAGATCTCGGTATCCTAGATGAGGCTCACGAGGAGGGTGCCCCATACCCTCTCGCGGGTTTCCATCTTGGACCATTCACTATACCTTGGCGGATGCAAAAGCGGAACAGGGCTACGTCCGACGTGCCATATCCGAATATTCTTCTGCTAGCTCAACACCACACCGACGCCATCTTGCACCGCTTGCTGTTTCGCCTTGGCTTGCGTATCGAGTTCGACACCGCATTAGTTGGTTTCGAACAGGATGCAGATGGAGTAACGGCGACACTCTCTTCAGGAGAAACGGTCACCAGCAGATATCTGGTCGGGGCCGACGGCGGTTCGAGCACCGTCCGCAAAGGCGCAGGCATACGGTTCGTAGGAGAAACCGACAACTCCGATCGTACACTTATAATCGACGGCACGATTGATGGATTATCACGCAATCGGTGGCATATGTGGCCACGCACACACGGCAAATCGGTTGGAGCATGTCCACTGCCCCACTCCGACCAGTTCCAAATCATGATACGTCTGAACGCAGACGAATCATCAGAACTTGACGAAGCGGCGATGGCTGCTCAGTTCAAGACGCTCACTGGCTACAAGCTCCATGATATTACCTGGACGTCGGTATTCCGGCCTAATGTCCGGCTCGTTGAGAACTACCGCATGGATCGTGTCTTTCTAATCGGCGACGCTGCACACGTTCATACCCCCGCTGGCGCGCAGGGCCTCAATACCGGCGTGCAGGACGCTTACAATCTCGGTTGGAAACTTGGACAGGTTATCACAGGAGCACCCGACAGCCTCCTAGACAGCTATCAGGCCGAAAGGCAGCCAATCGCTGCACGCGTCCTTGGGAAGTCCAGCGAGTTGTACTCCGGTCTCGATAAGCAGCGTCTTTCCAGCCTCAAGCGTGGAGATGAGGAGCGACAACTCGGAATCTCTTACCACGCTGGCCCACTTGCCCGCATTGATACCCCTGCTACAAAGACCTTAAAGGTAGGAGACCGAGCGCCAGATGCGGCCTGCACAGGACCCGGTGGGATTAAACGGCTGTTCGACGTGTTCCAGGGGCCGCATTTCACGTTGGTGGCCTTCGGTATCCATGCCTCTATGGCTCTCTCTGAATTGACCTGGCCCAACAGTGGAGCCGAATTACGCCGCTATTCTGTGAGTACAGAGCAGCAAGTGGAACACGAATATCTCAAGGACACAACTGGTAAACTAACAAGCATCTACGGTATTTATTGCGACACATTGGTGTTGATTCGACCAGACGGTTACATTGGAAGCATTATAATGACGGATTGGTTAACAGCCTTCGATAAAATGAAGAGTATGATTACTCCATCATGATCCAGTACGGCACACTTCCTCTGATATTCGCAAGAAAGACTCAAATAGAGCAAGTCTCACTGTCACAAATAGCGATTTTTCTAGTATGAACTAGATAGTGACTCAATACTGAATAGTTCTTTGAAGACTAATCTGAGGTGCTATTTTTCTCAAAAAAAAACCACTCCAAGTGGAGTGGTCAGCGCTCATGATGAGCGCTATAGATTTGGATAGGAGTGGAGAGAGTCCTATCCTGAAACTGTAATTTTTTCACTTAATATTTCACGTCACTTTTGTGGACTTAAAGCTCCGAGAGCGACTGATCCATAAGACCATCACTCGTATTGGTAACTGAAGCCTGTTGTGCACCTATTTTTACTATACCTCCATTGCCAACTAAGAAACAAAATTATTCAGATATCGACACGGCTACGGCATAACGATTAGAAGTTAAACAAGAAAGTGCTTTTTATTCTATTCGAATAATTCTTAGATGAAGATCAGATGATTTAGATTGCCCCTAATAATTTGTTCCAATATCTAAGTTTTCTTATAGCCCATAACTTTTCCTAATATATGATCAACAGGTAATGAACCAAACAGTCTGCTATCGAGACTTCTTGACCAATTATCACCTATGATAAAAACATCATCATTAGGTATTAAAAACTCTTCTAAGTCCAAATCAAAGGTTTGTTTATAGGAGTATAAACAGTCTACCTCACATTTACCGGGAGCTGTTTTAATCATTTTAAGGAACTCTTTCTTATAAAGGCCTGCTGTTAATGCCTTTCCATAGAAAGCTTCTAATTTTTTGTTATGAATATATATTTGCCCTTTTCCTATTGCAAATTTTTCATTGGGCAGACCAACAATACGAGCTATATTTTTTTGTGGATAATTAATAGATGAGAATTCGTTAAGGAAATTAGCAGGGGTCTTATAATAGATCACGTCTCCTCTTTTCAGTTCGTGGGTCTGATAATAATTCGGGTCTATTACTAATTCTCCATTTGGAGAAGATAAATATTCTGTTTTTGTTAATGTCATTGAATCCAAATCATTATTAATTGTATACATTCCATCTTTGACTTCGACACTTGAAGGGTATTCAAATTGAACTTGTGTTTCGTTTACATTACGACAACCTAATGTAAATAAACAAAAGCATAGAATTAAAAATAGTATATATTTAAGATGCTTTATTTTCATTTTCAAGTCTATAGCCTCCTAAAACTTATGAATAAATAAGTAAGAGCGGAATATTATCCGCCCTTCAATAAAACTACTTCATATAGGTTAATTTAGCATTTTTTGCATCTACACTTAGTAGGCTCTTATCAAACTTATCTATTTGTTCAACGATAGGCGCTACTATCTCATGAACTTGTCTTCCATCGACCTCATAGCTTGATTGTATCACCATATTCTCATTATTTATAATGAAATCCATTTTACCCCTATCAGTCTTATTAATGTAATGTCTTCCTTCTACTTTTCGCAGGTTTTGATTTTTAATTCCATCAACAATTGCGACTCTTGCCTGCTCACTTAAAAATTCATGTGGAATGGGAACTCCTTTATCTCCATCATTATAGAAATCCCTTATCATTAAATCATTAAATGATTTTGAATACTGGTAATATTTAATTCCATCCCATACTTGGTAATCCCCTGCTAACGGACCAGATACGACATTAAATCTAAATTCACCTACATCATTGATCCAAGCTTCATAATCGACAGCAAGATAATTACCATCACTTTGAAGTGTTTTTTCTGTAAATTTGATGTGTTTAGAATAGTATGGAAGTTTCGACTCTTTATCTTTACTATAAACATGGGTTGTAAATCCAATAGCTGATAATACTGATAACGTTACGAATAAAGAAAGTATAATTTTTTTATTTAATCTCATTTTAATGCCTCCCATTAAAGAGTAATACCTGAAACTGTTCTTTTGGGAAATAAGGTTTGATTAGGTGAGCCAGCAATAGTGTAAAGCCTGAGTTCATAGTATAGAATCACTCTGTTATTAACATTAGCAACTACTGTATTTGGGTAATATTTCACCCAATTACTTGAATATGAATCTCTTAGCTTTTCGCCATCATGGGCTGTACTATCATATTTCAAAGTAGGCAATGTCGGAGGTATTAGAGTTCCATATTCATAAATTGAAACTCTCTCAAGCTCCCATGTATCATATGTGCTAGTGGATGATGTATAAGTTCCTCTAACTTCTGAAATATTAATTTTTGTTGTAGGTGCAACACCATTCCATGCCACTTTCCCATCAAAATGAGTTTCAGCATAATAATACTCACACTGTCGTTGTGGAAGACTTCCGCAGTCATATTGACCATAAGGATAGGGAATTGTTTCGGCGGGGTTTGACGTTGCAGCAAAAACATTTCCGGATAATAGCAGCAAGAATAAAATTAAGGGTAAACTTACAAATCTTTTTTTCATTTTCAGTACCTCCCTCTTTCTCAAGAATAAATAATAATATCATATACCTCCATTTTCAGTTTTAATTTCCTATAATATCATTATTAGTATATTTTAAGTGCAATGGAATAAGCCAAAAGAACTTATTGATCGACATTTTTCTTACTTAAGATCAATAAGTTCAAGAATCATTTTATCAGTTGTCTTGAGTCCTTACTATTATTCTTATATAGGCTTGCTATTGTCGAATAATTTTGTTAAGGAAGATGCTCTTTAAATTCCTCATTCCTGTTTTACAACTTTCTATATTTTCCAATAATAATAACGCCTTCAAATTTGGTAACATGCTCACTATTTATGAATTCATATAACCACTGCCCAAGTAATAAAAACGACCTCTCTTAATTAGAGGTCGTTTCGGGTTTATCTTTTTTTCTAATAAAAAATGATAAGTTAATTTTATATTTTCTACGTCCTGTTCTTCTAGTATCAATAATTTCTTGCTGAATCGCTTTGCATTTTTTGACGATTCCCTCTAAGTGCGAATTGATAACAATTACATAAATACTTTTATCCAGATTTTCATTTTTAGAGAACAGTATATTAAAATCCAAAAGGTTCTGATTGGCATTATGAATAATATCAACTAGTTCATTGTCAGTCATAATGGCATTTGGTAGGTGTTCTGATATTCTAAATAGCGTATCATTTACTGCTTTAAATCGTTCGGCATCGGTATCGCTTAATTTGCATATCAGATCAATTTGTAAATTATTGAGCTCTTTGATGTTATATCGGTCGTGCAATCAACGAGTGCCATACGGCCAAGGTCACCGATTGTATAAATGCCCATCTGATGAAAATGAGCCGTCATACGCGAGCCCACTCCAAATATTTCTTGAATAGGCTTGGTCCAGATGTGGAAATCGGTCAGGAAGGCGCAACTCCATTGTCATTTTATTACGTCTATCTTAATGCACGGACACCGAAAGGAGTTGGGTGCGAAAATGAAAAGGTCAATTATGACCTTAATCTTATGTTTACTGGCATTTCCAATTTCGGGTTGTGGTGAGCGAATGAAATCAAGCAGTGATGCTGAATGGGTTATAATGATTACGATCAGCCATATTCGTGTTGATGAACTAATAGTACCTGAGTGCGGCTCTAAATGAATCATCATTACTTTAATAAAAGAATTAAGGTATAAGAATAAAAAAGGCGAAATTCCGTCCTAATCTGAACGTAATTTCGCCTTTTTAATTGAAAACATCTCATAAACAATTAACAACTATTCTAAAGGATTTAGTTTAATGCCCTCGAGAAATACTTCAAGTCCCCAACGAAAACGATCAATATTTACAGACTTCATTGAGAATAAATGTTCATTCAAACGATGAAAAAGCGGAAAACGATCAGGATTAAGTTTTTTAAATTCCTCCTTTACATCCGCTGGTGTTGCAACTTGGTGTTTTTTCCAAGAATACTTTTCGTAAGCATGTGAATTTACAAACAGTAAAATCGCATCCGCCCCCCATGCGGCTGCAGTAGGTGTCATTCCCCCTTCTAACAGCTGCGCTAGAAGGTATTCAAATAAATCAATATACCGCTCTCCTCTGAGCATGGTTGTAAAAGAGATTTCTGCAAGGCCAGGCTGATCAATAAGTAGTTGGAAATACATCGTTAGTGCCTCAATCAATTTCTCTCTCCAGCTATCATTATTATCAACGGGTAATTGTAAGCTTCCGAGCCCATAGTCGAAAACATACGAGCTTAATTCTTCAAGGTTTTGAAAATAAACGTACAATGAAGCAGGTCCTGTATCAAGTGCTTTTGCTATCTTTCTCATGCTCATGCCATCAATACCGTACTGCTTTAGAAGCTCATAAGCTGTTTGAATAATGAGCTCGCGGCTAAGTGGTTCTTTTGCTGGTCGTCCGCGTCGACTAACGATTACACGATTTGTATTTTTCATACTTCTTTTATAGTACAACCTGCAACAAATAGCAACATATTTATCCCTGTTAGTGCTGTTCCATTACAGAGTCCATAAATGATCTCATATTAGATGCAGCATTATCGGAGAAACAAAGTTCCAGCCCTTTAGCAGACTCTTCAGCTTTCTCTTTAGATGTAGCGTACATTTTTTCTTCATACTGCTGAAGAGCTTTTCCATAATCATCTTGATGGGCAACAATCCCAAGTGCAAGTTCCAATGCATCAAACATAGCCATGTTCACACCTTCTCCAGCAAAAGGAGACATAACATGTGCAGCATCACCAATTAAGGTAACTCCAGGATTGTGAGCCCATTGAAATCCGATTGGCAATGTATAGATTCGTCTTGTAACAATTTTATCCCCGGCAGAGACAATATAGTTTGTTATCTGTTCATTCCAGTCATGGAACATATCAAGTAAATGTTTTTTAGCCTCTACGGGCTGATCAAAAGGTATGCCGCTTTTTTCTATCCAGTCCTTTTCTACCATTAGGTTGACATATATCCGTATTCGTCCATTCCCATTAAATTGACCCATAATAGCTTTGTTTTCATCAAGGGCAAACATAGAGCCGCGCTTATTAAAAGCTGCTATTTCTGGATGTTCTTCTACTGCATTATCAATGTTTAATTCAATCATGGTAAGACCAGAATACTCTACATCAACCTCAGTAAGTAACGGACGAACACGAGAGAAGGCCCCGTCCGCACCGACTAGCAAATCTACTATATCTACAATGCCATTTTCAAAATGAAGTTCAGTTTTACCCCCGTCAAGCAAAACAGCTTTTTTAAGCTTATGTCCGTATTGAATAGTATTCGGTGCAAGAGCTTCTAACAACATATCACACAGGATACCACGATCAATTTCGGGACGACCACCATCTGTTGCTTCGTGCGAGTGTCCTTTTGATTCTTCATCAACATCGATAAATACCTTAGCGTCTTTATTGACTACTTTAAATTCTTGTCCTTCATAACGAGCATGGATTTTGAATTTTTCATATAATCCCACTTCTTTAAGCGCCCTTTGACCTGATTCCTCATGAAGATCTAGAGAGCCTCCTCTTTCATGACTAAGGTCATGAGTTTCTTTTTCATATACGATAGGTTGAATTCCATTTTTTTGTAAAATTAAAGCAAGTGTTAAGCCTCCAGGACCCCCGCCAATAATTGCAATTTTTTTTCTGTTCGTCATTGTTGTGGACATAGTATCAAGCTCCTCTTTTGTGATTTTCAGAACACAATTCTTTACGAACTATGTTCGTTTTATTGTAAAACATAGAATAAAAAATTTTTTTCTATAAGCTATCTTCAGGTTTTTTCTTGAACTTCATTAGCGCTTTTTAGGAAAATACTAAGTAACAAAGCGATAAGCGAAAAAAGCAATGCAAGCAAAAACGAATTTGCGAAAGCAGGCCCCAATTGTTCGGTAGAATGTTGTAGGGGTAACTCTTTAATTTTTCCAGTTAGGTAGGTAATGATCATTGTTACACCGAAAGAGGACATAATCTGCTGGGCCGACGTTGTAATTGGAGTTACACGATTCATAAGTTCTATTGGAGCTGACTTTAATACATGCGTATTAATTTGCATCATAGTTAAACCTTGACCTAATCCGATAAAAGCGAAACTGGTCATGATATAAAGTGCACTAGTCGAAGCTGTAATATACGCAAGAGCAACCAAAGCTCCAGATATAGACAGTACTCCTAATATCGCAACGAGTCGAACACCAAATCGATCAAAAAGCTTGCCTCCAACATTTATCCCAATAGTTGACAAAATTGCCTGAGGAATAACATATAGCCCTGCTTCTAAAGGAGATAATCCCTTTACTTGTTGCAGAAACAAAGTAAACAAAATAATGCTTCCGAATAAAGATATTTGATTCATCCAGGCTAGAATAATCCCATGTGTAAAGGCACGTGAGCGAAATACTCGGAGTTCTAACAATGGCTCCTTTTGTTTTAATTCATTCCATATAAACAAAAGTAAAGCCACAATTCCTACCAGCAAGGAGCCAAGTGTCCAAGGATCTGACCAACCTGATTCTCCTGCTTGATGTACACTATAAATCAAAGAAGAAAATGCTATTGGCGCTAATAATGCTCCTATTACATCAAGTTTCATTTTGTTACTTGGTTTTGACGCTGGAAAATACCTCCAAGCCATGAAAAAAGCAATTACTCCAATAGGCAGGTTAATTAGAAAAATCCAATGCCAATTAATAAATTCGATTAGCCAGCCCGATAAGACCGGACCAAGAATAGGTGCAAGCAGCATAGGAATACCAAGAATCCCCATAACAGCGCCTCGCTTATTTGGGGGCGATACTTTAAAAACGGTAGCAATACCAATTGGAGTAACCATACCTCCACCCAAAGCTTGAAGAATACGAAAAGCAATCAGTTGCTCGGGGGTTTGTGCTATTGCACATAACGCTGATGCAAGGACAAATAACAAGATACTAGTTAAAAATATTCGTTTCGGTGAAAAGCGATCTGAGAACCATCCAGCAAGTGGGATGATGGCCGCAAGTGCCAAAGTATAGGATGTAATCACCCATTGAATTGTGCTTAAATTAGAGTTAAAGGCACTGACCAACTTTGGTAACGCTACGTTCATGATGGTACTATCCAAAATGATTAGAAACATGCCTATAGCTACAGTTAGTAAGATTGGCAATATTGACTTAATTGAAAATGAAGCTTGTTCACTTTTTGCTTGTGTGTTCAACGTACCTTCCCCTTTCCTTTTTAGTATTTACCATTCAATCAAGATTATCCATTCAATGATTATTTTTCAACCCCCTCTGCTGTAGGTAAAAGAATTTACTACTCATTTATAACACAACGAACATAGTTCGTAAAGAACAATGTTTTTTAATTTCACACTTTTTCATTACTTATTCCAAACAGCCAAAACAATAAGTGATATTAAAAGAATGTAGGGTACCATTTCAAACGTTGTTTCAAGACGACGAATTGGACTGATAATGAAGGGACTGCTTCAAGAATCTTATGATTGCAGGATACTTTAGGATAACGAAGTACGTGTACTGTAAAAGTTTTTAGCCTGTAATCTAGAATGAAATTTAGGAAATGACTAGAATATTTGTAGTAATCAAATGAAATAATCTGCAATTGAATCAATTTCATTCGATAATTCGGAAAGAGAGCGAAGGGAGAGTTGGTAGAAAATTCCAACAAAGTAAAATTTCGCCCTTGGAGCCGTCGAATAGACGTTGTACCCCATCGGGTCCTGTCCAGGTTATTGAGAATCGGTTAAACCGCGAATTTCATACCGTAGCAACGATTGAGAAGTGATTAACCGATATAACGGAGTTCAAATAGGGCAGCCTTCAAAAGGCTTATCTAAGTGCCATTCTAGTTCATCATGATAATATGATTGCCAGAAAGGCCGCAAAGGCAAGGGAATCGGAGTTGTATTTTTTTAGATCGCCGATACAAGCTTCGACCCAAAAGGCGAAAACTTGTGCGAAGCCCAAAACCATGAAAGTAGAGTTGTTGCCTGAAGCTATGTGCCTCGGCGGGAGGGATCGCCTGCAACCACAACTGGAGCGTCTTTATATTCAGGATGAGCAGCCTTCTTTATCGATGCGTAAAATGATTGGCGGTCGATTAGCATAATGGTTCTATTTTGCATAAATCCACCCTCAATGCAAGGGATAAATAAAGGAACTATTTGAATCACAAGAAAATCAAAAGCACCGGGAGATCCCATTATGAAATATCGCCGGTAATGATGGATACGTTGGAGTTGCTTCTGAAGAAGCCCGATTTAATAGCTGTGGATATTGCAGGTGAGGTGGGACTGACTCGCGGAGCCGTTTCGTATCTGTTAGACAAACTGGAGGAACAAGGGCTGATAACCCGCCAACCCCATCCGACTAGTCGCAGAAGCTTTCAGATCCTAGTTACGGAGAAAGGGCAAACTTCGACCGATTCCATTCTGAAGGCATATTACGCCGATATAGAAGGACTATTCACCGAATATTCCGCAGAAGAACTGTCAAAACTAAGACAGCTTATAAACAAACTACTCTTATGAATTGATCCCTTCTATAGGGATCTTTTTTCATACTTATAGATTTGGATAGAAGTTGGACTAACAGATGATGCAGGCTACTGGAGCAATTTATGGTAAGATAGCTTGCATCATCTGTTGTTCTGCCACCCGAGTTCCAAAGGCCTGGCTCGACTTAGCTTAATTAGCATATTTATCATCCAAAAAGAAAACCTTCTAGCATTTGCAGATTTAGTGCACCTATTTTTAGATACCTCCATTGCCAACTAAGGGACAAAATTATTCAGATATCGACACGGCTACGGCATAACGATTAGAATGCTGGTGAATTTCCGTACGGCTGAAATGCAGCGTTTCGCCCTGCAAGGAAGAGAGTCCTCTCGGTTGCTCCTTTAACTGAAGCGATGAAAGCCGTTATTGACGTCGCCGTCCAGATCGACCTGGATGATCGGGTGCCCGTCCCAATTGGTGCCAAGAATCGTGAAGGTGCATACGTAATTGTTGCCCAAATCATGTACATACGGCGTTTGATTGGGGGCGCCTTTCATTTTTTCTGACCTGTGGATTTTGGTATTGTCGCCGTTCGCGATGTCGACTAAATCATTCAATGCTTTGGCCGTAACATTTTTGTTGGTCGCATTCACCCAAGCCTGCTTTCCGGCGTGCGTTTCAAGCGTACAATTTGCCGGTGGTACAAAATGATCGGCAACGGCAGCCGCCAATTCATCCTGCACTGCATAGGCATTCATATCGGATGCGGCAATGAAGCTGTCGATGGCAGCGGGCGTTGCCCCGTTGAAATCCGCCTGCGTCAAGTTCGACACGCTTAGCAGCGTTAATTCGGCATTCAGGTCGACCAAAGATTCGATTTTTTTGTTGCCCAGGCCGTTCCACATTAACTGAGCCGTCGCCTGTCCGTTTACCTGAGCCAGCGCATTCGTCTGCTCGTCCTTATCAGCTCCGTCGGTCGTCCCTTTGCCGGACGGCGATGCACCTTTCATGCCAATCGCGCTCGCCCGGGCTCCCATTGTATCGGCTTCCTGTTCCAATGACGCGTCGTCATTAACCGCGATGCCACCCATCTCCATGGATGGCGTTACGCGCCCTTGCCGTTGCTGAACTACGTGCCACGCTTCGTGCGGAAGATGCGTTTCTTCACCGGGGCCCAGATGGATATCGCTGCCCTGTGCGTAAGCGAGTGCGTTCAACCTGGCCGGATCCGGTGAATTCCGATGCACGCGCACATCAGACAAGTCCATGCCCGACAAGTGCTTCAACCCGGTTTTCAATTCGTCCGGTATGCCGGTTTTGCCTGTGGACTGTGGCTTAACAGGCATTTGCGCTTGCGACTTGATGAGTTGCATGGTTGCCCGGTTGCCGAACGCTCGCTGCATCTGCACGATGCTGGACGACGTAAGCCCTGCACTCGCCCCAATGCTTTTATTTTGTGTAGAGCATAGCTGCGCCGCCGGCGCCTGCGAGGCTCTCGCCGGTTTCCGTGATGAGGTGAACATCAAACTTCTCCCTTCATGCGGTACGTTTTTTGTCACTACTTCTACCGCGGTCGCTGTTTCTCCTTCTTGTCGGCAACATTTCGTCTTTTGTCCCACCCCGCCGGTCTCGTTGTAAATGTCTTATGTAATTTTCTTACAGGCAGTGCATATTTTCACCGACTTAAATCACGCAAAATTGAAAAAATATACTGTTGTTCTGCTATGAACAAGGATCAAGAAAGAAATACAAATTTACCACCTCAACGAAATACAAATCTGAGGTGCTATTTTTACACAAAAAAAAACCACTCCAAGAGGAGTGGTCAGCGCTCATGATGAGCGCTATAGATTTGGATAGGAGTGGAGAGAAACCATACTGTACTTTTATTATATGTATACGCTTCCAAATTGTCAATAAGCGTTTTCATTTTTTTTGAAAACGATTACTCTGTTCATCTTAAAGATGAACAGAGTAATTTGGAGAAAGCAGCACGAGCGCTTGGTCGAGATCCTCCTGGGTGCGGAAAGACAATCGCAGCACGCCGGGAACATCCTCCCTGCTCTCGATAATGCGAATATTGCTCAAGTTAATACGGGCGTTGCCAAGCTCAGTCGCAATCGAGCCGATAATGCCAGGATGATCCGCCACATTAACATAACATTCGTAGGTGGATAAAATAATGCCTTTACGGCGCTCCGGCATCCGGCCGCGGAATTCTCCAGCGATCTTGAATTCCTCCTCGATCGCTTCGCCGTCCTCGGATTCCAGAATGTGTACGAATTTCTCCGTACCCGCCTGCCAGTCCTTCAACAGCTTCAAGAGCACCGTCCGATTGTTAATAAGTATATCCCGCCATACGACTGGATCACTGGATGCGATACGGGTAATGTCCCGAAAGCCTCCTGCCGCGAGCGATTCGTAGAGTCCGTTCTCCTCGTTGTAGCCGCGGATCTGATTGACAAGCGCTACCGCAATGATATGAGGCAAATGGCTGATCGCACCGACGATCTCATCATGGGATTCCGCATCGACAGACACGATATGCGCCTTCGTATGCACGAGCAGCGCCTTCAGCTTGTCCAGTCCTTCCTGCGGCGTTGTGGCATCAGGTGTCAGGACATAGAAAGCATTCTCGAACAGGATACTCGTAGCCGCCTCTACGCCGGATTTCTCCGAGCCGGCCATCGGATGCCCGCCAATGAACGATACACCCCGCCCGTTTAGCCGGCGGCCGCATTCCACGACGGAGGCCTTCGTGCTGCCAACGTCCGTCACGATACAGCCGGGCTTCAAATCAAGCTTGCCAAGCTCATCTACATATTGCTCCAGCATGCCTACCGGCACGCAGAGGAAGATAAAATCGGCACCTTCTGCCGCTTCCTTAAGCGAGGTCGTCGCATAATCGACGACGCCGCGCTCCATATATTTATGTACCGACGACTCGCGGTTGGAATAGCCGACAACTGTAAGTTCCGGCTTCCCTTTAAAGCATAATGCCAGTGAGCCGCCGATCAAGCCTACGCCAAAAATCGCTATTTTCGCCATAAAATTATCCGTGCACCGCCGATTCCTGAAGCACTTGCTCCAATGCTGTCATAAACTTCTCGTTCTGCTCCTTCGTACCGATCGAGACGCGAATATGAGTAGGGTAATAAGTCCAGCCTGCGCGAGTAATGATGCCTTTGCGCAGCAGAGCGCCAAACATCTCCATCGATGGACGTTTCACGTCTACCATAATGAAATTGCCATGTGCCGGGAAGTAAGCAAGGCCAAGCTCGTCGAAGCGGCCTGCCATAAAGGCAATGCCCTCTGCATTTTGCTGACGGCAGCGGTCGATGAACGCTTGGTCGGCAATTGCCGCTTTAGCTGCCGCTTGCGCCATACGTGTCGTATTGAACGGCTCGCGGACTTGATTGATAAACTTGATGACGTCCGGATGTCCCACACCGTAACCGATCCGCAGCGAAGCAAGTCCGTAAATTTTGGAGAACGTCCGCAATACGAGCAAATTGCGGTAGCTGTCCAGCAGCTGCAGCCCGTCCGGGAAGTCAGGGTCTTCTACAAATTCACAATATGCCTCGTCGAGAATAACCAGCACATGTTTAGGCACTTGATCAAGGAAGGCTACAAGCTCGTCCTTCGATACGATTGTACCTGTCGGGTTATTGGGGTTGCATACCCAGATGATTTTCGTACGGTCCGTTACTTTCGCGAGCATTGCAGGGAGGTCATGCTTGCCGTTTGCAAGCGGAACTTCAATCAATCTCGCGTTTTCGACTTCGGCATTATGTTTATACTGGGAGAACGTCTCATCCGCCATAATCGTCTCATCGCCCGGGGCGAGGAAAGCGCGGGCAGCCATTAGAATAATTTCACTGGAGCCCGTTCCAAAAATAATCTGGTTCGTCTGAACGGACAGATGCTCAGCAAGCGCAGCGGTCAGCTCGACACTTGCGCCGTCTGGATAAATATTAGATTGCCCCAGCTCCTGGATCGCCGCCGCCCGAGCCTGCTCGGAACAGCCCAGCGGATTTTCGTTGGAAGCAAGTTTAATGACTTCTGTAAGACCAAGCTCTCTCTTTACATCTTCAATCGGTTTACCCGGCTGGTAGACGGGAAGATGCACGATATTGCTTTTTGGCTGCATGTGCCGTTCACCTCTTCATCGAATTAACTGTCTATTGCATGTCATCTATTGTCTCACATCTTCCTGCTGTTTGAAAGGGTTCGCATTAGAAAAGAAGGACCGCCCCGGGGTTCTTTCGAACCTTCGAGGCAGTCCTATACGATTAAACCTTTAATTCGGATACGAACTCGCCGATTTGACGAAGTCCCGCTTCACGTTTGCCAGCATCAGCCAGCAGCGGCAAAGCCTCTTCGATCTTGCGCACGATGGCGCTTCCGACTACGACTCCGTCGCAGGATTTGGAGAACCGCTCAACCTGCTCGCGGCTCGAAATGCCAAAGCCTACGGCAATCGGCAGATCCGTCGCTTCACGTACAGTAGTGAGGAAGTCGTCAATGCCGCTGTGGAATTCAGCCCGAACGCCAGTTACACCAAGCGAAGATACGCAATAGACGAAGCCTCTAGCCTTGCGTGAAATACGCACGACGCGGTCCTTCGACGTTGGCGCAACAAGCGGAATCAGATGAATATCTGCCGCTTCCGCCAGCGTGCGGACATCTTCATCCTCCTCAATCGGCAAATCCGGAATAATGAGGCCGCTGATTCCCTTCGCTTTGACAAGCTCCATGAACGCTTCAAGGCCAAATTGCAGCACCGGATTGAAGTAAGTGAACAGAATGAATGGCAGCTTCACGCCAGCTTGACGGGCTTTTTCCGCTGTGTCGATGCAGTCCCGGATCGAAATGCGGTTCACCAGCGCCCGCTCAGAAGCTCTCTGAATAACTGGTCCGTCCGCAAGCGGATCGGAGTAAGGAACGCCGAGCTCAATGAGATCGGCACCTGACTGCTCCAGCTGCTGAATGATGGCGATCGTCGTTTCCAGATCGGGATCTCCCGTCGTCAGAAACGGAATAAGTGCGGTCTTGCCTTCTTCTTTCAACTTGGCAAATGTCTGATCAATGAGATTCATGCTGCTCACCTCCGAGATAACCCATAATTGCTTCTACGTCCTTGTCGCCGCGGCCAGACAAGCTGACCACGATAATCTCATCCTTCGACAGTGTTGGTGCAAGCTTCATCGTCTGAGCGATAGCATGCGCCGATTCCAGCGCCGGAATGATGCCTTCCGTACGCGAGAGAAGCTGGAGCGCCTCCAGCGCCTCCGCATCGGTAATCGGGAAGTATTGCGCGCGTCCCGAATCTTTCAAATAAGCATGCTCAGGTCCGATACCCGGATAGTCCAGTCCAGCCGAGATGGAGTGAGCCGGCTGTACCTGGCCGAATTCGTCCTGCAGCAAGTAGCTGAGCGATCCTTGGAATACGCCATGGCTGCCTTTCGTCATCGTAGCAGCATGCTCATTCGTATCCACACCGCGTCCAGCAGCCTCTACACCGACCAAACGAACCGATTCGTCCCCTACGAAAGGATAAAAAATGCCGATCGCATTGCTGCCGCCGCCAACCGCTGCAACGACATAGTCCGGCAGACGGCCTTCATTCTCAACGATCTGTTTCCGCGCTTCGTCGCCGATAATACGCTGGAAATCACGTACGATCATCGGGTACGGATGAGGGCCCGTTGCCGAGCCGAGAATATAATACGTATCTTCAACATGGCTGACCCAGTAACGAAGCGTTTCATTGCAAGCATCCTTCAGCGTTCTCGTACCGGAAGTAACCGGAACAACTTCAGCGCCGAGCAGCTGCATCCGGAACACGTTCAACTGCTGCCGCTTCATGTCCTCCTCGCCCATAAACACCTTGCATTCGAGGCCAAGGAGAGCCGCTACTGTTGCCGAAGCAACCCCATGCTGGCCTGCTCCTGTCTCCGCAATAATCTTCGTCTTGCCCATACGCTTCGCCAATACGGCCTGGCCGATTGTGTTGTTGATTTTATGAGCACCGGTATGGTTCAAGTCCTCACGCTTCAAGTAAACCTTTGCACCGCCCAAGTGATTGCTCAGACGCTCTGCATAGTAAAGCGAAGTTGGACGGCCCGAATATTTATGAAGCAAATAACGGACCTCTTCTTGAAACTCCGGATCTTTCGAATAATGGTTATACGCTTCTTCCAGCTCAAGCAGTGCGTTCATTAGCGTCTCGGGAACGTAACGTCCGCCGAACTTGCCAAAACGCCCTTTCTCATCGGGTACTTGGTTCATCGCTCTATCACCTTTCCAACGAATAATCTGATTTTATCAATATCCTTATGCCCATCCGTCTCCACACCGCTGGATACGTCGATGCCATCCGGCATATAGCCGTCCAGCAGCTCGTTTACATTGCCGGGATGCAGGCCTCCTGCTACATAGAGGGGAACACCGATTGCATTCGCAGCAACGCGGTATTCGGCGATCACTTCCCAATCAAATGCGACGCCGGTTCCGCCGCCAGCCGTATCGATCAGCACCGCATCAACTGCTCCTTCATACGGCGCCAGCTTCTCGGAAGCTGTTTGCTGCGGAGCCGACAATTCAGGCTTGATCGAGAACACCTTCCACACATCCACGCCGAGCTCCTGCTTGACATTGCGGCAATAGGCAGCGGACTCCTCACCATGCAGCTGAACGACGTCCAGTCCGGCCGTGCTGACTGCATGACGCAGTTCCTCCACGCTGGCATTAACGAATACGCCAACCGTCTGAGGTGGTTGATCACCAGCGGCGCGAAGCTGCTTGGCTGCCTGCACGAGCAGCGCAGCATCCTCAGGAGCAACCTGTCGTTTGCTGGGTGCAAACACGAAGCCCATTTCATGGAACGGCAAGCCGTCCATCAAGCCTATCGTGTCCGCATCCTTCAAGCCGCAAATTTTAATCCGTGGCCGATCTTTCATTACGCGTTCACCGGACCCATCAGCTCGATGACGGCAGCTCCAGCGTCAGGCTGGCGCATGAAGTGCTCGCCGATCAGCACGCCTTGCGCCCCTATCGACTGCAAGTAGTCCATATCTTTGCGGCCTGCAATGCCGCTTTCGCTTATGACCGTAACGTTGTCCGGCATCAGAGCAATCAACTGCTCCGTTGTGGCCAGATCCGTAACGAATGACTTCAAGTCACGGTTGTTGACGCCGATGAGCGACGCCTTGTCCAGCTCCAGCACTTGCTCCAGCTCCTGGCGGTCATGTACCTCGACCAATACGTCCATTCCCAGTGATTTCGCGATATCGTACAGTTCGCTCAGCTCTTGTTTCGTTAAGATCGCTGCAATCAGCAACACGGCATCCGCACCAATAACACGGGCTTCATACACTTGCTTATAATCGATAATGAAATCTTTGCGGAGCAAAGGAACAGACACCGTCTCATGCACCAGCGTCAAATAATCATTCGAGCCTTGAAAATAATCCCGGTCCGTCAGCACCGAGATGCAGTCCGCTCCCGCTTTCTCATAGGCCGCTGCCAGCTCCGCCGGGTGGAAATCCGCGCGGATCAGCCCTTTCGAAGGCGATGCCTTCTTCACTTCGGCAATAAGCCCCATATCCCGCTTGCGGCCCGCATTCAAAGCGTTCTCGAAGCCGCGGCATGCCGCAAGCTCCGAAATCCGCTTCTCGTACTCCGCTAATCGAAATTGCTCGGCCAGTGCTGCTACTTCATTCCGTTTGGTTGCTACAATTTTATCAAGAAACATGCGCCAACTCTCCTGTCGTTTGAATAAGCGAATGAAGCTGCTGCTCCGCTTTGCCGGAATCGATCATTTCGGCTGCGATTTCCGCTCCTTCGCGGAGAGAGCCAGCCAAGCCTCCTACATAAATACACGCCCCGGCATTCGCCAGCACGATGTCGCGGTAAGCACCACGCTGCTCGCCGCTGAATATTTTCCGGATCAGTGCTGCATTCACTTGCGGGTCGCCGCCGATGACTTCACTGATCGGATAACGGCTTAAGCCGAGCTCCTCCGGCGTCAGCTCATACGTGCGAACTTCGCCGTCCAGCAGCTCCGAAATGCGCGTTGGAGCAGAAATGCTAATCTCGTCCAAGCCGTCGTTGCTGCTCACGACCATTGCCCGCTTCACGCCAAGCTCACTGAGCACGGATGCGATCGTCTCTGTTTTCGTCCGGTCATACAAGCCGAGCAGCTGACGATCAGCCCCTGCCGGATTGGTCAGCGGGCCCAGCATATTGAAGATTGTACGAACGCCAAGCTCACGGCGCGGTACAGCGGCGTGGCGCAGCGACGGATGATACAGCTGTGCGAACATAAAGCAGATGCCGATGCGGTTCAAGCACTCCGAAGCCTGCTCCGGCGTCAGCGTAATTTGCACGCCCAGCGCCTCCAGCACGTCAGCGCTGCCCGCCTTGCCCGACATTGCCCGATTGCCGTGCTTCGCCACGCGAATGCCAGCCGAAGATGCAATAATGGAAGAAGCGGTCGAAATATTGAATTTATGAATGCCCGAACCGCCTGTTCCGCAAGTATCCAGCAGCCCTTCCTGTCTCGTCTGCACATGGCTGGAGAAAGCGCGCATCACTTCGGCAAAGCCGGTAATTTCCTCTTTCGTCTCGCCCTTCATCCGCAAAGCCGTTACAACACCTGCGATTTGAGCGGGAGTAGCTTCGCCGTTCATAATAATTTCCATGACCGAGCGCGCTGCAGCTCTCGAGAGATTCTCGCCGCTGATCAATTGATTCAGCGCGCTTTGCATCGTCATTGGTTCCGTTACGAATGTCATTGCCCTTTCCCCTCTCCCGCCTGAACGTAATAGTCGGTATTGACTGCGCTTTGCTCATGTGAGCGCTTCGTGCCGAATATTTGCTCGGCTGTGCGAATCGCCTTCAAGCTCGCCTTCGCTTTGTTGACCGTCTCCATATATTCGCTCTCCGGAACGGAATCCCACACGATGCCCGCCCCTGCTTGCACATACGCTTTGCCATGCTTGAAAATAATCGTGCGGATCGTAATGCAAGTGTCGAGCGTGCCGCCAAAGCCCAAGTAGCCAATCGCGCCGGCATAGGCGCCGCGTGCTTCATTCTCAAGCTCTGCAATAATCTCCATCGCCCTCAGCTTTGGCGCGCCGGATACCGTACCAGCCGGCAAGCAGGACAGGAACGCGTCATAGAAATCTTTGTCTTCCCGAAGCTTGCCGGACACGTTGGAGACGATATGCATCACATGTGAATACCTTTCAATCTCCATAAAGGAATCGCAATGAACGGAGCCAAACTCCGAGACGCGGCCGATATCGTTGCGGCCCAGATCGACTAGCATCAGATGCTCTGCTCGTTCCTTCTCGTCGGCCAGCAGATCACGCTCCAGCTCCAGATCCTCTTCCGGCGTTTTCCCTCTTGGGCGCGTGCCGGCGATTGGACGGGTCTCCACTTTATCGTTAGTGACTTTCACGAGCGCCTCTGGCGACGTACCGACGATCACTTCGTCTCCCATTTTCAAATAGTACATATAAGGAGAAGGATTCATCGTGCGCAGAACGCGGTATACATGCAGCGGATCGATGTCCGTCTCAATGCTGAAGCGCTGGGACAATACCACTTGGAAAATGTCGCCGGCGCGAATATATTCCTTCGACCGTTCGATATTGGCGATGAATTGCTCCTTCGTCACATTCGACTGCACATCGCCGAGATCCGGGTCAACCGTCACCGATGCGCCAGACATGACCGGGATGGCGATCGGCTGCTGCAATCTTTCGATCGTTGCATCGATTTTAGCTGCCGCTTGTGCATAAGCTTCCTCTACAGCTGACTCTGTTGCGACCTTAGGAATATGAACATTGCCAATAATTTGCAGCTGCTGCTTGAAGTGATCGAAGACGATAACCTGATCGCAGAACATGAACTGCAGATCATTCATTTGCAGATCGTCTACCCGGTGCTTTGGCAGTTTCTCATAATATTGAAGGAGATCATAGCCGAAAAATCCGATCGCTCCGCCCGTGAACGGCGGGAGTCCCGGAATGGCCGGGCTGCGGAAGGAACGCAAATGCGCCTTCAATAGATCAATCGGCTGGTCGTCGAATGTCTGAGCGCTGCCGTTATGCTCCAGCACCATTTTACCGTCTTTGCCGTACAGCATCATGAACGGGTCCGTTCCGATGAACGAATAGCGCGCCCATTTCACGCCGCCCTCTACGCTTTCCAGCAGAAAGGCGTGTTTTTCCTTGGCAAAATGCTGGAACAGCCGGATTGGCGTCTCGGTGTCCGCCATAATGTGACGGACGATCGGTATGAGATTGTATTGGCCTGCCAGCTTTTTAACTTGCTGAATTTCACTGTACATAGAGGGCCTCCTAAATGTGATGCACTGCATGATTGCTCTGTAACGGGATTCGGCTGCGCCGGCTGATCATTCTTCCGATCGTATTGCTCACAGATCCCTTCTTATCCTAAGCGGATAACCGGATTCCAATCTGTTCACAAAAACGAACGCTCACGCTTCTTCAGAACGATCAGCCCGCTCCTCCGCTCCACACAGATGCCTGCCATGCAAAAGCATAACCTTTTTTCGTTGTGGGATGGATGGAACTTTCAACGAGCGTTGCGGGAGGGACATAAGAAAAGCCCCTGCAGCAGCAGGGGCTTGATTAGTTGAAATAAGTACGCCGAAATGGATGGCAAGTGAATAAGGAATAAAGCTGCATCAGGGCATCAGGCAAATACACCTTCCCCAAGGAGCTCACTCTCTTCTCAACTACGCTCAACTCTGCTCTGCTCGACTCTACTCAACTAAAAACCTGCTCGCTCACTATCTTCGCTATAAAACCTAGTCTACACTCTTCTTAACTGATTTCACTATACAATAAGTAACAGCGCTGCGTCAACTTTATGTTTTGGACAAATCGGGACGAAGCACTTGCGCTCCGCCGAGATATACATGCTTGATTTCGGCTTGCGTTTTGTCCGTGTTGACGTGGAGCAGGAACCGGATGCAGCGCTCCAGGCTTCCTTTAACCGGCACTTCCAGCGCGCACATCAGCGGCACAAGCTCCCAATCATTCAGCTGGCGAATTGCAGCCGCCGGGAACGCAGCGTCCAGATCATGAGTGACCGTAATCATCACGCTGCAAATATCTTCGGGCAAAATCCCATTTTCTTGCACAATCCCGTTCAACAGTTCAATGGTTGCTTGCAAAATCGGCTGCTTCTCATTGACATCAACCGTAATCGCGCCGCGAATTCCTCTGACTTTCATCCCGTTTACGCCTCCAGTTTCAATTGCTCAACAATTTCCCGCACCCAAGCTGTCGGTACATCCTTCTTGATCTCGACTGTTCCGATTGCAGTAGGCACGACGAATACCATCGTATTCTCGCTAAATTTCTTATCATGCATCATGGCTTCCATAATCGCATCAACGTCGAAATGCTCCGGCAGCTTCACCGGCAAGCCGCATTTGGACAATGCACGCTTCGTTGTCGTATAGACGTCCTCAGGCGCTCCATAGCGCAGCCCCAGCTTTGCCGAGCCAATCATCCCGATAGAGATCGCTTCGCCGTGCAGCAGCTCGCCATAGCCCGCAACGGCCTCCAGCGCATGACCGATCGTATGGCCGAGATTCAGTATGGCGCGAAGATCATTCTCCCGCTCATCCTGCGATACAACAGCAGCTTTAACGCTGCAGCCTTTATAGAGCGCATATCCGAGTGCGTCCGGATCAAGCGCAAGCAGCTCTTCCGCATGATCCTCGCACCATTGCGCGAATTCCGCATCCCAGATCAGTCCATGCTTTACGACTTCGGAAAGTCCCGCTTTCACTTCTCTTGGCGGCAGCGTCTGAAGCGTATTCAGATCATACAGCACCAGCTCCGGCTGATGGAAAGCGCCGATAATATTTTTCGCCAGCGGATGATTGACCGCTACCTTGCCGCCAACACTGCTGTCATGCGCAAGAATTGTCGTTGGTACTTGAACAAACTTCACACCGCGCATATAGGACGCAGCGACGAAGCCCGCCAGATCACCTACTACTCCGCCGCCAAGCGCGACGATCGTCGACTTGCGGTCCAAGCCTGCTTCCAGCGCCTTCGTTACCAGCTTCTCCAATACAGCCAACGATTTGGAGCTTTCGCCCGAATCCACGATTGCACTGGCAACCGTGAAGCCGCCGCTGCGCAAGCTGTCCTCCAGCGTGCTCAAATGACGTGTGGCAACCTCACTGTCCGTCACGATCAACAGCGGAGATTTCGTACTAATTCCATGCTTCAAGAAATAGGAGGAGGCCTCCGGCAGGAGACCCTCGCCAATATAAATCGGATAAGAGCGTTCGCCTAAATCAACCATTAATTCTCTCATAATTTACCTCTCCCATTGCTTGTCAACAGCCTAAACATCTTTGCTCATTATAGTACAGCACTGCCGGTTTGACAATCGCCACCCCCGCAGCACAAAGCCTTTTTCGCCATAAAAAAAGCGGGATGCCCCTGCCCGCTGCATCCCGCATTTCTATGGCATCGCCGCTTCTCTAGCTGGTAGCTCCCGTTACAGGAATCTTTCTTTTACCGGCTTTCTCATCGGCTGCCGGCATACCGCTCAGAAGCCCTGGAATTTGACGGCTGTCCAGCCCGATGATTTGCGCGCATTCCTGAATCGATATGTAACCGCTCCGGTATGCGTGAATTACTTTCCGCTTATCCATTCCTATCCTCCCGTTCCTTAACATGTCCATTGTCCTTAGTATAGGAGAAGATAGATACCGGTATACCTTATTGAGGCAATCGTCGGTAAAAGAACGTGTCAGCCGTTTCGAATCCGTATTGCGCCGGCGAGAAAATCTGCTCCGTACTGCCCACGAAGAGCAGGCCGCCAGGACGAAGCGCTTTGGCGAATTTATGATACAATAAGTGCTTGGCTTCCTCGGTAAAATAGATCATAACGTTCCGGCATACGATCAGATCGAAGGATTCGTCGAACGTGTCGTGCAGCAAATTCTGCTGCTTGAAGCGAATGCCTTGCTTCAACTGATCTGCGACGGCAAAGGCTCCCTCGTCGGACTTGAAATACTTTTGCCGCATAACGGCCGGGACATCCCGCAGCGAGCGCTCCAGGTAGATCCCTTCCATAGCCTTCTGCAGCACGATAGCATCCAGATCCGTCGCATCGATCGACACCCGGTTGAGCACACCCATCTCCGCCAAAATCATTGCAAGCGTGTAGGGCTCCTCTCCTGTCGAGCAAGCGGCGCTCCATAGCTTAAGCCGTCCGCCAGACTTCAGCATCTCGGGCAAAAAGCGGTTTTGCAGCACTTCCCACCGGTTCGGGTTGCGCCAAAATTCGGAGACGTTAATGGTCATCCGGTCCAGAAATTCATGCAGCAGCGCGCGGTTTTGCTCAATTGCCGCCCAATACTGCTCGAAGGTATCATAGCCATGCTTCATTCGCAGAGTCGTCAGCCTTCGCTTCATCTGCGCTTCCTTATATTGAGCCAAATCGATTTTCGTCTTATCCTTCATGCGTTGAATAAACAATGAAAAGTCGCGATCCTCGGTCATAGCCGCCTCCTGTTATGTAGATGTTGCTTTTAGCTTGCGAGGCGGTATTTAAACCCAGCGTTGAATCGTCTGCTCATAGCTGACGAGCTCGCTTGGCGCAAAATAATTGTTGATCTCAAGCTCAGCGCTCTCCGGAGAATCGGAGCCGTGAATCAGATTCAAATTCGTATGAACGGCAAAATCCGAACGGATCGTACCTGGCGCAGCGTCTACGCCATTCGTCTTGCCAATAAGCGCTCTCGTTAATGCAATAACGTTATCGCCTTCCCATACCATTGCAAATACGGGACCCGAGGTAATGAAATCAATCAGAGGCGGATAAAACGGCTTGCCTTCATGCTCGGCATAATGTTTGGCTGCCAGCTCGCGGTCAACCTGCATAAACTTCGCAGCGACCAGCTTCAGCCCTTTGCGCTCGAATCGGCCTACGATTTCACCGATCAAGCCGCGTTGTACGCCATCGGGTTTAATCATCAGAAAAGTTCTTTCCATCGTTATCCATCCCTCTCTATTTATCAGTAATTTCGCTTACCCGTGAAGTACGCGATATCGATCAAGTTCTTTTTCGCCCCGATACCAGGCAATCCCTCTAAAGCATGAAGCGCTTTTTCAATATATCGGGTTGCGAGCCTGTCTGCGAGCTCAATGCCGCTGCTAGCTTTGATCATTTTGATCGCAGCCGACGTATCCGACGTGCCATTGGATTGCATGATGGCGTCGATTTCCTTCAATAGCGGCTCACGAACGTTATCATCCTGGAGAGCCAGAATGACAGGCAGCGTAATGTTGCCTTGGCGGATATCCGACCCTGGCGGTTTGCCGATTTGCTTTTCCGTTCCGAACAAATCAAGCAAATCATCGCGAATCTGGTACGCCATCCCTACGTTATAGCCATACCGGTACAACCGGTTTACCGTCTGCCGGTCAGCATCAGCGGCCGCTGCGCCCAGCTGGCAGCTGATCGCGATCAGAAGCGCCGTCTTGCGCCGGATGCGGAGCAAGTAGTTGCGGATTGATTGCTTCGTATTGAAGAAATCGCGAATTTGCTCCATTTCGCCGATGCTCATCTGTACGAGCGCCTTGGACAGCATCTGATGAATGAACGGATTGTTCAGCTCCGTCGCAATCGTCAGTGCCTTGCCAAAAATATAATCGCCCGTATACATCGCCACCCGGTTGTCCCACTTCGACTTTACCGTCTGCTGGCCCCGTCTGGTGGCGGCATCATCGATTACGTCATCATGCACGAGAGAAGACATATGTATAAGTTCAAGCGGTACCGCTATTTTTTTCAGAACGTCAAGGTTATAATGCCCAAACTTGCCGGCAAGCAGCACAAATACGGGACGGAGCCGCTTCCCGCCCGCTTTAAGCAGGTGAAGCGACGCTTCGCTGAGCAGCTCGTCATCAAACGTAACGCTCCGCTCAAGCTCCCGCTCAATTTGGTTGATATCCCCTTTTAATTTTGCAAAAATGTCTAGTAGTTTCATGCGTTCACCTATTCGGCAGATTGATCATACTGATAAAACCTTAACTCCACATCATGCTCCAGCAGCCCAAGCTCTTTCGCGTACCGGAAATATAAAGCCAAACCTTCTTGCTGCTTGGGTCCAAAATCATACTGAAGACTTGTAAAATACATTTGCCAGTAGGCAGCTTCGCCGCCCAATTCTGTACAGGCTTTATCGATCAACGGCTGCAGGTCGGCGAGGCTCTGCCGCTTGCCTTCGAGAAATGCCTTATAGATCACAGCGAGCGCTTCCGGAGCCGCATCAGCCGCTTCCTTACGGACCGCTACGACAGCGAACGTCATCGCAAGACCGGTCCACTCATTCCACAGCTCACCCAAATCCATGCGGTACAGGCCATTTTGCTCCCATGAAGCATGAATTGCCGGATCACCGATCAGAAGCGCGGCATCAGCATGTGCCAGCATATCCTCCAGCACCGGTTCGGCGGTTTCGTATTCCGGCTGCAGGCCGAAGCGCTTCGACATAATGATTTTGAGCAGATTGACGGAGGTCGCAGAGGTCGCGCTTACCGTTATCCGCTTTGGCTTCACTTTCTCAAGCGGCTCCTTAAGGAACAAATAGATCGAATTGACCTTGCCTTCGGAACCTACGGACAGATGCGGCAGCAGCAAATACTTATCTGCATTGACTCCATAGGAGAAAGAAGAAATCGCCGACACCTGAATGTCGCCCTCCTGAAGCAGACGGTTCAGCACCGACGGCACTCTCGAGACGATCTCCATATTCGGGGCTGCCAGATGATGAAACAGCGGCCATGCATTGGCATAATCGATCCGTCCTACTGTGAGCGTGTCCTTATGATTCTCTAAGTTTACCGTTTCGTTCCGCATGCTCTTGCTGTTCAAGCTGTTCATCTCCCCATCTTCTATACAACGAATGCTCAATGTTCATGCTATCCAGCACTTTGCCGACTAGAAAATTGATCATTTCCTCCATCGATTGCGGCTTATAATAGAAAGCCGGCATCGCCGGAATGATGCGAACGCCCAGCCTGGACAGCTTCAGCATATTTTCCAAATGGATCGCATGGAGCGGCGTTTCGCGCGGCACCAGCAGCAGCGGACGGCCTTCCTTCAGCATGACGTCTGCGGCTCTCGCCAGCAAATCATCCGATATCCCGTTCGCAAGCGTGGCGAGCGAACCCATGGAGCAAGGAATGATGACCATCCCTTCCACCCGGTAAGAGCCGCTTGCAATCGTCGCGCCAATGTCGGCGTTCGGATGGAAGACGAGCTGACCGGAAGCCATCTCCTCGGCAAAACGATGCTCAAGTGCTGCCTGCCTGCGTGAGGTTTCCCAGCCCAGCTCTTCCTTAAGCACCCGCCAGCCGGCTTCGGTAACAACCAGATGAACAATATACGAGGCATTGATCAGCTCTTCGATTAATCGGATGCCATAAATGGCGCCGCTTGCGCCTGTAATGCCTACGACCCATCTTTTTTTCTTCACAGTCTCTACCATTGATGCAGCACCACCAAATCTGCAAAAGCAAACACAAACAGCAAGACGCTCAGCGTCCCGTTCATCCCGAAGAAGGCAATTTGAACACGGGACAAATCATTTGGACGGACGAGCCAATGCTGATAAAACAATATTGCAATGGAGATAATCGTTCCCGCCAAATAAGCCCAGCTCAATCCCGTCGTCCAGAAGAGCGCAATAAAGCAAATCGCCGTGATGACATGGAAGAAGCGTGCAATCCACAATGCGCCGGCAATGCCGAATTTTGCAGGAATCGAGTGCAGCCCCGCACCGCGGTCATATTCGAAATCTTGCGTGGCATATACAATGTCAAAGCCGGCTAGCCAAAAGGTAACTGCTATATAAAGCAGCCACGCTGCCGGATGGAACTCACCGGTTACGGCCACCCATGCGCCAAGCGGAGAAAGACCAATCGTCAATCCCAGCACCACATGGCACAGCCATGTAAATCTTTTCGTATAAGAGTACAGAACGAGCATTGCAACTGCGATTGGCATTAGTTTCATCGCAATCGGAGCCAGATTGGCTGTCGCAATGAACATTAAAGCTAAGGACACAAGCGTGAACAGCAGCACCTCCGCCGACTTTAGCAATCCGGCAGGCAGCGCACGAGATGCTGTCCGCGGATTACGCAGATCGATCGCTTTGTCAATGAGACGGTTTAGACACATCGCTGCGCTGCGTGCGCCGAACATGGCGAGCGTAACCCAGCCGATTTGCGCCCACGATGGCAGATGCCCCTGCATGACAACCGCTCCCAGAATAGCGCCCAAAAAGGCAAACGGCAAAGCAAATACAGTATGTTCAAACTTGATCATTTCCAAAATAATGCGAATTTTGCGGATCATTGCTGATTAATCTCCTTTTTGCCGATGTGCAGCGCGGCGACACCGCCAAACAATGCATATGCTTTTACGTTTTGCAGCCCTGCTTCTTTGAACAGTTCGCTAAGCTGCTTAATGTCGAGAAATAATTTTAAAGAATCCGGAAGCCATTTATATTCTTTGAACCGTTTCGCCACGAGCTTGCCGAGGAGAGGCAGAATTTGCTGGAAGTACAAGTAATAGACCGCCTTGAACGGCTGCCAGCCGGGCTTGGACAATTCCAGGCATACAACCTGACCGCCTGGCTTCACGACACGTTCCATTTCCTTGAGCACCTGCAAATAATTCGGCACATTCCGGAGTCCGAAGCCGATTGTCACGTAATCGAAGGAATTATCCTCGAAAGGCAGCTCCATCGCATTGCCCTGAACGAGCTTAATTTGACGCTCGAGCTGCTGCTCCTTGATTTTGGCTGCGCCGACATCCAGCATGTTCTGGCTGAAATCCAGACCGACGATCTTGCCGCTTCCGCTTGCCTTCGCCAGTGCAATCGTCCAATCGCAGGTTCCGCAGCAAAGATCAAGTGCCGTCTGTCCGGGCTGCACATTCATCTTTTTCATCGTAAATTTGCGCCAAGCTTTATGTCTGCGCATGCTTAGCAAATCATTCATCAAATCATATTTCGGTGCGATGCTCTCAAATACGGCATGCACATGCTGTTTGGAATCTGCTTCCATCGCTTTCTCGTCCCCTTATCTTGTCTCGTTAAGGGCGGGAACCGCTCCCGCCCATCTGCCTGTGTACGACTCCAGCGTCTGGAGGAGCTCCTGCACATGCATGTCCGCACCTAAGCCTGCTGCCGCTGCCTGAACTTCATCAGCTGCTGCATTCAGCATCACGCCGAGCTTGCCTCGAAACTCATACTTTTTCAGAAGACTGGAAAGAAAAGCCGGATCGGGATGCTGCTGTTCAAGCGCTTCGCGCTCCTCTTCATTGCCATTCTCCAAGACATGCCAATAGGCCCAGCTTTGATAAAACCGGGTCGGCGACTCGCATCTTTCCATTTCGTCCAGAGCTACCTCACACCGGCACATCCCTTGGAGCAACACCGGCCAATGGCTTGATGCCTGGCCTGCCATCTTGCCCGCAAACACCTCGAACAGCTTGCTTTTCATTCCGGCCATCCAAGCGAAATAATCTTCTGCCGTCACATCCGACCGGCTCATCATGATGTATAATTTCACTTTCATCCGGTTTACTTCACATACAGCAGCGCTAATTGCGGCTATCATGTCCGTCTGTCCGGCCTGTGCAAGCAAGCGGTAGAACTGCGAGCTGAAATAATCGCCGGCCAGCACCTTCAGCTGCCTTGAGCGCATTTCGCTCTCCGATCGTTTATCCGTTTCAAGATCGATCAGATCATGAGTGTCCATTCCAAGCTGTACAAGCGATACGACCAAGGAATACAGCTCGCTTTGGGCGACCGATTGTTGATTCAAAATTGCGAAAAGCAATCGCACCCGCAAATCGGGAAAAGCCGGCAATTCCGTATGCGCCTGAATCATGTCGTACTCGACATATTTCTTCGCGATTTCATGGATACGATTTGGTATCATGGGGTAAGCCTCCCAAGCCTAACATTATGCCGCCTAGTGCGGCAAAGTTGTTTCTTATCTCCGATGATAAAATGTTGTATTTCCTGCAGCACGTATAAAAAACGAAACGTCCGTTCAATAATCTAAACTATTATAGCACAACTTTAGAAATGAGCATACGATTGCGAGCAAAGCGAAGCTGCCGTCCGCTACTCCGCTGCCTCTTGCTTCTGCAGCGGTACGGCAGTGTAGCTGTCGGCAGGCCCAAAGCGCTGCTCCCATGCCGAGGTAAAGCTGATGCGGAGCCGTTCTCTCCAGCGCTCGTCATGAATCGGATCGGCTTGACTCAATTGATCGATATCTTCCAGCAGCCAATTGTCGCCCCGTCTGACATCTATGGCGAACAGCAATCGGGATGTGCCTTGTCCGTCTCCCTCTACATAACGAAGCAAGATACGGCTGACATTGTCCATCTGCAGAAAAGAAAGACGGATCAGCTTCTCCATATCTTCCGCCCAGCGCTGGCTTTGACCGGCATCATCCGGCAGTTTCATTTCAACCGACAAGATCGTTTGCTTCCATTCTATTTTTGCCAATTGCCCCGAGAGCTGCAAGCCTACCATAGCATCAACGAGATTGCTGTTCGTCAGCTTCGTAGCAGGAGTCGGATGAAACACCGACACGTCCCTGCCCGTTTCTTTATGTAAATGGGGCAGCCAGGCCAATACGAGCGTTACTGCCAGCGCTGCAAGCAAGCCCGCCAAATAAGGCTTTGCCATCCTCATGTTCATTGCCGTTCCCTCCCTTGCGGGATCCATCCGCTTTGTACTTCAAGTTTGGACGATCCGCGATAACCTCATACCCCATTGTACAAACAAATGAGTCAGGCTATGCCTGTTATTAAAAGAGAGGTCTCACTAAGAAGGGAATGAATATGCGGAGTGTAAGCTGATGAACTCTTCGAGAGGTTATATCCGCTTTGCTGACGAAAAAGCTCCCTTTCTGCCTATTCGCAGAAAGGGAGCCGGCTCATCTTACTGATCGGTCTCCATCGTACCGTACTTCGTCATTACAATCGCTTTGCCGCGAATTTTTATCGCCGAGGTATGATTCGTAAACTGGGCAATCATAATTTCGTTTTTGTCCAGCTTTTCGGTATGATGGAATTTTGTATCTTGTCCGCGTGTCAGGCCGATGACTTGTACGCCATGGTCTTTCGCTTTAATCACGACGTATTCGCCATGATTGTTATTAGCGCTAGGGTTGGTTTCCATCTGGTTCCTCCTAAAAGTTTGCGTAGTGGCTACGCAAGCTTATCTTAATTTAACTACGCAAACTACTTCGTAAGCATAAGCTTAGTTTTACGAAGTAAAACTTACTTCGTAAGCGCATATGCTCAGTTTGCGTAGTGGCTACGCAAGCTTAACTTAAATTTACTACGCAAACTACTTCGTAAGCATACGCTCAGTTTTGCGAAGTAAAACTTACTTCGTAAGCATACGCTCAGTTTTACAAAATAAAACTTGCTATGTATATGCAACAACAATGCTTTATTTATTATAAGAGGGAGCTTTCTACTTGTAAAGGAAAGCTAATACTAAAGCCCAATAGACAGCGAAAGCGCCCGAACAGTAGGTCCGGACGCTTTCTGGCTTGCTAGTGTATGCTTAATTGGAAACGAGATCCTTAAGAGATTTACCCGGTTTGAATGCAGGCATTTTGCTTGCCGCGATATCAATCTCTTCGCCGGTTTGCGGGTTGCGGCCTTTACGGGCTTGGCGCTCGCGAACCTCAAAGTTCCCGAAACCTACCAGTTGTACTTTATCACCGCTTTGCAGCGCATCGGAAATAGCGTCGAATACAGCGTCAACTGCTTTAGTCGCATCTTTCTTCGAAAGATCGGACAGTTCAGCCACTTTGGCGATCAAATCAGTTTTGTTCATTGTTTCACCTCCCTAATAGACAATAAAGAGTCATCTTATCCCTCTTATTAACTGAAAACTTCAAAAATATACCTTTCTTGAACAAACTTATAGTAATACAGCCGATTCGCAATTTCAAGTAGCTGAATCGGATTCCGCTGTTTTCATTCCATTTGCATAAGAAAGGGCTATCCGTTCCGCCGTCTGTTCAAATGGATAAAGGTTACCGCCAGCGCCAGAACGAGCACCGTTCCTTTTACGATGTCATTCGCGTAGTATTGAACCTTCATCATCGTCATACCGTTCAAGAGCACGCCGATCAGAATCGCCCCGAAGAACGTACCGATGACATTCGGCTTGCCTGCGCCAAATACAGAGTATCCGACGAATACGGCCGCAACCGCCTCCATCATCATAGGTGCGCCTGCGTCAATCTGCCCTGTGCCTACACGAGCCGCATACAAAATGCCGCCAATTGCTGCGAAAATACCAGATGCGACGTAAGCAAATGTACGAATGCGGCGAACCCGGATGCCGGACAACCGGGCAGCCTCTTCATTGCCGCCAGTCGTATGCATTTGCCGTCCCCACTTCGTATATTTGAAGAAGAGATGCACCGCCGCTACTGCAACAATCATTAATATAACCGGTACCGGCACACCAAGCAGCTTCCCTTGACCGAGCCATAGAAAAGCAGGGTCGAAAGTACCTGGTGCTGTGGAACCGTCAGGCATCGGCATATTGTTGTAGATCGAGTAGCCTTTCGTGTAAGTCTTATGAATGCCCGCGATAATATACATGACAGCCAGTGTAGCCAATAGGTCGGGAATTCGGACACGCACAATGAGCAGCGCGTTAAGAAGTCCTACAACTGCGCCAGAAGCAAGTGCGACCAGAATGACGAATACGACCGGCTGCTGATACCACACCATCATGGCAGCCGTCAGAACGGTTGTCAGCGACACGGTAGAACCAACTGACAAATCAAAGCCGTCAACCGTTAAGGAAAACGTAACCCCGATTGCTACAAACGTAACGATTGAGATCGAACGCAAAATGTCCGAGATGTTCGCGTAGGTAAAAAAGTGCTTGTCCCACAGCGAGAAAAACAAAATGACGAGGCCGATAACGATCAGCGACCCGTATTTGAAAATAAAATGCAAAGCCTTATCCATTATGCTTGCTCCCCCTTGCCGCCGCTGGCATGCAGCAGCAGCTGCTGTTGCGTCGCTTCGCCGCGCATAAATTGTTTCACCAGCGCCCCGTCGCACATAACCAATATCCGGTCGGCTATACCGATTGCTTCGGTAAATTCGCATGTTAAGTAGACGATTGCTTTACCTTGCTCCGCCAATTGGCCGATGATGCGGAATATATCACTTTTCGCCCCGATATCAACGCCTTTAGTAGGCTCGTCGAACAGGTAGACAGATGCTTCCGTCGGCAGCCATTTGCCAATAGAAACCTTTTGCTGGTTGCCCCCGCTAAGGAAAGCAGTCTGCTGCTGAGGCGAAGAGGTTTTAATGCCCAGCTTGCCGATAACGGCATGCGCGTTATTGCTCTCCTTCTTCCCTGACATAAAGCCGAATCGGGAAAAGGCGTTGAGCAGAGGCAAGCTTAAATTATGCTGAACGGTATCGCCTACCAAGATGCCTTGCGTTCTTCGTTCTTCAGGCACTAATGCAATACCGCCTCTAATCGCATCCGCTGGCTCCGTAGTTCGAACTTGACGGCCCGATACCTTCACTGTTCCGGCATCCGCCCGGTCAGCGCCAAACAGCAGACGCGACAGCTCTGTTTTCCCGGCGCCAACTAATCCAACAATGGCTACGATTTCTCCGCTTCGCGCCTCGAAGCTAACATTGCGAACGCTTCTGCCCCTGACAAGCCCATCCACCTGAAGCAAGATGTCACCGATCAGGACGTCCGATTTCGGGTACTCTTCCTCAAACACGCGGCCCAGCATCGCATGTACGACTTCATCCACATTTGTACCGGCAGTCGGCTCTGTGAATACCCGTTCACCGTCCCGCATTACCGTAATCCCATCGCAAATCCGGAACACTTCCGGCAGACGGTGGGAGATGAAAACGATACCGATGCCTTCCTCTTTCAATTGCTCGATGACGCGAAACAACCGCTCCGCTTCATCCAGACTCAAAGGGGCGGTCGGCTCATCGAAAATAACGTATTTCGCTTGCTCCGTCAATAACCGGGCTATAAGCACCAGCTGTTTTTCAGCGAGACTCAGCTCGCCCGCCTTCTTGCGTACAGGAATAGAAGCTCCAAGTCTTGCTAGCGTCGCTTCCGCTTCCCTCTCCAGCTTACCCCAGTTGAGCCACAACCGGCTGCCTTTCGCTGAGATGCGATCCAGCATAACGTTTTCCGCTACGCTAAGCTCCGCAACAAGAGCGGTATCTACCTCCTGATAAACACAATGGATGCCCATTTTTTTGGCATCCCCAGGCGAAGCGATATGAACTTGCGAACCATCAACTACAATGGCTCCTTCATCTTGCGTATAAGCTCCAGACAATATTTTCATCAACGTGCTCTTGCCCGCTCCGTTAGCTCCAAGCAGTGCGTGCACCTCGCCGCCTTGTACTGTAAAATCAACGCCGCGGAGGGCGGGGACGCCGGAAAATGCTTTCCGGATCCCCTTCATTTGCAATTGCTTTGTACTCATTTGGTCAACCGCACCTCTCCAACGTCCCGTTAACGGGTTTACTTCGCGCCTTCCAGCTCTTTCATCCATTCTTCATAGCCTTGCTCGCTGCTGCCCCAGCCTTCGATATACTGTGCAAGCTGCGTCGTGTTTACTTTCTCAGTTGGCAAAGCGTCACGTTGTACGTAGACCGGATTCAGTACGATAACCGGCTCATTTTCTTCGCCTTTAAATTCTTTGTACAGCGCACGCACTTGGATGCGGCCGATATCTTTCGGATCTACCGCTGCCGAAGCTACCCATGGGCTAGCCGGATCTTGAATCATTTGCAGATCCTCGTCACTCATATCGATGCCGTATACTTTAATTTCAGTTCTTCCTGCTTGTTGAATAGCGCGTGCTGCGCCTTTTGCAAATTCATCCCATGCAGCCCATACCGCAGTAATGTCGCCTTTGTTCGGATTCTGCTTCAGAATGGCTTCCATTTGAGCTTGTGTATCGATGGCAGGATTGTTGGCATTGCCAAACGCTGCGATTTCTGTAATTTCCGGATACTTGCTTTGGAACTCTTTGTATGCCACTTGGCGGCGTTCCATTGGTGCAAAGCCTGCAACCCAAACCTTTACAATCTTGCCTTTGCCGCCAGCATCTTTAGCAAGCTGCTCCAGCGTAAGCTCCGCCATTTTCTTATCATCCTGCTGTAGGACAGGTACGCCTTCGACCTTCACGTCAGCATCGAATACAACGACCGAGATGCCTTTGGCAACCGCATTTTTAACGCCTGCTTCCAGTGCAGATGCTTGTCCATGGTCAATCAGAATGCCGTCAAAGCCTTGGTTGATCGCTGCATCCAGGTTGGAAGCCATTTTGCCCAGATCATTATCCGAAGCAAATACCGTTACTTTGCCGCCGAATTTCTCAACTTGTTCCTTTACGCCTTCCACGTATTGCGAAGAGAATGTTC
Source organism: Paenibacillus sp. NPDC058174 (assembly GCF_042883865.1). Classification (NCBI taxonomy): domain Bacteria; kingdom Bacillati; phylum Bacillota; class Bacilli; order Caryophanales; family Paenibacillaceae; genus Paenibacillus; species Paenibacillus sp. NPDC058174. Next base: position 1,406,070 of record NZ_JBHVUY010000001.1, read on the forward strand.
CTGTATTGAATTGCATAACGAGTGCAACTTTTTTGCCTTTGAGTGAAGAAATATCATTATTGTTCGCTGCCGGCTCCGTAGCCGCAGGCTCTGTCGCCGCTGGAGCGTTAGTTCCTTCATTTGATTGTTTCGCGCCGCAAGCTGCCAATACCAATAGCATAGCTGCAAGCAGAACTGTTAAATAAACCTTACTCTGTTTCTTCATTTCTTTCTCTCTCCCCTACTATTTACCTAGTAATAAATTGCTATTCTTTTGCTATCATATCATTTTCTCCTACTATGTCAATCGGAATTTCGGGATATAAGAAAATGATGTCGAATAATAGCGAATCAAAGTGACATATGTCATTATAAAACCGATGTGAGCCGATACACAACTCATTTTTTAAAAAACAGCCTCCTTGCAGACGTTTATTATGTGTCCGCAACCTCAACAAAAAGGCCGCCCCATCGATCTTGTAAGATCTCAGAGACAGCCCTTATTGAATGAATTACAAGATGATTGCAATGAGGCCGCCGGAGCCTTCATTAATAATTCTGCCGAGCGTTTCCTGCAATTTGTAGCGCGCGTTGTCCGGCATCATTGCGATTTTGCCCTGGATGCCTTCCCGGACCAGCGAGTGCAGCGAACGGCCAAAGATGTCAGATTCCCAAATTTTAATCGGATCGGCTTCGAAGTCTTGCATCAGGTAACGCACCAGCTCTTCCGTCTGCTTCTCTGAACCGATAATCGGTGCAAACTCGGACTCAACATCGACCCTGATCATATGAATCGAAGGGGCAGTCGCCTTCAGCCTTACACCAAAGCGTGAGCCTTGACGAATCAGCTCCGGCTCGTCGAGCGCCATCTCCGCTAATGTAGGAGCAGCGATGCCGTAGCCTGTAGCCTTCACCATCTCTAGCGCTTCAGCGAAACGGTCGTATTCCCGCTTGGCATGCGAGAACTCCTGCATTAACTGCAGCAAGTGGTCTTTGCCGCGAATCTCGACGCCAACGACTTCCATTAAGATGCGATCGTACAATTCGTCCGGTGCGTACAGATCGATCTCCGCAACGCCTTGCCCCATGTTCATGCCGCTGAGGCCGGCTCTTGCGATAAAGTCGTAGTCCATGAACTGCGAGACGACGCGGTCAACATCCCGTAAACGGCGAATGTCCTTGACCGTATCGCGAACGGAATTTTCATAATTGCTGCGCAGCCAGTGCTGCTCATTCAGAACCATAACCCAGCTTGGCAGGTTCACATTCACTTCATGTACCGGGAACTCGTAGAGCACTTCGCGAAGCACGGAGACTACTTCCTCTTCTCCCATCGTAGCTACGCTGAGCGTAATAACCGGTATATCGTACTTGGCCTGAAGCTCGCCGCGCAGGTTGAGCGCTTCCTCGCTTCGCGGTCTCGTCGAGTTGATGATCAGCACGAATGGCTTGCCGACTTCCTTCAGCTCGCTGATAACCCGTTCTTCCGCTTCCACATAGGAGCTGCGCGGAATTTCTGCGATCGTACCATCGGTCGTCACGACGACGCCAAGCGTCGAATGCTCTTGTATCACTTTGCGAGTGCCGATCTCGGCTGCTTCCTGGAACGGGATCGGCTCATCGAACCAAGGTGTCGTAATCATGCGAGGACCGTTCTCGTCCTCATAGCCTTTGGCGCCCTCGACTGCGTAGCCTACACAATCAACCAGCCTTACATTGACTTCAAGGCCTTCGCTGACACGTAGTTGAACTGCCTGATTCGGCACAAATTTAGGCTCGGTTGTCATGATCGTTTTACCTGCGGCGCTTTGAGGAAGTTCGTCAACGGCACGAACACGCTCGGCTTCACTAGCAATGTTAGGAAGCACAACCGTCTCCATAAACCGTTTGATAAACGTTGATTTGCCCGTTCGGACTGCCCCTACTACCCCGAGGTAAATATCCCCGCCGGTACGTTCGGCAATGTCCTTGAAAATGTCCACTTTCTCCACTGAATATCCCCTCCCAATTGATTTTCCGGTTCGCCGCCTTCCACCGGACAAGAGGGCAGGCCAGCGACGCAACTCGTACAGCTTTTTGGACTAGTAATAGCATATTGTCCATACTCTCCGATTATGCCGATTCCTTTCTAGAAATCTTTTTAATCGGGTCACACCTCTTGCCCTTCCAAGACTGAGTTATATGAGGGCGGAAGGTTTTCTATACCAAAAAATCCTCATTAACGCCCTTCGCAGGGGTCAATGAGGATTTTTGCTTTAATAGGCTATGGAGCGATTGCCAGCGGCTCGCCGTCCTTCCAATGGTAGACAGGCGATTTGACCGGCACGAACAGATCGGAGGCTACGAGCACCTCTCGTGCATCTGCTCCTTCAGCGGGCACGCTGCCGCTTTTCTGTACAGCTTGCATGAGATCTGGGCCGTAATCAGCGTACACATTGCCCTTCTCGTCCGTCATCAAGGCAAGCGACTGGCCGGAAAACTCGCTGCGCAGAGCAGGCGCTTTCCGCTTCAGCGCATCAAAATCGATATAGTGAAAACCCGGATAAGCTGCCCCGCCTTTTGGCACTTCACCGTTATGGCTGCTTGAATACGTGCGCACCGCTGTCTGAATATCGACGAGCTGCTGGAAATTGACCAGATTCATCAATTTAACGGCAGGCTCCGTATCTTCATTAATAATCAGAAAATAATAATTGCCGCCCTTTTCGAAAGCTGCTGATGGAATGTCGCTTATGTAGCCTTGCGTTTGAAGCATATGGAAATCGATCTGAAACTTTTCATACACGGGAGTATCCGATGTGCTGTTCTTGATCGGCAGCACTCCCGTCTCGGACTGATATTGCTCGATTGCCGCCTGAACATTGCGGACTGCTTCCTTTGGCGGAATCAGGTTTTCTTTCAACTGTTTCTTAGGATACATACAGCCGCTAAGCACCACCAGGGTCACAGCAGCCATAACGAGCAGCGCGGAACGGATGCCGCGCCGCATTGCATGATTCATCATTTCCGTTGTCCTCCTAATTTCAGAATTGGCAACCGCCGATCAAACTTACCACAGCTTGTCGTCCAGCTCTTCCGCTTGCTTGGCCAGCAATTTCTCTACGGCGGAGCGGAGCGGATCAGGCGGAATTTCTGCGGTCACTTTTCCGGCGACCCTGGCTTGGCAGGACAAGCGGATATGTTCGCCTTCCAGCCCGGCCAGCTTATGCCGTTCATTGTCTGCAATCGGCAGCAGCTCGCTGCCAGGCAGCACGCTCATTTTACACATGAAACAAGCCGCTTTGCCGCCGCATCGCGTACGAATAGTCAATCCTGCTTGCCTCGCTGCATCCAGCAGCGTCGTTCCCCGTCTTACTTTGACTGTTTTGCCGGATGGCAAAAACCGGACCTCACCATTCATCGCAGCACACCAGTCCGCTTCTCCGCAATCATCTGATGCACCTTCCGAACCATCTCCGGCGTAAATGTATGATGAGACTCCAGCTGCTTCAACGCTTCTCCATGCTTCGCTTCATCTTGTACGAAAGCGTCCATAATGAGCTGATAACGGTCAGGACGATTCCGCAGCACATTAAACCATAGCTCGTGAGCGAGAGGTACAGTGTGAACGAAATAGTTGCCGTCCACGATGACCCGCTCTGCTAGCGGTTTCAACAATTCCGCGACCTTGGTCTCATAACGACATCCATGTGCGCTCACGATAAATCCGCCTACCAGCTCAACGGACACCCCCTCCAGCTCAAAATGGCATAACGTCGACCGGTATATATCGGTCTCGCTCAGCACTGGCTTGTCGATCGCATAGGGGCGCAGCAGGTTGTAAAGACGATCGAAATCGGCCTCATCGATATATAGATCCAGATCATTAGGCTCGCTGGCCAGCGGCAGACCCCGCAGCATTAATCCCGTGCTGCCTCCGACAACCCAATCGATCCCGCTGCCCAATTGTGCGACAGAAGCGAGTGCGCTTTCGAGTCGACCTCTAACGCTCATATTTGGCACTTCCTTTTAGAAATAAGGTTTGTTGTATGCTTTGATGACAACGCTGCTGTCTTTAATGACAGCCTGACATGCCAGTCTATAGCCTTCCTCGAACTCTTCCGGCTCCAGACGGTCCCATTCGGCGTCCGTGATGCCCTCGAGCGCTTCCGAACCTTCCGTAACCATGCAGCGGCAGCGAGCGCAGGTGCCCCGCGTGCAGGAAGAGGACCAGTCGACCTTATACTTGAGCGCCAAACGAAGCAGCGTCTCGCCGACTTCCGGTTCCGCGACAGCCGTCTTTGTTCTTCCCTTCAGCTCGATCATTTCAATAATCCTTTCTACTGCTTATGTATGGCATTCTTCTTGCTGCTTATATGATGGAAAAAAGACCGTAAATAAAGCCGAATACGAGCAATAAGAACGCAATCAGCGATAAAATAAATTTCACGACGCCCTTGGTCTTCAAACGGGCGAATGTAATGATGACTGCGGCAATAGCCATCAGTCCGATACCGATAAAAGAAACCCACATTTTCGACATTGGATCCATGTGTCTATCTTCTCCTAATCTACAAAATAATAAATCTTGCAGCCTTCATTATAGCATCGACAGCAAAAAAGGACAAAAACGGAAAATGGCGCCCCGGATGAAATACAAATTTCGTCCGGAGCGCCGTATCCGATCATACGTTATCGTTTAATCATCATTTTCATTAACGATTCGATATTGTTCATATTCATCCCGCTCGCCTTTACGGCTTTGACAATATCATTCATTGTCGAATCCGACACGGGAACTTTGGCCATCTCCGAAACCTGCTTAATAAGCTTGCGCAGCTCCGCTTCGTTCTGCATCGTTGTGTTGGTTACAGTACTGGCCAGCTTCTTCACAGAGTTTTCGGTAATGTTTTTGCCCGTTTTTTTGTTGATTGCCCCCAGCACATCTTTGGAAAGACTTTTCTTTTCCATGCTTCTCCCCTCCCGCAGCGATCGCTTCAGCATACCTAACTCGTAAGCATTGCCTAAAACCATCATATGAGAGGGGTCTGGGATTGGTGTAGGCGGTCATACCGCCTGAACGGGACTATTCGATCTGTTCAATCTCATGCGTCTTCAGTCTGCCCATCAAATTCTCGACGGCCGTGCGCGGTGAACTGCCCGCGAACAGTACCTGATAAAGCTGCGCGGTAATCGGCATTTCTACCTCATAGCGGCTGGCAAGCTCATAGGCGGCGCGGGTCGTCTTCACGCCCTCTACAACCATTCCCATACGCTCCAGCACTTCATCAAGCGGTGAGCCGTCTGCAAGCATCGACCCGGCACGCCAGTTGCGGCTGTGCTTGCTTGTACAAGTAACGACTAGATCGCCAACGCCAGCCAGACCCGCGAATGTGAGCGGATTAGCGCCCATCGCTGTGCCAAGCCGGCTGATCTCGGCCAGCCCCCGAGTAATAAGCGCAGCCTTGGCGTTGTCTCCAAAGCCCAAGCCGTCGGACAGACCGGCGCCAAGCGCAATAATGTTCTTGATTGCGCCTGCGACCTCTACACCGGCAACGTCCGGATTCGTGTAAACCCGGAAGTATCCGTTCATAAACGCGTCTTGAGCCTGTTCAGCCGCTTCCTGATCAGCAGATGCGACGACAACCGTCGTAGGCTGCTTACGGATGACTTCCTCAGCATGACTTGGACCGGACAATACGGCAATCTGATCCGGCGAACGGCCAAGCTCCTCGGCCAGCACCGTGGTCATTCTTTTCAGCGTGCCGGTCTCAAAGCCTTTCGTCGCATGAATGCACAATGTCGATTCCTTCATAAAAGGCGCCGCCTGCTTTGCTACTTCGCGCATCGCAGCGGAAGGCGCAACAAACAGAGCCAGCTCGGCATCCTGCAGCGCTTCTTTCATTTCCGTCGTCGCCCGCAGCGACTGAGGAAGCTCCACGCCAGGCAAATACTTCGAATTCTCATGCACTGTGTTTATTTGCTCCGCCTGTTCAGCATTACGTGTCCACAGCAGCACGTCAAATCCGTTTTGCGCCAAGACGGAAGCCAGAGCCGTGCCCCAGCTCCCGGCAACGAACACAGCCGCGCGGCGTCCCGCCTGCGCTTTAGTTTCCGTCATCTTGTCAGGCTCCTTTTTTGGCGCCAAGCTTGTTCTCCGTTCCTTGCACAAGCTTGACGATATTGGTCCGGTGGCGGACGAAGGCAAATACGCAAAGCAATAAGCTGACCAGCAATAAAGGCAATGAATAATGAATGAGGCCGATCAATAACGGTACAAAAGCCGCAAACAGCAGCGATCCCAAGCTTACGTAACGCGTGATGGCAATCGATGCGATCGCAATAACTCCGGCGATAAGCGCAGGTACAAAGGCCAAAGTCGCCATGACACCGACCGTAGTTGCAATGCCCTTCCCGCCTTTGAAGCGGAACCATACCGGCCAGTTATGGCCGACAATGGCAGCAAGACCGCTAAGTACTGCTGTCCAGTCGCCCAAATCATCAGGACCCAGCAGCCACCCTATTACGACCGCTGCGATACCCTTGGCGATATCCAGAAAGAATACGAGCAGTCCAGGCCCTTTGCCCAGAACCCGGATCGTATTCGTCGCTCCGGCGTTGCCGCTCCCATGCTCCCGGATATCGATCCCCTTAACCAGTCTTGCAATTACGATACTGAATGAAATCGAACCTAATAAATAACTAGCGACAACCGCAATAATAGCGTTCAGCAAAATCATTCTCCCCTAATCCTCGTCAGACTTCCTCCGTGTAAACAGACGAACCGGCGTGCCTTCAAAGTCAAAAGCCGCACGGATTTTATTTTCCAAGTAGCGCTCATATGAGAAATGCATCATATCCGGATCGTTGACAAAAATAACGATCGTCGGTGGCTTCGTCGCCACTTGCGTTACATAATTGATTTTCAGACGTCTTCCCTTATCGGTAGGCGGCGGATTGTAGGCAACCGCGTCAGCAACGACATCGTTCAGCAAATGCGTCTGAATGCGCATCGCATGCTGCTGCGATACATGATTAACAACCGGAAGCAGCTTATGAAGACGCGACTTCGTAAGCGCCGACAGGAATACGACCGGTGCATAGGTCATGAACAGGAAATGATCACGAATGTTTTGCGTAAAAGCGTTCATCGTCTTATCGTCTTTGTCGACGACATCCCATTTGTTGACGACAAAGATCGAAGCTTTCCCCGCTTCATGCGCATAACCGGCAATATGCTTGTCCTGCTCGATGATGCCTTCTTCTCCGTTAATAAGCACAAGCACGACATCCGCTCGTTCAATTGCTTTCATCGCACGCATCACGCTGTACTTTTCCGTGGTTTCATACACTTTGCCGCGTTTGCGCATGCCGGCAGTGTCGATCAGAACATAACGCTGGCCGTCACGCTCGAACGGCGTATCGATCGCATCGCGGGTTGTACCGGCCACGTTGCTTACAATAACGCGCTCTTCACCAAGCAAAGCGTTGACGAGCGAGGACTTGCCTACGTTTGGACGACCGATCAGCGCAACACGGATCACATCGTCATCATAGCCGTCATCCTCAAGAATTGGCAGCTTCTCAACCGCGGCATCAAGCAAATCGCCAATTCCGATACCATGAGCGCCGGAAATAGCAATCGGTTGTCCAAATCCGAGACCGTAGAACTCATAAATCTCATCCATCCGGTCCTGATTATCTACTTTATTAACCGCCAGCACGATAGGCTTGCGGGAACGGAAAAGCATTTGCGCAACCTCATCATCCGAATGCGTCAGGCCTGCTTTGGCATCCACCATGAAAATAATGACGTCCGCCTCTTCAATAGCCAGCTCCGCTTGCATGCGGACTGATTTCATAATTTCATCTTCGCCGTCGATTTCGATACCACCGGTATCTACAATGCTGAAAGCGACGCCGTTCCATTCACCGGCGCTATACAATCGATCGCGGGTAACCCCCGGTTTATCCTCTACAATTGCGAGCCGGTCGCCGACTATACGGTTGAATATGGTTGATTTGCCCACATTCGGACGCCCGACGATGGCGATAACGGGTCTTGCCATAGTTGATGTTCACTCCTTCAGAAATACTCACGTTTAACATCATAGCAAAAAACGACGTACTTGGCTAACTTTTCATCTTTATTCCGGGCTGCTTCGCTTGTTTTTCATGAAGAAAACAGCTAAATTTTCCATAACCGATCGTAAAATGCCGAAAGATAAGCTTAAAACTCTTGCTGCGCCGAATGCAATCCATAAGCCGTCCCACCATGCTAATTCGCCAACTCCTCCGATATACCTTCCTCCGCTCAGCACTGCGAAATTTATTTCTGCAAAGACAGCGGAAAACACGAGTACTGCAAATTGATGTTTAGCCTTGGAGGAAAATGCAGCGGCCAATAATCCGCCAAGCAAGGGGGCATCCCATCTCGGATCAAGCCAATAAAATACAGGATCAGCCAAATACATCTTTTGCAGGCAACCCCAAATAACGCCTGTCAACAAGGCGCATAGAAGCAAATACCATTTCGATTCGGCCAAGCTTTGTCCATGAACGGCAGATAGGGCCGCAAGCATAAGCAAGATCGCACTGGCATGCCATACGACGCTGACATTCCCGATTGCTGTCGTATGCTGTAGAGGCTGCAATATGATGCAGCCCGCTGCGATTATTGCTAATATCCGCTTGTTAAAGCTTGCTGCACCTACCCATTCCGACCAGCCTGTTGCCATTAATATGAATAAGATCATGACAATCCATAACGATATATATCCTGGATTCACAAGTCCTCACCTCTCACTCTCATCGACCTATTATGCACCCAAGCGGGAACGGCTATGCCGGACTATATGCAAATGTTGTAAAAAAAACAGGCTGTACCCGGTACACGGGTACAGCCTGTTTGCCATATATCTTAGATCCTGATATTATTTCAATTTGCTCAGCTTGTCGCCGAAACGCTCAGCCAAGGAGTAGCTCATGCTTTGGTTGCTCAAGCTAACATTCGGGTTGTTGCCCAGATCCTCTTGCTTAGGCGAACGCTCGCGTTGCGGTTTGCTCGAACGTGGCGCTTGCTCAGCCGGTTGCTCTGGAGCTTCTTCTGTTTCTTTGATGCTCAGGCTTACGCGTTTTTCAGCAGGGTTGAAGTCCAATACTTTCGCTTGTACTTCTTGCCCTTCTTTCAGAACATCGTAAGGCGTTGCAATGTGGCGGTGTGCGATTTGGGAAATGTGCACAAGGCCTTCCACGCCAGGAGCGATTTCAACAAATGCGCCGAACGTTACGATACGGCGTACAGTACCTGTAACGATATCGCCGATTGCGAATTGGCCGTTAGCCGACTCCCAAGGACCAGGTTGAGCAGCTTTCAAGCTCAGGCTGATTTTGCCCGCAGCCGGATCAACTTTCAGCACTTTAACCGTTACCGCTTGACCTTCGGATACAACATCCTTCGGATGAGCGACATGCTGCCACGAAAGCTCCGATACGTGTACCAGACCGTCGATGCCGCCGATATCAACGAATGCGCCGAATGGCGTCAGGCGTTGTACAGTGCCTTCGAGTTGTTGGCCCACTTGCAGGGAACTCATAACTTGTTGTTTGCTTTGCTCGAACTCAGCGTCCAGAACTTCTTTCTGGGACAGGATCACTTTGTTGTTCTCGCGATCGATTTCTTTCACTTTCACGCGGAGCGTACGGCCTTTGTAATCGCTGAAATCTTCAACGAAATGACGCTCAACCATGGAAGCAGGGATGAAACCGCGTACGCCAACGTCAGCGACAAGGCCGCCTTTAACAACGTCAGCTACTGCAACTTCGAATACTTCTCCGCTTTCGAAACGGCTTTGCAGCACGTCCCAAGCGCGGTCTCCGTCGATTTGGCGCTTCGACAGAACGAGTTTTTCTTTCTCGTCGTCGATGCTTACCACTTTCAGCTCAACCTCTTGACCGATTTGAACCGCATCGGATGCATTTTCAAGCTGAACTGCGGAAAGCTCGCGAATCGGAATGATACCGTCATATTTATATCCAAGGCTTACATAAGCTTGGTTATCTTCGATTTTGACGATCGTGCCTTTAACGGTATCGCCTTTTTTCAAAGACACAAAATTGTCCATAGCCTCTTGATTTTCTTGAGCTACGGAGTCCTGAACATTGATTTCTTCTGACATTTGAAATAACCTCCTCAATTCATACCCCAACTTTATTTAAACCTGCAGCCGTCCCTGACGGCGTACAGCATTTAAAACATCGCAAATGGCTTTCGCCGGTTCCCTGACGGGAATTATTGATTTTCTTTAATCATTTGGCGGATGCGGACCATAATGGCCTCCGTCACGCGCTCAAGCATATCCGGTGATGAATCATCAATAAATGCAGTAAGATCTACCGGCTTGCCGTAAATGATTTTCATTTTGCGAAAAGGCTTGTAGCTTCCGATAATCGCTACTGGAACAACTGTCGCTCCGCTGCGCATCGTAATCATAGCAGCGCCTTTCTTGGCTGCTGCGCCTTCCGCGCTGTTTCTCGTTCCTTCGGGAAAAATGCCCATCACTTCGCCTTGCTGAAGAAGTCCGATGGCAGAACGAATCGCTTCCTTGCTGACGCCGCCCCGCTTCACGGGAAATGCGCCAAGCTCCCGGATCAACGGACCGAATACCGGAACGTCGAAGAGCTCTTGCTTCGCCATATAATGAACCTTCCGCTTCAACTTAATACCTACGGTTGGAGGATCAAAATTGCTCAGATGGTTCGAGGCAAGCACAACCGGGCCTTCCGCCGGTATGTTCTCCTTGCCTACCGCCTCTAGCCGGAAGATTACATTGTAGATGACGAGGAGAAGGAATCTGCAAATGCGGTATAACATAGTTTACTTCGCCTCCGCCAATTTGGTTCGGCTTAATTTGACAATTGCCCCGACGACTTCATCAATCGTCATCGCGGTACTGTCCATGACGAGCGCATCCGGTGCGCAAATGAGCGGAGCGATTTCTCTCTGCTCGTCCAGCCGGTCGCGGTCAGCAATTTCCTGAGCCAGCTGCTCCAGCGTTACGTCCTGTTTGCCCGAAATTTCCTTGAATCGGCGAGATGCGCGTTCTTCTACGGTTGCGGTCAGAAAAACTTTCAGCTCCGCGTTCGGCAATACATGCGAGCCGATGTCCCGTCCGTCCATAACGACGCCTTTCCTGACAGCAAGCTTGCGCTGCATGGCGCCCAACACTTCTCTTACGGTTTCATTTGCTGCGATTAAGGAGACGATAAGCGTTACTTCACGGGAGCGGATGGAATCCGTTACGTCCTCACCGTTCAGCAATACGGTCTGCCCTTTGTCACCGGGAAGCAATTCAATGTCCAGCGATGTTGCCAGCGCTGCCAATGCCTTGCTATCTTGCGGCTCGATGGAAGCCTTAAGCGCACTAAGCGTTACGGCCCGATACATCGCCCCGGTATCGATATAAATGTACCCTAGCTGTTCGGCAACCTTGCGTGCAACCGTACTTTTCCCTGCGCCTGCAGGGCCGTCGATAGCAATGTTAATCCGGTCGCTGTCACCGTCTTGCTGCATCACGAACAGTCAACCCCCTTAATAGAGACGGCTGGCCGATGCTTGAAGCAATTGCGACTCAAACCTCTCAAGAAAAAAGCAGGCTTTGCCTGCGAACGTGAAAATTATACCACACTATGGACATAGATGCAAAAGAACGAAAGGCTTCCATCACTCCGGAGCCGTCCCTTCCAAACGCTCTATATCGGTTATCCACCGTCTTATTGTGTCGTTTTGCAGCGCGATTTGCGTTAAAACGACAGCAATCAGCAGCAGGATCGCCAGCTTGGCAAGCCTGCTGCTGACAGCGTCCGACAAGTCGCGGAAGTAGCGGAACCCCCGCTTCTTTCCGCGACTTATCTTATCCTTTGTTCTATGGCTTCTGTCTGGCATCCGGCACACTTCCTTTATTTCCCTTATCAAGTTAGCATGCCTATGCTGCGGACAGATTATTCATTACCGGTTACGAAAATCCAGCTGCCTTTCAAAGCAGTAACGAATGATTTTTTGCCGTTCCGAATCACTGATGCTCACAAATTTAATCATAACCTGCTTCCGGCCTGACGTATGCTCGACGACGCGAACAACCTCCGCCTTGAATGAAGCATGCTCCAGCGATCCGTTCTTGTAAGGGACGAGCAGCCAGCAATCCAGTTCCATCTCGCGGGTGATCGCCCACTTGCCGTCGCACAGAAATGAGATGCCGCCGCCCCCGACGTCGTCAGTATGGGTCACGAAACGAATCTGCCCCATAGCGGTAACTGCAATTTCCAGCTCGGCAGGCACGCGCAGAAAATGGCGGCGCTGTACCTTCGTGATTCGGTCCGGATCGGGCTTGCGGATCTTGATCAGCTTAATCGTATCCTCGCGAAAACCGATGACATGCGAATCAAAGTAGTTCTTAATGCCGTCCTCCGTCACAAAATGAACGGAAAGCTCGTCCCCCAGATAAAGTCTCTTCATACGGCCCGTACTTTCGTTCAACGGAGTCTCGATCAACAGCCCGTCTTCAAGCTCGTCGGCGATTCTCGCCTTGTACTCGACGGCTGCTTCCGCTTCATCCGAGGAAGCGATCTCGAAAAACAACATTTGGTTTACTCTAGGCAACAATTGGCTCCCCTCCCATAATGGTGTCATTATATCACACTCAATTTGAGGGGAGCCATATCATTATTTAGATGCAGCAGCTGTTCGATCTTGCGGAGACATTTCCTCGATCGATTCTTCCATACCGGTATCCGCATTAATATAGATGCGGTAGATGCTTCCGTTTATTTTACCCGTATATTCATAGCAGAGCACTTCTTGACCCAGGTCATTCAGAATTATCGCTTTCTGCTCCTTGGACACTTTCATTTCCGGATTAAGCGCTTTGCGCCCATCAGCCTGCGTAATTTTCGGAGCCTTGATGTTGCGTTCATGATGCTCATAGACGTAATCATTAGCTTGGAGGCCAACCGTTTCGCCGTTATCGAGCGCAATCTTCACCGTCAGCTTCTCGGGATAAATAAGCACACCGTTCTGGCTGGCGACGTAAGTTAATGTGCCGGCATTGTTGAAGGCATCATAGGTGACCGCCTGCATCCCTTTAAAGCCATGATCATTCAAAAACTTATCAGCTGCTTCCTTAGCTTTCGCCGTGTCCAGCCGCTGCTCCCCGATGTCCCGGGAATCCATAAACCAGATCAGCTGGCCGCCCTTTTGCGTATAGTCCATCTGCAGCTTTTTGCCGTTCTTCGGCTCTGTCACCGTTGCGCTGTAGGATGCGAACTCCGTTCCTTTGCCGTTCTCTATTACTTTAATCTCGCCGGCGTTTTTGCCGACAAATTCGGCTACATGCTTCTTGATATCATCGGCGGTAACGAGCTTGCCGCCCAGCATTTTAACCGTACGGCTCTGATACATGCTGCTGACGGAAGGCCCCCAGTTGATCTCAGGATATTCGCTGACTTTTTTGTCAACCGTCTTGAAGCCGTCGATAATGCCATTATTGCCTTTCAAGTTTTGTGCAGCGAGGGCCGTCTCAACGTCCATCCAGCGCAGCTTCGTGCCCAGCACTTGCTCCTGAACCCCCTGCAGATCATTCGATATTTCCTCCGACTTGGCGTAAAGCGTCTTAAGCGTGTTGAATTCATCCTTGGACAAAGGCTGCTTCGTCAAATCGCGTACTGAGGTTTTATAAGCAAAGTTTGAAATTCTCGATAAAAAGTCCTCCGCTTTATTAAACGGAAGCAGCGTCAGCGGCAATTGATTAATTTCGTTTTGCGCTTCGCTTGTGAGCCGCCATACGTTGACAAGCCCTTTGCGGTGAAAACCTTGGGAGGTTGAGTTCACGGCCAGCGTGTTGCCCAGCTGCTGATGCAGCTGCTGAACGTGATAGGTTAGATTGTGGAAGGCCCGCTGATATTGGTTTTCGGCTTTGAGCAATATCGCATTCTTCTCTTGATGCTCCTGATAGCCCCAATAAGCGGCACCAATCAATAAGAGGGTCATGATGGGGAACAGCACAGCGCTGAGTCGTTTATACATAACAGAAAAGCTCCTTTCTTGTCGAAACCTAGCGTTAGTTTGGTTTCAGCAAGGGAGCTTTATACATCTGTTCTAAATACTGTGTTCTTCGACATCGAGGTCGTTGGTGTTATTGCAAATACACTGCTTGAAGCCCGTGTCGATCGAGCCTTTATCGCGCCGGCCGCGCAGCACGAACTTCTCTCCGCATACATTGCACCTGATTGTTACTTTCACTCTCGCTTCCATCCTTACCTCCTAAGCGGGTAGCCTTTTAGAAGTCAGTATGGACGGATCGGTTACAATTTAATCTCGTCCTCACGGGATAGAAACCGGAATGGCGACCTTTCGTTGGCGCGCTGCATTTTCCGCAATCCCCATACCCAAAGCACCGCCATGAACGGAATAATGAAGTACATCCAGTTCTGCTGCTGGGTAATCATGATGTAGTCGTACGTGCCATGGAGTCCGAACGGAAGCAGCAGCGAGATAGCCAAATACAAATTGCGCTTGCGCTTGCTGATTGCAAATTTGGCCTTGCCTACATAGTAGCCCATCATGATGCCAAATAGCGCATGCCCGGACACCGGAAGCAGCGCACGCATGAGCAGCGTACCGAAGGTCGCAGGCGAGAATACGGCATACATAATATTCTCAAGCGTCGCAAAGCCAAGCGAGATGGAGGCTGCATAGACGATACCGTCGTAGGGCTCGTCGAACTCGGTATGATTATAAATAATATGATACAGCACGAACCATTTCACAAGCTCTTCTACGCCTGCCGATTCGGCAAAAGCGAGCACGAGAGGTGATTCTCCCCACCAGAGCTGCAGTCCGCGTTGAATAACGACGATGGGCACTACGATCAATACGCCCAGCAGAAACATTCGAACGACCATATGAATCGGTTCGGAATCGTAGCGGTCCTTCAGATATAAATAGGTGAGCAGCGAAACGCCGGGCGCCACCGCTGCCGTTAACACGGAAAACAAGAACATTTCGTCGATCACCTCCAGCATCGGGGCCGCGCCTAACGCCTGGCGGCAAGCCGGGTTATACCCAGCCGCGGTAACGAACCGCCTCCGCCATTTTGCGAACCCCCGTCATATAAGCGGCAAGCCGCATATCGACGTTTCTCGTTTGATGAAGCTCATATACTTGCTTAAAGCCCCGGATCATCATGATCCGCAGCTTCGAATCCACTTCGTTCTCATCCCAATAGTAGCCTTGATTGTTCTGAACCCATTCGAAGTAAGAGACGATGACGCCTCCAGCGCTTGCCAGAACGTCAGGCACGATCAGAATGCCCCGATCCGTCAATATTTGCGTCGCTTCAAGCGTCGTAGGGCCGTTGGCTGCTTCGACAACAATAGAGGCGCGAATATTCGGAGCGTTGGCTTCCGTAATCTGATTCTCGATTGCAGCCGGCACCAACACGTCGCAATCCAGCTCCAGCAGCTGATCATTCGTAATCGTCTGCGGGAATAAATTCGTAACATTGCCGAATGAATCTCTGCGGTCAAGCAGATAGGGGATATCCAGTCCCTCTTCATTATACAACGCTCCGTTCACATCGGATATACCAATTACGCGCGCACCGGCCTCATGCATAAATTTGGCTAAATAACTGCCTGCATTGCCGAAGCCTTGAATGACGATTCTCGCACCCTTGATCTCGATCCCTTTGAGCGCAAGCGCCTCTTCAATCATAATTACGACGCCTCTAGCTGTCGCAGTCTCCCGCCCCTTTGATCCGCCAAGCACGATCGGCTTGCCGGTAATAAAGCCAGGCGAGTCAAATTCACGGATCCGGCTGTATTCATCCAGCATCCAGGCCATAATTTGTGAATTCGTCATCACATCAGGCGCAGGAATATCCTTGGTGGGGCCGACAATCTGGCTGACAGCTCGAACATAACCGCGGCTTACCCGCTCCAGCTCGCCGAACGACATTTTTCGCGGATCACAAATAACGCCGCCCTTGCCCCCGCCGTAAGGCAGATCAGCAATGCCGCATTTGAGACTCATCCAGATCGAAAGCGCCTTAACCTCCAGCTCTGTTACGCCAGGATGAAATCTTACACCGCCTTTGGTTGGCCCCACAGCATCATTATGCTGGGAACGGTATCCCGTAAATATGGTCGTGGTCCCGTCATCCATTCTTACTGGAATGCGTACCGTCAGGACGCGCATTGGCTCCTTCAGCAGCTCAATCATTGAGTCCTGATGTCCAAGCTTGCGCAATGCTTGTTCAATTACTACTTGTGTAGATTTCAAAATATCATGTGCATGTATATCCGCCATGATGAAGCTCACCGCCTTTGTCTACATGTAATATGAACTAGCAGCCCCGACCATATTCGATTATTTTAATTTTTTAAAGCAAGAAGAGCACCGGGGGGACAAATATGGTCCTCCGATGCTCTTCTCCATGTGCTTCTCAGTTATAAAAATGAGTGCAAACTTCCCGTACAGCGTCCGACGGCATGATGACCTTTCCATACTCCTCGAGCATCGCGTAAGTAACCGATGTCGCTTCGCCGTATTCCGCCAGCAAGGCGATTACGGCGTTATGGCGGGAAGAATCGATCAGTGCTGGCTCCAGCGCCAATATCCACTTCCCGTTATAGGAATATAAGCGTCCATCCTCCGTCAGACCGGCAGCCTGCAATTGCTTGCAAACGCTGATGACGTCTTCAAAATCCCGGAAGGAATACATTACGATATCGCTTTGCTCCATCGTCACTTCCATTTCGTATATCTCGTCTTCCGTGTCTTCATCGTCGGTTGCCCGCTCGTCGGATTGACCGTTCATTTTGCCACGGGTTACAATGACGACCATTCCCTGGGCAGGCAAGGCAAATACTTCGACCGCTAACGGGCCGCTGGCATCGAATCCAAGTTCACTGTATGCTTGGTCCATCATTTCGCTGAATAGCTCGTGTACCTTTGGAATTTCGCGCCACATGTCTTCCTTCTGGATCCCACGTTCCAGCAGGTCGTCGAACGTCAGGAAAATCCGAATCTTGTCCTGACTAAGCCGCTCGATTTTCATGACAGGATCCTCCTCTGCAGCATCTGTTGTAACAGCGTATGAAATTATTGAGAAGATGTGATCAAATTGATCAAATCGTGCTATGTAACTACTTTATCATGTCTAACCATGGATTGCACCTAAATTAGGCAAAAAAAGAATCGGTTGAAACGTGCAGCATCGTTGCCCGTTCAAGCGATTCCATCTTTTCCGTTCCTAATTAATGCATGCGGGACGACGATTCCGCCATAACCTGATTCGCCTGCTCCTTCAGTTTCGGGTCGCTGTTAATGATCGCTTCAATCCGTTCCCAGTTTCCTTCTGATTTTGCGGCGGTACCGTCTGTATGCTTTGGGGCGGATACAACCGCCTTCGTCTTCCAGTCATTCATCATCATCATCGACAATGATTTCCGTCCCAGCTTCGCTAGCCCGTTCGACATCGTCGCCGACAGCCATGCTGCCGTACCCGGGCGCTTGCGTGCCATATAGAGCGCCGCAGCTGCGCCAATTGCGCCACCGACTATAAAACCCCTTAGCCTCATTAAGCAAACCTCCTTATAAATATCGTTTCCCCGATATTTTGGCTCTTCAGGCTGTAAGCCATCCTGCTAAAATAAAGGAAACTTGCTTAACGGCAGCGAATTTCGAATATGCTACAATGGAATCGAGTATACAAGCACCGGAGGGATCCCTTACTTATGAACGCAGCAGTGAAATCAATTGGAGCCATCGCGGCCGCAGCCGCTGCGGCCTTTCTTCTCGCCTCATGCGGCAGTACAGTATCCAAAGACAACAACACAGCGCACACCGCCCCGGCAATTACGGCCACCCCGGCGCAGGAGACTGCTTCTCCGCTGCCATCTCCTACGGCGACCGAGACGATTGCTGCAGCAGAAGTTAAGACACTCTACAAAATGAACAACGTTTACCGTTTTGTCCCAATCGAAGAAACGACGGATAAGAAAGTTGTACTGCTCAGCTTTGATGACGGCCCGCATAACAAAGAAGTGTTGACCAGCCTTCTCGATACGCTCGACAAGCATCATGCGAAAGCGGTATTTTTCGTGAACGGCTACCGGGTGAAAGAACATCCTGAACTGCTGACTCTTATTCACGAGCGCGGACAGACGATCGGCAATCACTCTTGGGATCACATCGATCTGAAGAAGGAAGACGAAGCGAAGATCGATCAGCAAATCGGTGACGTGCAAAAGGATGTAGAGGCCATCACGGGCGAACCGCCGCGATTCTTCCGTCCCCCATACGGCTCCGGAGGAGATAAAGTGAAGGAGATAGCAAAAAACCACGGCCTGTTGTTCATGACGTGGTCGAATGGTTCGCTGGATTGGGAGCAAAAGTCGCCTGGCGATCCCGATAAAGTAATCGCCAACGTGCTGGAGCAGCTCCATCCCGGCGCAAATATATTAATGCATGAATTGAAATGGACGGCGGAAGCGCTCGACGGGCTGCTGACGAAGCTGGAGGATAAAGGCTACGGCTTCATCGATCCTGCAACCATTGAGCTGCCGGCCCAATCCTGATTATTGCGTATATTTGATGCCGTACCAGAACAATCCGGCCACAAGCGACACGAATAAAAGAAACAATACATTATAATACCATTTCGTAATCTTTGGAGCTTGGGAAGGGAATTTTTTTCTTCTAGGCGGCAGCTGCGCCTCGGCATTCGTTACGGTGTCGTTGCGAGGCGGCGCTGCCGCCTTCTCATGCTGTTGTCTTCTCCTTGACCTCCCGAATTTTTCTACCCTGCTCATGACTGCTATTCTTGCTCCCTCCTGAAACGAATAATGAGCCCCATTATGAAATCGATCATAAAATGCGCAATAATTGGCGCCCATAAAGTGTCCGTCATAGTATAAATCCAGCCTAACCCATAGCTGATCGAAAAGACAAGTCCCGTTGGTATCCAGTGCTTTAGGTACCGGACATGGATTGCTGCGAACACAATACTAGTCCAATAGGCCCCTATTGAATGCTGAATGGCTCCGCGAAACAGCATTTCCTCACAGACAGCAACTATAAAAGATATTACGGCGATATGCCAGACAGGTCGCAATCGGAAGATCCGGTCGTTAACGCCGCCGTCATCGCCCGCTTCCTCAGGCACCCATCTTGAGATTAACAGGTCAACTGCGACTACAGCCCCTGCCAAACCTAGTCCCCACCATACAAATTGAAGGTTTTGCGGAATATGAAATAAATGAATTATGTTCTGACGCTGAAATAATACCCAGATCAAACCGATAATAAGAGTAAGTGCCTGGGTCATGTACAAATTGATGAGCAGCATACGGTCGTCAAGCTCATCTACGCTCACCTTGCGCACGCGTATTTTACGGATGTCGAATTTTTTCATGTCTTCCCGCCTGTCTTGAAGGTTCATATTTCCTTTTATGATCATTTCGCCTATACTGGTAGGGCACAAACGACAGCATCCATTTATTACATAGAAGGAGATTTGTGATGGAGAAAAGATTAACTAGAACCGCTATGTTTTTCAGCGTTGGCTTCGTATTTATGGTCGCTTTCGCTGCCGGCGCCTTCTTCTTCGGATTGAAGATCGGAACGGACAAAGCCGAAACCAAGTATGAGATGAAACAGTTGAAAAGCCAGTCCAATGAAAATGCGGTTCCTTATCAACAGCAAGACCTTGTATCATTCTATCATACCGTATTTTTGCCTTACCG
Source organism: Paenibacillus sp. NPDC058174 (assembly GCF_042883865.1). Classification (NCBI taxonomy): domain Bacteria; kingdom Bacillati; phylum Bacillota; class Bacilli; order Caryophanales; family Paenibacillaceae; genus Paenibacillus; species Paenibacillus sp. NPDC058174. The sequence goes on from NZ_JBHVUY010000001.1 coordinate 1,425,831, forward strand.
TGAATTTCAAACGGAATGGATCAAATCCATCAACAAATTGCAGCAAGGCCAGTTGAGTGAACCCGTCGCTATTTTCAAAGGGCTGGGCGATCTCGCAAATCGGAAAAGCAAGGAAGTTTCTTCCTTTGATATGCAAAAATCACCGCTGCTTGGACAAGCGCAAGCCAGCATGATTCGCAGCCTGGAACAATTCGAGCAAGCTGCCGGCAAAGCAGCCGTCCATGCGAAAACATTAAAAAACAAACCGCTTATTGATGCTATCGAAAAAGAAACTTCCTACCAAAAGGCGGTAAATAGCACGCTCGACGCCCAGCAAGCTTATTTTAACGCAATGCTGAAATGGGGCGCTACGGTTAATCCGGACATCCCTCGTGATTTCACTTCTCCGAACATCATGGAGATCAATCAATGGAAGAAGCTTCCGTTAATCGTTAAAAACAAGCTGATGGCCGATCATCTGCAGAAGAGAAATCAGCTGGCAGCCTTTTATCCGCAAGACTTGACCAGCCGTGTGGACGAATTCATTCAAACAGGTCAGCAATCTGAGATGAAGGTTCGCTCCATCTCGGCAATTGCAGAGCTTATGGTCAATACCAAAGCGGTTCGCAGCGGCGACTTTACGGCCAGCAAAGCAGCGCAATATGAGAAAGAGACGCTCCCGCAGCTGCCTTTCTTTTATGCTGAAGCCGAATAAAGCTTAATCATACTGAAATCCCTGAAGCAAGGCTATGGCAGCCATTCCTCCCTCAACATTATGGAGACTGCCGTAGCCTTGTTCTTGCAAGTAGCGGCATACGGCAGCGCTTCGCACACCGTGTGCACATACGATATATAGAGGCTTGTCATCATCCAGCTCGCCAAGGCGATGCGGTATTGTGTTCATCGGAATGAGAAGCGACGATTCCAAATGATAATATTCCCATTCATGAAGCTCGCGCACATCGATTACCTGCTCCTGCTGCAGCTTGCCTTCATCCATAAGCTTCAACAGCTCGCCTGCGCTTATATCTTGCCATTCATTCATTTCGTCACTTCCTTTCATTTTAGGGAGGTATAATGGTTGAATCATAACGAAAATTTCATTTTTGAGCAAGTTGAGCATTGCAATTGAACGCCCTATTGCTATAAAATAGAAAAGGTTGTCCATAACGATTTAGGTCGAACTATGACGGTTATTTAAGGCGAACCTTTTTGTCCGGCTCTCACATTTTCGTGCAGAGACGGGATTTTTTGTTTTCTCGCCTTTCATATGAAATTAATTTGAATTCATGCAAAACGTTTAGGAGGCAATCTGCATATGTTTAAAGTTCTTGTATCCGATCCGATCAGCGATTTAGGCATTCAACAGCTTGTTGAAGCAGCGGATGTCACTGTCGACAAAAAACCCGGTCTAAGCGAAGATGAGCTCGTCGCCATTATTGGTGAATATGACGCCCTGCTCGTTCGCAGCCAGACGCGCGTTACGCCACGCATCATGGAAGCCGGCAAAAAATTGAAAGTTGTTGGACGTGCTGGCGTTGGCGTCGACAATATCGATTTGGGAGCCGCGACACAGTACGGCATCATCGTTATCAATGCCCCTGACGGCAACACGATTACAACTTGCGAGCATACTTTCGCCATGATTATGGCCGTTGCCCGCCATATCCCGCAAGCTTATGCCAAAACGGTAAGCGGCGTTTGGGATCGTAAATCCTTCCTCGGCGTAGAGCTCCGCAACAAAGTGCTCGGCGTACTGGGCATGGGACGTATCGGCAGCGAGGTTGCGCTTCGCGCTAAAGCGTTTGGTATGGAAATTATGGGCTATGACCCGTTCATGACAGAAGAACGCGCAGAGAAGCTTGGCATCAAGCTTGCAACTGTAGATGAAATCGTACGGAATGCTGACTTTATGACGGTGCACACGCCACTGACGGCTGAAACGCGCCATATGATCGGCAAAAAACAATTTGAAGTTATGAAACCAGGCATGCGTATCGTCAACTGTGCACGCGGCGGCATCATCGACGAGCTTGCGCTTGTTGAAGCGGTTGACAATGGTATTGTTGCTGGCGCTGCGTTCGACGTATTCGAGGTTGAACCGCCGGCTGCTGACCACCCGTTCCTGACACATCCGAAGATCATCGTGACTCCGCATCTTGGCGCTTCGACCGTTGAAGCTCAAGAAAATGTAGCGATCGACGTATCGGAGCAAGTGCTTCACATTCTGCGTGACGAGCCGTTCAGCAACGCTGTCAACATGCCTCCGATCCCAGCGAACCTTGCAAGCCAGCTTCAGCCTTACTATGCATTAGGCGAGAAACTGGGCAACTTCGTCGCTCAAATTACGGATGGCGCTGTTCAAGAAATTACAGTTGGCTACTCCGGTGAGCTTGCTGAGGTTGATACGCAGCCGCTGACCCGTTACATTGTGAAAGGCGTGCTGTCGCATCATCTGGGCGCCGAGAATGTCAACGTCGTCAATTCCATGCATTTGGCGAAAGAACGTGACGTTAACATCACTGTTAATAAATCGCATGTTGCGAAAGACTTTACGAACCTTGTGTCCGTATCGCTTCGCACGAAAAAAGAAGAACGCAATGCAGCAGGCACTTTGCTGACTGGCTACGGTCCGCGTATCGTACAGATCGACAAGTTCCCTGTAGACGTTACACCGGAAGGCAACCTGATTCTGATCTCGCACAACGACAAACCGGGCATTATCGGCCGCGTTGGCACGCTGCTGGGCACGAATGATGTGAACATCGCGACGATGCAAGTAGGCCGCCAGCTTGTCGGCGGATCCGCTATCATGGTTCTGACCGTCGATAAAGGCGCTGACAAAGCGATTCTGGAGCAATTGGTATCCTTGTCTGACCTGAACTCGGCGAAAGAAATTACGCTGAAATAATTAAGATTTGAATAGATGGCATGACGAGACATCGCTCGCATGGGCCAAGCTTGCAATAAGCTAGCCTATGCGAGCGATGTCTTTTTACGTTCCAATCATGCGTCGATCTGTCACATTTCCGGAGGGTTTGTTCCACGAGCAACAAGATTATTTCTGTCGTTTCAACAAAAAAGCGCTCCTCGCAAGGAGCGCCATGACAGCTATTGTCTAATTTCGACAGGCAGCAGCAGCGTAAAGGTCGTACCTTTCCCAAGGACGCTGTCTACCTCTATGCGGCCGTGATGCTGCGTAATAATGTTCTTAACAATGGCCAGCCCCAAGCCTGTGCCGCCCGATGAACCGCGTTTCCGGGCTTTATCCGCCTTGTAGAACCTCTCAAATATATAAGGCACGTCTTCGCTTGGAATGCCCTGTCCTTCATCCTTCACCTTCAGCAGCACATAACCGAGTCCGTTAATATCCGCCTGTTCACCTGAGATCGTAATCGACTTGCCTGGAGGTGTGTGACGCAATGCGTTGTCCAGCAGGTTGGTCATTACTTGCTCGATCCGGTCTTCGTCCGCGCCCATGACAGCAAGCGGCTGTTCCGGTAATCCGGCAACGAGGGAAACGTCTCTCTCCTTCGCGTACACCTGGAATTTACGGTGAACCCGTTTTACAATTTGCCGCAAATCGACCTGCTGCAGATTGAGCTCGACATGACCGGCTTCCATCCTCGCCATGTCGAGGAAGTCATTAACGAGCCTGCCCATACGCAGCGATTCGTCATAGATGACTTGAACAAGCTCCTTCCGCTCCTCTGGCGTTGCGACGATGTCGTCCAGCAGCGCTTCGCTATAGCCTTGAAGCATAGACAGCGGTGTTCGAATCTCATGCGATACGTTGGCCACGAAATCCCGGCGCAGCTTCTCCAGCTTATGCTCCTCGGTCACGTTCCGGATTACAGCAACTGCGCCCCGGCTAATGCCGTCTGTCTTCAATGGCGCCATCGCTACAGACCAGACGTTGTTATGGACTTGAACCTTGTGTGCAGTGTCCCGGCCTTCTTGAAGCACGGTCTGGAACGTATCCCTGAGCGGCCCCGGCACATCGGCAAATTCGCCGTCTTCCATATCATCATGCCAGGAGCGTTCGATATCGGACCATCTGCCGAGCAGCATTTGTCCAGGCGGGTTGGTCAGGATCACTTTCCCCTCTGCGTCAAAGGTAATAACCGCATCCCCCATCGAACGCAGTATGCTTGACAAATGCTCCTTCTCATGGCTCAAGTCATGGATCAGCTTATCGAGCTGGCCTGTCATATGGTTAAACGTATTGGCAAGCTGGCCGATTTCATCAGAGGATACGATGTTCACGCGGGTCCGGTAATCACCCTGCGAAATGGAATCAGCAGCCTTCTTCAATTGAAGGAGCGGCTGCTGGATTTTGGAAGATAGGAAGAAGGCAAAGAAGGTCGACAATAGAAAGCCGATAATGCCGACCACGATAAACACAACTTTAATTTTCCGCTGATCCTCCACAAACGCAATATCGATATATTGCAGAAGGAACACGCCAAGGATAATGAGGACAAGGGCAACGAGCAGCATAATCGTCCCCCACAGCTTGCCTACGACGCTATGCAGCAAATTGCCCAGCCAGCTTTTACGGAAAAAACCCATTACTTCGGAACCTCAAGCTTATAGCCGACGCCCCATACCGTCGTAATCATCGAAGCTGCATCCGCCGACACCTTGTTCAGTTTCTCGCGAAGTCTTTTAACATGAGTATCTACCGTACGAAGATCGCCGAAAAATTCATAGTTCCAGACATCCTTCAGCAGCTCTTCACGCGAGAACACTTTGTCAGGCGATACTGCCAAATAATGGAGCAGCTCGTATTCCTTCGGCGTCAGGCTTACTTCCTGGCCCCCAGCTGTTACCCGGTGCGCATCATGCTCGATAACGAGATGCGGGAACACGATATTATTGCTGGAGTTGATCTCCTTCGTCAAGAAAGCGGTAGCCGACGAGCGGCGCAGTATCGCCTTCACCCGGTAGATGACTTCTCTAGGACTGAACGGCTTCACAACGTAATCATCAGCGCCTACTTCAAAGCCTTGGACCCGGTTCATCTCCTCGCCTTTTGCGGTGAGCATAATGACTGGAGTCGCTTTTACTTGGCGCAGTCTGGAGCATACCTCCACGCCGTCAATGCCCGGAAGCATGACGTCAAGCAGGATGAGGGCGTAGTCCGTTGCTGTCGCGAGGCGCAGCGCTGTTTCTCCGTCCTCCGCTTCATCAATGACATAGCCTTCTTTCTCCAAATACATTTTCAACAGGCGGCGAATCCGTTCCTCATCATCAACGACCAGAATACGGCTGGCAAAGTCGGACATAGTGGAATGCTCCTTTCCATTCTTCTCAAGTTAGTTGTAAGTTTTCGTTGTAAGTTCTATACGCCTGCATAGGAATGCAAGCCTGCAATAATAAGGTTAACGCCAATCAGTGTGAACAAAATAACGACGAAGCCGATAACCGCCAGCCACGAGGAGCGTTTCCCCTGCCAGCCGCGAGACAGTCTGAAGTGCAAATAGGCACTGTAATACAGCCAGGAGATGAGCGCCCAGACCTCTTTCGGATCCCAGCCCCAGAACCTGCCCCACGCTTTCTCGGCCCATATCATTGCAAAGATGAGAGCGCCTAGAGTAAAGATCGGGAATCCTATTGCAATAGCGCGATAGCTGATTTCATCCAAATCTTCCGGGTCAATGCCGTCCATCAGCGGATGGATGACAGCTGCAAGCGGCTTGCGGAAAGCCAGACGAAGCAGACCGTAAAGAATCGAACCCGCAATGACAGACCAGATTACCGTATTCAGCTTGCGTCCGGCATTCACGCCGTTCATCCAATAGGGTGCTTCAAATACGGCCTTATCCATTCCTAAAAAGGAATCCACCGATTCAGCTTGGCTGTTGTAAGGCTTCACGATCGGAGGGAGCGTATAGTCTACAGTCTCCTTCTTCGTCGATTCAACGCCCTTGCTGTCAATGATCGACTTTTCCTGGACAAAATGCGCTTCATAGCCCATTCCCCGGAATGCGAATACCGCAACGACGAAACCGACGACGACAATAATCGTATAAAGAGAAAACTCTACCCAGAACTGCCCGCGTTTCGCTTTCTTCGACTTGTCGGTAAAATCAATGACGCGAAGCAGATACATGAGGCCAGCCGCAAAGCCGACTGCGAAGAACGCTTCGCCGAGCGCTGCGGTCGTAACGTGAATCTTCAGCCAAATGCTGTCAAGCGCAGGAATAAGCGGCTGAACCTCTTGCGGGAACACCGCCGCATAAGCGATGACGATAACGGTCAAAGGCAAAGCGAACATCCCGAGCAGCGGTTTTTTATAAATCGCATAGACGATCGTGAATGCGATCATAATGGCCATGCCTAGAAACGTAATGAATTCATACATATTGCTCGTTGGAATTTGCTTGCTTCCGATCCAACGGGTAAAGAAAAAGGTTAAATGGCCAACCAGACCAAGCGAGGAAGTGATAAAGGCGATGCGCCCCCATTTTTTCTCGTGCTTCTCAGGGTCGCGATTGCTCCATTTCTTGCCTGCAATTGCAATAACGTAGAACAGAAATGCAAAGCAGTATAGGAAGAATGCAGCGACAAACGCATCACTGCTGAAATCGATTAAACTCACGCGTTGTTCCCTCCGTTATCAAGCGACTTTGGATCTACAGTAATGCCTTGCTGGCGAAGTGCTGCCGCGACATCCGCGCGCATCCCATACCAGTTTTTGTTCGTATGTGCGCCGAGAGACAACTGGCCCTCGTCAATGCGGAGCCAAATGCGCCGGTGCTGCCAGTACGAACCCATCAGCAATCCAATCATAGAAATCGCCGCGCCGATCCATACGTACGGCAGAGCTTTATCCATACGGACGTTCAAATACGTGGAAGCTTCTGAGAAATCTACATTTTCCATGCCCTGCACTTTGATCTCCAGCTTGTCCGCGATCGAGGCGTTCAATTGATCCTGACCGAACTTTTCCTTATCCTTCTGCATCGGGAAGTACATATAAGGCTGTCCCTTCTCAGGCAAGCCCGGTCCGGTAATCAGGAATATAAAGGCTGGGGCATTAGGCTCGCGGCTGAGTGTTACCGGCTCGCCGTCGTCCCCTACCGCGAACTCCATGTAGTTCGCCACCAGCTTCAAATGATAGGCGCCCAGATCATACTCGAGCGGCGCATCCTTCATCGGCAAATCGAAAGGTCCATACGTCTCGCCAGTTGCTTTATTAATCAGTACCGGCTTGACTCCTTTCAGCTTTGGCGTTACGTCATAATCGAACTGATAGAGCTTCAAGCCATTATACTGAAGCGGACTGTTGACCACAATATCATGCCGTTCAACCTCACGCAATTCAGGCTTGGCTGATAGATCTCCGCACTGGCTTTCGCAGGTGTAAAGCACCGCTTTCGTCTCATAAAGCTTGGCGCGGGCTTTTCCTTGCAGCTCCTCCGGCAGCTCGTCATCGGAGTAATAGGTCACTGTAAACTTCTCGTTCTTCACATAATAATTCGTACCATCGATATGAACGATATCGCCGTCGGGTATCGTTACATAACTGTCCATCTGCCAGCCGGGAATCCCTCTTGCCAGAATAGCCAGCAGAAATAGGATTAGGCCGATATGGTTAATGTAAGGTCCCCATCTGCTGAAACGGTTTTTCTCTGCCAGCAGCGCCGTCCCGTCCGAGTAGATCCGGTAGCGCTTACGCTTTAGCTTATTGCCGAAGCTTTGCACCCACTCTTCTGCACTGCCGTCAATTTGAGCGGCATACACCGTCTTTTGACGATTGATGAACCGCAGATGCTTGCGGACCTGCTGCTTGCTAAGCGCACGGTACAGCGGCAGGACACGGTCGAGACTGCAAATGACGAGCGAGGTTCCGATCATTACGAGCAGCGTAATGAACCACCAGGATTCATAAGTATGCGACAATCCGAGCTTATAATAAATCTGGCCAGGAATGCCGTATTGCTCCTTATAGTAGGTGGACGGCTCGAAATTGTTCAAGAACGAATCCTCTTGCGGGTAGATCGTTCCAAGAGTTGCAGAGACGAGCGTCAATACAATTAAATAAACGGCGATTTTGACCGAGGAGAAGAAATTCCAGACCCGGTCGATGATGCTTGGATTGCTCTTCTGCGATCGGCGGGCAACCCCGTCATAACGCATCTCAAGAGGTGTATCCGATTCGGCATTCTCCATCAGAGGCTTGCCGCAGCTTTCGCAGAGCACCGTGCCTACAGCATTCTGATGCCCGCATTCGCATTTCGTGTTATGTAGCGATAACACCTGTGAAACCTCCTAATACTTCAGCAGCTCGATAACCCGCTCATCAATATCCTGTTCCGTCATGCCGCCGACCTTGATCTCCATGATCTTTCCGTCAGGCTTCACGAAAAATGTCGTTGGATACGACCTTAGCCCGTAGCTGCGTTCCGTCTTCTTGTTGATATCTCTTAAGATGGGATAGTTCAGCTCGAAGCGGCGGACGAAATTGTTAACCGTCAGCGTATCCTCGCTCAAGTTGATGGCCAATATTTCCAGACCCTCGTCCTTCCATTTGGCGAATTGGCGCTCGAACTCCGGCATCTCCTTTACGCATGGCGGACAAAAGGTGCCCCAGAAATTGATGACGACAGCTTTGCCCTTGTAGTCCGACAATTGATGCGTGTTGCCTTGCAAATCGACAAGCGTAAAGTCCGGCGGCGTTCCGCCGACCTTCGGTATGCCGTCCTCTTTGGCTGCGAACAGGCTTGTGCCGATCGCATAACCTCCGACTATTAATACGGCAAGCAAAATAACGATTTGAACGGGTCTTCGGTACTTGCCCATCTTGCCTTCACCTGCATTTCATTCTTTGTCAGCTTTGCAATTTGAATAGTTCCATTATAACGAAAATTGGGCGGCAATTACCGTTGCCGCCGTTTACTATTTATGAATTTTGTGTGTCTTGCGCGCCGCTTCCCGCAGCTCTTTCACTTCTACCGGAGTCAAGTGCCGGAACTGCCCGCGAGCCATGTTATTGAGGCCCAGATCTCCGAATTTCACCCTCCGCAGCCGGATAACAGGGTGCTTGATCGCATCAAACATCCGGCGTACCTGACGGTTGCGCCCCTCATAGATCGTAATCCGGATTGTGGACTGCTTTCCTTCAGGATCAACGTCCTGATATTCCGCTTCAGCAGGTGCCGTCATGCCGTCTTCAAGCATTACACCCTTCTTCAGCTGGTCAAGCAGAGAACCATGCGGTACGCCTTCTACCGTTGCATAATACGTCTTCGGTACATGATGGCTCGGATGCGTCAGCAGATTGGCGAATTCGCCGTCATTCGTAAGCAGCAGAAGCCCTTCCGTATCATAATCGAGCCGCCCTACCGGATAGACTCTCTCTTTAATGCCGGGCAAAAAATCAGCCACCACTTTGCGCCCTTGCGGATCCTTTGCGCTTGTGATGACACCTTTAGGTTTATTGAGCATCAAATAAACTTTTTTCTCGCTTCGGATCGGCTTGCCATTAACGGTAATCATATCAGTTGCCGAATCCGCTTTGACGCCAAGGGTCGTTACTTTCTCTCCATTCACTTCCACCTGGCCCGCCAAAATCATTTCTTCGCATTTGCGCCGGGATGCGATGCCCGCTTGCGCTAATATTTTTTGTAAACGTTCCAATGCTTTCACCTCAAACTCCATCATACCGATATGGAGAGCAAAGCACAAGCACCGTTAACCAAATATGTACAAGCAAATCACAATTGCCGCAATAAATCCGACAAGATCGGAAAAAAGGCCGACTTTGAGAGCATATCTCGATTTTCGGATGCCAATCGCTCCGAAGTATACGGTCAATACATAAAGTGTAGTATCCGTGCTTCCTTGGATCGTAGAAGCGATGCGGCCGATCATGGAATCGGGACCATGCGTCTGAATAAGATCTGCTGTAAAAGCAAGTGATCCCGCCCCAGTCAGCGGCCTAAGAATGCCGAGCGGCAATATTTCGCTAGGAACATGCAGCCAGTCGAACAGAGGCTGAACGGCTCCCAGCATCATATCCATCGCGCCAGATGCGCGAAACATGCTGATGGCAACCATCATGCCAACCAGATGAGGAATAATATTAATCGCCGTACCGAAGCCGTCTTTGGCTCCCTCTACAAAGGTTTCGTACACGGGAACCTTGCGGAAAGCCGCATATAAAGGAATGAATACGATAATAGCAGGAATTAGCCATGAAGAGGCCCGTGTAAAGAGCTCAAGCAATTGTTCCACCTCCCGGCGAGGCGGCGGACAGACTATCGGCTGCCGGATGCGGTGCAGCATGCTTCTTGTCCAGCTTTGTCTTCTTTTTATTTATGGAAGGCGGCGGTGCCGATTTACTGCGGCTGCGGTACCAGCGGTCGGCGGCAATCGCCGCTCCGGTAGCGATAATCGTAGCAGCAAGCGTTGTACCGACAATTTCAGTCGGGTTGGCAGAGCCGTAATTCATCCGGATCGCAATTAACGTGGTCGGGATGAGCGTTATACTGGATGTATTAAGCGCCAGAAGCGTGCACATGGCAGGCGTGGCGGTCTGAGGATCCGGGTTCAACTTCTGCAGCTCCTGCATGGCCTTGATTCCCATCGGCGTAGCCGCATTGCCAAGTCCAAATAAGTTGGCGCTCAAATTACTCATAATGTAGCCTAAAGCGGGATGATTTTTCGGTACATCCGGAAAAAGCAGCCGGACGACAGGGCTGAGCAGCCGTGCCAGCTTCTTAAGCAACCCTGCATCGTCGGCAATACGCATCATGCCCAGCCAAAACACCATAATGCTGATAAGCCCAAAACTTACCGTGACGCCCGACTTGGCGCCATCGAACGCAGCTTGCGTAACGGCGTCGATCTGACCGTTCGCCGCCGCCGCTATTACGCTTACTACAATAAAAAACAACCATATCCAGTTTACCAATGTGGCCGCCTCCCCCGATTAGCCAAATAATGCGTTAACGACAGACGCCAGCGATTGAATAAATGCTGGTTTCCCGTTGCTGCTGTATTGCGCTTTCTTATAATCCGCAAGCGCCGATTTGGTCATCGGCTGCTTTTCCGGCAAATGAAGACGTCTGCTGCCGTTCTCGTAAATCGGAATCGCCGCGACCTTACCCCCATTCAGATACCATTCAATAGCGCCCCGTTCCCCTAACGCAAAGCGTGTTGAACTCGTATCCTCGACAACCAGTTTAGATTGCAGCGTTTCATTTTCAGCCAGCGGATATTTAAAGGTTTGACCGATTATATACGGATAGCCAGCCAATTCTTGCCCTTTGCTGGCGATTTCCATCAGAGGGTAATAGTTAAACCCCCAATCGAGCATCGCCCGATGATCATTCCAATCATCGCCATCATTAATCGTTACTGCGGCAAGCTGCTGTCCGTTGCGTGTTGCGGAGCTGACCAGACACCGAAAACTTAGCTTGGTATATCCGGTTTTGACCCCGTCAGCACCTTCGTACATAGTCAGCATTTTATTTTTGTTCTTCCAGCTGTATTGCCAATTTTCATGCGGATTCGGTGCCGTCTTCACCTTCGTGCTGACGATCTCGGCGAATACCGGATTACGCAGCGCATACGCCGTCAGCTTGGCCAAATCGTTAGCAGACGAATAGTGCCCGTCCTCATCCAGCCCATGAGGATTTTTGAACTGGCTATTTTCCAATCCCAGCATTTGGGCCTTCTCATTCATCAGCAGCACGAAGCCTTCCTCCGAACCGCCGACATGCTCAGAAATCGCTGTCGCTGCATCATTGCCTGAACGAAGCATGAGCCCGTACAGCATATTAAGCAGCGTCATTTCTTCCCCCAGCTCCAAATAAATCGAAGAGCCTTCCCGGTGCGCTGCGCGTTTGCTGGTCTTAACCGTGTCTGACAGCTTGCCATGCTCGATCGCAACGATCGCCGTCATAATTTTGGTTAAGCTGGCAATGCGCATTTGCTTATCTCCTTCTTCGCTGTAGAGCAGTCTCCCTGAATTGACGTCTATCAAAGCGGAAGCCTTGGCATTTGTCTTGAGCGGTTTGATCTCAGCGTTTGCCGTCTTCTGAAAGCTTGTCCCGGCAAGCAGCGCTGCAAGAAATAAGATGGGCAGCCGCCGCAGCTGTCTTCGCAACATCGTATTGCAGCTCCTTTCGTTGTCATTTCTCGGGTGCAAAATTAAGAGTCTTGTACATCTATATGCATTATGGGGCGAAAACAGACTTTGCCGCGATCTTGAAATGAAAAACTGCCCTTACGGGCAGTCATTCCCTCATTCAGATAAGGGTGTCGCTTCCGTCCGATATATAATCATGGGACCGGGATGGCGACTTCATCATCGATTGAACTTTATCGAATACCTGCGGCGCAGAATCGATAATACGCTCCAGCAAATGCGTTTGATTGTCCAGCGGAACGACTCTGACGCCTTGCGTGCCTACGACAAGAAAAGCGATTGGCGTAATGGAAACACCGCCGCCGCTGCCCCCGCCAAAAGGAAGGGAAACAGAAGCATTATGGTTATGCCCGTCCGAGTGAGACGCGCCTTCGGAGCCGTCCATACGGATATCGCTGCCGCCGGCGACAAAACCGAAGCCAACCTTGGATATTGGCATAATAATGCTGCCGTCCGGCGTCTGTACCGGATCGCCAACAATCGTATTTACGTCCACCATTTCCTTAATGTTTTCCATTGCTGTTTGCATCAAGCCTTGAATTGGATGTTCAGCAGCCATGTTGTTGAAGCCTCCTCTTTGCGCTTATAGGATAAGGACTTACCTACGCTTTTTGTATTGTGCACAGTTTGGGACGGAGTATGTACGTTTGCGTTTAAGCTTTGGACAATATATTCTGCCACTCCTTCATACCGCCTTTTGACTTTTTCGCACTTCTAAGCAAATGGATGCCTGCCACGATGGCATGGCCAAAGCGGATTTGCGCCGTACAGGACCATTCCGTCGAAAATGAAGCTTTACTGTAGTTTGGCTGAACCTGCAGCTGCGGATCTGTCTTCAATCTAAGCAATTGCGACATAACGCCAAGCATCGTCGTTTTGACCGACCACACGCCTCCTGTCGCCATCGCTGTCCACATTGCATCACCGACGCCGATCTCTGTCGACCAGTACCATTGCTTCAGCTGCACCTTGCTTAACGTCTGCTTCACCCAGCTTGGCAAGTGGCGCGTCAATTGGACGATTTGCTTAAATGTTTCTATGCTTTTCATAATCCGCTCGATTCCTACTTCGTCATCCTTTTCCTGCTTGCTGACCATTCCCGCTCCGCTGCCCGTCATTTCTTGATGCAGCTTGAACACACGTCCATAGAACTCTACAGTCGGGATATGCATTTGATAGCTGACCAGTCCAAACAAACCTTTTACATCAAATTCGATATCGTCATTGCTGCCTGTCTTCCGGAAATGCCCGTGGATCACGATTGGAGAAACGTACACAATCGTTAAGAGGATCAGCAAAAAAAGAACGGCCGCCGCAATCCAGCCGTAAAGGGAACCGTACATCCATGCTTCCTCCGTTTTCCGAAATTGGATTTATCTTAGTATGATAAAAAACAAGCCCGCTTTATTCAGCGGGCTTGTTTCCGGTAATCGGTATAAATTCATCAATCGTCGTCTGTCTCTCGCCTAGACGCTCGAACAGCATTTGCGTTTGCTCTTCCAGCGCCTCTTCCATGTCCACCTGTTTCGGTTCGGGCAATGACTTAATGCTTGGCAGGCCGAAATAATCTAAAAATGATTTCGTCGTTCCGTAAAGAATCGGCCGTCCAATCGCCTCTGCCCGTCCTACTTCTTCAATTAAATCTTTGGATACGAGCGACTGGATCGCTCTGTCGCTCTTAACGCCCCGAATCTCTTCGATGTCGATGCGCGTAAGCGGCTGTCTGTAAGCTACAATTGACAGCGTCTCCAGCGCGGCTTGCGACAGCTGGGAACGGGTAGGCGTGTAAGCCATCCGTTCGAAATAAGCGGCATGATCCGGGTGCGTCGTAAGCCGATAGGAACCGGCAACTTCCGCGACTTGAATGCCCCGCTCTTCTCTTGCCAAATCCCGGTGAAGCTCGTACACGAGATCGGCTGCCAAATCGGCGTCCAGCTGCATAATATCGGCCAACTGGCGCTTGTTCAATCCCTCGTCGCCGGCCATAAAGAGCAAGCCCTCAATAATCGACTTCAATTTCGGATAATCCACTGTCCGCAGCTTCCCCTCTCCAATGAATGACGATATCTTCGAATAAAGTGTGCTGGAAGCAGCGAATATGTTTCATTTTCATCAGCTCCAGAATGGCTAGAAACGTAACGACCACCTCATGCTTGTCCATATTCTCACGGATAAGCTTCGAGAATCGCACCGTCTCAAACTGGCGCAGCACCTCAACGATATCGCGAATGCGGTCCTTGACCGATATTTCATCCCTTTGAACAGTCGCTACGATATTGCGGCGTGCCGCTCTGCGCATCGCCCGCTGGAACGCGGCGACAATATCAGAGACGTGAAGCCCTTCAAGCGGATTCACGTCCTCCTTCTTCAGGTAGGGCGTCATATCGTCAGGCTCGCGTGAATAGACGAGGCTCCGCTCCAGCTCCTTCTCCCGGAGCTGTTCGGCAATCTGCTTGAACTTCCGGTACTCCACGAGCTTCTGGATCAGCTCATCGCGCGGATCAAGTCCGTCATCCTGCCAATCTTCATATTCATCCTCAAATACGGGAGGCTTCGGCAGCAGCTGCTTGCTCTTCATCGACAGCAGCGTGGCTGCCATCACAAGAAATTCGCTCGTCACGTCCAGCTCCAGCTCTTTCATTGCATGCAAATATTCCATGTATTGATCGGTAATTTCGCTGATCGATATTTCATGGATATCAATCTCAGCCTTGTCGATGAGATGCAGCAGCAAATCGAGCGGCCCTTCGAATGATTCAAGCTTGTAAAGCACTGTCACTTCGTATTTCCTCCCGGCAATCGTCTATCCCTTAATTATGCAGCATTTTCGTTAAATTTGCCATCTCAATTGCAGATGCTGCTGCTTCATAGCCTTTATTGCCGGCTTTTGTCCCCGCGCGCTCGATCGCTTGCTCGATAGAATCGACTGTCAGCACGCCGAAAATTGTCGGTACACCAGTCTTCAGCGCAATCGCCGCTACACCTTTCGCCGCTTCATTGCAGACGAAATCGAAATGCGGTGTTGATCCTCTGATAACAGCGCCAAGCGTTATAACGGCATCGTACTTGCCGCTCTCCGCCATTTTTTGCGCGATCACCGGAATTTCGAAAGCTCCCGGTACCCAAGCAACCTCGACATCGCTGTCTTGTGCGCCGTGGCGCTTGAATGCGTCAAGCGCTCCGCTCAGCAGCTTGCTGGAAATAAACTCATTGAATCTGCCTACTACAACTCCAAACTTCAAACCTTCCGATACTAAATGTCCCTCATAAACATGCGGCATAATTAATTTCCTCCTATTAATCACTTTTATTGTAGTGTTAACCCGTTATTGCTGTTCTTGCCCTTCAAAACGAAGCAGATGCCCCAGCTTGGATTGCTTGGTGCGCAAGTAGCCGTTGTTGCTCTCATTGGCTTCCATCTGAATCGGCACCCGCTCTACAACCTCGAGTCCGTAGCCCTCAAGCCCTTTGATCTTGCGAGGATTATTCGTCAGCAATCGCATTTTGCGCACGCCGAGATCCTTTAGTATTTGTGCACCGATACCATAATCCCGCAAATCAGGCGCAAAACCAAGCTTCAAGTTCGCATCGACTGTATCGAGTCCCTGCTCCTGAAGCGCATAAGCCTTAAGCTTATTGATCAAGCCAATTCCCCGGCCTTCCTGGCGCATATAAAGCAGCACGCCCGAGCCTTCTGCATCGATTTGCTTCAGAGCTGCGTCCAGCTGCGGACCGCAATCACAGCGGTGTGAATGAAAGACGTCTCCGGTCAAGCATTCCGAGTGTACACGGACGAGTACAGGCTTCGAACTATCGATTTCGCCCTTCACGAGCGCAACATGCTCTTTACCGTCTAACTCATTCGTGAAAGCGACTGCGCGGAATACGCCGAAATCGGTCGGCAGGTTTACTTCAACTGCACGCTCCACAAGCTTTTCTGTTTCATTGCGATACTCAATCAGCCCTTGAATCGTAATGAGCTTCAGGCCATGCTTTTCTTTAAACGCGGCAAGCTGAGGCATTCTAGCCATCGTGCCGTCTTCGTTAATAATTTCACAGATGACGCCTACCGGCTCGGAATTGCAAAGCTTCGCCAAATCGATTGCAGCTTCTGTATGTCCAGCTCTTCTGAGTACTCCGCCATCCTTCGCAATAAGCGGGAAAATATGTCCCGGCTTCCGGTAGTCGCCAGCTTTCGTCTCCGGATTAAGCAGCGATTTAACCGTCTCCGACCGTTCAAATGCCGAGATTCCCGTCGTTGTCGAAATATGATCGACCGATACCGTAAAGGCCGTGCCGTGATAATCCGTATTTTGAGCAACCATCGGCGGCAGATCGAGCAGTTCGGCGCGTTCCTGTGTCAGCGGCACACATACAAGCCCTCTTGCTTCCGTGATCATAAAGTTGATAACTTCCGGTGTCGCTTTCTCGCCTAAGGCGATCAGATCGCCCTCATTCTCGCGATCTTCATCATCTACAACGATAACAGGCTTACCGTCCAGCAGGTCCTTTAATGCTGCTTCAATCGTATCAAACAAGCCTTCTTGCAGCCCTTCTTCTTGTCGGCTCATTCTGCATCCCTCCTCGTCCCTCTATCTTCTGCAACCCGTCTCTCTTATATAAATCCGTTTTCGCTTAAAAAAGCAGCCGTCAGTTTTCCGTTTCCGCTTTTGGTCGGAGATGCGGCCCCATGCGAATCGCCTCTGCCGAAATGAAGCAGATGATCGACATATTTGCCGATAACGTCGCATTCGATATTGACTGTCTCTCCCGGCTTTTTGCCGAGAAGCGCCGTCTCCTTAAGCGTATGCGGAATGATGGAAACCGAGAAGCCATCCTTCCCGGCGTCAATGACCGTCAGGCTGATGCCGTCAATGGTGACGGAGCCCTTCGGAATGATATAGCGCAGCAGGTCGCTGTCCGCCAGCCGGATCGTGAACACGACGGCATTAGCATAAGGCTCCCGGCCCGTTATAATACCGGTTCCGTCCACATGCCCTTGCACGATATGTCCGCCAAAGCGGCCGCCCGCAAGCATTGCCCGTTCTAAATTGACAGCCTGCCCGGGACGAAGGCGGTCCAGATTCGATTTGCGGTACGTTTCCGGCATAACATCTGCCGTAAAAGAGCCTTTGGCATATTCCGTCACAGTCAGACATACGCCGTTAACCGATATACTGTCGCCCAGAGCCACGCCGTCTGTTACGATGGAAGCCTCTATCGTCAGCACCATCGCTTCGCCCCGCTTCGACGCCTGACGCATCGTGCCGACTTCCTCGATAAGCCCCGTAAACATGGGCAGCCCTCCTAACTAGTGTTGACTGTACGCCGGATAACCGGCAATACATATATCTTCGCCTGCCATCTCCACTGCTACACGTTCCAGCTCGATGGCTTGCGCCATTTTCTCGAAGCCGTCGAACGTAAAGGTTCCCGGAGCTTGCAGACCGCCGATAATTTTGGCTGCCATATAGATCATGATTTTGTCGATAAGTCCCGCTTCCAGCATCGCGCCGTTCAGCTTGCCTCCGCCCTCTAGCAGGATCGAGCCGATTTCCGCTTCGCCTAGCTTTCTCATCGCTTCCTTCAAATCAACATGCTCGCCTTCGCCAGCTCTTACAAGCTCTACTCCAGCCTCTTCAAGCGCAGCTCCTTTAGCTTGATCCGCTCCTTCTGTCGTCAGCACAAGAGTTCGTGCCGAACGGTCGGTAACCACTCTAGCGTCCAATGGAAGTCTCAGCTTGCTGTCGACGATGATGCGTACCGGATGAATCGCCGGCACCTCCGCCCTTGTCGTCAGCATCGGATCGTCAGCAAGCACCGTTCCGATGCCGACCATAATCGCTTCATGCTGATGGCGCAGCGTATGAACCTGCTCCCGGGCTGCAGCGCCGGTGATCCAGCGGCTGTCGCCAGTACGGGAAGCGATCTTTCCGTCCAGCGTGCTCGCCGTCTTCAACGTGACGAAAGGCAGCTTTGTCGTAATGTACTTGTTGAATTTCTCGTTCATCGAACGAGATTTCTCCTCCAGCAAGCCCACCGTCACTTCAATTCCCGATTCCCGCAGCCTTTCCAGTCCGCGGCCTGCTACCTGCGGGTTAGGGTCTGTAGCGGCAACGACGACGCGGGCTGCTTTGGCGGCAATAATCCGCTCGCAGCATGGAGGCGTTTTGCCGAAATGGCTGCAAGGCTCCAGCGTCACATAGACAGTTGCTCCCTCTGCCTCGTCACCCGCCATCTGCAGGGCGTGCACCTCGGCATGCCCGGTTCCCCGCTTCAGATGCATGCCTACCCCGATGATTCGTCCTTCTTTCACAACTACGCAGCCAACAACCGGATTAATGCCGGTCTGTCCCGCCGCTTTGGCCGCAAGCTCAAGCGCTAGGCCCATATAGTAAGAATCATTCAAAACTTCCATGAACGCAAAAACACCCCAATCGGCTGAGTTCGCCAAACGGGGTGACAGGTGATGAGACTGCTTCGATTGCATAACGAATAGATCAATTCAAACAAACCTATGTCACTTGTGAAAACCGGCACAAGCAAATAAGCATGTATGGATATGCATGCGAATCAGATCTCCTTCTCCCATCCAGACTTTACTGTCGGTCCCGGATTTGCACCAGGTCCACCGTTCCGTGCCAGTGTGCGCGCTAGCGCTCCAATCTGGTACAGCCCGGGTCACGGACTGACGAGCGCCGCCGCATAGAGGTTGACCTCAAATGCCCGCATCGCCCGATCACCGCCGGTTGGGACTTTCACCCGACCCCGAAGGAAAACTGCTATTTTTTAAATTGATACTGCTAATGTTAAAATCATGCCTTTCTGCAGCGTAAAAGTCAAACTGCAACAAGAACGATTACATTGATGAAATGTTACCACTGTAAAAATGAAATTGCAAGGTTTTTCATCTCTCGAAAGTTTAGTTGCTAACAAAAAAACTGCAACGCAAGGGTTGTCCCCTCACGTCACAGTCTTATTTAAACATTTGTTAAAGTGAATTAAACTTCGTACACTTCAACTTTTTGCATTTTATCGCGGCCTTTGAATGCATCTACATGCTCCATGCCTTTGCTTACTTTGCCGAAAACGGTATGTTGGCCGTCCAGGTGCGGTTGCGGCTGGTAACCGATGTAGAACTGGCTGCCGCCAGTGTTACGGCCGGCATGCGCCATTGCAAGGCTTCCGCGCTCATGCTTATTCGGGTTGATCTCGCAGTTGATTTGGTAGCCAGGGCCGCCAGTACCAGTACCGTTAGGGCAGCCGCCTTGCGCGACAAAGCCCGGAATAACACGGTGGAATACGAGACCGTTATAGAAACCATCGTTAGCCAGCTTCTCGAAGTTAGCTACTGTGTTGGGAGCGTCTTGATCAAACAGGTCGATTACGACCTCTGCGCCGTTTTCTAATGTGATTTTTGCTTGTTTTGCCATGTGTAAACATCAACCTTTCTGCATCGAATAACTCTACGTTACCAAATTTCGCCCTTACTTCGCAAGTTCTGCTTTGCGAAGGCGTGCAGGAATAACGTCGTTAACGACAATGTTGTCGAGTGATTCGCGTTGAACAGCCAGGTCAGCTTGCCCGTCTTTAACGAATACGACAGCCGGACGGCGGATACGGTTGTAGTTGCTCGCCATCGCATAGTTGTATGCGCCTGTGCAGAATACAGCGAGCAGGTCGCCGATATTTGCTTTCGGCAGCTCCAGATCAATAATCAGCTTGTCACCGCTCTCGCAAGCTTTGCCTGCAACCGTTACAGTCTCTTCATTCGCTTCGTTAGCGCGGTTCGCCAGTATCGCTTCATATACGGATTGGTACAGTGCCGGACGCGGATTGTCTGTCATCCCGCCGTCAACGGCGATATATTTGCGCACGCCAGGAATTTCCTTCGCTGTGCCGACTGTGTACAGCGTCGTGCCGGCGTCGCCAACCATGCTGCGGCCCGGCTCGACCCAAATTTCAGGAAGCGGGAATTCTGCAGCCGTGAAGTTCGTGATGATGGCATCGGTAATTGCGCCAACATATTGGGCAATTGGAAGCGGCGTGTCGCCTTCCACATAACGGATGCCAAAGCCGCCGCCAAGGTTGACAACTTGGAAAGTCAGGCCCAGTTCATTGCGGATCTCAACTGCAAACTGCGAAACTTTGTTTACAGCCATACGGAAGCCGTCCACTTCGAAAATTTGCGATCCGATATGGGAGTGAACGCCAAGCACTTCAAGATTGGCAAGAGAAAGCGCTTCTTGAATCGCTTTCTTAGCTGCGCCGTTCGCAAGGTCAAAGCCGAACTTGGAATCCTGTTGTCCCGTCGAAATGTATTCATGTGTATGCGCCTCTACACCTGGCGTAATACGGAGCAGGATCTTAACAGTCAGACCTTTTTCCGCAGCCAGTGCGTTGAGAAGGTGCAGCTCGACAAAGTTGTCG
Source organism: Paenibacillus sp. NPDC058174 (assembly GCF_042883865.1). Classification (NCBI taxonomy): domain Bacteria; kingdom Bacillati; phylum Bacillota; class Bacilli; order Caryophanales; family Paenibacillaceae; genus Paenibacillus; species Paenibacillus sp. NPDC058174. Next base: position 1,446,400 of record NZ_JBHVUY010000001.1, read on the forward strand.
ACAACGAAGCAGCCAATGCCCGCTTCAAGCGCCATGTTGATCTCGTCAGGCGTTTTGTTGTTGCCGTGAAAGTGAATACGCTCAACCGGGAAGCCGGCTTGCAGAGCCGTATACAGCTCGCCGTCGGATACGACGTCAAGGGAGAGTCCTTCCTGCTCAGCAATCGCGCACATTGCCATAACGCTGAACGCTTTGCTCGCATAAGCAACCTGGAATTTCAGGCCGGAAGCTTTGAACGCCTCCACGTATTCGGATGCGCGCTGGCGCACAAGCGCTTCGTCAACGATATATAGCGGCGTACCGAACTCCTTCGCCAGATCGGTTGTGTCGACACCGCCGATTTCCAAATGCCCTTTGGCATTGATTTTGCTCGTTCCATGCAAATACATTTAATTATCCCCCTCGGATTTCTTCTATCCCAATGGATAGAGTACGAATCGATGCGATTCGAACGAATATCAACAGTATATCGCAATATATCGCCGAGAGAAATGGATAATTTCACAATTCATTTGCATTTTTTTAGCCTTAATCATCTGCGGCGAGGCATCTTGTCCATCTGCTGCGGGCGAAGCAGATTTGGCCTTGTCCGGTTTTTCAGCACCGGCTGGCGTACGATAATGTTCCACATTGCCCTTGGATCGAATGGAATGAACGGCCACATGTAAGGTCTGTTGAACGAGCGCTCCATGCACAGCACCATCATGACAGCAGTCGTAGCAATCATAAAGCCCGGCACCTGGAAGGCGGCGACAGCAACAATCAAGATGAGCCGGACGATGCGGTTGGCAAGACCAAGCTCATAGCTTGGCGTAGCGAACATGCCGATTGCAGCGATGGCCATATAGAGTACAACCTCATTTATGAACAGCCCGGTTTTTACCGCAATGTCCCCGATCATGATCGCTGCAACCAACGACATCGCCGTTGCCAGCGAGGTTGGCGTATGGACGGAAGCCATCCGCAGCAAGTCGACGCCGATCTCCACGAGCAGAAACTGGAGGACAAGCGGCATCATGCCCGTCTTTTGCGGACCTAGAAAAGAAAGAACGGCCGGCTTGAGCTCCGGATGCATGACGAACAGCAGCCACATCGGCAGCAGAAACAGCGAGGCGAAAATCCCGAGAAAACGAACCCAGCGCAAGTAGGTTCCGATAAAAGGCGTCTGCCGGTTTTCTTCCGCATGCTGCACCAGATCAAAGAATGTCGTCGGCAAAATCATGACGCTGGGCGACGTGTCGACAAAGACCGTAACGTTGCCTTCAAGCAAATGTGCAGCGACGACATCCGGCCGCTCCGAATAACGGACTAGCGGATAAGGGTTCCAGCCCCGCTTCACGGTAGCCTCCTCCAGCTGCTTGTCCGCGAGCGGCAATCCGTCGATTTCGACGAGGCTGATTTTGTCTTTAATCGATTTCAGCAGCTCTTTGTCAACCAGATCGTCGATGTACGCGATACAAATGTCCGATTGCGTCCGTTCACCTACTCTTACGAGCTCATAGCGAAGATGGGTATCGCGCAGCCTTCTGCGCACGAGCGAAATATTAACCATCAGCGTCTCCGTAAATCCGTCCCTGCTCCCCCTCACTACCCGTTCAAGAGACGGCTCCTCCGGGCCTCGTGACGGAAAGTTTTTGGCATCAATAACGAGTGCGGTTGATTCCTTGTCAATGAAAAAAGCGGTGTCGCCGGACATAACATGGGTCAGCACATCATTCCAATCGTCGACAGGCGTCACCTGCGCGGCTGGAACATACAGGTCAAAGAAGGATCGGAAGGCATGGCCGGACAGCTCATCCGGATGCAGATAAGTCAGCCTCTTCAAAATGTCGGTCAGCAGCACGCTTTGCGAAAGGCCGTTCATGAAAAACATCGCAGTCCGGTGCTCCCCGAACGTCATCTCGCGGACGACAATGTCAAAGCTTGTTTTATAGCCGATATCATGGGTCAACCGTTCCAGCACCTCATCCAGGCTGCTAGGAATGGCTGAGCCCTTCTTTTCCTTGCTTCCGCTTTGACTGCCGCCTCTAGATGGGCCGTTCGTTTGCTTATATTCGGATTGAGAATACTGGGCTGCCCCAGGAGATAAGCCCGTCTCCTCATTCAGCTGCTCCCTTGGCACATAGCCTGCCGGCGGCATAGAGTCCGTGTCATTGCCTTGCCGCTCTTTATCGAAATCCGTCATGCTGCTTAGCCCCCTTCATTTCGTCATCCTGCAAATTACCATTGATAGTAGAGCCAATCAAACAATGAACCGAGCGTTTTGCCAAGCACCATCGCCATCACGAGACTGACTAAATAGCCGGAGAGATTCATTCGTTTGGCCAAAATCGGCAGCACATTCATGACCTCCGTGAGCGCTGCGGCAAGCATGCCGACAAAAATGCCTTCCAGCAGACCCGATGGGATTAGAAAAGCTGCTTTAGGCAGCGCCAGCCGCCAATCGAGAAAATCGGCGAACGTCCAGTACATCGAGCCTCCGACAATCGCGGTCTCGAACCAAGCCGACATCCGGTAGGCTCTCGCCACCTGCGCCAGCCGCGGAACCAGATCAAATACAATTAGCAGTGCTACTAACCCGCTGCCAACAGCTAGTCCGCCGGACAAGCCGATTAGCGCAGCCAGCAAATTACGGGCAAGATCAATGATCATCGGCAGCTTGCCCTTCGCTCATCGTATTTTTTTTGCGCATCTCGTCGGCGATGACGTAGGCATTTACATTTTCCTGATACGTATACAACTCCACCTCAAGCGGATTCGGCTCTTCATTGAAACGTTTGCGGAACAAATGATTGAAGAACAGGATCATCCCAAGACCGATGCCGAGCGAATAAGGAATTTGAAACCAGAGAGGATGCTCTGTTCTTTCACCGGTTATGAGCTCCACGATCCGAATATGAACCTCTCTCATACTGACATCAGTGTGAAAATTCATAATCGCCAGCCCCGCACCGAAAAATAACAACAGCCAGGCGAACAGCAGCACAACAATGCGCGGCTTCACCGGCTTCTCGGATACCATGATCAGCACTTGCGGATCGCCGTATGCTTCGACGGAAAGACCGGGTTCAGCCTCTCGAATCGCTCTGACGATTTGCAGCAGGTCGATAACGACCCGGTTGCCGTCCGCCTTCGCATGGCGATACAGCACCAGGTCCGCAAGCCGCTGCTCCTGCTCGTCACTCGCAGCCAGCAGCCGGGCTACTTGTCCTAGCGTTACTTGATGTCCGGGACGAATCGAAATTCGTTTTTTGAGACGCAGATAGAGAGCCGATTGACGGGGTACGTCCATCTGTCATCATTCCTAACGTATTGGATTCACTTCCCTTTTAGTATGAGAAAAGGCGGCGGCGGATAGTCATGCTTATCTAGGTAAAAAATTGAAAAGACCAAACCGCCTATTGGGCGATCTGGTCTCGAATCGACTGCAATATTTTTTTCTCCAGACGCGATACCTGCACCTGAGAAATGCCAAGCCTGCTGGCAACCTCGGACTGTGTCTTATCCCGGTAATACCGGAGATAGACGATCAGCCGCTCCCGCTCGTTGAGGCCTTCGATCGCTTCTACCAGCGCCAGCTTATCGAACCAGCGCTCCTGGGAATCGTCCGCAATCTGATCCATCAGCGTAATCGGATCGCCGTCATTCTCGAATACCGTCTCGTGAATCGAGGTTGGCGGCTTATTCGCCTCTTGGGCGAACACGACATCCTCCGGGGTGATTCCAAGGCGCTCCGCTACCTCGCTAATCGTCGGCAGGCGGCCAAGCGTCTTGGACAGCTCATCCTTCATCTTCCGTACTTTGTTCGCGGTTTCCTTCAGCGAGCGGCTCACCTTAAGCGTACCGTCATCGCGCAAAAACCGCTGTATTTCCCCGATAATCATCGGAACCGCATAGGTAGAAAACTTCACGTCATAGGACAAATCGAATTTGTCCACGGACTTCAACAGTCCGATACAGCCGATCTGGAACAAATCCTCCGGTTCGTAGCCGCGGTTGATAAACCGCTGCACGACCGACCATACGAGCCGGATATTGCATTGCACGAGCGTATCTCTTGCCAACGTGTCGCCAGACTGGCTTAGCGCTATAAGCCGCTTTACTTCTGCGTCATCCAAATACGGCTGAGCCGTTTGCTTCAAATCGACATCCATGAGGTTCAACCCCTATGCGCTAGTTGTATAGCGCTTTTTTCGATTCGATTCGTTTCAGCATCGACAGACGGGTGCCCCCGCCAAGATCGCTGGAAACGTCGAAACGGTCCATAAAATTTTCCATAATCGTAAATCCCATGCCCGAGCGCTCGAGCTCCGGCTTTGACGTATAAAGCGGCTGGCGGGCCAAATCCAAATCCTCAATGCCATGTCCATTATCGCTGATGATAATGGAGACGGAGTCGCCTTCAATCGAGGCTTCAATCGTTACTTTGCCGGCAGGGTCGCTGTCATAGCCATGAATTATGGCATTGGTCACCGCCTCCGACACCGCGGTTTTTAAATCATTCAGCTCCTCCAGAGTCGGATCAAGCTGAGATACGAAGGACGCGATGGCGACACGCGCAAAAGCTTCGTTCTCTGAGCGCGCGCTAAAGGTCAGCGTCATTTCATTCCGTCCGTTCACGAGACCACCTCCAGACTTGATATCGCTGTTCGCTCATTGTCATGAATCTCCAATATTTTGAACAGGCCTGACATTTCGAACAGCCGATACACATTCGGATTTACATCGCAGACGACCATCTTGCCGCCCTTGCTTTTCACCTGCTTGTACCTGCCGAGGATGACGCCGAGCCCGGAGCTGTCCATAAATTGCAGCTCTTTCAAGCTTAAGAGAATATGAACGCTCGAGCCGCGAGCGATCGCTTCCTCCATTTTGAACCGGACAATATCGGCGGTATGATGGTCAAGCTCACCTCGCAGACGTACGATAAGCACGTTCCGGTAATGCTCCAATTCCGCTTGCAAACTCATTATCGCTGTTCATCTCCTTCTGCTACGCATTTGGATCGAACTAGCATTTCTCCAAGCTGGAGCCGGTTTCCTGCATGGCGACAAAACTAGAAGCATACCGCTAGAAGGCGACAATTTACGCCGGAAAATGGGTCAGGATTTTAAGTGAATAATCCGCCTAAGGAACGCTGGAACATTTTCCACCAGCCCGCTCTGTCAACCGACTGCGGCGCGTCCACAGGAAACTCCTTAAGCACTTGATCGCCTTGGAACACAATCAGCTTGCCAATCGGCTGGCCGATCTTCACCGGCGCTTTCAGCGGCTCAAGCTGCAACTCGTAACGGATATCCGTCGTCGGTGTTCCTTTTTTCAACAGCACGCTGTACGGATGCTTGGCAACGATCGGCATCTGTGCGACAGCGCCCTTCTCGATGTTGACATTGCCCATCGGATCGCCTTCTTTAAAGATCGAATGGGTCATATACTGGGCAAAAGCATAATCGAACATTTGAGCCACTTCGTTGTTTCTTGTTTTCGTATTGGGCTCGCCCATTACGACGGCAATGATCCGCAGATCGTCGCGTCTAGCTGTTGCGGACAAACAAAATTTCGCCTCGCTCGTAAAGCCGGTTTTCAACCCGTCTGCCCCGCTATAAAAGCGGACCAGCTTGTTCGTATTCACAAGCCAGAATGGCTTCTCCGATGTTTTCCGGAGGTAATCCTGGTAGAGACCCGTATATTTCGTAATTTCCGAATGCTTGAGCAATTCTCTCGACATTACCGCAATATCATGAGCGGAAGAGTAATGATCATTGGTCGGCAGGCCGTTGCAATTGGCAAAATGTGTGTCCTTCAGTCCAAGCTGCTGCGCTTTTTCATTCATTTTCGCCACAAATTGCTGCTCCGTACCGGCCAGTTTCTCCGCCATCGCAACGGATGCGTCATTGCCGGATGCCAGCGCAATTCCTTTAATCATGTCGTCTACCGTCATTTCCTCGCCGGGCTCGAGAAAAATTTGCGATCCGCCCATCGAGGATGCATATTCGCTGGCCTGAACTTTGTCTGTCAGCTTAATCGTTCCGTCATCAATGGCTTCCATAATAAGAAGCATCGTCATTATTTTCGTAATACTCGCAGGCGGCAGTTTATCATTGCTGTTTTTTTCATAGATGATCGTACCGCTGTCTGCATCCATCAAGATCGCTGATCTAGCGGAAGGAGCCAGGTCGGCGGCCGAGCCCGCATTCGCCGGTGCTTTCTCTTCAGCGAATGCCGCAACAGGCATCGCCATACATAGTGCGGCTGCTAGCATAAATAGTCTCATACATCGTTTTTTCATGGCAGGTCCCTCCAAAAGATGATGCGGCCAGTCATGACCGCAATTCGGCTAATTTTTCCTCTACAGTGTCGGCTTGTTTGTAGAAAATTATTCCACGTTTGAAATAATATCGGGGAGTGGAATATGTAAAAAAGGCCGCTAGCATTTGCTAGCGACCTCATTCCATTACAAGTTTCATACTTTAAGTTAATTGACTTTGAAAATTTTTAAGCAAACAATGATTGCCGTTTACGACAAACGCAGATACCCACTGCCCTACTTCATTCTGTGACTCAAAATAGTACATAATACTATGTCCTCTAAGACTAATCCCATAGCATCTTAATGCAGTTTCTACCCCATATAATGTTGATATTAATATTTTCCCAAGATTAATTAACGGTTTATCGATCGTTCTATCCCTGCATTGGGTCATTAATTCTTCTCTTAGGTATATACTACCGCACTTGCTGCAAACAAACCCCATAAAACATCCCCTCCTATAAAAAAATATTGATAAAAAAAGCGTAGAATAATCTACGCTTGAATCTATGTATTATTTGTTAACTCCTTTTCTCTTTATCAAACTGTCCGGGGAGCTAATGAAAATTGAACCGATCCAAAAATAGTACTCATAGCCGTACCTGCGAAGTTGCTAATCGAATGCGAATTATTTTTATCATTGTGTTCAATTATTAAAACATTCGTATAGTTATCCAAGTGGACTCCGCCTAATCTCACAAAAACATTATTATTCACCGCTTGAACTTCTGTATTGATTAGCGAAATAATATCCGATACAAAGTGATCCCGATTACCTTTATAAGTGCCTTGTGGAATAATAATAGATACCAGGCTATCATCCACATTAAATGCAAATGAATTATTATTATCACCAATTACAATATCTCCATTCAAATCTGCTGTTCCCCACACTTGTGTACCGTAGCTAATTGCCATTAAATTAATCCTCCTATAAGTACTTTAGTATAGTAATAAACTCATTCAAATTCCTATATATTTTTAATAAATTAAAATCTTTATCCCTTTAATCTACGACTCAATTTCCTTGTAGCGATTAATCCACTCCGTGTAGCTTCTGTAGGTAGCCTCATCCATATCATTCTTAATATAGGGGAGAGCCTGCTCGACAGACATAACTTCATATACTGAAGGCTTTTCAAACTCTTTTGTACTGTAACTAAATAGCAGATTAAGGATAGCTTCTTTAAGCTGCTGCTCATACAAATTGATCATCCTCTCCTTATGTTTCAAATTAATAAAACTGCGGCCCTCAACTAATCATAAAGAAATATAACTTTTAGTTTCTTACGTCCAAATTCCTTTGCCTCCAATAAGTTATCCATATATATATCTAAATGTTTATTTCTTATTTTCCCTCCACGATCTTCACACACATAGACCTTATTTAGAGATGGGATATAAACTTTTGTGCCAAAAGCTATGGACCTTGGACAAGCAACTGTTCTGCCTTCCTTAACTTTGCTGCCACTAGCGGTTATTCCGTATTCCGGATGAGAGAGAGTCTTTCCAGTGCTTTCCTTGCCTGAAGTATATGCTGTTATTTCATAAATATCATATTTATCATGCTTTACATCATCGGAAAATACCCTTTTATCCGGAACTATCAATTCTTTTAAAGATGTGTTATCGTCAGCGACAGACGTTTTTAAGGAAATAGGTATAAGTGATTCTGTATACTGACTAAACTCAATCCTATTATCAAAAGATTTTATCGATAAACCGCCTGCTAGAACTAACATTGCTATAGACATACACAATTTCCCTGCTAAATATAGATTATTTACACACTTCACTCTCTTATGTATTTCTAAATCTTTAAATCTTTCATTCACATTCGACACCAATTATCTCTTTGAACACCTGCCTTATCATAATAATATTTTTCATAAAACTATAGTAAAAATAACTGGCACTTCAAAAGTGTAGTCCTGTGCTACAACAATTTCCAAGCAAAATCAATATAACATCTACCATCCAATAAGGTCAATAAGTTTGAAAAAATAATATTTTTATCTCAAATGAAATATCCTAGGGATGGTCCCTAGGATATTTCATACAAAGTACTAACAAAATCTTTATTTAAAAATTCGTTTTTTATACGCTTTAGAGCCAGATCATTTAAGTTGTATTGGGTTTTAATTTTACTGTAGAGAGTTTCATCCAGCTTTCCATTTGACAACAGGTAATCCTTAGCCATTGCAATCATTCCAGATTGCATAATAATAGTGGGCGTGATTTTCATATCCATTTCGTCGAATACCTTTTGAATAGTCTGGAACCTTCTGTATACGGCAGCTCCATCCGATTCATCTGTATTAATTGTAGTAGCTGTATCCACAGCTCGTACTACGTATTGATTCGATATCAAATCAGCCGTTTCTTGTGCTCTTAAGTTTTTATCTGGATTACCGTTACTTTTTGTATATTCGTTACTCTTCATAGCGTCATTGCAAAGATCAATGAACTGATCGTCAATCTCTACAGTTCTTTCATTCTTGTTCTCATCATAAACCTTAACTGTTTTATTGACAGTGTCAATATCGCCGTTTTTCAAATTCACGATCTCTGAGTTGTTCGAGCTCCTTATACCAAGATATGGAGCATAAAAAACCACAGCGACTTGAGGTTCAACAATATTCTTCAACATATCTTTTACTTCGATATCCGTAAGATGCACCTTTTCAGGTTTGATTACAAACTGTTTCTTCCAAGCCGTGTCTACAATCTCTAAAGGATTCGTGCCTTTGTAATGTCCTTCTTCTATAGCCCAATCGATATAACCAGACACATATTGCACATAGGTTTTGGAGGTTGTTGGGGTTGTAGCCATGAACGTGTAAAAAAGCTTTCTTAGCTCTTCTCTTGTGAACGCATATAAATCTTTATTATAGTCTTCTTCAGCACTCCGAGTTATTTTGAACACTCGCTTAAGATTATTGCGATAGCCGTCTTTATGAATCGACATATAATCTAATTTAATAGATTCATTATACATCTTATCATCGAAGATGGTATTCGACATGAACTTGCTCCCCCTTATTCTAAAATTTTGTCTACCTCTGATTTAACAAAGTTTTTAATTTGCACTTTAACTTTATCTGAATTGGTTTTACCCTGACCGCTCATAATTTCAGTTAGAGGTGAATCACTCTTATTAAAGTTTATACGGTTGATAATCTCAATAATTTTATCTACAGGATAATCCTTGCCATACTTGTCAAACAATTTTTTAGCAATGACAACAAAGCCAACATGCATATTATGATGCGGAAACCAGCTAACCTTCAAATGCTCCACTCTATTTTTGATGAGTTCATCCTGAAACGAAGGAATTAAATACTCATACATTTTTTTCATTACATCTTGGACATCATATTTATCCTTTGTGTCCTTTGGATCAAAAATGGATTGTATAGCTTCAGAAATAATAGCAAAGTTCGTAATCGAAATTCCCTTGCTGAGAGCCGTTTTTATTTCAATTCTGTCTCGAAGAACAGGCAACGTCATCAAATACTTTGTAATCTCTTGTCCGTACTCATTTCCGCCATAATATTTAACAAGTGTTTTATCAAATGGATTGACTGTATTCGTCGTTGCTAATAAATGCTGTGCTTTTTCAAGCGGATAGTGCTTAATATCGATATTCATATAACCATCAAAATCAGGATCTTCTTCAATTATCCGCACAATTGCTTCCAGCCTGTGTGCACCATCTATAATATTAAGAGTTGAACCTTCATTAATCGTTAACTCTCCGTCAGAGTAGCTAATACTGCTCTTTCCATCAACTAGAACATTGAATAATAAAGTAGAAGGGTTATATACTCCCTCTTTCATCAATTTAACAATATTATTAACACTAGCGTTTTTAATATTCTTTTTCTTCTTTACTTCGCCTGTTCTTTTCGAAACTGATTTTTTAGCCAAACGTTGGGTGTCGAAATTGTACGTTAATAATCCGTTCACTTCAAGCGCTGCCAGTTGTTTGAACGAAACAGCCGTTAAATAGTCCTCGTCTGTGACCCTGATCGTGGGTGCGAATGTAAAAGGAAAACGATATTCAAAAGGTCTTTCAAATTCAAATTGATTTAAATCTTTAATTTCTTTACTTTTTAAAAAATGTTCCGGATTAATGTCATCATTTTGAGTGATTGCAAAAACAGCATTTATGATAGCAGCAAGCTCTTCTCTCTCAAAATTGCTAACCTTGTCAGGTTGTGCAACCAACTCTAAAAATGTTCCTCTTGGCATTTTATGATTTTCCGCAAGAAAATCTTCAATCGCTCTTTGTTGATCCCTATGTTTGGCGATTTCAGTTAATGTATCCAGCAAGATCACATAAAGATCATCTGCACTCTTGATACCTACTGCCAATGCAATCACTCCTTAAAAATACAATTATTTATCCTAAATTTGATTATAACATATGGATTATATATATGAAAACAATAAGCGGAAAGGTATTTTCCGTATGAGAACATATGTTTGATTTTTTCGGTAATTGTGATAGAATGGTATTTATAATACCGTTAACTACTAGTTACTTTATCATTGGGAGATGATTATGTGAACAAAAACAAACTTTACGCTACTGGAAGCATTACAATTCCAATTTACATGGAAGTATCTAATACAGATAGCAACGCTGCTCTAACTCATGCTCAAACTCTATTAAATAATGCTACTATCGCAACTTTACAAGGAGATCTATCTACTTGGGATGGAAAAGAATATCCTATACTAGCTAATAGGTTAAGAATCGAATGGTATGATGTTATTGACCAAGAAGAGATTATCTAATGTATAGAGGGCATGTTCTCATACTTGCCCTCTATCTTCATATTCCTGTTTCACTGATCAAACTGTCTTCTCATAAACAATAAAAAATGTTAAAAAAACAATTTACTTGACTATTAATAATTTAAAATGATAATTTAATTATCAGTACATATGACTCCCACTGTTTCAAAAAGATTAAATATTGCAATTCTAAATTATCATCATTAATTACTGCCATAGGAGTTGAATACAGTTTGAATAAACAGATCCAGCTTTATAGTTTGGATACTAGCGACTTTTATAATGAAAGTGAGTTAAAAATCCACAAAAAACTTTCTCGATACTATTTCTATCGAAGCTATTTAAAAAAAATAATAAATCAAACTAATATGCTAGAAGAAAAAAAAGAAAAAGCTAGTCGATATCGTACTAATCTAAATAAGAGAATTAAATCTAAGAAGGAACTTCTTATCAATCAATTTAATGAAAACAAAAATATAAGAGTGCTTCACGATCATAATCTGCAAGATAATAAAATTATTTCTGCATTTGAATCCGTTCTGACTAGAACACTTGAATTACCTGCAAATATTTTAACGAAAGATTTGTTTGTGGTTCAAACTTATCATTTTAACATCCTAAAGGATATTATTTATAATGGATTTACTTACAACAATGAAAAATACATATTCTTCACAGCAAGTGCGGGTCAGATAAGAACTAAGAAAACATTATTTATTAAGGAAAGTTCTTATTTAAAGCATTCGGAAACTCTTATGTGTGGTTTATCAAATAACAAAATAAATCATATGAATGGGGTTAATATTAATAAGTTTTTAGCTTATCTTGCTTTATGTAACAGTACTACGGAAATTTGGGATCATTTCAATATTGATAAAACGATAGTTGTAGAAGACATGGAAACTATGGTTACAGGTGTTGTTGACTATATACACAACGAAACTTACGACATAACCAGAAAGAAAATGAATGTCCTTATCAACCACACAGATGGTTGTGGAATGATGTTGCCAAAAATCAGTAAGAAAAACTTTATGATACGATTACCGTGGGTTAAAGGGCTTTTAGTAGCTTTTCCTTTTGACAAGTTTATTAAGGAGCAAGGCGTGAACGCATCAAGAGTAAAAGATATTTATGGAAAAGAATATGATGTAATTAAGGACGATATTCAAATTATTCTTACTCGAAGTCAATTTAAAATGCATAAATATTACGAGTCATGGGATGAATACAAAACTTACTTCAAACAATTTCAATGTCATGCTGCTAAGTGCAACGAAGAAGAATCACATATACATAACAAGAGAATTAATTATCAAATGATCCAAACATTATCCGACTTCACAGATGAAGAATTAGTACAGATAAGTGAAAAATCAAGAAACGAAATTAAGAGTATTGGAACAAACTATAAAACGATGTTAAAGGTTCTAGGTGTCGACAAAACAAAACCATCACTAAATCATTTCCAACAAGCTGTGAATATCTATCCAGAAATATTAACTGACACCTATAGTAGAGCAATTCTTAAACAAATAAAAAAGAGTCTAGTCTCTGAGGCCAAACTAGGTAAGATTCACATTGACGGAAAGTATACATTTATTTGTCCTGATTTATATGCATTTTGTGAATATCTATTCACTGGTCAAAAAAAGCCTAATGGTCTTTTAAATGACGGGGAAGTATTTTGTTCCTTGTATGAAAGTGAAACTGAACTCGATTGTTTAAGAAGTCCTCATCTCTATAAAGAACATGCAATTAGATGCAACGTCGTTGATGACAATAAAAAAAAATGGTTTATAACCAAGGGATTATATACAAGTTCTCATGATTTAATCAGTAAGTTGCTTCAATTTGATGTCGACGGAGATCAGGCTTTAGTGTGTTCCGATGAAACGCTAGTTTCCGTTGCTAAAAGAAATATGAAGGATGTTGTTCCCCTTCTCTATGATATGAAAGTTTCTCAACAACAACAATTGAACCATGCAAATATATATGATGGACTAGTAACTGCATATACTGGTGGAAACATTGGCACTATCAGCAATGACATAACAAAAATATGGAATAGTGAATCTATAAATCTAGATGCTATTAAATGGCTTTGCGCAGAAAATAACTACACGATAGACTTTGCCAAAACACTGTATAAACCCACTAGGCCAAAAGAGAAAAAGATAATTATTAGTTCATATACTAGAAATAAGTCACCATATTTTTTAAAACATGCAAATAACGAAAATGATGCTCAGTTTGAAAAATGGAACACCAGCACTATGAACAGGTTAGAGAAGATCATTACGAATCCCCGATTGCAATTTAAAACAATGAATCTTGGAGAATTTGATTATAGTGTTCTTATGAAAAATAAAGAAGTCAGTATCAATGAGAATATAGTGGAAATGTACACTAAGTTGGATTTGAATAAAAAGTTTATAAGTAATAACAATAAAACTGAAAAAGAGTACTACACTGGAGACAACCTATATATATATACAAAGATCAGAAATGAAATAACCGAAACTTTTAAGCAATTTAGCATTGATTATATTGTTGATGTTCTTGTTAAATATTTATACCTATACAAAAAAAGCAATTACAAAACTACTCTATGGTCCAGTTTTGGCGATATTATCGTTAAAAATATTTCTTCAAATATATCTGATCACGCAAATGGGCTTCTAAATAGATGTGAAGTTTGTGGATTAAAAATAACAAAAATAAACAGTCGAATTAAGTACTGCGAAACTTGTTCCAAGGAGCGAAGCAGAGAGCAGACTAGAAGAAGAGTTCAATATCACAGACAAAAATAGAAAGTATAGAATAATTAAATTTTCAAATCAACAATTACAATGACCAACTCTGCAATTCACTAAAAGGAGGTGAACCTATCGAATATAACACTGTCCCCTATCTGTTGCAGCAATAGCTTGCTTAAAGTCGCATAAGGAGCGCAAGATCCTTAGGTTCTCCTCCACAAGACTGGATTTTTCAAGGTTCAAGTGACGGACATCTCTGGACTGAATTACACTCAATCACAGATATGACGTCATAGAAAAATCGTGAAAGAAAATTACAATTGAGGTGATTTTATGACTCTGGTTACATGGGATATAACAAATAAAGGAAGCTCTGTCTTGTTAACCAATAATAATATGACAGCTATGGTTCCCAACCTGTCTAACACAGCGAGAGCATCTGTCGGTAGAAATTCCGGAAAATGGTATTGGGAAATTACTTTCAACGCATTACGCAATGTTATGGTTGGAATTGTAAATTCAGCTGCAGGAGTAGAACAAACGTACAACTCTATCTATCATAGAGGCATTTATTCTTTTAGCGGAAACAAGATTATTGGTCCCACTGGTCAACCATATGGCTCCAGTTTTGGCGCTGCTGACACTATAGGAATTTTACTTAACTTGGATCAGGGAACAATAGAATTTTTAAAGAATAACACAAGCTTTGGGATCGCCTTCTCTGATTTGTTAACTCTGGGAACAGTATATCCTTCAATAACAGCTGCTTCTGGCAGTGGTGGAGGTACAGTGAATGCAAATTTCGGGGCAACACCTTTTAAATATACTGTTCCTCTAGGATATAGTCCTTATGCAATTGATGAAAGAGTCCTGATTATGGAGGGTAAGAATATATACTCCTACGTAAATAAAACTCTTAATTATGTCAGTGATGCTCCAGTCACTAAGGATATGTTTTCTACTTATGGCGTTGAATTAGCAGCTATAAATAGAACCTTAACTACTTTAAGCTTCCCAATGGATAAAAGCAATATTAGTACTGAGTTACTCGGATCTGGCAAGGTATTCAAAAAGAAAATAGATTTAAATAAATTTATTGACATAAAAGGAATAAGCATAAAGGACATATAACTGTATAAAGTTTGACTCATTTAGAATGTGTAACGCTTTAGAAAATCAACTAAAGTAACCATAAAAACATTGAATATTTTATCCCTTCTCTCTTCTTTACCATCAGATAAATTATCTTCTTAATAATCATATAAAATGCGTCTCGTTTAAGAGTTAATCATTTAAATTATTAAAAATAAAACACTCTTTAAAGGAAAACATACAATTTATTTTCACTTAAACAAACATTATCTTTATCAATTACTTCTAAAGCAAAGGGGGATTATGCAAATGAATAAAGTTGAACTAGCTTCCAAAGTTGCAGAGAAAACAAATTTGACTAAAGGTGACTCCGAAAAAGCACTTAAAGCGTTTATTGAAACCATTATCGAGACACTTCAAGCTGGAGAACAGGTTGATATCGCTAAATTTGCAAAGTTTGAGCCAAAAGAAATGCCAGCACGTATTGCAAGAGATCCACGAACAGGAGAATCTTTAAATATCCCTAACAGACAAAAGTTAAAAATCACTCCTTACAGCGCACTGAAAAATTCAGTTAAATATTAAGACGAATCTCGTGAAAGGGGGTGAAAAACATGACCATTCATGATTCGCTTTATTTTGAATTTGATGGAATTAAGAGTAAAGAATTAAAAATGCTAAATGTAAATCTAGATGGAGGCATGCATAACCAGTACTTTGCCTCCTCTCAATCCATCAACGAAGTGAAAATCAGAGGGAAAACGAAATCCTATTTTCAAAGTGTTGAAAAGGATCCTTTGAAAATTAGTGTTACATTTGCTTTTGAAGAAGGCTGGGATGAGACCAGCCTACGCAGCATAAGAAAATGGCTGACTGAGCCCACCTACTATGCCCCACTTAAATTTTCGAATAACAATGAAAAGATTTATTATGCGCTATATGTAGATGAGCCTGAGCTTCTGCATAATTCATTATCTCAAGGCTACATAACCATTAATTTCCGTTGTAATGACGCTTATGCCTACTCGCCATTAATGCTCTCCCCTATTTATGATTGGGATGAATCTCCTTTGGTCATCACACAGAAGCGTTTTAACAATGGACAATTAAATGGTGTCGTACTAAATACGGATGATCAGATTACATTGGCTACAGCATCGCCTACTTGGGGCAGCCTCCCTTCATCCGCCCTGTGGAGCGATTATTAATTTTAAGAAAGGAAGGTATATCACATGTCGACTACTACTAAAAAATACAATTTAGCTAAACCTGGCACTAGCGATCATATTCATCAAACGATATTAGATCTAGCAAATAATTTTCAAATCATTGACGATGCACTGGAAACGACTGTTTCAAGTACTCCTACTTCAGGAGCTTGGAAAATCAATCAACGTGTTTATTATACAAACACTTTTGTTGGCGGCTTTGTAGGTGCCATTAATATTAGAGCTGGTGAAGCTGCACCTGTCTGGGATTCTTTGACTGCCTATACAACAGGACAAAAAATTACGCCTACAGCAAATAACGGTCACTATTATACTTGCATTCAAGCTGGACATAGCTCTCCTTATGAACCAGCATGGCTTGTTGCTTCCGGAACGATTACAGAAGATACGAAAAATAAGAGCTACTGGGAGCCGACAAAGGCGTATGAGCTATATGATATCGTTATTCCAAGTGTGCCAAATGACAGGTTTTATGTCTGTACAGTAGCAGGAACTTCGGGTACAAATGAACCCGATTGGGCTGCTCAAGATGGAATAGCTACTTCCGATCGCGGAGTCGTTTGGATGTCATATCGTATCGTGAAATGGAAAGAATCGGGACCATCCGTCAATTTCAGACCGTTTGGCAAGATTGAGTAG
The DNA here is from genome assembly GCF_042883865.1 of Paenibacillus sp. NPDC058174. Taxonomy (NCBI): domain Bacteria; kingdom Bacillati; phylum Bacillota; class Bacilli; order Caryophanales; family Paenibacillaceae; genus Paenibacillus; species Paenibacillus sp. NPDC058174. The sequence goes on from NZ_JBHVUY010000001.1 coordinate 1,463,232, forward strand.
GTGATGCATCCATGACAACCTGGCTTGAACTGGCAGGAATGAAAGGCTACTATCAATCGGAAAATATTCCGGTGTCCTTGGAGGGCGATGGCACCCTATCAGTCATCACCTGGTCGCAGTCTGTGAGTCCGAACCACTCCGTATCGATCTATACCTCCCTATCCTTTAATGGAGGAAATGATTGGTCGGAGTGGAAAAAGGCTGACAACGGCGGCAAAGTTCCAGACATCACTGCCACGCTCCCATTAAGAAATGCCTTATTACGATATCGGGCGTTTGTACAAACGACTGAGCCGCTAGATTTGCCTTTGCTGAAGGAAATCAAATTGGAATTTGAACCTGTGCTTATTTTTGTGAACGAGGGCGACACCGCTTGCCGCCCTGAAATCTGGATTACGATGAATGAAAATGGCGACTTCAAATTAACTAATTTAAGTAACAGCAGTGAGGTATTTGAGTTCAAAGGCTTAATCGCCAATGAAACCGTCTATGTAAATAATGAAAAAGAATATATTCAGTCAGATATTAATACGATCTACCGTTATAAAAACTTTAACGATCATTATTTGTCGTTGCCTGCCGGTGTTAACCTCTTTAGAGTCAATGGTTCAGCAAAAGTTCAATGGCGTTCGCAATTTAAGCTTATCTAAATTAATTGGAATAAAACATTTTATTTCATTCCAGTTGGAGGTGATTAAATGACAGGAGTAGCCTTGCACGGAGCGACTATTGTGGAGTCGATAAAACCTAATCATGTAGAATACTACGTTCAGTATAGGCAATGTGGTCATTATGATGAAGAAACAGGATTATGTGATTCTTACTATTGGACATCCCCTTCTCCGTTACCACCAAGAGATGCAAAAATAACTGGAACAGTGAAAGCTTCATCCTCCAATATGAAACTTAACGGAGCAGGTATAGCTAAAGTCGGTGATAAAACAATCGAAACCTGGGTTGTATATCCCCCTATTCCAGCAAATACAAATGACACTATATATACAACAAGAGGAGCAACATCAGGCAGCGGTGAAGGTCAAATCATTACTGGCAGTTCAAAGGGCAAGCTTGACGGGCAGCCTATTGCACTAATTGGTTCCCAAGTAAGGACGATGCTCGGAACAGAGACCACAATCTCGAATGGAAATTCAAAACTGAGTTTCAACAGTTAAAGGAGGTGAAAAATATTTGGCGAGCTTACAAACCTTTCTGGAGTACAATGATCCGCTCTTAATTGTTCATCGAGCTGGTACTCCGGATGATCCTTTTAAACAAAGAACTGACTCCCTTCCCGTTATTAATAATGTCATAACTCTATTTGAGGTTCCCTCGGAGCTTCATAAAGTACAAATCCATGGCCTTACCGAGATCTCGATGGACCGGTATCGAAACCTTGTACATTTAAATGATAATGAGTTCTTGGTGAACTATTCGAACGGGAGTATTCAATTTCATCCTAGTCATGAAGGCAAAACCTTCGCTTGCTCCTATTATGGCCGTGGGCTTATCTCCTACCCTGCTTCACGGATCTATGCAATGGTTCAAAGAAAGCCCGATATTGTAGTTACTCTACAAGACTACATAAATGAACTTCAAAGCATCAACTATAACTTGGATCTAAAAATAATTGAAGTAAACCAAGTTATCCAAAACGCTATACAAGCAACGACTGACTCCAATGTTGCAACCGACAATGCCAAAGCAGCTACTGAAAAAACAGAGAAAGCGACAATCGCAGCTATCGAAGCAGCAAACAGTGCGATCGTAATCCGGAAAGATCCAGTCGATACCTATAAAGATCTGGCTACAGTCTATCCTGAGCCTGAGAATGGCTGGCAAGTTACAATTAATACTACGGGAGATATTTATCGTTACAGTGGTCATTCAGGTACGTGGGAGCTGGTAGGCAACTATTTGGGAGGAACAATTCCCTTTGCCTCGGAAACTTCAGATGGCCTCCTCCACAAAGAAGACTATCAGAATTTTATTGTGCGAAGCATGTTTTTCTCCATACCTAAAGTACTGTCTCAAGGCGTTCAAACGATTGGACTTGGAAAAATCCCCTTCGACGGTCAGCTCATAAAAGCACAGGCCTATTGTGTAGAAAAAGGACTCTTAGATAGAACAGAAATTTCCATCGAAAAAATATCCGAACAAGACTTTGTATCGTCAGGGATCTGGGACAATATTTTCAAAACAAATATAAACATTCCAGCTGGTGAACATAGTTCGTCTGGCGGAGTAATCGAAGATACAATCTGTACAAAAGGAGATTTGTTTCGAATAAACATCTCTCAATTCGACAATAGCATCAAAGGAATAACCGTTCAATTAGACATTAAAACGATAAAATAACCGGAGGTAATTTATTATGGCAAACCCGCAAATCAGTTGGATGAATGAAACGAATACAGACAGTATTAAAAATTGGGATATTGGTACTGTTGACGCTGGCTCTCAATCTTCCTCGAAAACTTTCTTAATTTGGAATAACAGAGGCGGATCTACAGCAGTAAAAAATGCTGAAACTTGTACAATCACAACTAAGGATATTGCCGGAGGCGATACTGGAGACCTAGTCACTGAAAAATGGATCAAAGTAAGAGTCGATACAATGTCTGAAATTGGTTTTACAGGAGTTGGAGGAACAGCTACCAGGGCAGTTAAGGCTGGTGGTTCAGCTCCTGCAGGCGTCATTAGCGGCGCAATTAATGACGGAGTCATGGAAAACTCTCCTTCCAACTTTGCCAAGGTTACCGCTTATGCTATTCCCTCTGTAACAGCAACGGCTGGCAAACTGGACTTCTTGTTGCGGCTATCGTATACCTTCCAATAAGTATAACTTACTACGGTCAAGGACTAGCCTGGCTAGTCCTTACTTTATTTAAACTTCAATACAATGGAGGATAATTTACATGAGCTATAACTCGCTATTGAATAGTCCTGTAGATACACAGGATTTCATTTGGCTGGCCGAATATAAGGATGCGACCTTCTTTCCTGAAATCTCCTATGATGGTGTGAATGAAAATAACTTTCAAGATATTGATAGAACTAAACTGCTTCGATTTGGTCTAATCGGTATGGGCATGAATATGCACTTTGATGTGATGTCAGGTATTTTTAATATCGCTGGTAGAAGAATTGAAATACTCTATCAAGACAATGCTACGGGGAAACAGTACAATCTGACTGGACAACCTATGGTAACCTACAACGATATTATTCAGTTCAAAAATGCAGAAGCTATCTTCAACCCGTCAGATAATAGAGGAAATCTTGATTCCCAAATCACACAATACAATTTTGGTTATAAACAGCAGTTAAATATACATGATATCAATTTCTATTTTAAAGCTATCTGCGGTGTTCCATATGGACGAAATATATACCTTAATCTCCACCTCGTTGCTGATAGAGCTTTTAATAATGGCATTATTATGATCAAAAAAAATGGAGCAGAAATTTTTGAACTTGCTGCAGCCATGAATGCCAACGAGACTTATGAACTGAATTGGGAGGTGACATAATGGCTGTCATATTAAACAAATCCCAAAAATTGGATTTAAGTAAAGGACTGCATATTGATACTGTATTCGATGATTCAAAACTGACCCTGAAAGTAGTTGGAGAAGCAAATATTATACCTGACAAGACCTCTGTTCCTATAATGACCTCTAACACAACACCAAATGGAATAGCAAGCGCAAATGCATCCTATGATAATAATAGCCAGCCCTGGAGAGCATTTGATAACAATATCAATAGTTTGTGGAGAACAGATGGTTGGGGTGGTTCACATTGGCTGGCCTATACCTTTACATCTCCAAAAGTAATTGTTCAATACAGTATCAGAAGTGGTGCAGCATCTACACTTATCCCTCCTAAAAATTGGATTCTTCAAGGCTCAAGCGACAGTCAAGTCTGGGATGATTTACACTCGATTACTGAAGCAACATGGGGAATTAGTGAGAAAAAGACTTTTCGCTTCAAAAATCGCAAAGCCTATTTATCTTATCGAATTTTAATATCTGATGTAGTGCAAGGTAGTGGGGTTGGTGCATATATTTACGAATTTGAACTTTTTGAAGAACAGAAAATATTGCAATACATCGACAATGGGCATTATGAATCAGACATTATTGATTTAAGCAGATATCAGGTTGGAACTACAAAAGTTCAATTGGATTTAAATGTTTCTCCAAATACTTCTATGGTTATATTTACTTCTTCATCCCAAACTATCTATGATTTTTCAGAGTGGTATCCAATAGATTCGAATGGAAATGCTACATCTCCAAGAGCCAGATATATAAAAATTAAGATCGAATTTAATGGAATAGGTTTGGAAGACACTATTGACTTTAATACCTTTTACTCCGCCGATAGCAGCAAATATGAACCTAATCCCTTTGTTGTTTTCAATGGAGATTTGCAATTAAAAACAAATTTCATTAAAACTTTGAATAACGATAGTACGTGGAATGAATCTGGTTTGTTGTATCAATTAAATTTGAATAAAGGTACTTATTTTAAAGTCAACAAAATTGAGGTGATCTAATGGCTATTGTTACATGGGATAACGTTAATAAAGGGAGTTCAGTAACGTTAACTAATAATAATATGACCGCAAGTATTCCTAACTATAATAATACGGCAAGAGCTTCACTTGGCAGAAATTCAGGCAAATGGTATTGGGAAATTTCTTTTAGTGCATTAACTAATATTGTGGTTGGTATAGTTAATTTAGCCGCCGGCGTAGCATCAACAGTTTCCTCAACCAATCATAGGGGCTTCTATTCTTACAGTGGATTAAAAATGGGTGGGCCTACAGGCCAACCCTATGGATCGAGTTATGGTACTTCTGACACGATAGGAATTCTTCTTGACTTACAAATTGGAACGATAGAGTTTTTAAAAAATAACACAAGCTTTGGCATTGCATTTTCAGATTTGTTAACAATGGGAATAGTATTTCCTTCTGTAACCGCTGCTTCTGGTAGTGGCGGTGGAATAGTGAATGTGAATTTTGGGAACAAGCCTTTTAAATATGCTGTTCCAACTGGATATCGTCCATATGCACATGATGAAAAGGCATTATTTATGGAAGGTTCTCAACTATTCACGTACAACAACAACACGCTACAAAATGTTGGCAGTATTCCGGTCACAAAAGAAATGTTTGATACTTATGGGATCGAACTATCTGTTATTAATCGAACTCTGACAACTATAGGTATTCCAATGAATGCATCCAGCGCTGGTGGGGATATATTTGGTTCTGGTAAGGTCTTTAAAGGTAACATTAATCTAAGTAAATATTTCGATTTACTGGGAATTAATATTACAAACTAGAATGACAACATAAATATGGAGGTGAATTCGTATGCCCTTGGTAACATGGGATACAGTTAATAAAGGGACTGCTGTTGCATTGTCCAATAATAACCTGACTTATAGTACATCAGGTGTTGCAAACTCTTTTGCAAGAGCCTCGTTAGGCAGATCCACAGGTAAATTTTATTGGGAAATAACATGTAATACTCAAAGTTCTCTTCTTATGGGTGTGGCTAATAACAGCGCATTATTGGCAGCAAACAATTATAGTACAAATAATATACGCTATTATTTTAATGTCAACGGAAACAAGTATCCAACTACATCAGCATACGGGGCTCCCGTTCTGGCAGGTAGTACTGTCAGCGTGCTAATCGATTTAGATATCGGAAAAATTGAATTCTGGAACAATGGAATCAGCCAAGGCGTAGCCTATACTGATCTTAAATCAATGGGTACCCTCTATCCTGCCATTGAGAGAGGTTCATCATCAGGCAGTGATATCTGCACCATAAACTTTGGAGCATCTCCTTTTGTATATAAAATTCCATTGGGGTATTTTTCCTATGATGGAAGTCAATACGGAGCACAAAGTAGAATTATATTCACCACAAAGGAAAACGAACTTTATTCGTTGATTTATTCAAGCTACAAAAATAACGCAGTACCTATAATGACTTCAAATAAAATGCCGAGTGGATCAGTAAATGCCAGCAGTTTTTTGTCAGGATATGAACCATGGAAAGCCTTTGACGGACTTCAGACTTCTGCATGGGCCTCTACTACTGCATCACAAGGCTGGTTATCTTATGATTTCGACAAAAATATTTTTATAGGCAAATATTCTATTACAGGACATACAAACCCAAATGAATCACCTAAAATGTGGACCTTTGAAGGTTTAAATGACAATTCAATCTGGGATGTAATAGACGCTAAGAGCAATATAATATTTACTAGCGGAGAGAAAAAAGAATATGTAATCAATAGTAGTAAAAAATATAAGTCGTATCGATTAAATGTTACTGCTACTCCAAATGGCCGTGTAGCCATAAAACTATTAGAATTATATGAAGGATTATTTAGATTTATTAAACTAGACACGAAGGACCTAACAGAAAACACTTTTCTTGATTGGGGTTTACAGAATAATGTTGCGCTGCTCCCCGGAGAATATATGAATAATAAATTATATGTTTCATCCCAAAGCAATGTATTAGATTCCGGAATTGTTTTTCAGCACCAAATTAATGTAAATGAAACTCCAATAAAAAAAATAGTAATCAACTGAATACTTATTCAGGGTCGATTAAGAAGGGAATAATAAATGATTATCTCAGTTGAGAATGCTATTCCTCAGATGACTTCAAATGAATCTCCTTCAGGGAAAGTTCGCTGCAGCTCCTTTAAATCTGACTTTCCTGCGTGGAAGAGTTTTGACAGAGTAACGGCTGATGGATTTGGCTGGACAACGAATGATTCCGTTACGTCTGGTTGGATTGAATATGAGTTTCCTGTGTCTATTCTTATTGTCAGATATTCGATTACAGCACATCATACTCTCCCTGCTTTAACACCAAAAGACTGGAGATTTGAAGGCAGTAATGATGGAGTTAATTGGTTTGTTCTAGATACTAAAGTTAATCAAACTTTTAGTGCACAACAAAAGAAATTTTTTGATTTTGACAATAAGAAAAAATTTTTAAAGTATAGATTGAATGTTATTAATGTTAATGGCGGAAATTACTTAAACATCAGCGAAATGGAACTGTTTCAAGGTCTAATTGGCACTGCCTTTATTAAACATGAAGGTGTTTATAAAAAGTTTTCATCAAACAACTGGCATACTGTAACGGGTTCCGAGCCTACAGCCGAGGACTATAGAAATGGAATGCATATAGAGGATTTAGAAGAGATACCGGAAAGTGCATGGGAAAAACTACACGGGAGTATTGATATTTATTCATATCTTTACGATAAAACTACAAAATATCTTACATACTCAATAAAAACTGATCCATTTACATTATATGATTCATTTGGTCAAGATATTGATGTTCTTTACTATTCGGATAACCCTATCCAGACTTCCGCAACTATGCAGCTAAAAGCGAACTATTCTCCAATAGATGAATTAAATGATCCTACCCTATTAATATGGGGACAAGATAATACCCAAGCTAGCAAGACAATATCTATAGACGCTGTGCCAAAACCACAATTAATTATTCCATTACATGATGTTAATCTGTCCATACTACCCAAAAGTTTTCATTTAATGTCATCTATGTCTAACCCAGGTGTAGTTAAATTTGTTTTTAGTTATGACAAGGGCCTCACCTGGAATACGATTAAGCATTACCAAGAAGAAGGTAAATATACGATAAATCCAATCCAAACTTTAAATATTGATAATGTAAAAAAATATGGTGCCTCACCTTCTACTCTATCGTTGCTGACTGCAGAAGAATTTAAAAGTTTATTTCCGAATCAAACTTTTCGAATTGCTTACTACATGTCTCAATTTGATATAGATGATATTGCATCATTAACCAAACTATATGCAATAGCAACAACAAGCAGAGAAACACCAACTCTGTCTGCATTAACGATCAATTACAATCAATTAGACGAGAAATATTCCGGACTCATGTTCATGGACACGTCTCAACAATATTACTCAACCTCCATCGGAGAAATCCTGAAGTATCTTGATTTTGGTACACTAATTGCTGGACAAGCGTCTCTGGATTTAAAAGTTATTTTAACTAACACATATCCTTTTGACGTTAAAAATATTAAATTACTTGTAGATAATAATATCAGCGATGTGAATGTGGAAATTAGCAAATCAAACAATCCATTTATAGCTAAGCAGTCACTTACCTATGATCAACCATTAGTGTTTGATGACAAGCTTGAGTTCTATGTTCGATTAAATGTGAAAGAGACTGCAGTTGGCGATGGTACGTTCGATATTAAAGTGGAAGCTGATCCTGTTTAAGGTTTCAATACAATGAAACTGGAGGTATATTCTTGAATGATATAGAAAATGTGTCAGATAAAATTTTCATTCCGCTTAGCAACCGGATGTCAGGTAAAGTTCGAATTATCGGATTAGGCATGAGTGAGATTCGATCAACAATTACAGTTGCTAATTATATAGATCTGACAAGTAAATTAGTAGTCTATAGTGATCAGATCGTTATTAATCCATCCTATCCCCCAACATTGGGTAATCAGAAAAGAGGATCAATACGTATTCCTTTTCGGAAAGATGTTTCAAGCACGATCTCAATAAGCCCGAAAAATAAAATGAGTGCTAAGGTAACCGTCATCGAACCTCCTACCTACCATATGGAGCTGGATGCGAAAAAAGATGCATTTATCAGGAGCAACATTGCAACTCTAAACTATGGCACAGAACAGTCCATGGTAGTCGGTTATTCCATACAGAATGATGAAAAATTCAGATCGCTTGTTCAATTCGACATCTCTCAGATTCCTCCCAATGCGAAAATTAAACATGCCGCCTTAAAGCTCTATAACAATCGTGTTAATTCCGGTGTTCATCAAGTTGGTGTGTTCACTTCGTCTACCCCCTGGGATGAATATGGTGTGACCTGGGCTAATCAGCCTGCAATAAAAGATATTGTTTCGATTTCGCGTATAGGGGAAATTGGGTATGCCAGCTTCGATGTTACGGACAGAGTTCTAGACTGGTATAGTAACAATGAAAGCAACAACGGCTTTATTATAAAAGCAATGAATGAAAACTATGGTCAAAGCGAACAGTTTTCGACTCGAGAGAGCCCTGTCAACAAACCTCTACTCGAGATTACATATAAGCTTGACATTATATACAGCTTTGGCAGAAGCGATATCAATTCTGCAATTTTCGTTAAAGCTGTAGGCAGTTCAACGATTAAAGGTACAATCAATATCCCTCAATATAACTCTAGTAGCGATTTAGATTCTCGCATCCATGTCAGAAACTTGAATTGGATGCTTGAAGAATCGATCATTATTAACAAACCGAGTCTACCATCGAGAATCTCGATTAGACAGAAAGAAGATTCTGCACTTCCATCAACACTTAGTGTGAGGGTGAAGGGGGGGTATTTACCAAGCGATAATCGGATTGGCAAAATTATCGTTAATGCAAGAGACCAAATCGGTAAAATTAGAATACCTTCTAATAGTTCAATCCCTTCGCAGATTCATGTAAGAGTATGGAGCAAGGATTATAGGCAATTAAACTCAAAAATCACAATAAACAAAACCTTAGTAAAATCTAGTATCATTATTAGGCAAAAAGACAGCAGTTCCATCACGGGATCCATTCAGCCTAAATTACATAAACATTTAAACTCTTCTATTCATATCAACAGACCTGATGTAATTGGAAGTCTTATCGTATCCTATTCACGTCATGTGAATGGCAGCCTCCATGTAAAACAAACGGATCATATGGACGGTCATATTACCATTCCGGAAAGAAAAAACCTGCCTGGGCAGATAGATATCGTCTATGCTGACCACATTCCATCCCAAATGAAGGTTCTTTCCGGCTATCTCAGGAGTAGAATTGTCATTCCTGCATATGGTCAAGATGATCGAATCGCCACCATGAAAGTTAGAGCGAAATATATTAAAGAGATTAACGGCACTATCACTGTAGGCGGAGATAATCTTGCAGGCGGTTATGTTTATATCATGTAGGAGCGTCGATAAGACGCTCTTTTTTAATAAAACGGAGAGTGATATTTTTTGATTTGGTCAAATATTAAGCTAGCTATATCTATGTATGAAGTAAATACCTATATTAGATTTTTGACAATAAAAGAGTTAAGTGTGTACGGCTCCATAGCATTAATAGGAGGCTATATTGCGCAGTTATTTGGAGGGTGGAGCCCATTGTTTACGCTATTTTGTATTCTTATTGGTGCGGATTACATTACCGGTATTTTAGCAAGTTTGAAAGAGCAAAAAGGGATTAAAAGTGCACTGTCCTTTTGGGGCTTAATGAAAAAAGGCTTAATGCTGCTGTCGATTCTGATTGCCCATCATATCGATCTAGCCTTAAGCATGAACGGAGTCATGATCGGCTCGATCTGGTTTTGGGTAGCAAATGAGGTCATTTCGTTAACTGAAAATTATGCACGTCTGGGGCTTCCTATGCCCGATGTCATTAAAGATAAAATCTCTATTTTCAAAGGCAAAGCATTAGAAAATAAGGATCAAAATAACGAAAATACATAAAGGCATTGCTGTATAGAAACGGAGCGAACAAATGCAATCAAACGAAAATTTCATCTTATTTCAAAACCATGTGGAATTCGATAATTGGCTGCAGCATGAGAAAGTGTCTAGAACCATTCAATGGATCCAGAACCACCACACCTGGAAACCGGATTACTCTAACTTCAATGGAAGAAACCATTTCGAACGGCTTGAATCCATGAGGTCGTTTCATATGAAAGAACGAAGTTTTACCGACATCGCCCAAAATCTTACCACGTTCCCTGACGGTACAATTGCTTACTCAATAAAGAGACCATTCAATACAGCGCCGGCTGGAATTAAAGGTGCGAATTCACAAGGTATTTGCATTGAACACTTTGGTAACTTTGATGCCAATGGAGACATTATGAATGATCAGCATTCAGAGGCTATTCTACAGCTAAATTATCTGTTATGCATAAAATTCAACTTGCCCATTGATACCGCTCACGTCGTTTACCATCACTGGTACTCTACAGACGGAACTAGAGTATATGATTTTGTTTCAGGAAAGAAGCTGTCTGGAATTTCTGCAAAATCATGTCCTGGAACTCAATTCTTTGGCGGGAATACGGTGCTTGATGCACAAAAAAACTTTATACCTAAAATTAGAGAATGTGACAAAACTAAAACGGAGGCAGATCAATCAATGACCAGCGAGGAAAAAAAGGAGTTTGAGGCTGTAAAAGCGCTTGTAACCGCACAAGCCAAGGTACTAAATAATTTAATCGATCAAGTGTCAAAATTGAATGATAAGCATGAGATGCCTATCCCTTCTTGGGCTGAATTAGCTGTCGAATCAGCTGTTAACGCAAAAATTATCGACACACCTAACAAAGGCTCGGAAGATTTCTATCGCTTGCTAACCGTACTCTACCGTAAAAAATTAATCTAAAATTGTCATCCAAAATAAGTTTTCTCCTCCCTCAAGCAAAATGTCATCCTAGTTACAAATAAGAATTAAATGCTTGAGGGAGATTTTTCATTCCTGCTCATCGGTCTAATACGTTTGATAATCAGGTCTCATTACCCGATTATTTAATAACGTCAAAAATTAAGTCAGGCTTGCCAACGTCATCTGCTGACAGTATGAATGCAGATTCTAAATATTCAATGTTAATGTCTTCTCTCTTTTTATTCGTATACACCTGACATAAAACATCTCCTGCAGCTACTTTGTCGCCAACTGTCCTCTTCAACTCGATGCCAGCCTTATAATCAATTTGATCGCCTTTTTTATTCCGGCCTGCTCCTGCCTGCATTGCCGCTTGGCCAATAATGCTTGCGTCAATTGACGCAAGATATCCTTCTTGCTGCGCGAGTACCTCTATTTTGTCACCCGACTCAAAAAACCACTTCTTATCTTGCAAAACTTCCGAATTACCGCCGTGGGCCTTTATAAATTCAATAAATTTATTGTAGGCAAGCCCTTGGCTAATCACTTTATTAATCGCTGCAACCGCATCATCATAGTTCAGATAACTATTGGCAAGAACCAATAAATGAGCAGCAATGTCCACACAAAACTCTCTTAATCGAGTGTCACCCTCACCGCTTAATATTTCCATGCTTTCATAAATCTCAAGCGAATTTCCGATCATACGTCCTAATGGCTGATTCATATCTGTAAGCACTGCCATGAACTTTTTGCCGAATTTCGTTCCGATCTTGATCATTGAGTCTGCCAGCAATCGCGCTGAATCAACATCTTTCATGAACGCCCCGCTGCCGAACTTAACATCAAGTAAAATAGCATCCGCACCCGACGCTATTTTTTTACTTATAATTGAGCTAGAGATTAATGGTATCGAATCAACCGTTGCAGTAACATCCCGCAGCTCATACAATTTCTTATCTGCCGGAACAATATTTCCCGATTGGCCGATTATTGAAAATCCTATCCGATTGATTACCGAAATAAAATCTTCTCTGGATAGTTCAACCTTAAAATTTGGAATGGATTCCAACTTGTCGATGGTTCCTCCGGTGCTGCCCAGGCCTCTGCCGGACATCTTAGCCATAGAAACATCAAAGCAAGCAATTATCGGAGCAATGATAAGGGATACTTTATCCCCCACTCCGCCGGTGGAATGTTTATCAACCTTAACACCCTTTACTTCGGACAAATCAACTGTTTCTCCTGATTCCACCATAGCCTTCGTTAGATAATAAGATTCATCAGCAGATAAATCATTAAAGCATATTGCCATTAACATCGCAGACATCTGATAGTCGGGTATTTCACCTGACACATAGCCATTAACGAAGAATTGGATTTCATCAAAAGTTAACGTTTGTCCATCTTTCTTCTTTTGAATTAAATCAATCATTCTCAAGCTTTTCACACCCTTTGCAGCTGTCTAGTTGTTCAAATTCCAAATATTATTGCAAATATTTTATCAACACCTATCAATAAACTCAAATTCGCCATTTTGTATAAGGCATATTTGAGTAAATTTACATAATAAGTTTAGATAAAACAGATAAATTCTGATTTGGATTAAGAGCTGAATCGGAACTCTTAATCCGCCTAGAGATTCAGCAGAGTAATCATACCCTCCTACCTACAGCGAATGAGAACGGCCATCGCCCAGACCGACATCTGGTTAATCAGGAAAATCGCCTTTGCAATAGCCCCGGTCATTCTCTCCCGTCCGCAGAACTTGAAGTCAAGTCTCATCTCATTTTTGCCAATTCCCGCTGCTCTACTTGCGCCCGGACAATGAGCTTGTCCAAAGATTGGCTTAGCAGAAGCACCTCACGATTCAGCAAATTTTGCTTCAATAACGCCGTTTCCACCATTTTTCCGCGCAATTTCTCCATTTCGAAGAGCAATTGCTTGTCCATGTCCACTTCACTCCATCGTTCTGTAATCATGGACATTATACGACGAGCGCCATCACAAAAACTGTCACAATAAGTCGAGGCAAATATTACAATTGTGTTACAAAATCTTAAAATCGAGGGATTATGGCTTTAACAAGCGCTAAAAACTGCGATTTCACACGTTCAGTCGTCTCCATTACCTCGTCATGCGACAAGGGCTGGTCCAAAATACCTGCTGCCATATTGCTTATACAGGAGATGCCGAGCACCTCAAGACCCGTATGTCTGGCGGCGAGAACCTCAGCAACCGTCGACATTCCGACCGCATCCGCGCCCAGTATACGCAGCATCCGGATCTCGGCCGGCGTCTCATAGTTAGGCCCAAGCAGACCGGCATATACACCCTCCCGCAGCGTTAGACCCTGCGTTGCCGCAATCTCCCGCGCTGCCGAACGCAATCGTTTGCTGTAGGCCTCCGACATATCCGGGAATCGTACGCCGAGCTCATCGTCGTTAGGACCAACGAGCGGGTTTTTGCCTGTCAGGTTCAGATGATCGGAAATGACCATCAAGTCGCCTGGCTCGAAGCTCGTATTAACGCCGCCTGCGGCATTCGTTACCAGCAGCGCCTTCGCACCAAGAGATTTCATCACCCGAACCGGAAAAGCCGTCAGCTCAGGCCCATAACCCTCGTACATGTGAAATCGTCCGCGCATAAGCACAACGGGCCGTCCCGACAAGCTTCCCACTAGCAGCTCTCCTGTATGACCCTCAACAGTTGATACCGGAAAATGCGGAATGCTCTCGTAAGGGATGACGACAGCATCCTCCAAATGATCACCAAGAACGCCGAGACCTGAGCCCATAATGAGGCCAATGTCCGGCTTAAGCGGAGTAAGGCCGGCAATATAGGCTGCCGCCTCCTTAATTTGCACTGCTGTCAATGGCTGCATCGCATTCACCTCTACCTCTCTATTCCCAATTTTCTGTAAATTTCAGTCCTCATTCCGTATTCGTATCCGTAATCAACAGATCCAGAAAGCTTGTTCCGTTAGGCGGAGCTTGTACGCCGAAATTGTCAGCAATTGTGGCGCCCAAATCTGAAAAGGTCGCTCTCGTCTGCAGTTGCCCGCGTTGGCTGAATGACGGACTATAGAGCAGCAGAGGCACATATTCACGGGTATGATCGGTTCCCGGATGAACGGGATCATTGCCATGGTCGGCCGTCACGATCAGCAGATCACGCTCCCCGATTCGCTTCTCCAGCTCCGGCAGCGCAAGGTCGAATTGCTCCAACGCTCTAGCGTAGCCTTCCGGATCACGGCGGTGTCCATATAGCGAGTCGAAGTCGACCAGGTTCGTAAACAGCAGCCCTTTGAACGGTTTGTCGAGCGCGTCCAGCGTTTTGGCGATGCCGTCGGCATTGCTTTTGGTCGGCGTCGCCGCCCCGATGCCCTCACAGTCAAAAATATCATTGATTTTGCCGACAGCAATCGTTGCATAACCGCCGTCCTGCAATGCGTTCAAGACGGTTGGCTCAGGCGGCTTTACGGCATAATCATGTCGGTTTGGCGTCCGCTGGAAAGCGCCTGGCGCTCCGATATAAGGGCGGGCAATGACGCGTCCGACGGCATAGCGTTCATCCAGCGTCAGCTCTCTGGCGATCTCGCAGGCACGGTACAGCTCCTCAAGCGGGATGATATCTTCATGCGCCGCAATTTGAAAAACGCTATCCGCAGACGTATACACGATCCAATCGCCGCTCTCCATCTGCTGTGCGCCAAGCTCGTCCAATATTTCCGTCCCGCTTGCCGGCTTGTTGCCGATCACCTTACGCCCCGTACGCTCCTCGAAAGCAGCGATAAGCTCCTCAGGAAAGCCTCCGGGGAAAGTCTGAAACGGCACCGTCAGCTTCAGGCCCATCAGCTCCCAATGGCCGGTCATCGTGTCCTTGCCGACGGACACCTCCGCCATTTTGCCGTAATAAGCATCCGCTTCTCCCTGAGCAGGCTCCCACCCGCTGATTGGAGCGATCCGGTCCAGCCCCCAGCGGCGCAAATTCGGAAGCTGAATTGCAGGAACGCGCTCTACGATATGTCCAAGCGTATGGGAGCCCTTGTCTCCGAAAGACTCTGCATCCGGAAGCTCCCCGATGCCTACGCTGTCCAGTACAATTACTGCGATACGGTCAAATTTCATTGGCATAGCTACTTCCCTTCCCGCTATGTATGTATAACAATCCTAATGCCTGACAGCAAATTAAGCGCGCGGATGCGCCTGCGTATAGGCATCCTTCATCCGTACCTTTGCAAGCCGGGTATATCTTTGAGTAGTCGATATGTCCGCATGACCAAGCAGCTCTTGAACAGCGCGCAGATCAGCCCCGTTCTCCAGCAGATGCGCGGCAAAGGAATGACGCAGCGTATGCGGCGTAATATCTTCTACGATTCCTGCTGCTTTTGCATACTTTTTGATCATTTTCCAAAAGCCCTGCCGCGTCATTCTCGTTCCCAGCACATTAAGAAACAGCGCTTCCTCGCCGGGCGACCTCTTAAGCAATTCGCTCCTTGAAGCTTCCAAATAGTGCTCAAGCGCATCCTTCGCCATGCGGCCGAACGGAATAATCCGCTCCTTCATCCCGCTTCCCACGCACCGGATAATATTGAGCTGAAGATTGACGCTGTCGAGGTTCAGCATAATTAATTCCGTCACCCGAATGCCTGTTGCGTACAGCAGCTCCAGCATCGCCTTGTCCCGAATGCCCGCCGTCGTTACCGGCTGAGGTGCGTCCAGGAGCAGGCCAGCCGCTTCTACCGATAGCACGCTAGGCGCTTTCTTCTCCTGCTTGGGCGACTCCAAATAAATCGCAGGGTTATGCGCAATGACGCCTTCCAGCGCCAAATAATGAAAAAAAGCACGGATCGATACGATATGTCTCGTCAGAGTAGCCGCTTTGCGGCCGGTCTCCTTTAACTGCAGCATATAATGAGACAGATGATGCCGCTGCACATCAGCCGGACGGCTAACGTCAAACTCTGACAAGTAGTCCACCAAGCCGCTCAAATCACGTCCATATGATTCAAGCGTGCTTGGCGACAGTGACCGTTCCACCGCTAAATGCCGAATAAACGACTGTACATAATCTTCCATTGCAATGGCAATTCCTTTCATCGGCGTTCCTATGGCTTATAAAAAATGCTATCCATATATTCCACGCCAAACCGTGCAAATCCTGCTTTCTAAGAACCGGATGCCGCCCGTTATTCTCCATACCAATAAAACCAGCGAAGCCGGTCCGCTAAGCTTCCGTTGCCCGGAATCGTCGGATCGGCTTGAAACACTTTCATTGCAGCGCCCTTCGGCTTATGATACGGATGCACCGGCGATATCACATCTACAAGCCAGCTGTATCCGCCGGTTGCAAGTATAAGCAGCATCGAGAAGATGATAGCGAATACTATGCGGCTAACCCATTTGCGAAGCGACAGCACCATAATCGGCAGCTCCCCTTTCCATTGTACGGTTGAAAAAAAATGCTCGTCCGTACCACCATATGAAAAAGGGAGCCGCATTATGTTCGAACTATGGCTCCAGCCGGTCGTAAGCAATCGCATCCAGCCAGCGCTCCAGCGGCGTATAGGCCATCCCCGTCGAGGCGGCAACCTGCTCATGGGTGACAGCCCCTGCATGCGTGTTAACGCCTTTCTGCAGCGGCACGCTGCCCTTTACAGCCTCCCAGCCGCGGTTAGCAAGATCCAGCGCATAAGGAATCGTGGCATTCGTCAAGGCAAACGTCGATGTGCGCGGAACAGCACCCGGTATATTGGCTACAGCGTAATGAATAACGCCATGCTTAATATAGATCGGATCGGTATGCGTCGTCGGCCGGTCGACCGTTGCGATTGAACCTCCCTGGTCAACAGCTACGTCGACAATAACAGCGCCCTTCTTCATTCCCTGCACCATTTGATCCGTGACGAGATGAGGCGCTTTGGCGCCCGGAATGAGCACGGCCCCTATCAGCAAGTCCGCTCTGCTGACCGCTTCCGCTATATGATAAGGGCTTGACATCACCGTTTTGATTCTGCCGCCGAAAATATCATCCAAATAACGCATCCGATCAGCACTCTTCTCCAAAATGACAACATTAGCACCCATGCCCATAGCGATTTTAGCTGCGTTCGTACCTACGACACCGCCACCGACAATGACAACATCTGCGGGAGGCACACCCGGTACGCCGCCAAGCAGAACGCCTCGCCCTCCGTTGAACGCCTCAAGAAACTGCGAACCGACCTGAACCGACATCCGGCCCGCCACTTCACTCATCGGCGTAAGCAGCGGCAAGCTCCCGTTCGCCAGCTGAATCGTCTCATAAGCAATCGCCGTCACCTGCTTGTCGGCAAGCGCCCGCGTCAAATCCGGAGCTGCCGCCAGGTGAAGATAGGTGAACAATAGAAGACCTGCGCGAAAATAGCCAAATTCAGCAGCAAGCGGCTCCTTCACCTTCATAATCATATCGGCCTGCGCCCATACCTCCGAAGCTGTCGCTTGGATGACTGCTCCTTCCCGTTCATAGTCCCGGTCCTCAAAGCCGCTTCCTTCGCCGGCTCCCGTCTCCACGAGCACTTCGTGGCCTGCGGCCGTCAGCATCGTAACACCTGCCGGCGTCAAGGCGACGCGGTACTCGCTCGCTTTAATTTCTTTGGGTATCCCGATTTTCATAATCTGACCCGCCTTCCGTAGTGGTCTTAATATGATTTATGATTCGTTCTATCTGAATGTCCATTCTGCATGTAAATAAAGCAGAATCCGATGCTCTCCAATTGGCGTCAGCCACCCATATGCTGTCTTATTTTCATGCAAATTATGTGCATTTGGACGTATACCCCTGCCGTCCGGTTGCCTCCGTTCATAATCTGAAACTAATGCGGACAATGACAAGGAGGTTCCCTTCAATGCCCAGACTTGAACAACTGCTCACCATTCACTCCAGGAGAGCTCCCTCAAAGTATACTGTTCGTAAGCTTATCGCTTTTAAGACGGGTAATTCCTATAAACGCTGTATCCGGCATTTGAGGCTGAGCGGCATTCGGCCTTTTAAACGTATTCCCGGAAGCAGACTTATTGGCTGTCTCTTCGACAGCCGGCTGTCATGGGAGAAGCTAAAACAGCATCCCAGCGTCAAACTGATCGAACCGGATCAAAAAATAAGAACACATGCCATTCAGCCAACTCGCCCTGCAACAGCATCAGCATCAGGAAAGTCCAGACCGGCCCGTACACCGCGGTTAAAATCGGCAAGTAAGCACAGCGCTCGAAGAAATACTCGCGCCTCGGTGCTGTCGGATGCTTGTCCGGCAGATGTGCCATGGAACTTATGTGCGATCGAGGCGCATAAAGCATGGGAACGCTCAGACGGCGATTCCGTGAAAATTGCGATCATTGATACCGGCATTTCCCCGCATCCCAGCCTGCGTATTGCCGGCGGAATCAATACCGTTGACGGCCGCAGCTATGCCGATGACAATGGCCATGGCACGCATGTAGCAGGCATCGCAGCGGCAACCGGCGCCAGAGGCTGCAAAGGGGTAGCACCGAAAGTGAAGCTGTATGCCGTTAAAGCTCTCGATTATGCGGGGGCTGGTTATGTATCCGATATTATCGACGGGATCGAATGGTGTATCCGCAACAAAATGTCGATTATTAATATGAGTTTTGGCTTAGAGAGAGGAGATTCGAGCGAAGCTCTTCATAACGCGATTAAGAAAGCGGTCCGAAAAGGCATTGTCGTCGTTGCCTCTGCCGGCAATTCCGGTCCAAATACG
Source organism: Paenibacillus sp. NPDC058174 (assembly GCF_042883865.1). Taxonomy (NCBI): domain Bacteria; kingdom Bacillati; phylum Bacillota; class Bacilli; order Caryophanales; family Paenibacillaceae; genus Paenibacillus; species Paenibacillus sp. NPDC058174. Next base: position 1,482,506 of record NZ_JBHVUY010000001.1, read on the forward strand.
TTCCGGCTGGATGAACCAGCCGCCTTCTCGGAGACGATCGCCGTTGCGGCAACGACAAGAGAAAACCGGATTGCGAATTTCAGCAATAGAGGCAACGGGATCGCAATTGCGGCGCCGGGTGAGGATGTTCGTTCAACCTGGCTGAATGGAAATTATTTGACCGTGTCGGGAACGAGCATGGCTTCACCTCATGTAACGGGAGGAGCTGCTTTGCTGCTGGCGCTTAAACCCGGCCTCAGCCCAAGCGAGATCAAAGCGTTGTTGAAGAAGCAGGCGCTCACACTAGACGGATTCCCTTCTTTTGCACAAGGCTCCGGTCTGCTGAAGCTTGATTTTCTATAAAAATCCTCTAAAAACGCCAAAACGGCTCGCCGTCCAGTTAACTGGGCAGCAAAGCCGTTTATTGTTCGTTAGGTTTGTCGTTTTTTGCGTTGCAGCGGTGGCAAATGCCTTGGAAATCAAGTCGGTGATCGAGTACGGTAAAGCCGAACTCCTGCTCAAGGCGCTCTTCAAGCGGCAAAAGCCAATCCTCTTTGATCTCATCCATAGATCCGCACTGCACGCATATCAAGTGATGATGGTGGTGTTTGCTGCTGTCCGTACGCAAGTCGTAACGGGCAACGCCGTCGCCAAAGTTCAGCTTCTCCACCACATGCATTTCGCTCAACAGCTCCAATGTCCGGTAAACGGTAGCTAGACCGATTTCCGGCGCTTTGTCTCTAACGAGCATGAATACGTCTTCTGCACTCAAATGATCGTCTTCGTTTTCGAGCAATACTCGAACTGTTGCCTCACGCTGCGGGGTTAATTTGTAGCCCTGCGACTGCAACTGTTGTTTGATCTTCTCAATCCGGGCTTCCATGATTTCCCCCCTACCACATGTCTGCGCCAACTTCCGGTTTGCTTTCATTATAGGGGTTAATGGCGGAAAAAGTCAAACGTTTTGGCTTTATAACGCCGAGTCGGCTGCTGTCATCATCGGGGCTACCCACTGCATCAGAACAGGCGAAACGTAGGCTTCCAGCAGCGCCGCGCCAGCGAGCAGAATAAGCATAAGCAGCGCGGTTGATGAAAAAGCTGCTATTTGCGGCGCCAGACTGCCTTTTTGCTGGAACAGCCGGTTTTTGATGACATATGTCGAAAACGAGATGGCAGCGACGCTCGCCACCATCAGAGCGGGAACGACGATCAGATTCGGCGGCGCTACGGAAACAAGCGAGAACAGCAGTCCTTCCCAGGCATGCTGGCTAATTAAAGTGCCAATGGAGAAGCCAACAAGCACCCCTTTTAGAAAATCAAGCGCCAGCACAAAAGGAATCCCGACTACCGTTATGCCAAGCAACCACAGCAGCAGTAGCCATTTGCCGTAAAACATAAACCGTTCCCAGAAGGAATGGGCCTCGTCCGCAACGGTTCCGTTATTGACCAAATGAATATATTGATTGACGTTGGAGGCCAGATCCTGCTGCTGCTCCAGCGTCAGCGCTTGAACCATCAGCCCGCCAAAAATGACGCCCACAACGAATAATACCGCGACAAAAACATACAGCGTAATCGGATTTCTGCCATTTCCCTGCAGCATAGCGGTGCGCAAAATCAGCCACTCCCTTCGGACAAGATATACGTTCATTGTATGATCCGATGTCCATTTCTATGACGGGAGCTTGCCCTACCTAATCTATTAGATGCTGCCGTTTGCCAGGTACAGCTTCCAGGCGTATACAGCCAGTATTGTCTTCGCGTCGCTGATGCGTCCTTCAGCGATATAGGCCTCCGCTTGCTCCAGCGTAATGGCCTCGATCTCCAAGTATTCATCCTCATCCGGATTTAAAGTACCAGGAACGACCTTGTCGGCAAAATACAGATACAGCTTCTCGTCAGCGAACCCTGGCGACGTATAGAAGGCGCTGACAAGCTTCAGCTCCTCTGCCCGATAGCCAGTCTCCTCCTCCAGCTCGCGCGCAGCGGCAACTGCCGGATCTTCTCCGGGATCAAGCTTGCCGGCCGGAATTTCGATCTGGAATTTCTCGAGCGGCTTGCGGAACTGCTCCACGACAAGCAGCTTGCCGTCCAGCAGCGCCATGACAGCTGCAGCGCCCGGATGCTTCACGATTTCTCTCGTTGCCGTCTTGCCGTCAGGCAGTGCAACCGTATCTACTTGCAACGAAATAATTTTCCCGTCAAAAATAGATTCCGTGCTTACCGTCTCTTCGCGCCATTGCTTCAGCTCATCTTGTCCCAATTCAATCCGCTCCTTATTTTTCAAATCCTTGATGTATTCATTGCATTTAATGGGTATAACTTGTCCGCTCTGGACATAGTTATCATTATATCAAATGACGAGGGGTGCGATAAGGATGAAACAATATATGAGCGGCAAAGAGCTTCGATTGGTAGGAAAGGCCTGGGAAGTACGTCACAAGCTTCGCAAGCTGACCGCCACTCACGCCCCAGAACAGACACTTCGCAAGCTGCTGGCAGCGAAACAAGAGTAGTGACCATAATGCTGGATCCAATAAAAAAAGGCTTCTCCGCCCCGTGCTCACGCATGGACGGGAAGCCTTTTTGTCATATCAAACAAGTTTAGCCCTTTGCCGCTTGTTGAATGACAGAGACGACAAGCTCGGTAACTTTGACCAGATTCGATACCTTTATTTGTTCTTTGGTCGTATGGATATGCTCATAGCCGACAGCTAGATTGACGGTAGGCAGCCCCAGTCCGTTGAAAATATTGGCGTCGCTGCCGCCGCCGGAATGAAAGCCGCGCGGCTCCAAGCCAATCGCTCGAGCGGCAGCTTGCGCCACTTGCACGACATGCGACTGCTCGTCATGCGCATAGGCCGGATATACGATGCTGCTCTCAAACTCGCCTTTCGCACCGCAATCTTTAGCTGCACTCTCTACCGCTTCACGCATCGCATCCAGCTGGCGCTCTAATTTCTCCTGCACGATACTCCGCGCCTCCGCATCCAGCCGCACGAAGTCGCAGACGATGTTCGTTGCGCCCCCGCCCTCGAAACGTCCGATATTGGCCGTCGTTTCCTTATCGATCCGGCCAAGCGGCATCCGGCTGATCGCTTTGGAGGCCACTTGAATAGCGCTTATGCCATCCTCCGGATTGACGCCGGCATGCGCAGACTTGCCATGCAGCTTAATCGTTACCTTCGCTTGTGCAGGAGCGGCGATCGCGATATCGCCAATTGCGCCGTTCGAGTCGATCGCATAGCCGAAATCCGCCAGCAGTCTCGCCGGATCAATTGCCGCAGCGCCTACTAGACCGGATTCCTCGCCAACCGTAATGACGAACTGAATGCGCCCATGCGGAATTTGCTGCTCCTTCAGCACCCGAATGGCCTCCAGCAGCGCAGCTATTCCGGCTTTGTCGTCAGCGCCCAGAATGGTCGTGCCATCGCTGCGGATATACCCGTCATCGTCCAGCTGCGGCTTAATGCCAACGCCGGGCGTTACGGTATCCATATGACAGGTGAACAATATCGTTGGTGCAGACTCGGCGCCGGACGGCTCCAGCAGCAGAAACAGGTTGCCTGCGCCATGCCCGGTTCGGGCCGCTGCATCGTCCTCTTCTACAGTAAGACCCAGCTCTTCGAATTTTTTGCGAAGCACGCGGCTGATTTCCTGCTCATGTCTCGTCTCGCTGTCGACCTGCACCAGCTCCATGAACTCCTTCACAATTCGTTCCTCATTGACCACAGCCATTTCCTCCTTCGCCGTTTTCGTTTAAAATAGAATAGACTTGTTTAAAGAAGCACGTCCAATCTCAGGAAAGGAGCGCTTTAAGATGAACTCACAGAAAATGATCCGCCTCGTAGCGATGATTGTCGCAGGCGCGGTTCTGCTATCCACGGTTATTGCCTCACTCGGCTGGCTCTTCTACTAGTGTATGCTGCCCATACTTAAATACAGAGCTGAAATGCGGCACGATTTCCCGTGCCGCTTGGGCCACCGTCATATTCTTCCCCGTTAAATCGTTAAACGACGTTACGCCATACTGTTCAATCCCGCATGGGATAATACCGCTAAACCCCGTCTGGCCGATGCCCGATTCAATATTCAAGGCAAAGCCGTGTGACGTAATGAAGCCTTTCCGCCCCCGGGAACGGTTGAATTTTACCCCGATTGCCGCAATCTTCTCATCGCCAACCCAGACACCGGTATATTCAGGTTTTCTTCCCGCTTCTATACCGTACTCGGCCAGCCAATTAATGAGAACCTGCTCCACGCTTCGCAGATAGCCATGCAAATCAAGTCCTTCTGCTTGAAGAAACAGCAGCGGATAACCAACTAATTGACCCGGCCCGTGATAGGTAATATCGCCGCCCCGGTCAATCTCGAATACCGTTATACCCCGTTCCTTCAGTTGCTCTTCATCCAGGAGCAAGTGCTCCGGATGGCGATCCGAGCCAAGCGTATAAGTAGGGGGATGCTGAAGAAGGAGAAGCGTCTCTGGACGCTCCTCCTTATCAACTTGCGCTACGATCGATTTTTGCAAATCCCAAGCCTGGGCATAATCGATCAGCGAAATATAACGGGCTTCCAGTGTCGTCCTCGCGCCATGCTGCTTAGCTGCGTCAGTCATCTGTATACCCCATTTCTGTCTTTCAGACTATAGCTTCGCTTAATACAGCTTCGTATCCGTATTGAAGCTCTCCAAATTATCCTTCACACGCTGCAGGAAACGGCCGCAAATGATGCCGTCCAGAATACGGTGATCAAGCGAGAAGCACATATTCGCAATCGAACGTATCGCAATCATATCATTAATGACAACAGGACGCTTCACGATCGATTCGAATGTAATGATAGCCGCCTGCGGATAGTTAATAATCGGATTCGTAATAATGGAACCAAACGAACCTGTATTGTTGACGGTAAACGTACCGCCCTGCATATCGGACAGCGTCAGTTTGCCTTCTCGCCCGCGGCGGGCCAAATCGTCGATTTCTTTGGCAAGTCCGGCAATCGTTTTGTGGTCGGCATTTTTAATGACCGGCGTTGCTACCGATTCCTCTGTACCCACCGCCAGCGAAATATTAATATCCCGCTTCACGATAATTTTGTCGGCAGCCCACATGGAGTTGATAATCGGGAAATCCTTGATCGCATTGACGACCGCCTTCAGGACAAAAGCGAGGTAGGTCAGATTGACGCCTTCCCGTTTCATAAATTCATCCTTCAGCTTGTTGCGCAGAGCAACCAGATTCGTCACATCCACCTCGATCATCATCCAGCCATGAGGAATTTCCGTAACGCTTTGCTTCATATTGCGGGCAATCGCGCCGCGAATCGGCGTAACATCGATGTAATCCTCGCCGCGTCCCTGCTCGGTCGGCTGTACAGTCGGGATGCGCGGCGTTTCCGCCAGATGCAGGCCCGAAGAACGTACATCCGCTTTCGAGATATCGACGCTGCTCTCACTTGGGACGCCGGAAGCGACATAGGCAAGCACGTCCTTGCGCGTAATGCGTCCCCCCATGCCTGTCCCAGTCACGTCAGCCAACCGGACGCCATGCTCAGCAGCAAGCGTCTGTACCGCAGGGGAATAGCGGTTGCGCATAGAGCCTCCCTCTTCGGCGGCTTCCGTGGAAGGTCCGTCTTCGTGTCGGCCAGTTGCAGCAGCTGCAGCCGATGCTGCAGGCGCTGCTTCATCGCTCTCCGTCGCAATATAACAGACGACGGTGCCCACCGGTACCGTTTCTCCGCTTCCGACGACGATTTTAGTCAGCGTGCCGGATACCGTGGAAGGCAGCTCCGCACTGACTTTGTCAGTTATTAACTCGCAAATCGGTTCATATAGATCGACATGATCGCCGGGCTGCTTCAGCCACTTGTCAATTGTCGCGGATACGAGCGATTCGGCAAGCTGCGGTATGACGATTTCCTTCTCTACCTTCATTAAACATCCATCTCCCAACCCGCAGTCTGGTAAACATGCGAATACTTCCGGTCTGCCATGCGGTTTTTAACTTAAAATAATGCTAGATTGCGCATTGCTTCCAACACTTTTTCTTTATTCAGCATATAGAACTTCTCGCCCGGCGGATTGATCGGCATTGCCGGCACATCCGGTGCGCAAAGTCTTTGAATCGGGGCGTCCAGCTCGAACAGAAGCTCTTCCGCAATAATTGCTGACACTTCAGCGCCTACGCCGCCGGTTTTATTGTCTTCGTGAACGATCAGCACTTTGCCTGTCTTGCGTACCGCTTCAAGAATCGCTTCTTTATCCAGCGGCTGAATCGTACGCAAATCGAGAATATGAGCGCTGATGCCTTCCTTCTCCAGCTCCTCAGCTGCTTGCTCCACGAACAGGAGCGGCATGCTGTACCCGATGACCGTAATGTCTTCGCCTTCGCGAAGCACGTTGGCCTTGCCGATCGGCACGATATAATCGTCTTCCGGCACTTCGCCGGTAATGAGCTTATAGCTCTTCTTGTTCTCGAAATAGATGACGGGGTCCGGGTCGCGAACGGCCGCTTTCAGCAGCCCTTTGGCATCGTATGCCCGGTAAGGCGCAACGATCTTCAGGCCAGGCGTTCCGAAGAACACCGACTCCGGACATTGCGAGTGATACAAGCCGCCGAAGATACCGCCGCCGATTGGCGCACGGATGACGACCGGACAGCTCCAGTCGTTATTTGAGCGGTAACGGATTTTGGCCGCTTCGCTAATAATCTGGTTCGTCGCCGGGAACATGAAGTCCGAATACTGCATTTCCGCAATCGGCTTCATGCCGTACATAGCCGCGCCAATCGCAACGCCTGCAATCGCCGATTCTGCCAGCGGCGTATCCATTACGCGCAATTCTCCAAACTGATTTTGAAGCCCTTTCGTTGTCGTGAACACGCCGCCCTTAACGCCAACATCCTCGCCAAGCACGAATACATCCTCGTCCCGCTCCATCTCTTCCTTCATCGCAAGACGAATTGCATCAATATATTCCATAACGGCCATCCGTTATCCCTCCCCTTGACCGGCATCATCGGCATACACATGGTGCAGTACCGACTCAGGCGCCGGGAACGGCGCTCTGTCGCCATATTCGGTCGCTTCATCCACTTGCTTGCGGATCGCCGCAAGCAGCTCCGCGTCGCGCTCTTCATCCCAAATGCCGCAATCGATCAAATATTGCTTGAATTTTGGAATGCCGTCCTTCGACCGGTTCTCGTCCACTTCATCCTTCGTCCGGTAAGCCAGATCATTATCAGAAGTGGAATGCGGCGACAGACGGTACATCATCGCTTCAATAAGCGTTGGCCCTTCGCCGGCAATGGCACGCTCACGGGCTTCTTTCACAATTCGATATACTTCAAGCGCATCGTTGCCGTCCACGCGAATGCCCGGGAATCCGTAGCCGATTGCGCGGTCCGCCACACGTCCGCCTAATTGTTTGTGTGCAGGTACCGAAATCGCATACTGATTGTTCTCACACATCAGAATGACCGGCAGCTTATGAACGCCTGCGAAATTGCAGCCCTCATGAAAGTCGCCTTGATTGCTTGAGCCTTCGCCAAACGTGACGAAGGTAACGACCGGCTGCTTCTTCATCTTGGCAGAGAGCGCGATGCCTACGGCATGCGGCACCTGCGTCGTCACCGGGCTGGAGCCCGTTACGATGCGCAGCCTCTTGCTGCCGAAGTGGCCCGGCATTTGGCGGCCGCCGCTGTTCGGGTCCTCCGCTTTGGCAAATACCGAAAGCATCAGTTCCTTAACCGTCATGCCAACGGCCAAGACAAAGCCGTAATCCCGATAGTACGGCAGGAAATAGTCTTTCTCCCGGTCCAGCGCAAATGCGGCTGCAACCTGTGCGACCTCTTGTCCGATGCCGGACACGTGGAAATTGATTTTGCCTGCCCGCTGCAGCAATAAATTGCGCTCGTCAAATTTTCTGGCGAGCTGCATGGTGGCATACATTTCTATGGCTTGCTCATGTGAAAGGCCTAATTCCGTATGTTGAAAAGTTTGTTTGGTTGATCCGGATTGGGTCATGAGGAATGCCTCCTTTAACCTACATTTATAACCAGGTACTAAGACTTGATGTTATATATTATAAACCCATTCAGGCGAAAAAGAAAACCTGACAAATGTAATAGATTTAACCTGCACTTATCATGGGACTGTGCAAAATTAGAAGTTGAGCGCCTTGCCGTCAACCGCCAGCATCGCTTCGCCAAGCGCCTCTGACAGCGTTGGATGCGGGTGAATCATGCTTCCGACTTCCCATGGCGTCGCATCAAGCACGCCCGCCAGCGCCGCTTCCGATATTAAGTCCGTCGCATGAGCGCCAATCATATGAACGCCTAGAATGTCATTGGTTTTACGATCAGCGATTACTTTAACGAAGCCGTCAGTCTCGCCAAGAACAATCGCTTTGCCAATCGCTTGGAACGGAATTTTGCCCGTCTTCACATCATAGCCTTTCGTTCTTGCGCCGTCCTCCGTTAAGCCGTAAGAGGCAATCTCAGGCCGGGAATAGATGCAGCGCGGGATGAGATGAGCAGGCACAGCTGCTTTTTTCTCGCCGGCGATATGCTCCGCCGCATGCAGGCCTTCATGGGCTGCCGCATGAGCCAGCTGAACGCCGCCGATCACATCGCCGATCGCATAAATATGCGGCTCGCTCGTCTGGCCAAATTCATTGACGTGAATAAAGCCGTCCTTCGTTTTAATATCGGTATTTTCGAGGCCGATGCCTTCGATATTCGCCTGGCGGCCTACGGAAAGCAGCAGTTTGTCCGCCGTCAGCAGCACCTTGCCGTCCGATGTCTCAGCAGGAACCGTTATGCCGCCCTCGCCGGCTGCCAGCTCCTCTGTAATTAATTGTACGCTTGTCAGCACGCGAACGCCCCGGCGCTTGAGCAATCGGGTCAGCTCGGCTGAAACTTCCGCATCTTCCCCAGGGAGCAATCGAATACCGGACTCTACGAGCGTCACCTGAACGCCAAAGTCCTGCAGCATCGAAGCCCACTCGACACCAATCACTCCGCCTCCGACAATCAGGATCGATTCCGGCAGCTCTTCCATCCGCAGCGCGTCATCGCTAGTCAGAATCGTTTCCCCGTCAAGTGTAATACCTGGCAGCGTCCGCGGCCTGGAGCCTGTCGCAAGGATGAGATTGGTTGACACGACCGACTCCATCTCTCCGTCCGCCAGCTCTACCGCAAGCGAGCCGCTGCGGGGGGAGAATATCGAAGGGCCGATCACTCGTCCCTTGCCTTGAATAACTTGAATGCCGTTCTTTCTCATCAAATGCTGCAGCCCTTTATAGAGCTGGTCAACTGTCGCTTCCTTGCGTCCCTGCACTTTGGCAAAGTCGAGCGCAACCGCGCCCTCTTGTAAAGTAATGCCGTATGTATCCGCTTCGAGCAGCGTCGCATATACTTCCGCACTGCGAAGCAGCGATTTGCTTGGTATGCACCCTTTATGAAGACAGGTGCCGCCCAGCTTGTCCGCCTCTACGAGTGCCACGCTTTTACCCAATTGCGCAGCGCGAATCGCTGCTGTGTATCCGCCTACGCCGCCGCCAAGAATTGCTACATCTACTTGTATCGCCATCTATGATTACCTCCACTCATTTACGTATGGTCACTTCACCTATTGTACCTTTTTTCATAGTTATTTTCATCCCTATTTGCGGCTGCCCCTTAACTGAAATAGACAGTCTCCGGTGAAAAAGGTATCATAATGCTATTACATAGTCACAAGGAGAATAGCGTTTCATGAAATTGGTAGCTGCCCGTTTGATCGCCGTCCTATTTCTTGTCATTCCAGGCTTGCTTGCCTGCTTTGGCTTTCTTCGGATGAAAAATGATTTGTTTCATTACTTTTCCGAATTCGGCAATGATGCCGTCGTTCCCGACTTTCAATGGCTTAGCTTTCTGCTCGGACTCGTCATGTTCCTCGCCGGGGTCGGCTTTATCGGCGGCTGGATTTTTTTCCGCGACCGCAAGCGCAACTATGTTGCCCCCCGGTTCAAGCAGAAACGCCCGCGTCCGCCTAAGCCGCAAGCTTAATATGTACGTTAAAAAAACGGATCGCAGACTTTTGCTGCGGCCCGTTTTTTTGTTTGCTTTATTTCTTTAAATGATAAGGAACTGTCGTTACGATAACGTCCCGCCTGAACAGCAAGTGAGCCCGCAGCAAAAAGCTGGATTGGTTGTGCAAAATGTTATGCCATGCCTTCTTCGGAATGAACTGCGGAATAATGACTGTGACCTGATAGTTCGCTTCTCCCGCTTTGCGCTGTACCGTATCGATAAATTTAGTCAGCGGCTCGATCAGGCTCCGATAAGGGGAATGCAGTGTAACCAGCCTCACATCGGGCTGCCACTTGCTCCATTTCTCCTCAAAGATCGCTTCCTCCTCCCGCTCAAACGGAATGTGGACGGCAATAATTTGATGCGCAGACAATGATTTTGCATAATTTAAAGAATTTTCGACGACATGAGTAATTCCCGCTACGGGCACGATGATGACATTGCCTTCAATTGGAATAGCCGGCTCGCAGGTCGTTATCCGCAGCTGATCGGCAACAGCCTCATAATGCTTTCTAATCCGGTAAAAGAACCAGAGAATAAGCGGCAGGAACACCAGAATCGGCCAGACTTGACCGAACTTCGTCAGAAAAAACATCAGGCTGACGAGTAAGCTGATTAACGCTCCCGTCGTATTGATAATGAACTTCGGCACCCAGCCGGCTGGTTTTTCCCGCAGCCACTTCACCATCATGCCCGTTTGCGACAGGGTGAATGGAATAAACACGCCTACTGCATAGAGCGGAATCAACTGATCGGTACGTCCCTCGAATGCCAGAATAAGCAGAATCGAGAGCAGTCCCAGACTAATGATGCCGTTGGAATAGCCCAACCGGTCTCCTCTAATCGTGAACATTCGCGGAATAAATTTATCCTTCGCCAAGTTCACAGCCAGCAGCGGAAACGCTGAATAGCCGGTGTTGGCCGCCAGGATCAGAATTAAAGCTGTCGTTCCCTGGATGAAGTAATACATAAAGTGGCGCCCGAATACCTGCTCGGCAATATCCGATACGACGGTTACTTCCACCCTCGGGCTAATGCCGTAATAATAGGCCAGAAAAACAATGCCCGAGAGCAGAATAGCCAGCAGCGAGCCCATGGCGATTAGCGTTTTGGCCGCATTATTCGGTGACGGCTGTTTGAAGTTCGGAATCGCATTCGATATTGCTTCAACACCGGTCAAAGCCGAGCTGCCGGAGGCGAATGCTTTTAAGATAAGGAATAATCCAATACCGGCAACCGGCGTTCCAATTGCAGTATGCAGCTCCGGTGACACTTGACCCGTCAATATTTTAAAGAGGCCAACGCCAATCAAGATCAGCAATGCTAATACGAACAAATATACGGGATAAGCTAATATGGATGCGGATTCCGTTACGCCCCTCAGATTAAGCGTCGTAATGAACAGGACGAACAGAATAGCAATGGGCACGTTGTAAGGATGCAGGCTTGGAAAAGCCGATGTAACCGCATCTGTACCCGCCGATACGCTGACGGCCACGGTCAATATATAGTCGACAAGCAGCGAGCCGCCGGCAACAAGACCGGAGAACATCCCGAGATTGTTCTTGGATACGACGTAAGCGCCTCCGCCATGCGAATATGCGAAAATAATTTGCCGGTAAGACAAAATAAGAGCGAGCAGCAGCACCAGCACGCCGATGGCAATCGGAATCGAATACCAGAAGGCTGCAGCGCCTACTGTCATGAGTACGATCAGGATTTGCTCCGGCCCGTAAGCGACAGATGACAGCGCGTCTGAAGATAAAATAGCGAGCGCTTTTGTTTTGTTCAGCTTTTGCTCGCCCAATTGTGTTGATTTTAACGGTCTTCCAATTAGAAATCGTTTAAGGGAAGATAGCACTTCTTTCACCGCCGCATAGTTTAGTTTTTTTATAATTCCCTTTACCTGAATGAACAATCCAGAGCGCGCCATCCCCCAATCGACGTATCCCTTTTTTTGCATACAAAAAACACAGGCAGGAAGCCTGTGTTTTTCACACCGGTTCACAACCCTCTCTCATTCAACGCTGACGAAGTTAGCTGACGGATTCGGACGGCGAGAGTCGCCCTACCCCATGCTGGTAAGCATAAGGATTCACCCCGTATGGCACAGCTTCAAATGAAGCCGCATCATGATTGGTTCCCCCGTTTTCCTGAACGGAAATTTAGCGATTAGAATTGAACCCTATTCGATTGATTACGGACTAATATTACGCCTGCAGCCAACTAATGTAAAACCTGCTTTAATTCGTTTTTCGTTCAATTCGGATTAGAAAGCATACGGAAAAGCGCTTACATACTAATGCCGCGCTCCAAAGCTCCAATTATTGCGATTTCTCGCAGTCTATGAACAACGCCGCCGGGTTCGGGAGTATTCCATCCATCCCGAACCCGGCGGCGCAATCCGCTAGCGGTTATTTTGTCCGTACCGTTTCCTTCTCATTAAGCGTTTTCAAATAGTTTGCGATCACACGGGACAACTGATCCGGCGCCTCCACCAGACTCATATGCGCGACGCCTTCAAACGTATTTTCCGAAATATGCGGGTAATCGTACGTCGACTTGTAGGCGCCCGATTCCGTCAGGGAAAATGTCGCAATCGGTGAAATAACATCATCCTTTGCACCCGCGACCAGCAATATCGGAAAGTTCGCTTTCGCCAGCACTTTGCTTCGATCCGGACGCTGCATCATCCCTTCAAGCGTATGAATCGCCCCCTCGGGCTTCATCCGCTTGCCTGCCCTAATGAATTCATCCACATCCTCTTGCTTTTCTTCGCGCTTTGATTCCAAAAACAGCTTCGGAATGAGCTCGCTGATATAGGCAGCGATTCCGCCTTCGCGAATTGTATCAATATCTTCCAGACGCTTCTGCTTCATCGTCTCCGAATCCGGAAGTGCTGTCGAGTGAATGAGACCAAGTCCTGCAAGCCGGTGGGGATACTGGTCTGCAAAGGCAAGCGTAATATACCCGCCCAGAGAATGGCCAAACAGTGATGCTTTGTGTATGCCGAGCTTGTCCATCAGGCATAAAACATCGTCTGCCATCAGTTCCATTGTATAAGCACCTTCAGGGGCGGTTGTCTCGCCGTGGCCGCGAAGCTGCGGCATAATAATGCGATAGTTATCACTTAACAAAGGACAAACTTTATGCCAGTAACGAGAAGAACCGCAGAAGCCGTGCAGTAAAATAACCGTTTTTTTGTTGCCGCTGCCGCACTCTTCATAGACCATATCGATGCCATTAACATGAACCGTATGTTTTTCCATCGATGAACACCATCCTTCTCTAATTTGGTTATGCGATTGTACATTCTCTTAAACGATTCAGGCTGCATTGAAACAGTTATTCTTCAAGTCAAAAATGCGACTCATAATTGCTAGCCTTTATTCAGGAGATTACTTTAATATGAAGGAATGTGATTCATCTCAATGGATAAACCGATTGCTTTATTCGCTGTAACCGGTACATAATAGGTAATCTTGTTTTATCAAAATCAAAATGCTAGAATAGAATAAAACAAATAATTCCCATTGGAAAGGTGTGTCTTAAATGACCCATATTGTAGAACAGGTTTCTGAAGCTGTACAGTCTCATCGCAACGCCGAGCATGGTGTATCCTCCTTGTTTCTCAATCGCTGGTCGCCGCGCGCCTATGACAGCCGCAAAGTGGCGGACGAAGATTTAAACGCGATTTTGGAAGCCGCTCATTGGGCACCTTCCTCTTTTAATGATCAGCCATGGCGGTTTGTAGTGGCTAAGACAGAAGAGCAGCTCGCTGTATTCCATAATTTTTTGGGTGAATTCAACCAGATTTGGGCTACAAAAGCGCCTGTGCTCGTACTCGTTGCTTCCGATTCCAAACGCGAGAATGGCGATCCGAACGGCGCACATGCCTTTGATGCAGGAACAGCATGGGGACATTTGGCGCTTGAAGCGACGCTCAAAGGACTGGTAACACACGCGATTGGCGGATTTAACCGTCAGCAAGCGAAAGCAGCCTTGAATTTGCCGGAGCAATATGAGCTTCATGCCGTTATTGCGATTGGCTACCAGGGCGATAAGAGCAGCCTGCCTGTTCCGATTCAAGAAAGAGAAGTACCAAGCGGCCGTAAATCGCTAAGCGAAGTCGTGTTCGAAGGTTCCTATAAGTAATTGTAGATTCATGACTTATGAATAGAATGTTTAACCTCAAATAGCCTTCATCCTGAACGGGATGGAGGCTATTTTTTTATAGAGCGCTAAGAAAATAGTTTCAACTTGCACCCTAGCGGTTAATACAAAGCAAGCAACACCACAACACAGAGGCAACTTAAACAGAAAGAAAGGTGGTTCCAATGTTGGGATGGGCATTATTATTTTTCATCTTCGCAATCGTCGCAGGCATATTCGGTTTTCTCGGCATAGCTTCCGCCATGGCGGGAATAGCCAAGATCTTGTTTATCGTCTTCATCGTTCTTTTCATTGCATCGCTTATTCTGGGAAGACGACGAGTTTAACCGCAATAACCGTAACAGGCGCAACTAACTAATCAATCCTATGAGGAGGAATTACAATGACAACACAAACAACGACTCAGACGAAGGTGCACACAGTGAACAGCATTGTTGAGGTTCAAGAGCAGGTTTACCGCTTCCAGCGGGAGGGCTACCTGAAAGACAACATTTTCGTATTGACCCATGACAAAGACCGGACGGCCCGCATCGCCGACAATACGGACGCGGAGAAAATCGGCGTATCTGCGGAAGGATTAGGCACGGCAATCGCCAACATTTTCCGCTCCAGCGGCGACGAGCTTCGTGCCAAGATGAGATCGCTTGGCATCTCTAAGCAGTATGCCGAGCATCTCGAATCGGAAATGGACCGCGACAAAATTCTGGTCATCGCTTGGGGCGGACGGGAATATGCCGGAGATGAATTTGACCCTGCCGTCTACTACTATCCGCACTATATGATTTAGTCCCCTTCCAAATCCATTTCCGGAGCAAAGACCTATCCTCCCGGGGTAGGTCTTTGTACTATGATATAGTAAGAAGACAGATTCCAATCCAAAGGGGCCTTTCTATGAGCATCATAATCGTAGACGACAATGCCACTAATCAGCTCATTATTAAAACAATATTAAACAAAGCCGGTTACTCCCAGCTGAAAACCGCTTCTTCCGCTCACGAGCTTTACGAGATGCTGGGCATCCATTCCGCCGTCATGAGAGAACCCGATGTTGAATTGATTCTCATGGACATGATGATGCCGGACATTGACGGTCTTGAAGCTTGCCGGGTCATTCAGAAGGACGCACGTTATAAGGATGTGCCGATTATTTTCGTTACTGCTGTCGGCGACTCCAACAAGATGGCAGAGGCTCTGGATGCCGGCGCGAGCGATTACGTCATGAAGCCAATCAATCGGATGGAGCTGCTGGCCCGTATCCGTTCGGCGCTGCGGCTGAAGAAAGAAATCGACTGGCATAAAGAGCGGGACAAACGGATGAAGTATAAGCTGGAGCTTGCCAAGCAGGTTCAGCTTAGCGTGTTAAGCAAGCCGATCGACGATGAGAATGTCTCGATCTATGCTGCCTATCAGCCCTCATCAGAGCTGGCGGGCGATTTCTATGCCTGGTACCGCATCGATAAGCATCGTTACGGCGTTATTTTGCTGGATATGATGGGACATGGCATCTCCTCCTCCCTTGTGTGCATGTACATCTCTTCCGTGCTGCGGGACACGATTACCCGCATTTCCGATATGGAGCAGGTGATGCTGGAGCTGAACCGGTATATGAATCAGCTTCATATGAAGGATGAGCTGATCAATTATTATTTTACGGCGATCTATCTGGTGCTGGATACGGAGCGTAAAACGATGGAATACGTCAATGCGGGTCATCCGACCGGCGTCGCCTTCGTTGATGGCGAAACAGTTCTGCTGGAGCAAAGCTGCGGGGCAATTGGCTTGTTTGACAGCTTGAACGTCGAAAAAAAAGAGCTCCATTACGATCAAGAGGTTGCTATCACACTGTATACGGACGGTCTAACCGATGCTATAGACAACGGCAAAGAGATTCCGATCGGGCGGCTCGTCAAGCAGTTCGCCGATGGACGTCAAACAGAGCCCAATGAACTCGTACGAACCATCGTTCCCGAGCCTTGCAACGGTATTCAAAAAGATGATATTTGCCTCGTCAGGCTGCAGACCAAAGCAATGATTCCGGAATAATTGTTTCAAGCGGAGCAGAACGGGTTAAGTAGTTAACAGCAACCCATTACGCTGCGGGAGGAATTGCATATGAAGAATATCATTCTGATTGGTTGTCTGTTAGGCGCGCTTGTCAGCCAACTACCGGCATCCGCTTCCATGCCCCCTTTGCAGGCAAGTAAGGGAGAGCCATACCCGCTTCATTCCGTGAACGGACTTACACTCGACGATGATCCGGCCGCTGTGGCAGACAAGCTCGGCCAGCCGCAAAGCGTTGTGCAGGATGAATGGCTGCCGGAGCTGCAAGTTTACGAATATCCAGACATGGATATTGCATTCCGTGACGGATGGTTTGATTATGTCGAGATTGCCGGGGGCGCAAATAAACTCCAGATAGACGATAATGAATTGTCGGCAACGGAGGCTGCCATCAAGGAAGCGCTTGGCGAGCCGGACTTTATCGCGGAGGACGGGATCGTCTTTCAACGGGGTGAAGCGCTGCTTAAGCTGTTTATCGACCCGGATACGGGTAAGCTGCAATCGATTGCCTATTATCATATCGCTTCTGTATAGCAAGGCAGCTGCAATGCTGCCTTGCGCTTGTGCATCTTGCAATCGATTTGGTATGATTTATTAAACTATTGAGACCGGAGTGAAATGAATGAGAGTCGAACCGTTTCAGATTGAACAACAAGAAACAACGAATGCTTATTTATTATCGTTACGCGGAGAATTGGACTTGTCCGTCGTTCCTCAACTGAGAGCGGTGCTGGAACCGGTCGTCCATCAGACGGATCGGGCGCTCATCCTGAATCTGCAGGATTTAACGTATATTGACAGTACCGGCATTGGCATTATCGTATCCGTCCTGAAAATCCGCGACGGCTTGAATGCCCCTTTCGCCGTACAACATATTCCGCCTTCGATTAAGCGGCTGTTTGATCTAACCGGCATTTCTGCCTATTTGACGGAAGGGACCGAGAATAAGGCATGAGTGAAATTCGGCTGCAAATCCCTGCTCATGCAGATTATATCGATATTGTCCGGGTTTGCCTTTATGGCTTGGCTTCCAAGCTGCGATTTTCTTACGAAGCCATCGAAGATATGAAGGTCGCCGTATCAGAAGCATGCAATAATGCGGTGCTTCATGGTGCTCAGCCTGACAGCATGATCTCGATCTCCTTCCTGTCTGACGAGACCTCTTTGACCATAAGAATCAGCAATGAGGGTCCTCCTTTTGTTTATTCGGACGCCATTAACGGAGCATCACCGATTCAAGCTGACGAAGTCGGCGATTTGCGTGTTGGCGGATTAGGGCTTTATCTCATGCAAGCGCTGATGGACGAAGTGGATGTCATTGCGATTGACCATGGAACGGAAGTTGTGCTGACCAAATATTTGGACGCGCCTTCCTCGTAATTAAGAGGGTGACCCTGAAGCCATAGACAGGCTCCTAGGGTCACCCTCTTTTTGATTTCCCGCTTATCGTTTGCGAAATATCCGTTCCGCCGGGGCAAGCTCTTCATAGCTTGGCTTATAGGCGGCCAGCAAAGACTCCATGCTGCCTAATCCCAAAATGCCGCCTTCCCCCAGGCTCTCATAGAACAGCTGATGTACGCGTTGCTGCAGTGTGGCATCGAAATAAATAAGCACATTGCGGCAAAGGATGACATGAAACTCATTAAACGTACTGTCCGTAGCCAGGTTATGCTGGGCAAATACGATGTGATCGGCAAGCTCCGGATGAAAGATTGCGTACTCCCGGTCTGTCGTGTAGTAGGAAGAAAACTCCTTCACTCCGCCTGCCTGCAAATAGTTTTTCGTAAAAGACTGCATACGCTTAAGCGGAAATTTCCCCAGCTTCGCTTTCTGGATCGCCTGTTCATTCATATCCGTCGCATAAAGTTTCGTCCGGTGAAGCAGCCCCTCTTCCAGCAGCAAAATAGCCATCGAGTACACTTCCTCACCGGTCGAGCAGCCCGCATGCCAAATCCGAATTTCAGATTTATTGCGTAAGAGTGGAACAACCTGATCTCGAAACAGCCGAAAAAAATGAGGATCCCGGTACATCTCGGTTACTTTAATCGAAAAATCATTGGCCAGCAGATGAAAATACTCGGGCTCATGCAGCACTTTATCCAAGAGAGCCGTTATCGACGGCAAATTGTCGAGATTGACGCGGCTGCGCACTCTTCTGTGGATTGAGGAGCGTAAATAGTGGCGGAAATCATAGCCGTAAGCGAGATAAATGCCCTCCAGCAGCAGCTGAATTTCGATCTCCTCCAAATGATGCTGCTGTTCCTCTTCATTTTCCTCTAGTTCATGGCTAGGTTCTATGAAATCAGACTCACTCATTTGCCCACCTGCTTCGTCAGCCATACTCTCATTAGAGAGAATAGCTGCTCTATCTGGATCGGCTTGCTAATATAATCCGAAGCTCCCGCCTCCAGACATTTTTCCCGGTCGCTCTTCATCGCTTTCGCCGTCAGCGCGATGATCGGCAGCTCTTGCAGAAGCGGCTGCTTGCGAATTTCCCGCATCGTCTCGAAGCCGTCCATAAGAGGCATCATAATGTCCATAAGCACCAGATCAAAATCTTTGTCCTGCTCCAAAATGTCCATACAGCGCTTGCCGTTGCCCGCTACCGTCACTTCGATGTTTTGCTGCTCCAGCGCACTCGACAGCGCATATACATTCCTTGCGTCGTCCTCTACAAGCAGTACCCTTTTCCCGCTGAAAATCGATGCTTCCCCTTGTTCCGTCCCCAACGGATTCAGATCTGCCTGGAGAGATGCCTCATATTCATGTGTACGAGCATAATCGGCAGCTATCGTCGCTTCCTGGCTGGCGCTCATCATTTCCGTGACAGCATCACGGTTCATCCGAGGCAAATAAAGCGTAAAGGTGCTGCCGTTGCCAAGCTCACTCTCCAGTTGAATGCTGCCGCCCAGTAGCTTAGCAAACTCATTGCAAATGGACAGTCCCAGTCCTGTACCGCCATACTGACGGTTTGTCTCGCCGTCCACCTGCTGGAACGCTTCGAATATAAGCTGCTGCTTGTCGGCAGGAATACCAATGCCCGTATCCGTTATCGAAATAGCCAGCCATGCATCGCCGTCCTGCCCCTTCCGCAGTTGGCCCGCCTTAATGGGATCAGCCAACGCTAGCTTCAGTTCCACTGAACCGCTTTCGGTAAATTTGAATGCATTGGACAATAAATTGTTCAATATCTGCTGCAGCCTTTGCCCATCTGTCTGCCATAGATTTGGAAGTCCAGGCTCGGCATGAACATTGAACGCCAGCCCTTTCTGAGCAGCAATGGGATCAAATACAGGCTTTATCAGCTCCGGTATTTCCGTCAAATTAACTTCGTCTACCGTCAGAATAACCTTGCCCGCCTCGATTTTCGACAAATCCAAAATATCGTCGATCAGCTTCAGCAAGTCCTGGCCCGATGTATGGATAACACTGGCATAGCCTGCTTCATCTTCGCTTAAATGAGCGTGCTCATTCTCAGTGAGCAGCTGCGATAGGATCAATATGCTGTTCAACGGTGTTCGCAGCTCATGCGACATGTTCGCCAAAAAATTCGTTTTGTACTGGCTGCTTTGCTTTAATTTCTCCGAATAAATTTCCAGCTCCCGCTTCGCCTTCTCCAGCTCTTTCGTCTTCTGCTCGGCGAACAGGTTCTGCTCCTCCAGATGCTCGGTCGTCATTTTCATTTCTTCCTGCTGCATTTGGAGCTCCTCCGACTGCGTCTGCAGCTCCTCGGTCTGTGCCTGAAGCTCTTCCGTCAGCACTTGAGACTCGCTTAGCAGCCTTTCGACCTCCATCCGGCCCGTCACATTGTTAACCGCAATGCCGAAGTCCTTCTCAATTTCCTCCAGCAGCTTCAAATGCTGTGCAGTGAACGGCTGTATCGAAGCAAATTCGATGACGGCCTCCACTTTATCTTCGAATTCAATCGGAACAATTAGAATACTCTGCGGCTCTATAGTACCCAGCGCTGAAGTAATGATTGCAGAATGGTTCTCCGGCTGATTGAGCAGAAAGACACGCTTCTCCAGCGCGCATTGTCCGACGAGCCCCTCTCCCATCCGAAAGCTCGCTATGCCCTTCTCGTCGCCATAGCTGGCGTAAGAGGCTGTTTTGACCAGCAGCTGCTGGCTGCCAGAGCCCTTCCGCAAATAAAACACTCCGTAAGAAGCATTAACCATTGGAGCCACTCTCGTTAGAAAAGACTCCGCCAGCGTCGTTAAGTCATTAATGCCCTGATTCATCGTGGCCACTTCGGCCACCTTCGTCTGAATCCAGCTTTGCGATTCCAGGCTCGCAAGCAGGCGGTTGGTTGCATCGCCGAGCTCCTTAATTTCATCCCTCGTGTTCACCTTGATTCTAGCGGTTAAATCTCCGCCGGCCGAAGCAATTTCGGTAATCGTTCTAGCCACCTGCTTAATCGTCTTGACAATGGAGCCGGAGACGACTGCAACGATCATGAAAGCGATGACCGTAACGATAATAAGCATGATATAAATGCCAATAGTCAACAATTGATTGCGGTTTTCCAACGCAACGATATGCAGCTTCGTCGTTTGAATTTGTTTACTTCTTAACGATTCGAACTGGCTTCTCAGCTGATCGATATACGTTTTCCCGACATCCTCCTGAAAAAAGGCAACGATATCATTCGTCCGGTTTTGCTTTTTCATCGTAATGGTAGGCTCGGCAGCCGTGTTGATCCAATTCACGATCGTCAGCTTGATTTCTTCCAAGTCCCGCTGCCTGGCGGGATCATTGGCCAGAAATGCATAGAGGCTGTTATAATTGGCCTCCCATTGGGATTTCCCTTTATTATAGGGCGACAAGTACGCTTCATCCCCGGTCAAAATATAGCCGCGCTGGCCGGATTCCATGCTTATCGCATCATATTGAATGGATGCAATGAAATTATGAATGTCGATATCCCGGCTCGTTATCGTCTCCACTTCATTCTGCAAAGCGGAGATACGGTCGGTCACGACTACTATAGCTACTCCGAGACAACAAATGATCAGGAAATATCCGATTGCAATTTTGGTGCGGATATTGAACTTCATATTCCGAAACATAGCTTCTCCTTCATAGTCCAGACTTGTCCTTCCAGTATACCACCAACTGCCTCCTAATTCTTGCTGTTTCAAAACCTTTCCCTGCGGGTAACTAATGAAAAAAGAGGAAGTGATGCACAAATGGATCTATTCATTCAAATTTGCGTTGCCGTTATCGCCGTCGCCTTCATCATCCTCATGTACTCCGTTATCCAGACGATGAAAGTGCTGAAAGCAACGCTCGACGAACTGCGGCTGACCGTTGGACAGCTGCGAACGGATGTCTCTCAAATTACAGTAGACGTGAAAGAGATGATTCATAATACGAATGCGATGACGCTGGACGTCCGCGGCAAATTAAGTGCATTAGACGTCGTATTTACTACCGTAAATGATATTGGACAAGCGCTTCACAGCTTCACAGGCGTCATCAAGCAATCGGCGGCCAGCGTCGTCTCTTCAATTAAAGCGGATGACCGCCCGGCAGCCCTGGAATCCGGCAGAGAGCGGCAGGACACCTCCCATTCACTGGCTAGTGCCGTTATCGATGGCGTCTCTTCCTCGTTGCGAATCTGGAATAAAATCAAAAAAATATAAGCTATAATAGGAATCAGGAATAGAGAGGGTAGAAAACAAATGATAAAACCGTGGATAAGTTTGACGATTCCGGCTCAGGCCGAATATGTCGATATGGTCA
The DNA here is from genome assembly GCF_042883865.1 of Paenibacillus sp. NPDC058174. Taxonomy (NCBI): domain Bacteria; kingdom Bacillati; phylum Bacillota; class Bacilli; order Caryophanales; family Paenibacillaceae; genus Paenibacillus; species Paenibacillus sp. NPDC058174. The sequence continues at coordinate 1,504,537 of NZ_JBHVUY010000001.1, forward strand.
GATTGGCGCTTTTTGGCTTTGCAAACAAAGCAGGCTTCTCCTATGAAGACATCGAAGATATGAAAGTAGCAGTAACCGAAGCCTGCAACAATGCTGTCCTTCATGCCTATGAGGACGGACAAACCGGCGTGATTGAAATTGTATTCGAGCATATAGCTGATAGCATTCATATTCGGATAAAAGATTCGGGAGAAAGCTTTTCATACAATCCAGCAGTGAATAAAGCGGCCTCTCTGCACAACAGGTCATTAAGCGAAGCGAATGCCGGAGGTCTCGGCATCTACTTGATGCATGCATTAATGGATCAAGTAGAAGTTCGAACCGAATTAGGCACCGAGGTGATTCTCACTAAGCGGCTCGCAAGGAAAGAGGAGATGGCATGAATTCAGATGCATCCTGCCTGAATCAGCAGCAAACGCTGGAAATGATGAATCAATATAGAGAGTTTAATTGCAATGATGCAGCCACTGCGCTGTTAGCCCATTATGAGTCTATTGTGAAAATAGCAGCGGCCAAAATGTCACGGAACCGGCCCGATCTGTATGAGGATCTCTATCAGGTCGGCCAGCTGTCGATGCTTCGTCTATTTAAGCAATTCGACCGTTCCAAAGAAATTCCGTTCGAAGGCTATGCGATGAAAAGCATCATCGGTCATCTTAAAAACTATTTGCGCGATAAATCCTGGTACATCCAGGTGCCAAGGCGAATTAAAGAAAAGGGTCTTCTCATTCAGAAGGCTATCGACCAGCTGACGACCGAGCTTGAACGTTCGCCTCGAATTGATGAGATTGCTCGCCGTCTGGAGCTCTCTGAGGAGGAGACGATCGAGATTTTGTCCTCGCGTGAATCTTATCATTACGTCTCGCTGGATACGCCGCTTTCCAGTGAAGCCGATAGTGCAACGATCGGTGACGTCATCGGCGATCAGCAGGACGACTATGGCCTCGTTGAAAAGCGGCTTGATCTGGAGCAAGCTCTCGCTCATTTGAAGGATGAAGAACGGACGGTTCTCATCCTCTCCTATCAGCATGGGCAATCTCAGCGTGATATCGCCGATCAGCTGGGCGTCTCGCAAATGAGCGTGTCCCGCTTCCAGAAGCGGGCACTGGAGAAGCTAAAGCGGCTGCTCCAGGACCGAACGGGGAGTGAGGATGGCTGAAATGAGAAGCCATCCTTACCTGGAGAGCCGTCCTCCTGATAGCTCTTATCCTTCCTAGGGCAAGGGCTTGCGTTGTTTGAGCAAAAACAATACTGGCAAGTCCCCTCCGTTTCTCTTGAATAGGCTGGCACTCGTTCCCGTAAGACGAGTCTAGCCTTTTTTCATATCGTAATTAGCCCCTTTTTTGTGCATATACAACAAGGCTGCCCTTATCGGCATTTAATACTTTTTCAATTTGTAGTCGGCACATAAAAAACCGGAGGTTTTGTCTCCTCCGGTTTGCTTGCTATTTTTATAAAGTTAGTTGGCTGATGATTTGAGCTGTTCCTTAATTTCATCTGTGCTCGAAGCTAGCGAATCTTTAATGTTCTGATTCGATTCCTTCGCATGATCGGCGAGCCCGGTAACCTCTTCCTTCACATCCGCGACAAGCTCCTTCGTCTTACTGCCGACGGTTGAAGCCAGCTCCTGCGTTTTGCTGCTGAGCGTCTGAACCTTGTTCGAAATATCCTCCCGCAGCTCAGCACCCGATTTAGGGGCTAGCAGCAGTCCTGCCGCCGCGCCTACCGCAGTTCCGATCAGTGTACCGAGTAAAATTCCGTTGCCTGTGTTTTCCTTTGGCATGTGATATCTCTCCTTTTTCGTCAACTTGATCATTGATCATAAGGTCCATAACCTCTTGAGTGGTATTAAACCGATAAGGCCAATTTGAAACAAGGAAACGAAAAAAACCGGGACAGTGTGTCCCGGTCTCCATATGCTTACTAGTCTGAGCTGCGCGAAGCACAAAATGCAAAAGTGCATTTTGATGAGCCCATAATGGCCCGAAATAACGATCAACATGCAAAAATACATTTGAAAATACTCATTTCAGCTCAAATGTCGATTTTTCGGCCTATCAAAATGCACATTTGCATTTTAAAGCAATATATCGTCCTTAAAGCAGCTGACAACATGCACATTTACATTTTGATTCGTTCCAGCGCTAGCATACTGTCTGCTCCTACTCCTTAATTTGCTTCAGATTGCGTACGGCATAGATCGCAACCCGGATGAGCAAAATCGCGCTGATTAATATTCCGGCATAACCGAACATCGTCACGATTTGGATGTCGCTTCCGAAAGAAAGGCCGCTTAAGCTTAACAACCCGATGGAGATGCCGCCAATTGCTGTGCCGACGAACGCCAGCAAAGCCTGCGAAATCCATTTGGTCACGAATGATGTATTCGCCTTGTCGGAGAAAAAGCCGACCTTTACGGACATGTCGCCTTTCTCCAGCATCGAGCCAATATGATCGAGCCTTCTTGGCAGCCGCCTGATCACAGTCAGCAGCTCCAACAGTTCATTCGTCGCCGTCTTTTTCAAATCCGAGACCTCACCGACAGCAATAAACTCCGTTGGATGCTCTTGCGCAAAACGGCGCGATTCCTCCATCAGATTAAACGAAGGGTTCAGTTGCAGCATCGTGCCCTCCAATGTAATTAACGAGCGGAACGCACCCGCCACATTAGGATAGAACGTTAGACCATATTCCCTGATCATGCGGAACAATCCTTGAATGAACGCATCCGTGCTTCCAGCCGTATTGTAAGCCGTCTGAACCAGCAATTGGCTGAGCGTTTGCTCCATTCCTGTTTCGTCCAGCTCTGTCCTCGGTTCGACCAGCTGCATCAACGCATCCATAATGATATAAGGATTACGTTGTTCGAATCCGAGGAGCAATCGCTTGAGCCCCTCCAATTGAAGCGTTCCTAGCCTTCCGACTGAACCAAAATCCAGCAGTGCAGGCGTTCCGTCATGCAAAATATAAACGTTGCCCGGATGAGGATCGGCATGGAAAATGCCTTTGATAAAAATTTGTTCCAGCATACAATCGAAAATCCGGCGCCCGACCTCCAGCCGGTCAATGCCGCGTTTATCCAAAATAGCTGCACCGCTCTTAACGCTTGCCCCTTCCAAATATTCAATAACGAGAACCTTTGCATTGCTAAGCTCCCGATATACGTGAGGTATTTTCACCTTTGAACCGTTATTTTCTAGCGAAGCGGATACTTGTGCGAAATTTCTAGCCTCAATACGGAAATCAGTCTCTTCCTTCATCGCTGCAGAGAAGCCTTTCGCTAAATCAAGAAAACCTATATTTCTGGCCCAGGACGATTTCTTAGAGGTCCAAGCTGCGAAGCGTACCAAAATATCCAAATCAAGCTGAAGCTTTGAAGATAAATCAGGGCGAAGCAGCTTAACGACCGCTTGCTGTCCTCCTTCTCGCAGCGTAGCCCGGTGGACTTGTCCAATAGAAGCAGCAGCAATAGGCTCCATTTCAAAATGCTCAAAAATTTCGTCTTGCTGTCTATTAAGCTCTTTAGCCAATATTTCCTTTACTTGGTCTTGCGTCAAGCGGGCGACGTTTTCCTGCAAATGTGACAGCTCTTCAATGATGGCATGGGGCAGCAGATCTGATCGGGTCGACAGCACCTGTCCAAATTTGATAAAAAAACCGCCGCAGCTCTCTAACGTCTTGCGAAAGGAAACAGCCAGCTTTAAATCAGAGGCTGGCGTCCGTTTGACTGCCAGGTTTTTGCCTACACCATGCCTGATCGCGATCAACAGCACTTGCATATAACGGCGCTGCCGCCGAAACCATGCGTTTACTCTGCGAATTGGATTTCTTGTATCTGATAGACGCTCACCCCGCTCGCCAAACGGTATGGGGTCAAATATTTCAAACAATAGATAGGAAATCAATGAGAAGACAGCCATGCTCAGCAGCCATAACCAGCCTTCAATTCCAAAGGTATCGGTATCTTCGCGGCCACGTAAATACAAATACCAGTATACGGTAGAGGTTACGATAACGCTGAAAAGCGAGGCCAACACTTGTTTCTTAAAGCTAATATTTGTCCCGATCAAGCGCCCGATAATGAAAATCATAATAACAGCGAGCAGCATATACTGAAAATACATGGATTCACTCCCAGATTACAAGATCATCCACCTATTATACATGATTTTGGTAATCTGCACTTGGGCCGTCGACTCTACATCTCTAATAAAAAAATACCGTCTCATTATTGGATTCTAACAAACCAATAATGAGACGGTATTTGCTGTTCAAAGCTACGTCAATTGCTCCTTACCCTTTCAAGAAACCTTATGCTCAATCCGCAGCTTGTCGGCAACCATCGCGATAAATTCACTGTTGGTTGGTTTCGACTTGCTGATATTGATCGTATAGCCAAACAGATGGCTAATGCTGTCGATGTTGCCCCGTGTCCAGGCAACCTCGATTGCATGGCGGATTGCGCGTTCAACGCGGGAAGGCGTCGTTTTGAACTTTTCAGCAATAGCCGGATACAGTGTCTTGGTGATAGCGCCAAGAATTTCGATGTTGTTGTACACCATCGTAATAGCTTCTCGTAAATATTGATATCCTTTAATATGTGCAGGAACTCCGATTTCATGAATGATGCTCGTAATGTTCGCGTCAAGATTTTTACCTTTCGCGAGCGGTACGACATTCGATTTGATCGTTGTCGAGCTGGAGCCGTAGGAAGCCGTCGAGAAAGTCGAATTGCCGACGAGCTGGCGGATCCGGTTAGCCAAGATTTCCATATCAAATGGCTTCAAAATATAATACGAAGCGCCAAGCTGCACCGCTTTTTGCGTAATATTTTCTTGGCCAAATGCCGTTAACATAATAATTTTAGGCATTGGCGACAAATTCATTTCCTTCAAACGTTCCAGTACACCGAGTCCATCCAAATGAGGCATGATAATATCGAGAATAAGCACATCCGGAATCTTGCCCGTCTCTTCAAGGTGAGCCAAAACTTCTTCTCCGTTGTACGCGACTCCGCATACGCTCATATCATTTTGTTCTGATATGTACTCCGATAACAGGTTAGTGAACTCACGGTTGTCATCTGCCAACAATACTTCGATCTTGTGCAAGGTCTGGTCCTCCCTTAAATGGTTAGATTAAAATCACGATTACCTTCCCCTAGTTGTCTTGCTTTAAGGTTTCGACATGCTAAATCAAATTCCTTCTGTCGAAAATTATTTCTCTTTATTTTTTTACCGTTTTTCGTTATAATAAATAATTTATTACATTTATTGATTTCGTTCGTACAATTTCGACATCATCAGCGTGAAAATGTCGTTTTGTCCCTCACAAAAAGAAAACCGCTGATAGCTGTAAATTAAGCCATCAGCGGTCATCTATGTCATGCGGCCGTACCGGTCGCAGAAGGTTTATTTTCGGTTTTGGATTCATTTGATTTCATCAATACTCCTGCATCTTGCAGCATCCATTCAATAAAGCATCCGTAGCCGGAAGATGGATCATTTACGAATACATGAGTAACTGCGCCGACCAATTTTCCGTTCTGAATAATTGGACTGCCCGACATGCCTTGGACAATGCCGCCCGTTTTATCGAGCAGACGTTTATCCGTAATTTTAATGACCATGCCTTTAGTGGCAGGAGCAGGTTGCTTCGTTACATGCGATATTTCAATATCGAACCGTTCCACTCGTTGCCCGTTCACAACGGTTAATATTTGAGCTGGTCCCTCTTTTACCTCTTCAGCAAAACTGACTGGAATCGATTTGTCACTGTAGCTGTGATTCGGATTCTCGTGCATTTTACCAAAGATGCCAAATGGCGTATTTCGTTCAATGTTGCCTAACACCTTGCTGTCTTTAACGAAGTTGGCCCGTTTCTCACCTGGATCGCCATTTTGGCTTTTGTTGATGGAGGAAACACTGGATTGCAAAATTTGCCCTTCACCAACCTCAATCGGCGTCTGAGTGTCCATATCGGTAATGACATGACCTAATGCACCGTACACGCCTTGTTCAGGAGCGTAAAAAGTCAATGTACCTACACCTGCTGCTGAGTCGCGGATATAGAGGCCAAGCCTCCAGTTATGCTCTTGAGCATCCATAACCGGATTCAGCTGCGTCTCGGCATATGTGCCATTTCGCTTGTAAGTAATTGCTAGGGGCCGATGCGCATTACCCGCTTGTTCCACCAAATCAGCAATCTTACGTACTTCATTAATCGGTTTGCCGTCAATCTTCACAATCAGATCGCCTAATCGCAATCCTGCTTCTTCCCCCGGCGATTTCTTCGCGCCATTATCAGATGAAACTTGATGATGACCTACAACTAAAATGCCAGCTGATTTCACTTTCACACCGATCGTCTGACCGCCTGGAATAACCCTTAAATCGGGCATTACATTTACTTTGACGGTCTTGAATGGGATTTTACCAAATAATTTCACTTTCATGCTTGTTGTGCCGCTATGATGCGGCTGAAGCGACAACGGTTCATTCAGGTTCACGGACAGTGATTGATTGGTTGATCCGTTAACTTGAAGCATATGTGGGTCCACCGTTACTTCGGCATGTACGGGTACTCCATATTGTAGTCGTTTCAATTGGCCGGAGAATAAACGGAGTTCATTCGGAAATGCGGCAAAATGCTGAAACGGTGCGGAGAGCCCGACCATGCAGACGAAGAAGACGAGAACCAGGCCAAACCATCTCTTCCTTGAGCTGGAGTTCAATGATTTCACGCTCCCTGTTATTCCATCGCATGACGAGAAAGGCATTGTCGCCATTGGCGTACCTTTAAGTTACCCTGCACCGTTTGTTTTATGACCGCAAAAACATTCCCTGAATGCCTTCCATTAGGCTCCTTTCTGCCGGCTCGCCAAATCAAGCATTTCTTGTGCGTGATGCCGGGTTTTTTCCGTTACTTCCACACCGCCCAGCATACGGGCGAGTTCTTCAATCCGTGTATTTAAATTAAGCATCGCTACTGAAGTGCAAGTTCTTTGTCCCACGACACTTTTGCTTATTTCATAATGATGATCCGCCATGCAGGCGACTTGCGGCAAATGAGTAATCGAAAAAATTTGGCAGCGGGCAGAAAGATGCGACATTTTCTCAGCAATTGCCTGTGCTGCACGGCCGCTGACACCAGTATCCACTTCATCAAATATAAGAACAGGAATTTGATCGATTTCAGCAAATATTGATTTCAATGCCAGCATAATACGCGACATTTCCCCGCCCGAAGCAATCTTGCTAAGCGGCTTCAACGGTTCTCCAGGGTTAGTGGAGAGCATGAACACGGCTTCATCCATGCCGTTGCTGTTCAACTGAACGTACTCCGATATGCTATGCGTATTATTCCCGCCGATTCTTTCCATATGTACGCAGAATATCGTATTGTTCATTTGCAGCTGCTTGAGCTCGCTTTCAATCGATTCGGAAAGCCGCTTGGAAGCATGTGCCCGAAGCTGAGAAAGTTCTGTTGCGAGCTCCAATGCGCGTTCGTACAAAACTTGCTGTTCCTGACGCAGCTTGTCTATATATTCGTCTCGGTTTTCGATCTTGTCGCGCTCCAGGGATGTCTTCTCCAGGTAGGCAAGAATATCGGGGATGGATTCCCCATACTTGCGCTTCAAGCTGTGGATGAGATCCAGACGGTCATCAATAATAGCAAGCTGCTCCGGATCGGAATCAATCCCGTCGCGGTAATCACGCAATTGGAATGCTGCATCCTCCGCTTGATAAAAGGCCGACTGCAGCTGCTCCAGAAGCGGTGCAATACGGCTCGGGTCATAGGCTTGAATGTCTGTAAGCTTCGTTATTGCTTTGCTAAGCGCATCCAGTCCTTTGCCCCCGTGCAGCAAATTATAAGCCTCCGAGACGCTGTCCATCCGCTTACCCGCGTATTGAAGCTTGCGCTTCTCTTCCGTTAAGCGCTCATCTTCGCCTGGCTTTAATTTGGCATTCGTAATTTCCTCGATCTGAAACCGGTACAAATCAAGCATCTGCACATTATGCCGCGTCGTTTCCTCCAGCTCGCGAAGATCCGCTTTCACTTTCATCAGCTGCTGGTACACTTGACGATAAGATTGTTTGCGCTCAATTAGCAAATCTCCTGCAAACATGTCGAGCCATTCCATATGCTGCTCTGTACGCAGCAGTGACTGATGCTCATGCTGGCCGTGAATGTTAACAAGACATTCGCCAATCTCGCGCAGCATCGTCATGGTAACGAGCTGACCGTTTACCCGGCTGCTGCTCTTCCCATGCGACGACAGCTCCCGGCGGACGACGAGCATTTCATCAGGCGAAGCATGAACGCCTAGACGCTCCAGCACACGCCATACCGGATGATTGCGATTCAAATCAAACATTGCTTCCATCTCTGCTTTGTCGCAGCCGTATCTGACCATATCTGCGGAGCCGCGCCCCCCGACGATTAAGCTAAGCGCATCGATAATAATCGATTTTCCCGCTCCAGTCTCACCCGTCAACACATGAAATCCATGATGAAACGAAACGTTTACTTCTTCAATAACCGCTAAATTCCGAATGGACATCTCACGCAGCATGGTTCAAATACCTCCTAAGCATCTTGTGCTAATTATGTTAATTCAACAGATCCAAAAGTTTATCCACAAGCTCATTGCTCGTTTCTTTGTTCCGGCAAATAATAAGAATGGTGTCGTCTCCGCAGATCGTTCCCATTACCTCGCCCCACTCCATATTGTCGATAAGGGCGCCGATCGCATTCGCTGTGCCAGGCAAACACTTCATAACGACCAGATTGTCAGTAAAGTCGATATGGACAAAATGGTCAAGCAATGCCCGCTTCAGCTTGTTAATCGGATTGTGACGCTGCTGATCCTGCGGCAAAGCATACCGGTACTTGCCGTCTCCCGCCGGAGTCTTGATCAGCATAAGCTCCTTCATATCCCGTGATACCGTTGCCTGCGTCACTTGCAAGCCGGTTTCCCGAAGCGCCTCAACGAGTTCCTCTTGCGTCTCAATAATTTGATTGGATATCAATTCTTTAATTCGATATTGTCGGATGCCCTTCATAACATTCCTCCGTTATTTTTCTATTCCCCCACCTGAAAGTGGATCGTTCGTATCGCTTTCTCCTTCACATCCACAAATAGGACACCGGCGCATTCCGGCAATAGCAGCGAATAGACCAGCAGCCTGTCCCTCACGCCGCTTCCCGTCCAATCCATGGGCATGCGTTCGCGCGCTATCTTTACTATATACATTGTGCCGTCAAGTTCGGCAATATAATCGATATACAATCGGCTGCCCAGCGGTTGTCCGTCCAGCTCGATGCCGATTGGCACCCGGTGCTTTCCGGATATGACCTCATATCCCGCCTGCTCCAAAAAAGTAATATTCTCATCATTAGCATCCAATTCTCCGCCTTTGCCAAGCGTTAAGCGATTAACGGCCAAAGGCGTATGCAGCCATCGGTAAAATGATCGGTACAGCCAAATCACAAGCAGCAAGCCAGCGACAAGCATAACGAACCATTCTCCGAATTTGTCCATATGCATCCCCCCATCACATTTGAAACCATCCTAAAATGTTCGATGCGGATAGGGGAAAATCCTGTTTTCCGAATTCCACGCATAAAGCGAACGCGTGTTTGGTAACCCTAGTTTATCAAACGAACACCCGTTCTGTAAAGTCCAAAATGCGAAAAAAAAAAGAGTCTGTGCCATCTAAGCGACAAGACTCTACAGTTTATTTTTTCTTAACGGTAAACGTCTCGCTTGCGCTTTCTACGACAGCCATGATCAGATTCTCGTCAGGCAGCGTTGCAAGCGGCCGATTCGCCCAGCTCCAATGCGCAAGAAATTCAATGTTTCCTTCTCCGCCCGTTATCGGGGAAAAGGTCAAATTCTTCAGCTCAAAGCCGATTTCCGATGCTGCGGCCAATACGCCCCGAAGCACCTGAGCATGAACTTTAGGCTCGCGAACGACGCCCGACTTGCCGACTTGCTCCCTGCCTGCTTCAAACTGCGGTTTGATGAGCGCAACGACGCCCGAACCTTCCGACAGCAGCGTTCCCAGCGCGGGTAAAATTAACTTTAAGGAAATAAATGATACGTCTATCGATGCAAAGGTTGGCGGCGGTCCATCCAGATCGGCCGGTGTCATGTAGCGGAAATTAGTCCGTTCCATCACCTTTACACGCTCATCTTGCCGCAGCGCCCAATCCAGCTGATTATACCCTACATCAATCGCATAGACGAATGAAGCTCCGTTTTGCAGCGCACAATCGGTAAAGCCTCCTGTTGATGCCCCGATGTCCAGCATAACGCGGTCCTTCAGCTCGATTCCGAACGATTTGATCGCTTTCTCCAGCTTTAATCCCCCGCGGCTGACATAAGGGTGGACAGCGCCCTTCACCCGGATTTCCGACGTGCGTGCCACTTTCGTTCCGCTCTTATCGACGGGCTCGTCATCAACCAGCACCAGTCCCGCCATAAGCGCGGCTTTTGCCTTCTCCCGGCTTGGATAAAAGCCACGTTCCACGAGAAGAACATCTATTCTTTCTTTCGGTGTTGTCGTCATTGTTCTCCTCTAGCTTACTAATGCTGGCTTGAAGCACGCTTTTTGCGGCTTGGCAGCATATTTTTCAATTCAGCAGCAACACGGTCAGTCGTTAATCCGACCTCTGCCTGCTGCTCTTTAATGGAGCCATGCTCGATGAACTCATCCGGAATGCCGATAATGCGAACCGGCACGCCATACAGCCCCCGAAGCGAATAAAACTCAAGTACGGAGCTGCCGAAGCCGCCAAGCTCCGAGCCTTCCTCCAGTACGACAATCGGCTTGCCTTCTTCTTCAAGCTCAAGCAGCATCTGCTCATCCAGCGGCTTAATAAAACGGGCATTGATAATTCTAACGTTCAAACCTTCCCGTTTCAAAAGCTCCGCCGTATCATGAGCGATTTGCAGCATCGGCCCAATGGCCAAAATAACCGCCGAATCGCCTTCTCTTACCGTCTCCCATTTGCCGATCGGCAAAGGCAGCAGCTCTTCATCCATTTGTACGCCGAGACCGTTAATACGCGGATAACGAATTGCGACCGGACCTTCATTATAATCAACTGCCGTTTTCATCATTCTGCGCAGCTCGTTCTCATCCTTAGGCATCATAATGATAAGATTCGGGACATGGCGCAGGAAAGCGATATCGTAAACGCCGTGATGCGTTTCGCCGTCCGGCCCGACAAATCCCGCCCGGTCAATCGCGAATACAACATTGGCGTTCTGCCGGCAAATATCATGAACAACTTGATCGTAAGCGCGCTGCAAGAAGGTCGAATATACCGCATATACCGGCTTTAATCCCTCCATTGCAAGTGCTGCCGACAGCGTAGCGGCATGCTGCTCGGCAATGCCCACATCAATCATCCGCTCCGGAAAACGGTCGGCAAACTTCAGCAAGCCTGAGCCGCCTGGCATTGCCGGCGTTATCGCAACGATGCGTTCATCTTTCTCCGCAAGCTCGATCAGCGTGCTGCCGAATACTTCCGTGTACATCGGCGGACCAACTGCCTTAAGCATTTGTCCGGATTCGATTTTGTAGGAGGTAGCTCCATGCCATTTGAAGGAATCCTCTTCCGCCGGGGAATACCCTTTTCCTTTAACCGTAATGACGTGAACGAGCACCGGTCCTTCAATGGAATCCGCTTGCTTCATCAATTCAAGCAATTGCTCCATATCATGCCCGTCAACCGGACCCAGATAGGTGAGGCCGAATTGCTCGAATAAAATGCCGCTGACGAGCAAATACTTCAAGCTGTCCTTGAAGCGCTCTGCAGTTTTGGCCAGCTTACCGCCAATTGCCGGGATTTTATTCAGAAAATGCTGCAACTCATCCTTAGCCTTCTGGTAATGCCGGTCGGTACGGATTTTGCTCAAATAATGATGCAAGGCGCCAACGTTTGGCGCGATCGACATCTCATTGTCATTAAGCACGACGATCAAGTTTTTCTTCTCGTCGCCGATATGGTTAAGCGCCTCCAGCGCCATCCCGCCAGTAAGAGCGCCATCGCCAATTACAGCCACGACCCGGTTGCTCTCGCCCTTCAGATCTCTGGCAAGCGCCATTCCCATCGCAGCAGACAAAGAGGTGCTGCTATGGCCGGCTTCCCATACGTCATGCTCGCTCTCCGAGCGTTTGACGAAACCGCTTAACCCTTTATATTTGCGCAGTGTATCGAACCGGTCCATGCGGCCGGTCAAAATTTTATGAACATAGGATTGGTGGCCCACATCGAAAATAAACTTATCCTTCGGGCTGTCAAACAAATAATGGAGCACAAGCGTAAGCTCCACTACACCCAGGTTAGGAGCGAGATGACCGCCCGTAACAGAAAGCTTTTCAATCAGAAACTGGCGAATTTCCTCAGCCAGCTGCTGGAGCTCCTGGATAGTGAGACCTTTCAAATCCTGAGGTCCGTTAATGTGGTCAAGCAGCACGTTACTTCCTCGCTTTCTGAAATGCATCATGCATTCCATTGTCCAAAGACGTCGAATAATGCAACAATTATAACATATTGCTTATTCTTTTCCCAATCGACGCTTCGGGAATCTGTCCTTTAAAAATCCCGTTGTACCAAATAATCGGCGATTTCAAGCAGCCGCTGCGGCATTGCGAGCTCTGCGTCCAGTACAGCCGCTTTCGCTTCGCGGGTAAGACGCTTCACTTGCGCCTTGCTTTCCTCGATGCCGATCAAATACGGATAAGTCACTTTCTGCTGTGCGACGTCGCTGTTCGTTTTTTTGCCCAGCTTCGCCTCGTCGCCGATCAAATCAAGAATGTCGTCCTGGATTTGAAAAGCAAGGCCGATATTGCGGCCATATTGCTCGAGCAGCTGCAGCTGGCTCTCCGTAGCCCCGCCAACCCTCGCGCCTGCCTTAACGGAGAATACGACCAAATCGCTCGTTTTATGCAAATGAATATACTCGAGATCTTCAATTGAGGTTATCCCCTGTTCTCCCAATATATCGGCAACTTGGCCTCCGACCATACCGCTCGCCCCGGAAAACTTCGCCAGATCCTCAACGATATCAAGCGCTACCTGAGGATCCAGCTTCCCTTTGCGAGCTGCTTGCGGAATCAAATGAAAGGCGTGGGTCAGAAGCGCATCTCCAGCTAAAATCGCCATCGCTTCACCGAACACTTTATGATTCGTCAGCTTGCCTCGGCGGTAATCGTCGTTATCCATGGCAGGCAGATCATCATGGATAAGGGAGTACGTATGGATGCATTCGATAGAGCCTGCAATCGACAGAGCGTTTTCCGCTGCTGCTGCATTTCCTTGTATCGCTTCAGCTGCTGCCAGCACAAGTGCGGGACGGATACGTTTGCCACCCGCTTCAAGCGAATACATCATCGACTCGCGAAGCAGACCAGGAACATCCCATTCCGCAGGAAGCGCCGTTGCCAGCGTTTGCTCGACGAGCGACGCGCAATGATTTAAGTAGGATTTGATTTCCGTAACGTCGCTCAAAATGATTCCCCTTTATCCTCGTTTACCGGAGCAAACGGTTTTTTCTGAAAGCCCTGCTCGCTTTCGATCAGAAGCTCGATCTTTTTCTCCACTTGCTCAAGCTTTCCGCCGCAAAGCTGTGACAGCTTCATGCCTTGCTGGAACAGATCGATCGCCTTCTCCAGAGGTACATCGCCGCTCTCCAGCTGTTCCACGATTTGCTCCAACTGCTCCATCGCTTCTTCAAAGCTTAGCTCATTCGCTGCTTCCATCGTTTCCCTCTCCTTTCATCGACCAGACATGGCAGTCCAGTTGACCATCCGCTACTTTAACTTTAATCAGATCACCCGGCTGGACTTGCCCGATCGATTTGATCAGTCGTGATTCCTGTTCGTTATATACAAGACTGTAGCCTCTGGACATCACCTTCAGCGGACTTAACGCATCAAGCTGACGGATATTGCCATGAAGCTGCAGTTTTTTCACTTTCACCGCCGCGCTCATCGCCTGTTCCAGTCTTTTGACAGCTGCCTGCAGCCTATTGGCTGCAAACGCCACTTGCTCGCCTGGATGGTTCGCTTGCAAAGACCGGCTTAATTGCTCTAGCCTGAACCGGCCTTTCTCAGCTGTACGCAGCGTTCGCTGCTGCAAAATTTCCTGCAGCCGGTCCAGCCTTTGCGCTTGCTCCAGCAAGTATTTACGCGGATGAACGAAAAATGGCGACCTGCGTGCACGAAGCAGTCTTTCTTTTCTTCCCTGCAGCATTTTACGAAGCGCATGCTCCAGACGCTGCTGCTGGCGCTCAATATGCTGACGCAGTTCCGCCGCATGCGGCACAGCCAGCTCGGCAGCTGCCGTTGGAGTTGCAGCACGCAAGTCAGCCACAAAGTCCGAAATGGTGAAATCGGTCTCATGTCCAACTGCACTAATAACCGGAATCGCCGAAGCCGCTATGCTCCTCGCAACTGATTCCTCGTTGAAAGCCCACAGCTCCTCCAGTGAACCGCCGCCTCTACCTACAATTAATACGTCGACTTCGCCAAAACGGTTCACCGATTCAATCGCTTTCACAATTGACGGTGCAGCTTGATTGCCTTGTACAAGCACAGGCATTATGTAGACAGGCACCGATGGATGACGCCGCTGAAGCGTAATCACAATATCTCGAACCGCCGCCCCTGTAGGCGATGTGATGACGCCGATTGCTTTCGGGAAACGCGGAATGGGCCGTTTGCGCGATTCGGCAAACAAGCCTTCCGTTTCCAGCTTTTTCTTCAGCTGCTCATAAGCAAGGTACAGGCTTCCGATTCCGTCCGGCTGCATCGCCGTGACATAGAACTGGTAGTTTCCGTCCCGTTCATACACCGCCACATTGCCTCTAGCCATCACCTTTGTGCCTTCGCGAGGAATGAAAGGGAGACGCTGGTTATGTGATGCGAACATGATGCATTTCAGCCTGCTGTCTTTATCCTTAAGCGTAAAATACATATGGCCGCTGGAATGGTGGGTGAAATTTGAAATTTCACCCCGCAGCCATACGTCTCCGAGCAGCGAATCCGACTCCAGCTTCATCCCGATATATCGATTAATTTCTTTTATCGTGTAAATGCGAGGCTGATTCGCCATTTGAGCGTCACTCCCCGATTTTATTAGCTCTTTTCGCCGCTGTAATCGTGTTGGACATCAGCATTGTTATCGTCATCGGACCTACTCCGCCCGGTACAGGTGTAATATATCCTGCCGTCTCCAGGCAATCTTCATAATCGACATCTCCGGCAAGCTTGCCGTCAGGCAGACGGTTAATGCCGACATCGATAACGACTGCACCCGGTTTCACATACTTGCTTCCGATCGCTTTCGCTTTGCCGATGGCAACGACTAGAATATCAGCCTGCTTCGCAATCTCTTCCATGTTTGCCGTACGGGAATGACAGATCGTTACCGTCGCATTTTCTCTCAGCAGCAGCATTGCAACAGGCTTGCCGACAATGTTGCTGCGTCCGATTACGACAGCATGCTTGCCGGAAATATCGCCGCTGCTGCGCTTAATCAGTTCAATAACGCCAGCAGGTGTACATGGAAGCAGGCTGTCATCGCCGATAACGAGGTTGCCGACACTTTCCGGATGGAAGCCGTCAACGTCTTTATTGACGTCAATTGCATCAATAACCGCTTTTTCATTGATATGCTTAGGCAGCGGAAGCTGCACCAAAATACCGTTAATCGAAGCTTGATTGTTCAGCTTGTCGATCAAGGCAAGCAGTTCGGATTCCGAAGTGTTTTCCGCCAGGCGGTGTACCTCAGAGTAAAAGCCAAGCTGCTGGCATGCCTTTTCTTTCGAGCCTACATAAACTTTGGAAGCCGGGTCCTCGCCGACAAGCACAACCGCCAAGCCGGGTACGACACCTTGCTCTTTCAACGCTTCCGCGTCCCGTTTGATTTCTTCTCTAATCAAATCCGATATTTTTTTACCCTCGATAATTTGTGCGCTCATACTTCTCTCCCCTTCTGCCGATCCGTCAATGAACGGCGATCAATGATTCGTTTCCGTATCCTTATTCGCTTCTTCCAGACTTTGCATTAGCTTGCCTAGCACACCGTTTACGAATTTCCCCGATTCATCCGTTCCGAAATGCTTCGCGAGCTCAATCGCCTCGTTAATGGAAGCTTTGTGAGGGATATCGTCGCGGAAAACCATCTCGTAGCATGCAAGGCGCAGCACTTGCCGGTCAACGCGGGACAGACGATCTACCTGCCAGCCGGTCAAATGCTGCTGCAGCATATCGTCGATAGCCGCTTTACGCTCTGCTACCCCGTTTACGAGTTCACGTACGTAGCTGTCCGTATTTTCATTCTCAACAAATTCAGCGCCAATCTCGTTCTCAGAGCGCGCTTCTTCCATCAGCATATCAATTGCTTCAGCCGCCGTTACTTCATTCATTTCCATTTGATATAGACTGGATACTGCTATTTCTCTTGCTAATCTTCGTTTCATACAACCTCCATGGCATTTTGAGCTGTGCCTAGCTGAATTAATTCTTCTCTAGCACCAAAAAAAAACTATGATCTCCTCCCTGCCCGAAAACTGGCGGCATTCCGGCTTCCGGAGTACGGAGGAGACCACAGGATCATCTAAACGGTCTGTATCTTTCCATCAACCAATTCCAAATCCGCTGCCACTGGAAAACAGGTTCTTCCCGCAAATCCTTGCGTTTGCCAATCCAATATCCGATCGAGACGAGCAGTATGAAAAACAGCATGTCCCAGAAGCCGGCAAACAAATACACGAATCCGAAAAAAAGTCCAGCCGCTGCGCCGACCGTACGTTTCCCATAGGTTGCCCAGAACTCTCTCCACATCGGCAAATTCACCTCTATTCCACTCGGCTCTTAATCGTTCCGGACTGGATGACATTAGCGACAAAGACGGCAACATTGGTTACCGGTATGCCCGCAATATCTTCGACATGCTCTTTCACAGCACGCTGAATCTCTTCGGTCAACGCCGGAATCGAGCTTTCTCCGTCAACTACCGCCCGCAGTACGATATCCAAGCCGGCATCCGTTGCCCGGATACGCGCCTTCAAATCTTTCACACCGCGATGCTTGGAAGCCGCCTTCAGAGCCAGATTCTCAATCGTGTCGATCGAAATGCGAATGTCGCCAAAATCGGTGCGCTGGTCGATGGACGGCGCAGCAGCAGATCCGCGATACAAGGATACAAAAAAGAAACGGAGGCTCATAAGCAGCAGCAGCAATCCGATGACGATGACTGTAATTTGGATGGAAGAAATTCGATACACATTATCAAAAATACCATTCAAATCGTCGATCGATATCCATTTGAATCCGATGCATGCGATAAAAACGGATAATGCGCCAACAATGATGCTGTAAAAAAATAAAAGCAGCTTGTCCACGATTCTAATCAACGAAACGCCTCCTTTCGTCTGAGCGAATGAAAACCCCCTTGCGCGAATGCGGCATGCCCATCACGAGGGGGTTATAATCAATTCTGTACCTGCTATACTATTTCACGCGCAGTTGGCTTTCTTCTTCTTCCGGCTTCTCCGCTGCCTTGAAATGGACGTCGTGAATATGTACGTTCACTTCAATGACATGAAGACCTGTCATCATCTCAATTGAGTGCTTCACATTGCGTTGAATTTCCGAGGCGATTTCCGGGATTCGGTTGCCGTACTCCACGATAATCGAAACATCAACCGCAGCTTCACGCTGTCCGACTTCTACCTTCACACCTTTGGACAAGTTTTTACGCCCGAGCAGCTCAGCGATACCGCCTGCCAGCCCGCCGCTCATACCTGCTACACCCTTGACTTCAACGGCAGCTAGTCCAGCAATGACTTCGATAACTTCCGGTGCGATTTGAATCGTGCCAATGTCCGTCTTCTCATAATCTGCAGCAATCGTATTCATGATGGTTGTACACCTCCCTAAAGTTGCGCTCTCAGCCTATCAAAGCTTCTACCGCATCTTATTTCTATACTATAACATTCGACGCGAATTATGACAAACAGTTGTCCGGCTTAGATTTCATGGTCTTCCAAAAACTTAATGTCGAAGTCGCCTTCAACGAATTTCGGGTGATTCAGCAGCTTCTGATGGAAAGGAATCGTCGTCTTGATGCCTTCCACTGCGAATTCGGATAGCGCTCTTTTCATCCGCGCAATCGCTTCTTCCCGCGTTCTGCCCCATACGATCAGCTTAGCAATCATGGAATCATAATGCGGCGAGATCGTGTAGCCCGGATATACCGCGCTGTCAACCCGTACCCCAGTTCCGCCTGGCGGAAGATAGAACGGAATGTGACCAGCCGAAGGCATAAAGTTACGCTCGGAATCCTCAGCATTGATCCGGCATTCAATCGCCCAGCCGTTGATCTGCAGATCCTCTTGTTTAAAGGACAGCGGATTGCCTTCCGCAACGGAGATCATCTCTTTGATAAGATCAACGTTTGTAATCATTTCCGTAACAGGATGCTCGACCTGAATCCGGGTGTTCATTTCCATGAAATAGAAATTACCGTCCGGTCCCAGCAAAAACTCCAGCGTGCCCGCTCCTGAATAGTTAACCGCAAGCGCGGCGCGGACAGCCGCTTGGCCCATCTGTTCGCGCTGCTCCGGCTTCAATACCGGACACGGCGCTTCCTCTACGAGCTTCTGACGGCGGCGCTGTACAGAGCAGTCGCGTTCAAACAGATGAACCGCGTTGCCATGCTTGTCAGCCATAATTTGAATTTCGACATGCTTCATGCCAGTCAAGTACTTCTCCAGATAGACGCCGCCATTACCGAAATTCTTTTGCGCTTCCTGCTGAGCCGTCGTAATTTGCTGGACAAGTGCCGATTCGTCATCGGCTATACGGATGCCTTTGCCTCCGCCGCCTGCTGTAGCTTTAATGATGACGGGATAACCGATGCTGCGTGCAACTGTAATCGCTTCGTCCATGTCTTCAACCAGGCCGTCAGAGCCTGGAATGACCGGAACGTTCGCTGCTTGCATTGTCTTTTTGGCAACAGCCTTGTCGCCCATCTTACTGATGGCTTCAGGCGAAGGGCCAATAAACGTAATATTGCAGGATTCGCAGATTTCAGCGAAATCCGCATTTTCGGCAAGGAAGCCGTAACCCGGATGAACCGCATCACATTCTGTGATCGTCGCAACGCTCATCAGGTTAGTCAAATTCAAATAGCTGTCCTTAGAAGCAGTAGGCCCAATGCAGTAAGCCTCATCCGCCAGACGAACATGAAGCGAATCACGGTCAGCTTCGGAATAAACGGCTACCGTCGAGATTCCAAGCTCTCTGCAGGCACGAATAATGCGAACTGCAATCTCGCCGCGGTTGGCGATTAATACTTTTTGAAATTTCACGTGGTTACTCCTTTCAGGCGACAGATTCTCCAATCAGGGAGAAAAATGCTATTCCGGCTTAACGAGGAAAAGCGGCTGTCCGTATTCAACCAGTTGACCGTTCGTAACGAGAATCTCAACGATTTCTCCGCGAACTTCTGCTTCCAGCTCGTTCATAAGCTTCATTGCTTCAAGAATGCACACGACGCTCTTCTCGTTGACGCGATCGCCTACTTTTACGAATTCGGAAGCGTCAGGTGATGGCGAGCTGTAGAACGTACCCACCATCGGCGAAGTAATGGAATGGAGATTCTCCTTGCTTGGGCTTGCGGCTGGCGCTTCTTGCGCAGCTGGCTGAGCAGCAGGTGCTGCAGAAGCTTGCGGCGCAGCAGTTGGAACCGGCGCAGGCGAATATGTATGGGTGATTGGGGCTGCTTGTACATTCACCACTTCTGTTTTGCCGGGTTTGCGGATGAGCAGGCGTGCCCCTTCATTTTCAATCTCCAGCTCATGAACGGAAGTTTGATCAACCAGTTTGATCAATTCTTTAATCTCGCTCAATTTGAACATGAATTATTTTCACTCCTTAAATTTTGCGGTAGCAAAATCGCTCCGTTAGCTTTTGCTTGAGTTTGCGTAGCAAAGTTGCTCCGTTAGCATTCGCTTGATTTTGCGGCAGCAAGATTTGCTCCGTTAGCATTCGCTTGATTTTGCGGTAACAAGATTTGCTCTGTTAACATTCGCTTAATCTTTGCAGCAGCAAGACTACTCCATAAGTACTAGCTCGTAAATTTGCGATAGCAAAATTACTCTGTCAGCTTCCGCTTTCTTGCAGTACTGCGACAGCAAATAGCTCCTTATGGACAAGCTTGCCGATGCCCGGGCAAATTGCTCCGTAAATTCGGGCATTTAGTCGGGCGGCCATTGCGGCTCATAAGCCCATTTTACCCATTTTCTTTTACATAACGTTTAACATTATATCATAAACCTTAGCGAACACGAACCAATTTTTTATACGCCCCGTTTTCACGCTATTTTGGCCCTATTCTCTTGTAAAATAAAGGGTTAAAGAAAGAGCGCATTATGTTATTACTCCCTCAGCAGTACGTAGCATACAATCGTATTACTAATAACCTTATCTCATAATTAAACATACTTTCCTGCTTTTCGCTCCCTCTACTCCGATAAGGTAAACAAACCTACAGCTGACCTATCAAAATGATAATCTGCAGTTAGAATTATTTCAATACACCAATATCTTTTTTCCCATTCAATAACATGCACTGTTAAATGTAAAAGCATATATCGGGCCTGCTGCTGCAGGACTTATTCTCAGCTAGTTTAGCGCCTTTACGTTGGAATTTTCCAACGTAGGGCGTATTCTTTTTTGCTGCTTTTCCACTTCTACGTTGGATTTTTCCAACGTAGGACGTTTTACTTGCTGCTTTCTCGCTTCTACGTTGGATATTTCCAACGTAGGGTGCTTTATTTGCTGCTTTCCCGCCTCTACTTTGGATATTTCCAACGTAAGGTGCATTCTTTGCTGCTTACCCACCCCTACGTTGGATTTTTCCAACGTAGGGTGCTTTATTTGCCGCTTTTCCACCTCTACGTTGGATATTTCCAACGTAGGGTGCTTTATTTGCTGCTTTTCCGCTTCTACGTTGGATATTTCCAACGTGGGACGCTTTATTTGCTGCTTTTCCGCTTTTACGTTGGATTTTTCCAACGTAATAATTGCAGCGTAAAACTTTATTCAAGAGGGCGACCTACCCGCCTTCACATTTAATAATCAACAGACCGCCTCTCCCCCACCATGCATCCCTAACAACCAAAAGACCGGAAGCATCCGCTTCCGGTCTCTATCAGCTGTCAGCTGTCGGCCGCAGCTTAAGGCACGAACTGTACTGTCACTTGGTCGGCCTTCACGTCCATCGTTTTCATGACCAGATCGATGATGCCAACCGCCTGCGCCCTATCCAGCTTCTCGCTCTCAACAACTACTTTATAGCGTTCATTCTGATCGTCCACGATCGCCGTGTGGAATTGCTTCATCAGCTCGGATTCGATCGTGTTCAGCTTCTCCCGCTTTTCTTCCAGCAAGTTGAGGGCTTTCATCGCTTCAGACGATTCCTCCGGATTCGTTTGGGTATTGGAAATTGTCGTATACAGTTTATCCTCTTCCTGATTGAATTGCTGCTGGCGTTTCTCCTGTACCTCAGCAAATACGCTCGTTGCCGCTCCGCCTCCGTTCTCCAACTGTTCGATAACTTCCTTATCCGTTTTCGCGCCGCTGTCTTTGTGCTCCACTTCATTGATGATAATGCTGTTATCCCCTTTTGCCACCTCTGTTGCGTCCCCGCCTTTTTGCTGCGTTTGCGAGCCGTCCGTTACCAAATCCGGCGATTTGCCGTCTTGTGTAAACAGATAGTAAGCAGATAATACCACCATCAGGCTAAGCATCGATACGAGCCAAATCGTTTGTCTTTTCGTGTTCATGAGAACACCCTCCCCAATTCAAATTAATTTTTGCACTGCTAAAAGCTGCTGGCTACTGCTTGCTTGGCGCAACCGATATCCGATTTGCCGGCACGTTCACGCCTTTTTCCACCGCGTCTATAATTAAGCGTCTTACGGTCGCATTCTCCGCGCCTTTGGCAACGACGAGCACGCCGCGGATACGCGGGTTTATCGTCTTCGTTACGATGGGCTTCTGATCGCCCGACACCTCGGTTATGACGACCTGTCCTTCCTTCGTTATGGAGGTGATATGACGGCGGCCGCCATTTTTGTCGTTCTCATCTGTAACCGATTGCGACTCCTTGTCATTCTCCTTCACGACGATTTCCTCGGTGGAATCAACCGTTACGAGAACGTCGACGGTGCCGACACCGACGATTTTCTCCAGAATTTCCTTCAGCCTTTGCTCCAGCGGCTGCTCGATCAAATCGAATGTGCTGCCCTCCTTGGCGCCGGCGCTCCATGCCGCTTCCTCGGTTGGTGCCGGGTTCGGATCATGTGCCGAAGGCTCGACCTTATTAAAGGAGAGAAAGGAGTTCATCACCATCAAAGCCGCGCCAATCAAGCCTATAACGAGCAGAATGTGCAGCGTCTTTATGCGCTTCTTCCCGCCAGGTCCGCCCCCGCCAATGAGTGACTCCAGCCCTTGCAACCATTTGGCCAACTGCCTAACCCTCCTTTGCTGCGTCTTCTATATGCCTTCGTTCACCCGGCAGCCGGCTGACGGACAAGTACAATTTCCGGACTGACTCCCCAGCCGTCGGCCAGTACGCTGCGCACCTTGTCTCCCAAAGCAGGGCTCACCTTGACCCAAGCCTCTTCCGCATCCGCATCCACATTCGTATCCCCTCCGCTTGCTCCGCCCGCACCACTAGAACCCTCTGCTGCCCCAGCGTCTACCTTGACCGTCACATCGACCGGCTGTACCTCATCCACCTGGCCCCCCCGATTCGCATCCCCGCCTGCATCACCCTTGCCAGACTGCGCAGCCTCAGCTGCCGCCAGCGTAACCGTCACCTTGTTCAAGTAAGGTGTTCGCCGGCTGCCTTCCACCGCCCACTTCAATTCGACATCCACCTGCTGCACCTTTGCTTTCGTCCGCTCCCCAACCGCCTTAGCCATCGCTTTCTCCAGCGTTTGCTGTGTAAGTGCAGCCGCTTGGTTGTCCCGCTGCTTGCTGAGGTTTTCCGCATCCTTCTGAATGTCCTGCAGCGTCGGCATTTTGATCTCCTGCGTTCCAGAGCCCATTTCCCATTGCCGGACGCTGTCACCCAGCCTGGCGCTGAAATCACCCTGAAGCAGTCTCAGTATCGGAGAGAGAATGGTAAGCAGGATCAGCAGCCCGATGACGAGTCTGGCGTAACGCTGCATGGCTTTGTTCGGAAGCAGCAGCTCCATGAAGACGGCGAGCATAATAACCGCAATAATATCTCTCAGCCAATCGCCCAGCCATGTAACCAAAGCAGCAGCTCCTTTCCGAAAGGCCCGTCCCGCTTCACGCCCGTACCCGTCGTCAACGCGCCATAATCGCCGCATTGCCGGCGGTAAGCACGATCGTAACAGCCAGGAAAAACATTAAACTGACGGCTGCCAGCGCGGCAAATACGTAGATCATCGTCTTGCCGATCGTTTGCAGGCACTCCACGATAGGCGAATCTCCAAGCGGCTGCATAACTGCGGCAGCTACGTTGTAAATGAGCGCAAGCGTCAATATTTTGATCGCTGGAAAAGCACATAGAAACAGCAAGATGATGACGCCTGCAATGCCGATGGCATTTTTGGCTAACATGGAAGCCGAAATCACGGTGTCCGCGGCATCAGAAAACATCCGGCCCACAACAGGAACAAAGTTGCCTGTGACGAATTTCGCTGTCCGCATCGTAATGCCGTCCGTCACTGCGCTGGTCGCTCCTTGAACCGAAATGACGCCTAGAAACACGGTCACGAGTATGCCCATGACGCCAACGCCTATATTGCGAAGAAGATTAGCGAGCTGCGTAACTTTGAACTTTTCCGTCAGGGCGCTCACGATATGAAGGACCGCAGAGAAGAACAGCAGCGGGAAGACGACTGTATAGATCAAAGTGCCAACGGCATGTATCATGAAAATGATCAAGGGATGCAGCACCGAGACGGTAACAACGTTGCCCATCGATGCCAGCAGCGTCAACAGAAGCGGTATCATCGCGAGCATGAATTGGATCATGCCGCCGATGGCGTCCTTCGCATAGCCGATAGCGACGTGAAAGCTGTTCACCGCCAAGATGACCAGAACCATATAAGCGATCGAGTAAGCCACCTTGCTGACCGTATTGCGTTCAAATGCGTTCTGCAGCGTCTCCAGCACCATGCTGAAAACGGTGAGCATGACGATCGTGACCAGCAGCTTTCCGTTGTAAAGAATCTCATGCAGGAAATAGCTCAGCAATCCTTTAATAACCGTTTCCAGCTTGAGCCCTTCACCGCCCGGCATAATCATTTCCATAAAACTTGGCATCTGCTGGTCAGGAAAGTAACCGCCGTATTCATCCTTCAGCTTTTTCCAAAAGGATTCCACCGCATCGGTACTGACCCCGTCCATTCCGTTGCCGATCAGCCCCTCAGGCAGCACGTCCTGCTGCCCAGCCGGCGCTCCGGCGGCGCTAGCCTCCGGCTCCTCATTTGCAAAGGCCGATTGTTCCGGATTGCCAAAGGGAAGCGCAGCGGTCAGGAGCCAAATGACGAATACGGCAATGACAAACCGGATCATACGGGACGTGCTTCCCTTGCTCGTCGCGTGAATCATTCTCTTACCCCCCCGCCGGCAGCAATCCGATTACCGTTTCTACAATGACGCTAATAATCGGCACCGCCATAACGAGAATGAGCACCTTG
This sequence comes from Paenibacillus sp. NPDC058174, assembly GCF_042883865.1. Classification (NCBI taxonomy): domain Bacteria; kingdom Bacillati; phylum Bacillota; class Bacilli; order Caryophanales; family Paenibacillaceae; genus Paenibacillus; species Paenibacillus sp. NPDC058174. Next base: position 1,529,303 of record NZ_JBHVUY010000001.1, read on the forward strand.
CCGGCAAATTCTACTTTGGAAGCTATGCTTTCCTGACCGGCATCCCGGACAATCTGTGCGCCGAATTCGGCGATATAAGCGATTCCGATAATTTTCAGTATCGTCTTCAAGTAAATGGACGGAATGCCGGATCGGTTCGCTAAATCTTCCAATACCGTTATGACGGTATCGATCTTGCCGATCAGATAGAGAAAGATAAAAATGCCGGTAAAGGCCGCAAGCAGGAAAGCGAACATGGGCTTCTGTTCTCGAACGACAAGAATCAGGACGGTCGCGATCAGCGCAAGTCCGACGATTTGAATGATTTCCACTTCGTTCACCTACTCGCGGCTTCCCTAAAAGTTTACTGAAACAAAAAAATCGTCTTAATTTCCTGGAACAAATCGTTCAGCAGCCGAACGACCATGAACAACACGACTACAAATCCGATTACGGTAACCCAATGCGCCATATCTTCTTTTCCCATCTGCTTCAGCACCGTATGAATCATGGCGATAATGATGCCAATGCCTGCAATTTGGAAGATGGCGCTCACATCCATGTTCATTTCCGCGGCACCCCACTAAACCATCAAAATGACGACGAGCACAGCGATCAGCACGCCAAGGCTTTTCCACATCTTCTCATAGCGTCCCTGGTCCTCCTTGGCTGCGTCCTCTTCCGCCTTCAGCTGAAGCAGCGCCAGCTTCAAGTGCTTCAGCTGATCGTCCTTGTCGCTTATGCCAAGCGCGGAGCCTAACCGCAGCATGACCGCCTGCTCGCCTGCCCGCATCGCGGTTGCCTCCCATCCTTGCCTCATCGCCTGCTCCCAGCTTTCGCGAAAAGACAAGCCGTCGTCATGCGCAACACCCTCCGCAGCCAGCAAGAACAGATCTGCGATAGGTGACGGCACAACCGCTGCGATCCGGCCGAGCGCCTCCGGCAATGGCGTATGGCCATAGCCGATTTCAGTCTCCAGCCGCTGCAGCGCATGGGCGAGTTGGCGAAGCTGGCGCGGCCTTGCGGCAAATCTCGCCGCCTGCTGGAAGCCGATCAGCGTTCCGGCAAACAGGATGAGAACGGCACCTAGCAGTTTGATCAACTCGCACCGCCTCTTTGCAGGCCGCTCTCGACCGGTGAGGGATCCGCACTGCTCCGCCTGAACGTGGAAGCCGAAGCAGCAGTCAACGCTGCTGTTGGCTCCCTGGCGGCCGGACTCCGGACCGCAGACTCTGCGCTAATAATCCGATGCATAAAGCCTGCAGTCGTCCGGCGCAGCTCGACGATCTGCTGGAAGGAGCCGTCCTCCAGCAGGCGGCGAAGCACCGGACGGCCAAGCGCATCCTGTACGTCATAAGCATGGGCAGTGGCGACGACGCTCACGCCTGCGTGGCTCGCTTCCCGGATCGCTTCCCCGTCTTCATCCCGTCCGATCTCGTCCGCTACAACTACCTCGGGCGACATCGACCGAAGCAGCATCATCATGCCCTCAGCCTTCGGGCAAGCGTCCATGACATCGGTTCGCGGACCGATGTCAAAGGTTGGGATGCCGCGTACGCAAGCCGCAATTTCAGAGCGCTCGTCCACCACGCCAACCTTCCTCCCCTGCCAGCCGGCCCCCTCGCCTTGCCCCCATAAGCCATAGCTGATCGAACGGGCAAGATCACGTACGAGCGTTGTTTTCCCCTGTTGAGGGGGAGCAAGTATAAGTGTCGAGTGAACCGATTTCCGGCTTCGGTCGAGCAGCTTAGGAAGCAAATGATTGGCTGAGCCGATTACCTCCCGGGCAATCCGAATATTGAATGCGCCGATATCGCGGATGCCCCGAACGCTTCCGCTGTCCAACACCGTTCTGCCAGCCAGTCCAATGCGATGTCCGCCGGCGACGGTTATAAACCCTCGTTTCAGCTCTTCTTCCATTGCATATAACGAATAGTTCGTAATGCGTTCAAGCAGCTTGCGGCAAATATCTCCCGTTGGCTTGTAAGCCCCATCAGCCGTCATGCGCAGCGTGCCGTCAGTTCCGGCAAACCGGGACTGGCCCCGAAGCCCAAGCTCCAGCGGCCGGCCTTCCCGGATCCGGATCTCCTCCAATTGCGCAAGAGCCGTCTCAGGCAGCTTCTCAAGCACCGCCTTCAACTCCAATGGCAGCAAATGAACCACTCGGTTCAGCATCCCCTCATCACTCCCGGATGTTTGTCCTTCGTAGTTACATTTGTATGCTTGGACCCCAATAATATGTCCACCTATTTGCTAGAATCGATTCTATTATTTTTTCAAAATGCCGATGAATAGGCAGGCGATTCCCGCGGCAATCCAAGCCAGCTTCCCGAATGACAGCTTATCCGACAGGCCGACTAAGCCGATTGTTGTCGTCGCTATTAGTATCAGCGGGCCTACCAGAGCAAGCGAGGAATTGACGAGCAGCGCCTTGTCAATCTGATTCAGCCTCAGCATAATAAGCGCGGCACAAATTTCGATCATTCCTGAAGTAATGCGAAGCGATGCCATACTGAGCACAATTTTATTCAGCATTGCCTTGTCCTCCTTCCTTCTCTATTACTCTATGCGGGCTTGTCTCCTATTCATTCCGATAATAACGGGCACATGCCCAGCAAAACCTGCATATATTGCTTGCATGATTCGTATTGTATGAAAGGGATCATAGCAAATGCCATTAAGAGAAAGGCGGATCTTTGAAATGCGGGTTCAGGTCATTTCAAGCGTCAATGAAGCGAGCTCGGCGCAATTTCACCATAAAACAGCACTCATCGTCGATGTGCTTTGCGCATCCAGCGCCATCGTTACCGCTTTGGCGGCAGGTTCCATCGGCGTCGTTCCGGTAGAGACAGTCCTAGAGGCACGGGCAGCGCGGCAGACTGGCGATTTGCTGGGAGGAGAGCGGTTCTGCCGGAAAATCCCGGGCTTCGACCTTGGCTCTTCTCCAGATGAATATACGAGTCCAGAGGTGCGGGACCGGAAAATTATTTTAACGACGACAAACGGAACCCGCGCCATAGTGAAATCGGCAAAAGCGGATTTTGTACTGGCAGGAGCACTTCTTAATGCTTCGGCTTGCGCAAAAGCTGCTTTGGAGCTTCGGCGGGATATCGTTATTTTATGTGCGGGCAGCAATGATGAATTTGCATTGGAGGACGGACTTTGCGCCGGTCTTCTGCTGGAGAGATTGCAGGGGATGACGGGGGGAGCGCTTGAGCTCGACGATTTTGGCTGTGCCATGCTCGCGCTATACGGCGACCGCTCCCATGCCGTCAAAGAGACGATTCAACAGGGGATGACCGGCAAAAAACTGCTGAAGCTCGGCTTGCGCAAAGATTTGGAGAGCTGCGCCGCCATCGACCGTTATCAAGAGGTGCCGAGACTTTACGGCGATATGTTGATAAGCAATTGCGGCTAAACGGAACGAAAGGTCCGGCGATCCGGAAGCTGCGCATCAGAAGCGAAAAAAGAGGCCACCCGCGGCAAGCGGATGGCCTCTTCTTTATTTCATTCCAATTATCTGCGGTCTTGCGGTCCGCCGACGAAAGCTTGCTCTGCCGTATCCAGGCCGTAAGCCGTGTGCAGCGCGCGCACAACATCAACCAGCGGCTCAGATGCGATTACACAGGAAACTTTAATTTCCGACGTGCTGACCAGCTTAATGCTAACGCCCAGTTCGGAAATCGCTGCGAACATCGTTGCAGCAACGCCAGGATTGCTGACCATGCCAGCGCCAACGATCGAAATTTTCACCAGATCGTCCTCCGAGGTTACTTCACGGAAAGGCACCTTCTCGCGGATGCTGTAAATGACTTCAACCGCTCTTTCCTTGTCGTCGCGGGACAAAGTGAAGGAGAAGTCGGCTTTGCCGTCCTGCACACCGCTTTGCACGATAATGTCTACATCAATTCCGTTATTCGCCAATTCGCCGAATACATTTGCGAGTACGCCCGGAACATCCTGAACGCCGAGAATGCTGATTCTTGCTACGTTTTTGTCAAATGCGATGCCTCGAACGACAACTCCCTGCTCCATGACCGCTTCCTCCTTCACACTTGTACCTTCGTTATGCGTAAAGCTGGAACGAACGACAAGCTTTACATTGTTATGCTTCGCATATTCCACCGCGCGGGGGTGCAATACCGCCGCTCCGAGATGGGCCAGCTCCAGCATTTCGTCATACGAAATTTCATTCAGCTTGCGTGCGCATTTCACGACGCGCGGGTCTGTCGAATAAACGCCGTCGACGTCTGTAAAAATTTCACATACATCCGCTTCAACAGCAGCCGCAAGCGCAACTGCAGTCGTGTCGGAGCCGCCGCGTCCGAGCGTCGTAATGTCGCCATCCTCCGACATGCCTTGGAAGCCTGCCACGATGACGATATTGCCTTGATCAAGCTCCTTGTGCAAACGTTCCGGACGAATGTCCGTAATTTTCGCCTTGCTGTGTACCGCTTCCGTACGGATGCCCGCTTGCCAGCCAGTCAGCGATACCGCTTTATGGCCAAGCTGATGAATGGTCATCGACAAAAGCGCAACCGATATTTGTTCACCGGTCGTAAGAAGCATATCCATCTCACGCGCCGGCGGATTCGGATTAAGCAGCTTAGACTGGTCAATTAAATCATCCGTTGTATCTCCCATTGCGGATACGACAACCACGACGCGGTTACCCGCCTGCTGGCTTTCAATTATCCGTTTTGCAACCCGCTGCATCCGCTCCGGTGTTCCTACCGAGCTTCCGCCAAACTTCATCACTATCAACGACAAAGCTGATTCACTCCCCAACCTTGACATATACATACAAGTCGATATTATATCACATTAACCGCCTGTCTGGGTATATGCAACTATAAAAAAACCGCCCAATCCTCAGGATTGGACGGTCACTGCCCCCGATACTAAGCGCGGGAGATGTATTTGCCTTCGCGTGTATCGACCAACAGAACGTCGCCTTCGTTGATGAACAGCGGCACTTGAACGTTCAGGCCAGTTTCGACCTTCGCGCTTTTCGTAGCGCCTTGCGCCGTGTTGCCTTTAACGCCTGGCTCTGTTTCTGTTACTTTCAGCTCAACGCTGTTCGGCATTTGAATACCGATAATTTCGCCTTGGTAGCTGGAAATATTTACGTTCATATTTTCTTTCAGGAAGTTAAGCTCCCATTCCAGCTGCTTCTGGCTCAGAGCGAACTGGTCGTAAGTTTCGTTGTCCATGAACGTGTACTCATCGCCCGAGTTGTACAGGTATTGTACTTCACGGTTTTCGATGATGGCACGGCCAATGCTTTCGCCCGCACGGAAAGTTTTCTCCACAACGTTGCCGTTGCGCAGGTTTTTCAATTTGGAGCGCACGAATGCTGCGCCTTTGCCCGGTTTAACGTGCTGGAACTCAGTTACCGAGAAAATATCGCCGTCCACTTCGACGGTCAAGCCTGTTTTAAAATCATTTACTGAAATCACTTGTATTTCCCTCCTGATATTTGCTTGGAATAGTCCTTAACCCAGAGTAAGAAGCTCTTTCGGGGATGAGGTTAATATTTTAATACCGGATTCCGTTATGACGATATCATCCTCGATCCGTACTCCGCCGAAGCCGGGGAGATAGATGCCGGGCTCAACCGTCACCGTCATGCCGGGGGTTAAAATCATGTCGCTAAGCTTGGACAATCTAGGCTGCTCATGCACTTCCATGCCAAGGCCGTGTCCGGTGCTGTGCCCGAATTGATCGCCATAGCCGTATTTCGCAATGATGTCTCTTGCGAGCGCATCCGCTTCTTTGCCTGTCATGCCCGGCCGGATATGCTCCAGCGCATGCAATTGAGCTTCCAGCACGATGCCGTATATTTCCCGGTGCTTAGCTGTTGGTTCGCCTACGACGACCGTACGGGTCAAGTCCGAGCAATATCCCCTGTAATAAGCGCCAAAGTCGAGCGTTACGAATTCATTCTTGCCGATCAGCCGGTCGCTTGCAACGCCATGAGGCAGCGCTGATCTTTCTCCCGACGCTACGATCGTCTCGAACGAGGTTGACGAAGCGCCATGGCTGCGCATGTACATTTCAAGCTCCAGTGCGATGTCAGACTCTCTGACTCCCGGCTGAAGCAGCTTTTGTACATGGCTAAATGCCGCATCGGCCAAATCCGCCGCTTCTTTCATAATGCGCAGCTCATCTTCATCCTTAATCATCCGAAGCTGCTCTACCAGACCAGCCGCCGGCTTTAACACAACTCCGTCAAGCTGCTCGCTCCAGGCAGCATATTCGCCATATGACACCTGATCTTGCTCAAACGCAAGCTCGCAAATTCCGCTTGCTGCAAGCAGCTCGCGTACGCTGTCCATAACACGCGGTCCATGCTCAATGACTTTGAACCCGGCCGCTTGCTGCGGAGCTTGCGTCATATACCGGAAGTCGGTCAGCAAAAAACTGTCCTGATTCGTGATGACCACAGTACCGGAAGATCCCGTAAAGCCGCTTAAATAATTCCGATTGTGGCTGCTGCCGATGAGGATTGCTTCAAAGCCCTGCTCAGCCATCGATTGACGCAGTCGTTCGACTCTCGCATTCGCCATTTGCTATCCCTTCCTTCCTTAAGCTGTATTCCGATCCTGCTGGAGCTTGCGTACAAGCGCCGTCAGTCCCAGCTCGTAGCTTTGTCCGCCGAAGCCGGCAATCTGGCCTACGGCAACGGGCGCGATAACCGACGTATGCCGGAACGCTTCCCGTTTATGAATGTTAGACAGATGCACTTCAACGACGGGCAGCGCCACTGTCGAGAAAGCATCTCTTAACGCGTAGCTGTAATGCGTCAGCGCTCCCGGATTGATCAGGAAGCCGTCGGCATTGCCAAATGCGCTATGTATCCGGTCAATGAGCGCGCCTTCGTGGTTGGACTGGAAAAAATCCAGCTCAACGCCCAGCTCGGAAGCTTGGCTTAACAGCGCGGCTTCGATCTCGGCAAGCGTCTCCGTCCCGTATACGCCAGGCTCGCGAATGCCCAGCATGTTCAAGTTCGGTCCGTTCAATACTACAATTTTCAGCATACTCGCACCCCCAACCAGCCGATTATGGCCTGTCGCCAAAGATCACAAGACATTTTACCACAAATGCCCGCCGCTTGAGAAGCTGAAACTGTTTAGTACGCTCCAACAGGCTCACGAGAAGCTTCATCGGTAAATTCAAAGGCCGTAGAATAGCCGATAAACAATCCCCACAGCAGAAATACGCACAGCTCTGTTACAAACGTATTCCAGCCCGCCATCCTGATCGGCTGAGAAATATGGAGCATGGGACCGGCAAACACGAAAATGATGATCCACCACAGGAAGCCGTACAGTACACCCGGCCATGGACCGCGCAGCCTGCGGAATAAAAAGTAATACAAATGTGCGGCAATAATAGAGAATAGGATGTAGCAGCCAATACCTACAGCCATCCCCCAATACGTCTTAAGAAAGCTGCTGCGGAAAAAAGGATCCGCCATAATGCCCGGCAGCTCTTTCGTAAATTTGAATTCGTACAGCATCCAGCGGATCAGGCCCCAGATTAGTCCGGCAAAAAAACCGATCGTCAGTTCGAACAGAAAAGGGTTCGTATGGTGATGCAGCCTGTCTTCTTTGCTTCCCGCCAATTTCCGGTCAGCAGCTTTGTTAGCCATGTATGTATCCCTGCTTTCCGTTTAAAGGTTATAGCCCTATTATGTGAAAAACGATAGTCGGCTAACCGTTTGGAAGGAAAGTCCGCAGCGCCCCGCAAGCCAAACGATGCCGTTGGCAATTGGCCTATAGATCAAGTACAATAGAAGCAAAGCAATAATGACAACGATAACTTGTGTTCCGTTCGGGATTCAAGCAACTTAAGGAAGGTGACCTGTCTCTTGTCTCAAAACTCCAAAAGCATTTACGGCGGACAAGCGGTAATTGAAGGCGTTATGTTCGCAGGCAAACATGTGAATGTAACGGCGGTTCGGCGTAAAAATGACGAAATCGTCTTTCTTGAGGTTCCGAGAACGACTCGTAATTGGGTACAGCGATTGAAAAAAATTCCGCTTGTACGCGGTGTGGTTGGCATTATCGAATCCAGCGCCAAGGGCTCGCAGCATTTGAACTTCTCTATGGAGAACTATGCGGAGGATGAAGCCGCTGATGAAGCAGCGAAAAACCCGGAAGCGGCAGCGAAACAAGCCGAGAAGAAAAAAGAAGGCTCGGGCTGGAGTCTCAGCATGCTTGTCGGCGTAGCCGTCGCAGGCGTATTGTCCTTCGTATTCGGCAAGCTCATCTTCACGGCGGTACCGGCTGCGCTCGAAAGTCTTCTGTTCGAGAATGTATTCGAAAACAAAGTCGGGCATAATTTGTTAGAAGGACTTATTAAAATCATTCTGCTGCTCTCCTACCTCTACCTGATGTCGATGACGCCGATTATCAAACGGCTGTTCCAATATCATGGTGCTGAGCATAAAGTCATTACAGCCTACGAAGCAGGCGAGGATTTAACGGTTAAAAATGTGCAAAAATACAGCCGTCTCCATTATCGCTGCGGCAGCAGCTTCATTATTTTCACAGTTATCGTAGGCGTAATTATCTACTCGCTTCCGATTTTCACTTGGGATACGATTTGGGAACGGATTTATATCCGCATTCTGCTGCTCCCTCTTGTACTTGGCATTTCTTACGAGGTGCTGAGATGGACGAACGCACTGCGTGAAACGCCTGTACTGCGTTACCTTGGCTATCCTGGACTTTGGCTCCAGCTTCTTACGACTAAAGAGCCTAAGGACGATCAGGTTGCAGTATCCATCGCTTCCTTCAACCGGATGCGTGAGCTTGACCAGCAAATGACTAAAAACTAAGGCAAAGGACGGGAAGCATATGGCTAATCTTCCGCGAGGGTGGAGTATTACGACCGTCATCGTCGTCATCTTGTTCGCGATCGGGCTGTTAGACAGCTTCACGTCGAACCCTGCAGCATATCTCATTCCGATCGTCGTGCTGGGCGGTATTTTCCTGCTCTATAAATTCCCTCCCTCCAGTTGGGGAAGAGGCGCGAATCCAAAGCAGCCGTATGTGAAGCAGAACCGGACACAGCCGCGGCAAAAGCCGAAATCCCGCACCGTTCCTTTTCGTGTCATTAACGGCGGCAAGGACGATGACGACACGCCGAAATATCATTGATGCTTCGCAAGAAGCGTTACACATGACAAAACGAAAGAAGCCTGCCAATCCGGCAGGCTTCTTTCGTTTTGTCATCGCTATTCTGAGGTTTCCAGCTCTTCGCGAATGCCCTTTAATTCTTCCATACGGGCCGGATCGCGGTGGAAATATTCAACCAACGTCTCAATGCAGGTTATCGAATCCCAGCTTAAATGATGCTCAATGCCTTCCACGTCGCGATAAATGTTCTCTTCCTGTACGCCAATCAGCGTCAGAAACGACTCCAGCAGTTGATGGCGGTCAACCAGACGCTTACCCATCTTCTTCCCTTTGCTCGTAAGAACAAGCCCGCGATATTTCTCGTAAATTAAATAGTTGTCTTTGTCCAGCTTCTGGATCATCTTCGTAACAGACGACGGATGAACTTCAAGCCCTTCCGCGATATCTGATACGCGTGCGTACCCCTTTTCGTCGATAAGCTTATAAATACGTTCCAAGTAGTCTTCCATGCTCGGAGTCGGCAATGAAGAACCCCCTAACCCAACTTCTTACACCTTGTCTCTCAGGCGTTACTCTTAGTATCATACACCGTTTTCAATCCGCTCTGCAACTTATTCTCAATTGGCTGCCATTTCGCCGACAGCGTTATTTCTTGTAACTCCCTGTTTGCCAAAGGCGCTGGCGTCCCACACTAAAGAAATCATTTATTTAACGGGAGGGTATCCGATGGCAACAACTGTAATTGAAAAGCCAAACGTCGACCGAAGCGAGCTTTCCTTCATTCCCGATCTTGTTTACTTTGAGCCAGGTGCGCTGGAATACCCGAAGGGCAAGCGGATTATGGCATGGGTTGAAAAGGAAGGCATCCCCTTCCGGATGACCACCTCCCATAACCGGATAACGAACCTGCCAGGCGACAGCGAGCTGGAGCAATACCGCATTGCCAAACGAACGCTTGTTGTCGGCGTGCGGAAAACGTTGAAATTCGATCAATCGAAGCCTTCCGCTGAATATGCGATTCCCATCGCGACAGGCTGCATGGGGCACTGTCATTATTGCTACTTACAGACGACGTTAGGCTCCAAGCCTTACATTCGCGTATACGTCAATATCGATGAGATTCTGCAAGCGGCTCAAGGATATATCGACGAGCGTGAACCGGAAATTACCCGTTTCGAAGCGGCCTGCACCTCCGACCCTGTCGGTCTGGAGCCCATTACCGGCAGTCTGCGCGAGCTGATCGAATATATGGGAGAGCAGCCGCTCGGCCGTCTCCGGTTCGTGACCAAGTTCCATCATGTTGATTCGCTGCTGGATGCCAAGCATAACGGGCATACCCGTATCCGTTTCAGCGTCAATTCCAAATATGTCATCAAGCATTTCGAGCCTGCGACCTCCCGCTTCGAGCAGCGGATTGAAGCAGCTGCCAAAGTAGCCAAAGCAGGGTATCCGATGGGCTTTATAATCGCGCCGATTATTTGGCATGACGGCTGGGAAGAGGGTTATGCCGAGCTGCTGAAGACATTAGCCGAGGCGCTTCCTGAAGAAGCCAAAAACGGCGACCTGACCTTTGAGCTTATTCAGCACCGGTTCACAAAGACTGCGAAAAATGTAATTGAGAAGCGTTATCCGAAGACGAAGCTGGAGATGGATATCGAGAAGCGGAAGTATAAGTGGGGGCGCTGGGGGCAGGGCAAATATGTATACCCTGATGAACAAGCCTATGCGCTCCGCATGTTTATATCGGAGCGCATATTCGAGTATTTCCCGAACGCGAAGATCGAGTATTTCACATAGCTTGCCGGTCTTAAAACTTAAGCCAATCTGGTGTAACCAGATTCAGCCAGATGGTGATTTTGGTCATTTGGTTCGTGAACAGCAAAATACCCATCAGAATCATAACACCGCCGCCAATCTTCATAACGAGCGAAGAATATTTAAGCAGCCAGCGGGCGGAGCCGAGGAAAAAGGCCAATGCAAAAAACGGAATGGCAAAGCCCAAAGCATAAGCCGTCGTCAACTGGAACCAAGTGCCCGGCTCTGATGCGGCAAGCGCCAGGATGGCAGTAAGTGCAGGACCAATACAAGGTGTCCAGCCAGCAGAGAAGCCGATTCCGAAAATAAACGAGCCGATAAAGCCGGATCTTTTGTTCGGATCGATGTTAAATCTCCGCTCTTTCATCAGAACCTGCGGCTGGAAAATGCCAACGAGAAACAGCCCCATTAAAACGATCAGAATCGCGGACAGCTTGCGAATGACATCTGCATATTCGCTGAAAAACTCCGCGAACACGTTAGAGCCGTAGCCCAGCGTGTAATAGACGGTGCAAAATCCGAGAATGAAAAAAAGCGTATGCGTCATCGTGCGGATGCGCATTTTTTTCGTCTGCTGATTTTGCTTAAGATCACTTACAGAAATACCGGTTATGTAAGATAAATAAGACGGATACAAGGGCAGACAGCATGGCGAGATAAAAGAAGCCAAGCCGGCGCCGAACGCCAGCCAAATATTGATGTCACTCAATGGTTATGCACCTCTGTCGAAGTTAACTGCCCGTCCTCAGGCCTGGCTTGAACAGGATCAGGACGAGTAAAATTGCAATCAAAAGCAGTACAATTGTGCCGCCGGGCGCCAAATTCCATACTCCGGCGATCAGAAGGCCAAAGACAACAGCCAACTCTCCGATGATAACAACTGCAAAGATCGTTTGCCGGAAGCTGCGGGCGATAATAAGGCTGCATGCTGCCGGAATCGTCAGCAATGCCGATACGAGCAAGGCGCCAACGATCTTAATAGATGCACTAATAACGAGCGCGGTAAGCACGCTAATCATAACATTATAGAACCGGACGGGCAAGCCGCTTACAGCTGCTGCGTCCTCGTCAAACGTAAGCAGGAACAGCTCTTTGACCTGCGTCCGCATGGCAACAAGAACAACAACTGTCACGATCGCGATCGTGACAATGTCAATATTGCCGAGCGTGTAGATGCTGCCGAACAAATAACCGTTGACGTTGACGTTAAACCCCTTGCCAAGCGTAAATAAAATCGAAGCGAGCGCAACGCCGCCTGACATTATAATGGCAATGGACAGCTCTGCATATGTCTTATAAGCTTTGCGCAGCTTCTCAATGGCGAAGGAAGCAGCGATGGCGAACAGCAAGCCGACTGCAACCGGATAGACGCCGATTAGAAAACCAAGCGCTACCCCTGCTATCGATACATGAGACAGCGTATCGCCGATCATCGACAACCGTCTAAGCACTAAAAAAATGCCGATCAACGGCGCTGTAATACCGATCAGCACGCCTCCGATGAGCGCACGCTGAAAAAACTCACTACCCAATATCTCCAACAACCGCAACTACCTCTTTCCTGCTCTCCATTTGCTGACGCAGCCCTCTCAAGCTATGCGTTAAATCATTCTCCACACAATCCTGAAGCTCATGAGAATGCTTTTTGTAAAATTTCAGCTTGCCGCTTTCGGCAACCGGTCTTTCTCCCAAGTAAGAACGGATCATATCCATATCATGGGATACCATCAGAAACGTAATATTATGATGCTGATGCATATGCTTGATCATATGGAAGAAGCCTTCCTGCGTTTCGGTATCGATGCCGACTGTAGGCTCATCCAGAATGAGCAGAGACGGATTGTTGATCAGAGCTCTTGCCAGAAAGACACGCTGCTGCTGTCCTCCGGAAAGCTGGCCGATCCGCTTGCCTGCCAGATCTTCAATATTCATCGCATGCAGCGCATCCTCGCATTTGATTTGATCGGCTTTGCCGATCGAACGGAATATTTTATTGCGCCCGTATAGTCCCGACAGCACCACTTCGCGAACCGTGGCCGGAAACAGCGGGTTGAACGAATTTTTTTGCGGCACATAGCCGATGCGGTCCCAGGCCTTGAAGCGCGAGACGGGCTCGCCGAACAGGCGGATAACGCCGCTCTCCGGCTTCAGCAGTCCGACGATCATGCGGAGCAGCGTCGTTTTGCCAGCACCATTAGAGCCGATTAAACCGACGAAATCCCGTTCCTTGACTGAGAAGTCGAGGCCGGTAATGACCCGCTGCTGCTGGTAGGAGAAGGTTACGCCTTCGAGTGAAATGATATCTTGATGACAGGCATCGCCCGTTTGATTTTGCAGCATAGTACACCTCTTTCTCTATTCAAAGCAGACAAACCCGGCGCGTCGGCCGAGTTTTGTCCTATCATCCTATTGTAATGCCTTAATCAAATTTTGCAAATTGGCTTCCATAAGTGTAATGTAGTCATCTCCGCGCTTTTCCTGCTCCGGTGTCAGGCCTTCGATCGGATTAAGGACCATCGTATCGACCTTTGCTTCGCTTGCCAGCGTATTCGCAAGCGTCGGGGACACCAGCTCCTCGAAGAAAATGTAGCGAATATCATTTTCCTTGACGAATTTCGCAATTTGGAGCAAATCCTGCGCTCTCGGCTCCGCATCCGGGGACAGTCCCATAACCGCAGTCTGTCTCAAGCCGTAATCTCTAGCCAGATAACCAAACGCCTGATGAGACGTTACGATATCTTTCTTCGAAGTTTTGGACAGCTCTGTCTGGAATTGCTGATCCAACGCTTCAAGCTTCGCATGCAGCGCAGCGTAATTGTCCTCATAGCTTGCTTTGTTGGCCGGATCTACCTCGACGAGGCTGTTTTTCACATTTTCCGCCATTTGCATCATCGACTTCGGGCTTACCCATGTATGCGGATCAACGTCGAGATCATGGCTGTGTCCGTGGTCGTCATGCTCTTCGCCTTCATGCCCTTCCTCTTCGTGCTCTTCCTCCGGATTGCCTTTAATAAGCGTAATGCCCTTGCTCATCTCGGCCGTCACGAGCTCGCTTTTCTTCGACAAGCCTTTAAGAAAATTATCAGTCCAGCCTTCAAGTCCGGCACCGTTATACAGGAACAGCTGCGCCTTGGATGAAAGATCTAAATCCTGACTCTTCGGTGACCAGTCATGCGGCTCCACACCAGCCGGCACCAAGTTGACGGCATTTACCTTGTCGCCTCCGATTTCGGAAGCTAAGTAGTAGAGCGGGTAAAAGGTCGTAACCACGTTTGTCTTGCCTTCCACTATTTTACCGCCCGAGCCGCTGCCGCATGCGGCAATAACAAGTGCAAAAGCAGCCAGCAGCATCGCAGCTGCAGAAATTCGAATTGAGCTTGCAGTTTTATTTCTCATAAGTAGGCTTCTCCCATTTCTATGTTCTTGTTAGTAATCGTTACTATTACGATTTACATTATATAAGCGGCTAATAGACACTGTCAACCCTAAATCTCATAACTATTTTTACTATACTCGCCTCCATTCCAGCCTATACACTTCGCACCATACAATTAGAATTAGGCAAAAAAAGGCCGTCAAAGGAGCTTCTGCCCCTTTGACGGCTGCTAGTTGCGATTACGATTTACTTCACGATTGCGCCGTTAGGCATGTCATCCGGTACCGTAGCAAGCGTCAGCTGCTCGCCCTTGGATGCCGCCAGTATCATCCCTTGCGACAGCTCTCCGCGAAGCTTGACCGGCTTCAAGTTCGTTACGACGATCACCTTGCGGCCAACCAGCTGCTCCGGTGTGTAGAACTTAGCAATGCCGGATACGACTTGACGCTGCTCATAGCCCAGATCCAATTGCAGCTTCAGCAATTTATCGGCTTTTTTCACCGGCTCGGCAGAGATAACTTGCCCTACACGAAGCTCCACCTTGGCGAATTCGTCAATGCCAATCTCTTCTTTATGCTCGATCTCTTCCTCTTCGTCCGCAGCGCCATTAGCCGCAGAAGCTTGAGCGGCAGCCGGAGCTTCCGCCTGAGCCGAAGCGCCTCCCCCCATCGCTGCTGCGATGTAGGCCACTTCTTCAGCCGATTCCAAGCGCGGGAATATCGGTGAGCCTTTGCTAACCTGCGTACCGCCAGGCAGCTGCCCGAATTGCTTCGCGCTCTCCCACTCTGTCAGCTCTCCCGCTTCCAGGCCAAGCTGCTTCCACAGCTCACGCGGCGCATGAGTCAGGAACGGCTGAAGCAGGATCGAGGCAATACGGAGCGATTCCGCCAAATGATGCATAACCGAAGCAAGCTCTTCCCGCTTGCCTTCATCCTTCGCAAGCGCCCAAGGCTGTGTTTCGTCGATATATTTATTCGTACGGCTTACAAACTGCCAGATCGCAGCAAGCGCCACGGAAAACTCCATGTTCTCCATCGCCGCCTCTACTTGCTCTACCGTCTGTACGGAAAGCTGCTGCAGCTGCTCGTCGAATTCGGTTACCTTGCCTGCGAATGCCGGAATTGCACCATCAAAATATTTGTCGATCATCGCCACTGTCCGGTTAAGCAAATTGCCAAGGTCATTCGCCAAATCGAAGTTGATCCGGTCGACAAAGTTTTCAGGCGTGAACGTGCCGTCCGCGCCAAAAGGCACTTCTCGCAGCAGGTAGTAACGAACCGCATCCAGACCGTAGCGGTCGATCAGCGTCACCGGATCAACGACGTTGCCCTTCGATTTCGACATTTTGCCGTCCTTCATAAGGAGCCAGCCATGAGCAAACACTTTTTTTGGCACAGGCAGTCCAAGCGCCATCAGCATAATCGGCCAATAAATCGTATGGAAGCGTACAATTTCCTTGCCCACAAGATGTACATCTGCAGGCCAGTATTTCGCATATTTCGCGCTTTCCTCGCCCTCTTGTCCGTAGCCCAATGCCGTAATATAGTTGGAGAGCGCGTCAATCCATACATAGATGACATGCTTCGCATCGCCCGGCACTTTAACGCCCCAGTCGAAGGTCGTCCGCGATACGGCCAGATCTTCCAAGCCCGGCTTAATAAAGTTGTTGATCATTTCATTTTTGCGGGATTCCGGCTGAATGAACTGAGGGTTGTCCTCATACAGCTTCAGCAGGCGGTCTGCATATTTGCTCATCCGGAAGAAATAGCTTTCTTCCTTCACAAGCTCAACAGGACGTCCGCAGTCCGGACAGTTGCCGTTCACAAGCTGGCGTTCCAGGAAGAACGATTCACATGGTGTACAGTACCAGCCTTCATATTCCCCTTTATAAATATCATCCTGCTTGAGCAGCTGCTCGAAAATTCGCTCTACAACGACTTTATGGCGCGGCTCTGTCGTGCGAATGAAATCATCATTGGAAATTTCCAGCTTTGCCCACAGCTCTTTAATGCCAACGACAATGTCATCAACGAATTGCTGCGGCGTTTTCCCGTTCTCTTCTGCTTTGCGCTCAATTTTTTGTCCATGCTCATCCGTACCGGTCAAATACCAGACATCATAACCGCGCAGCCGCTTGTAGCGGGCCATTGCATCCCCTGCCACAGTCGTGTAGGCGTGACCGATATGAAGCTTGTCGCTTGGGTAATAAATCGGCGTCGTAATATAAAAGCTTTTGTTAGATTCCGTCATCTCTATTCCTCCTTAATATTAAAAACAGAACGCAAAAAACTCCCGTCCAACATGGGACGAGAGTTACGAACTCACGCGGTACCACCCAAATTCCAATCATGCGTGCCTATCCGCTTGGATAAACCGCGCATCATTGCTTCGTGTGCCGTCGATGTAGACGGCATAGCCTTTATCACTGGCTTAGCGCCATTCCCTTACCACGCCATCGCGGCTCGAAAATGATTCCTCCGGGACCATTTTCCGATGTTGTCCTATACCGGCTTGCAGCGTCTTGCCCGGCTCTCTGTTCTAGGACGATCATTCACAATCATCATCGTACTTATCCGTTCATCGGACTGTTATTTTGCAATTATTAACCTTTATAGTTCAAAATATAACCGCAACCTGCAAGCCTGTCAAGCTCCCTCATGGCCATTCGGCTGCTCCTCGCCGGGTGCCGGCGGGACCGGGTCGAAGCCGCCGGGATGAAAGGGATGGCAGCGTGCGATCCGTTTCGCCGCAAGCCATGACCCGCGGACGGCGCCATGCTTCTCCAGCGCTTCAAGCGCGTAAGCGGAGCAAGTGGGGTAGAACCGGCACGTCGGGGGCTTCAAGGGGGACAGCACCTTGCGGTAAAAGACGATCGGCGCCTGCAGCACCCTTCTCGCTTTCGGCTGCCCGGACATTAGCCTTCTCCCTGAGCCGGCTCGTCTTGCCCGCAATCCTTGCAGTAGCCAAACACCTCGAACTTATGCTTTACAACTTTGAAATCATCCGGCACAATCGTCTGCTCCATCGGGCAGTACGTAATCGGATACGTTCTGCCGCACTGCAAACAGATCATATGATGGTGATGGTCATGCTCCCGGCAATGCAGCTTGAACTTGACGCCCTCCTCGAACACTACCTGCTCTAGTACGCCCAGTTCCTCCATCACGCGCAAATTGCGATAGACGGTATCGAAGCTGAGTCCGGTATAGGACTTGCCCATATATTCGTAAACGGCTTTAGGCGCCAAATATCCCGGAGACTCCGCGAACAATTTCGCCAGCGTTTTTCGTTGATCGGTTATGCGCAGCCCTTGGCTTGCCATCTTCTGCACGATTTCTTCATACGTATGCAATGAATAAAACCTCCGCATATAGATATTCTCTCTCCATAATGACGAAAAAAAAGACTCTCGTCAATGAGAGCCCTCCGTAAAACTCTTTTCATAGACCTCCGCGGCCTTTTAATAACGCTACCCGTTAAGCCGCATATTGATCAGAAAGCTGGCGCTCATCGCAATCAGCAGGGCGATGGAGACGATCGCCGTCGCATTGCGGCGCGCCTTGGCACGCTGCAGCTTGTCCGGCTCGCTTGTGTTCGCCGCCGCTTCCGATACGGAGCGCTGCATGAATAAGAACATGATCAGGGAGACGACAAACAGTATATTAATGAAAAACCATATAGCCGTCCATAGCATAGTTGACCCCTCCAATCAGCAAGACGGGTCCGTCACAGGAACCACTTGTTTAATATGAGCATAAACCCGACAAAGCTGACGATAGCGCCTGCGAAGCTGATCCACCCCGCGCGGAAGCGCTGCTGGAACATTCGCAATATTCCAAAGCTAAGCAATCCGAATATAAGCAATAAGAAGACGACCCCAAGTATGAATAAAGTCGCCGATACGCTGCTGACATCGACTAAAGACACGCCCTACACTCCCCTATGTAATGATAGAAACGGCTTTGTAAGCCTTTGCCGTTCCGCTCGCTATATAGCATTATAAGGGATTATGCAAGGTTTATCCAGCCGCAATCCGGTAGATTTCGTGACAGTATGAGCAGCTTTAGCAGCTATAGCCACGCTACCAGCGAATATCCGCTTCATAATAAGTGCGGGCGCCCGGGCGCTTGCGCAGCTTCACCTGCAAAATGCCGTTTTTAACCAGTGCCCGGCATATTCTTGGTTTCACAGGCTTCGGCAGCTTCACCGTCTCGGTCCGGTTTTCCGGCAGTCCCTCAATGCGAATCCGGTCCTCCCTTACATAAAGCTTCATCTCATCGCGCTTCACACCGGGCGGCAAAGGAAATTTAACGATGACGAAGTGATGGGTTTCAAAAAAAGAAGGATCATCCGCTTGGCTAGTCATCACTCCAGCCGCTTCAGGCAGCGCTTTTGTCATCATTTTACGGACAAATTGCTCCACCCAATCAGGCTCTTTGAGCACGTCGAACCCTTTTGGGAGCTTTTGCCCCTCCATCCATCGTTCAAGATCATCCCACTTGGACGTCATCGCATTCACCTCCCTCTCACAACATATGCCGGTCTGGGCGTTAGCGCCACATTACAGCATCGGACTCACGGAACCTCTAGGCGAATGCCGCATACGATGTAGCATACCGTAATACCGTAAAAGGAGTGAACGCGCATGCCATCCATCGTCGGTTTTGTCAAAATCGTCAGCACAGGCTCCAGCTCTATCGTACAATTCGGCGATTCCGTACAGCTATCGCCATCAAGCACTTCCAAAACCTATGCCGGCTCCGGCTCCTTCCTGACAGGCAGCCTCGCCAATGCGAACAACGCTGTCAGCGCAACCAATACGCTTGATCCTGACGTACAGGACAGCACACAGAACGAGATCGGCACGGGAGTCAACGTTATATGAACTGGACGATTCATCAGACGATTACGATTAAGCAGCTGCGTGTCGACAGCGTCTCGAACAGCTCTGTGCTTCAGATCGGGAGCGCAGGTTCGATCCGTTCATTGTCCCAGCTTTATAATACGGGAGGCTTTACGGGTCCAGCCGCGCAGCTTGGCCAGGAGAATCCGCTTTCCTTCGTTCCGCTGCCTAATCCCTCATAGACAGGAGGCCATCCAACATGCAGCAGCAACCGAATGGCTACTCCCCTTGGCATGCTTGGCTGCATGAAGTTCAAACCAAGCTTAGCCGGCAGGAGGAGCAAATCCATTCCCTTGAATCGAAGCTGTCCGCCGTATGTGAGCAGCTGCAGCAGCTGGAAGCAAAACCAACCTACAAGATCGAAAACCTGCAATACCATTTCGATCAGTTGAAGGTAGAGAAGCTGGAGGGTACGCTCAATATCGGCATGACACCGCCGGGCTCAGAGTCGCCCCCGGGGGAAATCGAGCAGCTTTCTGCAGCCAAACAGAACGTCTTCCCTTCAGCCGCACCGGGCATCTCGCCGCCGCCTCCAGGAGGCCCTTTCAGCGATGTGCAGGCGCAAATGAATCAATATTTAGAAACAACTGCTCCGCAGAAGCTGATGCAGATGGAATCCGATATGGGGCTATCTCTTGATCCGTACCACCGCCGTTTAATTATTAACGATATTCGCAAGCAGCTGCCTACCCGGATTCACTACTATATGCAGACGGCAGCCAAAGAGCAAGACGGAGCGCCGCTTAACGCCGAAAGCGAGGCCGCATTCAAAGCGGATGTCATTGCCAAAACATCCCGTGACACCGACGCGGCCCTGCAGCAGTACTTACGCCAGCTGCAAAGCTCCTAGCATCGGCCTGATCTTGAATATGCAATATGGAGGTCGCTCACAATGATCCATTTCCACGTATATAACCATGCACTTGTCGTTGGCTCCATCGAAGTGCTTGGTGTTGCCAGCTCCTCCTCTCTGCAAGTGGGGGATACTGATTATATGACGCTATATTCCATGTTCGATACACCACCGGAATCCGTCATCGTCGGCCCGCTCGTCCCTTTCCCAAGCCCAGAGGGAGCTTCGCAGGCTATCGGCGAAACGGCAGAGCCGGAATCGGAAAACGAATCCTGATGCCGCCAGACAACCGTCAAGACGCCGGCTACCCCGTACGGACAGCAGAGATTTGCGGCCTTGCCCTCATTGATGTCTCGTTGTCTTCTATCATTCAACTGGGTGATCGGGGATACTATACACCCAAACTCCGGGCGCTTGCCGTACAGCGGGAGGAAGGACATGAAACGGCTGGCTCGGTCTATTTCGAGTCATACGAAATATTTGAGCGGCCGCTCCCGGTTTTGAATGATCCAGCATTCGAAGCAGAAGAAGCTGTCGTTATCCATCGAACCAACTGCTCTCCACGCATTAATGTTGGCTGCATCTTCGTTACTGCGGTCGGCGCCTCCTCCAGCGTGCAGGCCGGCAATACGATGGAAACGGTAGCTGAAGCCCGGATTAAGCATATCCGCCAATTTCGGAGGAAGCCGCAGTCTCCGGGCCGAAGGTAAGCACTGGGCATTTGCCACAATTACATTTGTACCGGTACAAACGTCCAATAATTACGGGCGCCGCCTTCATACATTAACCATGTGATGTGCTTCACTGCATCGCAAAATTCACATTCGGGAGGTTATGAACGGTGGGATACCCTGTAGCAGGTGCTAATGTAGGTTGCGTACCGGTAGGCGGTCTCTGGACGAGTACAGGCATCATTCTCGTTCTTTTCATTTTGCTCGTCATCATATCGCGCTCTTGGCTGTTCTAATTCAATAACTATACAGGTATAACAAAAAGCCGTCCCGGCGTTTCCAGCCGGGACGGCTTTTTGTTATGGTACAGCTGCTGTGCTACTCCTGTGGTTGTTGCTTCCCTTGCAGCTCCTTATATTTCTCCGCATATTTGCTGACGCTTTGCACCAAGGTCGCATGCGACCATGTGAGCGGCGCAACGGATAACGGCGTTCCATCATACGGATTCAGCTGCTCCGGCAGCAAACCGCTTTGCAGCGCATGATCGACAACCCATTGCAGCGTCCGCTTCGGCCCTTCAAGATCCGCGAGCGTCAAAGCCGATTCAATCTCATAGTTGGCTACCCACAACGTACAGATGATCCACGGGTTGCCCGGAACTTTATCAATCTCGCCCGATTGCTGGAAGTAATAATCATTGGTGTAGCGGGCGATTCCGCCGATATCCGTCCGAATCTGCAGACCATCCTTAATCGCGCGCATCGTCCTGGACACTTTGTCGTCATGCACCGGCAGCACGCCAAATTCCCAGATGCCGAACACACTGCTCTCCAGCGTCATATCCTTCACCCAGCGGTTATCCTTCTGAATAAGTCCGCGGGCGAATCTGCCGGACTCTTCATCCCACAGATGAGTTAGAATGCCCTGTTTAATCGTGCTTGCCGTATCTCTGTAATGATCGCTCCGTTCATAATCGCCGAACAGCTCGGTGAAGAAGGCTGCCGCCATCAGACCCGCATATACTGAGGAGGCTGTATACGTCCAGATGCCATAGCGTTCCTCCCACAGATCATAGCTTGGTTTCGGCAGCGAAAGCGACGGATCGATATATTCGCTCAGGAAGGAAGCCGCCTTGCGAATGAGATTGCTGTACAGCGATTGCGGCAGCTCAATCACTTGATTCCGCGAATAATCCTGCCAGAGCGCAAACAGGACAAGCGCCGTTTCATCCTCTTGAATCGGCAGTCTGCGGCTGCCCTGCACAATGTACGGATGCCAGCTTGAGCCAACCGTTCCGTCCGGATTGTACTTGTGGTACAAGTAGCCTTCCGGAGACAACGCCTGCGCGCAAAATTGGAAGAAGGGCGCGATCACGCTCTGATATCCGGCAAGCGACATTGCCTCCGCAATCAGCGCTCCGTCACGCGGCCACATATAGCTGTAATGATCCCGGTTGTATTGCAGGATATCGGTATCATTGGCAGCCAGTATTGCTCCCCGTTCATCCACCTGTGTCCGGACGAGCAGCAGGCTTTGCTTGAAGGCACGTACGATCGGCTTCGGCAAATCGCCAAGCTCCGTCTCCGCACGGCGCAGCCAATGCTTCCAATAGATAACCATTCGGCTGAGCAGCTTCTCGGGATTATTGTCTTGTACATATTGGTTCAGCGCTTTGACTTCCTCGAGATTTTTGCCGATCGACATCCAATAATAGATCGTCTTTTCTCCGTTTGGCGGAATAATCGTGCGGAAGCTGATCGTACTGTCGACCGAGCCTTGTGCAATCGTATTGCCCATCAGCACGCCATCCTCAGCATCCCGCCACGTCCCCTCTGCTGAGTGGAAACGTTTGATGCCGGTTGAATATTGCATCATTCCGCCTTCGTCGGTAGAGCCGCTGAACATGAAATAGTTCGACCGCTTGTAGTGGAATAACGTATTGTTTTCCGGATAATAAGCCGCCGTATCTCCTACCTCAGAGCCTTCAATCATCAGATCCTGATGGAAAAACAGTCTGGCTTCACGGGGCTCGCTTCTCCGGTTGCGGATGACGACACGCTTGATATAGATGCATTCCCGCTGATGGATGCCGTCGTTCATATGAAGCTCGACGTCCAGCCCGTCATGCCTTGCAATAATGTTCGTAACGAGCGAATCCTCGATATAGTCGAGCTCGAACCTCCATTCCGGCTCATCCAGCCAGGAGAATTGCCCCCCGATCCAAATGCCGAATCTGCAATAATGACCGCCCACATGATTCAACTGTCCGACATAGGGATAATAAATATCCCGGATATAACAGTGTTGATCGAGATTTAGCAGCAGCTTGCCGTTGCCGATTACGAGATGACGGGCCATAGCTCTTTCCCCTTTCGATCCGCAAGAAGTAGTTCATACAGTGCCATGTAGGCTTTAGCCGAACGGTTCCAACTATAGTCCTCTTTTGCCGCATTGGCGACAATCTGCTTCCAAGCCTTCTCATCCCTGTAGAATTGCAGAGCTCTCTTGACGGTATGCCAATAATCGTCTGCATTGTAATACGTAAAGCTGAAACCGTTCCCCTCGCCAGTATATTCATTGAAGGCGCGAACCGTATCCTTCAGCCCTCCAGTTTCACGAACGATAGGCACAGAGCGGTAGCGCAGCGCCAGCAGCTGGCTCAATCCGCAAGGCTCGAAGCGGGATGGCATCAGATACAAGTCGGAGCCGGCGTATATCCTTCTCGCAAGCCGGTCGTTATAACCGAGCCATACTGCCGCTTTGTCCGGATAACGGCGGACCGTATCGTTCATCAACGCTTCGTATTGCGGCTCTCCCGAGCCGAGTACAACGAGCTGCACGTCTTCCTGCATAAGAAGCTCCAGCTTGGCCGCAATGAGGTCAAATCCCTTCTGCTCCACAAGACGGGTCACAACGCCGATAAGCGGAACATCCTCCGATTGCGGCAAGTTCATCTCCCGCTGCAGATCCAGCTTGTTTTTCCGCTTGCGGCTCAATGAATTGCGGTACGGTGTATGCAGAGCAGCATCATTCATCGGATCAAACAGCTGCTCGTCGATGCCGTTAAGGATGCCGCTCAAGTCGCCCGACCGGTAGCGTAGCAGCTCGTCCAGCAGCTCACCGTACTCCCAGCCCTGTATCTCCTTCGCATAGGTCTCGCTAACCGTCGTCAGCTTGTCCGCATACACAAGTCCGCCCTTCATGCAGCTGGCAGCCCCGTGAAATTCAAGGCCGTCCGGACCGAACAACTCATCTCCGGCGCCAAGCAAATCCTTCAGCAGATCGATTCCGAACAAGCCCTGGTACTTGAGATTGTGGATCGTAAATACCGACTTCACTCCTGCCCAGGCTGGATCGTATGCATATCTTGTCCGGAGCAGGAAAGGAATGAGCCCTGTCTGCCAGTCATGACAATGAACGATGTCCGGCCGGAAATCCAGATAACGTGAAGCCTCCATCACTGCAAAGCAGAAAAATACGAACCGCTCCGCGTCGTCGCCATAGCCATACAAGCCTCTGCGTTTGAAATAGTGCTCATTATCGATTAAGTAATAGATAATGCCGTCAATCTCCGCCCTCAGCAGGCCGCAATATTGGTTGCGCCAGCTGAACGACACGTTAAACTCCGCAATCCGCTCGAATTGATCCATGTAGACCGTCGGGATTTCCTCATATTTCGGCATGATCACTCTCGCATCCGCTCCGCTTTCCCGCAAAGCCTTCGGAAGCGCCCCGGCTACGTCCGCGAGTCCGCCCGTCTTGGCCAGCGGCACCGCCTCTGAAGCTGCAAATAATAGGTTCATTGCATTCACCCCGTTATGTCCGCAATCGTTTGGCCGCCTATTGCCACATCAAGCGAGCCTGGAACTATATAATTTTACGCTTGCCTGCCAGAAACGGACTCGTCATCGTGCCGCGGATATCACGGTCGCATTGCACGCGGACATCCTTGTCCAGAATGCTGTACTGCACGATGCTGTTTTCACCGATATCGCCATTTTGCATAATGATGCTGTTGCGGACGACAGCCCCTTTTCGAATATGGACACCGCGGAAAATAATACTGTTCTCCACCGTCCCTTCAATCCGGCAGCCATTGGCTATAAGGGAATTGACCACCTTCGAGGTACCGAGATAGCGGGCGGGCGGTTCATCCTTCCCTTTCGTGAATACGGTCCCGGGCTGGAAGAACAGCTCTCGCCATACGTCCGGCCGCAGCAGGCTCATATTATGATCGTAGTAGCTGGCCAGCGTATTGACGACGCCCAGATAGCCCTCATACTTGTAACCGTAAATACGAAGCTGGTCGATCCGGGAGAAAATCGCATGCCGGACCAGATGATCCTGCCCCTGTGCCAGTGAAGTTTCCACAAGCTCCATCAGCAGTTCCTTCTTCATAATGTACATCTCCATAGAGATGGTGTCGCTCAGCATCCGGCCGTAGTGATCCTGAATGGCTGTAATCCGGCCATCGTCGTCCATCCTTACCTTACGCGCTCTTCCGAGCAGCTGTTCGGCCTGTTCCTTGCAGACGATCGTAATATCGGCCTCCCGCTCCTGGTGGTATTCGATAATCGGGCCAAAATCGACGTTGCATACCATATGACTGCGCGTAATCACGACATACTCCAGTGTCGAGCGGTTAAAGTAATCGCGGTGCTGATAGAAATGGTAGAGATCGCCGCGGCTGATTTCCTGAATATCATCGGTTGCCGGCGGCAGCAGGAACAAGCCGCTTTGGCGGTTGTTCAAGTCCCAATGGCTTCCGGAGCCTACATGATCCATTAGCGAGCGGTACTTTTTATGGGCAAAAATCGCTACTTTATGAATGCCGGAGTTGACCATGCTGGACAACGCAAAGTCGATCAATCTGTATCTGGCGCCAAAAGGCACCGTTGCAAGGCAGCGGCTTTGCGTAAGCCGCTCCAGTTCATCCGTCTCATGAATCAAATTAATGACGCCCATCACCCGGTGCTTCATGACGGCTCCACCTCCAGCAGCATATGGTCATTCCCGACAAATTCACCTACCGCCACAACCGTAATAGAATCATCCTCCGGATTGCCGACCGTGACGCCGTCCTCGATAATGGCTCCTTCTCCGATTATGGCGCGGTATATTTTCGCACCCTCGCCTATCCTTACGTTTGGCATGACAACCGATTCGCTTACTTCACTGTCTCTCCCCGCATGAACGCCGTAGAACAGCACGGAGCGCTCGATGCTCCCTTCAATAATGCAGCCCTCCGTCACCATCGACGCCGACAGCTTCGCATCGGGCGAGACGAACTGCGCCGGCCGGTTAGGGCTGACGGAATAAATGCGCCATTCCGGATCGGCGAGGTCGAGCGACGGCTCATCGGCCAGCAAATCCATATTGGCCTCCCATAAGCTCTCGATCGTACCCACATCCTTCCAATAACCCTTGAAGGAATAAGCGCTAAGATGCAAGCCGTCCTTCAGCATTGCCGGAATGATATCTTTGCCGAAGTCATGACTGGAGCTGCGGTTCGCTTCGTCATACACCAAATATTTTTGCAGCAGCGCCCATGAGAAAATATAGACGCCCATCGAAGCGATATTGCTTTTTGGCGCTTTCGGCTTCTCCTCGAAGGCTGTAATCCGATCCTCGTCGTCTACATGCATGACGCCAAAGCGGCTCGCTTCCTTCCAGTCCACTTCAATTCCCGCTATCGTTAAATCCGCGCCGCTGCGTTTATGATGCTGCAGCATCAGATCATAGTCCATTTTATAAATGTGATCACCCGAAATGACGAGCACATAGCCCGGATTGTAGCGCTCGATAAACGCCATATTTTGATAGATGGCATTCGCGGTTCCCGTATACCAGACACCGCCTTTCTGCTTCACGTAAGGAGGCAAAATAGCCATCCCGCCATCCTTGCGGTCAAGTCCCCACGGCGTGCCGATACCTAAATAGCGGTTCAGCTCAAGCGGCTGGTATTGCGTCAGCACCCCTACCGTATCAATCCCGGAATGGGCGCAATTGCTAAGCGTGAAATCTATGATCCGGTATTTCCCTCCGAAGTAGACGGCTGGCTTGGCCAGATCCTTGGTTAATACGCCAAGTCTTTTTCCTTCTCCTCCGGCCAACAGCATTGCAACCATTTCTTTACGGCCCATGGACACCAACTCCTTCTTAATGTGTGTCCCCCAGATCATAGCTGAGTAATTGGAAGGATAGAGGGGGGAGATGTAGTGAAATGCTTTGGTTGTAGCCGTGCCAAGCAACGTTCTCGCTGACGAATTTCAGCGAATGCTGAGTTTCATAGCCTCCGAAGCGCTCATCATCACTGTTCATAATCGTCCGGTATATGCCTGCCTCCGGAACTCCGATCCGATAGCTGGCGTAGCCGGTGCGAGAGAAATTCGCTACGATGATGGAAAATCTTTTTTTGCCATAACGAATAAAGGATATGATAGATTGCTGAGCATTATGAACGTCAATCCATTGAAATGCCGCAGCATCGCAGTCTCTTTCCCAGAGCGAAGGCTCCGATACATAGAGAGTATTGAGCGTCTGGACGTAGTGCTTCATTTTCCCGTGCAAATCATAATCAAGCAGCATCCAGTCTAGCGTTTCGGCATCTTTCCATTCATCGAATTGTCCCCATTCACCGCCCATAAAGAGCAGCTTCTTGCCGGGATGAGTCATCCAATACCCGTAAAACAACCGGAGCTGAGCGAATTTCTCCTCATAAGTGCCGGGCATTTTGTTAAGCAGCGAGCGTTTGCCGTGTACAACTTCATCATGTGAAAGCGGAAGCAAATAGTTTTCAGAGAAAGCGTATAGCAGAGAGAAAGTAATTAAGTGGTGGTATTGCGGGCGGTCAGCCGGATCATGCGACATATAACGGAGAATATCGTTCATCCAGCCCATATTCCATTTGAAATTGAATCCTAGCCCGCCTAAGTATGTAGGAGAGGTGACTGCGGGCCATGCGGAAGAATCTTCTGCAAGCATCAGTGTGTGAGGGAAATAGTGAAATACCGTTTCGTTCAATCGTTTCAAAAAGCGCAGCGCGTCCAAATTGTCCGTACCGCCAAGCTTATTCCAGGTGTATTGCTCCCGCGGTTTGTCCATATGCAGATTGATCATGCTGGCAACCGCGTCGACCCGAAGGCCGTCGATATGATACATTTCCATCCAATAGACAGCATTGGAAATCAGGAAACTTACTACTTCGTTTTTGCTAAAATCAAAAGCCAATGTCCCCCATAGCGGCTTATCGGCAAGCTTTTCGTCAGGCCCTTCAAAAATCGGCATGCCGTCGAATAGACGCAGCCCGTGATCGTCCCGGCAGAAATGACCGGGCACCCAGTCCAGAATAACGCCGATTCCGCGCTCATGGCAGCAGTCGACGAAATGCATAAGCTGCTTGGGCCTGCCAAAACGGCTGGACGGAGCATAAAAGCCCGTAATTTGATAGCCCCAGGATTGATCGAAAGGGTGTTCGGCAAGCGGCATTAATTCAATATGCGTATAGCCCATTTCGGCCGCATAAGGAACCAGCTCGGATGCAAGCTCATCATAAGTGAGGAAAACCTCCTTGCCTTTCGTCTTCCACGATCCGGCGTGCACTTCATATACAAGCAGCGGATTTGTATACGCGGAACGTCCTTCCTTGCTGTTGACCCATCGCTCGTCACGCCAAGGAAAATCGTTCAAATCGGTAATGACGGAGGCGGTCAAGGGCCGCCTCTCCGCCAGAAAAGCATAGGGATCAGCTTTAAGCAGCCGCTCCCCGCTCGGGGTTGTAATCTCGTACTTATAAGTCTCGCCTTCGCCAATGCCGGCAATGAAAGAAGCCCAAATACCGGTGGTGCCGATTCGCTCCATAGCGTGAATACCGCTGTCCCAATCGTTAAAGCTGCCAACGATATGAACTTCAGCGGCATTAGGAGCCCATACTGCAAATCTGACGCCATAAACGCCGTTCAATGCAATCGGGTGCGCGCCCATGTACCGGTAGCTGTGATAGGCGCTTCCCTCGTTGAACAAATACAAATCGCTCATAGACAAGCCGTAAGGTGCCGTTTGGATCAAGTTGGACGTTCACCTCCGCAGTTTGATTTGTACTGCAGTATCAGGATGATATACCTATAAAGCAAGACTGATTTAATACCATTATACATCTTCCCTTGAAAAATGACACCCCATTTTCAAAACGTGTCAGATTAACTCACATTAATCTAACCTTTACCGTTCGCCATCACTCTCTGTATGTAATAATGTTTGGCGCAGTAACCCTTTGTCGCTGCCTCCTTCGTGCAGCTGACCCATTTGCAGGTCGTTTTGATTTTCTCCTTTCTTGGTCTTACGGTCATCGGATCACCATGTCTAAGCATTCTTTGGTGATGCATGGAACATAACTGTTTTGCTTTGATCGGTTTGTTGCAATTTTCCATGCTGCAAATATCCATGTTGTAAGACTACCCCTCCAATTATGTACAAAACATCTCTGTCTCTAACAATAGTATAAGGATGTTAAGAGGAAATAAAGTGTTCAAAAAGCGGAAAATACCACTTATAACGCATAAGCCGCTGTTTTTCCGGCGACAGCTTGCCTCTGAAGCTCCTAAGTTTAAATAATTAAACAAGCGGTCATGAAATTCCTGTTAAACCCGCTAATTAATTCAATTTACTTGTATAGGGGTATAACTTCTCTTATACTCGTTTAGTAATAAACGAAACTGGGAGGAAGGCTGTCTTTGGATTTGTATCATCATATTTTTTTAATTCTGGACCGGCCGATGGCCATCATCCGCAATCTGCACAATACCGCAAGCTTAGTCGAAGCCAACGATGCTTTCAGCCGTTTAATGGGCTGTTCGATAGAAGAATTGAAAGGGCACTGTGCACGCAGCATCATTGAGCAGTATTCCGTACAAGCTGCTGCCCGGCCTTATCAAAGGGAAACCTATCTCTGCACAGGCAAGCGCCGCACGCCAATCCGCATGGATCATACGCCATTGCCCGGCATTAGCGGGGAAACAGGCTGCCTGTCCCTCCTCCAAGTCGAGGATCTTAGCGCGCAGAGATGGATCGAAGAGCAATTTGAGCACACTAAAGTGCTCATCAGCGGAATTGTCGACTCTACCTATCACATCCGCATATTGAGAGATTTCTACGCGCCGCTGCTGCTTAAGCCGGAAAATAGTCTGGAAGACGAAAACTATTTGCAGTTTATTTCCGAGCAGGAATTTGAACGGATTCAGAAAGCGCTGGAAACCGCCGGCAAATTAAAAAAAGCGAATAATATTAAAGTGAAGACGAACAAGCTTGGCGGGGTCGAGTTTGAGCTCTCGATCACGTTCACCCCTATTTACGACGGCTTCGGCAGCGTCAAGGAATATGCATTCATCATTTGGGATCTGAAGCCCGTTAGCGAAGGTGTCGATTCCTCTATGCGGCTGAAAATATGGATGGCGAAACGTGATATGAGTGCAAATCAATTATCAGCAGCTACCCACATTTCGCTTCAGACGATATCAAAGCTCAGAAACGGGAAAATTGAAAAGCCCCAGCGGCTCACAGCTGAGCTGATCGCTTCGGAGCTTAAAGTGGATGTGGCAGAAATATGGCCGGAGGTGCGGCGCGGCCGCTAATCCGCCCTGCAGCTCCGGCCATCCCGCTCTCATCCCATGTGCTATAGAGCTAAGCTTGGGAGCGCACGGTCTAAAAACCTTGTCGGCTCGCCGGTACTAAATATATGCAAGTCATGCATCGCCCGGGTACAAGCGGTATAGAACAGTCTCCGTTCGCTTTCTTGGTTATAGACATCATTCGAAGCATCGAAAATAATGACCGCGTCAAACTCCACGCCCTTTGCCAAATACGAAGGAATAACGACCGTCCCTTGCTCAAAGGTGACGGTTTCTTTGGCAATAAGGCGAAGTTCAGGGTTCGCCGCCTTTAATGCCTCGTAAGCCTCCCCACTTTCCTTAGCCGTCTTCGCAATGACCGCAATCGACTGCGCCCCGTCCTTCTGGAATTCGGCAATTTTCTCCCCAATCAGACGGATTTGCTCGTTCTTGTCATGTACAACCGTAAAGGCCGGTTTTTCACCATGCCGGTTGAAGGGAATAATCTGTTCTCCGTCCTCGATTATAAGGCTCGTAAAGTCAATGATTTCCCGAGTCGAGCGATAGCTGCGATTCAGGATAATCTTCTCCGTCTCTGCCTCGGTGAATAGTTCGGAAAGCGGCTGAAAACCGTTGCATGGGCGAAGATCGACTGATTGACGTCGCCGAGCACCGTCATTTTAGCCATTGGGAAGATGCGCTTCAAGTAATGAAATTGGAACGGCGAATAATCCTGCGCCTCGTCAATGAATACATGACGGACTGAAGTATTCGTCTGGAACCCTTCGATTAAATCTTTCAGATATAAGTATGGCGTTGCGTCCTCATAATGCAGAACGCCTGCAGCAAGCTGATCAAGCGTTAGCCCGCAAATTTGCTTCCAGTTCTCAGGAATCGATGATTGCTCGTCATTCAACAGGCTGCTCGCTTTGGCCGGATCTGCGAACAGCTCGCGATAAATCGAAGGCAGGTCGATGAACTTCAGCTTCTTCACTCTGCTGCGCAGCCGTTTGAAGCGCTCTTGAACGATCATCGCGGCCAGTATATCCTTCTCCCGGTCCAGATCGCCGAAGGAATCGTCCGTCAGCTGTTCCTTACGGAGCAGCTCATTAAATGCATGCATATAGGCTTCGTTGTCCAGAAGCTCCATCTCATCCTCGACCCATTGCTTCTTGCGCTCTTTGCGGCTCAGAATGGTCAGCTCCTTAAGCAGCCATTCCGAGACCATCCGAATCCGGTTCGACAGCGACAGCGTGCCGTTCAAGCTATAAAACCGCTCCTGTATCGCCTCTGCGGAGATCAGATTCCGGCCGCGGAATTTGATCGCCTTGAACCTTAGTCCAGTGCCGCTCAACGAATCGGCGTAACGGACAATCAGCGACATAAACGATGCGCCGCTTTTATAACGGATCGCAGCCAGCCGCGTTTCATACTCCGGCTGGCCGATCGCGCCAAGCGTATATTCCATTTGAGCAAAAGGATCCTCCAGCGCAAACGACTGGCCCAGCCGGTGTTCCACGTATTGCTGATACGTCGTCTGCTGCATGTTCTGCTCGCCAAGCTCCGGCAATACAGTCGATACGTAGCTGTTGAACATCGGGTTCGGCGAGAACAAAACGACCTGATCAGCCGTCAGCGTATCACGGTAACGGTACAGCAAGTAGGCAATCCGCTGCAGTGCCGCCGATGTTTTTCCGCTGCCAGCCGCTCCCTGCACGACCAGCAGCTTTGCCCGCTCATTGCGGATAATTAGGTTCTGCTCCCGCTGAATGGTAGCGACGATGCTTTTCATTTGCGCATCCGACTGTTTGCCCAGCACCTCTTGCAGCAGCTCATCGCCGATCGTAACACCGGTGTCGAACATGCCGGCAATATTGCCGCGACGGATGACATATTGCCGTTTCAGCGTCATCTCGCCTTCAATTTCCCCTGTGGGCGTATCGTATTTCGCCGGACCCGGCGAGTAATCGTAATACAGGCTGGACACAGGTGCCCGCCAATCATAAATCAAATAATTCGTTCCGCTCTCATCAAGCAAGGATCCGACACCTAAATAAATGGACTCAAGCTCAGCCTCGTCTTCCCCATTCGTTTCTTGAACGAAGTCGACACGGCCAAAGTAAGGCGATTGCTCCAGCTTCAGCAGCAGCTTCAGCTGGCGCTCCGCGCGTCCATGCGCGTGCTCGCGCTCGATAAGCACCTCTGCCTGCTGCTTCAAGCTGGCCGCCGTCTCCGCTGCTTCTGCGGCATCTTCGAAGTTGACGGTCACGTCGTCCCAGAAATCACGCCTAATGTCGACTATATCTGTACGCACTTCGCCAGTCTGCTCCCGCAGCGTATTAATTTGTTCGCTTATCCAGCCAACGACCCGGTCGACGCGTTTCTGTTCTGCCTTAATCTGTTCATCCTCCATCGTTCCTAATCGCTCCTTTATGCCTAAGTATTGAAATATTGTATCATTGCCGATTTGTCCTAAGGAAAGGATTTTGCTATTGCCCCTAACCGGACGAGCGATTATAATGACTAGGGCAGAAATACTATCATACACGTTGCTCTGTGCCACAGCAAGCCGCGGTTCGCAAACTCCCGCGTTATCAAAACTAGGAGGTTTCGTTTCACTATGTTTAATTTGTCGTTAGGTGTCTTCTTTATGCTCGTCCATTTCTCGCTTTTTCTTCTGTCTTACCGGTTGTTCGGCCGGATCGGCGTCTACGCCTGGATTGGCATGGCCACTGTGCTGGCTAATATTCAAGTAGTCAAGACGATTGATATGCCTTTTGGCATCGTCATTACACTCGGCAATACGATGTACGGCACGATCTATTTGGCTTCCGACCTGCTGAACGAGAAGTATGGCGAGAAAGCAGCCAAAAAAGCGGTATGGTTCGGCTTCTTCACCTTGCTCGCTTCAACAGCCATTATGCAGCTGGCTCTTCTGTTCGAGCCGTCTTCCAATGAAATGGCGCAGCAATCGCAAGATGCGATGCAGACGATCTTTGGCCTGCTGCCGCAAATTGCGCTTGGCAGCCTATGCGCTTATTTTGTCAGCCAGTTTCTTGACGTTCGTATTTATTCCATGCTGAAGCGGGCTTTCCCCGCGCCTAATCAGCTTTGGATTCGAAATAACGGAAGCACCGTTGTCAGTCAGCTTGTCGATACGCTTATTTTCTGCACGATTGCATTCGCTGGCATGTATGAGATGAAGGTGTGGCTGTCCGTATTTTTATCCACCTACATCATTAAATTCCTCGTCTCGGTTTGCTCTACTCCATTCCTCTATGCGGCTAGGAGCTTTAAGTTCAAAGAGGGGCAGTAGAACGGCCCGTGTATCCAAAAAAAGGCAACCGTCATTGCGACGAATTGCCTTTTTGCTGTTTATTGTGAAAAACCGATATCGCCCAGCACTACCTTGCCCGGGCCTTCTTCCACACGGAACGAAATTTCAGAGACCTGCAGATCGGATAATGGAACTCCCGCTTCTTCGGCAAAGTGAGCCAGCGGCAACCGGTAGGTTTGGAACACTGGTTCTGCGGAATCTTTGTACTTGCCGTCTTTAATTCGCTTCTCCAGCCAAGGAATATTCAGATAGGTAGAATCGAACGGATTCGGAACCTCCATGAACTGATCGAGCGGCAGTTCTACGGTGCTGCCATCAGTCGTGACAATCTCGATCGCGATGTTTGGCTGCGGCGGTAATGCCGCAGCGGTATCCACCGCGCTGTCCGCAGACGCTTCTCCCGGGCTCTCCATCTCCAGTTCCATCGCAAGATTGGCAATCGAGAACGTAAGAACATGCTGTTCCTCCTCCGCGACTGCAGTACTGTACGATTCAGGAAGATTTAATGTCAAAGATCCGCTGTCCTCCCACTCGATAACGACGCCTTTTGACCCTTTACTGCCATCATCCATCAAGCTGGAATCCGACATCTGAAGCATGCCGTCGGTCTCAAGCTTTCCGCCTGCCGGAAGCTTTGCCTTGTTCGAATCTTCGGGGAATGTTGCGGCTGCGGCAAAGCTGGAATCCTCGTAACGGCTCACATACCCGGTCGATGCAGGCAGCCAATCCGCTCCAGAACGATAATCCTGGAATAACGGTTCATAGCCCTCTTGACCGTTCAATGTCGTTTCGAGAAAGGCAGATACATAAACCTTGGCAATTTGCCTCTGCTCCTCGGCTTTCAGCATTCCTTTCTGATTTAGCAGCAAGCCTCCCGGCAAGCTTTCATCCATCGTACCCCAATCCGAATTGAACCGGCTATGATTGGCCTCTGCAATATATAACGAGGCTTTGAAGTGATTCGCTGTCTCTTGGGAGAAACTAGTCCGGCTGTATTGCCGGTCGCCATAAAAGCTGTTCACATCGGCATCGCGCGCACCTTGCAGCGTCAAATAATTGACATCCTGAAGCATTGCCAGCTTATCATCAATTTCCTTATCCGTTGGCGCCAGTGCGACAACGGATTGAATATGGAGCGAATCCAGACTATCCAAGGACTTGTCCTCAGCGAACCATTGGTTCCTGTCTGCGGCCATCGCTACCGCTTGGCCTCCTCTGGAATGGCCAATAAGCGCAACCTGCTCCAAATTGACTTTCCCGT
Organism: Paenibacillus sp. NPDC058174; assembly: GCF_042883865.1. Taxonomy (NCBI): domain Bacteria; kingdom Bacillati; phylum Bacillota; class Bacilli; order Caryophanales; family Paenibacillaceae; genus Paenibacillus; species Paenibacillus sp. NPDC058174. Next base: position 1,564,249 of record NZ_JBHVUY010000001.1, read on the forward strand.
AAAAAGCGCTGTCCGGCTGCTCGTTAAACGTCTGAATCTGCTGCAAATGTTTCAGCAGCATCCACGCCCGGACTTTGAAATCTTGATCCGGAATGCCCGACCACGCGGAATAATTCAGGAAATTCTCATCTACCGAAACAGCGATCATCCCCCGGCTTGCCAGCAGCTCACCCAAATAGCGATAGCCGCCATCAGAGAAGTCCTCCATCAGATGGTTGCCGTGAACGATCAGAACCAGCGGGAACTCTCCTTCTCCCTCTGGCATCCAGACCGTACCGTTTACAGGCAGCTTCTCCTCGTCAAATCCCCAAAACAGCTCTTTCAGCCACGGCCACTTTGTTATATAGCCGGAAGCATCTACAGAGCTGGTAATAAGCTCTGTACCGCTGCGGAATGACTTGCGCTGGCGATCATCACCGCTGCCGTAAGTAAACTCCCGGTATTGGAAGCTCCCGGGCTCCGAAGGATCCGCCAGCTGAAGGTGCTCCGGTCCGATAACCGCCGGGACGCTAACGTCTGCCGCTGCTGAATCAGCATCATGCTGGATGGCTGAAGAGGGCTCTGCTACTCCTTCTCCCAGCGGATATAGGATAGCGGCCGCCGAAACGGCTGATATCGCAGCTGCTGCAGCTACCCACTTCACGCCTTTGAGCTTATAACGCCAGATCCAGCCCGCTGCAATGCCGATAAACGCGCCTACAATGGCAAAAGCTCCGGCCATCCATATGGAAGGCCAGACGCCAAATGATAAGTGGAAGAAGACGAAATAAGCTAAAGTCGCCGTATAGCCTAGAAATCCGAGAAATAACCGCGGCACCGGCAAGTACATCAATGACAGCAGTATGGCAATCGCTTGGGTAGCAAAAATAAGCACGAACCCGCTTGCCAGAACAAACGCTCCAATATCAGCAACTGCGCCAAAGCCCGTGGGCATTCCAAGCGCTGCAAGACCGGATATAAACGAGCTGAAAATGAGCAGTGCAGCCGAGCTGCATCGCCAAATATAGCTGTCATGCTCCAGACGGTTGGCGATCCGATTGCTCAGCCAGTGCGCAAATCTCTTTTTTCTTGGCGGAGCTAGATTTAGCTGGAGGTCCATAACGGCTCCGTTTGTTTGACAAACAGCCAATTGCGCCCGTCTCTGCGCTCCACTTCTACTGGTACATCAAAAAAACGGCTCATAACATCCGACGTTAATACCTGCTCCGTTGCACCGGAATCAAACACCTCTCCTTGCTTCAGCAGCAAGGTCTTATTGAAGCAAGGCAATATTTCCTCTACATGATGGGTAACGTAAATGACAGTTGGGGCATCCTCGCGAGCGACGACTTTATTGATCATCCCCAGCAATTGCTCTCTCGCAAACACGTCCAGACCTGTACAAGGTTCATCTAAAATAAGCAATTGAGGCTTCGCCATCAAAGCTCTCGCAATCAGAATCCGCTGCCGCTGTCCTTGGGACAGCGTATCGTAGGTGCGGCTGACAAGCGATGCGCAGCCAAGGCTTGTCATCAATGACAGCGCCTGCTCCTTATCTGCTTCATCCGTCTGGTCATATAGACCAATCGTGGCAAATTTTCCGCTAAGCACGATATGAAGCGCTGTCTCGCTGCCATACAGCTTTTGCTGAAGCGATGTGCTGACCCAGCCGATGCTTTTGCGAAGCTCGCGCAAATCGTATTCGCCGAATTTTTTGCCAAGTACTTCAATCTGACCTTTCGTTGGCCAAATATATCCATTAATCATATTGAGCAGCGTCGTTTTGCCCGATCCGTTAAGACCAAGCAGACACCAGTGCTCGCCATCCTTAACCTGCCAGTCTACATCCTTTAATATCTTTTCATCATTGCGTTCCCAACAAGCATTATGAATATCAATTATCATCGTCCGTTCCCTCCCATATAGAGAATTATAGGTAAATTTCGCAGACCATTCAATCCAAATTTAATGTCAATACAGGAACGCGTTTTCGGCAGAAAGGAAATCTGTCCGGGAACATGGTACAATAGAGCGTACAGAATAGATTCGAAGTAAATTATTTAGGAGTGAACCTTTACGATGAAGCCAAATCAGTTAAAGCAATGGGCGCACTTTTTTCTTACGTATAAATTTGCACTTGATGAAGTTGAGACGAAGCTCAACATACTGAACGAGGAATTTCAATTCATTCATGACTACAACCCGATTGAGCATGTAAAGACGCGGATCAAGACGCCAGAGAGTGTAATGGAAAAGCTTAGACGCAAAAATCTCGATATTTCGCTGGAAAATGCTAAATCCCACATTCGGGACATTGCCGGAGTACGGGTCATTTGTTCTTTCTCCAACGACATCTACCACATTCTCGACATGATCTGCAAGCAATCCGACGTCAAGGTTATTGAAGTGAAGGATTATGTCAAAAATCCAAAGCCTAATGGCTACAAAAGCGTTCATCTGATTGTAGAGATTCCTGTGTTTCTTACAAATCGTATGGAAAATGTCTTAGTGGAGATCCAAATCCGGACAAGTGCGATGGATTTCTGGGCCAGTCTGGAGCATAAAATTTATTACAAATTTCATGAGGGCATCCCTCCGGAAATTAGACAACAGCTGAAGGAATCGGCGGACATGATCAGTGCGCTCGATCAGCGGATGCTTTCGTTGAACGAGAAGGTGCTTCAGCATTTTGCGCTTACGATTGAGTAATCGGAGCATTCGAGCTAACCCAGGGGTCGCTGCGCGCTTTGGTTCATGCTGCCATTCTTGATTCCATCTCCTATCGCTTACACGATGAATGATGGATAGAATCGGCAAAAAGTCATCCTGAACTCAAAGCGCTCCGCTCTCCCTTAGGCCGGCCCTGAACGACACAGACCTTCGAACTGGGTTTGAGCCATAACGAGCAGGGTTTGCGCGAATTGATAACAGTCAAAATGTAAAAGTACATGCTGTTCAGCTATTATTCGACGATTTATCTCTTCAAAATGTAAAAGTGCAGGTTGATCGGCTTAAAAAGCACAGAATTAGCTTAATTGAGCGTTTTTTAAATGTACTTTTACATTTTGATCGGTGTTTTTCGCATTTTGGGGTTTATCAACCTGCACTTTTGCATTTTGATTGTTTTTCGAACCTTAATGGCGTGTTACAAAGACAATTTCCAATCAAAAAAAACCCTGCGTTTTTGCGAACGCAGGGTTTTTTTTTGGTTAGAAACATTTATACGTTGAAGCCATTATGGGCTTCGGAATAACGTTGACCTGAACTTCAACTTAGGTCACGGCGTAATAAAGCGGGACGATAACGGCGGAGAGCAATACAGCAATTAGGCCGATCGCAATCGCCCAGCCGCCAAGCGCTCGGGCTCCTTGACGATATGCCATATAGCCAAGAGCAACTGATGATAAGCCCATCAGAATCGGCCACAGGAACCAGGATGCGACTGCAAACACCAGTGAAACCCATCCCAGCGCTGTCCCGCCGCTTGCTTCTCTCGCGACAACCGTGTCTTCCCTTTGCTGCTTTTCTTCCCGTGGCACATAGGAGACGGTGCTGCCGACAGCGAAGTCGGAAGCCATCTCTTCATTAAGATCATTATAATAATTATTGCTTATGCCTGGCAGCCCGTTGGGAGCTGCTACATTATAAGTCGGAAAATCTGTCTTTTCGGGCCGGTCTTCGTCGTTCCAGTCCTTCTCGCGTTCATCCCTACGGTCTGTAGCCATTCCTGGTCACCCCTTCGGTTTGAATGTGTCGCAACAAGTCGCGGACGATTGAGTCGCTTGATCCTGATGAAACAGTCCCAGATCGTCAGAAGCAAATTCTTCGCCGAATCCGGCATGCTGATCAATATCGATGGAAATAGATTCAGCGTTGCAATTATTTCCTTCCTTCCAGAACGAGCAATTCGATACGCTGCAGGTTACGCCTTTTGGCATAATCAAAATCACCTCCGGTATCAAGTTTCCCTGATCGGAGGTGATTCATTCTGCCTTATTTTTGCCCTTGCATACGGCGCTGCGTCATGTAGTCATTCTCATAGTAGGCCAATTCATCTCGCAGCTCTTCGTATATTTTGGACATGCTCAGCACGATATTGCGCGCTTCGCGTACCGGCTTGAAGCGGAAGCGAATCGCATCTTGGCCCGTGTATGCATAACGGCCGTCTTCGGAGTAGCATTCGTTTTTCGGATAGAAAAACGCATTGACGCATTGATGATACACTTCATACAACGCACGCTCTGCAAAGTCATTATCGAAATTGGGTCTTCTGAGCAATACGCCAAGTTTCTCAACCGAAACTTCAGAAAACACCAGCAAATGTCTCAGATCGGACAGCAGTCCTTTATAAAAGGTTTGTGCTTCGTCGCCGTTATCATCACCGGCCAGTTGATTGAGCGCGTATTGGTTTAGAAACGGTTCCAGCCCATTGATTGCATCCTTCAGCTTGCTTCTTGTCGCTTCGCTAAGCGCTTTAGTATTTGTCGATGGCATCGTAAGTAGTTCCCCTTTCTTCATCCAAAACAAAAAAACTCAGGCATCAACATAGTACCACAAATTGCTTTCGGATGGTACTGGCGTTTCAGACAATGTGGCCGCATATTTTTGCTTGCGCAATCGGAATCTATAGGGAGAGCGATCATAATCGTTATCTGCACAGGAGGTGCCGTACAAACATGCAAAAAAAGTGGATCGGCGTATTCTCGGTATTGGCAGCAGCTACGCTGCTTATACCTGCAGCCCCCCTATTTATTCCTGATCGAACACCCACAGCGCCAAAGTCGTCAACTTTATCGGTGAAGCACGAACACGCACAAAAACTTAAAACATTAAACAACGATATGGAAGCTACATCTTTGCTTTGTACAAGCGAATGCTCTAAAGAATTTTACAAACTTATGTCCTCAACCGAAGGCGGCAAAGGAAAAACAGGCAAAATTGATCAGATGATGGACACCCATAAGCATATGTCCTACATCAGCTGGCTTTCCGGAGACCGCAGCGTCGATCGGGGCACTTTGCCGAAAACATCAGACAAAATAGCGGAACGTTATGTGACTGAAGCGAAGACCCATGTCAAACAAGGACATAAATATGTTTCTAAAGCTTTTGTCGGAGAAAATGGCAGCCGATTCATCGTACTTGGCGTACCTGATTCGAAGCATCAAGGGATTGCCGTAATCGGCGTCATTAAGCAGGATATCGTCACACAGGTGGAAAGGCATCAAAAACGCAATCTGCGGCTTGTTCCGTATCCGGCGGAAGGCAACTACCGGATTGAGTCGGTCAAGCCGAATTCAACGACCGACATAACCGTACGGACCGGTGAAGACAATGGCAATGCCAGTCACTACCATGTACGCGACGTCGTCGTTCATTTTGCCAATAAGCCGTCTGAGCAGCAAATGAAACAAATTAAATCTAAAATTAATGCCCATGCGGTTCAGCAAATTGGCGATACGTATGTATTCCGTTCAAAAAGCATGGATGCGGAGAAAATGATTAAATATTTCCGCAAGTCCTGGAAAACAGAATATGTTGAGCCGCATTACTTGTATATGACAAATGAGGCAGCGCCTAATGACGCGCTTTATTCCGAATACCAATGGAATCTGCCCTCCATTAAAACAGAGCTTGGCTGGGACATATCCAAAGGCAATGACCATGTACTCGTGGCAGTGCTGGATACAGGGGTTCAGGCCGATCATCCGGATCTTAAAGGTAAGCTCAGTGGCGGAACGAACATCGTAGACAGTGCGGCTGCTCCTAATGATGATGTAGGCCATGGCACTCACGTATCCGGCATTATAGGCGCCACCGTCAACAACGGAGAAGGCGTGGCAGGGCTTTCGTGGTACAACAAAGTGATGCCGGTCAAAGTGCTGGACAGCAGCGGCGCCGGTTCGGCCTATTCCGTTGCTCAAGGCATCATTTGGGCAACCGATCATGGCGCAAAGGTTATTAACATGAGTCTGGGCAACTACGCGCAAGCTGATTTCCTTCATGATGCAGTCAAATACGCCTATGATCACGACGTCGTTCTTGTTGCAGCCAGCGGCAACGACAACACGGAGCGTCCAGGCTACCCTGCCGCCTATCCGGAAGTTTTCGCGGTCGCAGCCACCGATGCCAAAAAACAAAGAGCTTCTTTCTCGAACTACGGTGATTACATCGACGTTGCCGCGCCTGGGGACAGCATCGCCAGCACCTATCCTGGCGGCCAGTATGCCGCTTTATCCGGCACTTCGATGGCCACTCCCCATGTAGCTGCGCTGGCTGGTCTGATCCGGTCGGTCAATCCCGATTTGACCAATGTCGAGGTCATGGACATCATGCGCAAATCGGCTGAGGATTTGGGCGAAGCCGGCAAAGACAACTATTTCGGCTATGGGCTTATCGATATTGATACAGCGTTGAAAGCCGCATCCCAATACGGGGCAGCGTCGCTACAAACCTATCCGATGCAGGTGAAGAAACGGCTCAATGCCATTACCCAAAAATACAGCAAGCAGTAAATCTTGAACAGACTGTCTTGAACGTACTCACATAACAGCTGAATATCATCCGTATAAAATGAAGGGACCTCAATTCCGCTGCAAGCGGGATTTGAGGTCCTTTTAGACTTTTAGAGCGGCCGGGGTTTACAGCCACATATCTCGATGTGCGAGCTTATACTGCGTCTTACTCCCCTCTTCACGCCCAGAGAGAGAGACAAAATGTAAAAGTACATTTTGATGAGCCCCAAAAAGCCCAAAACAGCTCTCAAAATGCAAAAGTGCATTTGAAATCGCTCATTTTCGCTCAATTGAGTCATTTTAGGCCAATCAAACTGCATATTTACATTTTGATGCGATAATCGGCAAAAAACCGGCGTACAACCTGCACTTTTGCATTTTGACGCTTTGTGTAGTGATCGGTCGCTGCGCGAACCGGTTCATGCTGCCGTTCTTGATTCCTTGTTCCCTCGCTCCCGCTTTGCAACATCTTGTGAATCTTCGAAAAGTCAGCATGTACTCGTTTCGCTCCTTGGCGGTTCAATGGACAATTACAAGGCCAGTCACTGCGCGAACCGGTTCATGCTGCCGTTCTTGATTCCTTGTTCCCTCGCTCCCGCTTTGGAACATCTTGTGAATCTTCGAAAAGTCAGCATGAACTCGTTTCGCTTCGCTCCTTCGCGGTTGAAGACATACAAAGCCCTCGATATCACCCTAATAATTTCGTTCCAAAACAAATTGAATGACATCTTTGGCGAAACGGCCAGCCTTCTCAAAATGAGGAAGATGGCCGCAATCCTCTTAAAGATTTATATATCCCTTGGGACACTCTTTTCCATTACGTTGAGTCTTCTCCTCACATGCAATGGGATCTTGCCTGTCTTTAATGAGCATTCTGCTTAATTTATCTTGTTCCTTCAGCTTGTTCCCTTCATCTTGTTACCTTCAGCTTGTAGCTTCATCGTATTACTTTTATGTACTGACATTCTTTCCACTCAAACTCATTCCCCAATTGGAAAGATGAAAGATCGAGTTCGAGATCCATTTCTTTCTTCGATGCGTTCTTGAAGCGGTCCATCCCATCCGTCCAGCAGGAAAACAGCTCTAAGTACTCTCCTGTTCTCAAATTTGAGCGTAAATAATCGAGTAGTTCGGTTAAGCACTTTATGCTTGTCTGATAATGCTGTGGAGACGACTGCTTCATTTCATCATCAATCTTGAAATCTCCTGCTTCAGCGTTTACCTGGTAAACGTAAGGATGATCGAATAAATGTGAATAGTTTTGTCCGGTCATTGGCCCTGCTATGTACAAACCCGCAGCATCCTCCTCCGTATCATAAACCTCCGTAAGTTTAAGTGGATTTCTTTCCAGCATCAATTGTGTAAAATGTTGTTCCTTCGCCGCAGGATTCACATGGGTAACATAATCAATAAGCGTCATAACAGTTTTGTTCTGCCCAAATGAGCCTGTCGGCAGCTCATGTGCCGAAGCTATATAATAGAATAAGGTCATAAATGAAGTCATCTCCTATTTCAACACATCTTTTGCGCACGGATGGACAGCGAAAAAATCTCTTTGTCCCCGCTCCCGCACACAAATACAAAAAAGCCTCCAGGCGCTATCGCCAAGAGGTGCTTGTTTGTTGTTCCGTGCGGAAAGTTTGCCTTAAGCCGGGTTCTGTACTTCCAGTGGTCCAAACGGGAACGACCCTCCCACGACGAAGCGACAATCATCTATCTAGGCCGGTCATTACTGAACGGCTCCAGCAACCAACCCGAACGCGCCTCAGGCTAAGGCTGCAGCTCTAGGCTGCTGCGCTCTCTCGGTCTTGCTCCAGATGGGGTTTACCAGGTATGCAGTCACCTGCATTCCTCGTGGTCTCTTACACCACGGTTCCACCCTTGCCTGTACCGGCTAAGCCGGCCATCGGCGGTCCATTTCTGTGGCACTAATCCTTCAGCTCGCGCTGACTGGACGTTATCCAGCATCCTGCCTTGTGGAGCCCGGACTTTCCTCTCGCGGCAACAAGGCCGCCAGCGATTGTCTGTCAAACTTTCCGATGCACGAATAAGTATACAAGGTATTGAGCAAAAGCTCAACCTTAAATATGTTGCCAATGTAAATCCGTTAATTTTACATAAGCCTATTTCTTTATTTTACTTTACTTAGCTTAGCTTATACGAAACGGAAAGGCTCTGTGCTCAGCGCAGACGCCACAGCTGCCGTTTGGTATTTGCGCTGCTCCAGCTCGCCGTTAAGCCAGTCTGCAACACGCTGCTTCATAATTTTCTCCACATTATGTCCGGGATCAATAATCGCCAGCCCTGCGGCTAACGCATCATGCGCGGTGTGGTAATCAATGTCGCCTGTAATGAGGACGTCAGCACCGGCGAACATCGCATGGCGGATGTATCTCGATCCGGAGCCCCCAAGTACAGCTGCTTTGCGGATGATCCGGTCAGGTTCACCTACCAGACGCAGCATAGGCACGTCGAATACCGCTTTAACGCGTTCAGCCAGTTCTCCAAGCGTCACAGCATCCTTCAGCTTTCCTGCCCGTCCCAGACCGAAGGAACGTCCTTTTAAATCGACAGCATACAGATCGTAGGCTACCTCCTCATAAGGATGTGCCTTCAGCATAGCTTGCACCACCTTGCGGTGAACGCTGTGTGGAACGATCGTCTCGATCCGGATTTCCGCCGTTCGCTCCAGCTTTCCTGCCGTTCCGATAAAAGGGGACGTCCCTTCGCCCGGAAGAAATGTGCCGGTCCCTTCAATATTGAAGCTGCATTTACTGTAATTGCCGATGGCTCCGGCACCAGCTTGGAACATTGCATTCAGTACTGTCTCATGATGGCTCTCTGGTACGAAGACGACCAGCTTGTATAGCTTATCTGTATGTATCTCTTCGAGGCATTGACGTGCATCAGGCACGATGCCAACCATGTCCGCCATCCAGTCATTGATGCCGCCATCGGTTACATCCAGATTCGTATGCGAAATATATACGGCAATATCATTCTTGATCAGCTTCTCGTAAAGCTTGCCCGCAACCGTTGATGTATCCAGCTTCGCCAGCGGACGATAGATGATCGCATGATGCGCGATAATAAGCTCCGCACCTGCCGCAATCGCCTCATCTACGACTTCTTCCGTCACATCCAGCGCAACGAATACTTTCTTGACCTCTTTATTCAAGGTACCTAATTGCAGGCCGATTTTATCATTCTCGACTGCATAATGTTTAGGAGCAAGCTGCTCCATTAACTGAACGACCGTTTGACCGTTGGCAAACAATGCAGCACCTCCTCAATTGCTTTCATTTGTGCACGGAACTGCTCCCTCTTTTCACTTGCCTGCGGCAGTTCAGAAAGCGCCAGCTGTGCGCAAATTCTCTCCAGCTTCTCCAGCTCCAAACGCCATTTGTCCACAAGCACATCAGTAGGCTGACGCAGCAAATGCGGCCCCATTTGCAGCAGCAGCGCTTTGCCTTGCTCAGCATTCAGCTCAATGGGCAAAAAGGAACTGTCATAGAGACGCTCCTCGAGAGCCGTTAGAGCAGCTCCTGTCGGGTCGTCTTGCAGCTTCACCGCATGCAGCACTTCATAGATCTTGCCGTCTTCCTCTAAAATCAACTCCGCTTGCAAATACCAGCCGCGCTTTATCAGCCAGTTCCGAACGATATCCTCGCCTACATTAGGCTGGAGCACAAGCTCCCGGACGCCTTCCAGCTTGCCTTGTCCATAACCCGCTTCCAAAATGTCGCTCATCAGAGCGCCGCCCATGCCGGCAATCGTAACCGTATCGGCTTCTCCCGGCTGCAGGACGGATAAGCCGTCTCCGCGGCGTACATCAAGCCGCTTCAGCAGTCCTGCATCCATAGCCTGCTTGCGCGCCGCCTCGTAAGGGCCTTGATTGAGCTCTCCGGCAATTGCCGAAGGAACCCTGTTTGTCTGAAGCAGATAAACCGGAAGCATCGCGTGATCGGAGCCAATATCAGCTGTACGCGAGCCTGGTGTAACGAAGTCTGCAATCGTCTGCAGACGCTTAGATATTTTTAACATTAGGCAACCCACACTATCCATTGTTTTCGCAAGGCGAACAGCAGTCCTCCGCCAATCGCGATTTTTAACAGCAATTGAATCTGCAATAAAATCGGTTCATCAATAAACAACATCGCATACAGCTCCGGCATGAACCAGAGCACTGCACACATCGCAAATAGCACAGCCGATACCGGCTTGGACGACCGGTGAATAAACCAGCTTGCCCATCCGAAGATCCCGGCAATCGGCAGCCAATAGAGCTGCGGCTCGTACCAAGAAGGCGTTCCCAGGAAAGAGGAAAGCAGCCAGGCATAGACTAGAACAGCCGCAATCCAGCCGCAAAAATGGAAGGTCTGAATTTTCGCTGCAATGCCATATATGATCCAAAATATAGCGCAAAAAGCCAGCAGCGCTGTTTTCCAGCCCCATTCACTCAACTCATGCAGCTCCAGCATATAGAGGCCTGAGCCCAGCAGAAGCAGCATAGCTGCACCGGATAACGCCAATCCGCCCGCCTCGCTGCGCCGCCGTATCCGGCTGCCAGCCCACATCAAACCGGAAACGCCCAAGAGCGAAACCCCAATTTGCAATAGCGGATGAAAAGCGTTAAAATAAAGCACAACAAAGGAAATTAAGGTAAAAAAACCAAATGTAAGGAGCCAGTACTTACCGGATGCACGCTGTGCCGCCATTAAGGCTTTGGCAACCGCATAAGACGATTCGCGTCTAGCGCCCGGCTTTTTCCCTTCCTGCTCCCTTTGTTCCTGATCGGCATACAGATTTAATAAAAAATCGCAATATTGATCGGGTAATAGTTTGCTTCTGCTCCAATGCTCGATTTCTTTCACAATGATTTGCCTGCGCTCTTCATTCATGGCCGAATAGGTTCCTCTCGGTTTTGTGGAAAAAAAGACCTTGCTGCATGAGCAGAAGGTCGTTATCGATACATTTAATTTTATTCGAGGAAATCTTTAAGCCGTTTGCTGCGGCTCGGGTGACGAAGCTTGCGCAGCGCCTTCGCTTCAATTTGGCGAATCCGTTCGCGCGTAACGCCGAACACTTTGCCGACTTCTTCGAGCGTTCTTGTACGTCCGTCATCCAGACCGAAACGGAGTCTGAGCACATTCTCTTCACGCTCAGTAAGCGTATCGAGCACATCCTCCAGCTGTTCCTTCAGCAGCTCATAAGCTGCCGCATCCGCAGGAGCGAGCGCTTCTTGGTCCTCAATGAAGTCGCCCAGATGGGAGTCGTCCTCTTCGCCGATAGGCGTCTCGAGCGATACCGGCTCTTGTGCGATTTTCATAATTTCCCGAACCTTGTCCGTGCTTAATTCCATCTCAGCCGCAATTTCTTCAGGCGTTGGTTCGCGCCCCAGCTCTTGCAGCAATTGACGGGAAACGCGGATCAGCTTGTTGATCGTTTCCACCATATGAACCGGAATCCGGATCGTCCGCGCCTGGTCGGCAATAGCCCGTGTAATGGCTTGACGAATCCACCATGTCGCATACGTACTGAATTTGAAGCCTTTTTGGTGATCGAATTTCTCAACCGCTTTGATCAAGCCCATATTGCCCTCTTGAATCAAATCCAGGAACAGCATGCCGCGTCCCACATAACGCTTCGCGATGCTGACAACGAGACGTAGATTGGCTTCCGCAAGTCTGCGTTTCGCTTCCTCGTCCCCGTTCTCAATTCTTCTTGCCAATTCAATTTCGTCATCTGCCGAAAGAAGCGGAACACGCCCGATTTCTTTCAAGTACATCCGAACCGGATCATTGATTTTGATCCCTGGAGGAAGAGCCAGATCGTCATCGAAATTGAATTCGTCCTGTTCTCTTTCTTGATCGTCATTGCTGCGGAGCGGATTATCGCGTTCCTCATCATTTTCGTTCAGTACCTCGATACCCAAATCATCGAGCTGTTCGAAAAATTCATCAATCTGTTCCGGATCCTGATCGAAAGGCGAAAGCTTCTCCATAATTTCTTTATACGTTAAAGAGGCTCTCTTCTTGCCCTGTTCAATTAACTGATCCTTCACATGATCTAATCTTTGCTCGGCTTCTAGTTCAGTATGCTGATCATTCGCCATCTTCCGACTCCCTCCTCCCTAGAACCGATCGTCCTGTCGACCTTTGAGCTGTCTTTCTAGGGTTATAATCTCACTTAACATTTGCGCAGCAAGCAGGTGATCTCCGGCACGTTCTGCCTGCACCATTTCTTCTTTTTTCCGGTCGACTTCCCTTAATTGCGGCACTTTAACGATATCTTGTATATCGGCAGCCAGTATGTCTTCATTAAAGGGGAAATCGCCGTCCATCATTAAAATAGTGGCAGCCGCTCTCTCCAGACGCTCGTCTTGAAGGGTTGCGATGAATCTGCCGGCATCCGGATCATAGCCCTGCGCGTAAAATGCATATAAATAAGCAGCAAGCGCTGCATGATCCTCTATATTGAACGCGTCGCCTAATTTGTCGTGCACCGTCTGGGCAACTTCGCTATCACGCATCATGACGTGAAGCAAACGCCGCTCCGCCTTGACGTAAGCAGGCAATACCGCAGGGGTACCCGATTTGCGGCGATTTTCATTCCTACCATTATTCCACGAATTGTCGTTATTATCCCTTTGCGGCTTCTTTTTTTGCAGTTCCTGATACTTAATCAGACAATCCTGCTTCAATACCTCAAGCGGAACTTCAAATTCGCGGGACAATTCCTGCAAATAAATTTCGCGTTCAATAGCTGAATCAAGCTCCGCCACAATTCCGGCAGCTTCAAGCAGATAGTTTTTTCGTCCTTCTTCTTTTAGCAGTATATGGTTTTTTCTCGAATATATAAGCTTAAATTTTGTTACGGAGACAGGCTCGTCAATCGCTTCCCGCATAAAAGCTTCCGGGCCGTATTCGGCAATGTATTCATCCGGATCCTTGCCCTTTGGCAGCATGGACACCATGACTCTCATTCCGGCTGCTTCCAGCATCGGAATTGACTTCATTGCGGCGGCTTGTCCAGCGTCATCGCCATCATAACAAATGAGGACTTCATCCGCCTGCCTTCCGAGCACCTGGCAATGCTCTGCCGTCAATGCCGTTCCCATCGTCGCAACGCCATTTTTAACGCCTGCACTCCAAGATCTTATAACATCCATATACCCTTCAAAAATAACGACCTGCTTGCGCTTCCGGATGGCCGGCCGCGCATGATGCAAATTGTACAAGGTACGGCTTTTCGTAAACAGCATCGTCTCCGGAGAGTTCAAATACTTCGGCTGCCCATCGCCGATGATGCGTCCTGCGAAAGCTGTTACTTTACCGTCCCGATCCCAAATTGGAAACATAATGCGGCTTCGAAAACGGTCGACATAGCCGCTTCCGTCATGCTTGGCCGACAATAAACCGCCCTTCTCCATCAATGCCGGATCAAATTTGCGATTGTCCAAAAACCGGCTGAGCGTATCCCATTGCTCCGGGGCATAACCAATCATATAGTGATCGATTAGTTTATCACCCAAACCGCGCTCGCGCAAGTAATCTTTGGCCGCTTTGCCATGCTGCGTGTTGTTCAGCAGATAGTGGTAAAACTTGGCCGACAGTTCATGCGCCTCGATCAAGACAGTCCGCTCTGTATCTTCAGCCGACGGCTTGCTGCCGTCCGATCCGGCCCAGGTAACGGGAATTCCCGCATCCTCTGCGAGCACACGGACCGCTTCAGGAAAAGAATAACCTTCGAGCTCTTCCACAAACCGGATGACGTTCCCCGATTTCCCGCATCCGTAGCAATGAAAGATTTGCAGCTCCGGGGTTACGGTAAAGGAAGGCGTCTTCTCAGAATGGAAGGGACAGAGCCCTTTCATATATTTGCCTTGCTTCGAGAGATGAACGTATTTTCCAACCGTATCTACGATATCATGGTGTCGGCGAACCGCTTCAATGACATCCTCCGGTATTTTACCGTATGTCGCCATCGTTCATCACCTCTAGTAATACGTAAGTAATATTCGCTAAATGTCCTGTTTCTCCTGCAAGTCGTGTAAAACTTTTGTCAACTTTTGTTGAAACCGGTCCCGATCGTCCTGTTTCATCGCTTTGGGACCCTTCGTCTTGCCTCCGCCGCGCCGTTTTTTTGCCGACTCATGCCGGCGTTCCATCAAGTAATCAATGTTGGCGTCCGAGTAGGTTTCTCCCCGGTTCGACAAAACGACAGCGCCTTTGCCGATCGCGATGCAAGCAAGCCCAAAGTCCTGGGTAATGACGATATCGCCCCTCACAATATGATTGACGATATACAGATCGACCGATTGATTGCTGCTGTCGACCTGCACGACCTCAACGCCAGGCTGAGCCTCAAGCCGATGATCATAAGAAGAGACCATGAGCACCGGAGTTTCATGCGCCCTGGCGACTTGCGCGATTTCCGATTTGACGGGACAAGCGTCGCCGTCGACAACAATTGTCGGTTTATTAGCTTGCATCCGGATCACCGCTCATTCTTCTCGTTCGAATTATATATACGGCAAATAATCCAAAACTCCTGCCTCATACGCCTTAGAAAGCCCGAATATGCTCCATAATTAAACTGGCCGTCTCCTCTACCGCCCGGTGGGAGACATCGATGACGACACAGTCCAGCTGTTTCATAATCGATTCGGCGTACAGCAGCTCTCTTTCAATCCGTTCTTCTGCGGCATAAGATGCGCTGTTGGGAAGTCCCAGCGCCTTTAACCGTTCCTTGCGGATAATGTTCAAATAAGGCACGCCAATCGTAAGTCCGATAATCTTCCGGCGCGGAACGAGGAACAGCTCCTGCGGCGGTTTGATTTCCGGCACCAACGGAATGTTGGCCACCTTATATTTCTGATGGGCCAAATACATCGACAACGGCGTTTTTGACGTTCGCGATACGCCGACCAGCACAATATCGGCCTTCAGAACGCCGGACGGATCTTTGGCGTCATCATAACGGACGGCAAATTCCACAGCATCGACTTTCCGGAAGTAATCCTCATCAAGCACATGGTTCAAACCTGGCTCATGCCTGGATTGTCTTCCCGTTTGCCTCTCCAGACTTTCAATTAACGGACCCAGCAGATCGATGGCGGTAACCTCATACTGTTCGGCCAGCTTGCGCAGTCCTTCCCGCAGATGCGGGATAACGAGCGTATACAGCACGATTGCGTCTGCTTCCTTCGCCAGCCGGACAAACCGTTCGATGGTCGGAATGTCCGTTACGAATGGAGCGCGCCGGATTTCTGCATGCAGGGGATGGAATTGGGCAACCGCTGCGCGGACGACGAGTTCCCCCGTGTCGCCCGCCGCGTCGGATATGACATAAATAATTACATCGTTCATCTTAGCCGTCATTCCATCAACCTCCTCAATTTCAGATCGGAGAGACTGACATCGCTGATTCGCTCGTTAAAGCTAGCGTGCTTGTCATGCAAAGACATCAAACTACCAGACCAGCTTGGCGAAATCGGCAATGCCTGCAATATCGTCGGCGATCAGAGCAAGAGTAGCCAGGCGGTTCTCCCGGACATCATCTTCCTTCGCCATAACCATAACGCCATCGAAATAGCCGGTAATCGGTTCTCTTAGAGCAGACAATTGCGCAAGCGCAGCTGTCACATCACCAGCAGCCAACGCTTGAACAACCGACGGATGAGCGGTCTTCCACGCTTCATGAAGCACGCCTTCCGCACTTTCCGCGAACAGAGCCGGATTGACGGAACGGGTTGCCGCTTTCGAAGCCAGATTGCATACGCGGTTGAATGCATCAACCGTCAGCTTGAATTCAGCACGCTCCCCGCCAGCAGCCAATGACTGAATCAGCGAAGCTCTTTCTACAGTCAGACGAAGATCGTCATAGCCCGATGCCATAACCGCATCGACTACGTCATATCGTACATTTTGCTCGGACAACACGTTTTTCACACGCAGTGCAAAAAACTCTCCTAATTCTTTACGCACTTCTTCCTCGCTTCGTTTCATCCCGCGGGCTTGATGTACGGCAAGCGCGGCTTCGAACAGCTCCTCCAGCTTCAGGTTCAAGCCTTGTGCCAGAATGATCTGAACGATGCCTGCAGCTTGACGGCGCAGCGCGTAAGGATCTTGGGAGCCTGTCGGAATAATGCCGATCGAGAAGCAGCCAACAATGGTGTCGATCTTGTCAGCCAAGCTAACGATCGCTCCCGTCAGGCTGCTTGGCGCTTGATCCCCGGCAAAGCGTGGCTGATAGTGCTCGTTAATCGCTTGAGCAACTGTCTGGCTCTCGCCGGCTTTAAGCGCGTAATCCTCGCCCATAATGCCTTGCAGCTCAGGAAATTCATAGACCATTTGAGTGACAAGATCGAATTTGCAAATATCAGCAGCGCGGCTGACGAATGCAGCGGTGTCGGCATCTGCCTTCAACAGGCCTGCAATACGGTCGGCCGTATCGCGGATGCGCCGCACTTTATCCGCAACCGTTCCCAGCTCCTCGTGGTATACGATATTTTCCAGCTTGGCGAGCGCATCTGCTATCGGCAGCTTCTGATCCTCTTGATAGAAGAACTTCGCATCGGACAGACGGGCGCGCAGCACCTTCTCATTGCCTTTGGCTACCTGCTCAATTGATGTGCGGTCGCCGTTGCGGACCGTTACGAAGAACGGCTGCAGCTGGCCTTCCGCATTAAGCACCGGGAAATAACGCTGATGCTCGCGCATGGAGGTAATCAGCACTTCCTGCGGAATGTCCAGGAAGGAAGGATCGAATTTGCCGAACAATACATTCGGGTACTCGACCAGGAACAGCACTTCCTCCAGCAAATCTTCTTTAATGGCAATTTCCCAGCCTTGCTCTTCCGCCAGCCCTTTGATTTGCGATACGATCAGCGCTTCGCGTTCCGCAACATCAGCAATGACATGCTGCTCACGCAGACGCTCTTTATATTCCGAAGGCTGGCTAACGACAGTCTCGCCGCCAAGGAAACGGTGGCCGCGCGTTACATTGCCGCTTGTTACGCCAGCAAGCTCAAGTGGAATGATATCTTGCCCGAACAGCGCGATCATCCATTTGATCGGACGGACGAATTTCAGCTCGTAATTGCCCCAACGCATATTTTTCGGAAAAGACATCGAGGTTATGAGGGTCGTCAAGCCTTCCGGCAAGACAGAAGCCGTCTCCGTACCTACGCTGCTTTTATTCGCATAGACATATTCAACACCAGCAAGCTCTTGGAAGAAGAACTGCTCCGGCTCTACGCCTTGGCTTCTGGCAAAGCCCAAAGCGGCCTTGCTCCAATTCCCCTGATCGTCCAAAGCGATTTTACGAGAAGGACCCTTCACTTGCTCGTTCACGTCAGCTTGCTTTTCTTCCAGACCATGCACGAGCACGGCAAGACGTCTTGGTGTAGCGAACACTTCTACGGCTTGATGGCCGATCCGGGAATCCGCCAGCCATTTAACCATTTTCTCTTGAAGCTGGTTCATTGCGCCGCGTACGAAACGGGCAGGCACTTCTTCCAGACCGATCTCCAGCAATAAATCTTTAGCCATTTTGCTCCACTCCTTTCTTCAGCAGCGGGAAGCCGAGTCTTTCCCGTTCTTCCAAGTAGGTTGCTGCACAAGCGCGAGCCAAATTGCGGACGCGCATAATGTAGCCGGTACGCTCCGTGACGCTGATTGCGCCTCGTGCATCAAGCAGATTGAATGCATGCGAGCATTTCAATACATAGTCATAAGCCGGGAATACCAGCTTGTTGGCAATCGTCTTCTTCGCTTCTTCCTCGTACATATTAAACAGCGAGAACAGCATCGAAGCATCGGATGTTTCGAACGTATATTTCGAATGCTCATATTCCGGCTGCAGGAACACGTCGCCATAAGTGACGCCGTCTAGCCACTCCAGATCAAATACGTTTTCCTTCTCCTGAATATAAGAAGCAAGACGCTCCATACCGTACGTAATTTCAACCGCTACCGGATTAGCGTCAATGCCGCCAACCTGCTGGAAGTACGTAAACTGCGTAATTTCCATGCCGTTAAGCCATACTTCCCAGCCAAGACCCCAAGCGCCCAGTGTCGGCGATTCCCAGTTGTCTTCAACAAAGCGGATATCATGATGCTTGGCATCGATGCCGAGCCGCTTCAAGCTTTCCAGATACAGCTCCTGAATGTTATCCGGCGATGGCTTAAGAATAACCTGGAACTGGTGATGCTGATACAGCCGGTTCGGGTTCTCACCGTAACGTCCGTCTGCCGGACGGCGGGAAGGCTCTACGTAAGCTACGTTCCACGGCTCAGGGCCAATTGAACGCAGGAACGTCATCGGATTCATCGTTCCCGCGCCTTTCTCCACATCATAAGGCTGCACGAGAATGCAGTTCTGCTCTGCCCAAAACTGCTGCAGCGTCAATATCATACCTTGAAAATTCATAACCGTCCCCGCTCCTTTTTCATATAATGCTAGGCGTTGCATGGACGCAAAAAAGCTCCCGTCACTACGCCTGCTTCCAGACATAGGGACGAGAGCTGTGAGCTCCCGCGGTTCCACCCTACTTGATTTTCCTGTTGTGCAGCATCTTATCAGTGCTGCGGGAAAATCCGCTTTGTTCAACATGACTCCGGAGTGCCTTTTCGCTAATCGACCTGTCCGGGCTCACACTATCCCCGAATCGCTTCTTTTGCCGGCCGGATTGGCTACTTTCTCCATCATTGCCCGATATTCATATTCATATATATTAAATAATTTTAATGACAAAGTCAAACGAAAACGAAAATATAATACGGCGAATTAGTGGCCGTGTACTTCAGCCGCTGTCTCTCCGCTTGCATCCTGCTTCTGTTTTCTATTTTGCTGTATCAAATCCTTCATCGAAGCTTTGCCCATCAAGGATACGCAGACGAGAGCCAATGCAGCCGGAACGATCGACCATAAGAAAGTCGTCGATATGGAGCCCGAAAGCACATCGATAATTTTATCCATGACTTCCTTCGGAATCTCCGCTCTGCTCTCCGGTGCAAGCAACTGGCGGGCGTTGTCGGACATAGGCGCACCTGTTGTGCCTGCGCCGCTGAAGGATTCTGCCATGCCGCTTGAGAAGCTGTTGCGCTGAATGATACCGAAGATCGTAATGCCTACCGTCATGCCCAATGACCGGATGAATGCCATCGTGGAATTGGCCGAGCCTCGCTGGCGCATATCGAAGCTATGGATCGACGACATGCCGAGAACGGAGAACGAGAAACCGATGCCGAAGCCGGTAACGAGCATATAGATCGACAATACGAATTTCGTCGTATCCGGTGTAATCGTCGACAGTAGTGCGACACCGGTAATAAAAATGACGGCCGATAAAATCATAACGTTCCGGTAAGGCATTTTATTCGCCAAAATACCGCCCGCTTGAGCTGCAAACACTGAACCCAGCGTCATCGGCAGCAGCATCAAGCCGGAACTTGTCGCAGTGCCGCCAAATACGCCTTGAACAAATATCGGGATATACAGCGCTGCAGTAATGAAAGCTGCCCCGTAAAACAATCCCGCACTTGTACTAGCAGCGAACAGCCGCTTCCGGAACATAGCGAAAGAAATGATAGGCTCCTCTACCTTCGACTCGATGAAGAGGAAAGCAAGGAACAATACCGCAAACCCGGCGAACAAGCCGATAATTTGTGCCGAATTCCAAGCATATTCATTGCCGCCAAGCTCCAGTGCGAACATGAGGCAGACGATCGCGCCAACCAAGGTTGCAGCTCCCCACCAGTCGATCCGCTGCTTGGAATGTTCATGCGATTCCTTGTAGAACAAAATAATAAAGAGCAGAGCTACGATCCCGACAGGGATGTTGATGTAAAAAATCCAGCGCCAGTCCAAGTGATCGGTGAAATAAGCGCCGGCAAGCGGTCCGAACAAGCTGGACGTGCCGAATACCGCTCCGAACAATCCGCCCATTTTGCCTCTTTTTTCCGCCGGAAAAATATCAAATACGATAGTAAAAGCGATTGGCATCATCGCTCCGCCGCCAATGCCCTGAATCGCCCGGTAAATGCTGAGCTGTGTAATCGTCTCCGCCGTTCCGCACAATATCGAACCAAGCAGGAACACCGCAATACCAAATACGAAAAACCGTTTCCTTCCGTACATATCCGACAGCTTGCCGAAAATCGGCATGCCTGCCATTTCCGTTACGAGGTAAGCTGACGTTACCCATACGAATTTGTCCATGCCTCCCAGATCGCTAACGATGGTAGCCATAGCGGTCGAAACGATCGTATTGTCGATCGAAGCGACCAGAATGCCGAGCAAAAGCCCGGCTACGACAAAGCCTAACCGGCTTTGCTGCGCTTGTGCGTTCATGTCCTTATTCCCTCCCGTAATCTCTCCTCAAAACCAACACGGATAATCATAACCGATTCCAAATAAAACGTGCTCAGTCTGCAGACTGAGCACGTTCGTTTTTTCATAGGTTATATTTGTCAAGCTGATCCAGAAACGACCTCGACTTTAACGGAATGCCCAAGTGAGCATCCATTAAGGCACGCATCGCTTTCTTCAGCTCCTGCTTTGTCTCTGGCTTTACCTGTATAGCGCCTAATCTTCGCAAGTCCATTCGCCGGAACAATCTCAGCAGCTTATAGGCGCCTTCCCCAACCTTAAGCGCATGGGGATCCTGTCCCGTACAGCGCGGACATAACGCCCCTCCCGCATATGGACTTAGACGCATCGGCCCCTGTTCATTGCCGCAATTCACGCAAAAATCGAGCTCAGGCGCATATCCCGACGCTTCCAATATCCGCATTTCATACAAATGAGATATGATTTGCGGATCTTTGCCTTCCTCCAGACCTGTTAAGCCGGCATGAAACTGCTCGAACAGAAAAGAACCGGATTCATCCTCCTGAAGCGCCTTATCGGTTAGTTCAGCGGCATACGAGGCGTATGCCGCCAAATCCAGCTGTTCACGCAATCGATGATGGGATTCGATAATCTCGCCATGATTCAACGTGCCTAAACCGCTCTTTCGAAAAAAAACAAATTCCCCGTATGTAAACGGCTGCGCGAGTGAAGCATGCCTGCTCTTCACTTTTTTCGCGCCGCGGATGAGGACACCCGCTTTGCCGTTTGTTTTCGTCAGCAGCGTAACGATTTTATTGCCTTCTCCGTAATCCATGCTGCGGATTACGATGCCTTCCACGCGATAAAGCATTTGCTCTCCCCCATGCTTGAACCGCTACAGCCGGCTGCTGCGTCACCCTTATGGTGCAGACTGCTGCTCCAGCTCTACGGCCAGCTCGTCAGCGTCATCAGGCACATCATTCGGATGACCGTTATCGCCAAACTGATCCATTTCCTTGTAGAGCATATAAGACTCCACATCACCGGTCAACGTAAAATACTTCCACGAAAAATTTCGCATTCGTATTCATCCCTTTCCGCCTCGGAAATGAAGCTCCAGACGATAATAGGATGCGATAATTAGCCGAATGCTATGCTTTACAAATTACGTCAAAATGATCAATCATGCCTGAAGCCGAAATCCTTCAGCACACGTTCCTGGTTGCGCCAGTCCTTCTTCACTTTAACCCAAAGCTCAAGGAATGTCCGGGAGCCGAGCAGCGCTTCGATATCTTTGCGGGCCTGCTTGCCGACTTCCTTCAGCAAGGCGCCCTTTTTGCCGATAATGATCCCTTTTTGCGAATCACGCTCGACGAAAATAACCGCGCCAATGTAGACTACGCCATTCTCCTGTACACGCATATCCTCGATGCCGACAGCAATGGAATGCGGCACTTCCTCACGCGTCATATGCAAAATCTTCTCGCGTACAAGCTCCGCTACGACGAATTGCTCCGGATGATCCGTCACTTGATCGGCAGGATAATACTGTGGCCCTTCTGGCAAATATTTCGTCAGCTGCGCCAGCAGCGTCTCCACATTGCTGCCGTTCAGCGCAGAAATCGGAATAATTTCCGCGAACGGATACAGATCTTTATATTGCGTAATGATCGGCAGCAGCTGCTCAGGCTGGACCTTGTCGATTTTGTTCATCACAAGAAATACAGGCGTATTTACCTTTTTCAGCTGCTCGATAATAAAACGGTCGCCGCCGCCGATTCCTTCCGCTACGTCAACGAGAAACAGAGCCGCCTCTACTTCTTTCAAGGCGCTTTCCGCTGTTTTCATCATATAGTCGCCCAGCTTGGAGGTCGGCTTATGAATGCCCGGCGTGTCGAGGAAGACGATTTGCGAATCATTCGTCGTGTATACACCATGAATTTTGTTGCGTGTCGTTTGCGGCTTGTCGGACATGATCGCGATCTTTTGCCCAATCAAGTGATTCATTAACGTCGATTTGCCGACGTTGGGCCTGCCGATAATCGCTACGAAGCCTGATTTGAACTTCTGTTTGTCGCCGTCACGGCCTTGGGATGTTGGTTGACTCATTGTGAACTTAATTGCCCCTTTCGTTTCATAACCCTTTTGAATCTGTCTCCAGAGAAGCCGGCGTAAATGCGCCCGGCAGCAGCTCTGCTACTGTGGCGATTGACCAATCGCCCTGCAGATTGCCCATGACAACCGGCATGTCCGGCGGACAAAGCTCGACGAGCACCTGGCGGCAAACGCCGCATGGCGCAATCGGCCCGTCCGTACGCCCGATGACTGCGATAGCCTTGAATTGTCCGGGACGAAGACCGGCTGCAATTGCGCTGAACAACGCAGTTCTCTCGGCACAATTGGTTGGCCCGTATGCAGCATTCTCAATATTGCAGCCGTAATGGATACGTCCTTGGTCGTCTAGCAGCGCTGCGCCGACTTGAAACTGCGAGTAAGGCGTGTAGGCTCTCGCCATCGCTTCTCTCGCATCCGCCAGCAGTGCGCTGTAGTCTTCGGACAGTCCTTCATACGCCAATGTCATTCTCCGGCTCTCCTCTCATCTACTTCATCAATATATGCCATAAGGGCGGCCCAATAATGAGCAGCCCTATTATAACAGCAGCCACGGCCGTTACCAATACAGCTCCGGCAGCCGCATCCTTTGCCGCCTTGGCGACGGGATGCAGACCGGGGCTGGCGAGGTCGACCGCCTGCTCAATCGCAGTGTTCACAAGCTCAGCCGCAATAACCAATGCGAAGGTGAGAAGCAGCACCGCCCATTCCATTCGTGTCAACGAAAGAAAGGACGCCAGAATGGACACGACAGACGCAGTCAGCAAGTGAAATCTCACATGCCGCTGCGTCCGGATGCCGAACCGTATCCCTGACCATGCATAGCCTAAACTGCGGATGAACTTCGCGAGCATTATCGCGATAAGCCGGCTTTTTGAAGCACGGCTTCCTGCTTGGCCGTCATTTCCGCTTCGCTCTCCTCATCCTGATGATCGTAGCCGATCAGATGAAGAAAACCGTGTACGAACAAAAACCCGATCTCACGCTCCAGCGAATGACCGTAATCCTCGCTTTGCTCCTTCGCTTTCTCAACCGAGATCACGATGTCGCCAAGCATGCCGGATATCGGATCAAGCTCGTCTTCGCTCTCCACCTCAAAAATAATGTCCAGCTCGTCCGTTCCGTCATCCTGCATAGCGAATGACAGAACGTCCGTCGGCCGGTCAATTCCGCGGTATTCGCGGTTCAATTGATGGATTTGCTCATTGTCGGTGAAGGTTAGCGTTACTTCGCCGTCCTCCATTCCTTCAACTTCGCCTGCAAGCTTTAACAGCTCTTGCAAGCGTTCAATCCACTGCTCGGGAATTTCAAATTTAGTCTGCTCATTGCTCCAGTCGAGTTGCAAGCTCATGCCATACGCTCCTTTGGTTTCACATCTTCCGGATATTCAATACGCGAGTGGAAAATGCCGATTACGCTTTCTTTCAGCGAGTGCGCAATCTTGTCCAGTTCCTTCATCGTCAAGTCGCATTCATTGTATTGATTGTCGTCAACGCGGCTTTTAATAATTTTTTGAATCATCGCTTCCACCTGCTCGACCGTTGGGTTTCTCAAGCTGCGAACAGCTGCCTCTACACAGTCTGCCAAGCCGACAACAGCAGCTTCCTTCGACTGCGCTTTCGGTCCCGGATAACGGAAATCATCCTCGGTGAAATTAACTTCGGCACCCTGCTCCTCGGCTTGCTTCAACGCTTTGATGTAGAAGAACTTCAGCGATGTCGTCCCGTGATGCTGCTCCGCAATATCCCGAATCGGCTTCGGTATGTTATGCGCCTTGAGCATATCCACGCCATCGCGGGCATGGGCGACGATAATCGATTTGCTCAGCTTTGGATCAATCGTATCATGCGGATTCTCGATATTCGTCTGATTTTCGATAAAATAGTTTGGCCGTTTCGTCTTGCCAATATCATGATAGAACGAGCCTACGCGGCATAACAGTCCGTCCGCCCCAATCGACTCTGCTGCAGCTTCTGATAAATTGCCGACCATTACGCTGTGGTGATAGGTTCCCGGCGTTTCCGTCAGCAGCTTGCGCAGCAGCGGATGGTTCGGGTTCGACAGCTCTACCAGCTTCAATGCCGATAAAATGCCGAACGTAATCTCGAAAAACGGCATAAGGCCAATTACGAGAATTGCCGTCAGCAGTCCGCTCGCAAAGGCGAATGCCAGTGAATAAATAAGCGGGCCTTGATCGAGCTGCTCGCTCAGAAACATAAGAGCCAGCACCGAAGCCGATCCGAACAGGCTGACCATAATACCGGCCTTTAATATCGTTGACCGCTGGCTCGCACGGTGAATGGAAAAAATCGCGGCGATCGACACGACGATAAAGACAAAGCCGAAATTAAAATCAAAAATTTGATTTTGCTGCGTATTCAGCACAACGCTGCCGATCAGCGAGAAAATAATAGAACTGATTAGCGCAAGATGCATATCAAGCAGCAATGCAATCAGCATCGTTCCGAGCGCTGCCGGTGCCAAATATCCGGCATACGGAGCCGCATGCGTCTGAGTCAGCGAAATGACCTGCATCGTTAAAATATTAATTAAATAAATGAGCCATAGCATAAACAGCTGCGAGTTGTTGTATTTCGGCTTCAAGCCGTCCTTGCCGCCCGATTGATGCAGATAAGCATAAATGCCAAGAATGAGCATCAAACACATGAGCAGCAGTCCAAGCTGCGGCCAGTAATTGCGCTTGTCATGCAGCAGCGAGGAATCCTTAAGCAGCTCATACACCTCAGGTGTGATGATTTGCCCGCGCTTTACAATGAGATCGCCTTCCTGAATCATGACCGGAGGCGTATTTTTCTTCGCTTGGATTTTGGCCTCTTCCGTCGCTTCCTTGTCGATGAAACGATTCGGCATAATCGCAAACCGCGCCAGCTCCTGAACAATTTCACGGCTTGTCCGGCCGGACAGCTTGCTGCCGTTTACCAGCTCCGCAACCCGTGTTCTAGCCGTCTCCGCATCACGGAGCTGCTCGCCCATCAGCTTGCGGACGATTTCTTGTCCAACGCTTCTCATGTCTGCTATCTCTTCGGATGTGAGCCTAGGCATTTTGTAAAAGGTTTCTTCAGGGATCGTGTACTCCTGCTCCTTAATGACTTCCGCCATTTCGGTCAGCAGCGTATCGTTATAGGTGCCGCCACCGGCGTTCTTTTTGACAAAGTTTTCGACGAACTCGCCGTAGCGCCCTGGAATTTCATTGCGGTAGATGTCGATTTTGTTCTGCTGGCTTACCTGGTCGTCCAAATTCAGCTGCTCAATCCGCAGCAAAATTTGGTCCAGAAGCTGGTCGCTGCGCAAAGCGACGTTCGAGTAGCTTGAATCTATGCGATTCGCCGCTTCCTCTTGCGCTTGCAGCGTCGCTTTGCTGTCCGAGATTTGGAACGGAGCGAGAATATCTTTCTCGCTGGCCGCTCCCTCTTGAATGTTATAAGTCTCAGGCACGACATGCGGTGCTAAACTGAAATAAAACAGCAATACAAACAGAAACAAGAGCACGAGGCGTACCGCCGCGCTCTGCTTCCACCCCGCAGTTCTTAACGACTGCAAGTTCCCCTGTTTACCGACCTGATTCTGATTCTGGTTCTGGTTCATGGAGCGGACATTCCTCTCTATGCTTTGTTATCGGCGTCCCAGTTGTAAGCGACTATGATTTTCTGGACTAGCGAATGGCGGACGACATCTTGCTCGGAGAAGAAGATAAAGCCGATTTCCTCGATGTCTCGCAAAATGCGCTGCGCTTCGATTAAGCCGGAGTTTTTGCCCCGCGGCAAATCGATTTGCGTCACGTCGCCCGTAATGACCATTTTGGAGCCGAAACCAAGACGCGTAAGAAACATCTTCATCTGCTCGGGCGTCGTATTCTGAGCCTCATCCAGAATGATGAAAGAATCGTCAAGCGTCCGTCCGCGCATATAGGCGAGCGGCGCGATCTCAATGGTGCCGCGTTCGAATGCTTTAGCCGTTTGATCCGGGCCAAGCACATCATGCAATGCATCGTATAAAGGCCGCAGATATGGATCTACTTTCTCTTGCAAATCTCCCGGCAGAAAACCGAGATTTTCTCCCGCCTCGACTGCAGGGCGCGTCAGCATAATACGCTTGACGGAGCCTTCCTTCAAAGCAGCAACCGCCAGCACGACGGCCAGATAGGTTTTACCTGTTCCGGCAGGGCCGATACCAAATACGATATCCTGCTTCTTAATTGTTTTCACATAATGGCGCTGTCCAATCGTCTTAACACGTATCGGCTTGCCTCTGAATGTGCTCGTAATTTCGGCCTTAAACAAGTCTAGCAGCTCTTCAGCCTGCATCGTCCGGGCCAGATCAAGCGCATACATGATATCGCGTTCAGAAGGATTGTAGCCGCCGCGGAAAAGCTGCAGCAGCACGTTGAACAGTTGTTCCAGCGAATCCACCTCTTGCTTCTCGCCGGAAATTACGATTTCCGCTTCGCGCGACGAAATGGAAGCCTCCATCTGCTGCTCCACTAGTTTCAAAAACTTATCCTGGGGACCAAAAACCGCTAGTCCCTCCGCTGCGTTCAGGAGCGGAATTTTGACTGTTCTCGTCTCACTCTGCAAACAACCTCATTCTCCTTGCATCTGGACTAGGGGCATTTCTTTCACAATCGATTGCTCGACCTCAAAATGAACTTTCATATAAACTTTACCATTGTCCGTCTTTTCATGCAAAACAATTTCGTTCCGGATGACCGCATCCGCGCCCGCTTTCAACATGACATTGGCTTTGGCTTGCAGCATTCCCGCGCTCTTCGCCTCATCTTCGGTCAGCTCCCGCTCCTCTGCCCGCACTTCCATGATCGTTTTCTTCATTCTTCCGAGAGGAAGATGCCAGCTGCGCCATGCGGCCTGCTCCTCGTAGACGACGGTCTCGAACTTCTCGAACGGGTTGCTCCCGAAGCCGCTGACCTGCAGCGCTCTGCCGCCGATCATCGCATACCACTTGGTCTTTTTCTCCCCGGTATAGACCTTAGTCTGCTGCGTCAGCGGCGATGCAATGTCGTACTCGTACCAGACCAGCCCGCGGACTGAGCCCTTCGCTACAACGGTCTGTGTATAAGCGCCTCCGCCAATTGTGCCGGAGATTAACGTCTGTCCTTCCCGGACCTTCATATTTTTCTTAACGACCGCCCGGCCTTTCTCGGTATAGATTTCCGTGACAACAGCGTCGGCGGATGCGACCAGATGCCTTGGATTTTGCAGCTCCTGCTTGTCCGGCTCAGTCGTCTCCACGACTTGAATGATGACCTTGGTTCCCTTTCGTTCAACGCCGATCCACGTCGCTCCAGGCAGCTTGTTCACCAGACGCTTGGACAACAAGCCGGCATCCTGCAGCCGGAACGTCCATTGCATCGGATACAGCCCTTCCTGCTTAGCAGCGGCAAATATTTGCTCATCGGTCAGCTTCATATTTCCTTTCACCTCTACCGACCATACAAGCGACGAGAGCAAGTAGACGCCGACGAAGAAGAGAAGAATACCGGCCGCGAACAGCTTTCTTTTCTGCATTTTAACGAGCCAGAACGGCAGACCTGATCTTCTTGTCACATGCACGCGGCAGCCCGTCTTTTTCAAATACTTGCGCAAACGGAAGAAGTCGTTGACCGACAGCTCAAATTGCAGCCTGTCCGTGCTTGTCCACTGGATGGACGACAGCTGCAGCCCTCCCTCCAGCGCCCGGTTAACCAACTGCTCCGGCTGTCCGCCCCGGATTTGAACCGTCACCATACCTCTAATCCACTGCAGCCATTGCCCGTCCATTCGAACCCCTCCTATTCTCTTACCTCGATACTTTTAATTGTGCCTTCGATAAACACTTCTTCCGTCCAAATCGTGCGTATGACGAGCGACGTCCCGGTCACCTCAAGCTCCCCCTTGCTGAGTGCAAGCTTCAGCTTCTCGCTTGAGAAATGAATGACGCCGCGATGATTCTCAATGTACAGCTGGCGGTCACCGATCATCGTGAGCCGCGGCAGGTCGTATACGACATCCTGGGGCAAATCCAATACATCCGCGGTCCACTTGCGCAATCTACGGTTAATACGGCCCATAGTCAGTCTTTTGCCCCCTTGCTGCAGTGTCTGCAAACCTTGTTACCTTTCAAAATATGCGGGGCAGGCGGCAAATATGAAAAAAGCGTCAGCACGGCGCAAGGTTGCGCGTACTGACGCTTCTTCATTTTATTTGCCAAATGGCCGCTTCGACCTTGGCGGACCAAGTATTTCCGACCAGATAATCGCTTTCTTAAGCTCGTCGGTTTCAGACAGCGCGCTCAAGGAAGCCTTAGCAGGCCGCTGTGAGGCTCCACCGCCCTGAGCCGCAGTAGGCGAAGGGAATGGTGAACGAGGACGCTGAGCGCCCGCAGGGGCGTTCTCAGCCCGTTCCTGCTGACGGATAATGACCGGCTTAGGAGGCTCAGGTGCAGGTGCAGGTTCTGGCTCGGGAAAAGAGGCGTAACGCCCATCTATCCACTGCGGCTGCTCCTCTTCCTCATACTCCTCTGTCCTGCGGGGGGGCTCGCCTCCTCTGCCGCCGCCGAAAGTAGGCATTGCCGGATTGCCGCTGCGGGCCGACCCTCCAACCTTCCGGAAGATCGAGAACAGCACCCCGCCAATGATGACGACAAAGTAAATGTTGTTTAGTAAAAACTCAATCAGTTTCAAGCTGTCTTCACCTCCAAAATGAAGCCTCGGAAACCTGGCATGAAATTAGTTAGCTTTACAATGCCAGAGCTCCTTAGTTTTCATTTTTCGGATCGTTGGACGCCGATTCCGGCTTGCCGATCGAGCTCCGCATTTGCGTATCAGCTTCGATATTTTTCAAGTTCATATAATCCATTACGCCGATTTTTCCGTTTTTAAGAGCATCAGCCATAGCAAGCGGAACTTGCGATTCCGACTCTACAACCTTAGCGCGCATCTCAACGACGCGGGCCTTCATTTCCTGCTCTTGCGCGACAGCCATTGCGCGGCGTTCCTCAGCCTTCGCCTGGGCAATCCGCTTGTCGGCTTCCGCTTGCTCCGTTTGGAGATGTGCGCCGATGTTTTTGCCTACGTCTACGTCCGCAATATCGATCGACAGAATTTCAAACGCAGTTCCAGCGTCAAGACCTTTGCCAAGCACCGTACGCGAGATGAGGTCCGGATTTTCCAAAACGTCTTTATGCGAATTTGCCGAACCTACTGTCGTTACAATACCTTCGCCGACACGGGCGATAATCGTTTCTTCGCCGGCGCCGCCGACCAGTCTTTCAATGTTGGCACGTACCGTTACACGCGCTTTAACTTTTACTTCAATACCGTCTTTCGCTACAGCTGCGACAGTTGGTGTCTCGATGACACGCGGGTTAACGCTCATTTGTACCGCTTGAAGCACGTCACGGCCTGCAAGATCGATTGCCGCCGCACGTTCGAATACGAGCGGAATGTTGGCACGCTGTGCCGCGATCAGTGCGTTGACGACTCGGTCAACGTTGCCGCCGGCCAGGAAGTGACTCTCTAACTGATTAATATTAAGGCCAAGTCCCGCTTTTGTTGCCTTGATCAACGGATTGACGATACGGCTTGGAACGACGCGCCGCAAACGCATCGCGACGAGCGTAATAATGCCGACGCGAACGCCGGAAGCGATCGCCGACACCCAGAGCATAACCGGGAAAAAGCTGAAAAATACTGATAAAATGACGATCGCTGCAACCGCAATAATTAATACCATTACAATTGGATCCAATCCCATAAGCGATAACCCTCCGTTTTTCTATTTTCTAGAATGCTTTATTCTAATACTTCTTTTACAACAACCCATGTTCCTTCCGCCTTGACCACTTTAACCGGTTTTCCGGATGCGATAAACTCGCCCGCAGTCACAACGTCAATCCGCTGGTCGCCGATCTGCGCTGTACCTGACGGTCTAAGCGGCGTTACGGCAATACCCTCTTGCCCAAGCCAATCCGTCTTGCTGTCCGCCGACACATAACCTTGCTCGGTAGTCAGCTTCTCGCGCAAAATAAATTTGTTCCAAATGCCTTTCGTTTTGTATTTGCGGATTACGAAATACAAAATGATAACTGCAAGCACTAATGCTACGACAAGTGAGATGAACGCGTTCATCGGATCCGGCGAAGCCGTAACGACGCCTGCAACGAGAGCGATGCTTCCGAGAATGCCCAATATGCCGAAGCTCGAAATAAATACCTCAATCACAAGAAACGCGAAGCCCACTACACAGAGAACGACCGATTCCATACCGGCGAACCCGGCAATGTAGTGACCGAAGAAGTATAAACCGAATGATAAAATGCCTACGATTCCCGGAGCTCCAAAGCCTGGTATGATCATTTCTAACGCTACTCCCGCTATGCCCAATACGAGCAGCGCGGTCATGACATAAGGATTAACCAGAAATCGCGATACTTTCTCGGCAAGCGAAGGCTCAAAATCAACGACTCTCCGATTGTCCAGTCCAAGCAGCTTTATTGATTCTTGGACGGAGCCAGCCTGATGCTCCGCATAACCGAGCTTAACGGCTTCGTCTGCTGAAAGTGAAAGAATTTGCCCTTTCGCTTTGTCACGGCCGATTTCCGGCAGCTTCAGCACAATATCGGGATCAACCATCGCCGCTGCGACGTCCGGATTGCGTCCGTTCATCTTCGCCGCTTCACTCATTGCGCTCACCCAGTGCGAAATGATCTTCGGATTCTGAATCAGGTCGCCTGAGCCGTTCACAACAGACGCAGAGCCAATCATGCTGTGCGGCTCCATAATGATGCTGTCCGCATTTAGTGCAATGTAGGTTCCCGCTGATACAGCCTTGCTTTCTACGTAAGCTGTAGTGGGAACGCTGCTCTTGCGGATAAGCTCGCCAATTTCCTCCGCGCTTGTAACCTTTCCGCCAAACGTATTAATAACCAGAATAACCCGTTCGGCTTTTGCTTCCTCTGCTTCCTTGTAAGCCCGTTCTAAGAACGCTTTCAAGCCGGATTCTACAGTCTGCTTCACTGGAACGACGTAGACGGCGGTGCCGATATCGGCTGTGGTCTCGGCTTTCGCCTGCGAGGGAACAACAATCAGACTGCCTGCCGCAGTAAGCATCAACGCTGCCAGCATCAGCATCGGGATGAATGCGGCTACTCGTTTGCGCCACCTTATCATCTGCAAATAAGGCTCCTCCCTTTTTCTTTTCATTATACCCTAATACGCAAATATGGCCATTTCGTTTCATTTTCGGCGGAAATAGCAAAAAAACACCCCGTAAAGGGGTGTTTTCGTCCGAACATATGCATATGTTATTGCAGAAATTGTTGTACATATTGATTTACTAGTTTACCGTCAGCGCGCCCTTTCGTTTTTGGCAAAAGTGCACCCATAACTTTTCCCATCTCGGCTTTAGAAGAAGCACCGAGTTCCTGGATGGTCTGCTGTACAATTGCTTTTATCTCTTCTTCGGTCAACTGAACGGGAAGGTATTGACTAATAATTTCAATTTCTGCGAGAAGATCTGTAACCAGATCATCACGGCCGGCTTTGCTAAATTCTTGGAGGGAATCTTTACGTTGTTTGACCTCACGACCCAGAATTTCCAGCACTTCAACATCCTCAACAGGACGTTTCAAATCAATCTCCAAGTTTTTGATCGACGCGCGAATCATACGAATCGTGGTCAGTCTGAACTTGTCCTGATTTTTCATGGCTGTTTTCATATCGTCGTTCAATCGTTCGCTCAGGTTCATTATAAATAGATCCTCCTAAAACTTTCTCTTACGCGCAGCCTCGGACTTTTTCTTGCGCTTTACACTTGGCTTTTCATAATGCTTGCGTTTTTTCACCTCAGCCAAAACACCATCTTTTGCGATGGAACGTTTAAAGCGGCGAAGCGCAGCATCGATAGTTTCGTTTTTGCGAACTTTAGTTTCAGACACCAGTTTTCCCTCCCTCCGAAACAGACCGTCCAGAGCATTAAACACGGTTTATCAAATTTCATTATATGTCAAAACAAATGGCAGGTCAACTTACGTTATTAAGGCAGCAGCGCACCAAGTTTTTCGCCGCCCAAAAGGTGGACGTGCAGGTGATAAACGACCTGGCCGCCATCGCTGTTCACGTTGTTGATCAGCCGGTATCCCGCCTCGTCAATCCCTTCCTGCTTGGCGATTTCTCTTGCTGCCGCGAACAGTTCCGCAATGACCGGTCCGTCTTCCGCCGTTACGTCATTCATCGTCGGAATATGCTTTTTCGGAATGATTAATGTATGTACGGGGGCCGCAGGCTGGATATCTTTAAACGCCAGTACGGTTTCAGTCTCATACACTTTGGTCGACGGGATCGAACCTTCAATAATTTTGCAAAAAATGCAATCCATAATTGCCGCTTCCTCCTCCGTTATTATGTCCTGTTTTCATTATTATAATGGACTCGTCCCGCTGCATCAAGCCGGCTGACTGCGGCTGTTCCTAAGCCGGCCTGCATGAGCGTTCAATCAAACGATACGAAATAAACGATGTTCCTATCTGCTGCATCGTTTGCAGCACTGGGCGTCCGACTGCATTTTGACAGCCGCTACTGGCTTACTATGCTCGCTTCAAGCTGATCAGCAAGCTCCAGCCAGTCAATGCCGCTTGCAACTTGTATAGTCGAAATGCGGGTCTCCGCTGCATCGAAGTTAAACTTTTGAATGATTTCATATTGCGCGCTCAGAGCTTCTTTGATCTTAGTCAGCTCAGTGATCTGCTGCTCGGTCATCGGCTGCTTGAGATGCTCCAGCTCATCGAGCGACTGGCGAATCCGCTGAAAATAGGAATCGACGCGTTCTAAGTCTGGCTTCTTACCCTTGAGCAGGTAAGCTTCAGCAATAAAAGCCGAATCCGCGGTGCTCCGGATCGTCGTCAAATCGCCTTTCCCCGCGCTTGCTCCTGGAAGCACGCCAAGCTCATTCAGCTCCAGCAAACGGTTTGCTTCATTCAGCAGCGTCTCATACTGTACCTTCGTCAGCACTGCCGTTTCAATGATATGCTGTCCGGTACGGTAGCGCGTATCCTGCTTGCCTTGCAAATACTGCGAGTAGAAAAATACGTTGCCAATCAAGCTGAACACAAGAAGCACTAGCGTAATTGGCAGCGCGAGGGATCGTTTCCCCGCTGCTTGTTCTTCCATGGTCTTTATTCCCCGCCTTCATCGTATTAAAGTTTGACCGACTGTCCCCCATCGAAAAAGAAAACATGGCATTCCGCAATGGGCCGCTTCAAAACGGCACTGATTGCTTCGGCGTACAGCTCCAGCTGGAAGCGGTGCCGCTCGGCAGCCCGCTCCCATTCCTTCATGTAGATCCGGTCGGTTTTATAATCGAGCAGCACCAGTCCCGCTTCGTCTTCAAACAAGCAGTCGATAACACCTTGAATGAGAATCGGCTCCTGCTCTGCCCCGGCGGCACCCGGATAAACCCGGCTTGCCGGCAGCATGCAGCTGAACGGAACTTCGCGCTGCACCCATTGTGCAGCAAGCAGCCGCTGTCCGAGCGGGCCTGCAAAAAACGCAGCGACTGCCTTCAGATCAATCGTTTCCGCTTGATGCGAGGTGAGCAGCTTGCGATCTTTCATGGATGCAATCGTCTCGGCCAGCAGCGCCTCGTCCACCGTTCCGCTCTGAAGCGGAATATGCTGCATCAGCAAATGGCTGACCGTTCCTTTTTCCGCTGCGGTAAGCTTCTCTTCCTCCATGAACCGGGGCCGGCGAAGCCGGAACGTTCCGCTGCTGCCGCCAGCTGACTTCTCGGATTTATCTGCCGCAGGCAGCGGCGACTGGGGCAGCAGACCTGCAGTAAAGGCACTCTCCTCCATCGATTCCAGCGCTTCCGCATGAAGCCGTTTCATTTCTGTAACTGAGGTTTTTGCCGGAATGCCCGCAGTAGCCGCATACGGATAGGACCATTCCAGCCTGCGCCGAAGCTCTTCGTCCTGCTGGATTCCATCAAGCTGCGCAAGAGAAGTGACGCCTTGCAAGGTGGACTCGCGGCTGTCCCCCCAAACATCCCCCGGCTCGGTACCTGCCGCCGCTTCGATGCCGAACATCGAAGCTTCCAGCACGCCGGCCCGCCATTGAAAGGCATGGACTTGGCCGGATTCGGTTTGTCCAGCCCTACTTTGCTGATCCGCTTCATCCAGCCGTTCGAACCTTGCAGACGCGAGGGGACCAAGCCAGTCAAGATAAGTGGTCACTGCTGCTATGCGGAAATCCGTCATACGGCCTGCAGCATCGGTCGCCGCTTCCCAGCGGCGCAGTTTCGTTGCCGCATCCGCCACCGTTCCGACAAGGAACATTTTTTCCTTAGGCCGGGTCAATGCGACATATAGAATCCGCATCTCCTCCGCCAGCATTTCCAGCTTCATACGCCGCCGTATAGCGAGATAAGGCAAGGTCGGGTAGCTGATCCTCAGATCAGGATCGATAAATTTGGGACCAAAGCCGAGCTGCTTATGCTTCAGAAAAGCGGCCCGCAAGTCCTGCTGATTAAAGCCTTTGCCCAGCCCCGCAGCAAATACGACCGGGAACTCCAGCCCTTTGCTTTTATGAATCGACATGATCCGTACAACATCCTCTTGCTCGCCCAGCGCTCTTGCCGTACCGAGATCGCCGCCGCTGTCGCGCATCCGCTCGATAAACCTCAGGAAGCGGAACAAGCCGCGGAAGGATGTCGCCTCATACTGCCGTGCCCGGTCATAAAGCGCCCGCAGATTGGCTTGCCGCTGGGCTCCACCAGGAAGTCCGGCAACGAAATCGGAATAGCCGGTCGTTTGGTAGATGCTGGCGATCAGATCGGCCAACGCTCCCTGCCGGGCTTCGCCGCGCCACCGTTCCAGCCGCTCCAGGAAGAGCATCAGCTTGCGCCTCGTCTCTTCCGGCAGCCTCATATCCGCTGTCGCTTGCTGTACCGCGTCGTAATAGGAGGCGCGTCCGCCGCTGATCCGTATGAGTGCCAGCTCTTCCGCATTCAAGCCAAACAGCGGTGAGCGAAGCGTGCCTGCAAGGGGAATATCCTGATAGGGGTTGTCAATGACCCTCAATAGCGACAGAATCGTCTCGACCTCCGTTGCGTCGAAATAACCGCTGCTGAGCTCGGCATAAGCCGGAATACCGGCCGCCTGCAGCTCTTCGATCATAATCGGCGCCCATTGCTGCGTTGCACGAAGAAGAATAACGATATCACGCCATTGCAGCGGTCGACTCTCCCGTCTCTTTCCGTCATAGACCCGGAAGCCTTCGTCCAGCAGGGAACGAATTCGCTGTGCAATCCAGCGGGCCTCGAGCTGCGCTGTCTGCAGATCGGCCGCCGAATCCTGCCGGTTTTCGCCTTCGCCTTCGGCATCCCCCTCCTCATCTGCTGCCGGCTCTTCAAATTCGCTGTCGGGCATAGAGGAGGATTTGTCGATAACAGCAAGCTCCACCTCGAAGCTGTCTTTCCTTGCAGGCTCAGGATAGGAAGCGCCACACACCAGCTCTGCCCGCTCGTCATAATCCATCTCTGCCACCGACTCACGCATAATGGCTCTGAAAACGTCATTGACGCCGTCAACAACCTCTTGCCGGCTGCGGAAATTGCGGGCCAGATCGATGCGCAGACCGTGACTGCCGCCCGTGCCGTAAGTCCGGTACTTGTGCATGAACAGTCCCGGCTCGGCCAGCCGGAACCGGTAGATGCTCTGTTTCACGTCGCCAACCATGAAGCGGTTGCCGGTTTCGGGATTAGCGATCAAGGAGACGATCGCTTCCTGAACCATATTCGTATCCTGATATTCATCCAGCAATATTTCATCGAATTGCCGCTGATATTCCAGCGCAGCAGCGGAAGGCACGGCTTGCTCCGGCGTCGATGCCGGATCGCGCAAAATGCGCAGGCAGTAATGCTCCAGATCGCCAAAATCAAGCAGGCCCTTCTCGCGCTTTGCCGACTCGTAGCGGATGCCAAAATCAATGACCAGTTCCGCCAGCGCGCTCATTAACGGCGCCAGCTCCTGCAGCTCTGCCGCAAATTGCTCTGCCGAACGGCCAAACAGCTCGTCCGCCAATGAGCCAACCAGCTTCTTGGCCTGCTCACGGAGCTCCTTCGCCTGCTCCTGCAGCGATTTATCATAATCATCGCCGCGCATCGCCTTCAACTTCCCGAAGGCAACCGCCTGAAACGGCTCAAACCATTGCTCCCAATCCGACGACCGCACTGTCTCCAGCAAGCCCGACACGAGCTGCAGATCATCCTCAAATGTTACCGCGTAAGGCGAGGGACCAGCAGGCGCTTTCGTAAGCTCCAGCGCCTGCAGCAGCTGCGACTCAGCACCCGCAAGCGTTAGCTCGACATCAAGCCGCAAGCTGGCAATCCACTCGCTTCCCCTTAGCGCATCAATTCCGCTCACATCAAAGCTGGCCGCCATCAGTCGCAGCCAATGGGCAGGCCAAGGGTGGCTTTGCGCAAAATCATACAGCTGCTGGACAAGCCGGTATAACGGCTCATCGCCGCGCTCGCCGCCGAATCGATCGGCAAGACGCAGAAACGCGCCACCATCGCCGGCGCCTTCATACTTATCCTCAAACAGCTGATCAAGAACATCGATCCGCATCAGCTCGCTTTCCGTTTCATTCGCGATGCGGAAGCCGGGATCAAGACCAATCAGCGGATAGTACCGTCTAATTACGTCTAGACAGAAGGAATGGAGTGTCGTTATTGACGCGCGGTTCATAAGCGCAAGCTGACGGCGCAAATGCTCGGATTGCGGCTGCCGCTCCAGTTCTTTCTCCAGCGCCAGGCGAATCCGGTCTTTCATTTCCGCCGCGGCCGCTTTCGTAAAGGTAGCAACGAGCAGCCGGTCCACGTCGGACGAGGAGGAGATCTTCCGAATGATCCGCTCGACAAGCACTGCCGTCTTCCCAGAGCCGGCGGCAGCTGCGACAAGGACGTCCGAGCCTTCCGTTACGATCGCCTGCCATTGGTCATCCGTCCATGTGCTGTTCTCCGGTTTTGCCGGCATATCAATCGTTCTCTCCATGCTCGTCCTCCTTCCCTTCCAGCTGCCGCCAAACTTCCTCTCCGGCTGGCTTGTTCAGCTTCACATAAGAATTGCCGTCAAATAACGGATCAAAATGGCATACCGGCTTGTAATCGCAATATTGGCAAGGGGATTTCGTTCCCAGCCGATAAGGCTCAATTGACACTTTGCCGCAGCCGATATCTGTTCCGATTCTTGCGATTGTGCGTCTGACCGAGCTCCTCAGCACATCCCACTGGCCATCGGTAACGACCGAAGAGCTGCTGTAAAACCCGCCGTCCCGTTTCAGCGCAACGGGCAGCAATTCCGAATACCCGGTTTCCAGCTGGTCGTCCATAAGCCGGACCGTTTCCGCTTCAGCCGTCACCAGCCCGCGCAGCTTGAAACGCTTCAGCAGCTTGGCGTTCACTTCCGCACCACTGATGCCGTTAGAGACAGCCAGAAGCGGATTATGTACGTGGAAATACAGCACCCCGGCAGGTGAAGCCGGCTGGCCCAGCCATTCCGAGGCATGCGTAATCAACACGTCCAAATAAGTGAGCATTTGAAGCGACAGCCCGTGCGCCACCTCTTCCAGCCGCAGCTGCGTCGCGCTCGATTTGTAGTCGAGCACCCGAAGCAGCAGACCCTGCTCCGTCTCGGCCGCATCAACCCGGTCAATCCGGCCGATAATTTCCATCGAGCGGCCGTCCGCAAGCGGAATAACGAGCGATGGAAGCGTGCCGTCCGGACCAAAATCAACCTCTAGCCCTACTGGCTGGAATTGTGCTCGTCTAGCATGCTCGCTTAACATGACAGCAGCTTGCGCAACGATTTCTTTCAGCTTGCGGGCAATGTATTGGAAGCGTCCGCTGCTAAGCAAGATTTGCGATTGCAGCCGCGGTGCAAGCTCATCGACTGTCTTCGCCGCTTCCGCACGAATATCCGACTCCGCCATCGAACCAAAGCGTGTTCCAAGACCGCCAGCCAGTCGACTGAGCGCCGCGTGGAACAGCTGGCCCATATCTGGGGCCTCCAGCCGGTACTGCTGCCTCTCGCGCAA
The DNA here is from genome assembly GCF_042883865.1 of Paenibacillus sp. NPDC058174. Taxonomy (NCBI): domain Bacteria; kingdom Bacillati; phylum Bacillota; class Bacilli; order Caryophanales; family Paenibacillaceae; genus Paenibacillus; species Paenibacillus sp. NPDC058174. Next base: position 1,603,297 of record NZ_JBHVUY010000001.1, read on the forward strand.
TTTGAGGCCGTGAATGGCGAAGTGCTGGAACGGACAGGAGACGAAACGCTCCATTCTCGACACGCTTGCCTTCAAATGCTCACCGTACAGCTCTCTCGCCGTATCGACGGTAAGAGCCTCCTCTTGATTGGAAAATCCAAGCGAAGCCGCAAGCAGTGACAGCTTGTCCTGCCATTGCGGGCGGATCGCATACCAGTTGTACAAATCCCACCAGAACGGCGCAATATCGGCTCCCTGCCGCCAAGCCCGAAGCTCAGTAATAAGATGGGAAATCGTCCGGTTAGGATGCGCAATGTAGCTCCGCTGCTCCTTCTCCGCCATACCCGGCGTCGGCTCTCCATTCGCCTCACCCACCGGAATGCCGGGAAAAAGCTGCTTGACCTGACGGATCACTTCGGACGGAAGCAGGCTTTTGCCCTCTTCATCGGCTTGCGCCCAGCTGATCCACAAATGAGAGCTTGGCGTCGTCAACGCGTTATAAATGATAAACCGCTCGTCCAGCAGCCTTCTCCTTACGCCAGGAGCCATCGTCAGTCCTTCGTCCGCAAGGCGCTCCCGCTCCTGCTCCGTCAGGATGCCGTCCTCCTGAATGCGCTTCGGCATCACGCCGTCGTTCGCGCCTAGTACATAGCATACCTTGACGTCGCCGGACCTTGTCCGGTCCATGCTGCCCACCAGCGTCTGGTCGATTGCCGGAGGAACAGCAGACAGCTTCAAGCTCTCAAGTCCCGTCTCCACCATGCCGGCAAAAAGCTCAGGCGGCATCGCTTCGCTGCCCGCCATCTCAACAAGCTGGTCCAGCAGCTGCATCACGCCGTCCCAAAGCTGGCGATGAGCGCGGGAACGCTGTGTCCTGCCTGCTGCTGCATCCTCCCGGCTCCATCGCTCCAACCGGTCGGCGGCATCGCTATGGTCAAGCAGCCGGTAAAGCGCCTCGCACATCGTCCTCACATCCGGCGCCTGCTTCAGCGCATTGCCGAATCGCCGCAGCGGCGGCACAATCGCTTCGCGCGCTTCCATTACAGCTTCCAGCTCTCGCGCCGCTCTGGCGCTAGGCTCGGCAGCCGCTTCTTCCTCCAGCGATTGAACCATAATCGGCCGCCAGCTTTTCCGGTCCTGCCACTTCCAGCCGTCGATTCCCGCTGCCAGCACGTAATTTTCCAGCAGGTCGAACCGCTCCCGCGTCATGCTGCCGTCAAATGGAAACAGCAGCTCCGTCTTGATGCAGCGGAACACCGCTTCGTAATGCCAGCCATGCAGCACCGTCTCCAATGCAGAGCGGATAAATTCGACGAGCGGATGATGGACGGCAGATTCTTTCTGATCGAGGAAATACGGAATCTCATAATCGCGGAATGCCGCCTCGATGTAGTCGTTATAATCGGCAGCGTTCCGTACCATTACAGCCATATCCCGCCAGCGGAGCCCTTCCTCTCTTGCTCGCCGGACGATATCACGTGCAACGGCTTCAACCTCAGCACGGCGGTTGGCTGCTGCATGCAGCGACAAGCCGCAGGCTGGATTTTCGGCCTCCAGCAAGCTCGGATCAGGCAAAAGCATCGGCACCCGATTGCCATAATGCCGCTCTAAATGGGCCATCATCGGGCTATCGGCGTATCGGGTATGTATGGATGATTCGCCAAGCACAATTGGCTCTAGCACTTCTACACCGGCTTGCGAGGCAAGCGCCAGCAATTTGCCGTATGTATCCGCAGTAGGATGGAACAGCTCCAGCTCATGCGGCTTTTCCCCTTCCGCATAAGCCCGATTCAGCGTTAGCGCGACCGTCACTTCAGCCGAGCTGGCGATCAATGCGCCAAGCGCCTCGTATTCTTTTGGCGTAAAGCCGTGGAAGCCGTCGATCCAAAGCTCTGCTCCCCGCATAGCGGAAGCCGAAGCATAACCCTCAGTCAGCCTCGTTAAATAATCCTCGGAATCGATATACAACCCCGTCAATTCCCGCTCTAACTGTCCATATACTAACTGCAGATCATGCAGCTTGCGCCGCAGCAATGAAGACTCTGCCAACTGCGAGCCTTGATCCGACAACGCTCCGTCGACGCTGTCAGCATCGATTCCGTAACGCTTCCATTCGGTTAACAGCTCGCCCAGACGCTCGATAAAGCCCGGCTGACCGGCGCCGCTTTGGAACAGCTCCAGATCATTGCCGAGCCGATGAACGATTTTGTACAGCAGCATATGCTTGCCTGTGTCGCCGATGGGTACAAGCGCCGTACCGCCCGTCTCTTGCATGACCCGGAACGCAAGCCTTCTGAAGCTCAATGCCTGTGCACGCACTGCGCCGTCAAGGCCGCTTTCTTTCAACAGTGAATATTCCGTCTGAAAGGTCGCTTGCTCTGGCACAAGCATAATAAGCGGCGAGCCCTTGGGCTCCTTCCGCAGCCTGCCGCGAATTTCTTCGAGACAATAGGTTGTTTTTCCCGAACCGGATCGGCCCAGCACGAATCGAAGCGCCAAGTCCGCCACCTCCCGTTACATTCTCATAATCTACTATAGTATCATATTAGCGGCTTTTTTTCACTTCGAGAACAAACGTATGTTCTGGAATATTTTTTCGAAATCGGATCATACCCTATTGAAATTCCAAATATTCCGAGTATAATACTTGGTAAATAGATAAACAGAATGGGGATGCGGAAGATGCGCTCGACAACAGCAATCGTAAAGCAATGGGTCGATGACCACCTGGACCTGTTAAATTATGCTAGACAAATTGGCGATGCCGAGTGGCAGCGTGAAATCATAGAAGTGCTTAAGCAATCCGAGCAGCAGACGAAAGAGCTCGTAATGAACGTAAAGGCTGAGGAGCTTTGGCGGCAGTTCGACCGTATTAATGCAAAAATGCTGGAGCTGTACAACCAATTGAGAGGCACGAATGACGCCGTAGAAATTCATTCGCTGAAAGAGGAAGTATGGGCGCTGAAGCTGAAACGGCTGGAGCTTAGCAATTTGCTGAAGCAGCAAGCGTAAATGCAGGTCCATCCTGCTTCGCTTTTTGGCCTAGTGAGGTTTTCAATAGTAATCTGCAAAAATAAAAAAATCCCGCATGCGGTCGACCGCTTTGCCGGACATCATCCATTTCTATAAAACCGTTATGTAGGCCGTGGGGGCTAATTACATAGCGGTTTGTTTCATTTCACGCATCATGCCCATCATCATCGTCATCATTTCGTCGCATTGCTGCATGTTAGCCATCATTTGATCCATGTCCATACCCATCATGTCCATTTGCTTCATTTCCATCATGCCGTCCATCATCATTTTCATGTTGTTCATCTTGCACATCATTTCTTCCATGCACATCGTCATCATCATCTTCATGCTCATCATTTCCATCGTTGTTGCCTCCTTTCCGCTCATTTCCTTTGCTCAATTAGAAGGATATCCCATTCCCAGATAAAAATCAATACTTTTTTCAAAAAAAGATTGCTTTCGAAATTTGTTCTGTGCTATTATTAAATATTTCGGGTTAACCAATAATTCCCCTTGGGTTTATTTCTTTTGTCGGATTTATAGCGAAAGAAACCTTCGAGGGCACATACAAAAAGAGCTTTTTACTTACTTTCTACACCAGCCTGCCTCCACCTCCCAAACGACGACAGGCTTGAAACTAATACACCACGCTAAATGGCGAAACAATAACAGAACCAGGGTTGACTAGCTCCTAGACCAACATCAGCCTACTCTTCTTCTCTAACACAAGTAAATACCCTGCACTATCCTTTCCGCTGCATAAAGGCACTTACTCTCACATACCTGCACTATCCTTTCCCACTTCAAAAAGCATTCACACTCCCTATTTAACCCTCCTGCTGCACTAGCACATAGGGTAACTGAGCAACTCCCTACTTCCTCACTCCAACAGTTGTTGACATGAGTAACCCCTAACACTTATCCAACGGCTAAGAAAGTGAACAAAATGCAAAAGTGCATTTTGAAACCCCAAAAATCAGCCAAAACAGCCCTCAAAATGCAAAAGTACATTTGAGATCACTCCATTTCGTCTATTTGGGGCTTTTTGAGCCAATCAACCTGCACTTTTACATTTTGAAGCAGTAAATCGCCGAAATTCCGGCGAACAACATGTATTTTTACATTTTGATTGGTGAAGCGGCTCCCTTTAACGAACTTCCTTCACTAAACAATGTATCAAAGTTCGCTGCATATGAGTTTTGTTAGACGGTATTGTGTCACTGGGCGTTATGCATTTGATTGGTTGTGAATGCCTATCGCTCTTTCTCGTTTGATGAGTTCATTTTGCTACTTGATGAGTTCGTCTTGCCTGATGAGTTCATCTCGTTGATTAGTTCGACTTGTTTGTGAGTTCGCCTTGCCTGATGAGTTCGACTCTTTTGATGAGTTAGACTTGCTTGATGAGTTCCTCTTGTTTGACGAGTTCGTCTTGTTTGTGAATTTATTTTGTTTTTCTTTGATTTATTGGCTGGTTTTGCGGCATTTAGAGGAGCGGAGCGTCTTGAGTTCAGGATGACTTTGTGCAGATTCTGTCCATTTACCCTCAGGGTAAATGGAATCAAGCATGGCAGCATGAACCAAGACGCGCAGCCGATCGCATCCCACATATAAAAAAAGCTGCCGAGACAATCTCGACAGCCGAACTAAATCAAAATTTTATTTGCTCCGAACCTCAAAAACCGCAAATTTCAAATAATGGCCCTCGCTCACACCGAGAAGCTGCGGATGGTCTTTGCCCGCTGCCCGCCACTCTACCAGTCTTAGCAGCTTACCAGCGTCGGATGCCGCCTCCTGGATCGTCTCCAGGAACAGATCCGGCCGCATATGGTAGGAGCAGCTCGCTGTCACCAAATACCCGCCTTCATTAACAAGCTTAAGTCCGTGAAGGTTAATATCCTTGTAGCCTCGGCAAGCGCCCGGCACGGCGCTTTTCGTCTTCGCGAATGCCGGCGGATCGAGAATGACAACATCCCACGTACGGCCGTTGCCGCTGAGCGGCTTCGACGTATCCGATCCAGCCCGGTTCCGCTCCGCCTTTTCCTCCAAGCCTTTAACCTGCGTACGCAAGTACTCGAAGGCATCAGCTACGACAAATTCGACACGGTCCGTAAAGCCGTTGCGCTCCATATTCCGCTGCGCCGTATCGATCGCATGCTGCGATACGTCCAGACAGGTTACGCGCTTTGCGCCATATTTGCAAGCATGCAGCGTAAAGCTTCCCGTATGGGCAAAGCATTCCAGCACGGTAGCTCCGTCCCAATAAGGGAACGTCACTTCTTTGCCATTCGCATTAACTGGTATCGACCGGAACTGTCCGTCCCCAGCCTCCTGCTGCTGCAGGTGAATGCCGCTGCGGGCGCCCCAGCCGGTCATTAACGGCTTAATCGAAGCGCGGTTTTCACGCTGATCATAGAAATAACCCGTTTTTTGCCCTTCAACAATATCGACTTCCAGCTTCAAGCCGTTTTCCTCGATCTCGATAATCGGCGGACAATCGCCGTAAAGCACACCAGTACGCTGCTCCAAGCCCTCCAGCTGTCTTACGCCAACATCACTGCGCTCGTAGATGCCCTTCGGCTGAAACACATCAATAAGCGCTTCTATTAATGCTTCGCGTCTTATATCCATGCCCAGCGTCAGCAATTGAACGACCAGTACATCGTTGAACCGGTCCACCGTCAATCCAGGCAAAAAGTCAGCTTCACCGTACACGAGTCTGCAATCGCGATCCGGTACGAACCGGCTGCGATGATCGGCGCATTGCTGCAGCCGCTCGCGAAAGAAATCAGCATCCATCTCCGCCAAAGGCTTGTACGATACGATACGAACGGTAATCTGCGACTGGGAATTATAGTAGCCCGATGCTAGATACTTTCCTTTATGAGAAACGACGTCGACGATATCGCCCGGGGCCGCATCGCCCTCCACCCGTTCGATTTCATTCGCATAAATCCATGGATGGCCAAGCTCCAGCCTGTTTTTCCGGCCCCGCTGCAGCCAAATCTTTGCTTTATTTTCGCTCACTTCACTCATTCTTCCTCTCTCTGTCCCGCTGCACTGTTGTTACTGCAGTGCAGCGCCGCCTCACATAGCCGGCGCTTGTCATGCCTGTCCTTGTAAAAGCATATGTATAGATACTAAAAAGCGACGCTGTTCAAAGGAGCTCATATTCATGTTAATCGCAATTGCGCTTCCGATGGCGCTTGGTTTCGCCATCTTTCTTAGCGGAATGAAGCTGATGGAGCTCGCGCTTCAACAGCTGGCCGGACCGCATTTGAACCGGGTGCTGCACCGTTCCACCGCAACACCGCTGCACGGACTCGCTGTCGGCACCGCCACGACTGCCTTCTTGCAGAGCAGTACTGCCGTCACGGTCATTGCCATCGGACTCGTGAATGCCGGTCTGCTCACTTTTCCGCGAACGCTTGGCATTATATTAGGCACGAACATCGGCACCTGTCTCACGACCGAACTAATCGGCCTTAGCTTAAATAAGCTGGCGTTGCCGCTCCTTGCTGTTTCTCTCGTCATATGGCTAATAACCGTGCCTCTTACCGAATTTCGGGCAGCTTCCTTACGCAGCACCGCCCTGCGCAGGCTGGCAATCATCCGCTCCAGCTCTGTCGCACTCGGAGGCTTCAGCATGCTGCTGGCTGGAATGGCCGTCATGCAATCGGTTGGTCCGGACGTACAGCAAAGCAGCATGTTCAGCTGGTTTTTGGATCAATCGCAAACCAGCCTATGGTGGGGACTTGCCGCTGGCGCCCTGCTTACTGCCGTCGTCCATAGCAGTTCTGCCGTCATTGGCATCATCATGGGCTTCGCCAGCATCGGCGCAATGCCGCTGGAGCTTGGCGTTGCCGTCGTGCTGGGCGCCAACGTCGGCACCTGCGTCACGGCGCTGCTCGCCTCCATCGGCGGCTCCAAAAGCGGCCAGCTTGTCGCCTGGTCTCACGTAGCGCTGAATGCAGGCGGCGCCTTGCTGTTCATGCCGTTCATCGGCGAGCTTGCCGCGGCATCGGGATGGCTTGCCCATTCGCCCGCGAGCCAGATCGCCCATTCGCAAACGCTGTTCAACATCGCAAGCTCGCTGATCGCACTTCCCTTATGCTATCTGCCAGTCTTCCGAAGACTTCAGGCAGCTTAATCCGTTTTCAAGCCAAGCAGGTGCAGCGCGCCGGACAAAATCCGGTTATTGTTATCGTAGCCGGATTGCTTTTGACGGCGCCAGGCGTCCATCGGCTCAAACCAGTCGACGCCGCGAATTTCTTCAACCTGCGCTTGAAGTGAACCTCCGACCGCTTCCACTAAATAATAATGAACCTCTTTGTCCACCGTTCCTTTTGCCTCGTCATGATACTGATATTTAATTTGATCAATCGGCTTGACGATGACGCCGGTCAAGCCGGTTTCCTCTGCAATTTCCCGAAGCGCAGTCTGTTCGACCGTTTCGCCGGGCTCCATTTTCCCTTTAGGAAGCGATACTTTCCCATACCGATCCTGTATGAGCTGAATTTGCAGCTCTCCCGCTTCCGTGCGGCGGTAGACGACGCCGCCAGCAGAAATTTCCTTCACGCCCGCTTCCCCCTGTCCTGCTTGGCATTCTTTTGCTTTATGCAACAACGAGGCTCCCTCGTCCAGCCGACAATCGGCTGGGCCGGAAACCTCGCTATCATTCTCTTTAACGGCAATTACCGCAGTAAGATTAAGCCCGCAGCGCTTCCGGATGTCCGAAATTGCTCAGCCCGCTCTCATCCAGCACGCGAATCAATTGGCCGCGGTTTTCGTTGACGCCCGCTTCCGTAATTTTAACGCGGCAGAGCTTCCCGATCAGCGACTCATCGCCCTCGAAAATAACCTGCAGGTAATTATCGGAGTAGCCCATTACAAGTCCAGTTCCGGGCGCACCTTTGTAGTCGCGTTCCGGAATAATATCAAGAACTGTACCGACATACTGCTGCGCGTATTGGAGCTGCATTTTCTCAGACAGATCAATCAGCTTATGAACGCGTTCGTTCTTCACTTCTTCATCGACCTGATCCTCCATTCTTGCGGCAGGCGTTCCTGTCCGCTTCGAATAAGGGAAAACGTGCATTTCAGAGAAGCCGACGGCTTCCATAAATTTGTAGCCTTCCTCGAACATCTCATCTGTCTCGCCAGGGAAGCCGACGATAACGTCTGTCGTAATCGCAACGCCCGGCATCGCTTCGCGAATCCGCTGCAGCTTCGAAGCGAATTCCTCTGTCGTATATTTGCGGCGCATCCGCTTAAGCACCGAGGTTTCCCCCGCTTGCAGCGGAATATGAAGATGACGGCACATTTTGGACGAACGTTTCAAGACGTCGATCATCGTATCGTCAATCTGGCTCGCTTCGATGGAGCTGATCCGGATTCTTTCCAGACCGTCCACCTTGTCGAGATCCCACAGCAGATCAGTCAAACGGTAGTTCTCCATGTCATCGCCATAGCCGCCTGTATGAATGCCCGTCAGCACAATTTCCTTGTAGCCGGAAGCGACGAGCTGCTTCGCTTGCTCGATTACGCTTTGCGGCTCGCGGCTGCGCGACAAGCCCCGTGACCAAGGGATAATGCAGAAGGTGCAGAAGTTGTTGCAGCCTTCTTGAATTTTCAGAAAAGCACGGGTACGCTCTGAGAAATCAGGCACGTCCAGCTCTTCGAATTGACGCGTCTTCATAATGTTGCGAACAGCATTCACCGGCGTCCTGTCAGCGTGAATCTGATCGACAAATGAAATAATTTTCTCGCGGTCCTGTGTACCGATAACAAGATCTACGCCCGGGATCGCCATAATTTCAGCCGGCGACGTTTGCGCATAGCACCCGGTTACTGCAATGACAGCGTTCGGATTGCGCCGAACGGCACGGCGAATAATCTGGCGGCTTTTCTTGTCGCCAGTATTCGTTACCGTACATGTATTGACCAGATAGACGTCGGCAGTCGATTCAAAATCAACCTGCTCGTAGCCTTCGTTTTTAAATAGCTGCCAAATGGCCTCTGTGTCGTAAAAATTAACTTTGCATCCTAAGGTGTAAAATGCTACCGATGGCATAATCGCTTACGCTCCTCCCATTTCTCCGGCTTCGTACAGCAAGCAGGTCAAGCCCACGATGCCTGCGGTCTCGGTCCGCAATATCCGTTTGCCCAGACCGACGACGACCGCGCCGGCCGCCTCCGCGCCGCTTGCTTCTGCTTCCGTAAAGCCGCCTTCGGGACCAACGACGATGAGCAGCTTGGGATTGGCTGGCAGTTGCCCTCCAGAAGCCTGCTTCCACTCCAGCAGCGCATCCCTTACGCCCTTGCCCGCTGCTCCGTCGCCTTCCCGTTCATAACAAAACAACGTTAAATCATAATTCGATATCGAATCAATCAGCTCGCGCCAGCTGCGTACTGCTTCGATCGCCGGAACCCGGCAGCGGTGCGATTGCTCCGCCGCCTCCTTGGCGATTTTGCTCCAGCGCTCCAGACGCTTCGCTTCTTTTTTGCCGTCATACTGCACAATCATCCGCTCGGACTGAAATGGCGCAAACGAATAAGCGCCGATCTCGGTTCCTTTTTGAATGACGAGCTCCATTTTATCGCCCTTGGGCAAGCTTTGTGCGATCGTAACCGACCATGCAGGCTCGCTGTCCATCGGAAGCTCCTCCACGATCCGGGCTGTAACCTCGGTCGCACTAGCCTCTACGACAGCCGCAAGCGCAACGCGTGACTGTCCGTCGCTGACGATAAATTTCTGGTCTTCCTTCATCCGCATGACGCGAACGGCATGAAAGGCGTCTTCGCCCAACAAGCGTACGCCGGAGCCGTCGAACTGCTCCGCGGCTACAAAATATCGCTGCATACAATCATCCTTCATCATAGCATGTTTTAGCGGTCAAAATCCATGAGTCCTTAATAGAACATCGGCCGGATAATACTAGCAAAAAAATCGATCAATGGACTAATCATGCCCAGCACCGGGTCAAGCGTCACTTTTCTTAAAGGCGGAATGAAAACGATAAGCAAGAAAAAGAACACGCCCCACTGGACATTCTGATCCATTTTATAACGAACCTTAAGCGGAACAAGGTCTTGAATGATCCGGTAGCCGTCCAGCGGCGGCAGCGGAATCAAGTTGAATACAAACAGCAAGAAATTGAGACTGATCAAATAACCTAAAAAAGTAGTAAGGGCAAGGCTTACACCTCTGGAACTGCTGGCAAGCACACCTGAAGAATCCAGTGCGTACAAAAGCACCAAGCCGATAATGCCGATTACAAGGTTGCTGAGCGGCCCGACAGCCGACACCACTACACCCATCAAGCGCGGATGTTTGAATCGGTTCTGGTTGACCGGCACAGGCTTCGCCCAGCCGAATCCGGCAATTAGAATCAGAATAGCTCCCAGCCAATCGATATGTACCCGCGGGTTCAACGTAACTCGGCCAGCATCATAAGCCGTATTGTCACCAAATTTATAGGCGCTGTAGGCATGAGCGAATTCATGCACCGTAAACGCGATAATAAGAACAAGTGCAACAAACGGCAGGTCTTGCAGCGGATAAGCGAGAATGCTGTCCCAGTTCATTTACTCACCTCGGCTTTCGTACGACGAATGCAATCCAGTCCTCGTCACGGTGTTTATGCTCAATCTCAAAGCCGGAGCGGATAAGGCCTTCTTCAACATCCGTCTCTTTGTTTTTATAAATACCCGATGCAATATAAATACCGCCTGACTTAAGCGCTGCGTATACATCGTCGGTGAAAAGCAAAATAATGTCTGCCAAAATATTAGCGACGATAAGGTCAACTGGCAGCGTTACAGACGTTTGCCGCGCTTCGCTTTCATTGGCCTCAAACACCACTTTTCCGCCCAGCACGCCCATCAGATCGCTCTCGGCCACTTCAATCGTATCGGACAATCCGTTCAGCCGTACATTTTCAGTTGCGCTAGTGACCGCTACCGGATCCAAGTCAAGCGCGAGTACACGCTTTGCTCCCAGTTTAATCGCCCCGATTGCGAGAATACCAGAACCCGTACCAACGTCGATAATCTCTTCGCCGCCTTGAACTACCGATTCCAGCGTTCTCAAGCAAAGTGCAGTCGTCGGGTGCGTGCCCGTGCCAAACGCCATGCCCGGGTCCAGCTCGATAATTTTCTCATCCGGTGCCGCCTCATAATGCTCCCATGTCGGCTTGATTGTCAGCTTGTCGGACACGCGGATCGGTTTAAAATATTGCTTCCATGCATTTGCCCAATCTTCTTCGTCAACAAGCTTGGAGCTGATCTCGTAATCGCCGGGATCGATGCCAAACTCCCGCAGCTGATCAATTCGGGGTCTGAGCGCCTTCTCCAGCTCATCTCCGTCGACGCCTTCAACAAAGTAGCCTTTGATTACAGCATGGCCTTCCGGTATATCGTTAAGCGGAGTTTCATACCATTGTCCAAGCGAGGTGTCACGCTTTTTGTTCAGCGTTCCCGATTCTTCAATGGATACGCCGCCTGCGTCCATTTCATGCAGGAAGTTCGAGATCATCTCAATCGCCTGCTCTGTTGTCGAAATTGTAATTTCATGCCATTTCATTTTATTACCCTCCAGTGTGAAAAACTAACATCTATTGTACACTAATCGGCATGCTTGCACAAAAAGGGATTGCAGCGCCCTTGCAATGGTTGTGCTACAATATTGTCTAATTGTTGGAAAATATAGCGGGCCGCTTCTCATCCCGCCCATTACGCAGCATTCAGGAGGGCTAGCCGATATGTCACCCCGCAACGTCATTAAGGATCAGAAGCTTCGCGACGAACGCAAGCGCCAGCTGCTGGACGCGGCCATGCATGTAATTGCCAGACGAGGTCTTCCCGCCACCAAAATTGCCGATATTGCCGCTGCCGCCGGCATCAGCGTAGGCAATGTCTATAAATCTTTCAGCTCCAAGGATGAAATTTTCCGCGCTCTTGTTGAGAGCGGGCAGCGCGAATACCGTGAATTTGTAGAAGAAGCGCTTGCTCTTCCCGCTTCCTCCTATGACAAGCTTCATTGGTACACGAGCAATTGGCTGACCTATAGCAATGGCTGGGCCATTACCGTTATTTTGCAATACGCCCGGACGTCCGAGGCGGTTCCCGAGGAATTGACCCAAGCGGTAAGCGCAAGGTTTATCGACAATTTACGCCCCATGGCCGCTATTATAGCGGAGGGTCAGCATTCCGGCATTTTCAAAGCCGGCGACAGCATGGAGCTTGCACTCATGTATGTCTCCATGATGGAAGGACTAATTCTGCATGACATTCCTGGCATTCGGGAAATCGCCAGCTTAACTCCGGAGAAAATGATAGCCCTGCTGTTGAAATAAAAGATTGACTATTAATGGCAATTGCTGCTATCATGCTTACATAGTGAATAATTATTCATCGTCAGCCTACCGGAAGGCCGGAGGCGCATAACGACTACTTTATTTAAAAGAGTTGTTATGCTTTTTTTATATCCTTTAAACCAACTTAACCAATGGGAATAATTAAACAATCTGACGAACAGGATGTGCACAATGAAGCTGTTTTGGTTCATTCCGACATACGGAGACGGACGCTATCTCGGCACCGGCATCGGGGCTAGAGAGACATCCCCAGCCTACTACCGGCAAATCGCCGTTGCGGCGGACGATCTTGGCTATGACGGCGTTCTGCTGCCAACAGGCCGCTCATGCGACGATCCTTGGGTGACCGCTTCGACGCTGATACCCGTTACCAAAAGGCTAAAATTTCTCATCGCTGTGCGGCCCGGCCTCGTATCCCCGACGTTAGCCGCCCGGATGGCAGCGAGCTTCGACCGCAGCTCCGAAGGGAGACTCCTCATTAACGTCGTCGCCGGAGGCGATCCAGTCGAACTGGAGGCGGATGGGCTTTATCTTAATCATGACGAGCGCTACGAGCTTACGGATGAATTCATGGCCATCTGGCGCCGGCTGCTGCAGCAGGAGACGGTTACGCTGAACGGCAAGCATCTGCAGGTCACTCAGGCCGTCAATCTATTGCCGGCTTTACAGCAGCCTCACCCTCCCGTTTATTTCGGGGGCTCCTCGCCGGCTGCGATCAGCGTTGCTGCAAGACATGCTGACTGTTACTTGACCTGGGGCGAGCCGCCTGAGCAAGTCAAGCAGAAAGTAGCTCTCGTTAAGGAAAGAGCGAAAGCAGCAGGACGAACTGTTACATTCGGCATCCGGCTGCATATCATCGTCCGGGAGACGGCTGAAGAAGCTTGGGCTGCAGCTAACCGGCTGATCCGGCATTTGGATGACGAGACGATCGCCAAAGCTCAACAAGTATACGCCCGGATGGATTCCCACGGCCAACAGCGCATGACGGCTGCGCACAACGGTAGCCGCAGCAGCCTGGAGATCGCACCCAACCTGTGGGCCGGCATCGGTCTTGTCCGCGGCGGCGCGGGCACTGCGCTTGTCGGAGATCCCGATACGATAGCGGAGCGGATGAACGAATACCGGGAGCTTGGCATTGATACTTTCATTTTATCCGGTTATCCGCATTTGGAAGAATCGTACCGGGTCGCTGAGCTGCTGTTTCCGAAGCTTCGCACTGCTGCAGGAGACGCTTTGCCAGGCTCTCACCTAGACAGGCCAAGCGGCGAAATGATCGCATACAGCTACAAGCCTGGAAGCCATCGTTAGGCGGAGGAGGAACTCCCTATTGAAAAAAATATATAGCCCCGCACTTTCTGCGCTATCGGTACTGCTCGTTCTGCTTCTCTGGTGGCTGATTACAAGCAGGAATTGGGTCAACCCGCTATTCGTCCCTTCTCCGGGCAAAGTATGGGCGGCCTTTATCCAAATCTTCCATGACGGATATAAAGGCACCTCCCTTCTTCACCACCTGCTGGCCAGCCTATTCCGGCTGGGATGCGCCTTTGCGCTGGCGCTTGTAACAGCCATCCCGCTTGGACTCATCAGCGGATCATCATCTGTCGTTCGATCATTGCTTGACCCTTTCATTGAGTTTTACAGGCCGCTGCCGCCGCTCGCCTACTACACCATTCTCGTGCTGTGGCTCGGCATCGGCGACTCCTCCAAAGTCTTTTTGCTCTACTTGGCAGCTTTTGCACCTCTGTACATCGCCGTCGTCGCAGGCGTACGCCGAGTGCCGCTGGACCGCATTCATGCGGCGAGATCGCTGGGCGCCAACCGGCGCAAGCTGTTCGTCTATATTTTGCTCCCATCCGCGCTTCCGGAAATTTTCACCGGCATTCGCACAGCGATTGGAGTCAGCTATACGACGCTTGTCGCCGCTGAAATGGTGGCGGCCATTTCCGGAATCGGCTGGATGGTGCTCGATGCGAGCAAGTTTTTAAGAAGCGATATTATATTTGCCGGAATCATCCTTATGGGCCTCATCGCCATTGCCATTGACTCCATGATCCGCTGGATGGAGCGGCGATGGGTGCCATGGGGCGGCAAAGAATAGACCGGAGCCAATAATAAATAGGAGTGGAATTAATTATGAGATCGAAGCACCGGAATTTTACCGTTTTGTCTATCATTCTAATCGTATTGGCAAGCATGCTTGCCGGATGCGGAGCCGATAAGAGCAGCAATACGCCGGCAAAAGAAGCTGCTGCTGCTACAGTTTCGCCTTCACCGGCAGCGGAGTCAGAAAAACCGGCGGAAGCTGCTCCTGTGCAGCCTAAAGAAGTCAAAATCGGCTTTCAAATCATTCCTAACGCCGAGCTTCTTGTGAAAGCACAAGGACTTGTCGAGAAGAAATTTCCCGATATTAAAGTAACGTGGCTGCAATTCGATTCCGGCCGGGACGTCAACACAGCCATCGCATCCGGCGGCATCGACCTCGGTTTAGCGGGCTCCGTTCCCGTTGCGATCGGACTTGCGAGCCAATTGCCTTACCAAGTGTATTTCCTGCATGATGTTATCGGTGACAATGAGGCTTTGGCTGTCCGGAACAGCTCCAATATAGCAGGGGTCAAAGATTTGGCCGGCAAAAAAATCGCCGTTCCGTTCGGCTCGACTACTCACTTCAGCCTGCTTGCTGCCTTAAAACAAGAAGGCGTCGATCCGAAGTCGGTTACGATTCTCGACCTGCAGCCACCCGATATTGTAGCGGCATGGCAGCGCAAAGATATCGATGGCGCCTTCGTCTGGCAGCCTTCGCTGGCGAAGCTCGTCGCCGACGACGGCAAAATTATCATCTCAGCCAAAGCGCTGGCCGAGAAAGGCAGCATTACGGCAGATGTCGGCGTTGTACGCAGCGAATTTGCGAAGCAGTATCCGCAGTTTCTGAAAGATTACGTTGGTCTCCTGGACGAGGCCGTGCAACTGTACCGTACAAACCCGAACGAAGCGGCCAAGTCGCTTGCTCCGCTGCTTAGCCAGCCTGAAGCCGACACGCTCTCGCAAATGAATGAGCTTGTATGGCTCTTATCCTCCGAGCAATCGGCAGACAGCTATTTGGGCTCAGGAACGGGTGTCAGCGGATTTGCGGAGGTCCTTCAAGCGACAGGCGAGTTTCTCGTGGAGCAGCAGACGATTCCTTCCGCGCCGGATGCGGCGGTCTATCAGCAGGGCATCTACAACGAAGCGCTGACGGGCAAGTAACCATAACGCCAATAACGAAAGGAGCTCTTGCGAATGATAGAAGCCGCTATTGATGATGAGATTTGGAAGTCCGGGGAGCAATGCGAAGTATCTGCTAAGGATGCCGTTGTATTCAATAGCGTCTCCCTTCGTTACGGCGGCAAAGCGGCCAGCAGTGCAGATGTGCTCAGCTCGGTTCGGCTTCAAATTCAGGAGGGGGAGTTTGTTTGCATACTCGGACCGTCAGGCTGCGGCAAAACCTCACTGCTTAAACTTGGAGCCGGTTACGAGAAGCCCACGGAAGGCGAAGTGACGCTGTATGACCAGCCGCATCCCGGTCCTAACCCGAAGGTCGGCGTCGTCTTCCAGCATGCCAATCTGTTCCCTTGGCTGTCCGTGAACCGGAATGTGCAATTCGGGCTGAAAATGCTCGGATTAAAACGCGCCGAACGGAGCCAAATAGCCGCCGAAACCTTGAATCAGGTCGGTTTGAGCTCCGCCGCTTCCCTGCTGCCGCATCAGTTGTCGGGAGGGATGAAGCAGCGCGCCGCGATTGCCCGTGCGCTAGCGGCCAATCCGGCTCTGCTGCTCATGGATGAACCCTTTGCCGCACTTGACGCCATTACGAGGGAGTCGCTGCAATACTTGCTTCGCAAGCTTTGGATAGAGACCGGTAAAACGATTGTATTCATTACGCATGATGTCGAGGAAGCGCTGCTGCTAGGCTCCCGGTTGATCGTAATGAAAGGCGGCCCCGGCCGCATCGAAATCGATATGCCGAACAGCCTCAACCGGGCATCGGAGCCGTTCGCATTCGCCCGCCAGCACTTGCGCTATGGGGAGACGCGAGAGCAACTGCTCAAAGCGCTTCGTCCTTCCGGCCAGGGCTGGCAGGATTGAGCGGCATGCATAGCAGTCTATCAAGCAAAACAGGGCAGTTCAAAGGTCGTCGCCGGCCTTCGAACTGCCCTGTTTTGTTTGTAAACACTGATAATTAACCGATTGTTTCCGTTGATCCGCCAATCTGTTCGATCAGATGAACGGCACGGTCGACGATATCCGCATCCACCGTGGCCGTCAGCCATCCGTGTTCATACAAGCCGTTCACTTCAAATGCGCGCAGCGCCTGCAGCTTATGCAGCGCCTCTTGCGCCGCTTCCGGCCCGGAGAAATTCGCCCGGAGTTCAATTTGATTCATCTGGAAGTCCTACTCTTGCTGCTGTTCGTGCGCGCGCTGATCCGCTTGAGCGGCACGCTGCGCAGCTTTGCGGTCAGCTTCGTCGGCCAATTCTTCCGAGAACTCTACATCCTCGTTTTCACCGATCGGCAAGGTTGCGAAGTTTTGCTTTTCCAGCTCGTTTTGCTCATTATTTTGTGGCATGATTGGCAGCTCCTTTATTTTCTAGATTCATTGGATAGAAACCAACCCGCCTAGCTTTTGCCTAATCATCCCTAATTATTCGTTTCCATCCCGTCATACCCCGATTTAAAAAGAAAAGAAAAAACGTTCCGGGCTATTCGCCGCGGAACGCTTTCTTCATTTTATCGAAAATCGATTCATGATGCTCGGTATTGTTTTCGGCAACCGAACTGGTCGTTGCTGTTCCGCCGCCAAACTGACGCAGCAAATCCTTCTGCTCGTCGTTCAGCTTCGTTGGTGTAACGACCGTTACCTTCACGTGCTGATCGCCTTGGCCGTAGCCGCGAAGCTTCGGCACGCCTTTGCCCTTCAGGCGGAAATAAGTGCCCGTCTGAGTTCCCGCAGGAATTTTCAGCTTCACTTTTTCCGTCAGCGTCGGGATTTCAATCTCATCGCCCAGCGCCGCTTGCACGAAGGTAAGCGGAACCTCGCAGTAAATATCGTCGTTCTCACGCTCGAAGAACTCATGCGATTTCACGCGGATCACGATATAGAGATCGCCGGAAGGACCGCCGCGAAGGCCGCCTTCACCCTCGCCGGAGAGACGGATTTGAGCGCCATCATCAACACCCGCAGGAATGCGGACATTAATTTTACGCTGTTTTTTCACTTTGCCTGCGCCATGGCAGGTTCCGCATTTTTCTTTGATGACACGACCTGTACCGGAGCAGTTCGTACAAGCACGGCGATTGACCATACGGCCAAACGGCGTATTTTGCACAACCTCTTGCTGGCCGCTGCCTTTGCAGACGGTACAAGTTTCCGGCTTCGTGCCCGGTTTCGCACCCGATCCCGTACAAGTATCGCAAGTTTCCGTACGCGGAATCGTAATTTCGGTTTCTTTGCCGAATACGGCTTCCTTAAACTCTACGGTCATCGTATATTGCAGGTCATTGCCCCGCTGAGGAGCATTCGGATCGCGGCGGCCGCCGCCTCCGCCGAAGAACATATCAAAGATATCGCCGAAGCCGCCTCCGCCAAAGTCTCCGGAGAAGCCGCCGGCGCCGCCCATGCCCTGATTCGGGTCTACATGGCCGTAACGGTCATAGGTCGACCGTTTCCCCTCATCGCTGAGCACGTCGTAAGCCTCTTTGACTTCCTTGAACTTCGACTCTGCGTCCGCTTCTTTATTCACGTCCGGATGGTACTTGCGCGCAAGCGACCGGTACGCTTTTTTAATTTCATCATCGGAAGCGCTTTTGCCTAAGCCAAGCACCTCATAATAATCGCGTTTGTCTGCCAACTGGTTCTCACCTCCACCCATGTTCCATTGCAAAAGCTATAAGTGCGCGAAGAAGGTCAAAGACAGGAAGCCCCTGACTTTGACCTCACCTCGGTAGCAAGCTTAAGCTAATTATTTGTTGTCGTCAACCACTTCGTAGTCTGCGTCTACGACATTGTCTTTTTTCGGAGCTGCTCCGCCGTCTTGCGGTTCTGCACCTTCTGCGCCTTGCTGTGCTTGTTCATACAGCTTAACGGACAGCGCTTGAACGATTTGCGTCAGCTCTTCTGAAGCAGCATTGATCTCATCAATGTTGTCTGCAGCGACTGCTGCAGTCAGTTTTTCTTTTGCTGCATTCGCTTTGTCGATTTCGGAAGCGTCAACTTTGTCGCCCAGATCCTTGATCGTTTTGTCAACCGAGTAGATAAGTTGGTCAGCTGCGTTTTTCGCTTCAACCAGCTCACGGCGTTTGCGGTCATCCTCAGCGTTCAGCTCAGCATCCTTCATCATTTTTTCGATTTCTTCCTCGCTCAAGCCGCCGGACGAAGTAATCGTAATTTTTTGGCTTTTGCCTGTACCTTTATCCAAAGCCGATACGTTAACGATACCGTTCGCATCGATGTCGAAGGTTACTTCGATTTGCGGAACGCCGCGCGGCGCGAGCGGAATGTCGCTAAGCGTGAAGCGGCCAAGCGTTTTGTTGCCGTTAGCCATTTGACGCTCGCCTTGCAGCACGTGGATCTCTACGCCCGGCTGATTGTCAGCATACGTCGAGAACACTTGCGATTTGCTTGTAGGGATCGTCGTGTTGCGGTCGATCATTTTCGTAAATACGCCGCCTGCAGTCTCGATACCGAGGGACAAAGGCGTAACGTCGAGCAATACGACATCCTTAACATCGCCAGTAAGAACGCCGGCTTGAACAGCCGCGCCAAGCGCTACAACCTCATCCGGGTTAACGCCTTTATGCGGATCTTTGCCGATCAGTTTTTTAACCGCTTCTTGAACGGCTGGAATACGAGTCGAACCGCCTACAAGAACGACTTTATTAATTTCGCTTGTGGACAAGCCGGAATCGCTCAAAGCTTGGCGAACTGGAGCCATTGTACGCTCTACAAGTCCTTCGGACAGCTCTTCGAATTTCGCACGGGACAGGTTCGTCTCCAAATGCTGAGGAACGCCGTCAACCATCGTGATGAACGGAAGCGAGATTGTAGTTGTCAATACGCCGGAAAGCTCTTTCTTCGCTTTCTCTGCCGCATCTTTCAAGCGTTGTACAGCCGCTTTGTCCTTCGACAGGTCGATGCCTTGCTCTTTCTTGAACTCAGCTACGAGATAGTCGATGATCACTTGGTCAAAGTCGTCGCCGCCGAGCTTGTTGTCGCCGCTCGTTGCTTTAACTTCGAAGAAGCCGTCGCCCAGCTCAAGGATGGATACGTCAAACGTACCGCCGCCAAGGTCATAGACGAGAATTGTTTGGTCTTCTGTTTTCTCCATGCCGTAAGCAAGAGCTGCCGCTGTTGGCTCGTTGACGATACGCAGCACTTCCAGACCTGCGATTTTACCCGCATCCTTCGTCGCTTGACGCTGGCTGTCATTGAAGTAAGCAGGAACCGTAATAACAGCTTGCGTTACAGGCTGGCCCAGGTAAGCTTCTGCGTCGGATTTCAGCTTTTGCAAAATAATTGCCGAAATTTCTTGCGGCGTGAAGTCTTTGCCGTCAATCGTTTCTTTGTGGTTCGTGCCCATGTGGCGTTTTACCGAGCTAACCGTACGGTCAGGGTTCGTGATCGCTTGGCGTTTTGCCGTTTCGCCGACAATACGCTCTCCATCTTTCTTAAAGCCTACAACGGATGGCGTCGTACGGTTGCCTTCCGGATTCGGAATAACGACGGCTTCGCCGCCCTCCATTACTGCAACGCAAGAGTTTGTTGTACCCAGGTCAATACCGATTACTTTACTCATCGTCAGTTTCCTCCTAATTTATAGGCTGTCATCAGCCTGATTATTATTATTGAACAGCAGCATTAACCGCTGACTTTAACCATTGCAGGACGAAGCACTTTATCTTTCAGTACATAGCCTTTTTGCACTTCTTCAACAATGATGCCTTCTTCATGCTCATCGGATTCCACCGTCATAATGGCTTGATGGAATTCAGGGTTGAACGGCTCGCCTACCGTATTCATCGCTTGCAGGCCTTCCTGCTGCAGCGTTTGCTCCAGCTGGCGGAAAATCATGTCCACGCCTTTCGAAAGCGATTCATAATCGCCATTGACAGAAGCTGCTGCAACCGCCCGTTCAAAATTATCAACAACCGGAAGCAATTGCCCGATCAGCTTCATCGATGCATATTGTCCCAGCTCTTCTTTTTCCTTCATGGTGCGGCGGCGGAAATTATCAAAATCCGCTTGCACGCGTAAGTATCGCTGCTGGCTCTCTTCTGCCTGCTGTGCAAGCTCAGAGAGGCGCGGATCCTCTTGAAGCCCGGCTTGCGCCTCTGCTTCCTGTCCTGCTTGCTCCTGCTCCGTTACGGTTTCCTCAACCGCTTCGTTATGTTCGTTACTCACCCAATTCACCTCCTTATTTATACCAACGGCCTAGCATTAGCGCCATATCCTTTGAAATAATGTTAAGCAAGCTAATGACTTTCCCGTATTCCATTCTTGTTGGTCCAAGAATGCCGATCGTGCCAAGCGACTGGCCGTCTACCGAATAGGTGGCCGTAATCAGACTGCAGTCCGCAATTGCCTCTTGGTCATTTTCTGTTCCGATGCGCACTTGTATACCCGAGGGTAGCGCAGAAAACATTTTCATGATCGCAGGTCTTTCATCCAGCAAATCCAGAATCGTCTTCACCTTGTCGACGTCCTTGAACTCCGGCTGCGTCAGCATATTCGTCGTTCCGCTAAGAAAGATGCGGTGCTCATCGTCGCTTTGCAGCGCCTTGTCGAGCACGCCCAGCACTTCTTCGCAATGATCGATGTAACGGTCCAGCTCTTGCCCCATTTCGGCATGCAGCTTGGACTTCAAGCGAATAAGCGGAACGCCTACCAGCTTCGTGTTCAAGATCCGTACGACCTTCTCCATTTCCTCCATGCTGACGCCCGGCGGAATTTGGATCGTCCGGTTCTCCACATGTCCGGTATTCGTAACGATAATCGCTACAGCCGAACTAGCGTCGAGCGGCACCAGACTGAAATGCTTAAGCGAGGTGCTGAACATTTCCGGTCCAAGCAAGATCGACGTATAATTCGTCAGATTAGACAAAATCATGGCAGCATGCTGGATGACCTGCTCCATTTCATTCACTTTTTCAGAGAAAAAAGAACGTACTTTCGTCAGGTCCTGTTCATTGACTTCATTCAAATTGACGAGATGATCGACGTAATAGCGATATCCTTTGGTCGAGGGAATACGGCCTGCCGACGTATGCGGCTGCTCCAGAAAGCCCAGCTCCTCCAGATCCGCCATTTCATTGCGAATCGTAGCAGGACTGAAGCCAACGTCGCCTCTTTTAGATATGCTTCGTGATCCGACAGGCTCCGCCGAGCGGATGTAGTCGTCGATTATCGCATTCAGTATCATTCGTTGCCGGTCCGTCAACATTCCAATTCCCTCCCCAATTATATGCCTATTTCAATTCGGCCGTTCTCGCCTCATCGTTAGCACTCATTAAAGTCGAGTGCTAATCATTAATACAAAAATACCAAACCAGCTTGACGATTGTCAAGTCGGTTCGGCATTTTGGCCTTTTATCCGATTTTCACATGGCTAATTATCTATTCGCTAAGGACCCGCAGCACCGCAATTTCATCACAGGCATGCTGCTTCGGACAATTGACGCAATCGGTCCATACCTTCTCCGGGAAAATCTCTTTATCGACGATACTGAAGCCATTCCGCAAGAAGAACGGAACTGCATAGGTTAATGCCATAATTTTTGGAATGCCTTGCTCTTTGGCTTGCGCAATAAGAAAGTCGACCAGCTTGCTGCCGATCCCAAGCCCCTTATAGCCTTCCGTCATGCCAAGCGAGCGAATTTCTACAAGCTCAGATCCGAGCCGGGTAAGCGCGCCGCAGCCGACAACCTCTTGTCCGACCTCAGCTACAACGAAGGTTGAGATCTGACGCAGGAGCGCCTCCTTGGACCTGGGCAACATGATTCCCTGTTCCGCGTAGCCTTTAATTAATTCAAATAACGTTTCCACATCGTCCGCTGTCGCGACTCTGCATACTGCCTGCAAACTTTCCGTTGCCATCACTCCGCCTTCGCCTCCACCCGGTGCATATTTAATCTATTGAATAAATATACAGCGGTACGCATGTTTTATCAAGAGGCAATTTCACAAAAATTTAGCGGGCTGCTTCCTCTTCCAATCCGATGAAAGAGCCAAACACATCATTGCCGAATAAAACGCCTTTTTCCGTCAGTCTGTAGCCATAATCTTCAGCCTCTTCAATGCGTTCCAGCAAGCCGTCTTTCAACAGCTTATCGATAATCGGCCCGAAAATTTGCTCCAGCGTCTTGCCTGGGAACTGCTTAGCGAAGCTCGAGGCGCGTACGCCTTCAAGCAGCCGCAAGCCAACCATCATAAAGTCCTCAATCGCCTCCAGCTCGGATACGGCATTCGTCTCCAGCCGAGGAAGCTTCGTCTGCGTATAATCAATATAAGGCTGAACGCCTTTTACATTAATATGACGCTCTCTGCCCGCATAGCCATGAGCTCCGGCTCCCAGTCCATAATACGGCTCATTGCGCCAGTACGTGGAATTGTGCCGGCCCTCGTAGCCAGGACGGGCGAAGTTGCTGATCTCATAATGCTGATAGCCGGCACCCTTCAGACGGTCCATCAGATGCGTATACATCGAGAACTCTTCGTCCTCCGACGGCAGCGGCAGCTCGTCACGCTGATAGAGCTTATGGAACAGCGTGTTTTCTTCTACCTTCAAGCTGTACAGCGAATAATGCGGAAGGTCGAGTGCCAGCGCTTTCTCGACGCTGTCCTCCAGCGTCTCCACCGTTTGACCCGGCAATCCGAACATCAAGTCGATCGATAAATTCGTAAAGCCCGCCGCGCGAGCGTTCTCCAAGCTTCTATAGACATCGTCCACATTATGAATACGGCCGATCTTCTCCAGCAAAGCGTTGTTGAACGACTGTACCCCGAAGCTGATCCGGTTCACCCCGCCGGCGAACATGGCAGCCAGCTTCTCAGGATCTGTCGTCCCCGGATTGGCCTCCATCGTAAACTCCGCTTGCTCAGACAGCGGGAAATGCCGCTTGACTGAAGCGAGAAAACGCTCCATTTGCGGCGGTGTCAGAACCGTCGGCGTACCGCCACCAACGAAGACAGTATCGATGGTTTGCGGAGGCAGGGCAGCGGTCGTCAGGACCATCTCTCTTTCGAGCGCATCCAAATATTCATCGACGGGCTGGCCCTTAAGAACATAGGAAGTGAAATCGCAATAGTGGCATTTGTTCGTACAGAACGGTATGTGAATATAAAGCGCTCTAGGCGCTGTATGAATCGCAGTCATTGCAAATCCTCCTCTCTTCCGAACAGCCTTAACCGGCTGCTTGCTGCTTTCTTTGGATATGAAAAAAACGACAGGCTTACGGAGAGGCCGCAATCTGCTCTCCCGTAAGCCTGTTGATTGTATGCCTTAAGTTTAATCCTCGTCGATCTTCAGAACGGCCATGAACGCTTCCTGCGGCACCTCAACGCTGCCTACCTGCTTCATGCGCTTCTTGCCTTCCTTCTGCTTATCGAGCAGCTTCCGCTTCCGGCTGATGTCGCCGCCATAACATTTGGCCAATACGTTTTTACGCATCGCTTTGACCGTCTCTCTGGCAATAACCTTCGTGCCGATCGAAGCCTGAACCGGAACTTCAAACATTTGACGCGGAATGAGCTCCTTCATCTTCTGGCAAATAATCCGTCCGCGGTGATAGGCACGGTCGCGGTGAACGATAACGGACAAGGCGTCAACCTGTTCGCTGTTGAGCATAATGTCCATTTTGACCAGATTGGAACGACGGTAACCCGATAATTCATAATCGAAGGAAGCATAGCCTTTCGTGCTGGATTTCAATTGATCGAAGAAATCGTAAACGATTTCCGACAATGGAATCTCATACGTGAGCGTAACGCGGTTCGTATCCAAGTATTCCATATTAACGAATTCGCCGCGTTTGCCTTGGCAAAGCTCCATAATGGCGCCAACAAAATCATTAGGCACAATAATAGCTGCTTTAACATATGGCTCTTCGACATATTCCAGCTTGCCCGCTTCCGGATAGTTGGACGGATTGTCGATATCAATAACCGTTCCGTTCGTCAGCGTCACGCGGTAAATAACGCTTGGTGCTGTCGTAATGAGCGGAATGTTGAATTCACGCTCGATACGTTCCTGAATAATCTCCATGTGGAGCAATCCGAGGAAGCCGCAGCGGAAGCCAAAGCCAAGCGCAGTAGACGTCTCCGGCTCGTAGCGGAGAGATGCGTCATTAAGCTCCAGCTTTTCCAGCGCTTCTCGAAGATCATTGTAATCTTGAGTCTCAATTGGATACAGACCGCAGAATACCATCGGGTTGATTTTCCGGTAGCCCGGCAGCGCCTCTGGTGCAGGACGCTTCGCCTCTGTAACCGTATCACCAACGCGAGTGTCCTTAACGTTCTTAATACCTGCGACGACAAATCCAACGTCACCAACAGCCAGCTCATCGACAATCGACATGCGCGGCTTGAACGCACCTACTTCGATGACTTCGAACTCAGCGCCAGTTGCCATGAAGCGGATTTTTTTACCCGCTTTAATGCTGCCGTCAATAACCCGTACGTAAACGATTACCCCTTTGTAAGGGTCGTAGTGCGAGTCGAAAATAAGCGCTTTGAGCGGATTGTCCGGATCGCCAGTTGGAGCTGGAACCTTCTGAACGACCTGCTCCAAAATCTCCTTAATGCCGATACCGGCTTTAGCCGAGGCAAGCACAGCGTCGCTGGCGTCAAGGCCAATTACATCTTCGATCTCTTGCTTCACACGCTCCGGTTCGGCGCTTGGAAGGTCGATTTTATTAATTACAGGCAATATTTCGAGGTTGCTCTCCAGAGCCAAATATACGTTAGCCAGCGTCTGCGCTTCAATCCCTTGCGCCGCATCCACGACGAGCAGTGCGCCTTCACAGGCAGCCATGCTTCGGGATACTTCATAAGTAAAGTCGACATGCCCCGGCGTATCGATCAGGTTGAGCAAATATTCTTCACCGTCATCCGCCTTGTATGTAAGACGAACCGCTTGCAGCTTTATCGTAATGCCGCGTTCCCGCTCCAAATCCATTTGGTCCAATACCTGCTCCTGCATCTCGCGCGAGGTCAAAGCCCCGGTAAACTCGAGAATACGGTCCGCAAGCGTAGACTTGCCATGGTCAATATGAGCAATAATTGAAAAATTTCTTATTTTCTTTTGCCGGTCACGAACGTCAGTCATGCCTAACCCCCACACAGTCCAATATTCCATCTATTATATCAGTTCGGAGGTTTGCCAGCAATGCGCATTACATAATGCGATTTGGCTGAGGTTAGTTCGTTACAGAATCGAACAGGGAAACGACGAATTTAATGCCTCCGGTCGTGATGGATTGCAGGAAGCCCGAGGTGCCGTCCGCCAGCTTATTGACAGCCGGCTCATTCGACCCGCCGTCAATGCCGGGAAGCCTCTCCCGGCGGCTGCCGCGCTCTGCGATTTCTCTTACTTCCGCCAATTCCTTCTCCAGCTTGGCGATCTTCTTTTCGGCGGCCGCCGACATGCCGGAGGGGGAAGACGAGCTGCCGTCAACTACACCTTCAACGCCTGAGCCCTTACCCGGAGATTGTGCTGACGGCAAGGTAACAGAGGTTTGTCCGCCCTCGATCGGCCCATAAATCCGTTCGATGCCGGTTTGCGACATTTCCATCGCATACAGAACGATAAAAACGAGCACTCCTCCCATTATTGCCCACTTTATCGCGCTCCGTTTCATATCCAAGCCCCCTCTTAGCTTTTTGGCGCAGTTACCTTCTCTGCGTCCCAATAAATATCCGCAATGATTTTGGCCAGCACATCGGCCGTCCGGTAGCTCTCTTCCAGCGTGTTGTCGACGCCGCCGATTTCAATCAGAACGCTGTCCTCGGCAAGCGACTGGTTGTACTCGCCATTGCCGGTAGCAGCTGTCTTGCCGTATATTCCGCGCGAGATGCCAGGATATTGCTTTTCCAGCTTATCGTGAATTTGGGTCGCAAACGTTTCGTTTTGCTGCCAGTCCGGATTTTTATGACCGATAATGAAGTAGACCTGAGCATAGCTTTTGCCGCCGATATCGACCGTCGTATACTTCCTTTTTTGCGAATCGCGGTGGATGTCGAAGAAGAACTTCAAATCTTTGCTGCTTGCCATCGCTTCCTTGACTGTCTTCATCGAATATTTGTAGGAAAGCTCCCAGCGGTAATCTTTAATCGCTGTCGGATAGTCGGTGTCGGAATGCATCGCCCCAACGCCCTGCTCCTCCAGCTTGGAAGCCAGTCGTTTGCCGACGAGCGTAATGTTTTTCGTATCGGAATTAGGGTCCTTCGCCGTGCTCTTCAGCTCCGGGTACCAGGATTCACGGTTATGAGAATGATAGATGAAGGCGATCTTTCGCCCGTTCGTCGAATGACCGCTGCTGTTAGGCTCGGGATCAGGCGATTCAGTTGGCTCCGGTGTCTGAACCGGAGGTGTCGTCGGATCAGTAGAATCGCCAGGATCAGGCTGGGCAACTTCGCTGCCATCCCCTTCCGTGCCGGGAATCGGGACATTGTCTTCCGGACCGACTGCCGTATCCGTACCAACACCCTTGCGGATCAGAAATGATTTATTCGCGCCCATGCCGGGCATTTCTCCGGCCAGCAGGCTCTTCGGATCGCTTGGATTAATATCAGTCATCAGCCGAATAAGAAAGCTGCTGATTTGTTTATTGTTCAACGGTTCCGATTTGGTCTCGCTTTGAAAAGCAGGCATCTCCATTTCCAGCATGTCCCCAAAAAGGCCGCTTGAAACAGCTGCTGC
The DNA here is from genome assembly GCF_042883865.1 of Paenibacillus sp. NPDC058174. Taxonomy (NCBI): domain Bacteria; kingdom Bacillati; phylum Bacillota; class Bacilli; order Caryophanales; family Paenibacillaceae; genus Paenibacillus; species Paenibacillus sp. NPDC058174. Next base: position 1,630,613 of record NZ_JBHVUY010000001.1, read on the forward strand.
GAAACCTTTCATCGAAGATATCGGCGCCGCATCCGACCGTTGATGCGCCATACCGGCTAGTCCAATCGCGACAAAAAACAGCATCGAGCAAAACGATAAGATGACAAACGTTTTTCCCGTTACAAGCAACTGGCGCAGTCTTCTGCTCTCCCGCGCAACATCCAGCAACATAATTCGTCTCATAATGACCTCCCGCCGTTGTCCATAGGTTAGATGCTATTAATCTATGAACTTCGGCGGGCTGATAGAACTGAATATACGAATATAGTAAAAATGAAATTTTAATAGATTCATATACAGCAGCTAGCTGCAAGCATAGGTCAGTACGGCAAAAAACCGACGTTGCCGTATGCTGTTGCAACGGGCGCCGGCTGGATCGTTAGTAGAATAATTAACTGAACGTTTAATGCGTATATGCAGCTACATTATCGGTATCTACCGCATCATGCAAGGCGGCGTTCAAGCCGCTGGCAATTATATTGGCGATATCCTCGATAAACTGATCGATCTCTTTTGGCGTCACAAGCAGGTCATGACCGATCGGATGCAGCACCTCTTTTACAAGCTGCAGCCTTTCCCTTTCATCCATCTGATTCATGAGGCCAAACACCTGATTGTTGTCCGCTTTGTTGGCAGCCATATGCCCGCGCATCAGCTCAATTGCACTGTTCACGATCGTGGACGCATAGACCACCGTCGGAACACCTATCGCAATGACCGGAATGCCCAAAATCTCCTTCGTCAGCCCTTTCCGCTTGTTGCCGATGCCGGAGCCGGGGTGAATGCCGATGTCGGCAATTTGAATCGTCGTATTGACGCGCTCCAGCGACCGGGATGCCAAGGCATCGATCGCAATCACGACGTCAGGCTTCGTTTTCTCGACGATGCCATGCACAATCTCACTGGATTCAATGCCCGTGATGCCAAGCACGCCAGGAGCTACGGCGCTGACCGCACGATATCCGGGTGCAACCTGATCGGGCATCAGCTCGAAGTACTGACGGGTAACCATCACATTTTCCACAACAAGTGGTCCTAGCGCATCCGGTGTTACGTTCCAGTTGCCGAGACCAACAATCAGTACTTTCGCTGTCTTGCCTACATTCACCCGCTGCAGAAATGCTTCGAAATGCTTGGCGAAATGTGTAGCTACCCGGTCCTGAAGCTCCGTATCCTGATTGCGAAGCTCCGGCACCTCCAGCGTTACATAGTTGCCGAGCACTTTGCCAATAGCTTGCGAGCCCTGCTCTGTTTGCACCTCAAGCTCTGTAATCGTAATGCCATTATCCTCAAACGTCTTGGATACGATGCCCGGTATCGGGCCGCTAGCGCCCGACTGCTCCGCTATTTCCTTTGCCTCCAGCGCCAGATCGGTGCGTACATTATATTGCTGCAAGTCCAGATTGCTCACGATAATGTCTGTCTCCCTTCGAAGAAGTGCGAAGTGTCTTCCGTTATTGTTTGCAAGTGGCGGCATTTCATACTTTCACCTTAGACATCCTTCCAGCTCTTGCTTTTAAGACGTGCGCATGGTAATATATTTTAAGTTGTTTACTTAGAATAGAACCAACTTACGCACTATGCTTTTTCGGCAAACTATGTAGGAGGTGAAACTCGATGCCAAACATTAAATCCGCAATCAAACGCGTTAAAACGAGCGAAAAACGTCGCGCTTTGAACGCTTCCCAAAAATCCGCGCTTCGTACGGCTGTTAAATCTGCTGACCAAGCAATCGCTGGCACTGATGTAGACGCAGCTAAAGCTGCTCTCGTCGCTGCAACGAAAAAATTGGACAAAGCGGTTACTAAAGGCCTGATTCATAAAAATGCGGCTTCCCGCAAAAAATCTCGTCTTGCTAAAAAGCTGAACGCCCTTTCGGCACAAGCTTAATAAGCGATACCGCTTTACGGAAAAGGCTTCACATCCCGGGTTACCGAGATGTGAAGCCTTTTTTTAGTTTGATTGAGTCGGGCAGGATGTTTTAAGGATTAGCAGCGCATGCGGTTGTTTCTGCGCAGAAGAAAAGAGCCTAGCTGGCGGCTAGGCTCTGATTGTTGTGAGACGGATTTTCGCGCAGATATTGCTTGGATAGAATCTGCTGTGACAATTTCTAAGGCGATAAACGTTCAACCTTATCAATATGTATATGTGATTTACCGCCATCTGTTTGGTATCCAACATGTGACGGACCACCGTTATGTAATGTCAACCCTCGCGCTGGGAGCCATTATCGTTTGCTTTATTGCAAAGCTAGCTAAGGCTAACAGGGATAACAGGGATAACAAAACAAAGGTTTGACTGCCGACGTGCGACCAAGCTTCGTGTCGTGATGGCACCTCTCTTCGGGAGGCACAAGGTGTGGAAAAATCAAAATGTAAATCTGCAGTTTGTCGGCTCATATTTCGACGATTTTCCGCATCAAAATGCAAAAGTGCAGTTTGATTGGCTCAAAAACCTGTTAAAACATGAAATCGAGTCATTTCATTGAGCGCTGTTTTAGGCCTTTTTAGGCTGATCAGCATGCACTTTTGCATTTTGATAGCGGGAGAGACCGGTAGTGTGGCTAGATTTCACATCTGAATGTCTGCTGCGCGCTAATCGAGGTCAGTGATACCCTGTTTGTCCCCCGCTTCATGCCGTTTTAAGCCATGGCACTTGTAATGCTCATTTGCCCGACATTCGTTAAAACAAGATAAATTCGTAATGTGCCGGTTTCTCCGCAATCTAAACAAGCCTAGCTGCAGCTGTCTGCTAAGCCCCTTGCTTCGTCCCAAGCGCCAGTAAGTAGAGTTCAAGACCCAATACTTTGTCTACAGCACCGGTTTTCATTCGAAAATCGAGATCGGCTATGGATGCCAGCAGGACGCCAAGGCGCGACACCGCAAACTTGCGGCTTTTCTCGGCTGCCAGCTTCACCGCATATGGATGGAGCCCCAACTGTCCCGCCATCTGCTGCGGCGTATAGCGATGCTGCTCCAGCTCTTTAATCTGCAGCATAATGCGGAGCTGCCTGGCGATAAGGGCTGCGATCTTAATCGGCTCCTCACGCCGCAACAACAATGAACGATACAAACGCAGCGCTTTGTCCACCTGCAGCTCCGCAATGGAATCTACAAGCGCAAAAACATCCTCATCAACGGTAGAAGCGGTTAACAGTTCAACTTGTTCAACACCGATAACGCCGCCTTCCCCGGCATGCAGGCAGAGCTTGTCCATTTCAATCGCCAGCTGCTGCATATGTGCGCCAACCCGGGCAAGCAATAGGTCAGCCGCATCTGGAGTCATACTGCGATGCTGCTCTTCCGCCCGCTTCACGACCCAGCGTTTCAGCTCTGAGGCATCCAGCTCCTGGAATGGCAGCAGCGCATTGCGGTCCTTCAGCATTTTCACGAGCTTGCGGCGCTCGTCCAGCTTTTCAGCATTCACGATAAACAGCATAACCGTCGTTTCCGAAGGAATATCGAGATATTGCTGCAGCCGTTCCGTCTTATGCTCCAGTTTGCCGCCCTCTTTGCCGCCAGCAGCAAATACGGCCGCGTCCTTAACGATAACGAGCTTGCGCTCAACGAAAAATGGAAGCGTCTCTGCCTCAAGAGCCGCTTCATCAATCAGCGTCTCCGACGTATCGAATTTAACGATGCCAAACTCCCGCTCATCCGGCGTGAACATCGCTTCCGCCAGCGTATCGGCGAACTGCTGTATCCGGTACCGGTCACTGCCGTAGAGCACGTAGGCCGGACGAAACTTGCCGTTTTTTATTTCCTTCAACGCTTCTTTTGCATCCATTTCGCCGCTTACTCCCTTCAATTGCAATTGAACGGCAACAAAGGGATGCGCCTGTTCGGCCTCATCCCTTTGTCCCTGAACATCTATATAAACACCGGCAGGCAGGTCCATGGTACCGTCCCTGCGGATGGTCATACGACGATCAAGGTTCGCCGCAGACTTCTTTGTTCTACACTATACGCGCCTGAACCGAAAAGTGTGCGAATAACCTGCCGTTTTCTTCAAATCAATGATCCGCTTTCGTTTCCTTCAACTGTGCTACGTCCACGACATAGCGTTCCATGCCGCCTTGATCCAGCTGAATTTCGTAAGTCAATTGATTATTGTCTTCCGACCAGGTCATCTTCGATATTTGTCCGTTTTTGCGCGGCGTTTCAAATACAACTTCGTCCGCCTTCGAAATACGAACCACAAAGCCTGATGACTGTGCGACATAGACACCGTCTGCCGAAGCTGCTGTAAGCAGTGCAGAGTTGTCGGGTGCAAGTCCCTCTGGCTTTTGTCCCTGCTCGCTACCAGCTGCGTCTCCGGTTCCTCCGCCATTAGAAGAAGAATTGCCGCCGCTTTTGTCGATCACGCCACCTGTAAAAATCTTCTGAGTATCATCTTTCTGTGGATACTCTGGAATCGGATTCTCTTTGCTAGCCGGCGCATTAGCAGCTTCATGATTGAAGGATTCTACGTTCACTTCGCCAGCCGCCTGCTCATCGAACGCATACTTCTTCACTTCTCGCGAAAGTGATTTGTTTGAATCAGCAGTAGCTGAATCCGCTACAGTATTGCTGAGGCTCATATTATCGCTCGAACTGTTGTCAAATAGTCCTGCATTATAAGAGACGATAAACATACCTGCCACTACACTTGCTGCGATTGCACCGCTCCACATCCGCCATCCCGGTTTTCTTCGCCTTGGCGCCGAATTTCTGCCGCCCGGCTTCACTTCAGAAGTCTCCATGGATGCCGCTTCCGAAATGCGGTGAGATTCAAGCTGTTCCAACTGCGGCATAATCGCATCGACCAAACTATAGCTAGGCATTACTCTAGGTAAATTTTCAAGCTCGGACGACAGCTTCTTAAGCCGTTCAAACATCGCAGCGCAGTCCGGACATTGCCTGGTATGCTTGAGTAAAAGCTGATGCTCTTGTTCGTCAAGATCACCGTCAAGCTGCCTATGCATTAATTCAATCACCTCTTGGCAATTCATCCCCGGACACCACCTTTCTGATAATCTTGAAGTAACGTTTGAAGCTGTTGCCTAGCTCTGAATAAGTAGGATTTGACCGTATTCAACGGCAGATCAAGGGAATCTGCAATCTCGTTATAAGAGAAGTCCTGCAAATAGCGAAGGACGACGACAGCACGATGATGTTCAGGCAGCTTGTCAATGGCAGTTCGAATATCTTGAATTGCATATGCGGACATAACCTCGTTCTCCACATTTTGCTTTTCTCGAAAAACCATATCATGCTCCTCGATGGATACGGTTGGCTTGCTTCTTCTAAACTTGTCGATACAAATATTCGTTACTATTCGTTGTATCCATGTTTTGAACTGAGCCTTTTCCTCATATGAGCCGATTTTCGTATAAATTCGAATCAGCGCTTCCTGCGCTGCATCCATCGCATCCTGCTCATTATTTAATATATAGTAGGCTGTCCGATAAACATGGGTTTCAATCTCTCGCAAAAGAGTAATTAAAGCGTCGCGATCACCCGACTGAGCGGCTCTAATGAGATCCGGCTCCACCACGAGGGCTCCTCCTCTCTTGCAACCTCTTTGACGAGCAGGCTGCAATGAATGTTGCACTAATGAATGAATTATTACTTTATTTTATTTAGTCCTATGTTATGGATTGCATATTCAAACGAGAAATCTAGTTCAATAGGCTCGTTTTGTGCTGTACTAAATAGAAAACTCCACAGTAAAGGATATCAAAAAAAAACAACTCCGTATAGAGGGAGTTGCTAGTGGAAAAGGCGTAATGAAGCTATAAATTGTCTTCTGGAGCTTATTATGGAAGCGAAGGCGGACATATTGTGCACTCGTGATAGGTGTGTTGTAGATAGTATATCGTGCATGGTATGCAAGATACGGCAGTCATTTTTAGTAAACGTCACCAGACATGTTTGTACATATATGATCATGAATTTGCGTTGAACGTGCTGTACTGAGCATCTCATGACTTTTGCCAAGGTGAATGATATTGCCATCCAGATGCGTCAGATCTGTATTGGCGAGCATTTAGAGCGATCATTGGGGCATATCGAATGATTCATGGCGTGTAAAATGTCGTTTTCCGTGCAGCATGTGCTCTCCCGGCGAGCAATACTATCGCGGCACATGGTGCTCAGTCGCATGTCGGCGGTGGTCAAATCTCTTATATCAGGCTTATTTTAATGCTGATGTCCATTCAATGGACTTTTTTGGATTGGAGTGATGTTGCTGATGGGTGAGATTATTATGGAGCGAACCCAGTTCGCTATTTAAGGAAGCCGAATTCGTTAGTGCCCAGAATATTACCAACGATCCCCAAGAGAACGAATTAATTTTCGCTATTCGCGAATCGAAGTTCATGAATAGCGAAATTTGATTCGTTACAGAGAAATTGAGGGGTGCAAGCACTCTCGATAACGAATTTTCATTCGTTGTATAGCGAATCAGCTTCGCTATCGGTTGTTCAAGGATGTTCCGATCGCCGTTAAGGTTTAAACCATTGATTCAAGTGCTATGCTGGTTTGACAGCCGACGCGTGACAGAAAACCGCGCCTGGAGGCGCGCGGTGCAGCCCCTTGGTTGCTCACAGACTAATAACACGATTTTATCGTCAAAAAACGGCAATCCACGCTAATAAAGCAGCTTGTTACAATAAGCTGATCACACGAGACATACTCAATAAATCCTCAAATGCCAAAATCCGGGCTCGGCTAGTTGCTATTTTTAATTGTGCTGACGAACAGTCCCTTCTTATTGGCTTTATAACTAACTTCTCCATAGACATCGGTTCGCAAAAAATCGCTGCCTGCGGATTTTAGCCTGCCGATAACATCGGGATGAGGATGACCGTAAGTATTGGTTGCGCCAACAGAGGCCACTGCATGATACGGATGCCAAAATCGGAGCCATTCATCTGAAGTTGAATATCGGCTGCCATGATGGGCAACCTTCAGCACATCAACGCTGCTGCAGCAATTACCCGATATTGGCGGCGCATCGCGCCATAGACGATTAATGGCGCTTTCAGTCGGAGAATCAATATCGCCCGTCAATAGGAAGCTACTGTTATACATGCTCAAATGCAGGACAACGCTTCGCGGATTTTGATCCTTCTCGATTGGAATATCTGCTTGCTCGTTTGGAGAGACGGCTTCAGGCCACAAAACTGTTAATGCCGTATCATCTCCAAGCTTCCATTGCTGGCCGGCCTCTGCACGGTATAACGGAATTTTTTGCTTTACCGCAAGCTTCAGCAGGCTTTGTGCATCCTCAACCTTCTTCATGCTTCCGTTCCACAATATTCCTTTTACCGGAATCGTCTCGATCACCGCCGTCAAACCCCGAATATGATCGCTGTCCAAATGAGAAATGACGAGCAGATCGAGCTTATGTACACCGCGTTTCATCAGCAAAGGAACGAGCACCTTTTTTCCAACCTCAAACGGGTCACTTCTGTCCCGCCACTCCTCGCCCGGCTTGCGGAAGCTCAACGTGCCTCCCCCGTCAATCAGCATTCTTTTCCCTTCTGGCGTCCGAACATAAATGGCATCTCCCTGGCCAACGTCAAGTATGTGCACTGTGCCGTCCCGGTTCAGCATATCAGGGTAATAAGCGTAAAAAAGAAGGACTGCTGCTCCTAATCCGACCAGCCATAAAGCTCGGCTTCGCCATTTCGTGCCTGGATGTGCGGTAAGCGCCTCTTGCTCTTCAGCCGGGAGAGAAAGATCTGTTGTTTCTTCCGGCTGCTCCATTTGAGCTTGTAAGCTGGTCTTAGTTGACGGGAGAAGCCTGACAGCAGCTATAAACAGTACATACCAGGCTGCAATCCACCAAATTGGCGGAGTCGCCCATATCGAGCGTAAAAAGTCGACTTGAGCCATTTGATCGACAAGCCAGAAGGTAACATTATTTCCATAGATGCTTGCTATCGCCAGCAGCTTGCCGCCCAGATACCAGAATGAGCCAATGAATAATGCTATCGCGCCAATCGGCATAACGATGGAACTAATAAACGGGACGAGCAGTAAATTTGCGGGCAGCGAGAGCACATGAAACTGGTTAAAATAATAGATGGAAACCGGAAACGAAGCTGCTTGGGCGACAACGGTTACGGCTGTCAAATCAAGCAGCCATCTTCCCCTTTTCCAATCGGGCATCGTTTTTCGCAGTCGCGGTACGCCGATAATCAGCCCTGCCGTTACAATAAAGCTTAACTGGAAGCTGACATCTCCGATATAGTAGGGCTCCCATGCCAGCATCAGAACCGCTGCTGCCGCAAGTAGATGCAGACCGTCCTTCAGCTTGTCCATACGCGCGGCCAGCAATCCGAGCACTGCCATCAGACCGGCCCTTATGACGGAAGGAGATGCCCCGGCAAGCATCACATAGACCGGTACGGCGAACATAAGCGTCACAAGCATACGCTCCCGAGTCATTCTCATAAAGCGCAGGACAGCTCCAAGCACGTACATAAACACAGCGACATGAAGACCAGAGATAGCCAGTATATGCGTTAAGCCGAGGCGTGAAAATTGCTGGAACTGCTGGGGATCAAGGTCCTCGCGAATGCCGAGGACCAGGCCTTGCATGTATCCGGACTGATCGGACGGATACATGCTGCCAAGGCGTGCGCCCAGCCATCCGCGCGCTTGGTCTACGCGGCCGAGCAGCGCGGCCGCGGACCACCCGGGGCCCGGCGACACTTCGACGGCGCCGATGCCCTTTGCTTTGAGCAGCCAGTGTATCTTCTGGCTGCTCAGATAGCGGCGGTAATCAAAGCCGCCGCTGTTGGATGAGCTTGCCGGCAGCGTAAGCTCGCCGGCTATGCGCACGCGGTCGCCGCGTTGCCACTCGGCGGCGACCGCCTGGTGCGGCTGCTGCTCCAGCCGCACATGCACAAGCAGGCGCTCGCGCAGCTGCCGCGGCGCCGCTTCGCCTCCAACGCTGACGGTCTCCGCCGTCACGCGAAACATCGCACGGTCGCCGTCGATTTCGACCGGCGACCCTATGACGCCAAGCACTTCCACTTGGTAGGAAGTGCTTGGCGTTGCCGCCTCTGCGGCGGAGAGCAGCTCTGGCAGCGCCGTCACGTTGCGGGCATCCGCCCACAACCGTTCCCCTGCGGCGACCGAGCAGCCTAGCAGGCATACGACGGCTAGACGCGGCGTCGCCTGCCTGCAAAGCACAAGCGCCAGCGCTGTTACAACTAGCGCTGCAACTGCAAGCCCCATCGCGGCTGCTGACATTGCCGCCGCAGCCGCGCTGCCAAACACCCAGCAGACGGCGAACCATACAATCGGTCTTCGGTTCAACATCCCATTCACTCCTTCTTGCTCTTGCTCTTGCTCTTGCTCTTGCTCTTGCTCTTGCTCTTGCTCTGCTCCGGCCCTACCCTGATTCTGCTCCGGCCCTTGCCCCTACCCCTACCCCATCTCACTTAAGCAATCCCATTCTCTCTCACCACTACCCTTAATCCACCAACGTCACAGTCTCTCTTTCTTATATCCGGCTCCACTAGCTTACGTATCCCAAAACAAAATGTAAAAGTACATTTTGAAAAGCTTTAAATAGCCGTTTTACCGCTTCAAAATGCAAAAACACAGTTTGTTGAGCACAAAAACAGCCAAAAGTGGACTTTTTCTAGAAACAAAATGTATTTTTACATTTTGACGGTGCTTTTCTGCAATTTTCGTCTAATCAAAATGTACTTTTACATTTTGATTCTCTCTTGAAGCCGCTCACCGCCTATAATGTAACTGCTTACCTCGAATTTCGGCTTACTTCGCCTCCAAATGGTGGACAACAGAAGGCCGGGCGGACAATCAAGCCAACTTATTCGTTCACTCCAAACGCACAGAGGGCAACGAACCTGCCTCCAGCCAATCCAAGCCTGGCTGCCCCCCTACCTACAGACATCTCAAATCTTCTCTACCCCTCAGCACGAAAAAAAGAACCCCCGAACGGCCAAAGCTTTCGCTTGGACGGTTCAGAGGTTCTTCCTCTGTTAACTGTTAGGTTCCGGAATCGATCCGGCTACGATATGACGCTCATTGCCGCTTGAGGCGGCGGTTCGTAATCCGTAACGGAGCGGAAAACAATACCCTTCTGCTCCATTAGAAGCGATACTTTATCGCTATCCTTCGGATACGGCCGATGGTACACAATTTCTTGGACGCCGCTGTTGGCCAGCATGTTCGCGCAGGTCCAGCAAGGCTGGTCCGTCACATACACTGATGAGCCTTCCCGATTTACCGGATCCGTGAACAATAGCAGATTTTGCTCGGCATGAATCGTACGGATGCAGCGCTGCTTCTTGATCATCTTCTCCTGACCATTCTCGATAGTCATTTCCAGCTCCTCTGCAATCATGCAGCCCGCTTCCGAGCAGTCAGGCACGCCCATTGGCGCGCCATTATATGCGGTGCCAAGAAGCTTCTTGCCTTGTACCAGCAAAGCGCCGACATGACGGCGTGAGCAGCGAGAGCGGGTCGAGACCATATAAGCGATATCCATAAAATAGGTGTCCCAATCTTTGCGTTCCGCTTCCTGCGAACGACCCGTTGCCATTTGAATCGACTTCCTTTCCATGTTGCGCTAGATCTCCAGTAGGGGCAGCAGGCGGCTGTAAGTGTTTGGCTTTGGGCTTTGGGCTTTGGGCTTTGGGCTTTGGGCTTTGGGCTTTGGGCTTTGGGCTTTGGGCTTTGGCTTTGGGCTTTGGCTTTTGGCTTTTGGCTTTCAGCTCTCGCTCTTAGCACTTAGCTCTCGCTCTTGGCACTTAGCTCTCGCTCTTCGCCTTTGCACTTCATCTAAGCGATTGCTTCCGGCCTACTCTTAGCTTAAGATTATCTGCTGGTGCCCTTGCATAAGCTATTGCTTCCAGCCCCAGCCATCAGCTCTTTACCTCAGCTCATAACTGCCAGCCAGCCAATTAGCCTTCAGCCTCTTTCAGCCCTGCTGCCCGCCGGAAATCTATTCTAGATGACACTGCTTGCGCTTAGTTATTACTATTATAATAGCTGATTAGCCTTCTTGGCTAATGCGAAGCGCTTGCTCCAGATCGGCCAAAATGTCGCCGATGCCTTCTGTGCCGATCGAAAGGCGGATCAGACCTGGCGTTACGCCAGCCGAAATCTGCTCGTCAGCGGAAAGCTGCTGATGCGTCGTGCTCGCAGGGTGGATGATCAGCGACTTGGAGTCGCCCACATTCGCGAGGTGCGAGAACAGCTTCACGGAATTGATTACTTTTTTGCCGGCTTCAACCCCGCCTTTAATGCCAAAGGTCAGAATCGCGCCTTGGCCGTTCGGCAAGTATTTGAGCGCTAGCTCGTGGGAAGGATGGCTTTCCAGACCCGGATAGCTAACCCACTCTACCGCTTCATTCGTTTCCAGGTATTTCGCAACTGCCAGCGCATTGGAGCTGTGGCGTTCCATACGCAGGTGCAACGTCTCCAAGCCTTGCAGCAGCAGGAAGGAATTGAATGGCGACAGCGCAGCGCCCATATCGCGAAGCAGCTGTACTCTTGCTTTGATGATGTAAGCGATTGGACCTACTGCATCAGTGTACACAACGCCGTGGTAGCTTGGGTCCGGCTCAGTCAAGCCAGGGAATTTACCGCTTGCTTTCCAGTCGAACTTGCCGCCGTCAACGATAACGCCGCCGATGGACGTACCGTGTCCGCCGATGAACTTCGTCGCCGAATGAACGACGATGTCCGCGCCTTGCTCGATTGGACGCTGCAAATACGGGCTGGAGAACGTGCTGTCGACGATGAGCGGAATGCCGTTCTCATGCGCAATGGCAGCAACTGCCTCTACATCAAGAATATCGCCGCGCGGGTTGCCGATCGTCTCAGCGTAAAGCGCTTTCGTCTTGTCCGTAATCGCTGCACGGAAGTTCTCCGGATCAGACGGATCTACAAAAGTTACTTTAATGCCCAGCTTGGCAAGCGTAGTGGAGAACAGGTTGTACGTTCCGCCGTAAAGGCTGGCTGCCGATACGATTTCGTCGCCTGCACCGGCGATATTTAAAATCGAGTACGTGATCGCTGCTTGGCCCGAACCTACAGCCAGAGCGGCCGGAGCTCCTTCCAGCAATGCGACGCGCTTCTCGAATACATCCGTTGTCGGGTTCATAATACGGGTATAAATGTTGCCGAACTCTTGCAGCGAGAACAAATTCGCCGCATGATCGGTATCCCGAAAACCGTAAGAAGTCGTTTGGTAGATTGGCACCGCACGAGAAAAAGTAGTCGGGTCGATTTCCTGGCCTCCGTGAACGGAAAGCGTTTCGAGTGAGAGCTTGCGTTGTTCTTGTTCTGACATCACTGACAACTCCTCAAACATAATTTGTGCTGATCCTGACAGACATTTCAGCTGTCTACGCTTGACGCTATGCGCCTTGCCCGGAACGCGGTTGGACTGGGATACATTTCCTCCAGCCTTCTCCTATTCTCTCATATTTATGGACGGGCTACAATGCTATCTTTCAATCCTGCAAGCAGCTTTGGACCTATTCCTTTTACCCGGAGCAGATCATCTGCCGAGGAGAAAAATCCCCGCTGTTCCCGTTCATTCACAATCGCCTGCGCCTTGGCCGGACCAATCCCTTTCAGCCCCTTCAATTGCTCGACCGTCGCCCGATTGATATCCAGCTTCCCGCGATCCGCGTCGGCAATTTCGGCAGTGCCGGAATTATTGCCCGCTTGCCCATTCGCTGCCTTCTGCTCTCCGTTCACACCGCCGGCTGCAGCTTGTCCAGCCGGTTCTTTCCCTCCAGAGCCCTTCGTATCGGGCTGCCCGAAGGAAACGCCTTCAGCCTTTCCATCGCCATGCGGAGCTTTCTGCACATTCTGATCATCCTCATCCGCCCCGGCATGTACTTTCCCGGCATTTGAGCTGTCTTCGCCGCCACTAGCTTGCGCTTTCCCAGCATTTAAAACCTCGTCGTCTTCTCCAGCTTGCCCTCTCCCTGTATTTTGGGTCTCCGCGCCGTCCCCAGCCTGCCCCCTCACCGTATTCTGGTTATCCGCACTCTCTCCAGCCTGCACTCCCCCGCTCTTCAGCGCCTTTGCATCAGGCTCCAGCTCCAGCAGCGCTTGCTCAACCGGCCGGTTCAGCGGCTCCCAGCCTCTGGCCTTCTCCTCCTTGGGCAGTGCAAAAGCAACCGTAAACATAACTGCGGCCAATACGAACAAAGCAGCCAAAATGTACATCTTAGTCCGCTCTGTCCTCCTGTTCATTGATGCCTTCATTTTCATCTCCGTCATCCACCTTTCATAAAAAAGTAAAAAAATGGTCGAAATCATGACATATCGGGCAAGTCTTGATGAATAGAGTAAAAGAGCGAACACGATGCTGGCGAATGACACGCATCCGCTTCAGCTAAATCATTCAACTACGGGAGGGCTGGACATGAAGGTCGGATTCATCGGAACGGGCACGATGGGAAGCCTGCTTATCGAAGCATTCGTCACGTCTGGAGCGCTCGAGCCGAGCCAAATCGCCGTCAGCAATCGCACCTACACGAAAGCGCTGGCTTTGGCCGGCCGTTTTATCGGAATAAGCGCCGTACCTACGAATGCGGCTTGCGCTGCGAACAGCGATATTATTTTTCTGTGCGTCAAACCGCTCGAATTCAAAAAAGTTGTCGACGAGCTGCTGCCGGTTATTCGTCCTGAGCAATTGATCGTCTCCATCACGAGCCCTGTATTAATCGCTCATCTGGAAGAATTGCTGCCTTGCAAAATAGCAAAAGTAATCCCCAGCGTAACGAATTCCGTACTTAGCGGAGCTACGCTTTGCGTATATGGCAGCAGACTGTCTGCCGAAGACGAAGCCAAGCTGGAAGTATTGCTTAATCGCATCAGCAAACCGCTTCAAATCGAAGAGCCTTATACCCGAATCGTCTCCGACCTGTCCAGCTGCGGACCTGCCTTTGTAAGCTGTCTGATGGAGCAATTTGTAGACGCCGCTGTAGAAGAGACCGGCATATCGCGGGAGGAAGCAGGCAAGGTTGTCGCCTCCATGCTGCTCGGCACAGGTCTGCTGCTGACGGAAGGCGGCTTGTCGCTGGCTGACGTCCAAGCCAAGGTAGCCGTGCCTGGCGGCATTACCGCTCAAGCGCTTCAATTGCTCCGCAGAGAAACCGACGGCGTATTCAACCGGCTTGTCCGCACAACGCATGCGAAATATAATGAGGATGTCGCCAAAGTTTCCATCGCCTTCTACGGCGAAGAGGTGAACGGTCAGTAGCTTCTAAAGCTGCTCGACCGTCCACCTCTTCATTTTTTTGCCGTATTAATTGGCGACGATGTTGACGAGCTTGCCTTTGACCGCAATGACTTTGCGGATCGTTTTGCCCTCTATCAGTTCGCGCACCTTGTCGTTTTCTTTGGCCAAACGCTCCATATCCGCTTCATTCGTGTCAGCGGCGATCGCCAGGCGTTCAACGATTTTTCCGTTCACTTGCACGACGATTTCGACCTCTTGGTCAACCGTCCATTTTTCTTCGTATTGCGGCCATGCTTCATACGTTACCGATCCGGTACCGCCGAGCTTTTCCCACAACTCTTCGGCAATATGCGGTGCAAGCGGCGACAGCATTTGTACAAAGTCGATCATCGCCTGCTTCGGCAGCGCTTCGGATTTATACGCTTCGTTGACAAAAATCATCAATTGGCTGATCGCCGTATTGAATCTCAAGTTTTCGAAGTCGTCGGTAACTTTCTTAATTGTGCGGTGCCATGCCCGTTTGAAAGCTTCGCTTGGCTCTCCGGCATCGACCTTCGCATTCAGGCTGCCGTCCTCTTCATTAATGAAGAGACGCCATACACGGCTGAGGAAGCGGTAGCTGCCTTCCACCCCGTTCGTGTTCCAAGGCTTCGTCGCCTCCAGCGGCCCCATGAACATTTCATACATCCGCAGCGTGTCTGCGCCGAATTCGTTGACGATATCGTCCGGATTAATGACGTTGCCGCGGGATTTGGACATTTTCTCATTGTTCGTGCCCAGAATCATCCCTTGGTTGACAAGCTTGTGGAACGGCTCTTTCGTGTTGACTACGCCGATATCATAGAGCACTTTGTGCCAGAAGCGCGCATACAGCAAGTGAAGCACCGCATGCTCGGCTCCGCCAATGTACAAGTCGACTGGCAGCCATTCCTTCTGTTTCTCAGGCGAGCAGATTTCCTTGTCGTTGTGCGGATCGATAAAGCGCAGGTAGTACCAGCAGCTTCCCGCCCATTGCGGCATCGTGTTCGTCTCGCGGCGCGCTTTCATGCCCGTCTCCGGATCGATCGTATTAACCCACTCCGTTACATTCGCAAGCGGCGATTCGCCTGTGCCTGACGGCTTAATCGCATCGACATCCGGCAGTACCAGCGGCAGCTGATCTTCCGGCACCGTCTTCATCGTTCCGTCTTCCAGATGAAGAACCGGAATCGGCTCACCCCAGTAACGCTGACGGCTGAACAGCCAATCGCGCAGTCTGTAGGTCACTTTGCCCTGTCCTTTGCCGGAAGCCTGCAGATGCTCAATCATTGCTGCAATTGCAGCCTCGTTATTCAATCCGTTAAGGAAATCGGAATTGACGTGAGGACCGTCTCCTGCATAAGCCTCTTGCGTTACATCGCCGCCCTGTACAACTTCGATAATCGGCAGATCAAACTGCTTCGCGAACTCCCAGTCGCGAACGTCATGGCCAGGAACCGCCATAATAGCGCCTGTGCCGTAACCGGCCAGTACATAGTCAGCGATCCATATTGGCGTTTTTACGCCATTAGCCGGGTTGATTGCATAAGCACCGGTAAATACGCCGGTTTTATGCTTCGCCAGGTCCGTGCGCTCCAGATCGCTTTTATGCGATGCCGTCTTTTGGTAGTCGACAACGGTTTGACGCTGTGCTTCCGTCGTAATTTGCTCAACCAGCTCGTGCTCCGGAGCCAGTACGCAGTAAGTAGCGCCAAACAGCGTGTCCGGACGGGTTGTAAATACGACGAGCGAAGCTTCATGACCGTCAATCGCAAAGGTGACTTCTGCGCCAGTCGATTTGCCAATCCAGTTGCGCTGCATATCCTTGATGCTCTCCGACCAGTCGAGCTCTTCCAGATCGTCAAGCAGCCGGTCCGCATATTCTGTAATTTTGAGCATCCATTGGCGCATCGGCTTACGGACTACCGGGTGACCGCCGCGTTCGCTAAGGCCGTCGATGACTTCCTCATTCGCCAGAACCGTACCAAGCGCTTCGCACCAGTTGACCGGAACTTCGGCTACATAAGCAAGACCTTTCTTATATAACTGGATGAAAATCCATTGCGTCCATTTGTAATAATCGGGATCGGTCGTGCTGAATTCACGGTCCCAGTCATAGGAGAAGCCCAATGCTTTAATCTGACGGCGGAAATTGTTGATGTTCTCTACCGTGAAATCACGCGGGTGATTTCCCGTCTGCATCGCGTATTGCTCCGCTGGCAATCCGAATGCGTCCCAGCCCATCGGATGCAATACGTTGTAACCGCGCATCCGCTTATAGCGGGATACGATATCGGTAGCTGTATAACCTTCCGGATGGCCTACATGCAAGCCTGCTCCGGAAGGATAAGGGAACATATCCAGTGCATAGAACTTCGGTTTTCCCGGGTCCTCTGTCGTTGCGAACGTTTTGTTGTCGTCCCAGAACTTTTGCCACTTCGGCTCAACCGTAAGCGGATTATAGCTGTGAAATTGCTGCTTTTCCTGACTCATTGTCACACATTCCTCTCATATCTGCTGGTCAAATAAAAAAACTCCCGCCCCTAGCGTATTATCGCTAGGGACGAGAGATTGCTCCCGTGGTACCACCCTAGTTAACGGCCGGCATGCTTTGCCTTCCGCTCACTCAATGCCTTTAACGCAGGCCGAGACGGCGCGCTGTTCACGCGCGGCTCCAAGGCGAGTTCATATCGCTGCAGGTCCGGCTTGCACCATCCGCCGGCTCTCTTAGCCTTGCAACACGACATTACTGTTCCTCTTCAACGCCAATTATATTTTTCAAAAAAATTAGCTTAGCTTTCTTATATATTAAAGAAGCGGCGCGCTCATGTCAAGATATCGGACAAGCAATCAGCGTTATTCCTCCGGCTCCTCAGCCGTCACTGTAATACTGCCCAGCAGTTTGCCGTCGACATACGCCATAATGCGCCATCTGCCGGCCTCTGGAAGCATGAGCGATGACGGGAAATACCGGTCCGCGTAATCGGCTACGGAGGATCCCGTACTAGGGATAGAGAACAGCTCAATCAACCCGGTTCCCCCTTCTTTTGCCGCTACCGCCTTGAACTCGCCCTGCAGCTCGCTTTCCTCGCCCCATAGCCACCACATATATTTATTCGCTTGCCCGGCGACAAATGGATAATCCGTCACACCCAGCCGTCCAGGTATGCCTCGTACCGAATAAGAGCCCGAGACGAAGGTCTGACTTTCCTCCCATGCAGGCTCTGTCGCTTTAAGCACGGCATCACCGTAAAATACGCTGTCCAGCTCCACCGTAAACCGCCAATACCCCGATAAAGGAACCCCCGCTCCGGCAATCGCGTACCGGGAAAGCGTGTCGTAGCCGCTGCTTGGCTCCGTTATTTTATCGCCTGCAACGATTGTCTCCTCTATGCCAGACTCGGCATGTATGGCTTTTATCGAGATCGTCTTGCCCTCGTAGACCTTAAACGGCTCTTTGAACGAAATGATAAGCCCTTGCGGAGTGCCTGCTTCGAAATCGCCGCCAGGCAGCATCTCCAGCAGCTCCCTGCCCTCGCGAGCATAGGTTGTACGTTGTTCAAGCTGTACCGGATCCGACGTCGCAATTAGCAAATGCCCAATCTGATTAGGCAGTGCAAGCCACACCGCATAAACGATCAGCGCAGCTGCCGCCGCAATTCCTCCAACACGCCAGCGTAACCGGTTTGCCTTCTTTTTGCGAACGGTCCCTTTCGCCGTTTCGCTCCGAATTTTTTCTTTCAAATTTTCGGTAAAAGGCTCCTGCAGGAACGGCGACTCCTTCATTCGCCTGCTCCATTCAGGTATGCCGGGCTGATTGTCGTCCTTCATATTCGATCAACTCCTTTGGTCGCCTTCAATAAGCGGGCTAGCTTTCCTTTAGCACGATGGCTTCTCGATTTGACCGTCCCCTCCGATAAGTGAAGAAGGGATGCCATTTCCCGGATGGACATGCCATAGTGGTAATCCAGAATGAGCACCTCGCGAAACTTTAGCGGAAGCTCCATAACGGAATCCCACAGCTCTCGAACATCCTCCCGGAGCAGCAGCTCGTTCTCCGCAGACGGCGATGTGGAGCCGAAGTCCATTACGTCCATTAGCGTCACCTTTCGGACAAAGGCCGTTTTCAAATAGGAATAGCTTTTATTTCTTGTCATCGTAAGCAGCCACCCGCGCACCGAGCTTTCGCCGCGAAAAGCATATATCTGCTCATAAACGGCAAGAAACACCTCCTGCACAACATCATCCGCCGCATCTGCCCGCTTCGTCAGAAAATAAGCGAAGCGCCACAAATCGCCGCCGTATTGCCCCATGAGCTCCTCCAGTACGGCGCCGCGGTCATAGCCGGCCGCCAAATGCTGCAAATAATGCGTCTCCAGCCTCAACACCTCCCATTATTAAGTCTGGTTAAGAGCAATAAAAGTTCCCGTTGAACCATAATTATTTTCACCGTGCCTTGTGTCCATCTAATAAATGCAATATAGACAAAGGAAGGTTATACTATTGAAATGAAGGCTTGTTGACTTATATACAAAAAGGAGAGACCGATATGCGTTTCATTAGCAACAAAGGCATTACCGACCCGACGCTTAACCTGGCACTGGAGGAATATGTGCTGCGGTCGCTGCCGGACGACGACGATTATTTGCTGTTCTACATAAACGAACCGTCTATCATTATCGGCAAGAACCAGAATACAGTTGAGGAAATCAATGCGGATTATGTGAAGGAAAACGGCATCCATGTCGTTCGCCGGCTTTCCGGCGGCGGCGCCGTCTATCATGATCTGGGCAACTTGAACTTCAGCTTTATTATGAAGGATGACGGCCAGTCCTTTCATAATTTCAAAAAATTTACCGAGCCTGTCGTGCGGGCGCTCCGCAAGCTGGGTGTTGAAGCTGAATTGACGGGCCGGAATGACCTGCAAGTCGGAGAACGGAAAATTTCCGGCAATGCACAGTTCTCCACAAAGGGTAAAATGTTCAGCCACGGCACGCTGCTGTTCGATTCCGAAATCGAAAATGTCGTCTCGGCGCTGAAAGTGAATGCAGAGAAATATGTATCTAAATCGACCAAATCGATTCGCAGCCGCGTAGCGAATATTTCTGAATTTTTAAGCGAGCCGATTACGATCGAGCAGTTCCGTCAAAGCATTCTCGCTTCGATTTTCGAAGATGAGCAAGAGATTCCGTTCTATGAGCTGACCGAGCAGGACGAGGCCAATGTGCGGAAGCTGGCGGAAGACCGCTATCGCAGCTGGGAATGGAATTACGGCCGTTCCCCGGCCTTCAATATGCGGCAGACCAAACGGATCGAGGGGGCTGGTACCTTCGACGTTCGCCTCCAAGTTGAGGAAGGCGTCATTGCCGGCGCTTCCGTATATGGCGACTTTTTCGGCCGCGGCGACAGCAGCGAGTTTGCAGACAAGCTGGTCGGCGTGCGTTACGATGCTGAAGCTTTAAAGGCCGTTTTATCCGATACGGACCTGCCTTACTACTTCGGACCCGTAACGCCAGAGCAATGGCTGGAGCTTCTTATTTAATAGCTTTTCCAGCAAAAAAAACCGGACACAAACCGCAAAGCGTCAAGCTTTACGGCTGTGTCCGGTTTTTTGCGGAATAAACCGCGTTCCGAAGACTAGCTTGTACACGCCGTAGCCGATCGCCGCACCCAAGCTGTTCAACAACACATCATCTACGTCCAGGCTGCCTCGCCTGGTTACCATCTGCAGCACTTCCAGCGTCGAGATAAACACAATGAAATTAATCATCATTTTCTTGAAGCCCCACCCGAATGCCAGCGGCAAGCAAACGCCAAACGGAATAAAGACGAGCACATTGCCGCCTATATTAATCAGCCAAGTAGTAAAGCTATAGTGGTCAAAGTAAATAAAATAGTTTTTGATCGTGGACAGCGGCATGAGGTTATACATCATTTCCCCGCCTCTTCTCGCCTGCCTGCCAAACCCGACAAACATCCAATATACTAACAGAAACGTATATAAGAAAATTGCGATCGCAGCCGCAGCGCGTACTACGATTCTCATTCGCCCACCCACTTCCGTATGCTCGTCCAAGCTCTGTTAACTACAAGTGAAAACGTTCCAGCTGGTCGAATAGTTTCTCGCGCTTCAAAATTTCGATCTGCTTCGGCCCAAGCAGATCGAAATGCGGATATTCTTCTCTGGCATGAATATAACGGGGATTAAGCCCGTTGTCTCTGCACCACGCCGCCAGCTTGTCGAGATCGGAACACCCGACCTTCGTGACGGTCTTCATATTTGGGAACCTGGGATCGAGCCAATAATGGGTCAAGTATGCAATCTCGCCTTGAGACACCTTTCGCTTCCATTCATTCATCTCGGCTCTCTTAATTCCGAATGCCACGCCGCTCGCTCCTTATGACCCGTGAATATGCTTAACGCGGCCGACTTGAAAGTCTGCCAGCCTCACTTTAATTCCATGCGGATGATTCGCCGATTTCGTCAGCAAATCTTTAACGATTCCCCGCGTCAGCTTCCCTGTCCGCTGATCCTGCTTCAATACAATATCGACCTCAAGCCCGGGCTTTACATGGGCGCGTTCTGTTCCGTTCACGGCAATCCTTCCTTTACAGCTAGCATTTTATGAAAAACAGCATAGCATATGCTGCCAAAAGATGCACATCTAGAAGACAACTGTTATACTAAACACCATACGAAACAGATGAAATGAGGAAATTAAACTAATGTCAACCGAATTCACGACCATGGGCATCATTCCCGAGCTTACGGACAAGCTTCATCACGAAGGAATTACAACGCCGACTCCCGTGCAGCAGAAGGCAATTCCCGTGCTGCTTGCAGGACAAGACGTCATTGCCCAAGCACAGACTGGAACAGGCAAAACGATCGCGTTTGCCTTGCCGATATTGCAACGAATCGACGTAACGAAGGAGCAGGTGCAGGCTCTCATCTTAACGCCGACTCGCGAGCTGGCGATTCAAATTACGAGCGAGCTAAAAAAGCTTGCACCTGTAGTTGGAGCTAAGGTGCTTGCCGCATACGGCGGCCAAGATGTCGTCGCCCAAATCCGCAAGCTGAACAATGCGCCACATATCGTTGTAGCGACGCCGGGCCGCCTGATCGATCATATGAAACGCGAGACGATCAGTCTCGGCAAGCTGCGCATGCTGGTACTTGATGAGGCGGACCAAATGCTTCATATGGGCTTCTTGTCGGAGGTTGAAGGCATTATCGATCAAACGCCTCGCGCGCGCCAGACGATGCTGTTCTCCGCAACGATGCCGGACGCCATTAAACGTCTTGCGGAAAATTATATGAAGACGCCTGTCGACATTCGGATCAAAAGCGCGAACGTTACGCTGGACAGCATTAAACAGCTTGTCGTCGAAACGACCGACCGCGGACGCCAGGATGCGCTTATTCACCTGATTCAGCAGCACCGCCCTTACTTGGCGGTCGTCTTTTGCCGGACGAAGGTACGCGCGAAAAAACTTAATGAAGCGCTGCAGGATCACGGCTTCGCTTCCGATGAGCTGCACGGCGATCTGACGCAAGCGAAACGCGAGCAAGTCATGAAGCGGTTCCGTGACGCGAGACTCCAAATTCTTGTTGCGACCGATGTCGCGGCCCGCGGCCTTGACGTTGAAGGCGTGACCCACGTCTTCAACTACGATGTGCCGCAGGATTCGGAAATTTACATCCACCGGATCGGCCGTACCGGCCGCGCGGGACAACGAGGCGTTGCCGTAACGCTCGTATCGCCGTATGACCGGGGGGCGATTCAGCACATCGAGCGCAGCATTAATGCCGTTCTCGAACGGAGAGCAATCGACTCGGAAGGCAATCTTATTGCAAGCAGCACGCCGAGAGCTTCAGCCAAAGCTTCCGACAAAGGCGGCAACGGTGCAGAGCGCGGCGGACGCCGCGGAGGCGGAGAGCGCAATGCGAAAGCAGGCGCGAATGATCGCGGCCGTGGTCGCGGCGGCAGCAGTGCTGGCAGAAGCGGCGGCAGAACCGCACGCGACAACCGGACTGGAACTGGCAGCAGCAGGAACAAACGCAGCGAAGCCGAAGTATCCGGCGTAAGCGAGAATCCTTGGCAGCAAGAGCGCGAAACCGCCAGAGGTTCGCGCAGCGCAGGCGCTGCTGGCCGTGGAGGCCGGAACGGTGCTCCTGCACGTGAAGGACGAGGCTCGCGCGGCGAAAGCGGCGCTTCTGCACGCGAAGGCCGGGGCGTACGCAACAGCGGTGCTCCTGCACGTGATGGCAGAGGCGCACGCAGCGCCGGATCGCCAGAGGGGCCAGCATCATGGGGCGGTACACGCAGCTCCAGCAAGGAGCGCAGCGAACGCTCCTCCAGCGGCAGCCGTAGCGGCGGCGGCAAGTCAGGCGGCCCGCGCTCCAGCAGCCGGGGCACACGCCCGTCCGGCCCATCCGGCAATCGCCGCGGACGCAGTTAATAACATCAAACAACGGGCTCGGTACAATTGCCGAGCCCGTTCATTTGTCCTTAAGTTCCCTGCCCCGAAACGCTGCTCCTCTTTCTCCCCCAGATGCCCAAATGTATTGGAACCGTGATATCCGTCCATTCGAAACCGGGCTTTTTACATATGATAGAGTATACCGAGCGGCAAGGCGTCGACTGCATAACCGCCGGAATTTATGTACGGGGAGGAATTTGCATGTCTGGTGTACATGGAGGCTCGGCAGCAGGGTTCATCCTGGTCCTGTTCATTCTTCTGGTTATCATCTCCAGAGGGATTTGGTAAGCACCCCCTCTGAACTCAAAACATGCGAAAAAACCGCAGGGAGTTTAGCTCCCCGCGGTTTTTTTGGTTTGATAAGCCTTTAGCCGCGCCTCCTAAGAAGCTCCAGCTCCTCCTCCGTCAATTCGCGGTAAGCCCCTTCCTCAAGCTGCTCATCGAGTGCAAGCGGCCCCATCGACACCCGCTTCAAGTGGATCACTTTTTTGCCGACCGCTTCGAACATCCGCTTTACTTGATGAAACTTGCCTTCCATGATCGTTAAGGAAATAGAAGACACGACGCTCTCACCCGCCTGTTCCTTGCCGTTAATAGCGAGCTCTGCCGGCATCGTCACATAACCGTCATCAAGTGTTACGCCTGCTGCAAAAGCCTCTTGATCCGAGGCGCCAACGTCTCCTTCAACGCGAGCCTCATAGGTCTTAGGAACATGCTTTCGCGGCGAAAGCAGCTCATGTGCCAATTGACCGTCGTTCGTCAGCAGCAGCAGTCCAACTGTATCTTTATCTAACCGGCCGACAGGAAACGGCTCCATAATCTGATCGTCGATTTCAAGCAGATCAATTACGGTTCTCTCCCGCCGGTCCTCCGTCGCTGAGATAACACCCGGAGGTTTGTTGAGCATCAAATAAATAAATTCACGATAGACGACAGCCTCTCCGTCAACCGTTACTTCCTGCACCTCCGGATCAACCGTCAAGCCGCTGTCCTTGGCTGTTTTTCCGTCCACCTGTATAACGCCCTGCTTAACCAGCTTTTTAATTTCGCTTCTCGAACCGTAGCCGGTATGAGCAAGAAGCTTGTCCAGCCTCATTTTCTTCGCCATTGCCTAGATCAACCTCCATCCTGCCGGGAGCTCGTTTTTGAGCATTCTGCCATCGGCATATTTCCCCCACCCCAGCGGGAATCCATCCACGCATACGAGCACATAGCCTTTAAAAGGGGGTGTATTAATTCCGCGCTCATTCTCCTCATCCGCGGATACGTTCAACTTAGGAGGCTCTACAAATAGCGTTTCCCCCTTCAAATAACGTACCGCACTCGGATCGTCCGCGCTCCAATTGAGTGTACGCAGCGCCTCTTCTTGGCGCAAGCCCATTGCCAGCGGCTGCGACGGCTCGAACACCCCGCGGCTGTTCATTTCGCCAATGAACCAGCCTGCGCGGATGACGCGAAGACCATCCAGCGGCGGCAGCCCCTGCGGCTGTAAATATATACGGGAACCGTAGGCTTGAAGCCGGGCTGTCCCATCATCAAATACGCCGGAGAGCTGCGCTTCTGCAAAAGCCCGCCAAGCGGCCAACGGGTCCAAGGCCGTGTCTGACTGGCGGGACGCACCGCTCCCTTTGCCGCCAGCCGTCTTGCGAAGCTTGCCGTCTTTCCCGGAGCCGCCGCGTTTCTCTGATGCCCGCAACGCGGCACCGTTATCTCCTCTGCCTCCGCGATGGTCAGCCCTCTTTCCATGCGAAGGCCGCGGCTCAAACGATACATCGCCGGCTTCCTCCAGCTCCAACTCACGGCTGCTGCCGCCTTCGCCATTGTCTTTACGCTGAAGCAGAGCGGCGTAATGGCCCTCGCCTTCAATGTTTTGCGGCCACAGCCTGACGGTTCCGCCAATAAACGCAAGCCGCTCATCAGAGAGGCCAGCCGTTTCGCTTTCCGCAAGCCAATCGGGCTGTCCGCTTGTCCACCCATACTGCGGCTTAACCGGCACCACTTCAAAATCCGGATGCTCCGCCAAAAACAATGCAATCTGCGCTTCGTTCTCCTCCGGTGAGAACGTACAGGTCGAATAGACCAGCTTCCCGCCGGGAGCGAGCATTTGTGCCGCATCCTTCAAGATGGAGCACTGCATGACCGAGCAGCGCTCGATGGAATGCTTTTCCCATTCCGCGATCATCGATTCGTCCTTGCGGAACATGCCTTCGCCAGAACATGGAGCATCGACGAGTATCCGGTCGAACCAACTGCTGAACACTCGGGCAAGCGCAGCAGGTTCCTCATTCAGAACAACGGCATTACGAACACCGGCCAGCTCGATATTTTTCGCCAATGCCTTCGTTCTCTCCTTCGCGTTGTCATTGCTGACAATGACGCCGCTTCCTTGCAGCTTCCCGGCAATTTGCGTCGATTTGCCGCCTGGTGCCGCACATAGATCGAGAACGCGGTGTCCCGGCTGCACATCCAGCAGCTCAACCGGCGCCATCGCGCTTGGCTCCTGGATATAATACAGGCCGGCATGATAATGCGGATGCTTCCCGGGTCTCTCCCCTTCTGCGTAATAAAAGCCGTCCTCTGCCCACGGAATCGGCCGAACGGCTTCGCCAAGCGGGGACAGACTTTTCCAATGCGCCGTATCCAGCTTCAGCCGGTTAATACGGAGACCATAAACGCGCGGAGCCTGATACGAATCGATGAATCTTTCGTATTCCTTGCCGCCGAGCAGCTTCTCCATCTTATTAGTAAATGCAAGCGGCAAAAAGCCAGCCATATAAGTTCCTCCTGATGATTTGGTCAAGCCATCCATAAAGAACCCCCTCGACGCGCCGCATGGCATGACAAGGGGGTAAGCAAGAATAGCCTTAAGCCGTTCAGCTCTGGTTATTCTTCTTGGCGCGAATAATGGCCGCCTCAATATCCATCGCCAGCTGCTTCAAGCCGAACATATCATTCTGCTCCCACAGCTCATTGAATTTCATTTGAAATTGCGCCGCTTCCCGGATCCGGTGATAGAAGTAGAGATCCTGAATGCTGCTCAGCACCTTGGAGACCACATTGGCCCCTTCCTCGAAGCCCCGCTGCGCATCCAATATTTCATGCCGGATGCTCGACATTTCGGTATCCAGCTGAAAAGCCGCCTCCGCCGCTTTCTTCAGCCTTTCCTTCACATCCTCCGGCAGGCTTTCCTTATACTTATAATTGAGCGAATGCTCAATCGTTGCCCAGAAGTTCATCGCCAGCGTCCGGATTTGAATTTCCGCCAGCACGATTTTTTGGCCAAGCGCCGTTTGCACCGGATATTCGACAATCATATGGTAGCTGCGGTAGCCGCTGTCCTTATAATTCGTAATGTAATCCTTCTCGTATACGAGGGACAAGTCTTTGCGCGAGCGGATAAGCTCCGCCACACGGCGGATGTCGTCCACGAACTGGCACATAATCCGAATGCCGGCAATGTCCTCAATTCCGGTCTCCAATTGATCCGCCGGAACGTTTAGACGCTTTGCCTTCTCCAGTACGCTCGATATTTTCTTCACCCGGCCGGTGACGAATTCGATTGGGGCATACGCCTCCCTCATTTTGAGCTCTACCCGCATCGTCTTAAACTTTACTTTCAGCTCTTCAACCGCTTGTTCATATGGCTGCAAAAAAAGATTCCAGTCTCTTCCGTCCATCCGGCCGCCTCCTGTTCCTATCGATGATCTGCGCCTACTGCTTCCGTTATGCTGCGGTAGCCGTCCTTTCGCAATTTTTCCTTCAGACCATTCGTCAATTCACGCAATACATCCGGTCCTTTATATATAAATGAAGTATAAATTTCGACGAGCGACGCCCCTGCGCGAATTTTATCGTATGCGTCCTCCGCTGTAAAAATACCGCCGGAGCCGATGATCGGAAGCTTGCCCTCCGTCAGCTTATATACGGTTCGTATCACTTCCGTCGAACGCTCTTTAAGCGGCAAGCCGCTCATACCGCCCATTTCGCCGGCATTGGCATGAGTCAAGCCTTCGCGGGATAACGTCGTATTAGTTGCGATAATGCCGGCCACGCCGCTTTCCTTAATGGTCGCTACCGTCAGCTCAAGCTGCTCGTCCGTCATATCCGGCGCAATTTTCACAAGCACCGGCTTCGGCTGTGCTCCCGTCTTGGCTGCCTGAAGCTTCATTTCCTCCAGCACCTCGGACAGCAGCGTACGCAGCTCGTCGCCATGCTGCAGCGCCCGAAGATCAGGCGTGTTCGGCGAGCTGATGTTGACGACAAAAAAGTCGCCATGCGGATATAACACTTTTATGCAGGCGCGGTAATCTTCGTGCGCAAGTTCATTGGCCGTCGCTTTGTTTTTCCCGATATTGACCGCGACCGGCACACGGTGAATGGTGCGGCGCGCCAATTGACGGGCCATCGCCTCCGCTCCGTCATTGTTGAAGCCCATCCGGTTAATCAGCGCCTCGTCAGTCGGAAGCCGGAACAGTCTCGGCAGCTCGTTGCCAGGCTGGCCCTTTGGCGTGACGGTGCCGACTTCAGCGAATCCGAAGCCAATGCTGGAAAACGTATCGATCGCCTTCGCGTTTTTATCCAGTCCCGCTGCAAGGCCAACCGGATGCGGGAAGCGCAAGCCAAAGAGGTTAACCTCCAGCTCAGGAGCCTCGCTCACGCCATACATCGCATTCATGAGGCCATTCACACCGGGAATTTTCCCGGCTGTATGACAGCCGTCAATGATCAGGTGATGGGCTTTCTCCGGGTCCATCCGGAAAAGTACAGGTTTAAGTAATGAAGAATAAAGCAATTGCATTCACATCCGTTCCCAATTGTATGTCCTAACGAACAGTTTATCTTTTTTGGATGAAAAAGAAAAGAGCTTGTCAGCTATGTTGACAAGCTTCCATCATTGCGGATATCCGCGAAAACGATTACAATGTAGGTGTAATGTTTCTACTTTATTAATAGAAAGGTTGAATGTCGATGAGCTCTGCAAAAAGAATGCCTCCGTCTCTGAAAACCAAACCTAAAGAAGAGGTTAACAAAAAGGCGCTAGTCTGGATCGGCTCCATCATTGGCGTCGTCGTGATCGCTGTAGCCGTCCTTCTTATTGTCAGCAATTAATCAATTCAACCATCGATACACTTTAGCGGGATTGCTTTCATTGGCCTGCGGCTCCAGCTTGAAACGTTCTGCAGGCGCCGCAGCTTTAGACGGCAGAGTCCCGTTTTTTATTGTGACAGCCGTTCCCAGCGGCACCAGGTCAAACAGCTCCTCCACATCGGCTTTCCCCATTCTGATGCAGCCAAGCGATTTGTCCAGCCCAATGCTGTCCGGTTCATCTGTGCCATGAATCGCGTACAGCGTATTCGACAGTGTCATGCCCCGGCTGCCAAACGGGCCATCCTTCTTGCCATTCGGATTCCGCACCTTCTCGCTAATGTAGAAAGAGCCTTCCGGCGTCTCATCACCGCCTAACCCGACGGGGTAGCTGCGTACGATAATATCGCCGCTCACAACCGCCAGTCTATGCGTTGCTTTGTCTACGACAATCTGCAGCGGCTGCCTCCACTGCTTATGCACCGCTTCCGTTCCGGGCACGAACATCGCTGTCTGCTCTTGTCCCTTCCCATCAACTTGGCCTTTGCCGGAATCCTTCTCTTCCCGATCTGCCTTCACCGCTGCCAGTACTGCGCTGAACATCACCCGCATCTCCGGCGTGTCTCCAGATAAGACATTATACGGATATGAGCGTGTCAGCTGCTCCAGCTTCTGCGGCCAGCCGCCATACATCCGGTTATATTGATAAATCGCGCTTGCCAGCGTCCAGCGAAGCTCCTGCTCCTCTGCCCAGTTGTCCAGCTCTTTCTTGGCGACCGATGAATCAGCAGGCTGGCAGTTGCATGCAGCCGAGTCATGCATCCGGACATTCATCGCGGAGCTTCCCTCTTCCCGGTTGACGGACATCAGAATCCGCTTCGTTCCCGTCCATTTGCGCCAGCCGTCCTCTTCCTCTAATCTGACGGCCAAAGCCAGCTTGGGCTGCTCCGGCCATGCCAAGATACCGTTCCATGCGCTTCCGATTGGACCGCGATCCCCCAGCTTAACGAGCACAACTCCAATAGGAGGCGCAACCGGCTGCATCGCAATTGCATCATCCGTTACCGTCTCCACCCGTTCTGTGTTGGATGGCATCAAGAGGACGAACAGCAAAAATACAGCGGCCAGTCCTGCAACCCGGCGCACCAGCCTTTTTCGCTGCTGGCGTTTATTCCAGTGCTGCAGCATCTCTTGCGGCTGCTCCGCCAGCGGATGCCGTTTTCTCTCATACGCATCGTAAATTTCACCGGATTGCAGAAAGCAGTAATTCGCTTTTGCATCCATTCCGCGCAGCATATATTGCTTCCCCAGCAAGTACCATGCCATCTTGTTATCGGGATGCTGGTTGACATATTGCTTCATATATAGTGTATCGTCTGTCGTCTCCACGCCTATCCCTCCAAACCGAGTATATCTTTATATATCGGCAGGCAGGCGGAACTTTTGATCCTTATCGGCAAAAAAAAGCTTCCCGCAGCCGGCTGTTGCCGGTTATACGAGAAGCTTTTCCGATACAATAATTACATATTAAACGGTTCGTCCGCGATTTTAATGGAATCCGTAGGGCATCCGTCGCAAGCATCTTGAAGATCATCGAACAGATCCTCAGGAATTGCTGTGTTGCCGGTATTGCCGTCATTATTGTAAATAACTTCCGCAATGCCTTCATCGTCATAATCATAAATATCAGGCGCAGTTGCGCCGCAAGCGCCGCACGCGATACAGGTATCTTTCTCTACCCATGTAAACTTAGCCATCGTATAGTTCCCTCCCGAGCAATGATAAACGGATACAGTACATATATATGCTTGTCTTCCGCTTGCTTATGAATAGTGTAAACCTTCACTCATCAATATATAACAACTATCGCTTGTTGGCAACAATGACCGTTAATTTACGGGATCTCCTTCGTCTCGCTGCAGGGAGGTTCCGCGGAGCCGTTTGTTGCGGATCAGAGCGGAAGGATCGTCTCCCAGCATGCCTGCCGTCAGCACCGCATCCTCGCCAAATTTATCGCGCAAGAGGTCCATCGCTTTGGTGAGCGCCTCTTTGCGCGGCTGCTGTTCATAGTCGAATAAATCAAGCTGCACGGCCGTTTCGGCTTGCGGAGACAAGTTTTGCAGCGTAATGCCCAGAAGCCTTACCGGTTCTTTGCTGCGCCAGTGCTCATCGAATAACCGGCAGGCTTCCCGATAAATATCATCGGCTGTGTTAGTGGGCGAGCGCAGCGTGCTGGAGCGTGTAATCGTCGACATATCCGGTTTGCGGATTGTAATCTGTACAGTAGCTGCCATCAGCTTTTGCCGGCGCAGCCTTCGGCCCGTCTGATCCGCCAAATTGAGCATAATCCGGTGTACATCAGCCCGCTCCGTCACGTCATGAGGCAGTGTGGTCGTATGGCCGATCGATTTATTGCTGCCGCGATCTGGATTGACCTCGGAATGGTCGATGCCGTGTGCAGCAGCCTTCATCCATGAGCCCATAACGCCGAATTGCTTCGACAGCATATGCTCGTCTGCA
Source organism: Paenibacillus sp. NPDC058174 (assembly GCF_042883865.1). Lineage (NCBI taxonomy): Bacteria > Bacillati > Bacillota > Bacilli > Caryophanales > Paenibacillaceae > Paenibacillus > Paenibacillus sp. NPDC058174. The sequence continues at coordinate 1,660,949 of NZ_JBHVUY010000001.1, forward strand.
GCCGCCAATTGCCCGATCGTATGAATATGAAGCCGCTTCAGCTTCTCCGCCGTCTTCTTGCCGATGCCAAACAGCGTGTCGCTTGGCTTCTCCCACAGCAAGCCAGGCACATCGCGTATGCGAAGCACCGTCATGCCGTTCGGCTTGAACATGTCGGACGCCATCTTGGCAAGGAGCTTATTGGGAGCCACGCCAATGGAACAGGGCAGACCCCATTCCTTTTGAATACGCTTCTGGATCGTCTCTGCAATTTCCAGCGGTGTTCCGAAAATTTTGGAGCCGGTAATGTCCATATAGCATTCGTCGATCGAGATCGGTTCAACAAGCGGCGTATATTCCCGCGCAATTGCCATGAAGCCCCGGGAATATTTCCGATATAAATAGAAATCCGGCTGAATAATAATAAGAGCTGGACAAAGCTTGGTCGCTTGCCTCACCGTCATTCCGGTTTTTACACCCTTAGCTCTGGCTGCATAAGAACAGGTAACGATAATGCCCTTTCGGAGCTCGACGCTGCCGGCTACCGCCGTCGCTTTTCCTTTATATAGCTCCGGATTCTCCGCCTCATGGACAGAGCAATAGAACGCATTCATATCCAAATGGAGAATGACCCGTCCCTTTGCCGGATAATTTTGTTCCACATTCATTGTATGCCACCACCGTTAACAGAGGAACGACTTACTGTCATAATTAGTTATATCCAGCATACAACCGATCACTTGTTCGCGTCAATGCAGCAGCCCTTGCAGACAAGCTCGCAAAGGAAAATAAATTGCATCATCCTCTCTACATTCCGTGCAACAAGTGTTATAATAATACATTATGATTTGTAAAGGCTATCAGTGAAGGAGGCGTCCCGGCAATGACAACATCCATTTCGATATTTGACACGACGCTGCGTGACGGAACACAAGGCGAAGGGATCAGCCTGTCAGCGGATGATAAATTGAAAATTGCGCAAAAACTCGACGCATTGGGCGTTCATTATATTGAAGGCGGCAATCCAGGAAGCAACAACAAAGATATCGAGTTTTTCCAACGGGTAAAAGGCTTAAATCTGCAAGCGAAAATTACGGCTTTCGGCAGCACCCGCCGGAAGTTCAGCTTGGCTGAGCAAGATGCGAGCCTGCTGCGTATCGCTGAATCTGGCGTGCCGGCTGCAACGCTTGTCGGCAAGTCATGGGACTTTCATGTCCACACTGCGCTGCAAACGACACTGGAAGAAAATCTTGCGATGGTCTACGACTCCATCGCGTTCCTGAAGCAAAGAGGCATGGAAGCGATGTTCGATTCCGAGCATTTCTTCGACGGCTACAAGAACAATCCGGACTATGCGCTGGCTGTGCTGCGCAAAGCACAAGAAGCAGGCGCTGACTGGCTCGTTCTGTGCGACACGAACGGCGGAACGCTGCCGGGAGAAATTCATGAAATCGTCAGCCGGGTTCGCCAGGAGCTCTCCGCTCCAATCGGCATTCACACCCATAATGACTGTGAGCTGGCTGTTGCCAACACTTTGGCAGCCGTACAAGCAGGAGCCCGTCAAGTGCAAGGCACGATTAACGGCTACGGCGAGCGTTGTGGCAATGCCAACCTCTGCTCGATCATTCCGAACCTGCAGCTCAAAATGAACTACGATTGCCTATCCGACGACAAGCTCAAGGCATTGACTGGAACAGCGAGATATGTGAGTGAAATCGCCAATGTGAGCATGCCGGTAGGTCAGGCCTACGTCGGCAACGCAGCATTTGCGCATAAAGGCGGTATTCACGTATCTGCTATTATGAAGGATTCCAAGACGTATGAGCATATTCAGCCGGAACTCGTCGGCAACAAGCAGCGTATTCTCGTGTCTGAGCTTGCGGGACAGAGCAATATCATTTCCAAAGCTCAAGAGCTTGGCCTTGATATCAATGCCAACAATGAGAAAACGAAAGAAATTATGGATCATATCAAGGACTTGGAGCACAAGGGCTATCAGTTCGAAGGTGCTGACGCTTCGCTGGAGCTGTTGCTTCGGGAAGCATTTGGCGAGACGAAGGAAACGATCAAGGTCGATTCGTTCAAAATGCTCGTTGAAAGTTCCAAAGGCAATATGATGTCTGAAGCGATCGTCAAGCTCAATGTTGACGGGCATCCGGTATATACTGCCGCAGAAGGCAACGGCCCGGTTAACGCGCTGGACAATGCGCTCCGCAAAGCGCTGATTCCTTATTATCCAAAGCTGGAGGAAATCCACCTCTCCGACTATAAGGTTCGCGTCTTTGACGAAAAGGATGCAACGGCTGCTAAAGTTCGCGTGCTGATCGAATCGACAAATTCAGAATCGACTTGGAGCACTGTTGGCGTATCGAGCAATGTAATCGAAGCCAGCTGGGAAGCTCTCGTTGACAGCCTGCGTTATGCCCTGCTCAGCATGCCGAAGTCTTCGGCGGCTCCTGCTGACAGCCTGGAGCGCATTGGACTTGTCAATCATTAATAACATAAACAACGCCCGGCAGGAGCCATTGCTCCGTCGGGCGTTGTCGTTTATTTATATTTCGCGATGAGACGCTCCCATTCCGCAATCGGAATGACGCCATTGATTCTTTCCCGGATAACGCCCTCCGAATCGATCAGGAACGTGGTCGGGAATGTGTTGACTTTATACTGCTTCGTCACGTCTCCTTCTCTGTCCATTAGAATCGGAAACGTAAATTCATGCTCCTTCACGAACTCACGGGCAGACCGCTCTTTATCAAACTTGGTCGCATTCACGCCATACAAATTCATCTCGTCGCCGTATTTCTCTTGAAGCGCCTGCAGGTCAGGTGCCTCAAGCTCACATGGACCACACCAGGAGGCCCAGAAGTTGACGAAGCTCAGCTTATCCTGCTTGCCCCCTACTCCATAATCCTTCTCATCGAGTCCGGGCAGTTGAAATTCGGCAGCTACGGATCCTGCTTTCGGCTTGAAATCTACAGCTGCAGCTGTAGAGGAGCCGTCCTTGGATATGTATTGATAGATAGCCAGCCCTGCCAATACAAATGCTACAATAAATAACGCCGAGGCGCGTTTCATGCTGTCCCTTCTTTCCGTCCATTCATTGCCTACATGTTACCATGTCAGGCATGCAAGCTCAAGCAACGCCCATGGCAATTCCGTGAAAACCAATGCCGTCTGAGAGGTGCATGTTATCACTATGGCTCAAACGAATGCTTTTATACCTATAACAAGGGAAGCTCATGACGATCTTCTTGCCATTTGCAGCCGTTCCTTGCCGAACGAAGCTTGCGGATTATTGTTAACAGCCGATTACGGCGGGCAAAAGCAGATCATTACTGGCGTTCATGAAATCGTTAATGCGCACGAGCGTCCGCAGCAGGCTTTTTTGTTCGAGCCCTCCTCCTGGATGAACGCCTTCTTCGAAACGCAAAAAAACCGGCAACGCATTGCCGGCCTCTTCCACTCTCATCCCACATCGGAAGCGCGCCCTTCTCATGAAGATGAAATAGGACTGCCGCTTGCCGGGGACGGTCTCTGTTATTGGATCGTTTCGCTTCAAAACGCTGCTCCGGCCGTACAACCATATATCCGTATGAACGGGCAGTTTATGCCGTATCCCTTAATGTTTGCTAAGATAAGCATATAGATCGCCTAGAGTTGTAATGTTCCGCTCCAAAATCCGGCGTAAATAATGCTGCCACAACTGCGCCGTCATAACGGAGTCCTGGAGAGCATGATGCCGTTCGGTAATCGGAATCCCGGCATCCTCAAGCAAATCATCCAGCGCATAGGATGCCCTTCTCGGATCAAGCCACTTGGCTACCAGCATCGTATCGAGCACCCGATGGTTCAAATTGATCTTGGACGTGCGCCAAAGCGCCGCATTCAGAAATTGCTTATCGTGGCCCGATGCATGGGCAATCAGCAGCCGTTTGCCGATAAACTCCATAAAATCATGCAGCACTTGCATCAAATCAGGAGCGTCTTCTGCCATTTCATTCGTAATGCCGGTCAGCTCAACGATAGCCCGGGGAATTCTTCTTCTAGGATTGACAAGGCTGTAGAAGGATTCCTGCTCGCAAATTTCAACTCCGCGCATGACCACAGCGCCAAAGGAAATAATCTCATCGCCATTCGACGGGTAGAAGCCTGTCGTCTCCAAATCGAATATGACCACTTCTAGCTCGATAAGCGGTGTGTTCAGCATCGACTGCTTGCGCTGCTCCCTGTTGACGGAACGAATAAACGCCATCTGCTGCGCATTTTGCGAACCCAGCATCGAAGCGATTGCGGGCGTAAATCCGCCCATTTTATATAAGTTCCACATTCTGCCGACACCTTTAGGTTCCTTCATAAGTATCTGCCACCGCCTTACGTAAGCCTTCCCATCGTTTGCTTGTATACTTTGCGCTGAAGCTTCTTCCCCAACCGGAGGGCACTCTTTAATTCTTCCGTCATTTCCTTCGTTAATTTCCTGCTGGGCAGCTTGCCATTATTGCCATAGAGCCCATTCTCGTAATGCTCTGTTGTCATGAGACGAAGCCTCATTACAAGGCGGAAAGCCTGCTCATACGCCGCCGCCTCTGGCGAATGCAATTCCTCCAGCTCTACCAGCCTGCGAATGCGCATTAAAGTTGACGTATCACGTATACCCGCTTGAATGGCAAGCAGCCGGATCGCATTAACCATCGGTATATATGCGCCATATTTAATATCGAGACTGCCCGCATCCTCCCCGTACTGCTCTTTGAGCAAATGGCCGAAAATGCCTAACAGCACTTTATGTCTCATCGTATTGTCCAGCATCCGTTTGACGATAATCGGATGATTCAGCATATCGGTGAAAAAATGCTCCTTTAGCTCGTCAAGCAGCCGGGTGCTGCCGTGAATAGATCGTCCGTCTGCCATAATAAGCAAATGACGGACTGATTCCCATACCGGTTCTTGAAACCAGCCGTTCAACTGCTGCTTCCATTCGCTGGAGGACATGCACCACTCTGGAGTGCTGCTAAGCACATTGCCTTCGCATGGAGGGTAGCCGTTCGTTTGAAGCATGTTCACGATCAATTCGGATAATTGCCGAAAATAATGCTGAGTGGCCGCCGGATCTGACACTGGATCTTGATAGACAATTCCGCTGTCTTGATCACTGGACAATGTCTGCTCCCTCCGTCCTCCGCTGCCGAACAATAAATATGCGTAAGGCACGGGGGGAGAACCCTTCCCCGACCGTGCCATTTCCGCTTCTGCAATAACGATGGTGCGCCGGATAAAGGCGTCATGCACTTCGTTTAATTGCTCATTAAATTGTTCGACTGGACTCGCCCAGAGAAGAGCTTCCATCTGCTCGTGTACTTGATCCCGCAGTTCGCGCAGCATCTCCACATGATCGGCATTGCCGATTTGCTTCAGCAGCTGCATTCGGACCGGATCAGCCATTCCCTCGTCCTCTCCTCTCAGTCAGCCCGTCGTTTAATAGATTAACCTTGAATATTGTTTTGACCTGCTTTTTTCAATTGCTCAGGATAACCATAAGCGCCATGCTCACTGAGGTCAAGACCGATAATTTCTTGCTCTTCTGTTACGCGGAAGCCCATGATCAGCTTCATAACACCCAATACAAGGAACGATGCTGCAAGTACGAATGCGCCAGCTACGACAACGGATTCGAATTGCACCCACAATTGCTTCCAGCTTCCTGTATCGATTAGGCCGCCTTGACCAACGCCCACTTTTTCAGCCAGTTCTTGAGTAGCGAAGATGCCGTTAGCGAGTGTACCCCAGATACCGGCAACACCGTGTACAGACAAAGCGAAGATTGGATCATCGACTTTGATTTTTTCGAAAAACTTAGCACTGAAGAAGATCAGTACGCCGGCAACCAAACCGATAACTACAGCAGCCCAAGGCTCAACGAATGCGCAAGATGCCGTAATGGCTACCAGACCTGCAAGCGTACCGTTCAAAGTCGTCGTAATATCTGCTTTGCCTAGTACTGCCCAAGAGATTAGAAGAGCGGCGAATGCGCCGGCACCTGCGCCGAGCATCGTCGTAAAGCCTACATAACCGAAGAATCCGTCACCGATAGCAAGTGTGCTGCCTGCGTTAAATCCAAACCAGCCAACCCACAGAAGCAATACGGACAATGCCGTAAATACTTGGTTGTGACCCGAAATTTCATTCGCGGAACCATCTTTATTGAACTTGCCGATACGCGGCTTGAGCAATACCGTTGCTGCGAAAGCGGCAAGAGCGCCTGATAAGTGAACGACTGTCGAGCCGGCGAAATCTTGCGCGCCGTCTTCAGCAAGCCAGCCGCCGCCCCAGATCCAGTGAGCGACTACCGGATAAATAACAGCAATAAATATAACCGTAAAAATTAAGTAGGAAGACAATTTGGCGCGTTCTGCGAAGCCGCCCCATGCGATGGAAAGTGACACGGCAGCAAATGCCAGTTGGAACAGGAAGAATACCGATTGCGGTACGCCTTCGCCATCACCGGCATAACCGGGATTGAAGAAGAAATCGCCCCAGCCGATAAAGCCGTTGCCGTCCCCGCCAAATGCAATGCCATATCCGATTGCCCAATAAATAAGTGCCGCAAGACCTGCAGTGAAAATGGTTTTGCCAGCAACGTGTCCGGCGTTTTTCATCCGGGTGGAGCCCGTTTCAAGAAGAATAAATCCGCCTTGCATAAGCAGGACGAGTACGAATGCGATCATGACCCAGAGTGAGTTGATTCCAACATCCAATGATTTTACGGATGGTTCATCGGCAAATGCCATTGCCGGGAATACCAAACTGAGTGCACCTAATGTTACTAATAACTTCTTGACCACGACGACCACTCCCTTAGTGTTATGTTTCCTTACATTCTAGGAAAGACTTAATGTCATTATAGTCAGAAGTGCTCAGTTTGACAATACAATTTATTCATTTTATCAAAAATAATCTAACGTTCGTGTCTCCAAAAGACCTTAATGTTAAGTTTTTTCACAAATCGGGAGCATTTTTACTCCTCCTCACCCCCTATTCTTCGCATTTTGTTTCTATTGAATCTATTTGACCTACTATAGGCCTGGGTACAAGCTTATTTATTCCACTAAATTACATCGCAATGTAACACGTTTGACTGTATGGTTGCTTTACGATTATCATTAGAGTATAGGCAATACGCCCCAACGCCCCTCTGAGCAGCGAAGCTTACCGCTTCGAAATATAAGTGCCTGTATATAAAAGAATCCTATACATACTTATATTAAAGAAATGAAAAAGGAAGGAAGGTGGTTGCATGGAGGCTATTAAGCTGTACCGCATAGGAGAGCTCGCTAAACTGGCGAATATTAGTGCCCGTACAATTGATTTCTATACGTCCATGGGCCTAATCGAACCGTCCGAAAGATCGGCCAAAAACTATCGCCTCTATAATGATGAAACTTTGCTTCGTCTGGAACGTATTGAAAAATTGAAGAAAGAAAAATACACGCTTGATGAGATCAAAGCAAACTTAGAGGCTTGGGGCAATGTCACGGCAGAGGAGCAGGTTTCTCAGAAGCTGATGGATTTGCAGCAGCATTTGAGCCAGCTGGAGCGGGAAGTGAAGGAGCTTGAGCCTGTACTGAAGCAAATGAAGCCTAGGCAGGCGAACAAGCTGTACACGCGCCTGATGCCGCAGACAGCCGCATGCATCGAAGCGCTTATGCTTCTGATCAATAAAGGGAACTTTATGTAGAAGAAGCGAACCTGTATTAAAAACCAGATATTATGAATGGAGGTACACCATGTTATTTTTTCATCCTATGGACTTTCTGATTCTAATCGCCTTTGCGGTCTCTATATGGGCTCAGTTCCGCGTTAAGGGTACTTTCAACAAATGGGCCGAGGTTCCCGCTATGAGCGGTCTAACGGGCTATCAGGCCGCGAGAAGGATGCTCGACAACAATGGCCTGCATGATATCCCAATCGAACCGGTACGCGGCCGCTTGACTGACCACTACGACCCTATTAACCGGGTTGTCCGTCTGTCGGAGCCAGTCTATTACGAAAACTCGATCTCTGCATTGTCTGTTGCCTGTCACGAGGTTGGACATGCAATCCAGCACAAAGAACATTATCCGATGCTCGTGCTTCGCCACCGCATCTTCCCGATCGTAAATATCGCTTCCGGCGCTGCGCCATTCCTGCTGATTGCCGGCTTCTTGTTCAGCCTTACCGGCTTGATTGGCCTTGGCATTATCTTCTTCTCCGTAGCCGTAGCCTTTCAGCTCATCACGCTGCCAGTCGAGTTCAATGCCAGCAGCCGTGCCCGTGACCTGATGGTCGCTGAAGGCTTTATCGCCAATGAGGAAGAACGCGGAGTTGCTAAAGTATTGAACGCAGCCGCCTTAACTTATGTAGCAGCTGCATTAATCTCGCTGCTCGAGCTCATCAAGTACGTTATGATCTTCACTTCTTCCCGGGACGAATAATCGAAAAGCAGCAATAAAAAAAGGTATCCCGCTTGGGGATACCTTTTTTTATTGCTGTTTTTTCAGCAGATCATGAAAATAACGAACCAAGAAGCCGTGGAATACTTTTGCTACAAGCGGAAGCTTCTCACCGGAACGATGGATAATGCCAATATTTCGGGTAACGAGCGGATTGCGGATGCGGACTTTCGCCGGCTCCAGCAATCCGGTATGATGTAGCGCCATCTCAGGCAGCAGACTTACGCCCATGCCGGCCGCAACGAGTCCTCTTATCGTCTCCGTCTCCTCGCCTTCGAAACCGATTTTAGGGACAAATCCAGCCTCCTGGCATGCCTCCCATACGATCGGACGAAGGGAGTAGCCTTCACTGAACAAAACGAAGATGTCGTCCTTCAGCTGGTTAAGCTCAATCGATTCTTCCTTCGCCAACCGGTGATTTGGAGGAAGAATGGCATAAAGCTCCTCCGTCAGCAGTACTTCCCCGCAAACATGCTCATGCTCATCCGGGAAGGGCGATATGAAGGCAAGATCAATCTCGCCTTTCACCATATCGCGAATGAGAGTCGGGTACATCCCTTGCTTGAACCTAAATTTAACATTCGGGTGAAGCTTGCGGAATGCCGCAACAACCTGCGGAATAAGCGAGATGCCAAGGCTGTGGGGAAACCCCAGCCGGATCTCTCCCTTCTCCGGGTCAAGAAATTCGTGAATTTCAACGACCGCCCTCTCCAGATCGGTCAGAATGACCTCCGCCCGCTTCAGGAAGAGCTGGCCGACCGGAGTCAGCTGCAAATTCCGCCCCTTCTGGAGAAACAGCTTAACGCCAAGCTCCTCCTCCAGCTGGTGAATTTGCCGGCTGACCGCCGACTGCGCCACATGCAGCTCCTCAGCCGCTTGGGTCACATGTTCTTTTTTGGCTACTTTGACGAAGTAGTAAAGCTGACGAAGTTCCATATCTTCTCCTTATCTTAAGCTCTTCCATTTTCTAGCCTGCTATCTTATCCTCTTTCTTCGCACCATCGCCCGGTCAAAGCTGCTGTACAGCAGGAACCCGGCTAATCCGCCTCCGACATGTCCCCATAAGCTGATTTGCGGGGTGATGACCGAATAGATCAAGCCGAAGATCAGAATGGTGTATACCGTCTTCCTGGAGCCCTCATCGAGCCAAGCCTTACGGAACAGCGCAATATACAGAAACGCGCCGTAAACGCCGTAAATAGCGCCTGAAGCGCCTACTGCATGAACACCGTTATCCCCAAGAAGCACGGCCATTAAAGCAGTAAATGCGTTGGCTAGTATGCCGCAAAGCAGATAAAAAACGCCATACCTTACTTTACGTAACAAGTGCTCCAAAGGTGGCGCAAATACGAGAAGAGAAAACATATTAAACAGCAAATGCATAAAACCTGAATGCATAAACATCGAGGTTACGTACCGCCAGGGCTCTTTTAAACCAAATGGGTCGATGCTTGTATCTGTATAAAAGGACCCGTATTTATACAAATGATAATTATAATCGTCAGTCGCAATTCCGCTTAATTCGACGATAATAAAATAAACGATATTCAGGGCAATGATGCATGCCGTTACCGGGTACATCCGCAAATAACCTCGAAAGCTTTCATAGCGCATAAAGATCATGTTGTCTGTCACCTCTCAATTATTGGACAATGCAGATTCATTACGATTATAATAAATTTGGTATCGACCATTCAAAAATGAGGAGGATGTTGTTATATGTCACAAACTCGTACTGGTGCTGCCACATTCAAAGGCAACCCAATTACATTAATCGGTCCGGAACTGAAAGCTGGGGACAAAGCTCCTGATTTCGTTCTGAACAAATCATTGGTTGAAGAGGTTTCCTTGAAGGACTTCGCCGGCAAAGTAAAGCTCGTAAGCGTAGTACCATCCATCGACACTGGTGTATGCGACGCTCAAACTCGTCGCTTCAACGAAGAAGCTGCTAATCTCGGCGACAATGTTGTCATTCTTACGGTTAGCGTTGACCTTCCGTTCGCGCAATCCCGCTGGTGCGGCGCAGCAGGTGTTGATAAAGTAGCTCTGCTGTCCGATTACAAGCACCGCAGCTTCGGCGAAGCTTACGGCGTATATATCCAAGAGCTTGGCCTGGACCAGCGCTCCATCTTCGTCATCGATGCTAACGATACGATCACTTACGTAGAGTATCTCCCCGAAATGACGGAGCATCCAAATTACGAAGCAGCAATTCATGCTGCAAAAGCGCTCGTTTAAACGAAACCGACAAGCCATACATAGCCTAAAACGGCTATACGCACAAACAAAGCGAGTGAAGGGAAACCCCTTCCTCGCTTTTTTAATCTATTTATTTGCTGCCGCTACTAACTTTATAAGCAGCCAGCTTCTTGTCCAGCACACGAAAAATATCAAGAATGACGCGATAATTGGAGCCCAAATCTCCCATAGAGCCGCGTGACGCAGAATAGACGTCTACAGCGGAATTAACTGGATTGACACTAATTACGGATACCGTAATATCCATCGTTCTGCCGAATGCCGTTTTTTTCTCAACGACGATCTCCCCGACCGACTGAACCTCGTGCAAAACTTTATAGCCTTGCATCTTCTTCAACGTTGATACAACTTCCTCCCAAGCCTTATCCTTGGAAAGCTTGTAGAAATGCGACTTCAGCAGCGGATCTTTAGCTTTGTCGCCGGTCTGCTCATGACTCCGCAGCAACCCGATTAAGGTCCGCTTCAACAACAACAATCTCCCCTTCCAGCATCTATGTAGCACCCTATATATAAACGCCTGAATAAGCAGAAAAAACCCGCCTATGCCGTCCGACTTACATGTTTCTGAACCCGCTCTCGCAGGTGGGTCTCCGCAGAAGCGATTTTGATGTCCCCTTTCGAGGGCATATCAGCGGCGCTCCAATTTAGGAATCCCGTAAAACAGCCATTGGTTCAAAACAATGAAAAGCCGAAACGAACATCGCAGGATGTACTACTTATTATAGACGTTACGGCCCTAATTGTAAACTTTCTGAGCATGCTATTTATTGGTCGGGTTTTGCCCCTCGTCTGCAAGCTCCACAAACTCGTTTTCTTCCTCTTGCGATTGCTTTGCTTTCTCAGCCTGCTCCTGCAGCTTCTGATAGATCAAGTGAAAGTTCCAGAACGACAGATAAGCGATGATGCTGCCCATGAAGAATGGAATCAGGAAAGTGAAGCGCGTACTCATGTAAAGAACGACGCCAGCCATAATAGCCGTGGAGAACGACCGAATCGGTTTGCCAATCGTAATCAAAACGGCATTTTTAAGCAATTGAAACGTTTTCATATGATAATGGGCGAGCATGGAGAAGAAGTTGAACAGCGACACTACAAGAAGCAGCAGCAGCGCGATAAAGATATACGACATCAAATTCAATTGTTTCTGATAGACGATAAAATCGACGATCATAATGCCGAACAGCAGCGTATACGCAATGCCGCCAATCATGCTTTGGAAATAGTTTTCTTTGTAGCTGCGGAAATATGTTTTGAAAAGCGGTACATCCGTCTCGCCCATCACCCATTTCCTTGCAACGGAGAACATGGCAGCGGTTGCGGGAAACAGCGTAAACGGAGCTACGATGCCCATAAACACCAAAGCTGTGTACAACTGGTTCATAATGGCTTGATCATCTGCATTCGCCGGGCCCATCATCAAGCCGCCCCATGCGAAGAACACAAAAGGAATGGAGCAAGCAATCCACAATACATTAATTACAGCCAGCCGCATAATCCACTCGGAAATTTTGTAAAACCCGCCCATCAAGCCTCTTGGTTCCATTCCATCTGCCTCCACGATTGTAGATTCTAATTCTTTTTGAACGGCAGGCCATCGTCTAAACGGCTATGACCCACTGGCATACGATATAGAGTAATCACCCGTACATCGTTCATTAAAGGAGGTTGCTGCATGAGCAACGTTGGTTACGGCGGTCGTTTGGACTTCGACGGGAGTCATCTTTATAAATTTCAGACTTCTGGTCATCGTTATAAGATCGTACAGTTCTAACGACTGACTGCCATAGTTCCTCGTCCTAAAAAGAAAAACCAGAGAAGTCGGGATGCCCGCAAGGCATAACGGACTTCCCTGGTTTATTGGAGCAAGGCCTGTCTCAGTTATTTACATAGTCTTCGGAAGAGCTTTTCGGACGGCGGGATTCGCCGCTGCGTCCTTCACTGCTGCGGTTCCGGTTGCCGTTGTCACGGTTGCCATAGCCGCCTGAATTGCTGCTGTTGCCGCGATAGCCGCCGCCGCTGGAACGACGATCGTCGCGTCCACGGTAGCCCCCGCCACCGTTGCCGCCGCGATTGCCGCTGCCGCCGTTGAACGAGCTGCCGCCAGAATAACGGCGTCCGTTCGAGCGAATGTCCGGCTTGCGTTTTTTCGCGCGAAGCGGCTCTTCAGGTGTCAGTTCAACGTTAACATCCTTCTTCTCGCCTGTCAGCAGCTTAATTGCCGCTGCAAGCAGATGAACGGAGTCATATTGATCCAGCAATTGAATCGCAATGCCTTTGTATTCCGAGCTCTCATCATTGCTGACTGTCTCCAGAATACGCTCAGCAGTAACGCGTTGTTTGCCTTCAATCGCTTCCGCAAGGCTAGGAAGCGGTTTGCGGTTGATGCGCTGGCGCGTTACTTTCTCGATAAAGTGCAGGTGATCGGTTTCGCGAGGCGTTACGAACGACCATGCAGTACCTTCTTTGCCTGCCCGGCCCGTACGGCCGATCCGGTGAACATAGCTTTCAGGATCTTGCGGCAAGTCGAAGTTGATAACATGCGTTACGCCCGATACGTCGAGACCGCGTGCTGCAACGTCCGTTGCCACGAGAACATCAATGCTGCCGTCGCGGAATTTGCGCATGACGTTATCGCGCTGGTTCTGCGACAAGTCGCCATGCAAGCCGTCAGCGGAATAGCCGCGTTTTTGCAAGCCTTCGCTCAGTTCGTCTACCCGGCGCTTCGTACGTCCGAAGATGATAGCCAGCTCTGGGGATTCCATGTCGAGCAAACGGCTAAGCGCTTCGAATTTCTGGCGCTCATGCACTTCAATGTAGCCTTGATCGATCAGCGGAGCCGTTACTTGCTTCGGAATAACCGATACATGCTCAGGGTTTTTCAGGAACTGCTGAGCCAGCTTTTGAATGTTCGGAGGCATAGTAGCCGAGAACAGCATCGTTTGGCGGTCTTCCGGTACAAGCTTCAGAATGGATTGAATATCTTCCATGAAGCCCATATCCAGCATTTCGTCCGCTTCATCAAGCACGACGGTTCTTACGTCTTCAAGACGGATCGTTTTGCGGTTGATATGATCCAGCAAACGTCCTGGCGTTCCGATAATGATTTGCGGTTTCTTTTTCAATGCGCGGATTTGGCGGCCGATTTCTTGACCTCCATAAATTGGCAAGGAACGAAGACCTTTGTATCGAGTCAGCTTCCCGATTTCCTCAGCTACTTGGATAGCGAGCTCACGGGTCGGCGTCATAATTAATGCGACGATTCGTTCTTCGCTAGTTGGAATTTTGTTAATCAACGGAATTCCGAATGCAGCTGTTTTCCCTGTACCGGTCTGTGCTTGACCGATCATATCGCTACCTGTCATTGCGATTGGAATGGACTTGTCTTGGATCGGAGTGGATTCCTCAAACCCAAGCTCTGTAATTGCCTGCAACACTTTCGGTTCCAGGCCAAATTCAGCAAATGTTTTCAAACTTTCTCATACTCCTTTTTATCTGCAGCCTACTTAAAAATATCTGAATCATTATAGCATAAATATCGATACGAATACCAGTTAACTGAAAAAAGCCATACTAACCGAAAATTGATGTCATGTTTGCCATGCGGCATTTAAGCCCGTTTTCAGCTTAAAATCATCCGCATAAGCCATTTTCAAGGAGTAGGTTGCTGTGAAAAAAAATATTCGTATTAATATTTTCGCTGCTTTCGCGATGGTTGTTGGATCGCTGCTTATCGCCGCAGGCTTTAATCTATTCCTTATCCCCCATCAATTGCTAAGCGGCGGATTATCCGGCGTTGCAATGATGATCGGTTACATTACTGGAGGCAATATCGGCTGGCTTTATCTGCTGCTCAATCTCCCTGTGCTGGTATGGGGATGGTTCGTCGTCGGGCGCAGATTTATAATATGGAGTCTCCTCACCGTTATTATTTCCACGATGTTCATGCAGATTATCCCTGCCTCCCCCATCGCTGACGATGTCGTGCTGGGCGCCGTATTCGGCGGCATCCTGGTAGGCTTCGGAACCGGCATGACACTCCGTTACGGCGGCTCTTCCGGCGGCTTCGACATTATCGCCTCCATCGTAACGCGGAGGCGTGACCTGCCGATCGGCATGATCATCTTTACGCTCAACGGCGTTGTTATTGCTGCTCTTGTTCTTTTCACCAAGGATTGGAACTCAGCCCTATACTCGCTTCTCGCCATCTATACCGCAGGAAAACTCGTCGATATTATCCATGTCCGCCACATCAAGGTGACGGCGTTCATCGTTACGAACAAAACCGAAGAGCTGATTCGCAGGCTCCTCGCCCATCCGAGAGGAATTACGATCATTAAGACACGCGGCGCGTATTCAGATACCGAACGGGATATGCTGATGACCGTCAGGACACGCTATGAGTTAGAGGAGTTGCGGAAGACGATTGTCTCAATCGACCCGAAAGCTTTCGTCAACATCGTGGAGACCGTAGGCGTAGTCGGAGATTTTTCCAAACCGAAGGAATAGCGGTCATTAGAGCGGAGCGCATATGGACAGATATGGATTCATATACATATCCCTATGTTTTTATATGCGATGCTGTTATAATGTGGTTATCCCGTTCGTTTAAGTTTCTTGCCATATGATTTGCCCTTAAACTATCATGAAAGGGTGATGCTCAGGTGGATATGGAAACCGTCACATTGTCGCAGATTGTGGAAAAACTTGCGCCCGAGCTCAGTTCCTTCCTGACAAAGCGCGAACTGGCAATCAACATCGTGCTGAGGGACGGACTTGCTGTTCTAGAGCCGGCGGATGCGATGGAGATCGTGCAGCACAGCATTTGCGAGCATCAAAGAGATGCTTGGCTTCAATGACAGTACGGGTAATTACGATTTGGCATAAAAGTGAGCCTGCTGATTCCTATCAGCGGGCTTTTTTGTTCCGGCTCAACGGACATCGCAAAATTAGAAACAATTGGTCAGCTTAAAAATGGAGCCATTCTAAAAAAATAAGTGTCATAAGAACGTTTCTGCTTTATAATCTGGGAAGAATAGCTAGCGGGGAGAGAACGTAATGGACATCTTTTTTTCTACAATGATGTTAATGTATAGTCTCATGACAGGCACCGGGGAAGAAAATGCCGCCGCGGGCCATGTTGCAGCTTCCATGCTCAACGCCGCAGCCGGACAAACTATCGTCGAAACCGCCTTTGCCGGAAACGTAACGCCTGTTCTGCCGGCCGGCGGCAAGAAACAAGATCCTCAGCCGGATGCGCCCGTCGTCAAGGGCATTTATGTCACCGCCCACAGCGCTGGAGGGGCCAGAATGGAATCTCTGCTCAAGCTGGTCGACGATACGGACTTAAACACGATGGTTATTGACATCAAAGACGATAACGGGTACATAACTTATCCTACGCAAACGCCAGAGCTGCTGGAAAAAGGAACACCGCAAAAATATATTAAAGACATCGGCGCCCTGATGGATTCGCTGAAGCAGCATCACATTTATCCGATCGCCCGGATTGTAGTGTTCAAGGATACGGCACTGGCGCGCAAGCAGCCGGAGCTAAGCTTCCTTCATAGCGACGGCACCATATGGAAAAACGGGCGAGGCGAAAGCTTCGTCAATCCGTACCGCGAGGAAGTATGGAAATACAATGTCGATATTGCCAAGGAAGCCGCCCGGCTGGGCTTTAAGGAAATCCAGTTCGATTACGTCCGCTTCCCGGAGGGCTTTGAGAAAAAAGCCGAGTCTCTCCAATTCGACAAATCCGAGGACAGCCGCGTAAATGTCGTGGCCGGGTTCGTCAAATATGCGCGTGAGCAGCTCGAGCCGCTTGGCGTACGTGTATCGGTCGATATTTTCGGCTATGCGGCCTCTGTTCCAGCCGCTGAAGGTATCGGTCAGGATTTTGTCAAAATCTCGAATGACGTTCACGTCATCTCGCCGATGATCTATCCGAGCCATTACAGCACGGGCTGGTTCAAGCAAACAGACCCTGACAAGAGCCCTTATGCAACAATTAAGGGTGCGATGGTCGATACGCATAAGAAACTAGATCCCATCGGCAAGGAAAAGCCGATTATCCGGCCTTGGATTCAAGATTTCACTGCAAGCTGGCTTGGCAAAGGCCATTATGTGAAATACGGAAAAACGGAAGTCGAGGCGCAGATCAAGGCGCTGGAAGACTCCGGAGTCAAAGAGTATTTGCTTTGGAATGCCGGCAATAAATATTCGCCTGGCGTCGACTACAAATAAAAACAAAGAAACCGCCTGGCTGCATAATGAAATGCACCGGCGGTTTCTTTTATACCCAACATTTATATGCTCCCTTGCATCTTGACTGGCGGCAGCGTCACGATAAACACCGTTCCCTTGCCGACTTCGCTCTTGACCTGGATGCCGCCGCTGTGCAAATCGACGATCTTCTTCACAAGCGACAGTCCCAGCCCGCTTCCTCCTGCTTTATAGTTCCGCGACTTATCCGCCTTATAGAAGCGCTGGAAGATCAGCTCCAGATTATCCGAATGGATGCCGATGCCCGTATCGTGAATCTCGAATACGGCAGTCTCTCCTTCCGACTGACGGAGCCTGATGTCAATGATTCCGCCCTCCGGCGTGAACTTTATGCTGTTGCTGATCAAGTTGATCCAGACTTGGCTGAGCAAGTCTTCATCTGCCGTTACGAACGTTTCGTCCAGATCGACATTCATTTCAATCGATTTCTGCCCCCATTGCGGCTCGCAAGCCAAAATAAGCGTGCCTAATTGCCGGTCCAGCCGGTAACGCTTCGGCTCGAACGGATGCTTATCTGATTCCAGCGAAGTCAGCTTCAACAGATTGTCGCTCAGCTTCGACAGCCGGTCGCTTTCGCTCTCGATGATGCGCAAATAGTCATTCCGTGTCTCCTGCGTCAGCGTCCCGCTTTGCAAGGCGCGGGCAAACCCGCTGATTGAGGTAAGCGGCGATTGGATTTCATGCGAGACATCGGAAATGAAACCCTGCCGCATCTGCTCCATCTCATCCAGCTCGACGGCCATATGATTGATTTCCCGCATAATGTTTTGAAACGGTCCGCGATCCTGATTGCCGATCTCGAGCCTCACCTTGAAATCACCTTTGGCGATTCTTCGCATCGCCTCCGTCAGCGACTGGCTTATTTCCACATGACGGGACCGGACAAAAATCGCAATGATTTGGGTCAGCCCGAACAATAAAATGAGGCCCAGCAGCAAATTGATCATTTGCGCCACATATTGCGACGGCCGCCAATTCGTCCATTCATATATAAAGTGGCTGCCGAAATAGACGAGGGTCCAGCTGCCTACGATAGCGCTAAACATCGTCAGCACGGCCATAACGGCTTTTAAGACCTGCCACCAGCGTTTGTCCCTTAGTTTATCCCTTAGCCGCTTCCACCTCATTCTGCCGCCTCCAGCCGGTAGCCTAGCCCCCGTATGGTGACGATACGGAAGCCATGCTCCGATTCCTGGAATCGCTCGCGCAGTCGGTTAATGTGCACGTCCAGCGTCCGTTCATTTCCTTCAAAGTCATAGCCCCAGATCGATTCGATCAATTGGCCTCTGGAGAACGATTGCCCGGAGTAGCTCGCAAGCTTGAACAGCAGCTCAAACTCTTTCATGGGCAGCGTGAACGACTCGCCATTCACAGTTACCATATGGGAGGCGCGGTTGAGTGTCAATGCACCTGCCTGAACGGTCTGTGACGAGGCGATCCGGTAACGCTTAAGCAAAGCTTTGACGCGGGCGATCAATTCCAGCGGTTCGAAGGGCTTCACCAAATAATCATCCGCTCCCAGATCAAAGCCTTTCAGCTTCTGGGACGTCTCCCCTTTGGCCGTCAGCATCAGCCTTGGCATATCGCTGTAATGGACGCTGAGCTGCCTGCACAGCTCCCAGCCGTCCATCTCGGGCATCATCACGTCGATAATGATCAGATCCGCATTGACCGACTCCAGCAGCTCCAGCGCTTCTACTCCGTTAGCAGCTTCCGATACAACAAATCCCTCCGCCTGCAAAAAATGCTTCACTAACTGACGAATATGATCATCGTCGTCTACAACCGCGATTCTGACCATCGCTCTCCACTCTCCTTTGCCAGCAGTTACACCTGCTCCAGAATGCGCAGCTGCTGATTCGCGAATTCTCTATACAGCTCATGGGAATGCAGCAGCTCCTCATGCGTGCCTCTTCCTGTAATGGTGCCCTTTTCTACAAACAGAATCTGATCGGCATCCACAACTGTCGACAGACGGTGGGCAATAACAAGCGTTGTGCGTCCATCCATTAAATTGTCAAGCGCCTGCTGAACGACAACTTCGGATTTGCTGTCTAGGCTTGAGGTCGCTTCGTCCAGCATCAGAATGCTGGGATCACGCAGCAGCGCTCTGGCAATCGCAATCCGCTGGCGCTGGCCGCCTGACAGCTTAATGCCCCGTTCGCCAACTTCGGTCTCATACTTCTCCGGCAGCTCTTCAATAAAGATATCGGCATATGCCATCCGGGCTGCATGAAAAATTTCCGCATCCGAGATTTCCCGGCTCGATCCGTAGGTCAGATTATCCCGAATCGTACCGGCAATTAATGGACTCTCCTGCGATACATAGCCGATATGGCTTCTCCAAGAATCAAGCGACAGGTCATAAATGCTTTTACCGCCAATCTTAATGGCACCCTGCTGCGGCTCGTAAAATCGCTCCAGCAGCGAGAACATCGTAGTCTTGCCGCCGCCGCTTGGGCCGACGATCGCTGTTACTTTGCCCGGCTGCAGCGTAAAATTAATATCGTTCAATACAGCATCATTATCACCGTAAGCAAACGACACCTTCTCGATTGCAATCGGCTGCCGCGAATTTACAAGCGGATCTCCGTGATGGATAGGCTCCTCTTCAGAATCCAGCGTCTCGATGATTCGCTCTGTAGCCCCTACCGCTTTATTCATTTGCGTGACGAAAGAAGAAATTTGGTTGATCGGCATCACAATTTGAATCAGATAGAGAATGAACGCCACGAGATCCCCGGCTGTCAATTCTCCGGCAGATACCCGCATACCGCCGTAACCGATAATCAGTACCAGCATCCCCATCATAACCAGTCCGATAAGCGGCGATATAAAGGCCATCAGCTTGCCTTCCCGGATCCCCATTTGAAGCAGCTTCATAATGGAGCCTTTTCCTCGTTCATACTCCAGCGGCTCCGCATTGGACGCTTTAACGAGCCGGATTTCCGACAACGCCTGGTTCAAATTAGAGGTGAAGGTTGCGGTCTCATCCTGAAGTGACTTCGAGAGCTTCATAATCATACGTCCGATTGGCAGCATCACAGCTAATACGAGCGGCACAGCCAGCAGCATGATCAGCGTCATTTTCCAGTCGAGCAGCACCATAATAACGATCGCACCGATAATCGAAATAATGCCGTTAAAAAATCCGGTCATATGCTCCGTAATAAGTCCTTTGACAATGGCAGTATCATTAGTGACGCGGCTGATTGTATCGCCTGTACGATGCTTGTCATAATAAGGAATCGCCAGCGTGAGCAGCTTCTTCCACAGCCGGTCCCGCAGCTTCGCGACTACCGTCTGTCCAATCCGGCTTAGCAGATAGATTGATACACCGGCAGCAGCCGCTTGCCCCAGAAAGGCTGCACCTAGAATGACAATCTGACCCGTGCTTATACTTGTTAGCGTAAAGCTGTCGACTACATTTTTCGTAAATAGGGGAACGACCAGCCCAACCAAGGTGGACACGATGCTAAGGGCCAGCGCAACGCCCAGCATCCATTTCGAAGGCTTCGTCTCCCAGATCATTCGCAGAAACGGCTTCCAGCTCCCCGGCTTCTTTTTATCGGTTTTCATTCCAGATTCCATAGGTTTCTCCACTCCTTATCTCTGTCTCTGAACAGAAGAGTACCTCTCTATTATAAACTGGATATAAACAAAACTTTAATTCGGGCAAAAAGCGACAATAAAAAACGCCGGAGCATCCGGCTCCGGCGTTCTAGCATTCCATTATCGTTTTATTGGGAGAGACGAAGCGCCAGTTCATACATTTCCATGTTGAACGGTTTTTTCGAATTAACAACTGTATCGATGTCCGTCGTAATCAGATCGCCGCGTACGATGCCGCAAGCTTTGCCGGAATCGCCCGCCATCAATTGATGAACGGCGAAATCGCCCAGCCGGCTTGCAAGGATACGGTCTGCTGCTGTCGGAGCGCCGCCGCGCTGGATATGGCCAAGTACCGTAACACGAGGCTCCAGGCCGCAGCCGTCCAGTATCTCGCTGGCTACCGTCTCGCCTTTGCCTGCGCCTTCTGCAACGACAACGATGCTGTGGCGTTTGCCTTTGTCGAAGTTTGCCTTCATTCTTTCCGACACTTCTTTCGAATCATAAGGAACTTCCGGAACGATGATCGTCTCCGCGCCGCTTGCAAGACCGGCGTACAGAGCGATATCGCCGCAATGGCGTCCCATAACCTCTACGACCGAGGAACGTTCGTGCGAAGACATCGTATCGCGGATTTTGTTAATTGCATCTACTACGATACTTACAGCAGTATCGAAACCGATCGTGAAATCGGTAAATGGAATGTCATTATCGATCGTTCCCGGCAAGCCCATCGTCTTGATGCCAAGCTTGCTCAGCTTGTTCGCGCCTTGATAGGAGCCGTCGCCGCCGATTACGACCAGACCGTCGATTCCGCGGTTGCGAAGCACCTCTGCGCCGCGCTGCTGGCCTTCTGCCGTCGTGAACTCTTTGCAGCGGGCCGTTTGCAAAATCGTACCACCGCGCTGAATGATGTCACCTACACTGCGAAGATCCATTGGACGCAGGTCGTCGTTGATCAGGCCCTGATAACCGCGTTGAACGCCGTAAACTTCAATTCCGTTGAAAAGAGCGCTCCGCACAACTGCGCGGACTGCGGCGTTCATTCCTTGGGAATCGCCGCCACTCGTTAATACTGCAATCGATTTTACTGCTGACATGATACATTCCTCCAAAACGATAATAATTATATCTAAGCCTGTTGTTTTCGAATCCAAATGCTGTTGATCAAAAAAAACAAGCGGGTAAGCGGGCTGTTCTTCATCAGCTTGCGGGTTACGCGCATCACATCGGACTGCGTCTTCACTTTCGGGTCCGACAAATACAGCGCCAGCAAGCCTTCGATGACGAGACGATGAAATCTCGGAGCCGGAAGCTGCTGCACATCCTCACGGGCCTTGCTTGCGATCCATCCGATGCGATCGACAAGCAAGCTGCTGCTCTCGTAGTAATTGCAGAAATTCAAATCGCCTCCGGCCTTGTCCTCCTCCTGATCGATCAAATAATCGAGCAGGATATGAAGACTGCAGACATGCGGGAAATAAATGCGCCGAATGGAATCGGCATCAGAGGCGGAAAGCCCGTCTCCGCTCGCCGCCAGAAACAGCATGAACATGCCTAGCGTGGAGCCCGTAGCAGCGGCAAATTCATTCCAGCGCAAATGCGGATAACGACTTTCATGCTCATGCCACCAAGCCAGCAATTCCGTTTCCCTCAAGTCTTTGCGAATATGCTTGTACACCTGCAGGTCGCTATAAAGACCAACCAGCTCGCTTACAACACGCTGTACGCTGCCGTAGGACGGGAGCAGCGCGACGTTCCGCTGACAGACAAGGACAAGATGCCGCAAATAGCCGCCGTCGTCCTTTTCCTTGCGCAAGGCGTAGTAATCCTTCGGCTCGGCCGCAGGATCTACCGCATCCAGCATCGACTGATGCAGCAGGCGAAAATCATCCGGATCAAGCGAGGTGCTGCGATCGCACAGATTGTCCAGATAATCGCTGATCGTCTGCAGCGCCACGATAAGCGGGATCAGAATGTGCCGCTGCTCCAGATTGGCGCAAGCGTACACGGCTCCTCCCTGGCAATGAAACTTCTTGCCCGCCAAGCTGTCGAGCGCCTGCGTACGGAGTTCTCCATCGGGTATCCGTTCCGCCATGGCCCGCAGCTTGCTCAGCTCGTTCTCAACCTCAGGCAGTATGTACTTATAGACGCGATACATCAGCTTCAAAGGGCTTTGAGGCACCTGGCTGCCTGATAGTGTCGTAATAAGCATGATGTGCCCTCCTCGTTGATCATGACGGAGACAGAGGCGTCTCCAGTTCCTGACTGACCCGGTACCAGATCTGCAAATCATTGATCCGGCTGGCCAATTCGGCGATGTCCGAGTTAATTCGGCAGGACTCCGGAAAGCTGTCCTCTTCGAACAATTCGTTTTGCTTGACGCGGATGACTCTCTCCAGCTCCATGATCCGATCCGGAATCGTTCCGCGTATAAGCTCCCATCGCTCTACTATATCAGCCTGTTCGGCGCCATCGTACAGCTCCCAATCCTGTTCCATCACAGGGAGCGGGATGCGCAGCCGTTCATTCCACTGAAACCGATACTTCCCCACGATAAAACCTCCAAACATAAATGTACCATTTCACCAAACAATAATCCAGCAGTTCATGCTATACTAAATAAAATCATAACACGGAATTACGAGACAGATATGGAGTGAAGGGTACCGATGGACCAAGCAGAATCTAGCGATACGAGCAATTCAAATTCCAAGCGAAGCTCCTCTGCAAGACGGGAGACGACTGCGCTTCGCGGCTTCAGCTTCGCAGCCTATTCCACACAAGCGCTGCTGGTCTCTTATATCCCTTTATACTTTATGGACCGGGGCTTCTCCGAGCATCAAATTGGCATTATTTACGCAACAGGACCATTCATATCAATCTTCGCCAATGTGCTGCTTGGCTGGGCCAGCGATAGATTTCAAACGATCAAAAAGCTGCTTACCTTGCTGCTATTTGGACAGCTCGCCATGCTTTCGCTGCTTTTCCCGGTGGAGCATTTCGCTGTCATTTGCCTGGTGATGACGGCCTTTTATTTTTTCCAGACGCCGATCAACCCGCTTAGCGACAGTCTGGTCTTGCTTTCCAGCCAATATACGGGAACGCCCTATGCGTTGATCCGGATTTTCGGCTCGCTTGGCTTCGCCTCTTCAGCGTACGCCTTCGGGCTGCTGCTGAAAGCGGTCGGCTCCGAATGGACGCTGCCAATTGGTCTGGCAACCATTACGATTACGATCATCCTCTCGTTCTTCATTCGGGATTATCGGACCAGCTCGCGAAAAATCGAGTTTTCCGGCTTTTTTCAGCTCATGCGCAAGCCGCAGGTCGTGGTTTTCTTCTTCGTCCTGCTGCTCGTATCGATCTCGCACCGGATGTACGAGGGCTTTCTCGCCATCACGCTGCGCCAGCTGGGAGCAAGCGATTCGCTGGTTGGACTGGCCTGGCTGATGTCGGCCGCGAGTGAAATACCGATTCTGTTCCTGCTCGGCAAGTATGGACACCGCTTCAAGGAGCTTCCGCTGCTTGCCATTGCCAGCATCATGTACGCCGTTCGCATGTGGATGCTCGGCGAGCTGGACGATCCGCGCTGGGTTGTGGCTACCCAACTGATGCACAGCATCACGTTTGGCATCTACTTCTCTACCGCGCTGCGCTATATATCCCAGCTCATTCCCGACGAATTCCGCTCCTCGGGGCAGGCGGTATACGCCGTCGTCTGGACCGGCTTGGCCGGGTTTATAAGCGGGACGGCGGGCGGTTACATCTTCGAGCAGTTCGGGCGCAGCTCTTTCTTCCACACCGCCTCCCTGCTCGCCGTGTTGGCCGCGCTGGGCTTTCTAGGGCAGTATTACTATACGCGGAGCTCAACAGCTTAGTGATGAGAGTTACTTAAACGAAAGAGCCCCTGGACGCTGCCTTTGGAAGGCGGCGGTCAGGGGCTTTTGTGTTTGTTGTGAGGCAGGCTGACGCGGGCAGGAATTTTGCGGCCGTCATACAACGGGCAGTTACGTGCGCCGGCTGGCCATTGTCATCAAACTGTGAGGCACGGGTTTTGAAGTAACTGCAGTAGTTAAAACAGTTGCTATTTTCTTAGATAGAAACACATTCTAGCTCCTAAACGGCTCACTTCTGGCCGACCTGCTGCACACAGATTTACTTCTGTTTGGAACAAAATGCAAAAGTGCATTTTAAATCTGCTTATGTGGCCTGAAATGCCGATCAAAATGTAAAAGTACATGTCGAATGGGTCGAAATGACCCAAATCCGGCCAATTCGGCTAAACAAAATGCACTTTTGCATTTTGAAGCGGAAAAGTGAGCATTTTCAGCGAATCAGCATGTACTTTTACATTTTGAGGGATGGCAGGGGACCAAGCAGGTTCCTCGGATGCTGCCTGCTTATTACTTAATTGACCAGTTGCAGCTGCTTGATAGCACTTTACTCACTGGGTTGTCAGATAATCGTTATGGACCGTTGAGCATCATGCCTGGCATACATGAGCTCGCTTAAATACGCCTCGCATCTGCCCTCTCTATCTATCGGTAGAAAGAGTTGGCGAAGATATCCTAATATACAGCAAAGAGCTTCCGATTATCGGAAGCTCTTTGCTGGTACAGCTATTATTCTCTATTCCAATATCGTAATCCGTAAAAATTCAGTGGAGCCGGGTATAAACGGCAATTGTGAAGGCAGCCGGTCAGCCTTGCCGCCAGCCCCCTCTATAGCTGTTATTAGCTCATTTAATGCTTCAAACCGGTCCCACTTGAGCGACAGAAGCGGGTAAATCCGAACCTGTCCGCCCGGCTTGCACACGCGCATTAATTCCAATATCGCTTGCTTATGAAATTCGAAGCCGAATTGCTCGGCATATAGAAATAAGAAATGACTGCAAGTAACAAGCGAAAATGTGCTGCTCGCGAACGGCAGCTGTGGCAGTGCCCCGCCGAAATAGCAGTTTTTTCCCTCATTGCTTCTCAAATGATTGGCGAACAGCTCCAGTGAAGATTCCCTTCCCGCACGGTGGCGTTCAAGACTTCCATAATAGCTCCAATCGAATGATGAATCCAGCTTAGCAAGCTTGGCTGTAGAAACGCCGATCTCTTCCAATGCTTCTGCGATCCATTGTTCAGCATCGGGCTGCTGGTATCGCGGATCCACTGCGAATGCTTCGATTCCCCTTCTTCGGGCTTCTGCCGTAAAGGAAGAACCTCCTGACGCCACATCCAGCACTTTACCTGCTTGCAGGTCCTCTTCGTTCAAATCAAACATGCGGACGTACTCGTCATAGCCGCGGCAAGTCATCGCCACGCCAATTTGTTCGTAATGCTGATTCATACCTAACACTCTCCTCATCTCAGCTCTTCTCGACTCATCTTTTCCCAGCAAAGCTCTCCTTGCCGGAAATTTTACTGCTATTTAGCAGATTATACCTATATTACTACCGATGCTTATTGATTTCCACCCTCCTTTTTGGCTATGATGAGAACAATCCGTTTTTTCAAGCAGGAGGCGGATAGAAAGGTGGGCATACAGATGTTCAAAAAACACGAAATATACAAAACCGATAAATACAATATGCTGACTGTCGAGGTTCAAGGCAAGACGCTGATCGTACGGGAAATTTCCGATCAATGGGGCGAGGAATGCCATACGTTCGTCAGCCGTCCGGAAATGCTCCACTGGGCAGAAAATCGTTTCAAGCCGGCAAGCTATGAGGGCCGCGAAGAAGAGCGCGAAGCAATTATTGCCGCTTTTAAATCGGTATAGGCAGTCCATGTTTCACTGCGGCCCCTTCCCTGCAGGGAGGAAATAAAAGGGTTTGCGGCGAACATAACGATACAACGGTCCGCATACGACAATACAGGAGGTATACGCCGCCGATGGATTTTTCAGCAACGATTATTTTTGTCATCGCATCATTTGTGCTGGGCGCCGTTGTCTTTATGAAGCGCGAGTCGATCGCCCCTCAATTCAGACGCAGCTTGGCGCTCATTTCGATCGCATTTATCGCTTTTTCATTCTTTCTAGTCGTCTATAGCTTATTTACGATGGGACAGGAGTAATAGGGGGCGTGCCGGACATACTAGGACAAACTGTGTTCTAGAGGTGACCGCACGATGAAATGGCTTCCCGTCCTATTGGCGTTAAGTTTGACGCCGGGCTCCGCAGCGGCAGAGCTTGCCGCTCAGCCCGCAACGCATGCTGCAAATGAAGGGCATGCATACCGCTCTACGATATCCGTTCCGAGGAGGAGTTCGATGAATCACGTACCGAAACGTTCCGAAACCGCAGTGGAAAACCGCTGGAAGCTGGAAGACTTGTTTAAGGATCAGGCAGCATGGGACAAAGAGTATGCCGAAGCGAAAAGCTTAATCAAAAAAGCAGGCGCTTTCGAAGGCAAGCTTGCCGATGCCAAGCAGCTTAAAGCCTGCTTCGAGCTTGAAGATCAGCTTTCCCTTCATGTAGAACGGCTTTATGTATATGCGAATATGAAGCATCATGAGGACACGGCGGAGCCCGCCTACCAGGCGCTATCCGACAAATCCAAAAAAATTAGCGTTGAGACTGGCGAAGCGCTGTCTTTTGTAACACCGGAAGTGTTGTCGTTATCCGACGAGCAGCTTGATGCGTTTATCGCTGATCCCGAGCTGGCGATCTACCGCCACACACTGGAAGAAATGCGCCGCCAGAAAGCACATGTACTGTCCAAAAGCGAAGAAGCGCTGATGGCTCAGGTCGGCAACGTGAGCTCGGCTCCTGGTACGATTTTCAGCATTCTCAACAATGCCGACTTGAAGTTCCCGAAGGTGAAAAACGAAAAGGGCGAAGAAATCGAGCTGACGCAAGGCCGTTATATTCAATTTCTGGAGAGTAAAAATCGTGAGGTACGGCAAAACGCGTTTACAGCGATGTACGATACATACGGCAAGCTAAAAAACACGCTCGCGACGACGCTGAACGCCAACATTACGAAAAATATTTTTTACGCGCGTGCCCGCAAATACCCGTCAGCATTGGAGATGTCGCTCTATGGCGACAACATTCCGCAAACGGTTTATACGAATTTGATCGATACGATTCATAAGCATTTGCCGCTTATGCACCGCTATATGAATCTTCGTAAAAAACTGCTGGGCGTTGACGAGCTTCATATGTATGACCTGTTCGCCCCGCTCGTGGACGAATTCGATATGGATATCACGTTCGATGAAGCAAAAGCAACGGTCAAAGAAAGCTTGAAACCGCTGGGCGAAGACTATTTGGCTGTTCTGCAGGACGGCTTCGACAACGGCTGGATCGACGTGTATGAGAACGAAGGCAAACGCAGCGGCGCTTACAGCTGGGGAGCTTTCGGCACGCACCCTTACGTGCTGCTGAATCATAAGGACAACTTGAACAGCATGTTTACGCTGACGCATGAGATGGGCCACGCCCTCCACTCGTACTATTCCGATACGAACCAGAATTACCGCGATGCGCAGTATACCATTTTCTTGGCTGAGGTTGCTTCTACGCTGAATGAAGCGCTGCTGATGGATTACCTGCTGAGCAGGTCGACTGATCCGAAGGAGAAAATGTACCTGTTGACGTACTATGCCGATCAATTCCGGACGACGGTGTTCCGTCAGACGATGTTCGGCGAGTTCGAAAAAATCGTGCATGAACGGACGGAGCAAGGCGAGTCGCTTACGCCGCAAGAGCTGAGCAAAATCTACTACGATCTGAACGTGCTGTATTACGGCAAGGATATGGTCGTGGACAAAGATATCGAGATGGAATGGGCGCGTATCCCGCATTTCTACACCAGCTTCTACGTGTACAAATACGCGACAGGCTTCTCAGCTGCAACAAGCTTCTCCAAGCAAATTTTGGAGGAGGGCGCTCCGGCAGTGGATCGTTACCTCGGCTTCCTGAAAAGCGGCGGCAGCGACTTCTCGATCAACATTCTCAAGAAGGCCGGCGTAGACATGTCCTCGCCTGAGCCGATCGAGCAGGCGATGAGCGTGTTCGAAAGCTTGATTGAGCAAATGGAGCAATTGACGAAATAACGCAAGTGAACAGGCGTCGGAACAGGATAATTTCCTGCTCCGACGCTTTTTTTGTGCGGGAGGCCTGGTAAGACCCTGCGAGGGTCTTAACTCATGAGAGGATGACATATTTTGAGCGGTTAAGACCCCCGCAGGGTCTTATGCAAGTAAAACAGCCAATCTACTGGCGCTTTTCATGCCAGTTTGGGTAGATTAAGACCCTGCGAGGGTCTTAACTCATTAGAGGATGACACACTCTGAGCGGTTAAGACCTTGGCAGGGTCTTATGCAAGTAAAACAGCCTATCTACTGGCGCTTTTGTTGCCAGTTTGGGTAGGTTAAGACCCTGCGAGGGTCTTAATTCATGAGAGAACGACACTTTTTGAGCGGTTAAGACCCTTGTAGGGTCTTATACAAGTAAAACAGCTGATTTTCTGGTGCTTTTGTTGCCAGTTTGGGTAGGTTAAGACTCTGCGAGGGTCTTAACTCAAGAGAGGATGATACACTCTGAGCGGTTAAAACCCTGGCAAGGTCTTAAATAATGTGAAAGCAGGCGACACAGACGCAAAAAGGCCCAGTCAGGATTTCCATTAATCCTGACTGGGCCTTTTAAACGCTAGAGCAGCAGCATGCCTAGCGCCCAACCGATCGCACCGGCGAGCAGCGACGACAGAAGGTTTACCCTGTCGTTGTTCAGCCAAGCGAAGCCGCGCACTCGCTCGGCGGCGGCGCCGCAATGGACGCCGCGCTCGGTATCGCTGCCGCATACCCGGCAGCGGTACATGGCCTGGCCGGTCGCGCCCAGCAGCGAGTCCGCGAAGCAGCCGGCCAGGCCGGCGGCCGCGGCGGCTGCGACTAGCGCCGCCGCGCCGCCCCATGCGCCCGCAGCAGGGCCAACGTGCTGCTGCTGGAGCGCCAGCAGCGCTGCCGCGACGCCGCCGATCAGGGCGGCGCCTGCAAGCGCTGCTGCGGAGCCGAGCAGCGTTACCGCGCCGCTCGTGCCCGCTGGCACTGCCTTGCCGCTCATGATCGAGCGCGGCGCGGACTTGCTCAGGGCGCCGATCTCGGTCGCCCATGTATCCGCATTAACGGCGGCCATCACGCCGATATAGGCGTAAAGCCAGCCCGGCGACGGCAGCCATGCATCTGCTGCGCAGAGCAGCAGGCCAACGCCGCCGTTAGCCCATACCTGGCCGGCATCGCGGCGGCCGGTTTTCTCATAATTAGCTTCTGCCTTCACCTTGGCGCGGTGACGCTTTTTCCACTTCGACCATAGCGTCGAAGTGACGAAAAAAGCGATCAGACAGCCGAACCATACCGGCTCTCCCAATGTAACGAAGCCTGTCCCCATCACAACTGCCGACAAGGCCCCAGAGCCCGACAACGAGCGGAATCGATAGGCTGCAAGGGCAATCAAGCCGCTGCCTATTAATCCGGCCAACGCCCTGAGCCACCATTCTTCGATCCATCCAACCATCTTTCCCGCCCCTTTAGCTCCATTATCCCAATAAACAAAAACAACTCAAAAACATATAAGTTCACATTCTATACTCGTACTTATACTAGCAATAATCTTTAAACTTACAGCGTATTTAGTTTCATTTGGTACATTTCACGGAAAGAATATACGTCATTTCATAATCCAAACTTTGTTAGGTGCTGTCGTTTCGAAATTTAGTCGGATATACAAGAACGCAGCCCGTTCTCTTTTCATCAATCATGAAAAAGTCAGGTAAAGGTGCGACCAGCATCATCCGACACTGCTTGCATCTAATTTCACTTCTTGCATCCGCACTCACCTACATCCTTAACGCCGAGCCCCATCATCAATCGACAACATCGCATTCCGCCAGCGGTCCGGATGATTTGTGCAAATAATGATGCCGGGGTCCAGCATGGCGATCTTGCGGATGCTGCGCTCGTCGTTAATCGTCCACGCCATAATCTGTATGCCTGCCGCTTGCAAACGGTTGACCCTGTCTTTTGTAAGCCGGCCATAATCGATCGATAAAAAATCCGAGCCGATCTGCTTCAGCTCCTCTGGCAGCGAATCCCGCCATCCGTCCAAAATAAAGCCGGTGCGCAGGTCGCCTTCCGACAGCTGATGCATCCGGTGCAGGGTACCGAAATGGAAGGACGTAATGACGACGCTATCCTCCATCCGGTAATCTCTTACCAGCTTCAAAACCTGCTCCTCAATATAAGGATAACGGATGCCGTCCGTTTTCAGCTCGATATTCAACCGGCATTTGCCTGATACGGATACAGCTTGCAGCACCGCTTCCAGCGTAGGAATCCGCTCGTTGCGATACAGCGGGGAGAACCAGCCTCCAGCATCCAGTTTCGCCAACTCCGCAGCCGTCCAGTCGCGTATTTGCCCTTTTCCGTTCGTCGTTCTGCGAAGCTTATAATCGTGGATGACGACCGGAATATGATCCTTGGACAGCTGCACATCAATTTCAATCCACTCGATATCCGGCTCGCTCAGCGCCATCTGTATGGAGGCCATCGTGTTCTCTGGCGCCCTGCCTGACCAGCCCCTGTGCGCTGCGCACGGGTTGTTCATTCTCCTCGATCACCCTTTCGGCACCGGTCACTCGGAGACAAGCGTACCGTCCTTGCGCAGCTTCACCTTGAACGAAATGGAAGTCAAACGATCAATAAGCGCCTGCGCTTGATTCTCTTCCATCGGCTTCGGCTGCGCTTGATCCGCATACATCGGATGGAACTGCAGATCGCAATCCCCTTTTGCCGTACACGTCGCGTCAAGCACGCCCGTCTCTCCGGATTTTCCTTTTGGATACACGCTAAAAATAAAATTGCCCAAGCTATACGCTATCCATTTGCCTTTATATTTTTCAAATCCTTGCAGTACATGAGGATGGCTCCCGATCACGAGGTCCGCACCGGAATCAATATATTCACGGGCGAAATTCCGCTGGTATTGTTCCGGCGTATCCATACGTTCTTTTCCCCAGTGAACCATCACGACCACCAGATCAGCCTGTTCCTTCGCTTTTGCTATTGCAGCTTTTGCCCTTGTTGTATCGTAGGTTTCGGCAACGCCCGGCGTATTTTTATCCGCTTTCCAGGACGTCTTCGGTACGACACGGCTCAGCCCAATATATGCAATTTTGATGCCGCGTGATTCTTTAATGACAGGTGTAAAAGCCTCAGTGTCATCTTTGCCTGCACCAATATGGGAGATACCCGCTTCGTCCAGATGCGACATTGTATCAAAAAGTCCCTTTATTCCATGGTCCAGCGTATGATTGTTCGCCAGATTAACGACATCAAAGCCTGCATCACGGAGTGCCGGAAGCGCGAGCGGAGAACCCTTGAATACAAATTCCTTATCGTCAGCAGGGGTTCCTCCTTCGGTGACTGGATACTCGAGATTGCCTGCCGTAATGTCCGGCTCACTCAAATAAAGCAGTGATTTCGCATAAGGAAAATCATAGCCGTATCGCTTCAGCTGATCTTCGACCGAGGAAGCCAGCAAGATATCTCCGACAAATGCCAATCTGATCTTTTCGCCGCTGTTGCTGCCGCTTTCTCCGCCATTGCTGCTGCCATTATTGCCTTTGCTGCCGTTATCGCTGCTTCCAGCCGATCCCGGCTCATTTTTATCAGGAGCCTCGCCTTCAGACTCGCCGCCAGCAGAACCTTCATCTTCATCCTGCGGCTTCCCTTCGGCAGCTTCCCCGTCCTTGCCGGGTGCTTCATTCTCCTCCTGCACGGAATTGCCCTCGCCTTTGCTGCCTTTATCGACAACAGCTGCTCCGCCGTCAGAGGATTTAATTTCGGTGCCGTTGCCGCCAAAGCTCAGCAAATCGCCAATAGAACCGGCATTTTTCAGCGAAAGCCCGACGCCAACTAACACGATAATTGCTCCAAGGAGCATTAAATTAACCGCAAGCAGCCGCCGGCGCTTTTTCTTGCGTTTGCGCTTTTCATGCTGATGGGATTCGGAACGTGATATGTACATGGAATGGCTCCTTTTTAAAGAAAGTCTTTTCCATTATAACAAGGTTCCTGTTGGATTGCTAAATAATCATAGTGCGGACAGCGCAGAAAAAGCAGCTTCTTTTCCCTGACGAATACAATCAGGCAGCCCTACTCCTCCGAAGGCGGCTCCCGTCACGTATACGCCCGGCAATTCCTTCGCCATCGATTCTCTTAGCCCGGCAATGTTGCCCAAATGACCCACCGGATATTGCGGCATCGAGCGGGGCAAACGGGTAATTTCCGTAAAAATCGGCTTCGCTGTAATGCCCATCGACTTCTCTATATCTTCAAGCACCGCTTGCTTCAGCTCGTCATCCGGCAGCTTGGCCGCTTCCTCATCGCCGGAACGGCCGACATAGCAGCGAAGCAGCACCTTATCATCCGGGCTCGTATGGAGCCACTTTGTAGAAGTCCAAGTGCAAGCTGTAATACGCAGCCCTTCGGATCGCGGTACAAGAAAGCCCGACCCTGCAAAGTCAATGCCAAAGGTCGCTTTATCAAACGCCATTACGACATTGGCTACCGTGACGTAATCGACTGCATGCAGAGCAGCTGCATTGACATGCGGCTCCAAAAGTGACGCTGCGTTAAAGCCTTGCGTCGTAATAATAACCCCGTCTGCAGCGATCCGTTCACCCGATGCGAGCACGATTTCATAGCGGGCTTCCTCTGACTTCTCGTCTTTCCTGTCCTTTTTCACGAGAGCCGTCACTGTCTCTCCTAATCTGCGCTCAGCCCCTGCAAGTGCCTTGTCCAAGGCATCTACCAAAGAGGATAATCCCTTCTTAAAGCTTAAAAAGGCGCTCCCCTTGAGCTCCTCCGATAAGCCTTCCGGCCAAGCAGGCTGTGCACCTTTGCCTTTGTTCTGCTGCTGATGCTGCGTGCCGCGAATCAAGCTGCCGTGCTGACGCTCCGCTTCGGCAAATTGCGGGAAGGTCGCTTGAATGCTGAGCTTGCTCAAATTGCCTGCATAAATGCCGGCAAGCAGCGGCTCCGTCACATGCTGAACGATTTCCTGCCCAAGCCGCCGCGACAGAAAGCCGCCCAGCGACTCATCGCCTTCCGGCGCCTCACCCGGCATTTCCAAATCCTTCAAAGCGCGGTGTTTGCCTTCCTCCGACACCAAGCCGCTTGCCATAAAAGCCTCAATATCAGTTGGAATGCCCAGCACTAGCCCTTTCGGCATCGGGTGAAGCTTGCCTTCTTTCATTATAAAAGCGGTTTTGCCGCTTTGGTTTTGCGCTGTTAATTCATCCTCCATGCCAAGATCCATCGCCAGCTCGATCGTTGGCAGCTTCCGCGACAGGAAGGAATCAGGTCCTCTCTCAATGACAAAGCCGTCACGCTGCAGCGTATTGATTTTCCCGCCAAGAGAATTCGCTCCGTCGACAATCGTCAGACGCAGTGGCTTCCCCTGCCGCTCCGCTTCCCGCTGCAAATAAAAAGCGGAGCTCAGTCCGCTGATGCCCCCGCCAATAATGACAATGTGCTCAGCCTCTCCGATTCTCCGCATAGCCGTACTTCCTCTCTATACTCGTTCTTGTATGTTGTTCGTTAGCCAGAAGTGACTAGCCTCAGAGGCTACGCCCTGGCTTCGATTACCGATTCAGCAAGCGTCTCCATATATAACGGATCCCGGTTCAGCATTGCAATCCGCTCCAGCGCTACACCAAGCTCGCCCGCAGCTGCTTTCGCTTCAATGTCGAGATCGAACAATACTTCCAAATGATCGGATACAAAGCCGACAGGCGCAACCAGTACCGCTTTAATGCCGTCTTCTTTAGCCAGAACGTCCAACGTTTCCAAAATGTCCGGCCCCAGCCATGGCTCTCTAGTGCGGCCGGCGCTTTGCCATGTAAACTGCCAATCGCCCTCTGCGATGCCGGCTTTCGACGCTATCGCTGCAGAAGTCTCCAGCAGCTGCTTCTCATAGGGATCGCCAAGCTCGCGAATGCGTTCCGGCAAGCTGTGCGCGCTGAACAGCACTTTGACCGGTTTTGCTCCGCCAGAGCTTGCCTCCAGCCGATTCAATCCGTCCGTTACCCGCTCCGTCAGCGCCTGCAAGAGCTTCGGGTGCAAATGATAGGATTCAACGAACGACATCGCAATTCCGCTGGCGTCAGCTTGCTCCTGCGCTCTTTTTATGTAAGACCCTACACTCATTGTGGAAAAATGCGGCGCAAGCACGATACCAACCGCCTGCTTTACTCCGTCCTCTGCCATCTGCGTAACGCCATCTTCGATATAAGGGCTTGCATGCTTCAGTCCTTGGTAGCAAACGTAGCGTCCCGGAGCAAGCTGCTCCAGCTTATCCTGCAGTCCGGCTACTTGCCCGTTCGTATTCTCACGCAGCGGGAATACGCCGCCGACAATCGCCTCATAACGGCCCTTCAGATCAGCCAGCTGCTCCTCAGTTGGCGGGTGGCCGCGGCGGATATGCGTGTAGTACGCCTCAACATCATCCAAGCTTTGCGGCGTTCCGTAGGACATAACAAGTACGCCGATCTTACCGTGATTTGCAGTCATCTCAGACATGGCTCGTTTCCTTTCCATTTCGTGCAGCGATTTTTTGTTCCGAATACGTATGAATAAATGTGGTCAGTTCAGTCAGCTTCTCCAGCGACGCTTCCGGGAACAGCCCGTGGCCCAGATTGAAAATAAAGCCCGGCTGCTGGAGGCCTTGATCGATAATTGCTGCGGCATGAGCCTCAATCGTTGACATCGGCGCCGTCAGCACCGTCGGATCCAGATTGCCCTGTACGGCAAAACTGCCGTTCAGCCTGCGGCGTCCCTCTGGAATCGATACGCGCCAATCCAGCCCGATTACATCGGCCTTCACTGCGCTTAATTCCGGCAGCAGCTCCCCGGAGCTTACGCCAGGGAAATAAATTTTCGGCTGCGGCAAATCGGACAGCTCCGCGAAGATCCGCTCGATCGTCGGCAGCACGTACTTCCGGAAATCAGCAGGTGTCAAAGCGCCTACCCAGCTGTCGAACAGCTGAAATGCTTTGCCGCCGTTAGCCATATGGGCGCGCAAATAGGCGATAACCATGTCGCCCAGCTTGTCCATCAGCTGATGCCATACTTTTGGCTCGCTGTACATTAGCGCTTTCGTGCGCAAATAGTTTTTAGAAGGACGTCCTTCAATTAAATAGCTTGCAATTGTGAAAGGTGCTCCGGCAAACGTAATGAGCGGCACTTCCAGCTCCCGGTCCAGAATCCGGATCGTCTCCAGCACATGGCCGAGATCGCCTTCCACATCAATCGGCTTCAATCTCTCAACGTCGGCTGCGCTGCGAATCGGATTCGCGATAACCGGGCCGATGTTGGCTACGATATCGAAATCGATGCCAATCGATGCGACCGGATTCATAATATCGGAATATAGAATAGCCGCGTCTACACCCAGCTTGCGAACCGGCATCATCGTAACTTCCGCTGCAAGCTCCGGCTGCTTGCATATTTCTAGCAGCGTATACTTCTCTTTGATTTTACGGTATTCAGGATCATAACGTCCTGCTTGACGCATGTACCAGACCGGCACACGGTCCAAAGTTTCCTTCCGGCATGCCCGAATGAAACGGTCATTATAGCTCATTCCCGTTCCTCATTTCTTTAATTATTCGTTATGTTCCATTATGCCCGTTTTCGTTAGCCCTAACAACCGTTAGCGTTTACTTTCCTATGACAATAGTATGACAATCGGCTCTGCCTTATCATGAAGAATAGATGAACAAATGATTTTGTTTGATGAAAAAAAGCCCGCTCTCCTGTCAAGAGATGCGAGCCTATTCTGGACTTCTAGTTATTTGCAGCTGTATCCCAAGACAGCTTTCCATACTTGGATTTCAAAGCTTCCATCTCATCCGTTTTCGCTTCGGAAGCTGTATTAACCGCCCCGCCCAGCTCCTTGGCATAGGCAGGAAGAGAATAGAAGGCAAGCTTCATATCGAGCGCATACACCGGCAAAGACGGATTGATATAGGAATTATTCTTCAAATCATCGGTAAGATCCGCTTCCTTCAACAGCTTGATGCTCCATTGCTCAA
Source organism: Paenibacillus sp. NPDC058174 (assembly GCF_042883865.1). NCBI lineage: Bacteria > Bacillati > Bacillota > Bacilli > Caryophanales > Paenibacillaceae > Paenibacillus > Paenibacillus sp. NPDC058174. Next base: position 1,697,654 of record NZ_JBHVUY010000001.1, read on the forward strand.
TCGCAATAAGACGCTCTTCGCGTTGGGCGTTGCGAATATATTGCAGCACGTTTTCCATATGTCCGGCGACCGTGATGTGAATCGTCTGGCTTATGACCTGGCTTCCGGCAGCGGCACTTGCGCCTTCATTCGCTGTGGTTGTAGCTGCTGCCGGATCAACTAATAAACTGTCTGACTGCGAATTGCTCAAAGCGGTCTCTTGCGAGAAATCGACGAGCGGTGCTTTAGATGCCTCGGCCAATTTAACAGCAGTCAGCAAAATCCCGGAGTCTTTCGGATAAAAGGGAGCCTTGTTCGCGAGCTGCCGGATTGCTTCCTCGGAAATTACATCTGTCGTGAACTGCGCCTGCGCCGTCAGCACGTTCTGCTGCTGGAGCGCAGCTTCGGCCTTTCCATTCCGCAGCTCCAGCCATGACGGCAGCAGGAAGAGCAAAGCTGCCACGATATTGACTGCGACAATAACGATGACCAGGATCACTGTTGCATCTAGGCCTCTTTTTCCTGCAGCAGGCTTTGCAGGGGCTGTCTTCATTTGCAGCTCCATTATCGTCCAGCCTCCTTCACGGCCGGATTCAATTGAACCTCGACAACCATTTTGTAAGGGAATTGGCTCGACTCATTATCCGGACCGCCGCTCGTCTTTTCGCTTTCCTTCCGGTATGCGCTAACTGTAGTTGTGCGCAGAGCGGGCGCTTCCTCCAGCTTTTTAAGGTAATTCATGCTTTCCTGGTATACCGAGAACACAAGCTCCGCTTGAATCAGCTTGCCGTCCTCGGAAATACCGATATAATTCGCCTTCGCTTTATCTGGCAAATAACCGACTACAGGAGACAGGTAAGGCAGCCATTCCGGCCGCTCCTCTTCCAGTTTCGCTATAGCTGCAGAAGCTTGCTGGTACTGTTCTGCTTTGGCCCGGGACATGCCGGCACTTTGCAGTCTTGCAATCTCGCTTCGGCTTTCCGTGACGATGGAGGTGAAACGCTTCGCTTCATCCTTCCATGTCATGCCGTAATACCATTGCCCGGCGACAGTTACGACGGCTAACAGAACAAGAAGTGATAGAAGCAGCGGACTCCCTTTGATCCGGGGCGCCTTAGGCGGCAGCAGGTTGATCGATCTCATCCTTCTTTCCCCCTTAAAGCGAGGCCTAGCGGCACAGCATAATCTGAATAGCTCCAGCCGTCCGCCGCGTCCGTCACATTTAACCCGCTCCAATTGGGCTCTACGACCGGCTGTCTCAGGTTCGAACGCAGACCTTCAAGCAGCTTATCCATTCCCTCGATATCTCCTGTTACGATAATAGATTGGAAATGCCGGTCACTCGCCGTCAGCGTATAAAAGTAAAAATTCATGAGCCGCTCCAGCTCCGAGGCAAGATCCTCCACCGCATTGTCGAAGGTTTGCTCCGGCGAGGCGAAGGCGGACAGCCACTCTCGGCTCTCTCCCTCGGCTCCTTCCGTTATCGATTTGAATGAAATTTCAGCCGTCCGGGTCATTCTGAACACGCCATCCTCGATGATCGTAAGCTCCGAGCTTGTCCGGTTCACATCGACGATCAGATGCAGGCCGTTCAGCATCGTTTTCGTTTTTTCCAATAGCCGGATCATTGCAAAAGCTTTAATCTCGAAGCTGTCCGGAATCAGCTTTAATTTGATGAACAGCTCATTATAGGTCTCCAGCACTTGAAGCGGAGCCGCCGCCACAAGCACATCTGCCAGCGACTGGCTGCTTGCCGGCTCAGCCGTAGTCGCAGCAGCAGCTGTCTCGAGCTCTGCCGAAGGGACAGGACTAGCCGTTTTGTCCGCTGTATTCCGGCTTGTACCCAGCCTCACAAAATCATAATGCGGCTGCTCAAAGGCAAGATGCACATTATGCTTCATTTCATACTGAACCAGCTTTTTCAGCTCATGATGGGGAATATCAGGCAATTGAAGCAGCCGAACCATCGTCGTTGGACTCGGAATAGCGAAATGGACATGTTTCGCTCCGATTTTGTTAACCGCAAGCAATTCCTTCAACGTGCTTTGCATCGTCTCCATCTCGATGATGCGGCCATCCTTGACAGCTCCCGCCGGCAGCGGGGCCGCAGCATAATTGACGATACGCAAGCTGCGGTCTCTTTTCTCCCTGATCTCGCAAAGCTTGATTGCCTCATCGGTTATTTCAATGCCCACGGAGTGATGGCCTTTATTTAACTTGCGCAGCAGCGATGCTATCAACCGGTTACCCTCCTAACCCTTCTTACAGAATGCAGATTACATTGTCGAAGTTTTGCCATTTCATATAATCCTCGAATGCGGTATTTCCGCCAACCATGAAACCTTTCATTTTACTGACTGGAATGCCGCCAGATCCTTTAGAATTAGATATTTCCTTGAAGGTCGCATTGCCAAATACGATAAAATAACCGTTCATGCTAACTCCGCCAGGCTTAATATTGTTTTTCATGACGAAATCCCCGCGAACGATGAAATCCTTGCCTACTGTAACGGAGCTAAGCCCGGATTGATTAATAAAGCTTCCTTGAATCGCAATGGAACCGCCAACGATTAACTCCTCTACTTTATTCGTGAAATCTACGCTGCCTTTCGCAATGAAATTTTGCATAATCTCGAATTTGGACAAGGAGCTTCCGAAGGAAATATTGCCTTTGACGAGCATGGAGCCCTTCACTGTCCAGGAATCAGATACAGTGTTCGCAGCTGTCAGCTTGCCTCCCACGATCAGATCACCAAGAACGGTAAACTTCCCGATCGAGTTTCTAATCTCAAAATCTCCATTGATGACGAGATCGCCTTCCACCACGATTTCCTTGCTATTGCCGCCCGTACCGACGATGGCGTTGCCTCTGACATAAACGTCGCCTTTGAAAACAACCTTGCCCGACACTTCCTGCACTTCCAGATTGCCGCCGACATTCGTCTTTCCGTCTAGCGTCATGCTGTCATTGTGCCGCCACAGACTTAAATTTCCGGCAGATTTGACTGCGTAGCCGTCCTTCGGCGATATGATCATCGGGCGGTTTCTGTCCGCTTGCTGCAGCTCAACGTGACCTGCATAAGGGCCGATCGTCGCAGAAGCGGTTTTCACCAGATTCGCTCTTTCCGTCACTGTGTTGCCAATGACTTGTGCAGCCGCCAGCTTCGCTTCCGTCTTGGACTTGAAAATCTCCTTCAGATAATAGTCCGCGTAGGCGCCAAACTCATCCTCAAAAGCGCCTCCGCCCGGGTAGTTATTCTCAATGAATTTTTTCTGATTCGTTGGCACGACTACCGGATTCGGCGCACATTCACAAAACAAATTGTTAAAGGTCGTATTGTTCATAATGACTTTCCGTTCGCCGCCGATGGCCGGAGCCGTTGGACTTGGAGACGGCGTTGGCGTCGGTGCCACAGTGGGAACAGGGGTCGGCGTCGGAGCAGGGGTTGGCACAACCGTCGGAATCGGCACCGGCTCGGGTACGGTCAGACTATAGCTCACCTTGCTGCTTCTCTTCTGATTCCCTTCTCCGTTATGCGCGTAAAAAACAACGGATGTCGGCACGCCGGCTTCCTCGATTAATACGATATTGTCGATACCGAGCTCTGACTTCATGCCCTGCATGCTGTCCACCAGCTTCAGGATATCCTCGCCGCTGTAGGGGTAGTATGGATTCGTGTTGTTGGCTTTCAGTATGCCGTACATTCGGTCAAATACCATCATCGCCGACTCTGCCCGGTTAAACGAAACCTCTGTATTGCCGTTCGTCTTGACCTGCAGCAGTCCGGTACTCGTACTTGCGGCCAAAGGCGTAATGATTAGAGCCATTACGACGATGAAACCGAATGCCATCAGGAGCGTTCCCCCGCGCTCGGAGCGCAAATAATTAACCATTGCCTTTCCCTCCCGGCCATATTATTCTAAAGTAAAGATATGCGAATACTTATAATAATTGGAGGTGCCAAATGCGTAACGAGAAAGGTTTGTCACTGATCGAGGTACTGGGTTCTATCGTCGTTCTTGGCATTGCCGTCCTTGGCATCGCATTTATTTTGCAGCAGGGCGCTTCCCATTCCAAAAGCAATGAAAAGCTCGATCAGTCCGTTCAGCTCTCGCGAAATGTAATCGAGGAGATTAAAGGCAAGCTGAACAGTCAATCCAGCACAGTGCTGTATGGACAAGCCGTCTCGCTCTCGACGCTGCGTAACAGTTCCTCTGCAACCTTGCCTGTTATCTACTATCCAAACAGCAGCGAGCAGGAGCGAAAGTATAAAATCCAAATTCAAAGCGTTGGCCATTCGCTTGGTCAAGTGGAAATAAAAAATGGCACTCACGAGGGTGTACCCCATACCGCGACGTATAACACCGGTGATTTCATCCGCCATGTGCGTGTCACCTGCACTGAATTGACAACGCTTCGTGAATTCACCCTGGATGCCTACATCCCTTATTCTTAAAATTGATAACCGGAGGCGATCCCAATGGTACGAGTGGTACGAAATGAAAAGGGCTTAACGCTTGTTGAAGTTACAGCCACCCTAGTTCTTACCGTTGTCATCCTTAGCGGGCTGATTTTTCTGCTGAATCAGACAAACCTGGGCGTCTCGCAAATTCAGAAGCGGGAGTCGGTTATGAAAGAATCCCGTACCATTATGAACAACTTAGCTGCTTCGGCACGGCGCGGCGGCTTTATCGCAACTAAGCCTGACGAGCGGACGCTTCAGTTCAGCGGCTCCGGCGGCCAATATGTATATTATCGATTCGAGCCTTCCACGAGCGCCTTATCCGTAACCTACCGGCTGAAAAATGACAACGGCGTTCTTGCAGCCAATTCGACTTCGGTTACCCTTTCCGAGCATGTTCAAGATTTTACGATGAAATTGGCCGGCCCCTCAGTCGAGGTCGAGCTGGCAATGTCGCTGCCCAACAACCAAATTCATCGCACCTCCTCAATCGTCAATCTAGTCAAAAGCGGCTAAAACGACAGCAGTGCTAAATACCAATTCGCCATACCGTCTCCCCACAAGTAAGCCGCTATAGCGCCGAGTGCGATGTAAGGTCCAAACGGCAGCGTTTTTCCCCGCGTATGGCCTCCTGCTGCAATCAGCAGTAATCCTCCGATTAATCCAAATAAGCTGGCGAGAAATAGACTAAGCAGCGTCAGCTTGACACCCAGCACTAGGCCGATAAATGCGTAAAGCTTAATGTCGCCTCCACCCATCGTCTCTTTCTTCAACACCCAACTGCCTAACAAAGCTATTGCGAGCAGAGCTCCGCTTCCGGCAATAGCTGCAATTCCGTAATTCCACATCGGGAGCGGATGAATGAACAAGCGAATAACAATCGCTCCAAGCACTCCGGCCGCCACCACTTTATTTGGAATAATCTTGTCGGTTAAATCCGTTTGCGTAATGATAGAGAGAATTGCAATGAGCCATAGCGCTGCTATCAGTTCCGGCTGTGACCCCAGTTTAAAGGCAGCTATAGCGAAAAATAGTGCCGTTGCAGCTTCTCCTGCGGCATAACGCCACTCCAGCGGTCTGCTGCATGACCGGCATCTCCCTGCTGAAGCAAGAAAGGGCAGCAGTTGGATGACAGCATAGGCTCGCGGCCGATGCTTGCCATGCGCACAATACGACGGCGGATAAACCGATGGCAGCCGTTTATCCCAATGAATGGCTACCGCATTCAATAGCCCGCCCAGCAGCAAGCCCGCTAACGATACAATTAGAACTGCCCAAGCTGTCATTCCCACCCCGCCCTTGAATAAGGATAAGAAAGGCAACCGGGGGCTGCCTTTCTAGCTGCCTGAGAGGATCTCAGGAGCTTTGTTTATCGATTTAACAGAACATGCGATGCCGGTATCCGCTAGCAGATCAATATTGCAGAAAGTACTCTGCTCTGATCGCCTAGCTCATCACTCACACCTAGCACCACGCATTTCACTCCTCGCCCGCATTCACACTATGAACTCCAAGTAACATTTGTTGAACGGAAAGCTAGTTAGGATAGCTTTGCGGCGAGGATTTAGTTCTTTCTGAATCACTTTTCTGCTTCCGGGTCAAGTTTGCTGAGCCCTGCGCCGCTGTTAACAAATCAAAATGCAAATCTGCAGTTTGTAAGCCGCTTTTCTGCCGATTTATCGCCTCGAAATGCAAATGTGCATTTTGATTAGCTTAAAACAGCCTCAAAGAGTAAAATCCGGCGATTTCAAATGTACTTTTACATTTTAAACGCGATTTTCGGCCTTTTTGCGTTCATCAGCCTGCACTTTTGCATTTTGATCTTTGTTAAGCATCATGGGGCTAGTCCATAAAAGCCAATCTAGTATCTTCGTGCTACTAATCGTATTCGAACTACAGTCGGTCCGTCAGGGGTAGAAAGGCCATTGAGAAATCCGACAGCCTCTGGACACTTTAAAAAGACAACCAAGGTTGCCTTTTCACAGTGTCATTACTACTATTCCAATTTAATATCCCACTTGTTTGCATTAAACGATGCGTCAAATTTAGTTTTAGTTTTAGAAGTGTCATTCCATTTCGGAGCTGCATTCAAATAACCATCTGCTATAAGCTTTGATATAAGTACACCACTTTGTGTTTGACTAACATTAAGATCAATTACATAACGTAATGCCGCATCTGTTATCATGGCTTCAGTTGCCTCATCAGCCTTCTCCTTCGACTTCGCAATCGTGCCGCCAATCGCCGGAATCGCGATCGCTGCGATAATCCCCACAATAACCAATACCGCTAGAAGCTCGATCAGCGTCAAACCTTTTTCATTTCTTTTCAATGCCATCAACATATTAAATCTCCTCCCGTTTTTGACCCTATTATTTATTTGGTAGAGCATTAAAACCGCAGTTTATAAATAGCTTTGCATCATTTTGAATGATGGCGTCATAACCGCCAGCACGATGACGCCGACGATCGCCGTCAGTATGATGATCATGATGGGCTCCAGCAGCGATTTAAGCCGCTCCGCCATCTGATCGACATCGGCCTCGTAGAAATCCGCTACCTTCTCCAGCATGTCGTCGACAGCGCCGGAGCGCTCGCCGATCGCCAGCATCTGCGTCACCATCGGCGGGAACAGCTTCGACTGCTTCAGCGGCTCCGACATCGCTTCGCCGCCCAGCACCTTCTCGCGAATCTCGCCGATCACTTTGCTGATTGCTTCATTTCCGACAACATGCGAGACGATAGTCAGCCCCTGCATGAGCGGCACGGCCGCCGTCACCAGCGAGCTGAACGTCCGGGCAAAGCGGGCCAGCGCCTGCTTATGCCACAGCTTACCGAATACCGGAAGCTTCAGCTTGAGCAGATCGAGCCGTTCGCGGCCCTGCTGGGAGCGCCGGATGATTTTCACCAGTGCAAAAGGAAGAATCATAGCTGCCAGTACGATATACCAGAAGTTTTGCATAAACTCGCTGACCGCCATAACGATCCTTGTAGGAAGCGGAAGCTCAATGCCCATTCCCTCGAAGCTGACGGCATATTGCGGGATGACGAACAGCATGAGGAAAATAACGACGACAATCATCAGCACGAGCATGATGGCCGGATACACCATCGCCGATTTGACCTTTTCCTTCGTATTGCGTTCTTTTTCGAAAAAGACGGCGAGCCGCTCCAGCATGACATCCAAATTACCGGCTACTTCTCCCGCATGCACCATATGGATGAATATCGGGGAAAAGACGGTCGGATGCTTGGCCGTTGAATCCGATAACTGCGCTCCGTCCCGCATATCGTCAGCAATTTCGCCAAGCAGCTTGGCGAACGTTTTGCTGGAGGTCTGCTCGCTTAGGATCTGAATCGCCTCAACCAGACTAACGCCTGCGCGGTACATCGTTGCAAGCTGGCGGCAGAAGACGGTGAAATGCTCTGTTCCGACGCGTGGTCCGCCCAGCGAAATATCGCGATACAGCACGCTGTCGTTCGTATCGATCAGATCGGTAACCCAAAGTCCCTTCTCGCTTAACGCTTCTCTTGCCCGTTGGATCGTAACCGCTTCGAGCATTCCGTTTGACCGTTTGCCTTGAGCCGTTACAGCCTTATAACGGAATTTCGGCATGCCTCATCACCTCCAGCCCTATAACTCTCCAAAGCCGATAACCGCTTCCTTCGCATCCTCCAGCGTTACCACCCCGCGCTGCACCAGCTCTCGCAGCGCAAGCTCCAGCGTCTGCATTCCCAGCTGCCTGGACGTTTGCATGACCGAACGGATCTGATACACCTTCTCCGACCGGATCAGGTTGGCGACAGCAGGCGTATTGACAAGAACCTCGAAAGCTCCTGTCAAGCCGCTGCCGTCCCTGCGGGGCAGCAGACGCTGCGAGACGACCCCAATGAGCACCGATGCCAGCTGAATGCGGATTTGCGCCTGCATGCCGGGAGGGAATACGTCGATAATACGGTCTATCGTTTGCGGCCCGTCGGCTGTATGCAGCGTGGCGAACACCAGATGCCCCGTCTCAGCCGCGCTGATAGCTGTACTAATCGTCTCTAAATCACGCATCTCTCCGACGAGCACGATGTCGGGATCCTGCCGGAGCGCCGCCCGCAAGCCGTGGGAAAAGGAAGGCGTGTCCAGCCCGATCTCGCGCTGATTGACCATCGACCGCTTATGATCATGGATGAACTCGATGGGGTCTTCCAGCGTTATGATATGAGCGCTTTGCTTGCGGTTCAAAAAATCGATAATCGACGCTAGCGTCGTCGATTTGCCGCTGCCTGTCGGCCCTGTTACCAGCAGCAGCCCTTGCGGCTTCAGTGCAAACTGCCCAATAATTCCGGGTAAGCACAGCTCCTCCATCGAAGGAATCCGGCTAGGCACGATGCGAATCGCCAGCCCGACGCTGCCGCGCTGCTTATAAGCATTAATCCGGAATCTCGCTACGCCCGGAATGCCGTAAGAGAAATCCAAATCGCCCTGCTTAACAAAAGCTTCATATTGCTCTTCAGACAAAAGTTGCTTAGCTAGTCCCTCCGTGTCCGAAGGCTTCAGCACCTGATCATTGTAAGGGAGCAGCCGGCCGTGAACCCTTAATACGACCGGCGAGTTAACCGTGATGTGAATATCTGATGCTTGCCGTTCCTGTGCAGAACGCAAAATATCAATGATCGTCATACGCAATTTCCTTCCCGCCTGCGGCGACGCTTAGACGCTTAATCAGCCTTACCCAGCACGCGAAAAACTTCGGTCAGCGTCGTATGGCCTTCTGATGCCTTGCGCAAGCCGTCCTCCATAATCGGAACCATCCCATTGCTTAAAGCATGCTCGTAATATTCATGATCGGAGCGCTTGGCCAAAATCATCGAACGAAGCCGGTCATCAACAGGCAGTATCTCTTGAATAGCCATTCGGCCTTTATATCCGCTTAATCCGCATTCCCCGCATCCCTCGCCTTTGAACAGCCTTGCTGCTTCAAAACGGACTTTCGTCAGAACCGCCCGCTCCTCTGCGGAAGGCTCGTAGCTATGGGAGCAATGCGGACAAATGCGCCGGACAAGACGCTGGGCGACGATGCAGGTAAGAGAGGACGATACGAGAAACGGCTCCACTCCCATATCGACCAGCCGTGTAATTGCATTAACCGCGTTATTCGTATGCAGCGTGCTAAGTACAAGATGGCCCGTCATGGCGGCCCGCACAGAAATTTCGGCCGTCTCGGAATCGCGAATTTCCCCGATCATGACGATATTCGGGTCCTGCCGCAATATCGCGCGCAGGCCGCGGGCGAACGTCAAGCCGGTTACCGGATTGACCTGAACCTGATTGACACCCTCCAGCTGGTATTCCACAGGGTCCTCAATCGTGATGATGTTGACGTCCTCCCGGTTCAAATGCCCCAAGGCGGAATAAAGCGCAGTCGATTTGCCGCTGCCTGTAGGTCCGGTAATTAACACAACACCGTTGGCGGATTCAATCGCTCCCTTGAACAAGCGATAGTTGTGCTCCGATAGCGACAGCTTGGAAATATCGGCCTGCGAGGCACTCAAATCGAGTACCCGGATAACGACTTTCTCGCCATGCACAGTAGGCAGCGTAGATACCCGCATATCAACCTTACGGAAATCGATATCCAGCTCAACCCGGCCGTCCTGCGGCAGCCGCCGTTCAGCTACGTTCAGATTGGCCATAATTTTAATCCGGGCAATGATGACGCCGTGCATGTTGGTCGGCAGGTTGCGTTCCGTCCGCATGACGCCGTCTACCCGGTATCGGATGCGGAAGTTGCCGTCCTGCGGATCTAAGTGAATATCGCTTGCTCCCAGATGGACAGCTTGGACGATAATTTGATTGACGGTTTTGACGACGGGCGAATTCTCGTCCTGAATGGCCCGCTCATCGTCTAAATCCTTTAATTGCAGGTTTTGACTGATCTGTTCGATTGTTTCGGAAAGGCCATAATAACGATTGATGGCCCGAACCAGCTCTTCTCGTGCAGCGATAACCGGTTCTACCCTTAATCCGGTTGCGATCCGGATCTCATCGATCGCGAAGTAGTCCAGAGGATCCGCCATAGCGATAACTAGTCTGTTGCCGTCCATGCGGAGAGGAAGGACGCAGTGCTGGTCTGCCAGCTTTTGCGTCATAAGCTGAATGATTTTGGGATCGATCTTCTGCCGGTATAACTGCACATGGGGTATGCCTAACTGAAACTCCAGAGCTTCGATGAATTGCTGCTGTGTAATGATGCCCATGCTGATCAGTACGTCACCGAGCCGGGACTTTGTATCTCTCTGCTGCTCCAGCGCCTCATGCAATTGCTGCTCAGTGATGACGCCGGATTCCAATAGCAAATCTCCGATTCGCTTGCGTGTGCCGGACATCGCGCCCCACCCTGTCTATTAGTATCTTTTTGCTAGAATTAACCAACGTGAAACTGATTCTATTAAATCAATTTAACGTCGTTTCGTCAATGACTTTTGTCCTATTAAAAATTGATATTTCTATTTATATTTACAAAAATTTATAATTTAAATAGTTCTAAAGAATTAAAACGTTTACATCCAAAAGTCTCACTTCCGCTTCTTCCGCCTCCCAGCTTACATCCCAGATTTATGATAGAAGCGGCAATATGCTATACTACTCTTTATGAAACAGTGGAAAAAAAATCTGATCGTCCTATGGTTCGGCCAATTTCTCGTCAACGCCGGAATGACGATGATCATTCCTTTCTTGTCGCTTTATCTGCAATTTGATCTCGGCTTATCCGATCCGCATGAAATTGCGCTGTGGGCCGGGTTCATTTTCGCAGGCAACTTCGTTACCTCGTTTATATTCCAGCCCATATGGGGCAAGCTGGCGGACCGTTACGGCCGCAAAATGATGCTGCTCCGCTCCGGCTTTGGCATGGCGATCGTCATGACGTTAATGGGCTTTGCGACGACACCGCTTCATTTGCTGCTGCTTCGGATGCTGAACGGCACCATATCGGGCTTCAACCCGGCATCTGTCGCGCTGGTATCGGCAACGACGCCCAAGGAACGGACAGGCTTCGCAATGGGCACGCTGCAATCCGGCGGCATCGCCGGCACGATTATGGGACCGTTTATCGGAGGACTACTCGCCGACGCTGTCGGCTTCCGGCCCATCTTCTACATTACGGGCAGCCTGCTGTTCGCCGCCTCGCTGCTGGCCTGGATCGTCGTCAAAGAGCCGTTCGATAAATCGCTTGCCGCCTCCCGCACTATGGTGTCCGTAGCGGAAGGACTGCGCAAGCTGCGGAAAATTCCGCAGATCACGTCGCTTTACGCCGTCACCTTCATGATTCAGTTCGCGATGCTCAGCCCCATGACGCTTATGCCGCTTTATGTGCAGGAGCTGCACGGAACGACGGCCAACCTCGCCTTCTGGGCAGGATTTGTCGGGTCGGTAACCGGCATGTCCAATATGATCGCTTCACCGCTTCTTGGCAGATTAAGTGATCGGATCGGCCCCGAACGCATTCTCGCTTTCTCTCTGATCGGCGCGGCGGTATCGTTCATTCCGATGGCACTGGCAGGCTCGGTCTGGCAGCTGCTGCTGTCCAGATTTATGCTTGGCGTCTTCTTAGGCGGCCTTGCGCCTACAGTCAATGTGCTGATCCGCAAGTTTACCCCAGACGGTATGGAATCGCGGGCTTACAGCTTCAACAGCAGCATGCTTGGACTAGGCAATATGGTAGGTCCAATTGTGGGTGGAGCGCTGTCCGGCCTTATCGGCATTAAAGGCATCTTCTTCATGTCCGCTTCGCTGATGATCGCCAATTCCTTATGGGTAAGGAAATCGCTTCTTGGCAAAAGAAAAGCCAAAGCCTGAACACAGGCGCGAAAAAAAGACCGGCATCTCCGCAGCTCCTTAAGCTGTTGCGGAAATACCGGTCTTTTCTATACCTGTTTACTATCCGTTACTGCTATGTGGTCCATTTGCGCTTCTCTTCGACCAGCTCATGGAATCTCCGGTCCAATCCGGCTGCCTCTGCTTCCGAGCGGATAGGCATCGACAACCGGCCGATCGTCTCAGCCAGCTCGCGTTCAATCCGCATCAGCTGTTCCGTTCGCTCTGACTCCTCATGGGATACTGCTTGCTTTGCAGCTTTCTTTCCCTGCTGCAGGTCCCCGCTCTCCGCACTACACTCTTCAAAACGCCACTCCCCGCTGCCGTTCAACGTTAACCGGTGCGTAGCAACCGCTTGAACGAGCCTTCGATCATGCGCGGCAAACAGGACGGTGCCCGGATATTGCTGCAGTGCCGCCTCCAGCTGCTCACGCGCAAACACATCCAAATAATTCGTCGGCTCATCGATCAGAAGCGTATTGTAAGGTCCAAGGAACAGCTTTGCCAGCGCTGCTTTCACCCGTTCGCCGCCGCTAAGCTGCCCAGCCCCCTTCAGCACGTCATGCCCCTTGAACAAAGTACGAGCAAGGACAGTCCGTACATGCACATCGGGATATATAGCAGTGGACAGCACGTTGTCCAGCACGGTCTTCGACTCGTCCAGCAAGGATAAGTCCTGGCGAAAATAACCGATTCGGCAGCCAGGCGCCCTTACGATGCCGTCCCCTTGCTCGTGAATGAGACGAAGCAGCGTCGTTTTCCCCGCTCCGTTCGGTCCGGTCAAAGCAATCCGCATCCCCGTCCGTATCGCAACGGAGAGCTCTTCGAATAGAGAGCGGTCTGCTAACCGGACGCTTAATTTTTCCAGCCTTAGCACATGCTTGCTGCGGCATAGCTCTTGAATGGCCGTATCGAACAGCGGAAGCTCCGTCTCACGCGGCTTATGCTTCACTTCCAGCCTCTCCAGACGGCTCTCAAGCGCCTTCGCCTTCGAATCTACTTTGGATTTGCTCGTGCCAGCCCGTGCCTTCCCCAAATTCGCTTCCTTGTAGCTCATGCGGGCAGGCTTGTTTTTCATTGAAGTGGATTGCTGTCTGACCGCAATAATAGCCTGCTCCAGCCGTCCCTTTTCCCTCGCATACTGCTCGTATTCGAAATGCCGGCGCTGCCGGGCCGCTTCCTTTTCCTTGCGGTAGCCGGAATAATTGCCCGAATAGACGGTAATCAGCTCTTCATCAAGCTCCATAATATGCGTACAAATCTCATCCATCAGCTGACGGTCATGGGACACGAAGAGCACGGCACCGTCATAGGCGGCAAACGCTTCGCCCAGCTGCCTTACGCCCTCCTCATCCAGATGGCTTGTCGGCTCGTCAGCGATCAGCACCTCGGCGCCGCTTGCGAACAGCTGCGCGATTTCCTGTCGCGTACGCTCCCCTCCGCTGCCATGGCTTTCCGCTTCTTCCCTGCCTATCGTTCTCCAGCGCTTCTCCGACGCTTCATCCCCTAAGGCCGTCCTGCCTTCAGCCGCATCGTCACATCCGGCTAAAGGGTGACTGTCCGTCAACTCGCCTTTTGCCCCGGACGCCTGCCTCATCTCCGCAATCGTTCCGAACCGCCTTACCGTGCCTTCCTCCGGCTCCAGCCGTCCGGCCAATACGGCGAGCAGCGTGGACTTGCCTGCTCCGTTCCGCCCTACGATACCGACTCTGTCGCGCCGTTCCAGCTGCCAGCTGCCTTCCAGCACCCCCAGCAGCCGGTCGCCTATCGTTAGTTTTATTTGTTCCATCATCATTAAAGTCATAAAAAAACCTCCTCAGCCGAATTAAATACATTCGCTCTGAAGAGGATTATGGACGCCATTAGAACACCATTAACGAACGGCAGACAGCAAACAAACGCTGGCCGCATCGTACAATGAGCCTTCGATATAGGGGAAGCCTATCCGGAAAAATGGGCGCAATAATCCTATCTTCAGAAAAAGAAACAACTGCTATGTTTCGATTAATAGCTCTCTGAATACATAAGATTAGTTCTCCATTATCCTCGGACACCGTTTCCTCTCTCGTAATCGATTAGTCATTGCTCTTCCATTATATGTACGAACGGCATAATCGTCAAACGTTAACCTGCCAACAGCAGGCGTCTATCTTACAATGGCGATTGCCAGGCCGTCGTACCCGGGAAGCACCGTACTGGTCAAGCGCTCATCCGATGCGATCCGTTCATTGAATGCACGTACTGACAGAACAGCCGGGCCGCCCTTCTCCGGATTAATTGTCCGGCCGCGCAGCAGCACGTTGTCGCCAACGATAACCGCACCGGGATTAGCAAGCTGAATGGCGTAATCCAAATAAACAGGATAACCGTCTTTATCCGCATCAATGAAGAAAAAATCGAACCGCCGTCCTTCTTCCTTCAGCTGTGCCAGACTTTCCTTCGCATCGCCGATGACATATTCAACTGCATCGCCAAAGCCCGCTTCCTTCATATGCGTCAAAGCAACCTCCGCATATTCCGCTTTCAGCTCCAGCGAAGTGAGCAGCCCGCCTTCGCCAAGCCCTCTAGCGAGGCAAATGCCGCTATAGCCGCCAAGCGCGCCGATTTCCAGCACATTTTTGGCCCCAGCCAATTGAACAAGCATCGTCAGCAGCCGTCCGTAGCCGTCGGAGATCGAAATATCCGGCATCCCCTTCTCCGCTATCCCTTTTTTCGTCCGCGCCAGATCGGCGTCTTCGCCGTATAACCCGTCTACATATTGTTCATCTGTCACTTTTATGCACCTCTTTCCAATTTTACAATTTGTAAAAGCATCCTGCTTTGCCCTATACTTGATTGTATGATTTTGTCCGTGAGGAAACAACTTTGTTTTCAACGATTAAGGGGAGAATGAACTTTTATGACTACAATTAACCTGATTGCGACCGCACCGATGGGACTGGAATCCGTCGTCGCGCGCGAGCTGAAGGAGCTCGGCTACAATGACCTGCAGGTGGAGAACGGGCGCGTCCGTTTCACCGGGGAGCCGATCGATATTTGCCGTACAAATCTGTGGCTCCGCTCCGCTGGACGGATTCTCGTCAATATGGGCGAGTTCCGGGCAACAACGTTTGAGGAGCTGTTCGAAGGAACGAAAGCGCTCGACTGGCCGGAATGGATACCGGAGGACGGCGAATTTCCGGTAAACGGACGCTCGCAGAAATCCCAGCTGACAAGCGTTCCCGCCTGTCAAAGCATCGTAAAAAAAGCCGTCGTCGAAAAAATGAAAATGCGCTACGGAACAGAATGGTTTCATGAGGATGATGGCGTCAAATACGTCATCGAAGTGACGCTGATGAACGATCAGGCGATGCTGACGCTCGATACGACAGGCGCTGGCTTGCATCAGCGCGGCTACCGCAAAGTATCGACGGAAGCTCCGCTCCGTGAGACGATGGCCGCCTCGCTTGTTCAGCTGAGCCGCTGGCAGCCTGAGCGTCCGCTATATGACCCGTTCTGCGGCTCCGGCACCATTCTGATCGAAGCCGCAATGATCGGCTGGAATATTGCCCCGGGACTTCGCCGCAGCTTCAACAGCGAGGGCTGGCCGCTAGTGCCGGACGAGCTGTGGGACAAAGCGAGAGAAGAAGCATTCGATGCGGTAAAAGATGATATACCGCTGCAAATCGCCGGCTCCGACATCGATCCGCATGCGATCGAAATAGCGGAAGCGGCTGTGAAGAAAGCCGGCTTCGGCAAAGAAATCAAGCTCGAAGTGCTGCCTGTTGCGAAAATCAAGCCGCAAGGCGACTACGGCGTCATCATTACAAATCCGCCTTACGGCGAGCGGCTCGGCGACGATAAGGAAGCCGAGAAGGCGATCCGCCAATTTGGCCTTTCGTCGCTTCATATGCCAACCTGGTCGTTTTTTGCCATAACGCCAACTAAGGAAATTGAGCATTATTTCACCCGTCCTGCCGATAAGAAGCGCAAGCTGTTTAACGGCCGTATTCAGACGGATTTCTATCAGTTCTTCGGGCCGCTTCCTCCCCGCAAGTAACGGAAGCTGTACGGGAAAGGATCTCTCAACGTTATGCTTTATACGAAACAGAACGCCATCAGGCGCGGAATGCGGCTGACGCTGGAGTCATTTAAGCGCCTGAAGGCGCTGGACTTGCTGCTGTTCTTCATCGGCATGATGGCTAAGGTCTATCTGTTTGATGCCATTATTGCCGTGCCCAACATGGCTATGAACGGCTTTGATACTGTAGTTGCAATTGGAACGCTGGCGCTGGCTTGCTTCTGGACGGTATGGCTGCCAACCCGCGGCCGGATTATCGCCTTAATTGCCATCAGCATGCTGCTTTCTTTCATCATGTACGCTGACATTATTTATTACCGTTACTTTCAGGATCTGATCTCAGTGCCGGTCCTCATGCAGGCAAGCCAAGTCGACTCGCTTGGCGAAAGCATCTGGACGCTGCTGGAAGCCCGTGATTTCTGGCTGCTTGCAGATTGGCTGCTGCTCATTCCGTTCGCCTGGTATACACTTCGGCATGGACGAGCGGATCTTCAGGATCGTTTTGGAGATTCCTATGAAAAAGATACTAGACGGAGACGCTGGCCTTTTGCTGCCATGCAAATCGTGCTCGGCCTCGCTATCTTCTTTCTAGGCGCTTCTATGTCCATAGGCAACATTAATATCGCCAAAAAAACATGGGCGCAAGGACTGTTCGTCAACAACTGGTGGAGTCTCTCCCTCTATAACGTAACGGGCGTTGTCGGCTTCCACGGCTATGACGTATACCGCTATGCGAAGGAACGGCTGAATAGCGAGCAGGTATCTGCTGAAGCTGCGGCTGGCATCCAGCAATGGGCTTCAGACCGGGGCAACAGCCGCAAGCTGCTGGAGGCTGACCCTGCTTTCGGGGCTTATAAAGGCAGCAATGTGCTGCTGGTACAGGTTGAAGCGCTGCAAAATTTCATGATCGGCAAGTCGATCGGCGGCGAAGAAATTACGCCTAACCTGAATAAGCTCATGAAGGAAAGCGCCTATTTCAGCCAGTTTTATCATCAGACGTCGCAAGGCCGGACCTCAGATGCGGATTTTCTGGCTAATTGCTCGCTGCAGCCGCTCGTTAGCGGATCTGTCTTTATCCAATATGCAGGCCATACGTTCAACTGCATGCCGCAAACGTTAAGCGACAACGGTTATTCCGCTGCGGTGTTTCACGCCTATGACGGCGGCTTCTGGAACCGAAATACGATGTATCCTCGTATGGGCTACGACACCTTTTACAGTAAAAAGCATTTTACGCTGAATGAACCGATCGGCTGGTCGCTTGGCGACGCCTCCTTCTTCAGCCAGTCTGTCGACGTTATTACAGAGCAGAAATTGCCCTTCTACTCTTTCTTAATCACGCTGTCGAGCCATCATCCGTTCACAATGCCGCAAGAGCATCAGGTGCTGAAACTAGGCGAGCTTGAAGGCACGATAATGGGCGACTATCTGCAGTCTGTTCATTATGTAGATGCTGCTCTCGGCGAGCTGGTAGAGAAACTAAAGGCTGAGGGGCTATGGAAAAATACGATCTTCGCGCTCTATGGCGACCATGATAATTCCATTAAGGATTGGGAGCTGTTTGAGACGTTTCTAGGCAAGCCGCTCAATGACCTGGAGCGGCAAATGATCTTGAAGCAGGTTCCGTTCCTCGTTCATCTGCCGGATGGCGCCTATGCAGGCACACATACAAACGTCGGCGGCCAGCTGGACGTCACGCCTACCTTGCTTCATCTGCTTGGTATATCGACCGCAAACGACACGCTGCTCGGAACGCCGCTTCTTACGGAACAAGCCTTAAGCGGCAAAGGAGGCAAGCTTGTGGTCCAGCGGAACGGCGCATTCACCGACGGCACCGTCTACTATATGCCATCCTCGGACGGCATTGAAGCTAACGGCAAGTGCTGGAATATTGCCGACAACAAGCTTGGAGCTATAGCGCCATGCCTCGCTCATACCGAAGAGGCGGCCTCTGAGCTAACGATGTCGGATCAGATTATTACGCATGATCTAATTCCGGTATTTAAAGAAGCCGTTGAGGCCAAGGTTGCCTCTGCAGCCGAAGGAAATTAACTATCATCTAACGATAAAGCCCCGCCTTTCATGCCATCCCATTGGGATTGCCGAAAAGCGGGGCTTTTGCGCATTATGCCCGTTAAGGCGTATTTGAACGCGGATGCTGCTTAAGCCAATTCAGCACATCGTCAATGGTCTGAACCGGAACGATTCGAAGCTTTGGCGCTCCCGATCTCGCATCCGCTTCGAGCTCTGCCGGAACGAAAAAGACTTCGGCATCCGTCCGGCTGACGGCATAAGCCTTCTGCGGGACACCGCCTACAAGACCGATAGAGCCGTCAGCCTCGATCGTACCGGTACCGGCCACGCGCCAGCCGTTCGTCACGCCGCCAGACGTCAATTGATCGATTAGCGCGAGCGTCAGCATCGCGCCATGCGACGGGCCGCCCAGATGCGCGATATAGCTGTTGTAGTGAACAGAACGCGGAATATCCGCATGCAAGTCATTGCTGACGGAGACGCCAAATACGGCTCGCTCCGGCAATGTATCGGTTGCCTCGGCCCGGCGTGTAGGCGCTTCGACGTCAAGCTCCTCTCCGTTTCTGCGCAGTCCGACCTTCACCTTGTCGCCAGGCTTCACCTGTTCGGCCATAAATGCGGTCATTTCCTCAATCGTTGCTACCGGCTTACCGTTCAGCCGGATAACGATGTCGCCGGGCTGCAGGATGTCCCTAACGATGCTATCTTTAGCTAATGCCATCACAAGTACGCCTTCGCTCGTCATTCCTTTACCAAGCCCAACCTTCTGCATCGCAATTGCGCTGGCAACACTGTTCGCATCAGTCTTCATTTCCACCACTTGCGTATAGGCTTCTGCCAAAGGCGGCTCATTTTCGCTTTTGCGCTCAAAGGTGTACTCCGGCAGCAATTTGGCATACAGCCAGTCTGCCGGAACGGCAGGACGGTCAAAGACGAGCACCCCGCTTACGCTTCCATGCGGCGTTCCGCCTTCGGCATGGGCGTAGCGGTTCATTGCGATCGTCATGGCCGGGTAAGTGACGCGATAATTGGTCGGATAGGCCAGTGCTGCGAGCAGCAGAACCGTAATTGCAAGAGTCATACAGCCTTTCACTGGCAGCAGGCGCCGCCATCCTCGAGAGCCGTTAGCTGCAATTTCACCCCAGAACAAATCGGCAAATACCAGCAGCAGTGCAGCAGCAATCAGTCCGATAACCATTATGAGCTTTGCAGGATTCACAGCTATGAAGCATGTAGCGGCAGCGTTCACAGCCCCAGTCAAGCACCGCAACGCCAGCAGCAGTTTTTTCCCGCCCCAGTGGGTCTTCAAGAGGCTGATAACGCCCCTCACCGCTCCTGCTCCCCATAAAATCGGAATAATAGCGAGGCCATAGAGCAGGCTGTCAATCATCTCAATCCACAACCGGCCGGAAGATGTATGTATAGGCGCTGGCAGCCAGATCAGCTCCACAAATACGATAACAGCAAACATAAAGATGATGCCAGCGTAGTAATACCGGAAATGCCGATTATTCATCAATAAACCTCCAGATCGGGGGATAGCCTGCAAACTGATTCAAAAAAGACTCAACATCGCTGTTGAGTCTCCTGTCTCCGGTTTACTTTACATAAGGCCGAATTTTTTGGATTGCTTCATCTTCGTCTGCCGCTTTCACATAACGTCCATTAATAAAAATGAATGCATAGCGGGCGCACGGCCCGCAATAGGATTTGCAGCCTACCCGGATTTCGGCGTCGGGTGCCAGCTCCTGGAGCTTCGGCACAATCGACTTTACCCGGACATGCTTGCATTTATCGCATACGCGTATGTCGTTTGCCATCAATAATCTTCCAATCCGGCAAGCGGAATGGCCGGGGCACCCGGCGCACCGCTTTTATTTATTTAAATGATTAGTGTTCGCCGTTATTTCCTTTGGACGGATTCGTTACAGCGAAGCCTTCTTCCGGCACATAGAAATAGTCGATGCGAACGCCGTCGAGGAAGTCATTGTCCTTTTCCAAAATAACGTCGATATCTTTGTCAGTCGATACAACGATATCTTTATCTGTCGGCTCGTCGACAGCAAGGCCGTAATGCGCATGATCGCCATGCGCGTGAGTCACGTACACGCGAAGCTTTTTGCCTTCGTTTTCAGGCTTGTCCAGCTCAAGTTTCAATATCTTTGCGGCATTGCGCGTAATTTTGCAGTTCATGTCTCTCGCTCCTTTTTATGAAAAGATGCCCATGGCAAGCTTTATATTTTACTATTATACTTGTTCTCCATGTAACGAGCAAACCATTGTGCAATCAACATCGTGACGGCAATATCGTCAATCGGCATAAACGGAAGCACATCCGGCAATACCCAATAAAGGAGCACAGGAATGAGGAACAGCAGCTTGTCCCGCAGCGCTACATCCTTTGAGCGAAGCAGCCGGTATACGCGGACAAACGTATTCCGCCAATACCTCAGTGAGAGCAATTTGCGCATAGGGCACACCTCTTTTTTCCAACGAAGTACTTTCTCGTCATTATAGCATAAGCATGCCCTAATTTCGCAAACGCTTTACCGGTGAAGCCGCATCCCTTCGGTCAGAAGAGGCTGCAGCGACCGGTATATCGAGTCAAACTGTGAAGCAGGCAGCGGATTGGCTCCCAGTCCCGCTTCTACCGTAAAGCCTGGGCGGCGGTACCGCTGAATGAACCAATCCTTATATCCTGCATCGCTTCCGCTCAGCTTAACCGGCTTATAGCCGCTGGCACGACCGAGTCTATTCGCCAGCTTCTCCGATTGTTCCGGTTCGTAATTGCGGTAGTTCCAATAAATTTCTTCACCTTGCGTGTGAAGTGCAATGACCGTATCGAACTCCAGCGAATTGGTCATGTTGGCCAGCGCCAAAGCCTCCGGCTCGCTGAGAGGATAAGGACCCGGATAATCGCGGGGACCGGGTCCAAACCTGCCTCTGCGCCTGCACTCTTCATCCCAATGGGCCGGGAACTGGTCGTTAAGGTCCACACCCCGGGCATTGGCTTTCCATTGGTCGAACTGATCTGAACCATTATTCCACTGCAATAACTGATTGTAGAACGGATGATCGGGACGGATTCCCCTCACAGCCAGCTCCACCCCGTCCGGATTGAGCATTGGCACCGCCCATAGCGTGACTTCTTTATATAGCCGGCAGGCGCTCTCGCCGCTCAGCCAGTCATCTCCATTGCAGGCAGATGCCCAATCTTCGACATAACGCATAAGAAGCGCCGACGTCATCCATTCATTGGCATGACAGCCGCCGTTCATATGGACACGACGCTCGCCGTTTCCGCATTTTAACGCAATAATCGGACGCCCCAGCACCGTATGCCCAATCACATAGCCTTCCACAAAAGGATACTTACGTATAACCTGCAAGCAATCCTGGGTGAACTCGTCATAGCCGTAATTCGATGGATTCCGATGGATTTCGTTCAATCCGCCACCTCGCATTCCTCTTAGCTGGTATCTCTACATGCTATTCGAGGGAGATGGCTGCCATACCATGGAACATGAAATCAGCCGATTTGCAGTTCCAGCCATACAATTGGAGCCAGTTCCAGCTGCTGTCCCAGCCACTGCTGGGCAATCTCTCTGAACAAGGCCGGTTCACCGCTGCACAGAAACTGGTGCACCGGTATTTGATAGCCGCTCGCCAGCTCTCCGTTTTCTTGGAGAATAACCCGCGCCTCGCGGGCTGTCTCGTCTGCCGAGCTGATCAAGCTAATGTCAGGGCCCATTACCTCTTCAATCATTTCCGAGAGGAAAGGATAATGCGTACAGCCTAGTATTAAGCTGTCCATTGCAGAATTGCGCAAATGTCCGATCGACTCCCGTATCGTTTTGTACGCTTCGGAGGAGCGGAAATGCCCCTTTTCCACAAGAGGAACAAATAACGGGCAAGCTTTGCTAATCACCTGAATATGCGGCGACAATTCCTTCAGCGCTTGCTCGTAGGCTCCGCTCCGAATTGTCCCTTCGGTCCCGATGACGCCTACGCAGCCGGATGTCGTCCGCCCGATTGCCGCTCTTGCTCCCGGCTTAATGACGCCAACGACCGGAACACCGACCCTGCGGCGTATATCCTCCAGTGCAAATGCTGTACTTGTGTTGCATGCTATTATAATCATTTTTGGACGGAACTGATTCAAATAGTCCACGATCTCACGCGTGAAGCGCGTTATCTCTTCGGGAGAACGAGGTCCGTAAGGTGCCCTCGCGGTATCTCCGAAATAGACGATTTTCTCGTGCGGCAGCTGGCGCATAACCTCTTTAGCGACAGTTAAGCCGCCTACACCTGAGTCAAGTATCGCAATCGGTTGCTGCACAAACACACCGCTTTCCTTCTACATGATCTGTTTATAGTGGCTATATGACCTGCGACTTCAATAGCATATGAATTCAAGGGTGAAAACGTACCTTATTATTGCCAGCCCGTTTAGAACGGCTTCTGCGGCGGTCAAATGGCTTGCAAATAGCAGAAAAGGCTGACTCCTGTAAGGAATCAGCCTTCTGCAGCTATGGAATTCGGAGCTTAATTAACGGTAATCAGATGCTTATCCTCAGCCGATGCATCCTGCTCATTCTCGTCAATTTCTTCAGCGTCGCCGGCATCAATAGCGGAAAGAATGGCTTCCGGCTCAATCGCTTCTTCAACACGGCGTTTCGCCGTGCCCGTTGCAACAGCTGCGGCATGCTTCGCTCTGTCTGCAAGGTGTACCGCTTGGTCGCCCAGTTGACGTGCAATGCGTCCGGTCGTATCACCGACTTGACCAGCTACCCGCACCGTTGCCTCTTGCACTTTATGCGCTCCGGCGGAAATGTCCTGGCGCAGCTCTTTGCCTGCTTTCGGTGCCAGCAGCAGTGCCGTTATGGAACCTACAACGCTGCCTGCCAGTGCTCCCAGAAGAAAACCTTTCGTTTGTTTGCGATTTGACATATTATTCGCTCCCTTCATTCTTATGACGCTCTTCGCCCTGATGATCGGACCCGGTTTCGTTATGGCGCTTGCGGTTAGTTTGCCATAGCTGCCAAGCTGCCATACCAAGCTCCGCCCATTCGAACGCCTCGCCGAGCTGGCGCTGCTCCGCTGCCCGTTCCGCATGCCGGATCGCAGACTGCGACAGCGCTGTCGATACCCGGTTTACGGCGGATGTCGTATGCTCGATCGATTCCCCGATTTGTCCGGCGGCTTCGAAAAGACGGTTCACCGATTGCAGCTGCTGTTGTGCGGTAAGGATCGTTTTCTCAGCAGGATCTGCAAGCGCAGTTAACCTTGCTGCGGTTACCTGCATCTGGGCCATCATCGTCTCCGCTGATGCTTGAACAGCTTTGAGCCGGTCCAGCGCCGCTTTAATGCCAAGCAGCAATCCCCCCGCCAATATAACAAAAGCGGCTGCCGCAATCGCGGCGCTCCATTCCATTACGTCCATATGGCTGCTCCTCCTCCGCTCCTAGCAAGCTGCATTCGGCAATCCGGATCGGGCGAATGCCCATATCGTAATGACAGTATAAGCAGCATGGGCTCGTCTTGACACAAAAAAGAGCCGATTGCGCGAAAGCTGCAGCAGCAGCTTCCCAATCGACTCTTTCTTGGACTTATCCAATTAATTCCCGTTCAATATATTGTTCAACCGATGTTTTGAAGACGAGCAGCTGCTCCGCAATTACCCGCGACTGCGGATGAAGCTCGGCGCGCTGCCAGTCATAGTAGTCTTGAACGAGCGGCTTCCGCAATTTCACAAGCTCGATAAACGGCTCTTGCAGCTCCTTCGGAAAGGCGCCCTCTTCGCCGATAATTTCGATAATATCCTCATAGCTGCTTGCGTCACGCATAATAAAGCCATCGATCAAATAGCTTCCGACATCTGTAATCGTCTCGATTGCCAGATGGAGCGCACGTTCCTGTGCCAGCCCCTCGATGAGGGAGCCGTTCCACTGATCAGCCAGTGAACGAAGCGCCTCCGATATGGCGGGAATCGCCTGCAGCCGGACTCCAATTTGTTCACGATTCACATAGTACATAGAGGC
Organism: Paenibacillus sp. NPDC058174; assembly: GCF_042883865.1. Taxonomy (NCBI): domain Bacteria; kingdom Bacillati; phylum Bacillota; class Bacilli; order Caryophanales; family Paenibacillaceae; genus Paenibacillus; species Paenibacillus sp. NPDC058174. The sequence goes on from NZ_JBHVUY010000001.1 coordinate 1,722,098, forward strand.
TTCTCCCGCTTTCAGTCTTGCTTTTTGGATTTCGCTTTCCGTTTCAGCCAAGCCGCCATTATAACGGCACTAACAATGATGACAAACAAATAAGTCATTAATTGATATGCGTCTTCACCCATAGTGACTGCCAACCCTTCCTTAGCTTTCCTTAGCTTACAAAGTCGACGCTGACGGATGCCTCACGAACTTGCGTCATATGTTCAATTACTTTTTGATGCACAGGATGTACCTGATAAGCATTCAGACCGTCCAGTGATTCGAATTTCGTAATGAGGGCAATATCGTAAGAGCGCTCCGAATGCAAGACGTCGATGCCGACTTCGATGTATTTCAGCTCTTCAATTTTACCTTCCATATTGCGCAGAACAGCAGCCGTTGTCTCCACGCTCTCCGGGCTTCCGTCCTTTAATTTGAAAAATACGATATGTGTCAGCATTCGTTCTTTCTCTCCCCGCGTATGTAATCGAATGACATGCATCCTTTTGTCACATAATAACCCAAGCAGCTATATTCAAGCAACAAGCAACAAACTAATCAGACAAGGCTAGAGAGGACGATTCGATATGCGCTATCCCGTTACGTTTGCCGCCACGGTGGTCGGACTTGCCCTTTGCTTATATAATTCAACCGGCTATGACCCGCATAATTTCGTTTTTTTCATGTTCAGCGTTCCGGCGTGGTTCGTCGACCTCTTTGTGGATGTACATGATGTAAGCGTCATGCTGATGTACGTCCTGACAATACTGACTTGGGCTCTGCTCGGCTTTATCGCCGACACGCTCATCGCCCGCGGACGCGGAAGAAGCGGCAGGCGAAGCAAGGTCTGAATAATGCGCAAAAGAGGAGCCCTGTACGGCTCCTCTTTTTTGACTGTCATTAAGCTGCTTCGACGATTAGCTTCGTTTTCATTTCCAAGTGGCCCGTGCCGCAAGGAACCGAGCAGTGCATGATGTACTCGCCTGGTTTGTCGAATTCAAGATTCGTCTCCAGCTCTTGGCCTTCGAGATCAACGTTCAGCTCATCAATTTTCAAGCCGTGAATGCCGCTTTTGTTTTGAAGCTTGAGAATGACCTTGTCGCCGACTTTAACTTTGTACTCTTCTTGGTCGAACGTGAAATCGCTGTTTGCTTGCACTTTTACGAGTACGGTACCCTCTGGAAGTTCTGCCGACTCATCCTTAGGCTTCTCGGGCAGACCGAATGTCAGCAAATAAACTGCCAATAAAGAAGCTGCTGATAATAGTACGAACATGATCCACTTATGCATTACTCCGTGCTCCCCTTTTCGAACGTAGTGTTTACTTCTTATATTACATAAGATCGTCCGAAGTTCTCAACCTTAAACTTGAGATTAGGGAAAAGTTTTTTCTTGATTATGACAATAAAATGAACATTACGGATGGATGCTTGTAAATATTGGCGCAACCCCCTTACACCTTAGTGAGCAAAATTGCCGTCAGTTTTTGTCCTTGAGCACTTCAATGATTTTTCGGACCCGGTCCGGCAGCGGCAAACCAAGCCGGCCATAATTTTCGGTAATGGATATTAGTTCATTGGCAATATAAAAATAAGTCGCCGCCCCCATCGTTGCATTATTCAGATCAAGCAATATATCAACACGATGTGCCAGTAAGATAACGAGCAGCATCAGTCCTTTTTTCGCCAATCCCCATGCGCCGAATAAACTATTTAGTCCCTTGCCCTCTTTAATAGATGCCAATATGCCGGAAATATAATCAATGCCCATTGCCACAACCAATACCGTCAGTGACTCCACCCATCCCCCAAATGCAAAAGTAATGATGGAGCCGAACACGGCGCTTATGGAACAAACTCTAACCCACAGCAATACCCGCCACCCCGCTCTCTTGAAGTTAAATCATTCTCTATATTCTATGCGCGGGCACTGCAGGCTGTACTATGCGCTTACACATCATTGATAGAATTGGACGAGATGCCGTACCGCTCCATGCCATCCTGAATCCCTTGGTATCACTAGAAAAATAACGGCAGTGCCTTATGTTAACGACGGCTTTGTTCGGGTCATGCATCGCAAAATCTAGCTTCTGCTCATAGATTCAATCGGCTTAATCTTCAATTAGCCCGCCTTAGTCTCGCAGGGTTTCATGCAAATTAAAACAGCCGTCGCCGCTTGATCGCAAGCGGCGACGGCTGTTATGGAATCCAACTCTAACCGGCGGTCGGCTCCGAAACCGAAGCTTTCCCTGTGAATTGGCTATTGTACAGATCGGCGTAAAAGCCGCCCGCAGCAAGCAGTTCCTCGTGAGTTCCCTGCTCGATAATGCTGCCTTTGTTCATAACGAGGATGAGATCGGCATCGCGGATCGTCGACAGCCGGTGAGCGATAACGAAGCTCGTTCTCCCTTTCATCAGATCATTCATCGCTTTCTGGATATAGACTTCAGTCCGCGTATCGACGCTGCTTGTCGCCTCGTCCAGAATAAGAATAGACGGGTCAGCCAGTATAGCCCTTGCGATCGTCAGCAATTGCTTCTGGCCTTGCGAAATGTTCGATGCTTCCTCATTGAGGACCGTCTCATAACCGTCAGGGAGCGTCCGAATGAAATGGTCGGCATGCGCTGCCCGCGCCGCATTGACGACTTCATCCTCAGTAGCGCCCTCTCGCCCATAAGCGATATTATCGCGGATCGTACCATTGAACAGCCATGTATCTTGAAGCACCATGCCGAACATCCTGCGCAGTCCGCTTCTTCTCATGTCGTCAATCGGAACGCCATCAATCGTGATGCGGCCTTCATGCAGCTCATAGAAACGCATCAGCAAGTTAATCAGTGTCGTTTTCCCTGCACCTGTCGGCCCTACGATTGCCACGGTCTGTCCAGGCTTGACATCAATATTCATATGGTCGATCAATACGGTATCCGCACTGTAGCCAAATTTCACGTTGTCAAAGCGTACTGCTCCCCTCGGAGAGGCAATCGATTTGGCATCACTTGCTTCCGGTTCCTGTTCTTCCTCGTCCAGCAGCTCAAATACTCTCTCCGCTGATGCGATAGTCGATTGAATGACGTTGGAAATGTTGGCAAGCTGTGTAATCGGCATCGTAAATTGTCTCGTATATTGGATAAAAGCGAGGATGTCACCGAACTCAATCGCCCGCTTCGTTACGAGAATACCGCCAACGATACTGACAAATACATAACCGATATTGCCGATGAGGCTCATGATCGGCATGATGATACCGGAGACGAATTGCGCGCGCCAGCCGGATTCGTACAGCTTTTCGTTCATTTCGTTGAATTCGGCGATGGAGCGATTCTCATGTCCAAACGCCTTAACAATTTTATGGCCTGTATACATCTCTTCTACATGACCGTTCAGCTTGCCCAGCTCCGCTTGCTGGCGAACGAAATACGTTTGCGATTTTTTAGCAATAATGCCTGCAGCAACAAGGCTGACAGGTATCGTCAGGAATACGATGAGCGTCATCAGCGGACTTATAGTCAGCATCATGACGATTACACCGACTAATGTAACAAGCGAAGTTATAAACTGCGTCAAGCTCTGCTGAAGCGTCGAGCTAATATTGTCCACGTCATTGACGACCCGGCTCAAAATTTCACCGTTCGTCCGCGAATCATAAAACTTGAGCGGCAAACGGGCAAACTTCTCATTAACCTGCTTGCGCAGATCGTATACGGTACGCTGTGCCACGCCAGCCATTAAATATTGCTGCAAATAACTGAATACCGAACTGATGACGTAGAGCAAAATCAGCTTCAACAGAATGAGATTTACGGCATCGAAATCGATATGCGCATCCGGATTGCCTTGTATCCGGCCAATTACACCCTTCGACAGTTCAGTAACGGCTTTACCCATAATGTCCGGACTCAAAATACTGAATACCGTACTAAGTACAGCGGCCAGCAATACGAAAATAAGCTTGAACCGGTGAGGCTTTAAATAAGTGACAAGCCGGAACAGTGTGCCCCTGAAGTTTTTCGCCTTCTGTACAGGCATGCCCATGCCGCCCATTCCCGGACCCATGCCAGGACCTCGCATCGGGCCGCCTGGAGGACGGCCGCCTTGCGGACCTTTATGCTGCTCACTCATGCGATCTCCTCCTCAGACAGCTGTGATGCGACGATTTCCCGATAGACTTCAGAAGAGGCCATCAGTTCGCGATGATTGCCGGTACCGGCAATCCGTCCTTCTTCAAGCACGATAATGCGGTCGGCATCCATAACGGTGCTGACGCGCTGCGCGACAATCAGCACCGTCGCTTCGCCAGTCTCCGAGCGGAGCGCTGCACGCAGCTTTGCGTCGGTCTTGAAATCAAGCGCCGAGAAACTGTCGTCGAACAAATAAATTTCAGGCTTTCTCACAAGTGCCCTCGCAATGGACAGACGCTGTTTTTGACCGCCGGACACGTTGCTTCCGCCTTGCGCAATAACAGAGTCATAGCCGTTCTCCATGCTGCCGATAAAATCGGAGGCTTGCGCAATAGCGGCCGCATGCCGAATCTCTTCATCGGTGGCATCTTCCTTGCCATACCTGATGTTGTCCGCAACCGTACCGGTGAACAGCACAGCCTTTTGCGGCACAAAGCCAATCCGCTCGCGCAAATGCTGCTGGGTCATGCTCTTCACGTCAACGCCGTCAACGAGAACCTGGCCTTCATTCACATCATAAAAACGCGGAATCAAGCTGAGTAGTGTGGATTTGCCGGAGCCAGTTCCCCCGATAATGGCGGTTACTTCCCCGGGACCCGCACGGAAAGATATGTTCGAAATGGCGGGCTCCTCCGCGCCGGGATAGCTGAAGGCCACATCTTTAAATTCCACGTAACCTTGTCTCGAAGCATTCGTCTGAACCGCATCCTTGCGGTCAGTCAGGCTTGGCGGCAGATCCAGCACTTCGTTTATCCGTACAGACGAAGCCTGCGCACGGGGAATCATGACGAACATCATCGACATCATAAGCAGAGAGAACATAATCTGCATCGCATATTGAATAAATGCCATCAGCGAGCCGACCTCAAGATCACCGTTGTCAATCCGGTGTCCGCCGAAGGCAAGAATAGCGACAGTCGCCAGATTCATGACCAGCATCATAAGCGGCATCATAAATGCCATAATTTTATTTACTCTCACCGCAGTATCGGTGACATCTGTATTCGCTGCATCAAACCTGCGGTTCTCGTGCTCAATCCGGTCAAATGAGCGGATGACCCGAATGCCGGTCAAGCTTTCACGAAGCACGAGGTTCAGCTTATCGAGCTTCTTCTGCATCGCTTTGAACAACGGTGTCGCTTTACGCACAACCGCGAAGATCGCTCCGGCCAATACCGGAAGTACAACGACGAGCACTAATGACAGCTTGGCATCTTTGGATACCGCCATAATAATACCGCCGATGCACATCATTGGCGCCATCACCATCATCCGAAGAATCATAATGAGCACCTGTTGAACCTGTGTAATATCGTTGGTGGTACGTGTAATCAGCGAGGCAGTGCCCAGCTTATCGAACTCCTGCAGCGAGTAGTTCTCAACTTGGCTGAATACGCTGCTGCGCACCAGCTTGCCGAAGCCCGATGCGGCTTTGGCCGAGAAATAACTGGCTGCAATAGAGCACACGCCTCCGCCTGCGGCAACCAGCAGCATGAAGCCGCCTATTTTCCAAATGTACGACTTGTCGCCTTGGCTCACACCCTTATCGACGATGTCCGCCATAAGCGTCGGCAAATACAAATCAGCGAGCGTCTGCAAAAACACAAAAACAAGGACAAGCGCAACGAATAACCGGTAACGCTTCAGAAACCTAAAAAGCTTCAACATTCACCATCATCTCCAACGCATTCGTTATCGTGCTAACCAAATATTTTACTTCTAAAGTAATGAGCATTCTGATTATAAATCTCCCCTAATCTGTGAGTCAACGCAAAATGAGATTATTAAGTTGCGTTGATGAGTATATTCTCATTTATTTCTCATAAAGCGGAATTCAACCGTGAAAGCGTGCTATTTCTCTCTAATTGTGGAATTTGGGGGTGTTTTGAATGTGTTATAGTTGTTTTCGTCGAGATGAAACCTCAAATTCGAATAAACAAGAAGGCGAAAGGACACTTTACAACTTATGAAAACATTTAAACTTAACGGCCTCAAGAAAATATGGAAACTGACACTTTGCACAACGATCGCAGCATCCGCTTTGGCGCTTGGCGCCTTGACTGACCGCGCAGCAGCAGCTACGCCTGAAACTCTCGCTTTGATTGATAACGGTAAAAACTTTATCGGCACCCCTTATAAATACGGAGCGCCTGTTGGCATTACATATGCTTTCGATTGCTCATCGTTTACGCAATACATGTTCGCAGGGCTTGACGTTGATCTGCCTCGTACTGCGAGCAGCCAAGCTTCCGTCGGCAGCAAAGTCGCTAAGACGGATCTTAGCGTCGGAGATCTTGTCTTCTTTAAAACTAATGGCAAGTCGATCAGCCACGTTGCGATCTATGCCGGTTCGAGCAAAATTTTGCACAGCTCCAGCAGCCAGGGCGTAACGATCTCCAACATGGACAGCGCTTATTGGAAAAAATATTATGTAACAGCACGCCGTGTAGTCAGCTAAGGTAATAAAAATCGGCCGCCGATGGCCGCCGTTACAAGTATAAGTGTCGTTGAGGCCTGAGGCCTTAACGACACTTATATTTTTTTTGAGACAAAAGAAAGATTCCCATTGCCTGCGCGGGATCATTGCGAATATGTTGTAGTGCTCACCGAATGGAAAACCTTGCTCATATGCAGCCTCCTCGTGCTAATTAAAAAACAAAATGTAAAAGTACATTTTGTTTGATCCAAAAGTGTCCAGATTCGCGATCAAAATGCAAAAATACATTTGAAATCCTACTAAATCGCCATTCTGGGGCATTTCAAGCCAATCAGCCTGTACTTTTGCATTTTGATGCCTTAAATCATCCATATTGGGCGAAACAAAATGCAGTTTTACATTTTGTTTCGTTGCAGCATGGAATAGTCAGCCGTGAATGTCCCGGAAAAGTCTCCATGCAGCAGAAAAAGCTGCCGAGACCTTGTCTCGACAGCTTTTATAGAAGCTACACGTCAATATGACCCACTCGGTATTGCCCGTTCAGGTCTGCAGCTTCACGAGCGCAGCTCCCATAATAGCCTCATATACCGGATGCCAATTCGGATAATAGTCTGGAACGGCTCCCGGTTCAACAAACGTCCGGCTTGCCGACTCGAATTCCGCGTCGAATGGCAGCACGTTCGTTATCCGCATGGCGTAAAAAACCTGATAACCGACTTTGGGATAGGGACTGTCCTCGCTCCAGGCCGGGTTAGCGCCGTGATCTACCGTCACAGAGCCAAGCAGCTGCAAGTCTCCCTCCACATAGCCCTCCTCAAGCGCTTCCCTTCTAAAAGCGGCCTCCGGCGTCTCGCCATGCTCCAGATGCCCGCCGGGGAAATCCCAGCCGCGATGCTTCAGATCGACCAGCATGAACCGGCCGGCCTCATCGAAGCAAAAACCATGCACGCTCGTTATCAGCTCCAGAGGCGGCAGCGTCTCCTCCGCATTCCAGCACAACTCAACGGTCGATGCTCCCCATTGTACGGTGCAGTGTGTCATAATCTCCCCTCCTAAAATGCCAAAGAAGGCCCTCCTCTAATGCAATCGGAAGGCCTTCTTCATTAATGTAGTGATGAATGTATGGAATTACAGGTTGTTCAGCGTCTCAGTCAATACTGGAACAATTTGCGATTTGCGGGAAACGACGCCTTTCAGTACCGCTTTGTTGTCGGCAAGCGTAACATTGTACGCTTTCTCAACAGCAGAAGCTTTGCTGCCAAGCGACAGGGCAACGGAATCGCTGTTCAAAATGTCGGTTACGACGAATACGAACAGGTCAAGGCCTTTCGCTGCGATAATGCCGTTCAGCGCTTGCTCAAGCTCAGCTTGGCGAACGAGTACGTCATTTGTGTCCACCGCGTTGACTTGCGCGATTTCTACTTTGTAGCTGCCCATCGAAAATTCTTTCGCGTCCAGCGAGATCAATTGCTCAATCGTTTTGTCGCGAAGATCCGCGCCCGCTTTCAGCATTTCAAGGCCGTATACTTCTGCATCAACGCCAGCGATTGCCGCAAGCTCATTCGCTGCTGCAACGTCCTGCTCGGTGCAAGTCGGCGATTTAAACAGCAAGGAATCGGAAATGATAGCGGAGAGCATCAAGCCGGCGATCTCTTTCGTGATCGCTACTCCGTTCTCTTTGTACAATTTATTAAGGATCGTAGCAGTGCAGCCAACAGGCTCCGCACGGAAGTAGAGCGGCTGAGCCGTCTCAAAATTCGCGATGCGGTGATGGTCGATGACTTCCGCTACGCGAACTTTATCGATATCGGATACGCTTTGCTGGCGCTCATTGTGGTCGACGAGAATGACATTGTTCACTTCATTCGACACCGTCTCAACCAGACGAGGCGCTTCCGTTTTAAAGTAATTAAGCGCATATTGCGTTTCACCGTTTACATCGCCAAGGCGAACCGGCTCCACATTAAAGCCCAGCTTCGCTTTCAAATCCGCATAGGCAATCGCAGAACAAATCGTATCTGTATCCGGATTTTTATGCCCGAAAATCAATGTTTTTTCCATCGTGCATTCTCCTTAACCTTCGTATATTCGGGGAGGCCTGTTGGAACGGAGCTCCTCCGTATCGAAATCCCACCTAAGATTATAGCGTATAACCAGGTTTATTCCTATTCCTTTACAGAGACTTGTTGTAAATTTATGTTGAAAAAAAGCCCTTTTCCTTGCCTAATCCGCGCTGCCGGTGGTATAGTACGACAAAACGGGCATGTACGGCAACCCCATCTTTAGACATGCAGAACAGGAGCATTATCATGGCTTATAAAATTGCATTTTTCGATATTGACGGCACTCTCGTTAATGAAGTGAAAGAAATTCCGCAGGACACGATTGAAGCAATCAGCGAGCTGCAGGCAACCGGAGTTGAAGCCGTTATTGCAACCGGCAGAGCGCCTTACTTCTTTGCCCCAATTGCAGAAAAGCTGGGTATCGATTCTTATGTCAGCCTGAACGGCGCTTATGTCGTCTATAAGGGCAAACCGATCTTTCATAATCCTATCCCGCGCGAACATTTGGAGGCGCTCGTCGGCCATGCCGACAAGAACGGCCACTCTCTCGTCTTCGAAGGCAGCAGCGCGTTCTACTCGAACACTGAGGACCATCCTCATATGCTGGATTCCGTCCGCTCGCTGCGGGTCGACCTTCCGGGCTATGATCCTGATTTCTGGAAAAAAGAAGACGTCTACCAAGCCTTCCTTCATTGCGCTGCGGAAGACGAGCATTTATATGAAGGCGCGGTTCCGAATTTGCGTCTGATCCGCTGGCACAAGTCCGCTATGGACGTCTTGACAAGTGACGGCTCCAAAGCGCTTGGCATTGAAGCGCTGCTTAAGCTGGTCGGTATCGCACCTGAGGAAGCGATCGCTTTCGGCGACGGGCTGAACGACAAGGAAATGCTGCAAGCCGTTGGCCTTGGCATTGCGATGGGCAACTCCCATGAAGAGCTTAAGCCTTTTGCCGACTATATCACTTCGCATGTAGATGAAGGCGGCATCCGCAAAGGTCTGCAGTATGCCGGCCTTATCAAGTAAAACAATTACAATACGGCTGCTTTCCCTCCGTCAATGTTGACGGAAGTGCCGGTCACATACGAGGCCGCGTCCGAGACCAGAAAGGCGATCACATTCGCCGCTTCCTCGGCGCGGCCTATTCGTTTGAGCGGAATGTCATGCTGCGGCAGCTCGGCGAATTGCTCCCAAGTCAGATCTGGACGCGACGCCTGCCAGCCCCGTTCGATTTGCGCGCTGCGGATCAAGCCGATGCATACGGCATTAACGCGGATGCCATCAGCAGCCAAATCCTTGCTCATCGCCTTCGTCAAAGCAAGACCAGCGGCACGGCTGACGGATGTTGGCAGCGAGGAGCCGGATGGCGTTTTGCCGCCGACAGCCGTTACATTAACGATCGCACCGCCGCCGGCAGCACGCAAATGAGGCAGTGCTGCGCGGGCACAATGCACGGCGCCAAACAGCTTCAAATCCAAATCGGACGACCAGTCCTCCGTTTCAACCTGCTCGAAGGGCCTCGCAGCCGCTGTACCTGCATTGTTAACCAATATATGAAGCCCGCCGAAACGTTCTGCCGTCAGAGCGATGGCTCGTTCACACTGTTCCTTCTCCGATATGTCGGCGGCCACATAGAACGGCTCCGTTCCCGATTGCTCGGCAATTTGCCGGGCAGCCTCCTTCAATTGCGATTCATCCCGCGCCACAATTGCAACGTTAGCGCCTTCCTTAGCCAGCAGCACCGCAGTTGCCAGTCCAATTCCTTTGCTGCCTCCCGTAATGATTGCCGTCTTTCCTTTCAGCCCCAAATCCATCTATGTATCGCCTCCTTGGTTTTATAGTAGAATAGTAACATAAACAGGTTTAACTATTAAGGAGGGATTGCATGACGGATTACCATATTCCTGACAATACCGTTCTGGGAGCAGTCAAGCTGAAAATTAGCGACCTTAAGCGCTCTATTGCGTTTTACGAGGAAATCGTCGGTTTAAAAGCAACCGAAATAACGGCAACGACAGCCAGCCTGTCCGTCGGGGGCGGAGACCCACTCGTTCTACTGGAACAAATCCCGAATGCCGTCGTTACGCCTCCCCGCCGCAGAACGGCGGGACTGTATCACTTTGCGATTTTGCTGCCGAACCGCGAATCTCTTGGACAAGCGCTCCGGCGTCTTATCGCCTCTGGAATCTCAATCGGGCAAGCGGATCATCTCGTTAGCGAAGCGCTTTATATTTCCGACCCTGACAACAACGGCATCGAAATTTATGCCGACCGGCCTCGCAGCCAGTGGAAGAAGGATGCTAGAGGTGATTATGTGATGGCTACCGATCCGATCGACTGGGAGGGACTGCTTGCTGCCGCAGCTGAACTGCCGGATCAAGCATTGCCTGCCGGCACGATCATCGGCCATGTTCACCTGCATACAACCGGGCTGCCGGAATCACGGGCATTTTATCATAATCTGCTTGGCTTCGAAATTGTCGGCGATTATGAGGCGATGCGCGCTCTATTCGTAGCGGCCGGCGGATACCACCATCATCTTGGCTTGAATATATGGGCCGGAGTCGGTGCTCCCCCTCCTGCAGAAGACATGACAGGTCTTGATTATTTCACGATCATTTACCCGACGAACGAGACGCTGGCAACAGCAATACAGCGATTACAGGAAAACGGCGCTCCGATAAAGGAGACCGGCAACGGTCATTTTGCGACCGATCCTTCCGGTATCCGAATCCGGCTGACTTCTATTTAATTTGACGATGCGACGAAAAGGAGATGTAATGAAATGAAAATTACGTACCATGGCCATTCCTGTGTGCAATTGACAACGGAGGCGGGCAAATCGCTCGTCATCGATCCCTTTCTCCGCGGCAATGAGCTGGCTGTTGCCAAGCCCGAAGATATTCAAGTCGATGCTATTCTGCTGACGCATGCCCATATGGATCATATTCTCGACGCAGAGCCGATCTCCAAAGCTAACAACGCTCCAATTATTGCGAATGTCGAGCTTGCTACCTATTTGTCATGGAAGGAGCTGCAGACAATCGGCATGAACCTGGGCGGGACAATCGACCTCGGCTTCGCCAAAGCGAAGATGGTACAAGCCTTCCACAGCTCGGGCATTACGCTTGCTGACGAGCAGCGGATTATTTATGGCGGCATGCCGGGCGGCTACGTCGTTCAAATTGACGGAAAAACCGTTCTCCACGCCGGAGACACCGCTTTGTTCGGCGATATGAAGCTGATCGGCGACCGCCACGACATCGATGTCGCCTTCATTCCAATCGGCGACCATTTCACCATGGGTCCCGAAGATGCGCTGCAAGCGGCGGAATGGTACGGCGCCAAGCTCGTCATTCCGGTTCATTATGATTCCTTCCCGGTGATCCGCCAGGATGCGCAGCAGTATGTGAGCCAGCTGGAATCCAAAGGCTTGGCCGGAAAAGTGCTGCAGCCGGGCGAATCGCTGGATATTTAATTTTACCCTCTTATGCCAACATCAAAACAGGCAGCAGGAAGGGGCATTCGCCTCTCCTGCTGCCTGTTTGTTCATTCCACCGGTTAATCTCTTTCCGACACGACCGTAAACCGTTCGTTAATATGCTGCGGATTTTCGATCTCATCCACGATAGCGATCGCATAATCTTCATAGCTTACATAACTGTCGCCCTTCTCATTGACGAGCAGAAATTCCGTTCCTTTTTTGTAGCTGCCTGTCCGTTTGCCCAACGCAAACTCAGCAGACGGGCTCACAAATGTCCACTTTATGTTGTGGTTGCCGCGAAGAATGTCCAAGTTTTTCGCCTGGTTAGAGGCCGTAGCGAAGAACATCTCCGGAAATCCTGGCGTATCCACGACGCGGGTCGTTTTCTCCGGATCGACATACAGGCTTCCTGCACCGCCTACGACGATCAGTCTCAAATGTCCGTTGCCCTTCTCGATCGCTTCAATTAATACATTGCCTGCCTCGACATGAAGATGCTCTTGCCCTAGCGGGGCTGCAAATGCGTTGACAACTACATCAAATGATTGGAGATCGTCAGCTGTCAAAGCAAACACATCCTTCTCCAGGACATTTGCTCCAGCTGCATCAAGCTTTGATGCATTTCTCACAATTGCCGTAACCTCATGTCCTCTGTCCAGCGCTTCTTTTACAATATTGCTGCCCGCTTTGCCGGTGGCACCGATAACTGCTATTTTCATAATGAAAGCCTCCTGTATGAATAGAATCGAACTACATGTAACAATAATAGTTACAAGTCGATCAGGTGTCAACCCCATTCCTTCATTTTCAAAACCGTCCAGAACGGAATATCGCGTAAATAATCCATACAAATAGCAAGGAAGCTACGCCGAAGCCGATTTCAATTGCCGGAATGTTCCACAGCACATTGTCCTGATGGCGAAGAGACGACCCGATAATCAATCCAACCATAATGATGCTGAAGGACAGCAGTACGATGCTTAAGGACAGCCGGTTGCTGATCTGATCCATTTTCCGCAAAAACTCCCCAAGCTCCGGAACGGTTATTTCCAGGCCAAATCTGCCTCTGCGCAGAGCAGCCAGCAGCTTACGGGCACCGGACGGTACGTCAGAAGCAATCGCTGCAAATTCCGAAATTTCCTCCACCCACTCGCTGGCCAGCACCCGGATATTGAACCGCTCCAGAAACAGCTGGCGGCCGATGGGCTCGGCAACGTCAAAGACGCTGAATTCCGGGTCCAGCATCGTCACGACGCCTTCCATCGTCAGAAACGTTTTGCCAAGCAGAGTAAGCTCCGAAGGAAGCCGAATCTGATGGCGGCGCGCCAGTGTAAACAGATCATTCACAGACTCGCCAAGACTCACTTGACTGAGAGGGACTTTATAATATTTGTCCCGCAGCTCGTCGACATCGGTGCGAAGCAGCTCCCTGTCTACCTGATCGGGTATAAACCCCATTGCGGAGATAGCGCGGATGACTCCGTTCGTGCTCTGGTTGCGGAGTGCGATAACTAATGCGCCGAACTGGCGCTTTCGCTCCGGGCCCAGCTTCCCAACCATTCCAAAATCGAGAAAAGCGAGGTCCCCGTTCGCCATTACAAGCACGTTGCCGGGATGGGGATCGCCATGAAAAAGTCCGTCCGACAGCACTTGATGGAGTATCGCCTCGGCATACTTTTCCGCAATCGTCCGCACACGGTGACCTGCTTCTTGCAGACTGTCCTTGCTGGATAGCTTAATGCCCTCCAGAAACTCCATCGTCAGCACCCTCTTGGACGAGAGCTCGCCGTAGACAGCCGGAATGCGCAAGCCGCTGTACTTGCTGGCATACGATGCGAAACGCTCAGCATTGCGCGCTTCCTTCTCATAATCAAGCTCCGTCCGGATCGCCTTCGCCAGTTCCTCCACCATCTCGCGAATTTGATATTGGCGCGCCCACTCCAGCCGGTGCTCCGCCATTCTGGCCAGCTCGATCAAAATATCAAGATCCGTCTCGATTTGCTTAATAATCCTCGGACGCTGTACTTTAACAGCCACTGCAGTGCCGTCATTCAGCACCGCCTGATACACTTGCCCGATTGAAGCGGATGCAAGCGGCGTCTCCTGAAATGAAGCATACAGAACGCCAATCGGCGCACCGAGCTCCTGTTCAATAATCATCACAGCATCCTCATAGGCAAAAGGCGGCACCTGATCCTGCAGCCGTTCCAATTCACCGATCAGGCTGGCCGGGATGAGGTCGGCTCTTGTGCTGGCGAGCTGGCCTAGCTTAACGAAGGTTGGTCCAAGCTCCTCCAGAAATGAACGGAGCCTCTCTCCTACCGATCGTCTGCGCATTTCATGCGTATCCCCGTCTCCGCGCGCTAGAATGATATCAGGCAGCCCCAAATCTTTGGCGATATAACCGAAGCCGTTGCGAAGCAGGGCAAGTCCGATTTCCCGGTACCGCTTCAAACGGCGCAGCTTGCTCCCTACGCTCATGGCGCTGCTCAGCTATCCGTGGATTCGCGGCGCTCCAGCGCTTCAAGACGCCGTTCCAGATGCTCCAGCTTTTCCTTGTCGGCTTGGTTATGAATGACCGACTGGATTTTTTCCCGAACCGTCGATTCGAGCTGCTTTCTCGTTTCATTGCCCTTCTCCACCAGTTTCTCGACGTAGGCTGAAGATTCGGATTTGCCCGCCTCCCCTTTTTTCACAAACTCGTCTACAAGCTTCTCGACTTGTTCCTTGCCAGTCGCGGCCAATCCGATTCCCAGTGATACGGCTTTATCCAAACGATCCTTCATCGAAGCCAACTCCTCTTAGTTGTTTTATTACCAGTTTGCGCAGTTTGGCTAATTTTATTTTTCATAAGGCAAGCGGAATGAACAGGCAAAATAAAAAAGCACATGAAACGGTTCGTTCATCCGTTCCATGTGCCTATGCTTCTCATGCTGCTGCCGCTCTGGCTGGCGGCCGTATTCAGCTCCACTACCTCACCGCCTACGAGCCGGCCGTCTCTTCTTCGGCTAATATACTTTAATGTAGCCGTCGTACCCGGCTTCACATATACGCATTCGCGATCCTCGCCCAGCCGCATATCCGAAGCTGCCTCCAGCTGCCTTCTGAGCGGGCCATGCCATCCCGCTTCAATGACGGTCCTCTTCCCGGACGGGGAGCTGACCAGCAGGCCGGGATGATGCTTGCGCCATCCTAGAACAGCGGCTTGCTCGATTTTATAGTTCAACACCTTTATCCAATCCCCGGCACTCCCCGTATCATAGATGCTGTCCGACCGTTTGCAGGCCATGCCCTCCAGCTTCAGCTGCCGCGCAACCTCATACATCTTGAGTCCCTCGCCTTCGATATAAGGCACACAGCAATAACGGCTGTTCGGCAGCAGCACTTCCTTCAGCAGACGTTTTCTTTCCCGCAGCGGTGTGCTCCGCAAATCGATTCCTTCATAATAAAGAATGTCGAATACATAGAAACGGAGAGGTGTCTCTCTTACCGCATCCCGAATTCGTGCCGGCTTCTTCAACCTGTAGCGGTCAATCAGCCTATCGAATTGGAACTCGCCGCTTGCAGCGTCCAAATAGGCAACCTCACCATCCAGCACAACATCGGCAGGCAGCTTCAAAGGCACGTTTAACAGCTCGGGATATTGCAGCGTCACTTCATTCCCGTGCCGGGTGAACAGGCGGGCTCTGCTGCCAAGGAATGAAAGCTGAAGCCGCTGCCCGTCTATCAGCGGTTCAAACAGATAATCCGGATCGTCAAACGCATCATCCTGCTGCGTCATTAGCATCGGCTCCATAAACATGATCCGCTCACCTCTTCTCTTATACCGATTTTAGCACGGCTATACCTTAGAGGCCGTCGGTAAATTTAGGCGAATTTGACGAATAATCCTTTTTTCTCAATCGCATAATAAGGGCAAGAAGGGAGTTGAACACAATGGCAAGAAGTCAGAATCAATTGCAAGTGCCGCAAGCACGCGCAGCGCTGGAGCAGCTTAAATTCGAGGTTGCCCAAGAGCTGGGCATTCAGCTTCCGGCAGACGGATACTATGGCAATATGACGACTCGCGATATGGGCTCCATCGGCGGCAACATTACGAAACGGCTCGTTATGATGGCCGAACAGCAGCTCGCTGGTCGAATCTAGACACCTATTTCAAACCAGCAGGGCTGTCCCAAAGCGGAGCGATCCGTTCATCAGGGAGCAGCCCTATTTTATTTTATAGGAAGTTGGTTGCGCTTTACTTCCATTTAGCACTAAAAATCGGTAAAATGGGATAGAAGTTGTCCTCATCATGCAGCTACATACGAAACTTTAAATCAGAGAGGAATATCCCATATGATCATTCAACCGAAAACTCGCGGATTTATTTGCACGACGGCTCATCCTGAAGGATGCGCGAAGCAAGTGCAGCGTCAAATCGATTATGTAAAAGCACAGCCAGCAATTAAAGGCATTCAAAACGTTCTCGTTATCGGCGCATCGACCGGCTATGGCTTAGCTTCCCGCATCGTGTCCTCGTTTGCAGGCGGAGCTAACACAATTGGCGTATACTTTGACAAAGCGGCTGAAGGCTCCCGGACGGCATCAGCAGGCTGGTACAACTCGGCCGCATTCGAACAAGCGGCAGAGCAAGCTGGCGTTAAATCGTACAGCATTGTAGGCGACGCGTTCTCCGATGAAATTAAAGCGAAAACGATCGACTTGATCCGTACTGAGCTGGGCAAAATCGATTTGGTCGTATACAGCGTAGCTTCTCCGCGCCGTACACATCCAAAAACGGGCGAATCCTTCGCTTCCGTCATTAAACCGATTGGCGAAACCTACTCCAACAAAACCGTCAACTTCCACAGCGGCGAGGTAACGACGGCTGTTATCGAGCCGGCAACGGAAGACGAAATCCGCCAGACGATTGCCGTAATGGGCGGCGAAGACTGGCAAATGTGGATTGACGAGCTGCAGCAAGCCGGCGTCCTTTCCGACAATGCTACGACGGTTGCTTATTCCTATATCGGACCGGAAATTACGCATGCCGTATATCGCGAAGGCACAATCGGCAGCGCGAAAAACGATTTGGAAGCGACGGCTCAACGCTTGAATAAGCAGCTCTCTGCTAACGGCGGCCGTGCATACGTATCCGTGAACAAAGCGCTCGTAACGCAGTCGAGCTCCGCCATTCCGGTTGTACCGCTTTATATTTCGGCGCTGTACAAAGTCATGAAGGAAAAAGGCATTCACGAGGGCTGCATCGAGCAAATGTACCGTCTGTTCTCTGACCGTCTTTATGGAAAAGGCGAAACGGCTGTTGATGAGCGCGGACTGATCCGTGTCGATGATTGGGAGATGCGTCCGGAGATTCAAGCAGAAGTAACGCAGCTGTGGGCCGACCTGTCCACTGAAAATGTATACGAGCTATCGGATCTCGAAGGCTACCGCCGTGAGTTTTTCCAATTGTTCGGTTTCGAGACGGAAGGCGTCGATTACGAAGCTGATGCAAATCCGGAAGTGAACATTCCGAACCTTCGCTAAGACATTTATTCATAAAAAAGCTGGAACAAAGCGTTAATGCGCCTGGTCCAGCTTTTTTCTATGCGGATACAAATCGAATGACATGCTCACGCAGCTCCGCTTTGCGATAAGCCGCCTCCAAACCGAAGCTTGCCGCATCATCCTTCGACACCTCTTTGTAAGTAATAACAGTGTCTACCGTCTGAACGAACGGGAATGGATCTAATACAATCTCCGTTTCTCCCCGCCAATCGGCGAACAGCAGCTGCTCCTCCCCTTTATTCCCTTGAGGCTCATAGCGAAAGCCGTTGGCAAACCAGCTGATCTCGGATCTTGGCGTTCCAGGCTCCCGCATGCAGGCGAATAAACTAAGCCCGTCACATAATATAAGTGCGCTAATATGCTTGCGGAGCTGATGCTCATCTACCTTGAACAGCTGCTTGATGCGGTTCTGCCTGTCATACTCGCGATTAACAAATTGAACGGCATCCTCGTCCTGGAACTTTTCAACCAGCGAAGTGTACAGCATGCTGCACAGCAATGCCGCGTAGCCATTCGTCGACTGCACTTCATCCAGCCCTTTATTATAATAAAGAAATCTGACTTTTGCAGGAAAATCAATAAAGGAATAAGGAGCGCTGGCTTTGTCGTTCCACAGCGGCCAGCTGTCCAGATCAAGCCAGCTGCGGTCATGCTCATATGCGGCGAAGATGATGTCGCCAAGCCGAGGGTCGACGTTACCCGCTTGATCCTGCCAAGCTGCCCATGCCGACATCAAGTCGCCGGATATACGGGCATGCTCATGCTGGGCGACCAGAATGTAAGCGTTCTCTTTCTCGTATACGATCATGGTTTTCTACCATCCTCTCCGTTAAAATCTGCCAATATCTCTATTTTAACCGTTTTGCCGGCAAAAATGAAGAAAGGAATCGGGAGCAACGCTGCTCCCGATTCCCAATTCTATCATTTATTGTATCGCAGTAATCGTATATTGACCGCCCGCTTCTGCTTGCCATTGCACCGATCCGTCCGGCTGGCGGAATGTTTCTGCCATGGTACCGTCAGCCCCCGTAATCGTCACGTCTTCCGTGGTACGTATCGTGCAAGTCCGGTTAGCCCCCGACAGCACGACCGCTTTCGCAAGCTTGCCTTTCGCCCAATCCAAGCTCACTTCAAAGCCGCCTCTTGCCCGAATGCCGGAGAAGCTGCCCTCCTGCCAAGCCTCTGGCAAAGCCGGCAAGAGATGAATTTCTCCCGTATGGCTTTGAACCAGCATTTCGGTTATACCGGCCGTGCCGCCAAAATTGCCGTCAATCTGAAACGGCGGATGATTGTCGAGCAGGCTCGGGAGCGTCGAATGGGTAAGCAGCGCATGCACGTTGCGATAAGCCTTCTCTCCGTCCTCCAGCCGCGCCCAGAAGTTAATAATCCATGCCCGGCTCCAGCCGGTATGTCCGCCGCCGTTCGCAAGCCTGCGATCCAGCGTAACTCTTGAAGCTTCAGCCCATTCCGGCGTTCCTCTCACCGTAAAGCGCTTGCCGGGATGAAGCGCGAACAGATGGGAAATATGGCGGTGTCCCGGCTCCGCTTCCTCGTAATCCTCCATCCATTCCTGAATCTGACCGTGCTTGCCAATGGCCGGCTGCGGCAGACGCTCCTTCAAGCTTTGCCAGATTTGACGATGCTCTTCATCCGTCTCAAGCACAGCTGCTGCTTCTATACATGCGGTAAACAGCTCATGCAAGATCTGGCTGTCCATCGATGGACCGATGCATAGCGTTCCTGATTGTCCATTTGGCAAAATGTAAGTATTCTCCGGAGAAACGGAAGGCGTCGTGACGACGTAGCCATCTTCCGTTTCAGTCAAGAAGTCGATGAAAAAGGCAGCCGCTTCCTTCATCGTCGGATATGCATGCTCCAGGAAGCTGCGATCCAAGCCGTATTCATAATGCTCCCACAGATGCAGGCAGAACCACGCCGCTCCCATCTGCCAATAGGACGCAGGCAAATACTTGTCCTGAGGCGCGGTGTCGCCCCAAAGATCGGTATTGTGATGCGCAACAAAGCCGCCGCAATCATACATCGTCTTGGCTGTATGCCTGCCCGGCTCTCTCATCCGCTCAATCAGATCGAAGAGAGGCTCGTGGCATTCCGCCAAATTGCCGGATTCCGCCGCCCAATAATTCATCTGAATATTAATATTGATCGTATATTTGCTGTCCCAAGGCGGCAGCATATGCTCATTCCAGATGCCTTGGAGATTAGCAGGCAGCGAGCCCGGCCGGCTGCTGGAAATGAGCAAATAACGGCCAAACTGGTAATACAGCGCGATCAGGCCCGGATCATCTTCTCCAGCCTTTATCCGGTCCAGCCGTGCATCTGTCGGCAAGGCATCGCTCTCAGCTTGAAGGCTTTCCGCTCCAAGCCTCAGTTCCACTCTGCGCGACAGCAGATGGAAGTCGTCGAGATGCCGTTCCTTGAGTTCCTCATACGAGCGACGGGAGGCATTCGCCGCCGTCTGCAGGGCATAGCTTTCCGGATTGTCATGCCGATAAGAGGTTGCGGCGCTAAGCAGAAGCGTTACATGATCGGCTTTTTCCACAATCAGATATTCCCCGATAATACGCACCGTACCGCCTTCCGCCGCCACGCGCAATACGGTTCGGAAATCGGAGCCCTTGCTGCCGCCGCAGTTGCCGCGCATAACGATCGTATCGTCGCCTTCCCTGGTTAGTTCATCGTAATAGCGATTGTTGCCGCGGCTTAAGCGGGCTTTGAATGAAATGCCGCCCGAGCTGTCCGAGGTCATTCGCGTAACGATGACCTGATCCGGGAAGCTAATGAATTGTTCGCGTTCATAACGGGTTTGTCCCACCGAATAACGGACGGAAGCGATGCCGTCAATCAGATCGAGTCTTCGCTCATAATCATGTACCCCTTCGCCCTCATATTGGAAGGATAGATGCAAATCGCCAAGCGGCATATAGTGGCGCTGCGATTCAGGAATGCCAGACAGCGCCATAACGGACAGCTCCTGGGCTTCATTAAGCCGTCCCTCTGCCAGTAACCGGCGAATCTCCGGAAGGTTAGGCAAGGCGTCCGGATTGTTCCGGTCAGTTGGTCCGCCGTACCAGACGCTGTCCTCATTCAGTGCGATTCGTTCGTTGTACACATCGCCGAATACCATCGCGCCCAGCTTCCCGTTTCCTAGCGGCAGCGCCTCGTCCCATATTTTGGCCGGCTGTTTGTACCAAAGCTGGCTCTTCATCATTGTGGATGTCATTTTCATATCACGCCTCCTATTCGCTTTCTATTCAACTTTTTTTCCATTATGATAGAGCTAGCAATCATTATTACGAAATTAAAGGTGAGGCCTGATGGCTACAATTCACGATAAAAGCGCTTTCTCTGAACTGCTGCAATCGCTGCAGATTTTGCTTCATGAAGCCCATGTCACGCAGGTAACCGCCCACTGGGGTGAGACTGATTCCGTGCAGCCCTACAATAAGCTATACTTCATTACCGGCGGGAACGGCTGGCTCAAAATCGGCAGCGAGACCTTTTCCCCGAAACCGGGTCAATTGGTGCTCGTCCCTGCCCAAACGCAGCATTCCTTCTCTACCGTTGTCGGGCAGCTTCCTTACCGAAAATACTATTGCCATTTCAACGTGATGGCGGGCCCGTTCGATTTGTTCCAATGGATTGGTGTCCCGCTCTGCATCGATGTTGCCGATTATGAACGAACTGAGCGCCAATTCGCCGACATGGTTGCTTATTATCACGGCGGGGGCATCGTCGGAAAAATCCGCGAAAAGCAGGCTCTGATGGATATCGTCGCTACTTTTCTGGAGCTTGTGCCATTGCGTGTTCTGCAGCATCGCACCGAGGAAATGAACCGGCTTGGCATCATTCAGCAATTCGTCGAATCCCGCCTAGGCAGCGGCATCAGCATTGAGCAAATGGCGGAAGCCGTCCATTTGCATCCGAACTATTTTATTACCTACTTCAAGAAGCATTTTGGCATGCCGCCGCTGAAATACGTGAACCGCAAGCGCACCGAGTACGCCAAGCAGCTGCTGACGACCACTTCTCTTAGCATTAAAGAGATTGCCGGCCAGACCGGCTTCAAGGAGACGAATCACTTCACGAAGTTTTTCCGCAAGGAGACGTCGTTTACGCCGACGGACTACCGCTCCGCCTTTGCCGCAGCGCCTTAATTCGATTATAAGAGCGGCAGCGATACGCGGCGATGGCTGAAACTAAGCAATAGGTGCAAAAAGTTAATGAAATAAAAAAAGAGCAGTCTGGAGTTCAGACTGCTCCTATATTCAAAGGGTACTTGGGTCACAAAATACGTCAAAGCTGTGGTCCGCGATATCTAATTTGCCATAGTACATGCAACTTATTTCGCCTGGTTCTAATCCATGATTATGATCGACAAATATTACATGAAAATAAGTCAACATTAAATTAAAAATGATATTTAATTGCTTCGTTTCGATGCTTTTATATTTCACGTCTGAAACGATTATTAGCCGGCTTAAAGAAGAGATGGCATAATGATCCATAAAAAAATCGTCATCAAGATGATCGGCTACCCGCTTACTGGATTCCACTGTAAAAGTGAGTTCATTGGTATCTATGACGATCTTATTTGCATCAGCCTTCAAGAAAGATACTTCTAACTCTGAATACAATATCTTCGTATGCGGATACGATTCAATCACAGGCAACCGGTCTTTAAACACTTCTAAAAAGAAATCAAAATTCATAGTTTCCCCCTTAGTATCTTATGTAAACTAATACTTCAAAACGGCGAAAAACTCTCGTTAATTATAATAAATTGCAAACAAAAAACTGACGCCATTTTCGTTATTGGCATCAGTTTTTTGTCATATTTCACCCTCAGCTCTTTGCGAGCTCGGAAATAATTTCGAAGGAGCGCAGCCGCTCCTGATGATCGTAAATAGCGGAATTAATAATGACCTCATCGGCTTGCGTATCGGCAATGAATTGGTTCAGCTTGCTCCGGAACGTTTCCGGACTGCCCGTAATGCCAGCCCGCAGCTGCTTGTGGACGGCTGCCTTCTCTTGCTCTGTCCATAACAGGTCCATATCGGTAGGCGGTTGAATGAGGCTTGGCGCTCCGCCGCGAATAATGTTCAAAAATTGCTGCTGCATCGTCGTGGCCAGGAAAGCTGCCCGTTCATCCGTGTCTGCAGCGATCGCATTGACTCCAACCATCGTATAAGGCTTGTCGAGATACTTCGACGGAACGAAGCTGCTGTGGTAGGCATGCAGGGCTGGCAGTGTATAGTCCGGCGAGAAATGGCTGGCAAACGCAAAAGGCAGTCCGAGCTGACCAGCCAGACGAGCGCTAAAATCGCTGGAGCCCAGCAGCCAGACCGGAACGTTCAGGCCTTCGCCGGGAACGGCTCTCACTCGTTTGCCGGGCGTCGATTCGCTAAAATAATCGAAAAGCTCATCCACCTGCTCGGGGAAGTTCTCCCCGTGGCTCAAATCTCTGCGCAGTGCCATCGCCGTCAGCCGGTCACTGCCCGGTGCGCGTCCGAGTCCGAGGTCGATACGGCCCGGATAAAGAGATTCCAGCGTGCCGAATTGCTCAGCAATGACGAGCGGCGAATGGTTCGGGAGCATGATGCCGCCAGAGCCTACACGTATGCTGGAGGTGCCGCCGGCAATATAGCCAATTACGACCGATGTAGCCGAGCTGGCAATGCCAGGCATATTATGATGCTCGGCTACCCAATAGCGGTTATAGCCCCATTTCTCTGCATGCTGTGCAAGATCGAGACTGTTGCGCAGCGCTTCTCTAGGAGTAGCTCCCACGACGACAGGCGCGAGATCGAGTATTGATAACGGAATGTTTCCAAGTTGTTTTTTCGTTGCAGTCATTGCATGTACACTCCCTTTAGTAGTTTCATATTGAATATACAAATATCCAGAAATATAGATGAATAAGGCACTGCATAAAGGCAGCTTTCTTTCTTGGACAATTTCCGTAGAATCAGACCAGCAGCGCTGTTTTCCCTGCGGACTAATTTCACTGAAATAACGACAGTTCGCCAACTCTACAGCTGGCGACTGACGTATTCGCTGAACAGCCGAATCGTCTCTTCGTTTCTGCGATAATACGTCCACTGCCCTACCCGCTGGGACTCCAGTAAGCCTGCCTTTTGCAGCGTCTTCAAATAGCTGGATATAACCGATTGCGCAAGCCCCGATTTCTCTTGAATAAATCCGACGCATACCCCGTTGTTGGGATCGCATTTGAGAGGCAGCTCAAAATTTTCCGCCAGCTCGCCCAAATGCTTCTGCGGATCTCGCAGCCATTCCAGTATTTGCAGCCTCGTTTCATTCGATAACGCTTTATAAATGAGTAAAGGTTCCATAACGAGTATTATATATCTATAAAAATAGATATGCAACCCTTGTGTCGAATCTAAATTTCGCTGTAAGGTAGAGACGATAAGCAGAAAAGTACATTGTACTTGAGTCACGAAGCAAGTTTCTCTAATTGTAGGCTGCACCTTTCTGCTCTTTCTGCTCTTTCTGCTCTTTCTAACTATCTAGAGCTATTTAAGTCGAACGCAACATCGCATTAATACCTAGATTCACTTGAAACATTAGTCAAAATGTAAATGTGCAGGTTGTTAGCCGCTTTTCCGGCAATATGGGGGCTCAAAATGCAAAAGTGCAGGCAGATTCGTCGAAATTCAAGTAAATAGAGCTTTTTGCCGCTTTCAAAATGTACATTTACATTTTGATGCCCTTTTAACCGCTTTAGAGGGAGATCAAACTGTACTTTTACATTTGGTCAACCTGCAGCAGCTACCCAACACCTGTTGAGAAGCCACCTTTACTCGTCTGCAGCAGTTGACAGGGAATTAGTTAGTTTTACGACCATAAGCTGCGGATAGCGAAGCTGATTCGTTAAATTGAGAAGCTACCTTTGCTCGTCTGCAGCAGACGGCGGGGAATTAGTTAGTTTCATGAGCATATGCTCCGAATAGCGAAGCTGCTTCGCTATATAGAGAAGCCACCTTCGCTCGTTTGCACCGGTTGGCGGGGCACATGAGCTGCAGCGAACTTTTCTTCGCAATTGGAGAACCCAGGTTCCCCAATTGCGAAGAAAAGTTCGCTAATTCGTTGTTTCCCTTGATCCTGCTCATTTCAGGTGGTTTAGAGCGAATAGAGCTTCGCTAAATTGCGAAGCAGGCTCGCTGCAGCACCTGTGCGGCCTGCAAACGCCAATTGGCGTTTGCCACAGAGTTGTTTAACACCAAATTGCTAGCTACCCCGAATTCCGAGAAAACCATACATTCAATTACCTAATTCACCCTCACGCACGCCCGCATGCAAGCTCACTCCCCCATCCACTCCTTCTCCACAAAAAAACGTGCAAAGATGTTTCCATCCCTGCACGTCTTCCCCTTCTACCCGGCTCGCTTATTGAACAGCAGGCAGCGGAATAAACATCATATGAATAGGCAGGTTGCTGCCCGATGCCGGTGAGAACACGATAGTAACATTCTCCTCGGTAATTCCTGTCCGATAGAGAACACCCGCTTCACCCGAGCTGGTCAAAATATTTTCGTTAGTCATATAAGTCAGCTTGCCGTTAACGAGGAATGCCCCGCCGTAGTGGCCGCCCCTTGCATTTAACGCAATGAGCGTATTCGGCTGAACACGTTCCAGCACAAGTTTATAATTGACGCCATAATTGCCGCTGTTCGTTTGCTCAAAACCGGATAAAGCATCGTAGCCTTTTTGATAAGTATCATAGGTTTGGTCGCCAAGCACAATTCGTGAAGCTGTTCCGCCTAGCGGAGATGGCAGCGTAATCGTCCGGTCACCATGCTCGAAAGTGCCCCTTGCATGCTTGCCGTCCCATGGCAATGCCGGCAAAAGCGGCAGCATCGCTAACGGATCCTTGTCCGCATCAACAACTACCACGGACAAACGAACAGCAGAGGATGTCTGCAAATCGGCATGTGCTGTAATGACTTTGCCCGTCGTCAGCACCTGGTCGCTGACCGAGGTCAGCGTAATCCGGCTTTCACCAGCAGGAATGACCGTCGTCTTCCCTTGCACGGAAGATTCCAAATAACGTGCTAGCGCCATTTTTCCCGTTGCGGATACGTAGGTCGAAGGACCGCCGATGCCTATTTTACCCGTGGTGACTGTAACCGGCTGACCATCCGTGTTCTCATTCGTCGCAACAATGTAAATCCGGACAGGAGATGTACGGTTGTTCTGATTATGAATAAGAAAACGCACATTGCCCGATACCGTGTCGCTGTAATAAACGCCCTCTTCCACAATCGTCTCGGGACTGTTCGCGCGGATTAGAGTCTGCTGCCCGCTTTCCTCGATTGCATAATTAATAGCTGGCATTTGCAGGACGCTTGCTGCAGGAATGGCAAACTTATCGCCAATTGGCGTAAAAAGCCGATCATATTGCTCTTTCGTATAAAGCACTTCATCGGTGATAACGATTGTTTGCGACACCTCGGAAATTAGGCCCTCTTTATCGGTAACCTTCAAGGAAATTGTCTGCGATCCCGGCTCAAAAAAAGCGGTTCCGTTGTTCGTCCATTCGGTTTTGACAATACCTTTGTCATCTGTGCTTTGGTCGGTATAGACGATCTTTTCTCCGATTTTGTACTGCTGCTTATCGGTCGTGAAGGATGCTACCGGCGGTGCATTAACCGGCTCCGGAGGAGGTGTAGGTGTCGTTGGCGGTGTAGTCGGTGCTGTTGTCCCGCTTCGCGTGACGACGATTTGCTTCAGGCTGTTGTTCACAGCAAGCTTCATCTGAAGCGGAGTTACGAAGGAGCGCAGAGGCACCATCAGCGTCCCGTTTTTCACGTAAACAGCTCCGCCCGCTGAAGCAGCCTCACCATTGATTTTATAAGAAGCGCTATTTAGCTTGTAGCGCATCGATACGCCGTCTGCACTCGTAAATTCATATTCTTTGGCTGCTGCGTAATAAGTGACTTTAAGTCCAAGGCTCGTCCCAAGCGAGCGTGCTGCTACAAAAGTGACTCCCTTTGCTTCCACCGTAGGCTGAGAGGCCAGGAACAGCTTGCCATCGGCATACATTTTGCTGCTTTGCTGCATAATAATCCATTGTCCGGATTGATTCACCGGCATTACTGACGTTACTGCCGCCAGGCTGTTGTCCTCATTTACGTTCTCTGCGCCTTCGGCATGCACCGTTCCGGCTAGCGCTGCCGCGATTAGAACGGACAACGCCGCAATACTTGCTTTTCTTAGCATTTGTTTCTCCTCATATGTATATTCTAGTTAGCTTCAACTATCCTTTTAAACGCCCCTCGCTCCTTAAAGTTGCGAAATTGACCACAGGAAAAAGCAGCCATCGCCAATGTGAACTGCTTCCCAATTGTTAATGCCATCTAACTGCTGGGGTGCATTACATGAAGCTATAGCTGCTTTTTTATCGTGAAACTTATAATGAATCTGTTGAAAATTAAAAATTGCCGCTCCGAAAATCATCATAAGCTTGAACAATCTGCTCTGGCGTATTCATTACAAAAGGACCATGAGCCGCGATAGGCTCGCGAAGCGGCTTGCCTGCGATAAGCAGCAGCTTCAACGGTTCTTCCGATGCTTGTATAAGGAGCTCGCTAGCTTCCTTCTCATGCTTCAATGCGAGCAACTGACCCTTTTCGCCAAGTGTCCCCGCTGATCCAAACCGGCCCTCGCCTTCTAATATATAGAGGAACGCATTATGATCCTCAGCCAATGACTGGGTGAACGAAGCGCCTCTCTCCAGATTGATCTCAAGCATTGTAATCGGAGCATAGTTAAGCGTGGACGCTTTAACATCACCAGACTCGCCAGATATCACATAAATTTCGACGCCTTCCTCCCGGCGAACTGGAATCTGATCGCGCTTCAGCAATTGAGTGCGAGGCTCAGCCATTTTATGCTCGGCAGGCAAGTTGACCCATAATTGAAGCAGGTGAGTCGTTACGCCTTCAGGAGGAATTTCATTATGAACAACTCCCCGCCCGGCGGTCATCCACTGTACATCCCCTGCCTCTAGCCTGCCTTCATGACCTTTATCGTCATAATGCTCGATTGCACCTTCAATTACATAAGAAACAGTCTCCATACCGCGGTGCGGATGCTCTCCGAAAGCGCCTTGGCTGAACCAATCATCCATCCACAGCAGAAAAGGATCAAATTGCTGCCATTTACCCGGTTCCAGAATCGGAGCCGCTGTATGCACCTCGCTCCGCTTTTGCGGCACAATAGCCCATTGTTTTTCCACGATCCGCTGCTTCATCACCATATCATTCATTAAACCCACCATCCCTTTGCATGAAGTTCTATCTTACTTCTGTTTAGAAATCATTGATAAATTGTTTATATCGATAAGTATAACATAGTTACTTTATATTTGTAAGTAAATAATTTATGGACAACGTCAGTTGACATCCCGCTCGGATTCATCGAACATAATAGGGTGAACGCAACAGAAATTTGATCGCTGTACACATATAACTTTATTGAAGGAAAGGATGATCATTCATTATGACTTTAATCGAAACGCTTGGAGGCGTCGAAGGCGTACGCCGCATTGTGGAATCCTTTTATCCGAAAGTATTGAAGGATCCGCTGATTGGCCCGCTGTTTCCCGAAGATATTGATCCTGTAATGGACAAGCAGACGCTGTTCCTGACACAATTTTTTGGCGGCGAGCCCTTATATACGGAGCAGTATGGGCATCCTAGAATGCGTGCCCGCCATATGCATGTGGAGATTACGAATGATCATGCGGCCGCGTGGCTTCGCTGCATGGACCAGGCGCTGGCGGAAAATGTACCGGATGAAGCGCTGCGGGAGATGATTATGGAGCGTCTGAGCGGAAGTGCTTATTTTTTTGTAAATGCCTAGAAGCGCTTGATAAATTCCATATTTGTACCTCGGTTTATGCTTTACGAATGGCCGGTTTTCGCGCTATAATAAGGACATAACGATTTTGAAATAGTGTTTCACAGAATGAAACATGCATCGTTCAATCTTACCTTAAAAGGGGGAGCTTCAAGAAATGGCAAACCAAGACCATTACGCTTCGAGATCCAACCTTGAAGTTGGAGGCAAACAGTATGGTTACTACAGCCTTCAAGCGCTTCAAGAGCAAGGACTCGGCGAAATCTCCAAACTTCCATTCTCAATCAAAGTATTGCTCGAAGGCGCTGTACGTCAATTTGACGGCCGTGCCATTACAAAGGAGCATGTTAAACAACTGGCTGACTGGGCTGTAAGCCGCGATGACAAAGAAATTCCTTTCATTCCTTCCCGTATCGTTCTGCAGGATTTGACTGGCGTACCGGTTGTAGTTGACCTTGCAGCAATGCGTGAAACGGTTAAAAAAGCAGGCGGAGATCCTAAAAAAATCAACCCGCTCGTTCCTGTCGATCTCGTTATCGACCACTCGGTTATGGTCGACGCTTTCGGTTCCCCGGACGCGCTCGAAATTAACCAACGCATCGAATTTGAGCGTAACGCAGAACGTTACCGTTTCTTCCGCTGGGCACAAACAGCGTTTGACAACTTCCGCGCTGTACCACCGGATACAGGTATCGTTCACCAAGTTAACTTGGAGTACCTCGCATCCGTTGCTGCTACAAAAACAATCGACGGCGAAACTTTCGTTTTCCCGGATTCCCTTGTAGGTACGGACTCCCATACAACGATGATCAATGGTCTCGGCATCGTAGGCTGGGGCGTTGGCGGCATCGAGGCGGAAGCCGGCATGCTTGGCCAACCGCTGTACTTCGTAACACCTGAAGTTATCGGCTTCAAACTGACTGGCAGCCTGGCTGAAGGCGCTACAGCAACTGACCTTGCGCTGACAATTACCCAATTGCTTCGTAAAAAAGGCGTTGTCGGCAAATTCGTTGAATTCTTCGGTTCCGGCTTGTCCAACATCAGCTTGCCTGACCGTGCAACGGTTGCCAACATGGCTCCTGAATACGGCGCAACTGTCGGCTTCTTCCCTGTCGATGCAACGACGCTTGATTTCTTGCGTCAAACAGGACGTTCGGAAGAGCAAATTGCGCTCGTTGAAGCTTACTACAAAGCACAAGACATGTTCCGTACAGACGCTACACCAGACCCAACCTTTACAGAAGTGGTTGAACTGGATCTGTCGACAGTCGTACCAAGCCTTGCAGGTCCTAAACGTCCGCAAGACCGTATCGAGCTGACGAACATGAAAGACTCGTGGAACACAATTGCTCGCCAGCCGGTTGACAAAGGCGGCTACGGCCTGTCCGACAGCAAGCTGGATGAAGTCGTTGAAGTGAAACACGCCAACGGCAAAGAAAGCAAAATGCGCGATGGCGCAGTCGTTCTGGCAGCGATCACTTCGTGTACGAACACATCGAACCCAAGCGTTATGGTCGGTGCTGGTCTCGTGGCGAAAAAAGCGGTTGCCCGCGGCCTCGTGAAACCTGAGTATGTAAAAAGCTCGCTGACACCAGGTTCCCTGGTTGTTACCGACTACTTGAAAAAAGCAAACCTGCTGGAATCGCTTGAAGCTCTGGGCTTCCACGTTGCAGGCTACGGCTGCGCGACTTGTATCGGCAACTCCGGCCCGCTTCCTGAAGATGTGAGCCAAGCGATTGCAGATAACGATATGACAGTAGCGGCTGTCCTTTCCGGTAACCGTAACTTTGAAGGCCGTATCCACGCGCAAATCAAAGCAAACTACCTGGCATCGCCGCCGCTCGTTGTTGCTTATGCACTTGCTGGTACAGTAAACATCGATTTCGCAAGCGAGCCAATTGGCACGGATCCAAACGGCCAACCGGTCTTCCTGAAAGACATCTGGCCAACGAACCAAGAGATCGCTGATGCGATGAACGCTTCGCTCTCGCCAGAAATGTTCCGCGCGAAATACGAAAATGTGTACACGCAAAACGAACGCTGGAACCAAATTCCAGTACCGGAAGGCGAACTGTACGAGTGGGATCCGAAATCCACTTACATCGCCAACCCTCCTTTCTTCGACAAATTGGCTGACGGCATCCGCGATGTTGAAGACATCAAAGCGGCTAAAACGTTGCTTGCGCTTGGCGACTCGGTTACAACTGACCATATCTCGCCAGCAGGCAGCATCCGTCCAGACGCTCCAGGCGGCAAATACTTGATCGCTAACGGCGTTGAGAAGAAAGACTTCAACTCCTACGGCTCGCGTCGCGGTCATCATGAAGTGATGGTTCGCGGTACGTTCGCCAACATCCGGATCAAGAACCAAATCGCTCCGGGTACAGAAGGCGGCTTCTCGACTTACCAGCCAACTGGCGAAGTAACGTCGGTATACGAAGCTTCGATGAAATATCAAGCAGACGGTACGAATCTTGTCGTCCTTGGCGGCAAAGAGTACGGTACTGGCTCCTCCCGTGACTGGGCGGCAAAAGGTACGTTCCTGCTCGGCGTCAAAGCCGTTATTACAGAAAGCTTCGAGCGTATCCACCGTTCCAACCTGGTGGGCATGGGCGTTCTGCCGCTGCAATTCCTGCCTGGCGAAGGCTGGAAACAGCTTGGCCTGACTGGCTATGAGACGTTCGACATCGTTGGACTCTCGAACGACGTACAGCCTGGCGACAAAGTTAAAGTTGTTGCTACAAAAGAAGACGGAACAACGACTGAATTCCAAGTTATCGTTCGTCTCGACTCGCTCGTAGATGTTGACTACTACCGGAACGGCGGCATTCTGCAAACCGTTCTGCGTCAA
The DNA here is from genome assembly GCF_042883865.1 of Paenibacillus sp. NPDC058174. NCBI lineage: Bacteria > Bacillati > Bacillota > Bacilli > Caryophanales > Paenibacillaceae > Paenibacillus > Paenibacillus sp. NPDC058174. Next base: position 1,753,541 of record NZ_JBHVUY010000001.1, read on the forward strand.
ATGATCTCGAACTAATGCATTGAAAAAGGTGAGGCTCCCGCTGGGAGCCTCACCTTTTTTGTGTTGTTTTGTTTACTCAGATCCTGTTGCTAAGGTAACGTACGTCTCTGTAGCCGTTGTAACTGCTGCATTTCCACCACCCTACCAGTACATTTCCTTTCGACTAATTCGCCAGCATACTCATACTCGGCACTTTCTGTATGCTCCCGCTCTTCGTTCGGTTGCTGCTTTTCCGTCCTACGTTGGATTTTTCCAATGTAGAGGGCCTTCTCTGCTACTTTATCTCCCCTACGTTGGATATTTCCAACGTAGGGCGCCTTCTCTGCTGCTTTCCAGCCTCTACGTTTGATTTTTCCAACGTAGGATGCCTTCTCTGCTACTTTATCGCCTCTACGTTGGATATTTCCAACGTAGGATGGCTTTTCGGTTACTTTTCCGCTTCTACGTTGGATTTTTCCAACGTAGGGGGCCTTCTCTGCTACTTTATCACCTCTACATTGGATTTTTCCAACGTAGGGGCTTTTTCTGTTACTTTTCCACCTCTACGTTGGATATTTCCAACGTAGGGTGCCTTTTCGGCTACTTTTCCACCTCTACGTTGGATATTTCCAACGTAGGGGGCTTTTTCTGCTACTTTTCTGCCTCTACGTTGGATTTTTCCAACGTAGGGGGCTTTTTCTGCTACTTTTCTGCTTCTACGTTGGATATTTCCAACGTAGGATGGCTTTTCGTCTACTTTTCCGCTTCTACGTTGGATTTTTCCAACGTAGGGGGCTTTTTCTGCTACTTTTCTGCCTCTACGTTGGATTTTTCCAACGTAGGATACTTTATCTGTTACTTTTCTGCCCCTACGTTGGATATTTCCAACGTAGGGTGCCTTCTCTGCTACTTTTCTGCCTCTACGTTGGATATTTCCAACGTAGAGTGCTTCCTCTGCTACTTTCTCGCCCCTACGTTGGACTTTTCCAACGTAGGTTGCCTTCTCTGCTACTTTCCCGCATCTACGTTGGATTTTTCCAACGTATGGTGCTTTTTCTCTGCTGCTTCCCCCGCATCTATGTTGGATTTTTCCAACGTAAGGCGCCTTCTATGCTGCTTTCCCCGCTCCTACGTTGGATTCTTCCAACGCAGGGCGCTTCCCTGCTACTCCCTGCCGCAAAAGCTGCGATACGCAGCTGCATGCGCATGAGCGCGCAACAAAAAAAGGTCAACCACTGGTTGACCTCCTCCTACAAAATCACCGTTCATCATATGACCGGTGATTTAGCTTCTATTTTACAACGATGCGCCGTGCTCCCGCCCGGCCTCTGTTTTCTTCTTCACCAGGTTGCTCCACAAACCTGCTGCAATGACGATCAATACCGCAACGGCGATGAAAGTCCAGCGAATCGCTTCATTGTCCTCGAACAGATGCCCGAAGGACGGCTCGTGGGTAATCATTTTTGCGGCGGTGTAGGCCAATACGCCTGAACCGACGTATACGATCCACGGAAGCTTATTCAGCAGCTTAATAAACAATGTGCTGCCCCATACGACGATCGGAATGCTAATAATCAGCCCCAGAGCGACAAGCAGTACGTTGCCGTGAGCGGCGCCTGCAACAGCGATAACGTTGTCCAGCCCCATTGCCGCGTCCGCGATAATGATTGTACGCACCGATGCCCAGATCGTATTCCCCGCCTTAATATCGCCATGCTCCTCTTCCTGCGACAACAGCCTGTAAGCAATCCACAGCAGCAGCAAACCGCCAATCGCGAGCAGCCAAGGCACCTTGAGCAAGTAGACAACCAGTACCGTTGCACAAATCCGGATCGCAACAGCTCCTACCGTTCCCCAGAGAATAGCCTGCTTTTGCTGCTCTTTCGGCAGCTTGCGCGCAGACATCCCAATCACGATCGCGTTATCTCCGGCCAGAATCAGATCAATAAAGATGATCGACAGCAGTGTCGACCAAAACTCAAGCGTCAAAATCACGCGCGTTCCCCTCTTTTCTCCAACCGGTAAAGCCAGCCGGCCGGCAGCCAGTAGTCTTTGTAATGTATGTATGTCCATAAGGACATCAGAGAACAGTGTACTGCCGCCGACTTTTTTTCGCAATAGAAATATTTTTGGACACTATTGCGGTACACGTACATAAAAAACACGCAACCGCCCAAATGGCTGCTGCGTGTTCCCATCATTTAGTTATGCAAAGCCGCTTGGCGCTTGAACAAATCCTCCAGCACCATGCATACCATCGCTTCTACTACCGGAATGACGCGCGGGCAGATGCACGGATCATGGCGGCCGATCGTCTCAATAATGTGCTCCTCGCCGGACTGGTCTACCGTCTTCTGCGGCTTCGAGATCGAGGAGGTTGGCTTGACCGCAATGCGGAAAACAATATCCTGACCCGTGCTGATGCCGCCGATAATGCCGCCTGCATTGTTGGTCAGGAAGCCGTCTTTGTCCATTTGGTCGTTATGTTCGCTGCCCAGCATCTCGGCAGCGTCAAAGCCTGCGCCAAATTCAATGCCTTTTACCGCTCCGATCGACAGCATCGCCTTCGCCAGCTCTGCGTCCAGCTTATCGAAGGTCGGCTCGCCGATACCCGGCTTCACGCCGCGGATGATGCATTCCACAATGCCGCCGCAGCTGTCGCCGATGCTTGCCAGATGCTCGATCTTCTCGATCATCTTCGCCGCTGCAACCGGATCGGCTGCGCGAACCGGATTTTTCTCGATGAAGCTCTCATCGACCGTCTCGCCCTGGATGCCGCCAACAGCTTTCGTGTATGCCGTTACCGACACGCCGCGAAGCGACAGCAGCTTGCGTGCAACCGCACCTGCGGCTACGCGTCCAGCCGTCTCTCTGCCTGAAGCACGGCCGCTGCCGCGGTGATCGCGGTGAACGTACTTCTCTACATAGGTGAAATCCGCATGACCTGGACGGAACAGCAATTTATTTTTCTCGTAGGCAGAAGGGCGCATATCCGTATTGTTCAGCATAACGGCGAGCGGAGCGCCGGTTGTTTTGCCCTCAAATACGCCGGACAAAATCCGAATCGTATCCGATTCCTTACGCGGCGTCGTTACTGAAGATTGACCCGGCTTGCGGCGGTCCATCTGAAATTGAATCTCTTGCTCCGTAATTTCCACTCCTGGCGTAACTCCATCTATAATGACGCCAACGGCCTCGCCGTGCGACTCGCCAAACGTTGTCATCGTAAACAATTTACCAAAGCTGCTGCTTCCCGACATCTGTCATCCATCCTTCCATTTTTTAAAGCTTGTTTGTACTATTTATTATAATTTCGTTGGTGATATAATGGAAATAACAATATCATTACGTTGCGATAGAGAGGGTCTATGCCATAATGATGCATCTGGAAAGCTACCGTATTTTTTTATTAACGGCCAGAACCGGCAATTTCACAAAAGCTGCGCAAGCGCTCCATATTACGCAGCCTTCAGTCAGCTACGCGATTAAGCAATTGGAGGAGCATTTCGGCGCCAAGCTGTTTGACCGGCTGTCCAAGGGCGTCCGGCTTACCGAAGAAGGAAGAGCGCTCTATGAATATGTTGAGCAGTCCTTCTCCCTCCTCAGCCGTGGAGAGAAAAAGCTGCGCGAGCTCGTTCAACTGGATGCAGGCGAGCTTCGGATCGGAGCAAGCGGACCGATTATTAAGCATGTGCTGCTGCCCCATTTAGGCAAGTTCCATGCCGAGCACCCGCAAATCCGAATCCGCCTCATGCAGATCAAGACTAGCGAGGTCACCCGCCAGCTTCAAGAAGAGCAGATTGATCTCGGTCTTGTCCACCTGCCGCTGGAAGAGGACACGCTCGACGTGACCCCTTTTATCGAAATCCAGGATTGCTTTGTCGTTGGAAAAGCGTATAAAGAGCTTGCCGAGCACCCATTGACGGTACGCGAGCTGACACAAATTCCGCTGCTGCTGCCTACCTCCGGAAGCAGCACAAGACTGTTCGTTGAGCACTGGTTTGCGGAACGCGGAATTTACAAGGAGCCAGATATCGAGCTTACGAGTACAGAAATGATTGTGGAATTCGCGCAGCAGGGCTATGGAGCCGCTTTTGTCGCCCGGCAATTCGCCCAGCGGGAGCTTGCAGAAGGATCGCTTTGCGAGCTGCAGCTGACTGACCCGATTCCGCCCCGCATGATCGGTATCGTCACTCGTAAAAACAAAGTGCTGCCAAGCGCTTCCTCCTCCTTTTTAAGCCTGCTTATGAAAGGTTGAGGGCTGCTATACGTTTCCATGCCGACTTATGAGACATTTTTGTTGAAAAATGATATAGTGTAACTAGCTTTCATGTTCCATTCTTCTATTAAGGAAACAAAAGATAAAAAATACTTTGACCAATAGGCGGTGAATATCGTGAAGCAAGTCAATGGGCTCTCGACACGCGAAACCATTTTGCATTTGCTGAAAACAAACGGTGAGCTCAGCGCCAAAGACTTGACGGAGCAGCTTGGCCTTACCGGCATGGCCGTTCGCCGCCACTTGGAGAGCTTTGAGAGCAGCGGATGGATCACGCAGCGTTCCGTCAGACAGGCAATGGGCAGACCGACGGCGCTTTATAGCTTGACGGAGCAGGCCGAGCATTATTTTCCGAAAAAATATAATTCCTTAACGCTGGATCTGCTAGGCGAGCTAGGGCAAGAATCCGGCGACGAAATGGTTAATCTGCTGTTTGACCGCCGTAAGGAATCGATGCTGAGCAAATATGCTCCAGCGATGGAGAATAAACAGCTCGCCGATAAAGTCGCCGCACTGGCGCAAATTCAGAACGACAATGGCTATATGGTGCAGTGGGAGCAGGAAAGCGAAGATGAATTCGTGCTTAAGGAGCATAACTGCCCGATCGCCGATGTTGCGAACGCCTACGGCCATGCTTGCAACTGCGAGCTGCAGTTGTTCCGTTCCCTGCTTAACGCCGATGTCAGCAGAACCGAATGTTTGGCGAAAGGCGATCGCAAATGCGAATACCGGATTAAAAAAACGATATAGTTGACGAACTCTACAAGCAGGTTTAGCATGGATAAAGCGACAAAGATACATTTTAATAAATGAACTGGAGAAGTGAGATTCGACATGACCGAAATTCAAGATCACAATAACAAACCTTACCGCATTCTGCTCTATTATAAATATGTGCCTATCGAGAACTACGAGCTGTTTGCGGCAGAGCATCTTCAATACTGCAAAGAGCTTGGCATCAAAGGCCGGATTCTGGTCGCACACCAAGGCATTAACGGAACGCTGTCCGGCACGGTGGAGCAGACAGAAGCTTATATGGCTCATATGCGCAGCAACCCGCTGTTTACCGATATGGTGTACAAAATTGACGAATCGGATTCGCATGTATTCAAGAAGCTGTTCGTCCGTCCGAAAAAAGAGCTCGTCACGCTTCGTTATGAGAAGGCGCTTGACCCTAATGTCCGTACCGGCAAGCATCTGTCGCCTAAGGAGTTTCATGAGCAGCTCCAGCGGGATGACGTCGTCATTATCGACGGCCGCAACGACTATGAATATGATATCGGCCATTTCCGCGGTGCAATCCGTCCTACGGTTGAATCGTTCCGGGAATTCCCGCAATGGATTCGCAACAACCTGCAGGACGTGAAAGACAAAACCATTCTAACTTACTGCACAGGCGGCATCCGCTGCGAGACGCTAACGGCTGTACTGCTGGAGGAAGGCTTTAATGACGTTGCTCAGCTCGACGGCGGCATCGTCACTTACGGCAAGGATGAGGAAGTACAAGGCCGCCTGTTTGACGGCAAATGCTATGTTTTCGACGAGCGTGTCTCGGTACGCGTCAACAACACCGACGAAGATATCGTTGTCGGCAGCTGCTACCACTGCGGCAAGCCGGAGGACCGCTATATCAATTGTGCAGATGATCTCTGCCACCGCCAGCATATTTGCTGCGAAGAATGCGAAGAGGAGCATGCAGCTTACTGCTCAGACGAGTGCGAAGCCAACGACGCGCCTAAGCGCCAGCTGAAAGTGCTCCAATCGCTGAGATAAGCAGGTGATGCAGCAATGAGCCTGGGACTCGTCGTCGTCGAAGTATGCGACCGCAATGCGATGGCTCTTCTGCCGCTTGAGGAGCTGGAGGAGAAGTTTCCCGAAGCTGCGGTCATGCGAACCAACTGTTTGAATATGTGCAATATGTGCCGCGCACGTCCTTATGCGATGGTCAATGAAAACCGCGTCCATGCGGCAACTCCGGAGGAATGTTTGGAGCAAGTGGAAGAAGCGGTGCGTGAGGAAATCCGGTTGTTTTTCGAGTGAAATTACACGTTAAAATAGTAAGCTGCGCAACTCTCCATACTATGGTGAGCGGCGCAGCTTTTTTTTCGTAGGCAGATGTAGTAGTCATTATGACTGACTTTTTTTGAAATCCTTATATTTTTTTAAAGCTACAATTAAATTTAAAACGCCTGATAGAAACATTAGGATCAGCATGATAATTGAAAAACCATTAAATCCCTCTCTAACCCCGTTGCCGACTGCCCCCAGCTTAGGTTGATGCCTATCCCAATAATCGTATAGGACAATGATAAATGGAAGCAATATAACGATAATACTTGTGATGATATACATCATTAGTTTCTCTTTGATACTAGCCCTCTCCCTCCTGCTTCCTGTATTGATTCGGCGAGACGCTCATCACCTTTTTGAACACTTTGCTAAAATATTTCTCGTCGTCGTAGCCGACCATTTCGGCGATTTGAGCAATTTTCAAATGCGGGTTTCGCAGCAGCAGCCTTGCTTTCTCCACGCGGACCCTCGCCAGATAGTCGAATACGTTCTCGCCCATCTCTTGTTTGAACCGGCGTGAAATATATTCCCGGCTCAAGTAAAACCGTTCGGAAATGTCCTGCAGCGTCACTTCTAGGTGATAGTTCTGTTCCATATACTTTGCAATTTCCTTCATGATGTTCAGATCAGGCTGGCGGCTGGAGCCTGACTGATAGATTCGTGACAGCTCCGACAAACTGGCAATCAGCTGCTCCCGCCACGCTTCCATAGACAAGCTCCTGTCCGCATGGAGCAGCCTGCGCCATTCCGGCAGCAGCTCCGGGCTGCTGGCCCTCCATGATGAATCGAATACCGTCACCGCGGCAGAGCTCTCATGCACTGGCTTGTTCAGCCGTTCCAGCATCGCCTTATAATCCGCGTGCCAATGCTCCAGCTGCCCCTGTGAAATCGCTGGCATTCCGCTGACTGCTTCCATCCAGCTATTGACCGCTGTCTCGATATCTTTCTCCCTTCCGCCCCTCGCAGCGACGCGAAACCGCTCTTCATAGTCGCCTAACGATGGCATGCTGACTGCCGCCGAAGACGTGATAGCCTTCGAAGATTCAAAGCAATGAAAACCGTCATCCGCAGCGAGCAGATTGCGCTGCTTCAGTGCCGTTCTCGCCGCTTGGAATGAATCTGCAATACCGCCGGGGAACGGCTGCTCTGTCCCGATGCCGATATCAATCCGGCTGTGTATCGTCTCGCAGATGCCGTCACGGATACGGCGCAGTGTCGCCTCCCAATCGCCAAGCCCGCCCCAGAGCAGCAGCACGATTTCATGCTCGCTGTTCCAATACCGGAATGCAAAGCCGCGGTCATCTCGCCGTAAAAACTCATTGCAAACGTTAGTCAGAATGAAAAACAGCAAATCGCGGTTATGAACAAATTTCTGGGCAACGCCGGCATCAATAGAATCGAGAGAAAGAACCGCTGTCCTGCACTGTTCGATCCGGCTGAGCTTAAATTCGTCTTGCAGCAGCGGAGGCAATTGTGTTCTGCCTCCCGTCTGGCTAATCAGTCCGGAGAACAGCTTATCCCAATAAACCGGCTTGATCTGATTCATCTCGATATTCCGCTGCTGCTTGATTTGACGCTCCCGCTCCTCCTTTTCCCAGCACTGTTTGGCCTTCACCAGCGCTTCGGTCAGCTGCTCAGGATCGATCGGCTTCAGCAAATAATCCTGCCCGCCGTATTTCATCGAGCTGCGAACGAGCTCGAAATCATCGTAGCCGCTGACCACGATCGTTTTGCATTTCCGGCCTTCCGCATACAGCCAAGACAGCAAACCAACCCCGTCCCGGTGCGGCATCCGCATATCGGTAACGACGATTTCCGGCTGAAGGCGTTCAATCATATCAACTGCTGCATCTCCGTTATCCGCTTCATAAATGTTGTCGATTCCAAGCCCCTGCCAGTCAATAAGCAGCCGGATCGCCTCGCGTACATGCTGTTCGTCATCTACTAAAAGCACATTCATGTCCGTCCCTCCAGTCCATAGTGAAGCGGTATGCGAATCGTCACGATAAAGCCTCCCGACGGCGGGGAATCCACGCTCATTTCCGGCTCTTCATCGTAATAGAGCTTCAATCGCATCCATACGTTGCTGATTCCAATATGATGCTGCTCTTCCAGCAATACAGCCGTCGAGCGCTGCAGCAGCCTCCGCAGCTCTTGCAGCTTATCGGCGCTAACGCCGCTGCCGTTATCCTCGATTTGAATGATCAGCCACTCGCCGCCCGTTGCATCGGCAGAAATGCGGATAAAGCCGCTGCCGTCGGCCTTCTCGTAGCCATGCTTGAAGTAATTTTCGATGAGCGGCTGCAGCAGCATTTTCGGCACCAGAATGGCTTGCGAATTCGGATCAATGGCATACTCGACCGTCAGCTGATCGTTAAAACGCTGCTTTTGCAGCTCCAGATAAGCTTTGGCATGGCCAAGCTCCAGCGAGAAAGGAACGATCGCTTCGCTCGTGTTCATATTGTAGCGCATCATTTTGGCGATGGCTGTGATCAGCGAGTATACCTTTGGCGCCTGCGCCTGAAGCGCCAGCGTGCCGATCGATTGCAGCGCATTGTACAAAAAATGAGGATTGATCTGCGCTTGCATCGCTTTTAGCTGGTTAGTCTTATTCGCAATTTCCAGCCGGTACTCGCGGTTGATCAAGTCTTTGATCGTCTGCAGCATCGTGTTGAACCGCCGTGCCAGTATGGCAACCTCATCCCGTCCCTGCACAGGAACGACGATGTTGAAATTTCCTGCTTGCACTTGATTGATATGGCCGATAAGCCGCTTAATCGGATTAGTGAAATGGTACGAGACGAATATGCTCGCAATCACGACAAGCGCCATAAACAAAATAATGATCGTTGTATTAATCGTCCGGATCGCGTTCGCACTCTCGTACAAGTAGGAGTAAGGCAGCTGCTTGACGACAATCCAATCCATGTAATTGGCGCTAATCGTATCATAAATGACGATGCCGGAAAAGGTGCTGTCCTTCCACTTCATGACGCCGCTTTCCTCGCCGGCAGCCACCTTGTCAGCCCAAGCCATGCTCTCGCCGCTGCTGTTCTCCGAGCAGATGACGTTCTTGTCCCTGTCGATAATATAAAGCTTCTCCTGATCGGAAAGCGTAAGCTGCTTGCACACTTTGTTGAGCTCGGCAGACTGTACGTCGATGGCCAGATACCCGATCACATCGTTGCTTGGTGTACGAATAATAGGCCTTTTTAACGTGAAAACGCTTACCTTTTTAACCGATTTACTCCAGTCCAGCTTGTAATTGACGCTGTTGTGCGTCGCTTGCACGAACGGCGCAGGATTACCCTTCCGCCCTTCAGGCCATTCGCTCGCTAAGCCGATGCCGCTGCGGAAAAAACCGCGCGAGAGCAGGTAAGATAATTTATCGCTGCCAATCTCCAGATAGATCTGATGAATGCCTTTAGCAGACTGATAAATATTCAGAATGTGGGTATAGACGAGCATGTTGTTTTTCAGATCGAAATCAGCAGCATCGGTATTGGCCGACTGCCCTCGATCAATTAAGGCGAACAAGGAATTGGACGCATTCAGGTTGTTGTAGACGTCCAGTGAGGACTCATTGATTTTGTCCATATAGCTGCTAATATTGTTTTTCCCGAGTGAAAGAAGCTTCTGGCTTTCGTGAATCGCCTGCTCGGTGACCTGATTTTTGATATAGAAATTCGAGATGATCATAGAAATCGTAATCGGAATAACCGTTACCGCCAACAGCAGCGCCATCAGCTTCCTGCGTATACTCGTCGCGAACAACCCGCTTCCCCCCAGGTCAATATATTACACCAAACCCATCATATCTATCTGTGTTCCAAAAAACAATAACGGATTATATTTACATCATAACCCCCGATAGGAGGCATTCGATGCATACACGTAAACAATCAAGGCAATGGCTGCAACAGCTCGTTTTCCTTGGACCCGGGACGATCGCTTTCTCGATCATCGTACTCATCCCTTTCCTGCTCGGCTTTTACTATTCTTTCACAGAATGGAACGGACTTGATCTGAACAAAGCCAAATGGACGGGCATGGCCAATATTACTCGGATCTTCACAAACGACGACAAGTTTTGGACCGCTTTCGGCTTTACGCTCCGCTTTACCTTCGTCACGATTATTGCCACTAATGTGCTAGGCTTTCTGCTCGCGCTGCTGCTTACCCGCCCGCTCAAGGGCAGAAACGCACTGCGGACGATCTTTTTTCTGCCGAACGTGCTGGGCGGCATTTTGCTCGGCTACATCTGGCAGTTCATTTTCACCAAGGGATTCAAAACGATCGGAGAATTGACCGGCTGGCCGATGTTCGAGCTGCCTTGGCTCGGCACGCCAAACACGGGCTTCTGGGGACTTGTGATCGTCTTCGTCTGGCAGACGGCTGGCTATATGATGATCATTTACATCGCCGCTATCGTCGGGGTACCGAAGGATCTCATGGAAGCCGCAACGATTGACGGGGCAACCTACTGGCAGTCGATCCGGAAAATAACGGCGCCGCTTATAATGCCGGCCATAACCGTCTGCTTATTTCTTACGACATCCAACGCATTCAAAATGTTCGACTTGAACTTCTCGCTTACGAAAGGCGGACCAGGCACCTCCACACAATCGCTGGCTTACAACATTTATGCCGAGGCGCTGATCAACAACCGGTACGGGCTTGGAACAGCCAAAGCGATGTTATTCTTTTTCGCTGTATCGATCATCGCCGTAACCCAAGTTTGGCTGACCAAACGGAAGGAGGTTGAAGCCTGATGGCCGCTTCCCGCTTCCGCAATTACAGCGTCATTACGCTTGTGCTGCTGCTTGCGCTGCTGTTTCTGTCACCGTTCTACTTCGTCCTTGTCAATTCTGTCAAATCGCTTGGCGAGATTATGGTGGACGCCGCGTCCCTTCCAAAAATCTATCTATGGACGAACTATAATGAGGTATGGGATATTATCCGGTTTCCGAAGGTGCTGTTCAACTCCATTCTCATTACAGGGGTGAGCGTGGCCGGCATCGTCCTTGTCAGCGCTATGGCCGGTTACCGGCTCGTACGAAGGCCAACGACATTCAACAAGCTGCTATTTACTTGCTTTATCGCGGCGATGATCATTCCGTTTCAATCGATCATGCTGCAGCTTGTCCGGATTACGAGCCTGCTGGAGCTGCGCGGCAATTTGCTGGGCATATTCGTCTGCTACTTAGGCTTTGGCTTATCGCTTTCGGTGTTCCTGTTCCACGGCTTCGTCAAAAGCGTGCCGGTAGAGATCGAAGAGGCAGCCGTTGTCGACGGGTGTACCCCGTACGGCGTATTTTGGAAAATCGTCTTCCCGCTGCTCCGCCCGATCATGGTAACGGTCATCATATTGAACGGATTATGGATCTGGAACGACTATTTGCTTCCGGTGCTCGTCATTGGGGCGAATAAAGATTTAACGACCATTCCGCTGGCTGTTACACGCTTCTTCGGACAATATACGAAGCAATGGGATCTAGCGCTCGCAGGGCTCACTATGAGCGTTGCGCCGATCTTAACCGTCTTTCTCCTGCTGCAAAGACATATTGTGGAAGGTATTTCTTCCGGTTCCTTAAAAGGGTAGAAAATCAATATTTTGCACTTTTGTCGACAATGCATTCAGTGTTGCTCTCTTTATACAGACTCTATAATCGAATTGTAAACGCTGCTTTATCCTCATCTTCATACCTTTAGGGAGGTCAAGACATGAAAAAATTATCGATTCTGCTGGCATCCATCCTGCTTATCATTGCGGCAGGCTGCGGCAACGGCAACGGCAACGGCGGAAGCAATGGGGGCAATAACGGCACATCCCCAACGACAGAAGCGGGTCAAAAGGAAGAAACGGCGACTCCGAAAAAAGACGTCACCATCAAAGTATTTCAATTCAAGGTTGAAATCGCCGACGCGCTCAACCGGATGGCGGAAGCGTACGAGAAAGAAACCGGCGTGAAGGTTCAAGTCGAAACACATGGCGGCGGCGAGGATTACAACGCATTGCTGCGTGCTGAAATTGCCGCTGGCTCCGAGCCGGAGATTTTCAATGCTGAAGGCTTTGCCGCTCTTGAGGCTTATTATGATCGTGCGACGGATCTGTCCGGCGAGCCATGGGCAAAAGATGTAATTGAATCTGCTGCTGCACCTGCTAAGGTAGACGGCAAGCTGCTGGGCATGCCAATGAACATTGAAGGCTACGGCATTTTCTACAATAAAGAATTGTTCGCCAAAGCTGGCATTACTGAGCTTCCTAAGACGCTGACTGAGCTGGAGGCTGTCGTTGCCAAGCTGGAGGCAGCAGGCATCACGCCATTCGTTACGACCAATGAATGGTGGTCGATCGGGCATCACACCATTAACGTAGCGCTTGCTGAGCAGCCAGACCCTGTCGCTTTCGTCGAAGGCACGAAGAACGGAACCGAGCTGTTCAAAAACAATGAGATTTTCCAAAAATGGACCAAGTATGTCGATCTCGTATTCAACCATAGCCAAAAGGATAAATTGACGACGGACTACGCAACACAAGTAGCAACCTTCGCTTCCGGCAAAGCTGCGATGATTCAACAAGGCAACTGGATTCAAGGCGATATCGACAAAGTAGGCAAGCTGGATATCGGCCTGCTGCCGATTCCGATTGACGACAGCGGCAAAGCCCGTATCTACACAGGCCCGGCTAACTTCTGGATCGTGAACAGCAAGTCGAAAAATGCCGAGGAAGCAAAAGCGTTCCTCAACTGGATGGTTACATCGGACACAGGCAAATCGTACATTACGAAGGAATTCAAATTCATTCCTGCCCTCACATCCATTACAGCTACAACTGAGGACGTTGGCCAAATGGGCGCGGCCGTATCGGAACAAGCAGCTTCCGCTGGCGGCTGGCATTGGGGCCGTTATCCGGACGGCGTAACCCAAGGTTGGGGCGCGGCGATGCAGGAGTATCAAGGCGGCCAGATCAACAAGGATCAGCTGCTCGATAAATTCAACAAAACGATATCCGATATCGTGCAAAAATAATGCTCAAAACGGCTGCTGCCGGAAGGTTTGTTACACGCCTTCCGGCAGCAGCCGTTTGATTATCCGGCAACTAAGGGTATAATGGAGAGTGATTACAGCCTCATGAGATTTTGTGTCATTTCATTATGAAGCTGCCTATGGAGGATCGTTATGCAGAAGGTGAAAATTTTTTCCGGTTCCTCGAACAAGCCGCTCGCCGAGCAGCTATGTGCTGAACTGGGCGTACCGCTAGGCAAAGTTGATATCACCCGCTTGCAAAGCGGAGAAATCCATCTCGCCTACCAGGAATCGCTACGTAATTACCATGTTTTTATCGTTCAATCGTTGTCCCATCCGGTAAATGAAAACTTAGTCGAGCTTCTCGTCATGATCGACGCCGCGAAACGGGCCTCTGCCAAAACGATCAATATCGTTATGCCTTACTATGGCTACGCCCGGCAAGAACGCAAATCCGCTCCCCGCGAGCCGATTTCCGCCAAGCTGGTCGCTGATATTCTTACGACGGTTGGCGCCAACCGGATTATTGCAGTCGATCTGCATGCCGACGCCATCCAGGGCTTTTTCCAAATTCCAGTGGATCATCTCACAGCCCTTGATATCATTACCGACTATTTGAAAAACAAAAAAATTCAGAAGCCTGTCGTTGTATCTCCCGATGCGGGACGAGCTTCCATGGCTGAAAAGCTGGCCGACTATCTGGACTGTCCGTTTGCGATCATGATCAAAAACAGACCCGCCCATAACCAGACGGAAATTACTCATATTATCGGCGAGGTTGAAGGCATGACGCCGATTATTATTGAAGATTTGATCGACACCGGCGGTACGATCGTCAACGTTGTCGAGGCTTTGAAGAAACGCGGGGCGAATGACGCTTACATTGCCGCCACGCACGGCTTGTTCTCGCAGAACGCGCTGGAGAAGCTGAACCATCCGAACATTCGCGAGGTCGTCATTACGGATACGATTGCGCTGCCGGATGAGCATCCGGATAAGTTTATCGTGCTGCCGATGGCATGCCTGCTTGGCAATGCGATCCGCATCATTAACAATGGCGGCTCGATTGACCATTTGTTTAAGCACATCACGTAAATAGAAAAAGCGTTGGCGGATGCCAGCGCTTTTTCTATTTATCGTATTGCAGCAGTCCCAGACCCCGGGTCGCTGCGCAAGCTGGTTCAAGCAAGACCGGGGTCACTGCAACTTCAACTGCCCTGGGATCGCTGCGCGTTTTGGTTCATGCTGCCGTTCTTGATTCCATTGCCCCATCGCTTTTACGATGATAAATGGATAGAGTCGTGCGAAATGTCATCCTGAACTCAAAACGCTCCGCTCTCCCTCACTGCAACTTCAACTGCCCCAGCGTCGCTGCGCGTTTTGGTTCATACTGCCGTTCTTGATTCCATTTGCCCATCGCTTTCACGATGATTGAATGGATAGAATCGTGCGAAATGTCATCCTGAACTCAAAACGCTCCGCTCTCCCTCACTGCAACTTCAACTGCCCCAGCGTCGCTGCGCGTTTTGGTTCATGCTGCCGTTCTTGATTCCATTGTCCCATCGCTTTCCGATCATAAATGAATAGAATCTTGCGAAATGCCATCCTGAACTCAAATCGCTCCGCTCTCCCTCACTGCAACTTCAACAACCCCGGGTCGCTGCGCGCTTTGGTTCATGATGCCGTTCTTGATTCCATTCTCCCATCGCTTTCACGATGATTAAATGGATAGAACCGTGCGAAATGGCAGCATGAACTCAAATCGCTCCGCTCACCTCCAATTCAAACACTTATTCTGATCCCAGTCTTAGAACGCTCCTTTTACCCCGATGCGACAACATACTTAGAGTAAATGACTAGTGACTGGCTCACATGGCCAGCTGATGTGGGAATCAAAATGTAAAAGTGCAGGTTGTTATGCGTTTTATCGGCGATTTATGGCATCAAAATGCAAAAGTGCAGGCTGATTGGTCAAAAAGGCCTCGAAATCGAGGATTTGGGCGATTTCAAATGTATTTTTGCATTTTGATGGCTGTTTTGAGCGTTTTTGAGCATTTCAAAATGTACTTTTACATTTTGATGCTGGAGCGAATGCCTCAACTGGGCTTCTGTACTGCAGCTTCGCTGCTTTCAGACCGCTACGCACAGCCATGTCATGCTTGAGCTGCTTTGCGCTGCACAGTAATGCTGCTTACACGGTACTGCAGCATTACGCTGGAGCTGCTTTACGCTACGCGATTATGCTGCAGTTACACGCTACTGCAGCATTTCCGTGCGTTGCTACGCCAAGCCTGTTATTCAACGCCGATAAACTCGGCGATGCTGATTTTGCGGCCTTGCTTCGCGCTTTCCAGAGCAGCGAGAACCATCGCCATACTGAGGCGATTGTCTCGGCTGTTCGTCTCGGCAGGGCGTCCCTCCTCCAGCGAGAGAAACATTTCGTCCAGACAGCCATGATGGAACGTGTTGGCGTATGATTTCAAATCGGCCTTTATGACTTCATACGATTTCATAAACTTGCCGGTCTGATCGCCCTCAGCAATGACCTCGGCATACGGAGCGCTAGCACCATCCCATATTGCTGTGCCCTTCTCGCCAGTGATTCGCCAGGAAGCTTCCCATGTCGTTGGCGCCCCTTCAGCGCACCAGGAGCCGCGGTAGCAGAACACCGAGCCGTCCGACATTTCGAAAATGCAAATCGCGGCAGCATTGCCCGCATACCAGGAACCGGCCGGATTAAACTCCTGGCAATAGACCGATACGGGGTCGGCGCCGACAATAAGCCGGGCTTGGTCAAATGTATGGATTGCCATATCGAGCAAAAGCGGGCTGTCCATGGCATCGCGGAAACCGCCAAAATGCGGGGCAAGGAAAAAATCAGCGCCGATATAGCCCGGCTTGCCGATGCTGCCGTCTTCGATCATCTCGCGGAGTGCACGAATGCCAGGATCGTAGCGGCGATTTTGCATAATCGCATGCCGGCTTCCCGTGCTATCAGCTAGCGCCACGAGTTCATTGCACTGTTCCATCGTTTCGGCGAGCGGTTTTTCGCCAAACACGTCGCAGCCCAGCTTCATTGCGGTAGAGCTGACAGCATAATGGCTAGCCGGTATAGTCACATCGAATACAAGATTGGCATTAGTCGCTTGAACAGCCTGCTCCACATCCGTAAATAGCGGACAGGATAACTCCTGCCGATCCGCCATCGCTTGGGCAAACTCCTCTTTAATATCGACAAGAGCGACGATTTCCGTATCCGGACGTTTTTTCGCGTACTCTACCCAAGAATTAGCCATGCCTCCGCAGCCGACGACGACGACCCGGTATTTTTGCTCCATCTGCATCTGATTCTCCCCCTTTTCTATTGCGGATTCGGGATAAAATCTCCGCCCCGGCACCGTTTCAAATAGTTAAGTCCGTGCACCTGTCCCGTCATCTCTAATTCGTCCCGATAGACCGGATCATGCCAGCCCTCGATGTCGATCGTTCCCTGGTAGCCCGCTTGCCTCAGAATTGTAATAATGTCCGTCCAGTTCGTATCGCCAAAGCCCGGCGTCCGGTGCCAGACGAAATCCTTCGGCCCATGAATGCCGTATTCCTTGACGACATCCCATGCGATTGTAGCGTCCTTGCCGTGAACATGAAACACTTTATCAACCCATTTGCGCAGCTGCGGGATCGGATCGATCAGCGATACCATCTGGTGACAAGGCTCCCATTCCAGACCGATATTGTCTGCCGGAACGGCATTGAACATCCGCTCCCACGCGGTCGGATTATGGGCAATATTCCAATCGCCGTCATTCCAGTTTCCGCCCATATCGCAGTTTTCGAAGGCGATACGCAAGCCTTTATCCTCCGCCCGGCGAGCCAGCTCGCCAAACACCTCAGCAAACCTCGGCAGCGACTCATCAATAGAGCCGGGAACACGGCCTGTAAAACCGGAGACGATATCAGCGCCGAACAGATGCGCGTGGTCGATCAGCCTTTCCCAGCTCGCTAATGTATCGGCATTGTCTCCAGCTCCGGTCAACGGATTGCCAAAAATGCCAACCGTCGAAATAATGAAACCGTGTTCATCAGCAAGCTCGCGCACGCGCTTGGCCGTCTCAACCAAATCTGTATTTCCTGTCGTCTGCCAGAAGGTCAGGCTGAACGATTCAAAGCCGTGCTTTACAATTTGCGGGATAACGCGTACGGCTTCACCGCCCCCCACTAGTGTTCCAATTCGCAATGGATGATGCTGATTCACTTGTCGATCACTCCAATATTGTCTTATAGTAGTAAGATCAACTTCATTATAATGGGGTTATTCCTTCATTTCTCTTCTTATCTTGTGCAATAATAGTCCAATCTTGCGGGGTGAACGATTAATGAGCTATCCGAAGGAGCTTCACGAAATTACACGTCTGGAGGAGAAAAATCTGCCGTTCCAGCTTTTCTTGAACGGCAGCGAGCAGGCTGTCCCCGGCCAAAATATATTGTATTTGCATTGGCATGAGCATTTTGAAATTATCGTTATGCAGCGGGGCGAGGCAATTTTCCACATCGACAGTGTGCCCTATGAAGTGTCGGCAGGCGATGTGCTGCTCGTTCCGGCGGGCGGACTACATGTCGGCTATTGCTCCAGCGGAGGCGAGATCAGGTATGCTGCTATCGTTTTCAATGCTTCGTTGTTCAAGGACTGGGCTCAAGACCCCGTTCATATGAAATATGTGGCGCCCTATCTGGAAAACCGTTTTCGATTCCCGGTGCAGCTCGATACCCGATCACCTGCCTTAGCCGGTTTTGACCGCTTGCTGGATCAGATCATAACCGAATATACAGCCAAGGAACCCGCCTATCAGCTGATTGTAAAAACCCAGCTCTATCTGCTGTTTGCGCAGCTGTCCCGTCACCATTGGCAGCAAAATGCGGCCAACGCTCCAGTTAAGGATCATTCCTTGAACCGGGAGCGGTTCAAGCCTTTGCTTGCCTATATCGAGGAGCATTACGCCGAGTCGATAAGCATTGAGCAGGCGGCACAGCGGGTTAGCCTGAATCCGTACCATTTTTGCAAAACGTTCAAAAAGCTGACCGGCCGTACATTCGTTGAATACGTCAATGACTGCCGCGTCAGCGAAGCCGCCCGGCTGCTCCAGCAGGCCGATCTGAGCATTACGGAAATCGCCGGCCTGGTTGGCTGCGACAACCCGAACTACTTCACCAAGCTGTTCAAGCAACATAAGGGACTTACTCCGCGCCAATACCGGAAACAAAGCTAAAGCTAGCTAAAAAAGCTGCACCCCCATCCGATCGATGAAAGGTGCAGCTTTTCTTTTCTATACTTTAATTAAATAATGTCCGATAATAGCGAGAAACAGCTTCTGCGTCTCCAGCAGCGCCTGCTCGTCAAAGTCGAACTTCGGATGATGATGCGGGTATTGCGTATGCTCGCTGTCATTGCGTGCTCCTACGCGAAAATAAGCACCCGGCCTCTCCAGCAAATAATACGAAAAATCCTCAGCTCCCATAGCCGCTTCCGCTTCAATGAAAGCATCGTCTCCGTTCGTTTCCTGGATCAGCTTCCGCATGAGCGCTGTTTCTTCCTTCGGATTGAACAAAGCGGGATACCCGTTCAAATAGTGCAGCTCATATTGGCAATGGGAGGCTTCACACAACCCCTGTACCATTAACCGGATTTCCGCCTCAATCTGCTTGCGGACGTCCGGATCGAATGAGCGTACCGTTCCTTCAATTTTCGCTTCGCTGGCAATGACATTAAACGCAGTTCCGGCCTGAAAAACGCCAACACTTACGACTGCCTGCTTCATCGGGCTAATCCGCCGGCTGACGATTTGCTGCAGCTTGCCGACCAATTCGCTGCCGATGACGATGGAGTCGATGGTCTGCTCCGGCCTCGCGCCGTGGCCTCCTTTGCCGATAATTCGGATTTCGAAGGCATCAACGGCTGCCATCATATAACCTTCGCACAAGCCGGCTTTGCCGATCGGCATGTCGGTAGCCAAATGAGCTCCGTACACATAATCAACACCATCCAGACAGCCGTCCTCGACCATAAACTTGGCGCCTCCCGGCGGCTTCTCCTCCGCATGCTGGAACAGAAAAACGACATTGCCATGCAGTTGATCGCGAATGCCGCTTAGCACGCGCGCCGTTCCGAGCAATGCCGCCGTATGCCCGTCATGACCGCAGGCATGCATAACGCCGTCAACGGTGGAGCGGTATTCAATATCTTTCTCGTCCTGAATCGGCAAAGCATCGAAATCGGCGCGCAGTCCAATTGTCAGGCCCGGAAGTCCGCCCCGCAGCGTGCCGACTACGCCTTTGCCGCCAACCGCTTCCCGCACCTCGATACCGTAGGAACGAAGCTTTTCTGCAATAAATAAGGGCGTATGCTGCTCCTGGAACGACAGCTCCGGATGCTGATGCAAATATCGGCGCCATTGTACGACGTCTTGATATCCCTCTTCCAACGCCGGATGCAACTTTTCTAATAAAGGCATAGACTCGTTCGCCCCTTTCCCCATTTTATAAATAGCATAGTATTCCGCTTGGATATATGCAAGCAAAAAGCAGAAAAGAGCGTTCCATTGGCGGAAGCTATTTTCTGCTTTTCAAATTATAAATATAATTATTGCCTGGCCGCTGCGAAATAGCAATTTAGCAAATTAGCAGTTTATTACTTAGCCGCACTGGTCTTCAAAGCTTTCCGGACAGCCGGGGCGACTTTTACAGCCAGCAGCTCGATTGCCGATGCAATCTTGCCATAGGGGACGCCGCCAATATCGAATTGCGCCATGAACCGGCGGTGGCCAAACAATTCATGCTGCATCAATATTTTCTCCACGATCTCATCCGGACTGCCGACTGCAAGAGCGGTTTGCGGGCCCGTCATCTGTTCGAATTGCTCTCTGCTTGGCTTGGGGTTATTCATAAATTGTGAAAAATAATAGGCGTAGTGCGGATAAAACTCATCTCTAGCCTGCTTCGAATCCTCGGCAATATAGCAATGTCCGGTAATGCCCACCTGTAAATCGCCTGGCTCATGACCCGCATCTAGACCCGCTTGCCGGTAAACCTCAACGAGCTGCTGGAAGTTCGCCGGATTGCCGCCCAATATCGCAAGTGCCATCCCGGTTCCCAGCTTTCCCGCTAGCGCCGCGCTTGCCGGTGTGCCGCCAACGCCAATCCATACAGGCAGCTTCGGCTGTACCGGTCTAGGGGCAATTTCTGCATCATTCAGCGGGGTGCGGAATTGGCCGCTCCATGTCATGCGCTCCTTCTCATTGAGCTCCAGGAACAATTGGATTTTCTCCAAAAACAATTGGGCGTAACTGTCCAGCTCATAGCCGAACAACGGAAATGATTCAATGTAAGCGCCGCGCCCGGCAATCATCTCCGCACGGCCATCCGAAATCAGATCCAATGTCGCAAAATCCTCAAAAACCCGTACCGGATCCGCAGTTCCCAGTATAGTAGTGGCACTCGTCAGCCGGATCCCTTTCGTCGCTTGCGCTATGGCTGCCAGCAGCACGGGGGGTGAGGATAGCGCAAAGTCCAGCCGGTGATGCTCCCCTACGCCAAACACATCGATTCCTGCCTCATCAGCCAAGACAGCGGCATCAATCACTTCACGAATTCGCTGCTTTGCAGTTGCGGTCTGCCCCGTTAGCGGGTTCGGAGATAAATCGCCCAGCGTATAAATGCCAAATTCGAAAGTTCTACTCTCCTCTGTATTCGTACTTGCTTGTGTAATCGTTTTATTATCCGGTTTTCCGGTTTCATCATTCATGTTCACGTGGTGACTTCCTTCCTGTTGCCGTTTACAGCCTATATTATGCATCTATTCACGAGAATGAATATCAGTTACTAATTGTAAGTTATTATAATAAAGTAATTATAGGATGTCAATGTCGATAGCAGCCAAATACCTCTCTACAATGTATAAAAAAAGGCCGGCCGGGATTCCCGGCCAACCTGATTTAATCTTTTTATGCTTTTCCGCAGCAATTAGTAAGATGTCCAGCCCGCATCAGCCGTAACGACTGTGCCGTTGACAAAGCTCGATTCCTCGGATGCAAGGAACAGAGCAACCTTTGCGATTTCGGAAGGCTCGCCCATTCTCGGCATAACTCCCATACCCGCCATAGACTTGTCCAGTCCAAACTCATTCGGAGCTCCGCTGCCCATGCCAATGTTCGTATTAACCCCGCCTGGAGCAATTGCATTACAGCGAATGCCTAACTTTGCATACTGGTAGCCGACGTTTTTCGTCAGACCAACAACGCCATGTTTGGCCGTCGTGTATGCCGCGCCGGCACGGGCGCCAAACAAGCCGCCAACCGATGCAATGTTTACGATGGTCCCTTTGCCTTTTTCCATAAAAATCGGAAGCGTTTTGCGAATGGCCCGCATTGGTCCTGTCGTATTGACAGCGATAACGCGTTCCCAATGCTCATCGGTCAGTTCATGAACGGGAACCATTCCGTCCATAATGCCTGCATTATTGATCAATATATCGACAGTGCCGTATTTCTCAACGGCTGCATCAATCATAAGCTGAACGTCAGCTTCGACCGCTACGTTGGATACGACAGCGACGGCATCCCCTTTGTTCTCCGTAATCTCAGCTGCAGTTGCTTGCGCCGACTGCTCGTTCAAGTCGGATACGACGACCTTTGCGCCTTCTTTTGCAAACAACAATGCGATTTCCTTGCCCATGCCCGATCCTGCGCCTGTAACTACCACTACTTTGGATTCCAGTCTCATTTGTCCAGCCTCCCGGTCATTATGGTTGATTACTATTTGGTGTGCTTTTCGTGCTATACTTGATAAAATCAACAACTGTACATTAAAGTACAATTGTTTGTTCTTCTTCATTATAATTGCTCCCCAAAACCGGAACAATCAGCAAAAAAGCGCTTACTGTACTATAATGAACAATATCACTCAAATTGTACGAAAAGTAGTAATGGAAGGAATGGAAAGATGACGGAAGCGTCCCATAAACCGGATAAACGAATACTCCGCAGCAAAGCGGCTCTGAAGCAATCCTTATTGGAACTGATGCGGCAAAAGGATTTTGCCTCGATTTCGACGACGGAAATTGTAAAGCATGCCGACTTCAATCGCGGTACCTTTTACGCTCATTATGAACATAAAGAAGCGCTGCTCGAGGATATAATCAACGATTTGCTCAGCGGTCTTATCGAGAGCTTTCGAAAGCCTTATGAAGAAATTGACTCCTTCGAGCTGGAACGATTCCCCGCGTCGGCCGTCACTTTATTTGACCATATCTATGCCAATGCCGAGCTTTACGCTCTGATGGTTGATCAGAAGGTGATGCCCGGCTTCCGGGAAAAAATGTTTCATGCGCTCAAACAGACGAGCATCGAGGATCTTATTCCTCAGCTTCATGAAATCGACAACCGCATGCTCGATCACGAGCTGCTTGTCGTGTATCAGATGCATGCCCTGCTGGGCCTAACCTTCCACTGGATACAAGAAGGCTTCAAGCAGACTCCGGCCTACATGGCCGAACAGCTTGTGCTGTTTCTGAAAGCGCGGCCGACTACAGTAGTTGCCAAACGCGGGCCGGTTGGCGGCGGCAAATAACAGGGGAGCGAATACATTAGCAAGCCCGCCATTACATATAGGCGGGCTTATTTTTGTCCAAATGGAATGAAATGAACTTTATTCCGACTCCGTATTTTGATTGTTTATCTTTTCCAAAAAACGATTGCTCTTTAAAGTAATTTAAATTACTATTTAGAGTAAGGAGGTGCTGGAAAATGGAGGAGGAATTACAGCTTAATGTCCCGCTGCTGCGGCGCCGTGTACCTAATCTAACCACGGCCGCAAAGGAAGCAGGTCTGAGAGCGGCGACTGTCTCAAATCTATGTACAGGAAAGATACCAGTTGGTCGCGCCGAAGTAAAAACTTTAGTTGCCCTTGCTTCTTTGGCAGGATGTAGTCTTGACGAACTCATTATTAGAGGGAGTGGATTGCGAATGATTGAAACAGGCATTAAAGCATTGGATTTATTTGCTCCGGTTGTACGCGGTGGGACGGTTGGATTTGTTGCCCGGCCAAACATGGGACAATTAGTATTGTTAGCAGAGCTAATGCTGCGAATGAAGAAACGGGGATTTGCTACAATCTTTTGGGCTCCGCACTCTAATACCCCTGGCATTGACCATGTTCGAGCACAATCAGAATTTATCTGTTCGACACAAGAAGAAATCCATCAAAAAATTGTAGAGCTTCGAGAGGAAAAAGATATTCTTATCGGAGTTGACCGCAGCAAAGTATTGTCAGGCGAATTGCTGTCGCTTCGCGAGAATTTAAAAGAAGTTGGAGCCCGGCCGATTACGATAGCACTTGTTGATACAAAAGGTGAGGTACCTGACGAAGAGGGTGCCTACGGCCCCCTTGACGCACTCTGGAAATTTGACGCCGACTTGATAAGCCGCAGCATTTACCCGGCAATCGATCCGCTCGCATCCATCTCTACTGTTCTGGAAGGCCCCTATCTGGACGCCGTTCATCTTGCTGCGCAGCAGCGTGCACGGAAGCTGCTTCGCCGTTACAGAGAGCTGCGGTCACTTGTAGTCACCCAAGGCTTTGATAAAATTTCTGACCCGGATCTGCAGCTGTATAAAAAGGGAGAAAGGCTGGAAGCCTATCTCGCACAGCCTTTTTATGTCTCAGAACCATACACTAACGTATCAGGCGAATGGCTGACCCTATATGAAACGCTCGAAGATGTGAAACGGATTTTAGATGGCGAGATGGACAGTACCGATCCTTCCGAGCTGTTTTTCAAAGGGAGACTCGTCTCTCGGACGTAATGCAGCTATCTATCTGAGAGTATAAGAAAGGCTGCCGTGAATTAATTGTCACGACAGCCTCTACTTAATGATTAAACTGTTTGGTAATCGGTCAATACGTCTTATACAAGATCAATATAGCTTCCCTTGAATGTATAAATTCGTCGACAATTTCATCACCGCATGGCTGTAGCAAATTTGACGGAGCGGCTTTTGCGTCCGGAAAAATGCCGGGAACACTGCGTTCATCGTCTTCTTCATCTTGCTCAGCAGCAGCTCGAACACCTCGTCCTCCCCATAGAACAACGTCTCGCGGCCCTGCAGCCACTCGAAGTAGGAGACGATAACCCCGCCTGCATTCGCCAAAATATCAGGAATGACGATCGTACCCATCTGCGACAGAATGGCATCGGCTTCGCCCGTAATCGGTGCGTTTGCACCCTCCACAATCAGCTTCGCCTTCACTTGACCCACGTTGTCATCCCGAATCTGATCCTCCAGCGCCGCTAGAATTAGAACATCGAGATCAAGATAAAGAACCGCTTCCCGCTCCATGACCATCGCTGCGACTCCAGCGGCTGCAAGCTCCTCCGGATTACGCGGAAGGTCGCCTTTATTCCCCTTGGCAAAATGGATAAGTGCCGGTATATTCAAGCCGTCCGCCTGATATAGCGTAACATTGCGGTCACTGACGGCAACGATTTTATTGTTCATAAAGCTGCATTGATACGCTTCAAGCGCTGCAACTGAACCTACATTGCCAAACCCTTGAATGGCGATTCTAAGCGGCTGCGATGCTGCCGCCAGCTGCTGAGCTCTATTGAAATAGCGGGATTCCGCGTTCAACTGATGGCTCTCCCGGATATAATCATGCAGCAAGTAACGCAGCGAGAAATAAACGCCCTTCCCCGTCGCCTCCTGGCGGCCGAGAGATCCGCCGTTCAGTACGCTTTTGCCGGTGAAGCTGCCGAGATAAGGCTGGCCGGGATGAATGCTTTTATACTCGCTCATCATCCAGTCCATTTCTCTCTGTCCCGTACCGACATCAGGTGCAGGAATATCCTTGTCCGGCCCTAAAATATCACTAAAATACTGAACGTATTTTTTACAAATTTGATACAGCTCTTTTGTCGTGTAATGACGAGGATTAATCGCAACGCCGCCTTTACCGCCGCCGAACGGCACCTCATGCAGCGCATTTTTGAGCGTCATCAATGCCGCGAGGTTGATCACTTCTTCCTCGTTCACCGACTCATGGAAGCGAATGCCGCCTTTATACGGGCCAAGCGTGTCGTTATGCTGTGTCCGGTAAGCCGGGATACGTACAACTTCTCCATTTTCAAGCGCAACTCTCAAAAATGATTTTTGTATTTTGTTCGGGGTTGATAGAATCGCTTTCAGCGAGCTGAAAGCTTTCACACGTTTCTCTTCCTGCAAATCCGGCAGAAAATGCTCCTCCTCCAGCAGATCCAGCAAGGAGCTCTCAATAATATGGGATGTTTGCTTCGTCATGTCTGTCACCTCATCGTTAGTCGTTATGGCGGAAAAAGAAGTAGCGCATCATCTTTGGATGATAGTACCAGTTCATCATAAAATGACTGAATAGTCAAATAAATGCGAGCGGCGAGCGGCCTTTTAGGGCTTTCTCTGGCCCTTAATTTTTTTTTTTGCACTGCGTGCTCTTTGTGTTCATTGTATGCTTAATGCGCTTATACGCTGTACATCTCGTCAGGTTCATTGTCCTCTGTCCCGCTTAACTCTTAACTGCCTTTGTGCCTTTGCCCCACCTACCTGGCATTTTTACGAAGCCGATTCGCTATTTAGCGAACCAAATTTCGCTGCACTAGCTTGTAACTGATGATCTTTTTCCATTAGCGAATTAAATTTCGCTGTTCATGAACCTGTGTTCACCACTAGCGAATGCTGCTTCGCTATTCTAGTTGCCTGCCTTCTCGCCTCTACTATTAGCGAAGCCTGCTTCTCTATATAGCGAACCCGATTCGCTACCTGGCTTCCTGCCCACTCGCATCTACAATTAGCGAAGGCCGCTTCTTTATTTAACGAACCTGCTTCGCTATCCAGCCGCCTGCCCACTCGCCTCTACTATTAGCGAAGCCTGCTTCGCAATTTAACGAACCTGCTTCGCTGTTCCAGACGCCTGCCTCTCTTCATCGGCTCAATTTTAATTGCGGACATCTTTGCAGCAGCTCATTCATAAAGCGTTCCTCTTCAAGCGGCGAAATATGAATCGTATCGTAATTGCCGTAATAAATCTCAAGTCTCCGGCTCGATGTCGCCGCGCTCGACAGCCAGGATTTGACCGGCTTCACATTCACAATATTGTCATACGCTATCTTTCGGCTGAACGGTGCATTTCGGATAAACAATCCGCTGTCGTCCAAAACGTAATAGATCCTGTACCAGACCCACAACACAATGAAAGAGAGCGCAAAACAAACCAGAAAAATGATCGTTCCTCCAATTAAACCCGTTCCTGTCACAAACAACGGTGTTACACCGCTCGCCAGAAGGATGACCGCACTTGCCCAGATCACTATCGTAAGCCATAAATCACGCCGCGGGACAAACTTCACGCCATCACCTCATCTATATTTAATATTGGCGATCCCGAAGATCCTTATCGTCAAACCACAACTGCACCGACTCTACTTCTTTCTCACCATGGAGCGAAACTGCAATTTCTCCTGAACGGTAGATGTCTTCGGTCAACAACTTAAACCCCCGTTTTCGTAAAATTTCACGGGACAGCTCCATAGTCACCCCTGGATGAATTCCATAGATTGAATAGGATGAGTTGGAAAATCCCAAATAGCTTACTCGCCCGAAAAGCTCATGATCCGAGTCGCCGGCAATGCCAGCTTGAAGCTTAATTGAATCATAGTCCCGCCGATAACCGCCAACCCCTTCCACATATTGCCCCTCACCAAGGAGCTGAATGAGCTGCTCTTCCCCCATACCTAGCCGGATATCGGCTGCAACAAGCTCATCGTTTACGCTTTGGACATTTTCTTTCATTACTTTCGTCTCGCCAGAAGGATACAGAGATAGACAAAGGGCTGCCGCAAGAAGCCCGATAAACCCGAACACAATCACAATCGGTCTTCTGCTCACAGGTATCCCCTCTCTTCTCCCGGCATAGCCGAACCCTTAAAGATCCAGACTTAACCGGATCATATCCCTGCACCAAATACCGTTCTCAACAATTTTCTCTTCGTAATGACGGACAAAAAAATCAAGATCAACTGACACGATGCGGAACCCGCATTTTTGATACAACGCCAGCTGCTGCAGGCTGGAATTGCCGGTACCGATTTCGACCGTTTTGACCCCCGCTGCCCGGCACGACTGAATCGCATGCAAAATAAGCCTTTTGCCGATCCCCATCCCCTGCCGCTCTTCCTTCACTGCAACATTAACAATCTCTACCGTCTCCGGCCTTGTCTTCAGCAGCACGTAGATACCGACCGTTTCTCCGCCTAATTCCGCGATATAACTGCTGCCCCGCTGTAAATAATCATCGACTATATGCTTGGACGGATCAGCAAGCAGCAGCAATTCGTAAGGAACCGGGCTGCCAGACTGCCTCTCTCTAATGACTAGCTCCAATTGGACCCCCTCGCCCTCATCTCTAATTCTACTATTCTAGTATACCAATCTATCTCATATATGGAAAATGCAATATTACAGATCAATCCTCAGAGAGCTGCAGGCGGTACCATTGTAGCGCCTGCCGGTCGATCTCACTCGCGAGGGCTTCTTTTCCTTTAATATATGCGTCGATATCGAGGGGAAACCGTGCTGCCAGCTCGATTTTCAACTGACCGTATGTATGCGCAATTTCTGCATGGGTGCGTAAATAATTGCGAAAAGCAAGATGCCTGGCAATCTGAGCATGGCCATGTTCATAAATATGAATATGATGTGTCCGGCAATCGCCTCCTTTGGCAAAATAACGCCGCCCGGCAATACCGTTCTCGCCCTTCGGCATATAACCTTCTTCCCTCATAACCGCCTCATACTCATCGATCCGCTTAATATGCTTCACGACGGGCAGCACGTCGATAACCGGCTTGGCGGCCAGTCCCGGCACCGATGTACTGCCGATATGATGGATCTCGATTATTTCCCCGCCCAGCACAGCCTGCAATTTAACCGCAGTCTCCTTAAAACGCTCTTCCCACAAGCTCTGATAAGGAGTGACCTCAACCTTTCGCATAAAACCTCCTGTTATCGCTTTCATTGTTCGCCAACAGCAACAGAACAGCGAACAATGCCCGCTGCCCTGTTACAATCTATTCTCTTCAGTTTAAGCCTCTTCTGCATTTTCTTCAATAATGTCTGCTTCGCGGTAGCTGACCATCATTTGCAGCTTGTTCAATTGCTTGCGCGACAGCTCCGACTGCTCGTATAAGCATTGCAGCTGATTGCGCTCCGCTTGTATACAAGCGAGCTGCAGCTCCTTCTTCTGCTCCTCGAACTGCTCATTGCCCTCGTCGGCCGATTGCTGCCTGCGAAGCTCGGCCAGCCTTCGGTTATACCCGGCAATAACTTTGTAAGCCGCCGCTTTATTCTCATCGATAATAGCCTGCTTCAGTGCCTCGATGGCCGCTTCTGAGGTGCGAATCCGGATTTGGCGGAACCTCAGCCTCTCTTCCGGGGTCAGGGCGTGATCACGAAACTTTTTATCCGGATTTGCCGTACCTGCCAGCTTACGCAGCAGACCCTTCAACAGCATCCAGAACATTCGCCAACGGTTCGTCAGCACCAGCTCCACCCCGGATAGGAAGGTTTGTATCCGCTTCGACTCCTCCGGCTTCACCTCGCCTTCCTCAACAAGCTTGTTCAGGTGCTTTCTTTCCGCTTCAATCGCTAAGCGGCGCAGCTCCAGCTCTTCCTCACGCATCTGCATTTGATTATCCGCCGGACCATGAGCATATTTCAATGAAGCAAGCTTCTGGTTATAGGCTGAAATGACGGCTGCAGCGGCATGATCGTTTTCATCGGTACGAGCGAGCTGTGCAGCGGCAATCGCCGCCTTGATCGACTTCTTCAGCGCCTCTTTGGCAGGATCGTTTTCCGCACCGTCCTGATGTTTCTCCGCATTCGAAGTAAGCAGAGGCAAGGCGATGCTTGCCGTAATTAGCGACAGCAGGATTACACCGGCAGCAAGAAATATAATCAAGTCCCGCTCAGGAAAAGCTTGCCCGTTATCGAGGAACAGCGGGATGGAAAACGCCCCCGCTAGCGTCAACGTTCCGCGTACTCCGGATACCGACAGAAGCAGGATGGAAAGCCATGAGGTTCGCTCCTGATCCTGATCCTTTTCCGAGAAAATATTAGCGAAACGGTTGGATAAGTACACCCAGATGCAGCGAATAACGATTAACAGGATGTACAGCAGAAAAACATAGCCTACCACCTGTACATTGTTATGGGCTTTATCCTGAAAGATTGCCGTCATCACATCGGGAATTTGCAGACCAAGCAATACGAACACAAAACCGTTCAGTACGAATAAAATGACAGACCATGTGCTGTCCGAGACGACCCGCAGCTCCACTTCCTCATGGCGGATTTTATCCCGTTCAACAGCGTGAATAACTCCTCCTGCAACGGCTGCGAGAATGCCGGACACCCCCAGCTCCTCGGCTAAAATGTAAATTAAAAACGGTGTAACGATAACAAGCATCATATGCACCGTTACATCTTCCATGCCAAAACGGCGAAGCATCGCCCGAATCCAAATGATGACGAGCCCTAGAAATGCACCAAACAATAGCCCGCCAACCGCTATTACGAAGAAGCTAAAGGATGCTTTCCAGATTGAAAATGCGCCTGTAACCGTCGCCGCGACCGCGAACTTGAAGGCAACAAGTCCGGATGCGTCATTCATTAACGCTTCGCCTTCCAGCAGCCGGTGAATTTTTTTCGGCAAATGCACTCTGGCTGACATTGAGGACACCGCAACAGCGTCGGTTGGCGATAAAATAGCTGCAAGTCCAAATGCGGCTGCAAGCGGTATGGTCGGAATCCAGGCATTAATCGTATAACCTCCGATTAGAACCGTTGCGAACACTAACCCTACCGCCAGCAGCAGAATCGGGGCACGAAGCTTCCATAGCTCATCCCTCGGCGTTACCTTTCCGTCATTAAATAACAGCGGCGCAATGAATAATACCATGAACAGCTCCGGATCAAGCGGAATGTGCATCTCTGTCGGCAGAAAAGTAAGCAGGACGCCGAGTGCGATTTGAATAATCGGAACGGGAATGAACGGCACAATGCGGTTCAGAACATGTGAAATTCCGATAAGCGTAATGATTGCCAGTATGGCGAGCATCATTTCCACGTTATTCCCTCTTCTCTCTCTTGTTGTTGCCGGACATTCATCCGACTTATTTTATACGATTGCAGCGGCAGTCATTCCCGGGAATGGAACAGACGGAAGCAGCCGACGACATTCCGTCATCGGCTTCCGTCTTGCCCCTTCATTCTACCGGTGCTGCTCGTACACATTACCTTTCGTTAAGCGGTGCAAATGCTTCAGCTCGTCCGGCGTCAGCGGCTCCGCTTCACCAGCTTCAATATTATGCAGAAGCTGCTCCCGCGAGCTGGCTCCAGGGATTGTTACAGCTGCAGCAGGATGAGACAGCGAATAGCGAATAGCCAGCTGGCTCAAGCTTCTGCCATCCTTGGCTAGCTGAGCAAGCTCATCATGAAGTGCTGCTAGTTCTTCTGAAGAGTAGTCCAAGTACCCTTTTTCCGTGCGGATACGTCCATTTGCTGACAGGATACCCTTGGCTACCGGCCCGCGAGCGATCAAGCCGATGCCTTTGTCCTCCAATAGCGGCAGCACCGTTTCTTCCGGTCTGCGGTCCAGCAGACTGTATTGGCTCATCACGCTCACGATGCCGGAACGAGACGCATATTCGCGAATCACGTTGGGACGGATCGAGGATATGCCATATTCACGAATGACTCCTTCTTGCTTAAGCTGCTCAAAGGCTTCGATGGTCTCATCAATGGGATCCTCAAGCGTCCCGCCATGCAGCTGGTACAGATCGATATATTCGACGCCAAGACGCTTAAGACTGCCTTTCACCGAGGACAGTATGTAAGCTTTGGAAGGATCCCATACCCATCCTTCCTGCCCAGGAATCCGGCGATTGCCGACCTTCGTGGAAATAATGATATCATCGCGGTTGCAGCCGCTGCTGCGAATCGCTTCGCCCACGATTTCTTCGTTTAGCCCGTCTTCGTACAGATCGGCGGTATCCAGAAAATTGACGCCCCGCTCCAACGCTTCATGTACAAGTGCGATCGCCTTTTGTTTCTCTGTCCCAAGCGACATACAGCCAAGCCCGATTTCTCCAACATACAGCTCCGAGGAGCCAAGCCGATTGCGTTTCATTGCGGTTACCACTCCAATCATCTAAGTAATGGATTTATTATACTATAGGATAGCGAAAAGGAACGAGATGCTCCTTTTGCTTTTGTACAAAATAAAAGTGCTGATTTAGATTTATCCATTGAGCTATGATTCGCATTCCATTATGATGACGTATATCGATAATGATTATCATTATCTAGAAATCAGTACAACTTTGTTGGAGGGACTTACATTGAAAAGAATAAAAACAATCGTCACCCTGCTTGCTGCTTTTACTATTACAGGATCCTTATTAATGGGCTGCAGCGCTAACAACACGAATACGGCTGCTCCTGAAACACCATCTGCTACAACAGCTCCAGCAGAAACAACCGTTCCGCAAAATGAATCTGCAACACGGGAATTTACCGACTGGACGGGACATACTGTACAGGTTCCGGTTAATCCGCAGCGTGTCATTTACCACGGAGAAACAACAGGTGATCTGCTTGCGCTTGGCATTATACCGATTGGCACGACTGATATAACCGGTGCGGTGTATGAGAACCTTTTGCCGGATGCCGTTGATGTAGGTTTTCCGATCGAGCCTGAAAAAGCAATGTCTCTTAATCCGGATTTAATTATTTTCTCCAATGCTGATGAAGCCCAATACGGGCAGCTAGCGAAAATAGCGCCGACCGTCACCTTCGATACCTTCGCTTCGCTTGACGATCGCATGCGTACACTAGGAGATTTATTAAACAAAAAACAAGAAGCGGAAGACTGGATCGCCGCTCACCATAAAACAACAGACGAGATGTGGAAAACGCTGCGAGAGAACGGGTTGAAGGAGGGCGAAACGGCTACCGTCCTGACAATGTATCCTGGAAAAAGATTGTTCGTCATGGCAGGAGCGGGGCTTCCGCAATTTATTTATGAGAAAAACGGCTTTACGCCCCTTCCTCAAGTAGCAAAAATGATCGAGGAAGGCCAAGGATTCGTAGAAATTTCGAACGAAGTACTTCCTGAAATCGCTGGTGACCGCTTGTTCATCCTAACTCCAGTTGCCTCCGATGCACGGAACGAGTCCAATGAATTAATGAATAGTACAATCTGGAAAAAGCTGCCCGCCGTTCAAGCAGGCAAGGTGTATGAATTCGACATTATGAAAGCGACAAGCGATGCCAAGTCCCGCGAATGGCTAACGCAAGAGCTTCCTAAGCAACTGCTCAAATAATCGATAAGGCTGCGGTCTTTCAACTCCGGTTGAAAGACCGTATTTATTTCTCTATAATAAATGATAATAGTTCTCAATTATCATTTGTAAGAAAAGAGGAATGATGATGCCCTCCAGCACTGCTCACTCTGACCTATTCCGCAGCCTCATGCTGTATTTTTCCCATATGGACTCGTTCACGATCCCGCCGGGCATAACAAGTGAAGAACAAATTACTTCCTTTCATTGTCTGCTTATTATTGAACAAGGTGCAGGTACAATTTATTTGAACCATCATTATTACACCTACGAGCCGGACAGCTGTTTCCTGCTTCCGCCTGAGGCCTCCTTTCAATTCGATAACGGCGACAGCCAGTGCATTCGCTACAGCTGCAGTTATTTTGAAGCTTTTCAGCGGAATCAAGGCAAGGCTCCGGTTCCTTACTCCGGACATTTGACAGGGGACTTGATCGAGCTGCCCGCTCCTCCCGTCTCACAGCTGCAAGAGCTGCTTCTGAATCTTAAAGACGCCAATCGGCAAACCGGCAGCTACGGGGCTCTTCAGCGGCAGGCTTGTTTTCAGGAGCTGTTCCTGTATTTAATGGCGCTGCCCCTGCAGCAGCCATCTATCGGCAAGGACTCTATGATCGATAAAACGTTGCGTTACCTCGAGCAGTTTTATATGGAGCACATCACCGTCAAAGCGCTGGCGGACATGGCAGAAATGCCGGCTTGGCAGTATACGTCTCTGTTCAAGGAACGAACGGGAAAACGTCCGCTCGATTATTTGGCTGAGCTGCGCATTGAGCACTCCAAGAAATGGCTGATTGAATCCGATGCGCCGCTTCGCGATATCGCGGAACGGGTAGGCTTTAAGGATGAATACTACTACAGCCGAAGATTTCGTCAATTCAGCGGTGTTGCGCCCCGGCAGTATGCTTTATCCATGAAAGGAAGCGACATCGTGATGGACTGGAGAGGCCATAAGGTCAGCATCCCTCCATCCCCGGAACGGATCATCTTTTATGGGGAAGCGCTTGGCGATATGCTTGCTCTTGGCTTAACTCCCGTTGGCTGCTCCATTCTTAATGCATCCGAGGAGCTTGTCTGGAAAATAGCTTCGCCGCTGCCGGACGTCGGCAGCCCTTTCAACATTCAGGCTGCCTCTGCTCTTGAGCCTGACCTGATTATTAGCACAAGCAGCGAACAGGAATATGCCGCAATGTCGGCTGTTGCGCCTACCCTGTCCTATGATAGCTGGGCGCCTCTTGGTGAACGGCTGCCGACTTTAGGCAAATGGCTAAATCGTGAGCGTGAGGCGATGCATTGGCTGGAGCAGTATCAAAACGGCATGAATCAGATGTGGCAGGAGCTGCGTGACGATATTCATCCTGGCGAAAGCGCTACTGTCCTGATCTATCATCGCGGCAGACGACTATTCGTTATGGGCAGTATAGGTCTGGCCGTCAGCCTATACCATCCGCAAGGATTCAAGCCTGTCGCCAAAGTGCAGGACATGCTGGACGCCGGCCGAGCCTACAAGGAAATTGCCGAGCATAAGGTTCAACAGTACGCAGGAGACCGGATATTTATGCTCGTACCGGGCCAGTCCGATTCCCGTCAAGCGATGGATGAGCTGCTTGCAAGTCCGGCATGGAGCCTTCTCCCAGCCGCCCGTAACGGGCATGTCTACCTGATTGATTCCAAATGGAACAGCGGTGACGGATACACGTCGGAGAAGCTGCTGCATTACCTGCCACAACTGCTCCGGCAAGCCTAAGCTTGCTGCTTTCGCGTGAATGCTCGTTTGACTGGTTTGCTTTTTCTTCACTATAATGACTTATAGAAAGACTTTTGTGGAGGTCTCCCATGACGGAAGAACAGAATTACGAATTTGTCACGCGTATGATGGAAGCTTTCCAGCGTTTCGGCAAAGCGGAATGGCGCAAACAATCGATGTGGGGCATTAAAGCGAGCGAGGTTCGCGTTCTTCTATGCATCATCGACAGCGCCAGAAAAAACAATACAGGCGCAACCGTATCGGAAATTAGCAAACGGCTGCTCGTCACTTCCCCGACTGTAACCCAAATGGCCAATAGCTTGATTGCCCAAGGATATATTGAGCGGGAAGCGGATCAGAACGACCGCCGGATTTTTTACTTAAAGCTAACGGCAAAAGGCGAAGAGATCGCACAGAAGCTCAAGGAGCGTTATCAATCTTTTTTTGCCGGCTTAATCGAGCATTTGGGTCATGAGCAAAGCGAGAATCTGATTCAGATTCTTGATCAAGTGTTTCAATATACCGATCAGGCACAAAGAGACTTCAAAGATGACTTGTAAAAAATGCGCTATCCGGAGTACAATCCGCGAATAGCGCATTTTTAATTGACATGAATGTTATTGAAGAGCCGGTTTCTTAACGGTCTCCTCGGCAGCTGCGGCTTCCGCCTGTGGAGCGTTCGAGGAACGCAGCGGAATTTCTTTCAGGAAGAACACAAGCACAAATGCAACAACAAGCAGTATCATTCCGGACAGGAATACGACGGTTAATGTGTCGCTTAATACGCTGCGAAGCAGTTCGATCGTCTGATTAAACAATGTAAGAATCGAATCCGGCAGCTTCGACTGCAGCTCCTTCAGCATTGGCTGATTAAGCAGCAGCTGCGGATTCAGAAATCCGGCAAATTGCTGTGCCGTCTCCGGATCAAGCTTGGACAGGTCCGGACCTTGCCCCGATGCGACGGCATCCTTCAGCTTGCTGCTCATCGTTGTATTCATAATCGTTCCCAGAACCGCGATACCGATCGTACCGCCCAAGTTGCGGAACAGCGTAGACGCGGCGGTCGCAACGCCAAGCTCCGATGGAGCGACAGCATTTTGAACCGTTAGCGTGAACACCGGCATCGAAATGCCCAGTCCGATACCGAATACGATCATGCTCGCAACCGCTACTCCAATACTATTCATGAATGCCATCATTAGCATGCCGGCAACCATAAATGGCATTCCGATGAGGGCATATCTTTTATACTTGCCGGATTTGGAGATCCAGCGGCCGGCTAGCGTACTGAGCACGATCATAGCAATAGACATCGGCATGTTCACGAAACCGGAGGTCGTAGGCGAAATGCCTTTTACCCCTTGTACGAAAAACGGCAAATACATCATCGCGCCCATCATCCCGGCGTTCATCAGGAAACCGATAGCATTGGACACGGTCACGATGCCGTTCTTGAACATGGAGAGCGGAAGCACCGGACTTTTCGCTTTCCATTCCACTAGAATGAGTATCCCCATAAACACGAAGGCTGCACTAAGCAGACCGATAATTTCGAAGGAGGCCCATTCAAATTTGCTGCCTGCCCAAGAAAAGCCCAGCAATAAAGAGATAATAGCTAACGATAAGAACAGCATGCCCAAGAAGTCGATCGATTCGGCCTCCGCTTTTTTCGTTTTTGGAAACATTGTCCAGATCATGGCCAACGCTACAATACCGAGCGGCAGGAAGATCCAGAAAATCCACTTCCAAGCCATGTGATCGACCATGAATCCGCCTAATGTTGGTCCAAGTACGCTGGAGAAGCCAAACACGGCCATCATAATGCCGGTCCACTTCGCCCGCTCGCGCGGTGCGAACAAGTCCCCAACGGCTGTAACGGTTGCCGACATGAGAATGCCGCCGCCTATGCCTTGAATCCCCCGGTACGTAATTAACTGATAAATGTCATTTGCTGTACCGCACATAAATGCGCCGATCATAAAGACGACGATACCAAATAGGAGAAACGGCTTCCGGCCGTAAATATCCGAAAGCTTGCCAACTAGCACAGTCGCGATCGTTGACGTTAACATATAAATGGTAATAACCCAGGAGTAAAGCTCCATTCCTCCCAGAATCGCGATGATGCGCGGCATCGCCGTGCTGACGATCGTCTGGTTGATCGCCGCAAAGAGCATGGCTGCCATGAGTGCAATCATAATCGTAATTTTCTTCTTCTGCGTTAAATGCTCCATGATGATTCCCTTCTTCCTGCAGATTAATTGGTGTGCCTTTGGCAAAAATCTAATGCAGCCAAATTAGATAGGTTGCCAATCTATATTTTTATTATAAAACAACTTTACTCCTAAAACAACTGGAATAAACCGTACTTTGACAGCAGTGAAATTGAAGTTGACTAGCCCTGTGGGCTGTGCTATTTTACTCTACAATTACTTCATTCATTATGAAGGCCAATCACGGGGAGGAACACCGATGCAGGCTCACGAGATCATGATCAGACAAGTCTACAAAGTGAAGGAATACGACCTCGTCAGAGATGTTGTTGAAAAATTCATCAAATATCAGATCAGCGGTCTGCCCATCGTGAATGACCGGAATGAAATCGTCGCCTACATTAGTGACGGGGATATTATGCGTTACATCGGGAAGCATAAAGATCTGGTCATCAACAACTTCTATTACATGGCTATTCTCAGGGGCGATTATGACAAATTCGATGAACGCGCTTCCAAGCTGCTGGAGTCGAATGTGATGGACATCGCCAAGCGGAAGGTCATTACCGTTGCCTGGAATGAGGAAGTCGAGAATGTTGCCGCCCTGCTTGGGGAAAAACATATTAAAAAGCTGCCCGTCGAACGCAACGGCGTTCTGGTCGGCATCATTAGCCGGGGCGATGTGATCCGCAATGTTTTTAAGGAGAAGGATAAAGACAACCTGTGTTGATGCAAAAAAACAACGCTCCTGCCGCTGTTGAAGCGGAATTTGCGTTGTTTGGTTCGGATATTAAGTTGGATTTTTGGTTGGGGTTTTTGGTTCTCATTAAGTTCCTTCTAGGTTCTCATAGTAGCTTCGCACCTTAACTTACCTTAACTTACCTTGCTTTCGGCATGCTCAGAATTTGTTTTCTGTAGCGGTCGCGCAACCTTAACCAAAAAAAGCAGGCGGATATATCAGTTCCCCTTTTGCACGGCTTAATGCCCCTTCGATAAGCTCATTTACCATAAAAATCTCGGCCGGTACGTCGAATTGCTTTAGCGAGAGCCCAACCGCCGGTTTAAAACCAAAACGCGGGTAGTACGCCGGATGTCCAATTAACAACACAAGTCCGTATCCCATGGCGCGGCATCTGCTCAGTCCCTCTTGCATTAACGCGCTGCCGATGCCTTGTTTTTGAAAAGCGGGATTAACCGCCAGAGGCGCCAGCACCATGACCTCTTGCCGCAGCTCTTGTTCAACCAAGTCTGCTCGGCTAATTAACAGGTGACCGACGATTTCCCCATCCTGCTCCGCTACAATCGACAGCTCGGGCACAAAACAATCTGATTTCCTGATCCTCTCCACCAGTTGGGATTCCTCATCCCGATTGCCAAAAGCGGCGTCATGCAGCGCATAAACCGCCTCATAATCCTGCAGACCTTCTGTTCGAATGATCACATACAGCCCTCCTTCCATACTTCATATAGCAAGGCTTATTCAGCTCCTATGTCATCTCCACTTCAATGCGGCTGTAACGATAATTCTTCCGTGTAAAAGTCGATACCATCTTTTACTAATTTTAGATAGTCATACATAGTATTTGTCCAATAGATGCATATATTTGCCTTGTATGATAATGATTTTACACTAGCTAGAGCGAACGTGCCCTTCACTTATGTGCTAAAGACGATTGATCTTGCTGTAGCGAACCTGTTTCGCTATTTTGCGAAGACAGGTTCGCTACACGGGAGCTGGCAAGCCCTCGTCCTTTTTACAGCGAACCTAGCTTCGCTACTCATGAACCTAGGTTCGCGGTTAGCGAAAATAGGTTCGCTGTTGCCGCTCCGCCTGCTTGATTCCGCCGGAATAGCGAAGTTTGGTTCGCTGATTTGCGAACTTGCTTCGCTGTAGTCGTTCAGCCTGCTCCATTGCGCCGGTTTAGCGAAGTTTAGTTAGCTAACGGCCAACTAATGTGTGATTTTTCGAGTACTGGCGG